>CAVUXJ010000001.1:0-257746 GCA_963745495.1 uncultured Acidobacteriota bacterium
CACGACGGTCGTGCCCTCCGGCATGGGCGCCCTGTTCGTGCCGGCGATGACGAATGGGAGCGACGAACCAGAGGCCCTTGTCTACCAGGGTCAGCAGCGGGTCGGCGGCGGCCCGAACGGCCGACGGATCGTCCTGGCGCCAGGCAGCTACACCGTGCGCGTCGGCTCCGCGCCGCTCAATCAGATGGTGACCGTCCCTGTCGACGTGACCGCCGGCAACACCACCTTGGTGCCTGTCCGTTGGGGAGCACTGGTCGTGGAGGTCGTCGACAAGGACAACATCCCCCATCGCGGTTCCTACGAGCTCATCCAGGTCAGCGACCGGCAGCCGTACACGGTCGGTTTTGGCGCCGACACACTCCTCGGCGAGCGCATCAGGACCCTGCTCGTGGGGCC
Organism: uncultured Acidobacteriota bacterium; assembly: GCA_963745495.1. Taxonomy (GTDB): domain Bacteria; phylum Acidobacteriota; class Vicinamibacteria; order Vicinamibacterales; family CAVVIG01; genus CAVUXJ01. The sequence continues at coordinate 397 of CAVUXJ010000001.1, forward strand.
AGGCCTCTATCGCGTCGTGCGCCCCGGCTCCAACTATCGGGCGCGCACCGATTTCTCCACCGTGCTGGTGCCGGAGGGCTCGGTCGTGTACTTCAAGCTCGTCCTCGACCCGGACGACGGCACGTTGCTCGGCGCCGGCGTGGTGCCGCCCGAGGAGCTCGGGATCGTCATCAACCCGTCCGGGTGGAGTCGCATGTACTCGCTTGGGGTCGGCGTGCCCTTCGCGTCTACATCGAACGTCGTTGGCGCTGCGAACCAGGTCTCGATCGGTGCGCAACATGACATTCGACTACTACCTGAGGTACGACCGCGACAAGAACTACTTCTCGTCGATCTTCGAGATCGAGGAAGGCTTCGTCCGTATCGATCCGCAGGACTTTGAAACCCTGCCGGTGCAGAAAACGAACGACCGACTGCGGTACGACCTGCTGTACACGCGATTCCTGAGTCCGAGGATTGGTCCCTACGTTCGTTTCGGGCTGTTGACGAACCTGTTCGAGTCGAACGTGCTCGTGACCGAGCCCACCGTGGTCACGAAGCACCTGCTCGACGGCTCGCAGACAACCGAGCTCGTGGACGCTAACGACGACTTCAAGGTCAGCGATGCGTTCGCGCCGGTTCTGCTTCGCGAGGGGACCGGCGTTAACTTCCGGCTCGTTCGCAGTCGTCCGGCGTCGCTCGACTGGCGCGCGGGTCTCGGTTTCCGCCAGAGTCAATACAACGGCGCGTTCGTGCAGGACTCCGCCTCGCCGGGCCTGCTCGTTTACTCCGAACAGGAAGACTTCAACCAGTCCGGCATCGAGACAACGATCGTCGGCGACGTCCGGGTGAGACGGTTGCTGCTCAACACCAATCTCGACCTGTTCGCTGACTTCGAGGAGTTCGACAGTAAACCGACTCTGGACTGGCGCAACACGTTCAGTTTCAGGCTGACGGGCGCTCTCTCGTTGGATTACAGGGTGGACATCCTTGAACAGCCACAAGTCACCGACGATACCCAGGTCTCGCAGAATCTCTTGTTCAGATACTCCTGGGGCAACTGATCACCTGCCCGGGCGGACCGAGGGGCACCAGAAGGAGCCCCGGTCCGGCCCGGCCTTTTTGAACTCAGGGACGTTGCCCCGCGCGGCCAAGCCCCTGACCGTCTGAATCTTCTGCTCAGGATGCGAGCGCGGCGCCTGCACGCCTGATCGGCGTGATCGACGTCGCGCTCTATGCGTGGCTGTCGGCCTTGTATCGTCTTCCTGTTCCGACAAGGCAGCTCATCCATTTCTTGCACTAAGCATGAGAATCGTGCGGCCATGAAACTCTTGGGCAGCGCCCGCATCGCAGTCGCACGAGCCGCAACGTTCCGGGTGGTATAGTCCAACGTGATGAGCGTGGCCATCAGGGCTGAGGCCGATGGCGAGCGCACCCGTCTGGTCCCGGCTGGCACCTTCGACCTGGCGCACGCGTCGGCGGTGGTGCGGGCCGTGGAGCAGGCCGAGCGGGACCTGATCGCCAGCGGTGACGTCGACCTCCACCTGTCCGCGCTCGAGCGCATCGACGGGTCGGGCGCCGTGCTGCTGGCGCGGCTGATCGACCGGCTCGAGGCACGCGGGCTCCGCACGCGCCTCATCGAGGATCACAACCCCCACGCCGTCCGCCTGATCACGCTCTATCGCGAGCGGCGGGCAGAGGCCCGGCCGCAGCCGACTCGGAGGATGGGCCTGCTCGCCCAGCTCGGGGTCGTGGCCGCTGCGGTGCCAGGCAGGGTGACCGGCGCGCTGGACTTCCTCGGTCATGCCGCCGCCGCGGTTCCGAAGGCCTTCGTGTCCCCTCGCTCGGTCGATTGGTCATCGTTGCCACGGCTGATGCAGGCGATCTGGCGCGGACGCATTGCCGGTCACGAGCGCCGCGAACCTGCTCGTCGGGCTCATCATCGGATTTCTCGGCGTCTCGCAGCTCGGGCGGTTCGGCGCGGTGGTGTACGTTCCCGAGCTCGTCGTCATCGCACAATTCCGCGAGCTCGGCCCCCTGGTCACCGCCCTCGTCGTGGCGGGCCGCTCGGGCGCGGGCCTGGCTTCGGAGCTGGCCACGATGCAGGTGTCGGAGGAAATCGACGCGCTCCGGTCGATGGGCTTCAACCCGGTGAGCTGGCTGGTCGTGCCGCGCTGTCTTGCGCTCGTGGCCACCGTGCCGCTGCTGACCTGGATTGGCGACGTGCTGGCGCTCACTGGCGGGCTCCTCGCCACGATCGTCAGCACCGACATGACGCCACGCGCCTACGTGCTCGGTACCGCGCCCCACATCACGGGTGCGCACTTCCTCAACGGGATGATCAAGACGCCCTTCCTCGGGCTGATCATCGGGCTCATCGCCTGCAGGCAGGGTCTGGCCGCGCGCGGAGGAGCAGCGGCCGTCGGGGCGCGCACCACCAGCGCCGTCGTGATGGCCATCTTCGGCGTGATCGTGATCAGCGCGCTCTTCACGCTGTTCTTCACGCTGCTGGGAATCTGAACATGCCCGCGTCCCGGCCGCACATCGTCGTCGAGGACCTCCGGATCGGGTGGGGGTCCCGCGTGCTGATGGAGCACGTCAGCTTCGAGGTCGAGCGCGGAACGACCCTGGCCATTCTCGGCGGGTCGGGCAGTGGCAAGAGCACGCTGCTCCGGTACCTGATCGGCCTGGAGCAGCCGATGGCCGGCCGCATCGACATCGACGGCGTCGGCGAGCCGCACGTCTACCGCGGCGTACCGCCGTTCGGCGTCCTCTTCCAGTCCGGCGCGCTCTTCAGCTCTCTGACGCTGGCCGAGAACCTCGCGCTCCCGCTGACGACCTGGACGAACGTCCGCGGCCCCCTCGTACAGGATTTCGTGCAGGCGAAGCTGGATCTGGTCGGCCTCGGCGCGTTCGCGGGGCACTTTCCGGGTGAGATTTCGGGCGGCATGAAGAAGCGCGCGGGCATCGCGCGCGCGATGATGATCGAGCCCGACCTGCTGTTCTTCGACGAGCCCTCCGCCGGGCTCGACCCGATCAGCGCGGTCGAGCTCGATCACCTGATCGTCACGCTCAGCCGCGACCTCGGGATTACCATCGTCATCGTGACGCACGAGCTGCCGAGCATCTTCCTGGTCGCCGACAACTGCATCGTGCTCGACAAGGAGGCCAAGGGGATCGTGGCCCGAGGCGATCCTCGGCGGCTGCGGGACGAATCGGCCATCCCGTTCGTGCACAACTTCTTCACGCGGTCCTCGCCGAGCGCGTCCGCGGCCCGGGAGAGATGAATCATGGCGGTCGAGAAGAGCTACGCGCGCCTCGGGTTGTTCCTCGTCATCGCGATCGTCGTGATCCTCGCGACGGGGCTGCTCTTCATCCAGCGGATGCGGAGCCGCGAGGTCATCGAGCTCGTCACCTATACGCAGGAGAACGTCGCCGGTCTCGACATCTCGAGCCCGGTGCGCTACCGCGGCGTCGCCGTGGGGCGGGTGTCGAACCTGCAGGTGGAGCCGGGCGGCCGCACGATCGAGATCGACTTCGAGCTGTTCACCGATCGCCTCACCACCGTCGGCGCCAATGTCACCAACCTCCAGGAACTGGCCGGGACGGGCGTGTTCGAGCGGCTGCGCGCTCAAGTGGTGGGCAACCCCGTGACCGGCGAGGCATACCTCTTTCTCGACATGCCGGAGAACCCCCCTCCGCCGATGACGCTCGGCTTCACGCCAAGTCGGCCATACATCCCGTCGATGCCGACCCCGATTGCGGAGCTACGGGACCGGTTGCCCGAAGTGCTGGAGCGCGTCGAGTCGACGCTCCAGGTCCTTCGGGAGATCGTCGCCCGGATGCCCGACAGCCTCGACCGGGCCGACCGGTTCTTCACCAACGTCGAACGCATCGTCCGCGAGAGCGAGCTGCCGGCCCTCAGCGCCGACTCGCGGAAGTTCTTCTCGACGACCAGCGCGCAGATCGAGGCGATCGCCTCGAACCTGGACGGACTGGTCGGCAACGAGGGCACGCTGTCGAAGTTCGCCGACGAGGCACGCGCCGCCATCGACGCGGCAGACCTGCCCGCCTCCGGCCGCGCCACGCGCGAGGCCATGGACCAGGCCAGCCTGGCGGCGGAGGACCTGCGGCGCTCGCTGCCCGCGATACGCGAGTCGCTCGGGCAGCTGCGCGAGCTCGCGCGCCAGCTGCAGGAACAGCCGGAGTCGGTGGTCCACGGCATCCGGCAGGCAGGAGCGAAGCCGAAATGATTCGGCGCTCGAGATACGGAATGCTCGTCGTGCTGGCAGTGGCCTGCCTGGGCGGGGGCTGCCGTGTTCGGATTGAACGCCCGGATACCGTTCCCATCCGCATGATCGAGCCACGACTGGTCGAGCCGGGCGGGGTGGCCGCCGATGCCCCGAACGCCACGAGCGTCCGTCTGCTCGAGACGCAGGGCCGGGGACACATCGGCCGTCGCGTGCTGCACCAGCAGCCCGGTGGTGAGGTGACCGAGGATCCGGTCTGGCTCTGGGCATCCACCCCCGATCGCTACCTGGATTCGGCGGTGCGATATGCCATCGCGTCGAGTCCCGATATCCGCCTCGTCGACGTCGGCAGCGCGCCGTCGCTGGCCGTCACGCTGGTGGTATGGCAGATCGAGGCGGCGCCGAGCCCGCGGCTGGTCGGGGCTGTCGAGGTCCAGGTGACGACCACCGACCGGGCGGTCCATTCGGAGATCATCCGCGCGGAGGAACCGATCGCGGCCGACCTGCCCGGCGACCTGGCCGCGGCCGCCGGCCGACTGCTGGGGCGCCTCGCCACGGACTGCCTCTCGCGGGTCAGGCGCTAGTGTCGCGTCTCCGAAGTTCGTAGCCGCACCGAGGGCGCCGAGGCGCCCGCCCCGCAAGGCGCGAGGAGGGAGAATACCGGGAGTATTTGACCGACGAGCAACGCGGAATTCCTTGGCACGTTCTGGCTGGTTCCCGGAGGTGCGGCAGCGCGGTACTCGCGGCCGCTTTTCCAGCCGTCGGAATCGGGTTGCTTGGCGTGTCACTGGCTTCCGGTCTCACGGTCGTAACGGAGGCGTACGCGCTCGGCCCGATCTCGGGCGGTCACTTCAACCCCGCTGTCTCGGTCGGCTTGTGAGCGGGAGCTCGCTTTCCTGCTGCCCTGCTGTTGCCTTATATCGTGGCCCAGTCCTTGGTGGCGTCATCGGCGCAGGCGTGCTGTACCTCATTGCGAGCGGCCGCGCGGATTTCAGCCTCGCCCCTGGTTCAAGATGGTCACTGAATCATGGGCTCACGCGCTGGATCAGAAGGTCGCAGTGAAAGATCCGTTGGTCACCGTCTTGGTTCCGGTTGCTCCGAGACCTGAGGGAGGAGGAGCAGGGACCGCAACGAAGTTGAACGTGCCCGACACACCCGAGGAGGTCAGCGTCGCAATGGTGAGCGACCCACTGCCACCGAGACCCGACGCAGCCCAACTCCCGGTCGGGGTGGTTCCGTTTGTCGTAATGACGTTCAGTACAGTGGTGCTCGCCGAGTTGATGACCGTCGTACCAACAGCAGCGCGGGCCGCGAAGCTAATCGCCAGCGTCAGCGCGGCATTGTTGGACGCGATGTTCAGGTTCCCCGCGCCGTTGACGCTGGCCGCGTTGACGACACCGGTATACGAAACGCCATCGATGATGGCCGTTACTGTTCCTCGATTCGTCGAACCGCTGGAGCCCCCGGATCCTGAGCCACCTCCGCTCGGGCCTCCTGGATTGCCGCCGCCGCAAGCAATCGCCAGAACCATCAACGCGAAGACAAGCGAACGCGCTCGCATCATCATGTTTCCTATCCTCTGGCTTACGTTCTCGTGACGCCTGGACGCGGAGCGCCAAGCTCAGCCGTGAGCGTAGGATGCCTGATGACTTGAGTCAACAGATAGGGCGGACTTTGACGGGAATGGGTGACGCCCTGTTTCTGCGCTCATCTGGTCGGGGCTGGTGGGCCTTCCATGGAACCGCACTGCCGGACAACTCGGCACTTGAGCCGAAATCTGGCTCAGCGTCTCAATTCGACGTCTACCGGACCGGCACCTTGGGTGGGAACTGGGACGACCGCGAACTGGTATCCCGACTTGCTGACGACGAGGGCATGGCTCGGTTCCCCTTCGAGGCCACACACCAGAAATCTGCCGTCTCCGTTGCTCCGCGTCTCGGCCAACGTTAGCCCGTCGCCATACACGCCGTCGACCTGTACCGATGCACCAGAAATCGGCAGCCGCGCCGTCGGCGACGCTTCGAATATCGTCCCTGAGAGCACTCGCTCGACCATGAAGTCGGGCCAATTCCGCGCTTGTAGAATGTGAGATTCTGCCACCAACCGAATAGTGGCCTCGGTCTGATCGACTCTCACGGTTGTCAGGCACGGTTGGAACAAGCCCTCGGGCTGCGCATACAGTCGAACGAGCGCGCTAGACCAAGTCTCGAACGAGAATCGCCCCGCGGAATCGCTCCTGACGGATGGGCCGTCATGCGAACCGCTGGGCGTTTCCAGCCAAATCCACACATCGACGTCGGCGAGTGGCTGACGTCCGGTTGGGAGTAGAGCCACACTGACCCTGTGACGGTTCGTCTCAAAGGCGGTGGAGGCGCTGCTACCGACGGCGACGCACCGGTGGGAGGAACCGTCGGTGATCCGCTGCACGCGGCAATCGTTACGACCGCCAGGAGGGAAGTAGAGAGGCAACTGCCCAGTGTGGCGAGGGGTCAACCTCCAGCCGCGTGCATTCTTACATCCCGGCTTCACCTACTTCGGTTGGATTCTCGCGATCTTGTTGCCCTGGATGCCAAGACCCGCCATCAGCCCCTTTTGTCCGAAGACAAACGCGTAGATGTCGTCTTTGAGCGTGGTCGTGGTCGTGGTTTTCGCCATGCCCTCATCGACCATCACGACGCTCGGTCCGACTCCCACCTCGAAGCCTTTCGCGTTGTCGAGCTGCGAGAGGGCCTTCTCGTTCATGAAGAACATCGCGTAGCCGTATTGCTGCCCGCCAGCCTGGAGGCCGAACGAGGCGCCGGTCGTCTTGTAGTAGGCAGCCGCCTTCCCCGCCTTGAGGAGTGTTCCCTCTCCGTACTGACCGCCGATGCCAAGCCCGGCTTTCGTGATTTCGGGAAATACCAGAACGGCGTGCGCCTTGGACTGCAGCGTCTTCGCCAGCGGAGCGCTCGCGTCAAGTCGCGTCAGCGCTGCTTGCGACTGGCTGGTGAGTTCAGCAGCCGCCGTCTTGCCCTTGTCTTGAGCAATGGATGGCTCAGTGACAAGAACCAATGCCGTGGCGAGCAGCACGGCAAATGATAGCGTGATGGTTTGCACTGGCACTCTCCTTGTGTAACTTGTCGTGTTATCGCATCGTAGGTCCGCCTTTGCGAGAGGTCGGTTTTCTTGGGGCGGGGAAAGTCCTGCTCGCCGCTCAAACGCGGCGTCGTCCTCTTTCGACAACGAAGTTTTGGAACTCACCAACCGGATCAGCTCGTCTCGTCAGGAACGCGAGCCCCAGAACGCTTCGTCACTTGACTGCATCGCGCCGTCGATCCTGCCGCCGGTCCTGGCTGCGATCGGTCCCCGGGGTATCGACGACCTTGTCCCTGTCGTCGACCGCGTTCTCAGCCTTGTCCTTCGCCTCATCCTTCTTCTTTTCCGCATTCTCCTCCGCTTCCTTCTTTTTCTCTTCGCGACTCTTGTCGTCGCTCTCCTTCTTCGCTTTCTCCTGCGCGAAGGCGATCAGCGGGACGCTCAGCATCCCTAACCCTGTCACGAATGCACGTCGACTGAAGGTGCTCTGCACAACTCCCCCTTCCACGCTCAATGAACCGCCGCGAGCGCCGCAACAGAATCTACAGCAATGGAGGCGGCGTGGACCGCCTGAAAAATTAACAGTCAGACGAACCCTGACCGAGAGACCGCCAGCACACCAACAGACTAGTCCAAAATCTCCTCCATTCTGGGCCTGGCCGAAACTCGTTTCCCGGCCTCGCCGTAGACACGACGGGGGCCGGGCGACCGCATCACCGCGAACACCGCGGCCGGCAGCGCCCGGCCCCAGTAGCGCGACGTTATCGGGCGTGGGGCATCAGATACTTCCTGCCGCCGACCACCAGCACCACGAGGAGCAAGATGATCCCTGCCCACATCATCCAGCTCGAGCTGTCTTCGCCTGCCGGTGTGGCAGGTGGCGCCTCCGACAATGCGGCACCGGCCGAAGGTATCGGTGCCGCGGCGGGCACGTCGGCAGGAGCGGCTGCCGGAGCGACTCCCTGCGCGGCGGCCGGAGCGGCTGCCGGTATGGTTTCGGGAGCCGAAGCGGCAACTGCGGCCGACGGGGCATGTCCGACCACCGTCGTGGCTGTCGTGATTTCGACGTCCGGAGCCTCGACGATCTTCTCTGCCGAAACCACCATGCCCTTCCTCAGGTCGAACACGGTGGCGGGCTTGCCCTGCAGAATGAATTTCACGTCATCCCCCACCTCGTATTGCCTGTTCTCGCCGTTGGGCAGCGTGAGGATGACCAGCCTCGGCGGCGAGACGAACCATACGGTGCCGCTCTGCACTGCCTTGGTACGGACCGAAACCGGCGTCGTGGTCGTCTGCACCGTCGCCGTGAGTGTGGTACCCGGCCTGAGATCGCGCACCGATAGATCCTTGCCATCGACGACGAACCTCCGCTCCTCTGGCACATTGAACGTCTTCAGCTCACCGGAGGACAGTTTGACGAGAAGGTTGTTGCCATCGACTTGCACGACCTCGCCGCTGACCTGTTCGGTGCTGACGGTGCCGGTGCCTTTCGTGATGTCGGTCTGGCTGGCCGGCGCCTGGGCGGCGGTCAGCAGCACGCACCCAGCGAGTGCGACGCAGAAGGTGGCGAGCTTGCCTGTGAGCATAGGAATCTCCTGAAGACCAGAAGCTGGTCTTTCTCGCTGTGCCCCACCGCATAACGTGTACCACTGCGACACAGGAGCATTCTTGGCCGGAATAGTTCACAGATAACTGCTCTTGCGGGAATCCGACACCCGATCCACGGCCGGCTGGACCTCCGCTATGTCAGAGGGGGAACCGACGTGCTGGAGTTCGTGTCGGATGCCTGCCGGTCAGGTGATCAACCAGGCGAGACGTGCACCGGTGAGCGTCATGCTGGTTCCGAGGGATCACCAGCGCCGATCACGGCTGCGGCATCAGGGACAGGACGTGCGCGGCGGTGTCTGACGATTGGGAGATCCTGAGACCGTCCTGCAGCATCAGGTCGGCACCCGTGAACTCACCTAACAGGCCCTTATCGACCGAGCTCACGCGGTAGACAGCGTCGGGCTCGAGACCCACGGGAAAGACGATCGTGTCGTGCGCTCCGGCCTGGCCGGCGAAAGCGTAAACCAGAAAGGCGCCATCGAGTGCGGTCTGCTGCAGCACGTCCCAGCCGGGTCTGACATCCCCCACCTGTGCCTGCGGCGTGAGAAGCACGGCGGTGGCCACGCTCGTCGGCCGTAACCTCTTGTAGAGCGTGATCTCTCGGGTGATCGCGTCGAGGTCGGCACTGGAGAGCCACTCCGATCGATAGCAGAGGCCGAGGACGCCCACCATCCGGCTTCGCATGTAGTTCGACAGGTCTGGCGAGTTGTGCAGCGGCTCCCAGCCAAGATTGACAACGAACGACAACAGGTACGACGGCGGAAAGATCAGGCTCAGACCCTCGATGTTGTGCCGGACCTTGACCGATGGCGCGGTATGGTCGTCCATCCAGGCGACATCGGTGTACCGCAACATCCCGAGATCGAGTCTGTTCCCCCCTGCCGAGCAGTTCTCGATAGTCAGCGCCGGGTATTTCTGGCGCAGCATGTCGAGGATCTGGTAGAGCGCAGTCACGTGCGCGAAGTTGCCGTCGCTCGGGAGGTGGCCGTGACCCTGGCGATCGCAGTTGAGCCACTGGGTGTTGTCCCACTTCAGATAATCGGGCTGCACCGAGTCGATCAGGGCGGCGAGCCGGTCCACGACCCACTGTCGCCCGGTCTTCGCCGCAAGGCAGATTTGCGCCCAGTCCTTGGACTGGTAGCCGCCGCTGCTGTGGCGAGCCACGCCTGGTCGAGACCGTCCTTGCCAACCTGGGACAGGGCCACGCGTTCAGGTTCCACCCACAGGCCGAACTTCAGGCCGAGACCGTGCGCATAGTCAGTCAACGCCTTGAGACCGTTTGGAAAACGATCCGGATCGGCCTTCCAGCTCCCGAGACCCGCCGTGAAGTTCGTGGGGTCTTTCGTATCGGCTCCGGCGTACCAGCCGGCATCGATGACGAACAGCTCGACGCCCATCGACGCGGCGCGAGCCATTTCGCTCCGCATCGACGCGTCGTCGACGCGCGTGCCGTAGGCGAACCATGTGTTGTACGTGACAAGCGGCGTCAGCGGGCGGCCCCCGCGGAGCCCCTGGACAATGTACGAGCCAAGAGCGGCTGTGGCTTCGGGCAACGATCCGCGTGCGAGACCGACAATGGCGTGAGGTCCTTCAACGGGCGTGGCCCCGACGACTGTCGTCATGTCGGCGAGCCTCCAGTCCATGGCGAGCCCGTCGGTCGTCCGCGTCGTGGTCGACGACCATCCTCCCGACCACATCAAGCCGGCGTACAGCACATCGCCGTCGCCCGTTACGGCCAGCCACGGTACGGTGTGCTGCGACGATCTCTCAGTCGATCCGAGCGACAGCGTGTCACCGGGCGCCAGTGTCTGCCGCCGTCGCGCGAATACCGAATTCAGGTTGACGTCGCCGGACGCAGGCGCGAGGCCGGTCACCCAGTGCAGCGTGCCAGGCGCGACAACCGCCTGGAACCCATCGATGTCGGACAGCATCACCGATCTGCCCAGTGCCTCAAAACTCGTCCACGTTTCGAAGGTTGGCGAGCCGGGCACGACCGCGATATGCCGGGTGACATTCAGGTTCTGGGGCAGAAGGGTGAACGTGACGACGAGTTCCAGATGCCGTCCATCGTTTCGGATCGCCACGGAGGTGTAGCTGAAGCCACTCGAGCGGCTGCCAAACGTGTGTCGGGCGCCGTCGGCGGTGATAACGGCGTCGGCGGCGCGCACGCGCATCCAGTCGGTTCCCGAAGGGCTGATCATCGAGGTCACGGCGTAGTCTTTTGAGGGATCGATCGTGAGTGTCATCGACGCCCCACCGGCGTAGACCGACCACGATCCCGACCGCACGTCGCGGTCGATCCTCGCATCGCCCAGTGAATCCACGGTCTGTGCGAGTGCCGAAGAAGCCAGAAGACCGAAGAAGATCGAGAATGCCGTAAGGAACGGGGTCGGAAGCCGTCGTCGCATGTTCGACTGAGTCTACGTCAGCGCGGCCTCTTTCCTTTAGTGTAGTGGCACTGCTTCGTGCCTTTGTCACAAGTCGGCTGCTGCTGGCGCAGAATGGCTCATGCGGAAGTGCGTGACTGGCGTACTGCTCCTGACATTCGTTGCGGCCTTCCTTCCGGGTCGGGCCGCTGCGGAGGACGGCCGACTGAGCGGCCGGGCGCCCGAGGTATTGGCGACTGCACCCGGACAGGCAGAGGGGCCGGCCACGGCCACGACTGCGCCCGAGAATCCGGTCCTGACCTTCTTCAAGCAGACGCAAGTGTCCGGCTTCGTTGACGTGTACTATTCCTACAACTTCAATACCCCGGCGACGCCGTGCGCGGTGGTCAGCGAAGTGAAGATCTTCAACTGCCTCCATGCCTTCGACGTAGCGCAAAAGTCGTTCAGCCTGAATCTGGCCGAGCTCGCCCTCGACAAGAAGCCGACCGCTCACAGCCGCGGCGGTTACCGTGTCGATCTGGACTATGGGCCGGCGGCCACCCTTGCTGCGAGCGCCGACCCCCGCGGCAGCACCAGGGATCAGTATTTTCAGCAGGCCTATCTCAGCTACCTTCCGCCTCTGCTGTCCGGCAAGTTGCAGCTTGATTTCGGGAAGTTCGTCACGCCGGCCGGCAAGGAGGTGATGGAGACCAGGGACAACTGGAACTACTCACGCAGCCTGCTGTTCGCGTCCGCGATCCCTCGTGACCATACCGGCTTGCGGGTGGCCTACAAGGCGAGCGACCGGCTTGTCGTCACGGGATTCCTTGTCAACGGTTGGAACAACGTCGGGGACAACAACGGCGCCAAGAGCGCCGGCCTTTCGGTGTCCGGCAAGCCAACGAGCGACTTGACAGTCACCGCGACCTATATTGGCGGACCGGAGACGACGGACGACAATTCCGGCGCGCGCCATTTGTTCGACACGGTTGTCTCCTACAACGTGACCGAGAGAACCGTGCTGGGGGCGAACTACGACGTGGGCAGGGACCAGCATACACAGCAGCTCTGGCAGGGCGCGGCAGTGTATCTGAGGTATCGGGTTCGCGGCTGGCTGGCCGCCGCAACCAGACTCGAACTCGTGAGCGACCTGGACGGCTTCATGACCGGCATCTCCCAGCGCGCCGGGGAGTTCACCCTGACTGCCGAGATCAAGTACTCGATCGCCCTCATGCGCGTTGAATATCGAAACGACATTACGCAGCAGCCGTTCTTCTTGAAGAACACCAGCGAGACCGTCAGCACTCAGCCCGTCCTGACGCTCGGCTGGATACTCGCGCTCGGCTCGAGGACGCCCTAGTATCGGAGACACGACACTAGCTACTATAACGACGCTCCCACTCCGGAGGCCGGCTCCGACATGTCGGACGCCGGTGGTCCTAGAAAGCGGCGGGATCGAGGCGCCTGCGCGAGCTGAAGTCAGGGACTTCAAGAACAGCATCGTGGCGAAGGCTGCGGCCGCGTCTCAGAATGCTGCGGAAACTGCGGCGCAACCGATCTTCACACTGAGAACGAGGCAAACAATGCGGCGTCTCCGACTCATTGGCGGGCCCGCCACCGTGGCCCAAGCCTCGCGGGCGCGATTCCTGCATCGGGCAGACTGGATGGTGGAGCTGGTACGTCCCCAACGCCAATCGCTGGAGGAGCGCCCCACAAGAGGCGACGGGGAGCACACATGAAACGATATGTCGTAGGTATCATTGCAGCAGCGGTTTTGGTGACGATGGGCGCACAGCCATGGCGCAGGCCAAGACCGTCAAGGCAGAGAGGAGTGGAGACGGCCACAAAGCCGGGCCTAATCCACGCCAAATCCGGGCGTAATCCAGGAAACACGGACACCCTCTCATCGTTCGCTCTATTGAAGGAGTGGCATCGTGATCTCAAAGCTATCTTCGGAATTCCTCGGCACGTTCTGGCTGGTTCTCGGAGGTTGCGGCAGCGCGGTACTCGCGGCCGCTTTTCCAGCCGTCGGAATCGGTTTGCTTGGCGTGTCACTGGCTTTCGGCCTCACGGTCGTGACGGGGGCGTACGCGCTCGGCCCAATCTCGGGCGGTCACTTCAACCCCGCTGTCTCTGTCGGCTTGTGGGCGGGAGGTCGCTTTCCTGCTGCCCTGCTGTTGCCTTATATCGTGGCGCAAGTCCTCGGTGGCATCATCGGCGCAGGCGTGCTGTACCTCATTGCGAGCGGCCGCGCGGATTTCAGCCTCGCCGGGGGGTTCGCCTCCAACGGCTACGCCGCGCACTCACCGGGAGGGTATTCGCTTGCGGCCGGGCTCGTGTCCGAAGTCGTGATGACGTTCATGTTCCTGGTCGTCATTCTCGGCACCACTCACAAAAACGCTCCTGTAGGATTCGCAGGACTCGCAATCGGCTTGGCACTCACACTGATCCATCTGATCAGCATCCCGGTGACGAATACCTCGGTCAATCCGGCGCGCAGCACCGCAACCGCAGTGTTCGTTGGAGACTGGGCCCTTCAGCAGCTCTGGCTGTTCTGGCTCGCTCCGGTGATCGGCGCTGCAATCGCAGGCTTCGCATACAAGGCGGTTCTCGAACCTCAGTCCACGAACCTCCGGTAACTGGACGCACCAGCGGTTCGTAATTCACTCCTGACTCCGCACGGAGGACCCTCCTTTTACGTGTGGCGGGCGGGCAGGCTAGACGTGTACCGGTTGGTCCGCTGCCCTGCCACACCACCGTGCGTTGGTCGTGATCCCGGATGGCGACGCTCATCCCGCAACCCGAGCTACGTCGATCTATGGGCTTGTTTCTTGAGCTTGATCGTCAAACGAAGGTTCGGGCAGCCGCTGATATTGCTGCCGATGATCTCATCGGAGAGTTCCCCGCTGGCGCCGCTGAATCGACCCATACCGCCGACCACGGCCATCGGACCAGACTCCGGATGAGGGCCGTCGACCACCAGGCCTGAGCCATCATCCAGAAAGTGAAACCACGTCGCGAAGAACGCTGGTCGCGTGCCAGAAGCGATCTCCGCCAGCGTTGCGGCCATCGTCCCACGCTGAGTCCATTTGCCGATGCTGCCGGGATCGTTCGGGTCGTTGTTCTGCGCTCCTGAGCCGAGCGTACCGGCAGGAAAGATCCTGCCATCGGCGAGAAAGCTGTCCCCCCGTCCGAAGTCGTCAAAGGAAATACCATTATTGAACCGCCAGGTGCGACAGTCGATGGCCAGGCAGACTCCAACGCCTGCAACGCAGTCTTCAGGCGGAGCGCGCCACGACGTTCACGCCACTTGTTCGCCGAAACGCGTCTGCATCTCGCATATGCACTGGCCGCGCTGGCGATCGCCGGCGTAGTCGCTGCGTTCGTGTTATTGCCATCCGGCATCCCGGCGAGCGAGGCCGAACGGCTGCCATACGTGCAGCTCACGAACTTCACGGATTCCGCCACGAACCCCGCTGTTTCTCCCGACGGACGCATGCTCGCACTTATTCGTGGCTCGAGCACATTTCTCGATCCGGGACAGGTGTACGTACAGCTCCTTCCTGACGGCGAGCCGGTTGCGCTCACGCATGATGACCGCCGGAAGATGGCGCCCGTGTTCTCGCCAGGCGGATCGCGAATCGCCTACACCGTGCTGACCCCCTCGTCGAACGAGTGGGCCACATGGATCGTGCCCGCGCTCGGCGGTGAGGCGTCGCGAAGTCTGGTCCCGGACGGATCTTCGGAGGATATACGGCCCGTCCCTGGGGCAGCGGGGGTGGCTGCAACGGACACTTCGACGCGAACGCATTCCTCTTCTCACTGACGAATAGCTTCAAGCACATGCAAACAGGTGTCGCCGCGTCCGCTGATACTTACTCGGTCTACGACTGCAGCTCGTACGGTCCCACGTTCGGGGGCGGGCACGATTTCTACACAGACCTCCGCACGTCGGCGTACTCCAACCTCGGACACAGCTACGCGTGCCGCGTCGGTATCTACGGTTCGAGTGAGTGCTGGGACGACTTCGCCGGGGGCTTCGATTTCTCTCTTGTCGAACACGACACATCGAAGTCTACAGCAGTCAGGCGTTAGCTAAGTGGTCCGTTTCATAAGTACGATGACGCACGGGATGCATCGGCGGCCGAATGCCACCGTATTGATGAAACGGGCCACCAAGACAGCGCGAGCGGCCTGAGCAACCTCGCCTGAACAAGTTTTCGCGGTGACTGTCTCGAAACGGGTCATGTTTTCCGCGCTCCGGTCTAGAGCAAGCATGTTGTGGGACCTGAAGATTGGAGTGGCGTCCCCAGGGGGGATACGAGGAGGGTGGGCAGTTCTCAGGTCCCGGTGCGAGGACGAGCACTCGGCGCGGCTTCGGCTCCGGGTGGTTCGCGAAAGGGCTTGACGGGGATGCGCTGATAACGCACCTCGAGGATCTGCAGTTGCTCCGTACCAGCCGGGGCGTCAAGGACCACGCGATCGCCTGCTCCGGACTTCATCAACGCACGGGCCAGTGGCGACAACCAGCTGATGTGGTTGCGATCCAGATCGACCTCGTCGAGGCCGACGACGCTCACCACCCGCTCCGTTCCAGAGGCGTTGGCGTAGCGCACAGTAGCTCCGAAGAAGACCTGTGTCGCCGCAGGCCCACCTCTCGGGGCTTCCGGATCCACGATTTCCGCAGCATCGATCCGTTTCGTGAGAAAGCGAATGCGCCGATCGATCTCGCGCAGCCGCCGTTTGCCGTACTGATAGTCGGCGTTTTCGCTGCGATCGCCGTTGCCGGCCGCCCAGGTCACGACCCGCGTCACCGCCGGCCGTTCCCTCGTGAGCAGAAACCGATGCTCGTCTTTGAGTCGCTGCAAGCCGCTCGGTGTGATGTAGTTCTTGACTCCCGCGACCTGGGCGCGTGCGGCTGGCTCAGCGGCGTGGTCGTGCTCGTCGCTCTCGTCGTCGGGTTCCTTCGTGAACGCCTTGTTCATCCGTTCCACCGATTCAATCACGACTGTCCAGCCATTGTGCCCCCAAGACCAACGGTTACCTGATGATCGAGATGGCAATAAGAAGATGATGGACCAGAAGAACAGCGCCGGCACGCGTCCGCCGCCGGCCGCGATCCCCTGGGGACCTGCACGGTCGGTGGGAGCACTGCCCCGCCTCCAAAGACGAACCGGCTCGCCATCAGCCCGGATCCTACGACGGCCCGTCGACTCAAACAGACCGTGGGGTCATTTTCGCCGGCGTGCGGTGAGCATCTCGTAGGCGCCGGCCACATTGCTGGCGCGGGACATCTCGTACTCCATGAGTTTGCTGTACTGTTCCAGTCGCACGCTTTTGACGAGCTCCGCCGAGCTCTTGCCCGCAGCGATACCTTCGGAAACGGCCTTGATCAGATCGCTCATGTAGCGAACCTGTTCGGACACGTCCGCCTTGGGACCGACTGACTCGTGACCCGGGGAGACGTAGTCGAAGTCGAGCTGCTCGATGCGTTTCAAGGAATCGAGCCACTCCGGCAGGAAGCCCCCATCGAGGTCCCCTCGCGGCAAACGTTTGGGCGTCAAATGGTCGACCGTGTAGATGATCCGCTGCTCGGGAAAGCGCACGACGGCCATGTCGTCTGTGTGGTTGAGGCCCGTATAGTGCAGCTCCACCGTCTTGCCGCCAAGTTTGATCGACGCAAAATCTCGAAACACGATGTTTGGCGGGGCTGACTGGCCGCCGTTCCCGAACCGGATTGTCCAGATCTCCTTGCGACTCAGCCTCCCGTTGCGGTCGAGATCCAGCTTGGCAAACTCTTTCGCCATGCCCGCTGGCGCTTCCGATTGTTCAATGCCGCCGTTGCCATTCTTGTCCCAGAGGGCCTCTCGCGGCAGCAATGGTGCACCGTCCGCCGGCGGGACCAGGTTCTTGGCCATGTTCTCGTGCGCCACGAAGGTGGCCGTGTCGGCGAACACCTCTCCTCCGCTGGCGTGGTCGTTGTGCGCGTGGCTGTAGATGACATATTTGACGGGCACCTTGAAACGCCGGGCGAACTCGGCCTTCAGCCACTTCGCGGCTTCCGAGTTGGCGGGATCCACGAGGATGATGCCCTCGGGCGTGTGGAGGAACATCCCGTAGTGCCGGACCTGACGGAATCGATAGAGGTCCCCCTTCAAGTGGATGATCTCGTGGCCCGGAGTTCCCGGTGGCGCTCCCTTGTCAAACTGGGCCTGCGCGATGCCTTGGGATGCCAGCAAACCCGCCATCATTCCGATCAGAACGCGCGATGTTGAACGAATGTGCATATGATTCCCTCTACTCCTGCAACCGTGAGGTCGCTTTCATCTGCTGGGACGAATGCCCCTCCGCCACACGACAACTGCCTCGTGGTGGAGCAGCGCGCTGCTTCAGCACAGACGCGAACGCCCCGAATGTCGGCCGGGGCTCCTGAAGGCGATCGTCGAAGTTGATCCAATTCTCTGGAAGCGCGCCCGATTCGTCAAGGGCGGGCTGGCCGACCGCACGGAGTCGGCGGCCTGGCTCAATTCGTCTTCGCCGATCCGACCCAGTGCTTCACGAGGAGATCGCGAGTCTTGACGACGCCGGTCACGGGATCGCTCTCGCCATCGAAGCCGATCGAAATGGTCCCGCCGTAGCCGTTTCGTTCGAACGGGCTCAGAGCCTCGTCGAAGTCGATCGTCGTCTCCTCGCCACGTGCGTCGAAGGCAGTCGCCTTGACCCGCAGGTAATACACCAGAGGCACCAGCTTCGAGACCTGCTCTGGAGTCATCGACCGGCCTTTGCCGCTCTCGATCTCGAGCGCCACACCGAGCACAGCGGGATCGACGCCGTTGACGATGCGCAAGAGACCCTCCGCGCCCAGCGGGGATCCGGGCGAGACGCCGACGGCGATCTTCAGGCCGAGTTCCTTGGCAGTCGGCAGCAGCTGCTTGAGGGCAGCGGCGGTCTGATCGCCGCGCTCCTTCTGCCCCCACGGTGATGCGGACCACCGGGGCGCCAAGATGATGGGCTGCCCGCATGATCCGTTTGTACTCTTCGATACGCGCGGTAGTCGCCGCGTCATCGCCGGCGGTCAGCGCGTTGTCGATCAGCACGGCCGAGACAAATCGGCCCTCGTCGCGTATCGCGCGCTTGATTCGATCGAGCGAGTCGCGCTCCCATGAGGTGATGTGGCGGCTGTTGATCGCCACGTGGGGCAGACCGAGCTTCCGGTACCAACCCGGTATCGATTCGGCCGCGAGCTCTCCGGTGGCGAACTTCGCGCGGAAGCTGTGGGTCTCTGCACCGAGGATCCCGCCGCCGCGCACCCAATAGTCCGTAATCGAAGGACGGCTCGCCGCCGTTCTCCAGCCCGCCTCGTCTGGTCCGCCCATTCCTTCGGGCACGGTGACGACCAGCAGACGCTTGGGAGACATGCCTACGGGAATGCGAACGACTTCCCGGAAGAGCCTGACATCGATCACCGAGACGTCGTTCGAGCCCGAATTGCTGACGTACAGGAGCTCGCCGTCGGGGCTGAACGTCATCCAGTTGGGCGCCAATCCGACCGTGACGCTCGTCAACACCTTGTGGTCCGGCACGCTGAACACGGTGACGGCATTGCCGAACACGTTGGTGGCCCAGAACTGCTTGTCGTCTCGGCTCAGCGCGATGCCATGCGTGTCCGTATAACCGTGGACCGAAATTTCCGGCAGGTCCGCCTTCGGCAGCTCGATCCGCTCGGTGACCTTCCGTTGCGTCAGATCGGCCACCACAAAGCCATGGAGCCCCGTCAAGGTCGAATATGCGCGCGTGTTGTCTTTGGTGAAGGCGACCGGTCTCGGTTCCCCTCCGAGCGGAACGTCGCCGACCACCTGCTGCGTCGCCGGATCGATGATGCTGATCTTCTCGTCGCCCCTCGACGTGACGTAGATCCACTTGCCATCGGACGAGGGGTACGCGTTGTGCGGAACGCGGCCGGTCCGGATCGAGTTGATGCGCTTCCCGGTGGTGGTGTCGACGACGTCGGTCACCTCGGACATGCGGATGGGCACATAGATATGACGGCCGTCAGCGGATAGTGCGGGTTCGTTGGGTTGCTCGCCAACCGGCGCCTTCCACAGCACCTTCGCGGTGGCCGTATCAATCGCCACGACGTCATCGTCGGTTTCACCGGTGATGTAGATCCGGCGCCCGTCGGGCGACGCGACAAGTCCATGCGGGGTCGTACCCGTTTCGATGCTGCCGATCACGCGGTGTGTCTTGGCGTCGACCAGCGTGACGTCGTCGCCTGCGCTGTTGGTGACGTACAGAATCTGCCTTTCGCGGCTCCCGCCTTCGTCGGCCTGGGGAACACGTTCGGTCCGGCCCAGAACAATCAACGAAAGGACGATCAGCCCCGATACGACAAGAGCAAGGCCGGTGAACGGTCGCCTCACATCTCCCTCCTTGTTTGCGCTCCCACTATCGAGCGATAGGATAGCAGGAGACCCTGGCCGAGTGGGGGACGCGTCGGATTCCGCCAACCAGCTTCTGCCGGCGGGCGCCCCATGCACCCAGAGAGTTGACCCGCGCGGCCAATCGGTTCCACGATCGGTCGCCATGTCGGTTACCTCCGCGCAGCTTCAACCCGGCGCCGCAACTCCCTCTCGTAGACCTTCCGTCGGTTCGATCGCGTGGGTATTCGCTCGATTCGGCAGTACGGTCTTCGGTGGCGGCACGGCGACGATCGCGATTCTGGAGCAAGAGATCGTCGAGAGACAACACTGGTTGGATCGTCGCGAGACCCATCTCGCGTTCGCTGTCGCCCGGCTGACGCCGGGCACGAATATGCTGGCGTTCTGCGTCGGGGTCGGCTGGCTGATGCGGCGCACTGTGGGTGCGGTGGTCGCGCTGGTGTCCGTCTCGGCGCCGTGCTCGGTGCTGGCCGCTGCGTTGACCGCCTTCTATGCGTCGTGGACACAGCACGCGCTCGCGCAGCTCGCCCTTCGCGGCGCCCTGGCGAGCGCCGTCGCCATCATGGTGAGCACGTGCTGGACCATCGTCCGACCGCCTCTGCGGTCTCCCTATCGAGGCCGTGTGGTCCTTCTCTTCATTGGTGCGTTCACACTCGCCATGTGGGGAGTTTCGCCGCTGCGTGTCCTCTCGCTGAGCGCCGTCCTGGGCGCGCTATGGGCTGAGCCGGAGGACGCATGAATCCGTGCGTCCTCTACCTGCTGCTGCTCAAGGCCACGATCACATCGTTCAGCGGGTTGGCCTCCCTCCCGATCATCCGCGAAGATCTCGTCGTTCAGCGCAGGGTCCTCACGGACGAGCAGCTCAAGATGGCGGTCGTCGTCTCGCGGACGACGCCTGGCCCTGTCGGCATCCATGTGGTGAGCATCGGGTATGCGGTCAGCGGGATCGGGGGCGCGATCGCCGGCTGGTTGGCGATGTGTACGCCCGCCTTCGTCGTGATTCCTCTGATCGGCTATTCCGCACGCCATGTCCATCACCCGCGAATCCGCAGCATCACGCGCGCGGTGGTCGTCGCCAGCGCGGCGCTGCTCCTCTCGGCTGCATGGCCGCTCGGTCAGGACACCTTGAACGGCCCATTGCCGATGGCGATCGCGATCGGCAGTCTCGGCGTGCTGCTGGTCACCAGGCTCGACACGTTCTGGGTGGTGGTGGCGGCGAGCGTCGCGGGGCTGTTGGGGGCGTTGTGAGGCCCTTGGCTGGTTAGTCACGGCGGGTCGCCGCTGACCGACAGTCCCCGCAGAATGTCCGAGACCTTCACGAAAGCGTCGATCACATCCGGATCGAAGTGCGTGCCTTTGCCCTTGATGATGAACGCCTCGGCTTCGTCCGGCGACATCGGCTCGCGATAGACCCGGTGCGTGCGGATGGCGTCGTACACGTCCACGACCGCAATCACCCTGCCAGCGATCGGAATCTCCGTGCCACGCAAGCCCTCGGGGTAGCCCGTTCCGTCCCACTTTTCGTGGTGGGTATACACGATGTCCTTGGCCATGGCTAGAATCACATCGTCGCGGACTCCCACGTCCTGCTCCGCGCTCACGAGGACATCGCGGCCGTGCGACGGATGCTTTCGCATTTCTCCGAACTCGTCGCCCGTGAGCGCCCCAGGCTTGTTCAACACCTGATCGGGCACACCGACCTTGCCGATGTCGTGGAGTGGGGCGAGGCTCGACAGGAGGTCGATGTTCTGCGGCGTGAGAAAGTGACGGAAGTTGGGATGCGTCGCGAGTTGCTGGGCCAGGACTCTGGTGTAGTGCTGGGTGCGCCGCGAGTGCTTCCCGGTCTCCGCATCCCTCACAGACGTGAGCGAGAGCAGCGACCGAACCATCAAACGCTGAGACGTTGTCCTGTCCTGAACCGCCCGATCGGCACGGCGGTGCTCGAGCGTGAACCATCCCGCGGCGATCGTGGCGAGCGCGGATGTCAGACCCAGGGTCGGAAAGAGCGGTGACAGGAAGATGCCGCGGGCTGACAGCAGGGAGAACGCCCCGGCCCACGCAGCCCCCAGGCACGTCGCCGCGGCGAGCGCGCCCCACGCGATTCCGAACCGACCGACGAGCAGGGCCAGAACGATGCCGAGTCCGAGCACGACTTGCGTCTCGAGCACGACGCCGTACTCCGGTCGATGAATGAAATCCTGCTGCAGCAGATTGTCGGCCACCGTGGCCTGAACTTCCACGCCCGCAAACAGCGTATCGAGTGGTGTGGCCACCACTTCGCGCGTGCCGAGGGCCGTTGTCCCGACGAACACGAGCTTGTCTGTGAAAGGGCTGACGTCAGCGCCGGCCAGGCCGCTCAGCACGTCCGCCGCCGAGACGTAGGGGAAGGCGCGCTTGGCACCTCGATAACGCACCAGCAGATTGCTCTTGCCGTCGAGCGGCACGTTCAGGCCGTCGAGCATCAGTGACGCCGCGTTGACATTGAGGACTCGAAGCGCGACGTCGCGCGTGCGGGTGGCCGCGGCGACGGCCGCCAGGGCGAGTGAAGGATAGATACGACCGTCGAATTCCAGCAGCAGGGGGACACGTCTCAGGAGGCCATCGGGATCGGGCGCGGCGTTCAGAAATCCTGACGCGCCGGCTGCCTGCGTCAGGGTCGGAAGGCTGCAGATCGCACCCGTTGCGCGAAAGAAGGGATTGTGTCCCTCCTCGTCCCCGCGGCGAATGAGGGCAAGGGCGAGCGGGTGCTGCGCGCACTTGCCGAAGCCGCCGCGCATCTCGTCGAATGTCAACGCATAGCCCAGTACGACGCGGCCCGCCCGAAGCGTGTCGGCAAGCGCAGTGTCAGTGGAGGCGCCAGGGCCGGTTCCTTCGTACCGGTCCGACTCCGCGAAAATGATGTCGAGCGCGACGGTGGACGCGCCGAGATCCCGAAGGCGGGTGATGAGAGCGCCGATGACGTCGCGGCGCCAGGGCCACTGGCCGATCGCAGACAAGCTGCGCTCGTCCACGTCCACAATCACAATCCGACTGTCCGGCGGATGCACCCGGGCCGCGCGCAGCAGCATGTCGTACGCGCCGGATTCGAGGTTCGCGAGCAACGGCGGCCGGTAGATCGACAGCACGGCCACGACGATCGTCGGCACCAGACCGGACAGAGAGACGAGCAGACGGGGCCGCACCGTCATCGGACCGTAATTTCGACGCGGCGATTCCGAGTTTCGGGCGTGTCGTCGGCGGTCGGCACCAGAAGATCCGCCTCGCCGAACGAGGCGACGCCGATAGCGGACGCGGCGAGGCCGGCCTCGACGAGGAGGTTGCGGACCATCGTGGCGCGCCTCAGGCCAAGCTCGACGTTGGCAGCGGGCGTCCCTGTGGTATCCGTATGTCCGACGACCCTGACGTCCGGGGCCGGCCGTGTTCTGACAGCCTCCAGAATTTCGGGGAGCATCGCGCGACTCGGCTCCGTCGGCTCGTCCGACTCAAAGCGGAAGAACAGCGTGAAGTGCTGCGGCGGGGGCGGGAGCGCTGACAGCGCGTCGCCGAAGAGCCGCTGTACTTCGGCCTCGCTGATGATCGTGACGGGACCGGGCGGCTGGTTCGTCGACACCCGGGTCGCGTCCCGCGCCTGGACAAGGTCGGCTTTTCCAGACGCATTCGAGACGGCCGCGAGACCGAGCGTGCCTGCGGCCGGGTCGGGGAGCAACACGATCAGGCTTTGCCCGCCGCTCTCGGCTGTGCGAATACGCTGCGGGCCGCAGGCCGACAGCAGTCCCGCAGTGAGCATGAGCGCCACCGCCAGAGCGGGGACCCGTCGCGCGTCAGTCATTCTGGCCTCATCCCGGCGTGACGCGGATCGCCAGTGCGGTTCCTCGGACGCCGACAACGGCTGCCGGCGTTTCGAGGCGGATGGAGTCCGGCGAGACCTTGGCGATCCGTCCCGATACGTAGGCCACGACGCCGCGAACGACCCGGAGGACGAAACCAAACGTGCCGTCGGCAGGCGCGTAGGCAAAGCGGTCGAGACTCACTTCAGAGCTGGGACCGAGCGAGACGCGCGTATCGTCGTTCATGGTGATCCCGAGGCGACCGTCGGCACCCGTCCTGAGACTGTCGGCTTCGAAGACGTCCTGTCCGGCCTGGGCCGGCACGAGTCCGCCCGCTCGCACAATGAACACCGCGCCCGATGCAATCTTGATACGTCCCGCGGACGGCTGTTGGGCGAACGCCGGTAACGCCGCGAGCATCAGGGCGACAGCGACGGCCCCACTTCGAGAACTGAGCATGCCAATCCCCTTCTTGACCTCCGAGGACATCATATGGTCTCTCAAGCAGCCTGACATCACCGTCCAAACAACGCAACTCCTTGATTCGTCCGGCCACCCTCGACGAATCCATGAGAGCATGGCCGCCGTCGATTCTTCGAGGCGGCGGATGTGCACGATTGTTGGGGTGATTCAGCGAGGCGAGGGTCTGCGCTTCGCGGGTGAATCGCGCGAGCCGGTGGTAGCTGCTCGCGAACAAGTCCGGTAGGACCTCGAGCGCCACGTCGCGCTGGAGCCTGGTGTCGCGCGCCCGGGACCAATCGGTCCCGCTCTACTTCCTCACGTCGAGTTCGAGATTATTCAGGCGCACGGGCTCGGTCGAATAGTTGCTCATGTTCAGCGCCCAACCGTTGATCGCCGACGCCGTCATCCTGAGCCCATCCATCGCCAGCGCGCACACCGGGGACGCCACAGTTGTCACCAGGACATGTGTCGAGACGAGCGTGCGGCCGCTGAGCTGTTCACGCCGTCCGCGAGGGACCTGCGTGTTCTTGAATCCGATTCCTCATTTCGAGCGTTCGACGCTCGTCACCAGGGCCTGTGTGTACGTGATATCGATTCGATCGCCAGGCTTGAGCCCCGCGATATTCTTCTTGTTCTCGATCATGCGCGTCACGGTGCGCCCGTCTTCAGTCGTCACCGTCACTGACGGTACTGCCGGATCCACGGCTTTGACAGTCACGGTCATCTTTTCCTGTGTCGCCAACGTTCCGGCGGGGAGCGCACCCTTGGCGCGATTGAATGCGGCAGTGTCGTCGGCGACGTTGGCGGTATCCCCTGGCTTGCGCACCTGGTACACGATCGATTCGTAGTAGGTCATCTTTACCTTATCGCCCACTTTGAACTCGTTGAACCGGGCCACCTCAGGTCCGACAGTGTACGTGTCTTCCTCACCCTTGTCGGTGCGCAGCGTCACCCTGCGGGTCGTGGAGTCGATCGCCTGAATCGTGGCCGTCGCCGTCACCGTCTTCCCTTTCGTGACCGTTTGCGCATGGTTCGGAGCTGTATTCGCCAGCCACAGCACCCCTAGCAGAACGACGCTCGTCTTCGTCATAAGCCCTCCTGGTTGTTCGCGTTCTTCGGCACCGGAAGCAAGAAGTCTGCCTGCGCGGCGACCGTCGGCGCCTGCCCTCTCGGGCTCAAAGGAGGCCAGAATTCTGAGTTTTCCGGGCCATTTCTGCGGATCGCTGAGGTACTCATTTCCCGAGCCACGGCATTTCGTGGGTGAGGCGCGCATCGCGGCAATGCATCAGCGATCGACGCGGAGCGACACCCGCTCAACGAGAAATGAGCACGTCAACCAACCCTCTGTACGATGTCGGCGTCGCCGCGCGCACAGCTCACGAAAACGTGTCCCATCCTGGCCTCCATTCGACGGTCAATAGTAGCGGTGGGAGCGCAGGACCACGACCACCGTAGGGTCGCAGTCCACCTCCTGTCCAGGCTGGCAGCGAACCCCGCGATGGGGGTATACTTCCCACCGCGGGGCAGCGAGGTAGCCTCATCTGCTAAGGAGAGACGCATGGGTTCGAAACGAGCTGATCGAAGGGAATTCCTAAAGGGCGGCGCCGCGTTGGCCGGTGGTTTGACCTTGGGAGCGGTAACGCCCGCGATCGGCCAAACATCCGGAGAGGGCGGCCAAACACCAGCAGCCGGAAAGTTCATCAAGGGCAACAAGGAGCAGATCGCCTACGGCGAGCGCTCCCGTTTCGTGACCTCGGTACGCATACCCGCACGGCGACAGGCCTTCGCCCGATGCCTTCGGGCTCGTGTTTCATGTGGCGGCGCCGCTTCAGGATTCGGTGGGGGTGATCACGCCATCCTCGCTCCACTACGTGGCGACGCACCCGTGGCTCCTTCATTCCGGACATCGATCCCCGGGAGCATCGTCTCATGATCCACGGCATGGTGGACCGTCCGCTGACCTTCACCATGGAGGACTTGAAGCGCCTCCCTTCCGTCACCCGCCTTCATTTCATCGAGTGCGCGGGGAACCGTTCGAGGCCCGACGCATAAGACCGTTCAGGAAACGCACGGGATGACCAGTTGCGCCGAATGGACCGGAGTGCTCCTCTCTGTGCTGCTCAAGGAGGCCGGCGTGAAAGGCGGGGCATCCTGGTTCGTTGCAGAAGGGGCGGAGGAAGTGAAGGGCGCGTCGAGCATGCCGCTCGCCAAGGCCATGGACGACTGTCTGGTGTGCTACGGCATGAACGGCGAGGCGGTGCGGCCCCAGCAAGGTTTTCCGCTGCGGCTGATGGTTCCCGGCTTCGAAGGAATCTTTCACGACGAAGTATCTGCGGCGAATCAAGGTGGTGGACCGGTACTACATGAACTACAACGACTACGGGCATCTTCGATCAGGACCCGAAAGACGACTGCGTTGGGTTACCAGATCGGACCGAAATCGGTCATCACGTTCCCTTCCGGGGGACAGCAGCTGCCCGGCCGCGGATTCTACGAGATCAGCGGCCTGGCCTGGTCCGGTGGCGGCGCCATTCGCAAGGTGGAGGTATCCACCGACGGCGGCAAGCGCTGGAAGGACGCCGAGATTCAGGGGACGGCACATCGCATGGCGCATACCCGGTTCAGCTATCAGTGGAATTGGGACGGAAAAGAGACCGAGCTCCTGTCGCGCTGCACGGACGAGACTCGGCCAGGTTCAACCGTCGCGAGCCCAGGTCGCCAAGTTCTGGAACGTGCCCCTGGATCCGTCATACAGCGTGCCGGGGCTGGACAACACCATTCAGCCGTGGAGGATCGCCAGCGATGGGAGCGTGCACAATGGGAATGCTTAGGGTTCTCCCGTTCGTGTTGCTCATGGGGGTCTCCGCGCTGGCGCAGTCGCCCACGTATGGTGTGGGACGCACGCCGACCGCAGAGGAAATCCGTGCCTGGGATATCTCCATCGGTCCGACCGGAGCGGAACTCCCGCCGGGGCGCGGAACCGCCAAGGAAGGCGCGCAGCTCTATGTGCAGAAGGGGTGCGCGGGATGCCACGGGAAGACGGGGACGGAGGGCACGGCTCCCGTTTTGAAAGGCAAGAAGCTGACCCAAATGCTGACCACCTGGGACCGGGGGCGAGTACTGCCGATCCGCGTCGCCGTACGCGACGACGGTATGGGATTACATCAATCGCGCCATGCCTCTCAATAGAGAGGGGACGCTGACCGCCGATGAGGTATACGCGCTGACGGCCTTTCTGCTCTACATAAACGATGTCATCCCGGAGGACCAGGTACTGGACGCCCAGAGTCTGCCGAAGGTCAAGATGCCAATCGGTGATGAATACGCTTCCCTGCCTGAGTGGAAGCCCAAGACGCGAAGGCTTCAAGGTTACCCCTACTAAACCCGGCGAACCCCTCTGGACGCTCCGGCTCGCGTAGCCGGGGCGTCCCCCCTACCGAGCGATCGATTTAGCCAGTTGGTGAAGACCCTCGGCACCCGGAGACCGATCCGCCGGGCGCGGTCACCTTTCGAGCCTGAGGCTGCGACGTGAAAGCGACGCGTGCTAAAGTCATCCAAGCCCGTTGGAGACGCCCCCGGCTGCGCCCCGAGTTGTGCGGTACAGGGTCCTCCTTCAACGTGGAATCTGAACACGCTGAGAGGTAACGCCATGAGCATGAAACGAAGAGAATTATTGGCGGCCGGTTTCGGACTGAACATCGCGTCGGCGGCAGTTGCGCTGGCGCAAGGGGGTGAGGCGCCAGGGCGCGCAGGCCGCGGACGAATCGCGGTTCCCACCGGAACGGCGAAGACGACCAGGCTGTTCAAATCGCCCGGCATGTTTCCCAACGCGCTCGCCGTGATGACCGACGCGCCCGGAGGCTTGTGGA
Organism: uncultured Acidobacteriota bacterium; assembly: GCA_963745495.1. Lineage (GTDB taxonomy): Bacteria > Acidobacteriota > Vicinamibacteria > Vicinamibacterales > CAVVIG01 > CAVUXJ01. The sequence continues at coordinate 28,271 of CAVUXJ010000001.1, forward strand.
TCGGGCAGCAGAAGATCACGGCCGCAAATTCGAAGAACTACAACCTGCCCGTGTTGCCGGACCCCGATGAGGCGGCATGGCTGGTGGATTGGAACGGCAAGCTCGTCAAGACGGTCACCACCCATTCGCGCAACTGCTCCGGCATCGCTTACGGGAACGGCTGCGTGTGGATGGGCGCGAACGCCGACCCATTCGGCATCTTTCAGGTCGACATGAACTCCAACCAGGTCAGCCACCGTCAGATTCCACTCAGCATCGACGGACGGGGCGGTGGCACCCATGGCGTGAAATGGCACGAGGGCAAGCTGTGGATTGCCGCCCTGCGCCTGGGCGGCATCCTGCGTGTCGATCCGACGACGTGGGTTCCCGAAGTCTTGATCCGCGTGAGCTCTGAGGAGAGGCCTCGGCTCCACGACGTGGCCTTCGACGACCAGGGCAATATCTGGGTCGTGACCGGCGCTGACAGCACCAGCTACGCGGACGGGAAGCCTGGCCTGAACAAGTACGACGGAAAGAGCGGCCAGCTCCTGATGACGGTCGATTTTGCCCCCGGATCGGGTGACCCGCACGGGCTGGTGTGGCACGACGGACACCTCGTCAGCTGCGATGCGGGGATCCACCCGGGATGGAGGGCCACGGATAGTCCGCACGCCGGTTACATCTTCAGCATCGACATCGTCTAGGAGATCTCACCGTTGGCGCGTGTTGGGCGACTGGGGTCGCAGCGTTGCCGCGCGAGGTAGGCTGTGACTCTTTCCCCGGTACTGTGAACAGGTCCCAGTGGCCTGAGTCACCTGATTCGCCTCCCGGGAAGCCGGTACGATTCAAGGAGACCCCGTGAAACTGTTCTGGATCACCCTCGCGTTAGGCGTGCCGCTGGCCGGTGCCCTCGGCGCTCAAGTGGCCAAGTCGAGCCCAGCTCCGGAGGATCCCTACCTGTGGCTCGAGGATGTTTCGGGGGAGAAGGCCCTGGACTGGGTCAAGGCCCGCAACGCCGAGTCCGGCAAGGAACTGGCCGAAGCGAGCGGGTTCGCGGCTCTGAAGGCCGATCTGCTGGAGATCATGGATTCCAAGGAGCGCATCCCGTTCATCAACAAGCAGGGCCCTCACTATTACAACTTCTGGAGGGACGCCAAGAACCCCCAGGGTCTGTGGCGGCGCACCACTCTGGAGGAATATCGCAAGCCCGAACCGAAGTGGGACGTCCTCCTTGACCTGGACGCTCTTAACAAGGCGGAAAAGGAGAATTGGGTCTGGAAGGGCGCGAACATCCTCAAGGATGGCGGCTGGCGCCATGTGCTGGTGAACCTCTCCCGGGGTGGTGCTGATGCCACCGTCGTGCGCGAGTACGACCTGAAGACCCGCAGCTTCGTGAAGGGGGGCTTCGAGCTGCCTGAATCCAAGGGGGGGTTGTCCTGGATCGACAAGGATTCGGTCTATGCCGGCACGAACTTCGGTCCCGGAACCATGACCAGCTCCGGCTATCCCCGCATCTCCAAGATCTGGAAGCGGGGCCAGCCGCTTTCCGGCGCCCAGGTGGTCTTCGAAGGCAGCCCCACCGACATGACCGTGGGCGCGGTCTATGACGATACCAAGGGCTTCGAGCGGCATCTGGTCTACCGCGTGCCCGCCTTCTTCAAGAGCGAGGTCTTCCTGAAGGACAAGGACGGGAAACTGCAGAAGGTGGAGGTGCCCGAGGATGCGAAAGCCTCCGCCCATCGGGACTGGCTGATCGTTGAGCCCAGAAGTGCCTGGACCGTGGCTGGAAAGACTTATGCTGCCGGTTCCCTGCTCGCGGCCAAGTTCGACGATTACATGGCGGGCAAGCGTGAGCTCACGGTGATCTTCGAGCCCACACCACGATCCTCCCTCGCGGGCTACAGCTGGACGCGCCACCACCTGATCCTCAACGTTCTCGAGGACGTGAAGAACACCCTCACGGTCCTGACGCCTGAAAAGGGCGGCTGGACGCGCAAGACTCTGCCCGGCGCCCCAGGCTTTGCCACCGCCGCCGCATTCGGCGTGGACGCCGACGAGAACGACGACTTCTTCATGACCACGAGCGGTTACCTGACGCCCACTACGTTCCTGCACGGCACTATCGGCCAGACCCCCACGAAGTTGAAGGAAATGCCCGCCTTCTTCGACGCGGCTGGCTTCGAGGTGAGTCAGCACTTCGCCACCAGCAAGGATGGGACGAGGGTCCCCTACTTCCAGGTTTCCCGGCAGGGGCTCAAGGACGACGGCACCAATCCCACGCTGCTCTACGGCTACGGCGGCTTTGAAGTGTCCCTCACCCCGGACTACAGCGGGGGAATCGGCCGAGCCTGGCTCACCCAGGGTGGTGTCTATGTGGTGGCCAACATCCGCGGCGGCGGGGAATACGGCCCCCGCTGGCACCAGGCGGCCCTGAAGGAAAAGCGGCATCGTGCTTATGAGGACTTCGCCGCCGTGGCCGAGGATCTCATCGCGAGGAAAATAACCGTGCCCAAGCATCTGGGCATCCAGGGCGGCAGCAATGGCGGCCTGCTCATGGGCAACATGATCACCCTTTATCCGCACCTGTTTGGCGCCGTGGTCTGTCAGGTTCCCCTGCTGGACATGAAGCGCTACTCCCACCTCTTGGCGGGCGCCTCCTGGATGGCCGAATACGGAGATCCAGACAAGCCAGAGGAGTGGGCCTACATTCAGACTTTTTCCCCTTACCAGAATGTGAGGGCGGGTGCGAAATATCCGCCGGTCATCTTCATGACGTCCACCCGTGATGACCGGGTCCACCCTGGCCATGCGCGAAAAATGACGGCGAAGATGAAGGAACTCGGCTTCGACGTGCGCTCTTACGAAAACATCGAAGGGGGTCACGGGGGCGCCGCCAACAACACCCAGGCGGCTCACATGAGCGCCCTGGCCTACACCTTCCTCTGGCAGAAACTGCGTTAGTCTTGCGCTGCGAGACACTTGGTTTTCGTCGTGGTTGAGGTACCGCTGAAGGTCTCTTAATCGCACTCGACACGGTTGCGACCGGCGGTCTTCGCACGGTAAAGCGCCGCGTCCGCGCGCTGTAGGGTGTCTTGCAGAGACTCATTCTGACGATGCTCTGTGACACCGACGGAAACCGTGACCTGAGGGGAGGCGCCGTTCCCCATGTAGTCGCTCAGTGCGATTCGTCCGCGGATACGTTCGGCGCATTCCCGAGCGCCGTTTAGTCTCGTCTGCGTCAATACGAGCAGGAACTCGTCGCCACCGTACCGGCCGACGGAGTCAATGGCGCGCAGCTCATCTCGAGCAACTTGGGCGAGGGATTGTAGCGCGAGGTCGCCAGCCTGGTGGCCTCTGGTGTCGTTGAGGTCCTTGAGCTGGTCGATGTCAACGAGGCACACGCACAAGGGGCCGGCGCCGCGATCGTAACGGATCTTCTCCTGTGCGAGCATGTCCAGCACCCGCCCCCGGTTGTAGATACGGGTGAGGCGATCGTACCCGCTTTCGCGCAGCCGCTTGCGCAAATCATGGACGTATCCGCCCATGAATGCGAACCACACCAGCACCGTCGCAAGGACCAGGCCGCGTAGCAGCTCGACCGCCTCCGGATCGAGCTGTGCCGGTTGCCTCGCCAGCAGTCGAACCATGATCACATAGGAGCTCATGATGAACGCGGCGATCATCAAGAGGCCGCGCGTACCGAGGCGGAACACGCCGAAGAACATGATCATCGGGTAGATGAGCAGGAACGCCGTGCGTACCGTGCCGAGGTGATACAACGCATAGGTGACCACGCTGATGGCCGCGAGCATCATTGGGACGGTCAGGCTGGGATCGCGAGCGCGCCGGTTCAGGCCGGAACGAAACACGAAGTAAAAGGCGGCGATGGAGACCAGGACGATACCGACCGCGATGGCGAAGGGCCGCGGTGCCAGCACTCCCGCCAGGACGCTCACGCCCAGCAGCAAGGCCACGATCACGGAGGTCCCGGAGGCGATGACATAGCGGCGAAAACGGACTCTCTGTTCCTGATCGTCGCCTGAAAGCAACGAGAAACGTGCCGCCACCCGTCTAAGATCCATGCATCGTATTACCATCGTAGATCGAACGACGGTGCGGGATGGGGGTGCCACGAAATGAAGGCATCCGTCCTTCTTTTCGCGCTGTTGCCGCCGACGGATCGACGCTAGCCCGGCAGCGGGCTGGCGGCGGTTGAATGGCGTAGTCCGGCTGGGGCCTATGTGATGACGCGATCGCGGTGGCACCACCCATGGCGTGAAATGGCACGAGCGCAAGCTGTGGATTGCCGCTCTGCGCCTGGGCGGCATCCTGCGTGTCGATCTCACCGTTGGTGCGCGTTGGGCGACTGGGTGGGCCGGTTATACCGCCGTTGTGTGGGTGCGTTTAAAGACGCGCGTCCGATACCGATATTCGAGCGGACCACACTTGCGACATTCAAAAAGGTCCCAGCGCTCTGGCGGCTTCACGCCGCCTATCACTGTCCTGCGATAGACGAGCACCAACTCACATACGGGACACAGCAGCGCAGGGGCCGGAGGATCGGGAATCGTAGTGAGGGTGGTTCGTGGGAGTGGCTTCCGCTGAGGCACACGGTCAGGTTAGAACGCAGAACGGTGACTTGTCTGTCAGGTGGCAAACGATCATCCCACAGTCAAGCTGAGGCCGGGCCTGATAGGCGCGAGTGCTAGCAGACCCGAAGGATTCGAACCTCGCGTCGCCACCCGGTTCCACTCCGACGCGCATCCCGGCGTTCGGAGTTCGGCCCTTTGGTCGTTGTCGAAGAACCGAATCATGATCTAGCGTGTCGGTTCCAGATTTGTGACCACACGAGTCGTCTTCTCGGCGACCACCCGTATCGAGGCGGACCAGCGTCCGTATCCGACTAGGTCGATTCGCACCACGTGCGATCGGGCTGGCAACTTCCAGCCAACGAGTGGTGTCACGCCCACAAGTTGTCCGTCGATGGAAACCTGCGCGCCGGTCGGTTGCGATTCGACCGAGATCGCTCCATAGTGAATCGGACTTCCAGACGACGTCGCGCCCGCCGGCGCCGACCTCATCCCTCCCGTCTGTTCGTCCGGGGGTTGCGCCTTCGCGAACGCTTGCGCTTTAGGGGGAGGTTGCGCTGGTGTCGCCTGGGTCGGCAGTATCGTCTGAGGCAACATCGGTAAACCAGGGTTCACCATCATCGCAGGCACGACAAGCGCTGACGTGGCGAGAACCGGCTGTTCAGGTGCTACCACTGGCTGCCTGCCGATCTGACCTGTGTCGCGAAGAGAACGCGTCATGAGGGTGGCGAGGACGAGCACGGCCAACCCGCCAATCACTCCTCGGAGATACTTGCTCAACCGTGGCTGCTTTTGCGCCCAGACCAGGGCATAGTCGATTCCGCTCTGACTCTTCGGAGCCTCAGCCTTGCGCGGCACACGCTCGGCCGCCACATGCAAGGCGGCCAAAGGAGTGTCTGTGCCTGTAACAGCGGGCCGCCCAATCTCTGTCTCGAGGGCGTTGACGATTTTCAGGATTGCCGCGCTGCGCTCATCGGCTGTTCGCGCCCGCTCCTCAATCTGGTTGAACTGCTGAGTGAGGCGCATCGCGATGTCGCGGAGGCGGTCCAGCTCGGCCTTAAAGGCGCTGGCCTCCTCAACTGACTGCTTGACCGCCATCTCGGTCTCTCGGAGCTGGGCGTGCAGAGAGACCGACTCCAACGTCCCTTTCGCTGCTGTCGCCGCGCTGCGTTTCTCGGCTGCATGCGTCGCTTTCTCGATTCGCCGATATTCTCCGGTGAGCCGCGCCGCGACTTCGAGGAGGTCGTGCAGTTCCGCCTTGAACCCTCCAGCCTCATCACCCACCTGCTTGACGGCCATCTCAGTCTGTCGGAACTGACCGCGCAGATCGGCCAGGGCCATCGACTCACTCATGCTTGTCGCCGCGTCGCGCTCCTCGGCTGCGCGCGCCCTTTCCTCGGCCCGGCTGTACTCGCCAGTGACCCGCACCGCTACCTCGCGGAGCTGCTCCAGCTCCGCCCTGAATGCGCCACCGTCATCAACCGCCTGCTTGATGGCCATCTCAGTCTGTCGGAGCTGACCGCGCAGGTCCGCTAAAGCCCCAGACTCACTCATGCTTGTCGCCGCGCTGCGCTCCTCGGCTGCGCGCGCCCTTTCCTCGATCCGGCTGTACTCGCCAGTGAGCCGCACCGCAGTCTCGCGGAGTTGGTTCACCTCCGTCTTGCATGCGCTAGCGTCATCAACCGCCTGCTTGACCGCCATCTCAGTCTGTTCGAGCTGACAGCGTAGATCGGCCAAGATCACGGAATCACTCACGGCTGTCGCCGCGCTGCGTTCCTCGGCTGCGCGCGCCCTTTCCTGGATCTGGCTGAACTCGCCAGCGAGCCGCAGCACAACCTCGCGGAGCTGGTCCAGCTCTGCGAATGGGCGAGCCGCCTCAACCACCGCCTGCTTGACGGCGATCTGGGTGTTTCGGGACTGTCCACCCAGATCGGCCAACGCCACCGACTCATCCTTAGCCGCTTTGATGGCAGCCGGCATCGCGCGGATCGACGCTTCCTGAGTGATGTCGTTGGCCTTGCACTCGTAATGAAAGAGCGACAGCACAGAGGAGGGATCAATCACCGGGCAATCCGTCTCGCCATCGACGCCCTCAGGCCAGAACGGGTGTAGCGTTGTAAATACCGCACTTGCCGCAGTCTGCGGTGTGCTTAGTCGAGTCTCGGTTTGGACCGACGTCGTAGGAGTCTCGCCTTCAACAGACGAATCCTTCGCACCTTTGGAGGAAGACGTCGGAGATGAGGGCGACGGGCGTTGGTCGGAGGGCATTGGAAGACCTCTCCTTCGAGTGCGAAAGGTGGCGTCTTTTGTGCGCCCCCAGTTCACCCCTACCTGGCATTCTGCTTACAGATGTCTGACGCTACGACGAACGGAACAAATGTTCTGTCAGCTACCTAACGGACCTATCGCAATCACTAGTTCTCCACCTCTCTAATTCACCAACTACCGCGCTCCGCTAGCTAAGCTAGGTGGTGATGGCCTTCCAGTTCTTCACCAGATGGTCGGCCGTGCGCCACGCCAGCGCCTGCACGGTCAGGGTGGGATTCCGCGCGCCGCTGGTGCCCATGACCGACGCGCCGAGGATGCCGAGATTGGGCACTTCATGTGAAAAGCCCCACCCGTTGACGACGTTGGTGTCTGGGTTGTCGCCCATCCGAGTCCCGCCGTACGCGTGGGTCGCCGGCCCCATGGTGCCCAACGGCAGGCGCTGCACCTCGATCGCGCCCGCCTCGCGGTACCACTGCGACATCTTCTCCTGCACGAAGGTATTGATCTTCTTTTCGTTGTCCTTGAAGTCGGCCGTGATCCGCGCGACGGGAAACCCGAGCGGATCCTTCACGACGGGGTCGAGATCCAGATAGTTGTCCTCGTACGGCAGGGTCGTCTTCTGCAGATTGGACTGGTTCGTGCGATCAGCGTTCTCCGCGATCCACGCCTTCCAGGCCGATCCCCAGCTCGGCGCGCGACCGAACGTGCTGCCGCTGACGGCCTGGATCGGTCGCCGGTCTGACGAGATCCAGAGGTTGCCGCCGCCGATGAAGTCCATGCCGGCGTGATCGAAGTTGTCGTCGGCGAAGTTGTCCACCGCGATGCCCTGCGCCGGCATGCCGTACCAGTTGTTGATGTTCCAGGGGAAGAGCGCTGCCACCGCCCCGGTCTGCGCATGGCTCATGTAGTGCCTACCCACCTGGCCGTGGTTGTTCGAAAGTCCATCCGGGAACGCCTTCGACTTCGACAACAGCATCAGCCGGACGTTTTCGTAGACATAGCTCGCCAGCAGCACGACCTTGGCGGGCTGAAAGTACTCCATCCCGTTCGTCACGTAGTTCACGCCGGTGACACGCCCGTTGCCGTCCGTGTCGATCGTCGTCACATGCGCCAGCGGCACAACATCGAAGCGGCCCGTCTTCTGCGCTTTCGGGATTGTCGTCACGAGCGTGGACGCCTTCGCGTCGACGTGACACCCGCCACGGTTGCAGAAACCGTGATACATGCAGGCCCCGCGGTTCTGGTAGGTTCGCGAGTTGATCGCGGCCGCAGCGGTGAACGGGTGCCAGCCGAGCGACGTGGCGGCTGCCGCCATCTTCCCGGTGAACTCGGTGCCGCGCAGAGGCGGCATGGGATACTCGCGGCGGCGCGGCGCTTCGAAAATGTTGCCGGCCGGATCGATCTTCCCTTTGAGATTGCCCGCTTTGCCCGAGACGCCGACCTCGTACTCCACCTTCTCGTAGTACGGTTCCAGGTCGTCGTACCCCAACGGCCAGTCCTCCACCGTCGAACCCTTGGGGATTCGCCCCGCTCCGTACCGGCGCTTCGTCTCGGTGACCACCTTGAAGTCCCACGGACTGAGCCGCCAGTACCGTCCGAAGTAGTGCAGCGTGGTGCCGCCCACGGCGTTCATCATCGGATGGAGGCGCGGGCGCGGCCCTGTCGGCAGTGCTGGCGTTCGGCCGGTGCGTCGGCACTTCGTTGTTCGCCTTCTGCACCGCGTGCGGCCACCCCCTCACGTTGTTCCGCAGTTCGTCGGGCGAAAAGTCGTGTTTGCTCATCCAGTTGCCCGCTTCGAGCCCGACGACCCGGAGACCGGCCTGCGCGAGGGGGAGCGCGGCAAGACCGCCTGCCGCGCCGAGACCGACGATCACGACGTCGCTGTCTTTCAACCGAGTCGCCATGGGTCCCTCGCTCCGTGCAGACTGGCGGCCGACGCCTTGGTGAACATGTCGTAGTCGTACGCCGACTTATGAATGCGAACCGGAGGCGGATTCATTCGCTGATCGGCAGCCGTGACGGACGTTCGTATGCCAGGATAGCCAATCAGATCCCACCCGACGAAATTCGCATTCCCGCCGTAGTACGGATCGCCAAACGTCCCTTGAATCGTGTGCGCCCTCACCATCTCGAAAAACGCGGTGGAGCCGCCGCCGGCAAAACCGGGAGCCGTTCCGCGTTCCACCTCGGTGAGAAGCGAATCCTGGTCGGCCGCTGAGAGCTGGTGGAACGGCGCGCGGCGGGACGACCGCGCATACGCGTCTACCGCGGCGAGCCCAGCGGTGTATGCCCGGCGCGAGTCGGCCAATGCGCCGCCGAGCGCGCGGTCGATATAGCGTCCGGCTCGCGCTTCTTTCGCGCCCGGACCCCGATCGTCTGTGGGGATGATGCGCGCGACGATCGCATCCAGCGTATCGGCTTCGGCCGCCGTCAGATGCTCGCGCACATCGCGCTCTGGAGCGGCCGGCGGCTGCTGCACGGCTTCTGACGCCGGCGCCGCGGCGTCACCGAGTAAACCGGCCTGGGCGCCCGCCGCTGCCGCCCCGGCGGTCCCGACGCCCTTCAAAAGCGTCCGGCGGCTTATCTTCCGCGGCGCATCAGCGCTCATACGTGTCCTCCTTCAATCGCGCGCGGGTCGAGACAGCGCCTCGAGACGAACGTCTGAATACCGCCTCGCAGGAGCTCTACTGTGCAGATTATTCGACTTTCAGACCGCGCTCTTCCATCAGCCGGCGAAGCAGCGCGGCCGTTCGTGGTTGGGCGAGCACGGCGTCCTCGAACTGGGCGCCCTCCGCGATTCGCCAGGGCGTCTGCCCCTTCTTGTTCTTGACGTCGAGCTTCGCGCCGGCGGCGACGAGCGCTTCCACTGCGCCGTTCGCTCCCCACACGGCAGCTCCGTGAAGAGCGGTATTTCCTGTCGCATCGACCGTCTTCGCGTCGGCGCCAAGTTCCAGACAGAGTTTGACGGCATCGTCGACTTCCTCTGGCAGTCCTGGACTCTCGCCCGGCTTTTCAATCCCGAGTCCGGACGCCGCCAACAACGGCGTATCTCCACTGGTGTTCGGCACCATGACGCGCGCCGCCGCTGGCCGCGAGCAGCCGCATGTACGGCAGATCGACCGTCTCGGCCGCGAGCCAGAACGGCGTCGCGCCGACATACGTGAGCCGTCGCCGCCCGACGTAGGTGATATCGGGATCCTTCGTCATGCGGGCGAGAGGATTCGCGCCTTTCGCCAGGAGCTTCTTGGCGAGCGTCAAGCTGTCGATCTTGCCTCTGGGGACCAGCCCGGGATTGATGAACCCCGTCCCCGGCCTGCGAGTCCAGACGAGCTGATGCAGCGGCGTCCATCCGTTGCCCTGGGCGTTGGGATCCGCGCCCTGATCCAGAAGGTAGTCCGCGAGGTCGTAGTGGGTGCTGGCGACGGCCACCACGAGAACGCTCGCGCCGTCCGAGAGCGTGTCGTTGACGGTCGCGCCCGACTTGAGCAGCACTTTCACGGTGTCGATCGCGCCCGCTCGCACCGCGAACATCAGCGCGGTGAAGCCGGCCTGGCGGGTCACGTCCGAGCTTCTCTCGGCCGAGCGCAGGCCGCCGCCCCTGGTCACGAACGGCGGCTTGTACTTCGTGCGGGCCTGCACCTCCGCCCCCGCCTCGATCAGGGCCTCGACCGTTGCGGTGTTGTTGCTGGCAGCCGCCCACATCAGCGCCGTCTGCCCTTTCCACTCTTCCTTCGCGTTGACGTCCGCCCCTTTCCGGACCAGCGCCCTCACGACGGCCACATTACCGGTGCGCGCCGCGGTCATCAGCACCGTATCGCCTTCGGGCATCTTCGTGTTCGGGTCGGCGCCCGCCGCCAACAGTCGCTCGACCATCGCGGCGTTGCCGTTGACGGCCGCAAGCCAGAGCGGCGTCGCGCCGTAGCGGTTCGCTGCCTGCACTTTCGCGCCTGCCTTGATCAGCACGTCTGCCGCCGCGAGATTGTCGAAGTGCGCGGCCCAGTGGAGCGGGGTCGTCCCGTCGGGCTCCAGCGCATTGACTTCGGCGGGGCCTTTCCTGACGATCGCGCGCACGGCGTCGGTGTCGCCGTCCTTCACCGCCTGCACCAGCGCCGATTCACCGGCGGCGCCGAGGCTGACGGCGGCCAGCATCGACACCACGCATCCACCGAAGGCGATCATTCGCATTTTCGCTTCGCCCAGTTACAGGCCCGACAGCGGCCCGGTGCTGTCACCGATCTGATCCACTTCGACGCCCGACTTGTCGAGCATGCTGATCAGCAGGTTCGTCATGGGCACGTCGTCGCTCACCTTATAGGACAGGTGACGGCCGCCCTTGAGCGTGCCGGCCCCGCCGCCCGCCACGACCAGCGGCAGGTTGACGTGCCGATGGACGTTCGGGTTGCTGAATCCTGCGCCGTAGAGCAGCATGGTGTTGTCGAGCAGCGTGCCGTCGCCGTCCGGCGTGTTGCGCAGCTTGTCGAGGAAGTACGCGAACTGTTCCATGTGGTAGAGGTTCACCTTCGAGTACTTCAGGATGTTCGCCGGGTCGTCGCCGTGATGCGACATGCCGTGGTGCGGTTCGTTGACTCCGATTTCCGGGAACGGGCGGCTGTTCAATTCGCGTCCGTACATCAGCACGAACACGCGCGTGAGATCCGACTGATACGCGAGCCACTGCAGGTCGAACAGCAGCTTCACGTGATCGTCGAAGCGTGGGGGGATGCCGACCGGACGGTCCGGCACCGGCAGCGTGGAGACCGCGTTCTGCTCTTCGGCCGTGCGCACGCGCCGCTCGACCTCGCGGACCGATTCCAGGTACTCCGCGACCCGCAGGCGGTCGCCTGGCCCGAGCGTCTGTTGGAGCCGCGTGAGATCGCCGTTGACACGATCGAGCACGCTGCGCTTCTTCTTGATCCGCTCGAGGCGCTCTTCCTTCGTGCCGCCCTCTCCGAACATCCGCTCGAACACGACGCTCGGGTTGTTCTCGACCGGCAGCGGCGTCGTGGGCGAGCGCCACGAAATCGTGTTCATGTAGGCGCAGCTGTAGCCCCCCTCGCATTGGCCGCCGAGGACCAGATCGATTTCCGACGCGATGAGCTCGATCGACGGCAGCACCGTCTCCTTGCCGAATTGCGCCGCGGCAATCTGATCGGCGGTGGTGCCATTCTTGATGTCCGAGCCTTCGGTCTTCTTCGGGTGCACGCCGTTCAACCAGGATGCGCCGGCGCGCGTGTGCTCGCCGTTCCCGTCGCCCAGCGACTCCCCGTTGCGCTGGTTCAGTCCGCTCACCACCGTCACCTGATCGCGGAAGGGCGACAGCGGGCTCAGGATGGGCGAGAACTCGAAGTCGGTTCCGACCCCCTTGGGCGTCCAGTAGTTGACGGCATCGTTCATCGCGACGCCGTTGGGGAGATACACGAATCCCAGACGGGATTTTCCTTTGGCAGCCGTTTTCACAATCGGGGTGAACGACGGCACCATGGCGTCCAGGAGCGGCAACGCCAACGTGGCGCCTAGACCCCGGAGGAAGGTTCTCCGGGGCAACGCCATCTTTCTGATGATCATGACTGAGGCCTCCGCATCTGAAATGGAAGACTGTTGACGACGCCAAGAACCAGCGATGCCGCCTTGTAATCGTTCCTGGCCGCCTCTCGAGTGATTTTTCGAACAGCCGGCATGTCGTAGTGCTCGAGGCCCCGGCCCAGCGCGTAGATGAGCATTTTTTCCGTGAGCGTGGTGACGAACCGTTCGGGTTGAGCGAGCAGCACCTGGCGAAGCCCTGCCGGTCCATTGAACTTCGTTCCGTCGGGCAGCGTGCCCGACGCGTCGATCGCCGTGACCGTCTCGTCGACGTCCCGCCATCTGCCGACGAAATCGAAGTTCTCGAGCGAGAGGCCCAGCGGATCCATCATCGCGTGGCAGCTCGCGCACACGGGGTTGGCGCGATGGCGGGCAATCGTCTCGCGCATCGTGAGGACTTGTTCTGTCTTCTTCTGGGTCTCTTCGAGTGCCGGCACATCGGGCGGCGGCGGCGGGAGCGGCGTGCCGAGCAGATTCTCGAGAATCCATTTGCCGCGCACGACGGGAGACGTCCGGTGCGGCATCGAGGTCACCGCCAGCATGCTGCCCTGTCCCAGCAGGCCGCGGCGGTTGTCGTCGGTCAACGTCGACGCGGCGGAAGTGATCGCCGCGCACGCCCGGGATGCCGTAGTGCTTCGCGAGGCGCTCGTTCACGAACGTGTAGTCCGCCGTCAGCAGATCCAGCACGCTCCGGTCTTCGCGGAGAATGCTGCCCGCCAGCAGTTCCGTCTCGCGGCGGAACCCTGTGCGCAGCCCCTCGTCGAAGTCCGGGTCCTTCTTCGGATCCGGAAGCACACTACGCAGATTCCGCAGGAACAGCCACTGTCCCACGAAGTTGGTCACCAGCGCATCGGCGCGCGGGTCGGCCAGCATGCGGCGGACCTGCGGCTCGAGCACGGCCGGTTGTTGAAGTCTGCCGGAGATCGCCAGGTCGAGCAGCTGATCGTCCGGGATGCTGCTCCAAAGGAAGAACGACAGACGCGACGCCAGATCCAGGCTGCTGATGCGATAGGGCGCGCCGGCGGTAGCGGTCTGCGGGTCGCGCTGAACGCGGAAGAGGAACTCCGGGCTCACGAGCAGCCCTTCCACGGCGCGCTCGATACCGGTCTCGAAGCTTCCCTCCTCGCGTCCTTCTCTATAGAACGCGAGCAGCGTCTGGATGTCTGCGTCCGCAACCGGCCGCCTGAACGCGCGGCGGGCCATGGTCGAGATAATCGTCTTCGAACAGGCGGCTTCGTCGGCCGCATTCGTCGGCCGGCACACGAAGATGCGGCGGCGGCTCGGCGTGTCTCCCGGCTCGGCGATGGTGAACGGGCCGATGATCTCCACGTTGCGGAGATAGGCGCCCTTCTGCGTCGGGTAGTAACCGTTCGGTCCACCAGGGACCGGCTTCTCGAACGGCTCGAGAAGATTCTCGAGCAGCGCCGGGGTCCGGTTCAGGAACGTCAGCGTCACGTCCCGCGGACCGGCCTTCGCCGGGAACTTCACCATCCAATCGGCATCGAGCGCCCGGCGGTTCTCGGCGCGTGCAGTCGCGCGTCCGCTCTGAGGCGCCTCTGGAGTGAGCTCGAACACGTGAATCGGCTCGCCGTCGATACTGAGCTCGAGCCTCTGCCTCTGGTCGTAGGTGGGAACCTCGTCAATCGCACCGGCATTTCGTGTCAGCTGAACGCGAATGCCGTACTCACCATCTCGTGGGAATGTGTGGCGCAGCACCGCGCCACCCCGTGTGCCGAACGGCAAGCCGTCCAAGCGATCGTCCTGCCGAAGTTCGGGGGGAATGTTGTACGTCTCGGTGACGGGATCGATTGTTGTCGCGCCGACCGCCACACTGCTGATCTTTCGCGCCGCGCTCAGATAGCGCTCCATCAACGTCGGAGACATCCGCTGCACGCCGGCGATGTTGTCGAAGCCGTAACTCACGTCATCGGCCGGCAGCATCGCGGCGACGTCGATATCGATCGCCAGCAGATCGCGGATCACGTTCCGATATTCGGCTCGGTTGAGCCGATGCAAGGCTTCCGTACGGCCGGGGTTGGGTTTCGCTTCCGCCGCGCGGTCGAGTGAGGTTTCAAGGTACGTCACGAGGCCCTGATAAGAGGCATCATCCGGCCGCGGACGGCCGCCAGGCGGCATCAGCTTCCCGTGGAGCTTCTGCACGACTTTTTCCCAGACCGCCGGGTTGTCGCCGACGTTGGCAACGTCGATGTCGTCCAGGGTCAGGCCCGCGGTTTTCAGGCGCTGATTGTGGCAGGTGACGCAGTATCGATTGAGCAGTGCGCGCTGCGCAGCGCCGGAGAACCTGGCTCTGGTGACGGTGCGTTTGCCGGTGACTGCGCGGCGACGAGCGACGACGGGGCGGCCAGCCGAGACCGTTCCGGGAGCCCGACGCGCGAACTAGACCGACGCCGTGAAGCGTGATCGCCGCACCGCCAACAAGAATCGCGAACAGGCGTTCCGGCATAGACGACCTCTGACGGCCGGAGGGTTTCCGTGTGGTTAGGCCGGTCTATCGTAGCAGGGTGTGTCGTCAGGGGCGACGAAATTGGCAAGGGGCCGCCGATTGCTGGAACCATGGCTGGATGGTCCGTAAGCCCTTGCGCCTGAGCAGCTTCTGAGCGACGACTGGCTGGTGGACGGGGGTTGTGTATGTGGACGGCCAACTTGCGGCGGCTCCAGTTCGGGTGGATACTTGCGGCCACACGCGGTGGCGAGCCCGCCGTGGAGTGCACCGGTCGCGACTGCGTCCCGTGCGTTCAACGAGGAGACACCTATGAGAAAGCCTGCTCTTGCGGCGATTGCCCTCTCGGTCCTGCTCTTCAGCGCGGCCGATGTCGCGCGCGCGCAACTCGCCGATTCGGCGCAGAAGTTCGTGCAGGTGGCCAACGGCTATCAAGTCACTCCGAATCTCACCTACCTGACGGCAAACAACTGGGACGCCAAGCTCGACATCTATCAGCCGGTGGGTCTCACGGGGCCGAATCCGACGCTGGTCTATTTTCACGGCGGGGGCTGGACGGCTGGCAGCAAGGAGATTTCGTCGCTGACGTTCCTGCCGTACCTCGAGATGGGCTGGACCGTGGTCAACGTGGAATATCGCCTGGCATCGATCTCACTGGCGCCAGCGGCGGTTGAAGATGCTCGCTGCGCGCTGCGGTGGATGTATCGAAATGCCAGGCAGTACAACTTCGATCTCGGCAAGGTGGTCTTGACGGGCAACTCGGCGGGCGGGCATCTCGCCCTCACGACCGGAGTACTGCCCGCTTCCGCCGGCATGGAGCGCCAGTGCCCGGGCGACAGGGGGCCGGGGCCGGTCTCGACGGAAGAGTTGAAAGTGGCTGCCATCATCAACTGGTACGGCATCACCGACGTCGTCGAACTGCTCGATGGTCCGAACATGCGAGTCGTACGCGGTGGCATGGCTCGGCAGCATGAGCAATCGCGAGGAGATTGCCAAGCGTGTCTCTCCGCTCACGTATGTGCGACCAGGGCTTCCGCCTGTGCTGACGATACATGGCGATGCGGATCCGACCGTCCCCTATACCCAGGCCGTGCGCCTGCGACAGGCGCTCGACCGGGCCGGCGTATCCACCGAGCTCGTGACCGTGCCGGGCGGTAAACATGGAAATTTCTCGCTCGCTGAGAACCTGAAGATTTACGCCGCCATTCGCGGCTTCCTGGCCAAGCACAATCTATTGACGCGAACATCGAG
The DNA here is from genome assembly GCA_963745495.1 of uncultured Acidobacteriota bacterium. GTDB lineage: Bacteria > Acidobacteriota > Vicinamibacteria > Vicinamibacterales > CAVVIG01 > CAVUXJ01. Next base: position 44,399 of record CAVUXJ010000001.1, read on the forward strand.
CAATTGAACTCGAAGGCGTCTGGCGCTGATGGTTCTGCGAGCCAGCGGTGCGGCTGCCAGGAACCGACGCACGCGACGCCGTATAGAAGGAGGAACCGAATGGGACCCCACAGACTCGCGTGCGTCATCTCGATGGTTGGCCTGCTGTGCGCACCCCCTGCTGTTCGCGCGCAATCCGCCACGGCCGACAAGGCAGGCGGCGCCGGCACGCTGCCGCCGACGATTCCGATCTTCCCGCTTCAGGACGTCATGCTCTTCCCGAACATCTCCCGTCCGCTTCACATCTTCGAGCCGCGATACCGTGCGATGGTGGCCGACGCGCTGAAGGGCGACCGCATCATCGGAATGGTGCTGCTGCGAGCCGGGTACGAGGCGGAGTATGAAGGAAGGCCGCCGGTCTATCCGATCGGCTGCGCCGGAGTGATCACGGACGTCGACGAGCTGCCGGACGGACGATACGCCATCGTGCTGCGCGGGCTGGTCAAGTTTCGCGTCACCGGCGAAGACCAACGCCGGCCCTATCGGCTGGCGCGCGTCGAGGCGATCCCCGAAGTGGCGGACGATGAGCAAAGGGCGGCCCTTCGCCGGCAGCGCACCCGGCTGACGACGCTGCTGGCTGAGGTCGCCGCTCCGGATTCGGAACCACCACCGCCGACGCTCCCGGATCAGGATCTCGTCAACGGCCTCGCCCAGTACCTGGAAATCGACCCAGTCGAGCGCCAGGCATTGCTCGAGCAGAAAGACGTGGTGTCGCGTTCCCAGGCGCTGATCGAGCTGCTCGAAGCGATGGTGAAGCTGCGGCGGTGAGGCTGGGCGCCCGCAAACCGCCGCACTCGATAGGGAAGGCGCCGACCTTCGGCACTCCTCACCGGCCGGCGCAGCGGACGCCGGTCGTCATCGTCGAGGGGCCCGCAGAGCCGCCATCATCTGATCGAGCTGTTCCACCATTGGCGTGAGGCCCCAGTTGGCCGCCATGACGCGGGCCTCGTTCAAGGCGATGAGACCGTCGTCCACACGACCCATGGCTCCGAGCACCTCACCACGATTGGCCGTCGCGAACAAGTAGCCCTGGCCGTTGCCGCTCATCTTCGCCAGCTCGCGCTGCTCGTCGAGACACGCCAGCGAGCCCGCCAGATTGCCAGTCCGGCGGAGCAGGATCGCCCTGTTCCCGACGCACGCGGCCAGGCCGACCTGATCGCCGATCCGGCGGCAGATCGCCTCCTGCCGATCGAGCAGCGTGGCTGCCGTGGCGAGATCGCCACGGCCGAGAACCATCAGCGCCCGCTCACCGATCGCGCGTTGCCGTCCGGCTTCGTCGCCCAGTGCACCGCACACATCGTCGAGGATTTCCCATGCGGGCTCGGCATCGTGGGGGCGTCCCGCTGCGTAGAGCAATTCGACGGCCCTGGTGAGCATCGCCCGGCTCTCCTGCAGCGCGGCGATCGCGGCAGCCGCCCGACCGCCCGCAATGAGATCGTCGATCGCCGCCGCCGTGTTGCCGAGATGGACGTGGACCTGCCAGCGATTGTGATAGAGAGTGATCAGGGTCGCGTGCAGTCCGCGTGAGCGCAACACCGGTTCGGCCTGCGCGTATCGAGCCAACGCGGCGTTCATGTCGCCGCCGACGATGTCGACCGATGCAAGGTTGACGCGGGCGGTTGCGACGGCAACGACATCACCCAGACCTTCAGCGATGGACTCCTCCTCGACGTGCGCGGCCCGTGCTCCATCGAGATCATCCAGCTCGCGCCTGGCCGTGCCGAGCATGCCGAGCGCGAGGACGAGCGCGGCCGGTGCGCCCGAGGAACGAGCCGCCAGCACGGCCTCTGACGCGAGGCGGCTGCCGTCCTGCCAGCGGCCTTCCTCGATCGCCATCCGGGCCTGGGCATCAAGAATGCGAGCGAGCAGCGGTTCATCGCTGAGGCGACGAATCAGCGCTTCAGCCAAGCCGGCCCGGCGCGCGGCCTCCTCACGCCGGCCGATCTGACGCAGCGTGTTGACTTCGCTGACGCTCGCCTCAGCGACGCCGCGCAGATCGCCGATCTCCTCGCACGTGGCCCGATAGGCGGCGAACCTCTCGAGCGCCTCCGTCGGATTGCCCAGGTCGCCGAGTACGGCACCCTGGCCGGCGAGCGCACGTGCCACCCCGGTCGCGTCGCCGATCGATCGGCACAACTCCTCCTGCTCGCTCATCAAGGCCAGCGCACCGCCGTAGTCGCCGCGCTGACGGAGGAGCTGCGAACGATTGCCCAGGTTCGCCTGCAGGTTGTTGGTATCGCCGGTCCGACGGCAGATCGTCCTCCTCTTCCGCGAACAGCGCCAGCGCGCCATCGAGATCGCCACGGTCGCGCCGGCACAAGGCGAGGTTGCCAAGCGCAGCCTGGAGCACGGCGAGATCGTTCCGCGCGCGGCTCATGTCGATCGCCTCCTGCAAGGGCGGTTCGGCAGGCGCCAGCTCGCCTTGACCCATCAGCGCCGCGCCGAGGTTGACGAGCGCGGACGGCAAGCGGCGCGCGGATGTTTCGTCGGTGCCGCTCCGGTACCGATCGACCAGGTATCGATGGAGTCGCAGCCGCCTCCGCCGGATATCCCGCGTCGGTCACCAGGCGGGCCACGACCCACGCCATCTCCGGGTTGACGGAGGGATCCTCGACAATCGCCCGGTAGCCGTCGACAACCCGGCGGCCGGCCTGTTCGGCCCGGGCCCACAGTTGACGGAGATCGGCCTGGTCCTGCCGGTACGCACGGTCCATGAACTGGAGGTTGCTGATCGTGGCGACGAGCCCGTCGACGTCACCGGCGCCAAGCTGGTGCCACGGCAGCTCGTCGATCACACGCGGGCCGAGCTCGTAGGCCGCAAACGTGCGCGCCAGCGCGGCGTGCGCCGTCCGCCGATCGTCGTCGCTTGTCAGGTACCGGCGCTCGACGGCCCGGCGATGCGGTTCGGTCGCGAAGACCAGTCGGCCCGAATGGGTGACGAGGCCGGCTTCGGCGGCGAGCACCAGCGGAGACCATACGGCGTGCGGCACACGTTCGCCGCCATCGGCAACGTTGCCGAGGCAGTCGAGGATCTCCGGTTCGGTGAGACCGCGCCGCGCAGCCCACAGCGCGCGCATCGAGTCGCGGACCAGTCCGGGCCGGTCACGCTCGAAGTCTCCCTCGTACCGTTCGAGCACCAGCCCGAGGAGCTCGTCGAGCGTCTCCGCGGCGAGATAGTGTTCGATCGACCTGACCGATCGTGAAGTGATCGCCGTGCTGGCGCAACTCGTCGAGAACCGTCCGGAGGAACAGCGCGTTGCCGGTCGAGCCGCGTTGACGAGGCGGGCAACGTGGATTGTCGTCGAGGCTCTTGGCGTAGCGATCGAGGAACACGCGGATGAAGTCACGCCGCTCAGCCTCGTCGAGGGGCGGGACCGTCACGACCGTCCACCCTCGGCGTTGCGCGGCTTCGACGGGACGCTTGCCGCTCGTGGTGACGATCACTCGAACCGCAGGAGGCACCACCTTCGGCAGCCAGGTCAGATCGGGTGCGCCGTCGATGTCGGTCAGCAGGTCGGCGCCGTCGACGAGAATCATCGTACGGCGGTTGAATGAACCGGCCCGGGCGATCGCTGCGAACAGCGCGGCTCGTCGGCTGCGCGCGTCTGCCGGCGGCTCGGCAGGCTCACCCTCGAAACCGTGTTGTCGCGCCAGCTCGCGCCACCAGGCGGAGGGCCATCGCCGACCACTCCGATGAATCCGCGGTGGCGCCGACATGATGCTCGATGATGGCATCGTGCGGATTGTCGGCTGCGCCAACGGGCCAGCCATGCGGATGCGATCGTCGATGCACCAGCCCCCGGTTCACCCGCCAGCACGAGCGGCGGCCCGCCGCCTGCCGCGAACGCGTCAAGGTGACGTGCCACCGCCGGCCGCTGGACAAGACCCAGCGTTTGCGCCGATGCAAAGGCGCGGTGGGCGTCGGCTTCGCGGGTGAGCGCATCGCTGACCACGATCGGCGGGATAGATCGCGTCGATCATCGCCGTGAAGTCGGCGAGCACGCGCTCTCCGAGCGCCCTTGGATTGGGGTATTGCCACGTCAGCCGGCCGGATTCGCGCACTCTGCGTTTCAGATCCTCGAGCCGTTGCCGACGCGCCGCGGCGGCGGCGGCGGCTCCTGGCGCGGCCAAGCGCCGCGATCTCGTCGTCTCGCTCGCACTCGCCCAGAATCGCCTGTTCCTCCAAGGGACGGGTGCTCACCCAGGCAGGGTCCCGCATGTAGACGAACCCGCGGGCGCGCTGCGCCCGGATCGTTGAGCACTCCGTAGAAGATCTCCATCTCCGTCACGGACGTGCCACGGAGCGCAGCCAGCCACGGCATCCGATCGGCAAGGCCCTGCGGCACCTCCTTCGGGGATCCAGCCATAGCGCTGTCCGAGCAGACCGATAAAATACGGCCGGCTGCGATCGATCTCCGCGAGACAGATCGGCAGCACAGCGCCCTCGGCCTTCTGCTCGTCGGTGACACCCCAGCGCAGATCGACCTCCGACCAGGCGACGCCTCTCGCCTCACAGAGTCGTCGGAGCTGCGGAAACACCCGCTTGATCAGTTCGTCGCGCTCTTCGTGCATGTCGCGAAAGGTCGACGACACGAAGACGCGAATGGACCGGAACGCGTAGGCCTCAGAGTCAGCGCTGTGCATGGGCTCGTCGAGGAGACCGCGGTCACTCAGAGCTCCGATCGATCACGGCTTGCCGACGGAGAGGTGACTCGCCTCCCTGATCGTCACGCGGCAGGTCGCCCGGACAGGCGTGCCGTCGGGGAGAAACATCGTGTACTTCGTCGACACGGCTTCGATCACGCCCTGGAACTCCGGCAGCTTTCCGCTCCCCCACTTGACACCCACCTTGGCCGGCCGCTTCTTGTCTTCGGCGCCATCGGGGTCCTGCACCATCGCAAGCTTGACCAGATGCTCGACGAAGGTCGTGTGAACGTTTGTCCCGGTTTCGAACCCGTCGAACAGGAGCTCGAACGACATCGCTCGTCCGTCGGCCGCCGAGAACTGGAGAGAGGGTTGATCGCCCTTCGACTGCGGCGACTTCGTCCACGGCACGGTCTTGTCGATCTGCACTTCCTTGGGGTTGAACATTGCCGTCACCACGATTCTCGGGCCCTCGACGGAGAAGATGGACAGCTTCTGCTGTGTCGGCAGCTCATTAGGGGCCATGGGATGAATCCTCACGATGCTCACGCGCGACAGTGACGTTCGAAGGTTTCCGGGTGCGCTCGACGCCGCCCCGGCGAAACTGGCGTGCATTATATGAGCAGGACGGCAGCGCCGCGGGGATTGCGTCCGCTTGACGTACGCCGGCCCCTCCGCGACGCGCATTTGACTGACCGAGAGCGTTCCGTCCGCAGGGCATTAGTTGTAAACTAACCCGCTATGAAACATAAATTCCTCTCTCTCTTCGCGGTGCTTGCGCTGACCGTCTCCACGGCACTTCCGGTGCGGGCCGAGTTGGCCCCTCCGAATGCCACCGGCGTTTCCATGGGCCACGTTCACCTGGTGGTGAAAGACGTGGAAGCGGAGAAGAAATTCCTGGTCCTGCTGGGGGGAGTTCCGGTCTCCAACGGCTCGCTGCAGATGATCCAGTTCCCGGGAGTGTTCATCAACCTTCGCGAGGGCACGCCTTCTGGCGGCACCATCGGCTCCCGCGTGAACCACTTCGGTCTCTCTGTGCAGAACATGGCTGAGACACTGGAGCGGATCAAACCGCTGAATTTGAAGGTGACTCAGAACAACCCGCAGCAGGCCTTCGTCCTCGGGCCCGAAGACGTTCGCATCGAGCTGCACGAATTCAAGAACATCGCTGCGCCCGTCGTCATGGAGCACGTGCACTTGTTCGTGCCGGACCCGCTGGCAGCCCAGGCCTGGTATGTCAAGATGTTCGGCGCCACGCCCGGCAAGCGCGGCCAGTTCGAGACCGCGACGGTCCCCGGCGCCGAGATTGCGATTACCAAGGACGACACCACGCAGACCACCAAGGGCCGCTCCCTCGACCACATCGGCTTCGAGGTGACGAACCTGAATGACACCGTCAAAAGACTCGAAGCCGCCGGCGTCAAGATGGACCGCGCCCCCGCCCTGGGCAGCAACGGCACCACCAAGATCGCGTTCCTGTTCGATCCCTGGGGCACCTATATCGAATTGACCGAGGGTCTGGCGCCGAAGAAGTCGTCGAATTGATCGGGGCTGGCGGAACAGCGACGTGGACCCGAACGCACTGCGGGGTGTTCGAGAGGCGGGACCGAGACCGGCAGCTTCGAATGATGCACGGTGGCGAGGCGGTGTCGCCTCGCCACCGGCAGTACCTTGGTTAGTTCGAACCCTTCTTCGCCGCTTCGGCGGCGCGCTTGTCCGACATGCGAGCAGCCGTCAGGGAATTGGTCATCGACCGGTTGCCCTCGTGGCACGCATGCTCGAACATGGGGCCCTCGTCCGCCACAAACGGAACCTCCGCGCGTCCATGGTTTCGTCCACGTCGCCGGATCGTCGACCGTGAACTTGTAATTAATCGTGTTCGCGTCGACGCGGGTGAACCATTCCGTCACCTTCATGTTCTCGCTGATGGCCATCCAGAAAGGCGCGGCGCCACCCGGGAAGGACAGTTCGGTGTTGAGGTTCGTTGTCTGGACGACCAGCGTGTTGCCTTCCCAGTGGCCGCGCGAGATCCCGGTCCACCCGCGAACGTTCTGAGGCAAGCCCGGCCGACCGTCGGTCGGGATCATGCGCGCAATGTGCATGTTCTCGGTCAGGATCATCAGCCATCCCGGAGACTGCACGAACTGAAACCCGCTGTTATAGCCCCCCGGCACCATGGGCGGGCCGGGCTGACCGGTGATGATGCAGCGGTCGTCGAGCGAATTGTTCTGGGCCGAGTCGTATCGCCCGTTGGGTCCGACGATGCTGTTCAGCTCGACACGGTTGGTGATGAAGATACGTTTGGCCTTCCGGTCCGCTTCACGCTGGGCGAGCCGCTGTTTTCCCTGATCGTTGAGGGGAGGAATCCGTCCGTCCGGAGGATCGGTGATCAGCGAGGTGCGCAGGTTCCGCGCGTACCTGCTCTGGGTCTTGCCAAGGCCGAACTGGGTCCCGTCATAGTGCAGGTCGTCCTCGGTGCCCGGTACGGTCTGCTCGTCCTCGCGCGCTGCGGCTGCCTTTTCCGCCGCGATGACTTCTTCCAGCGTGTAGATCTCTTTCTTGACGTTGTTCGGCCGCTGCAGCGGCGTGAACGTGGCGTTGGTCCAGAACCCGGTCAGATCCGGCTGGCCGTCGGGCGTCTTGGGCTGGACGTAGCCCTTCGCGGTCGCTCCGGGAATGAGAGCCGCCGCTCCTGGCCAGCGACTGGCCATGAGTGGTGGCGATGGAGAAGCACCGCGAGCAGCGTGGCCACGCCGAGCGAACCCAGAAGTCGACGCATCATTCCATCTCTCCTTTTTCACCCGCTGACCGCGTGGTCAGTCGTTTGGTTGATCTGCCCGATTTTATCCCTTCTTTGACGCGGATGCTACGGTTAGGTTTCGGCGGCTATTTAGGGGTTGCTTGGCCGAAGTGCAGACACTTCACCGCGTCCTCGTCGCCCACCTCGGTTCTTGCGCTTCGTGCGTTGAGGCTCACGCGTCGGCGCGGCTGGCGCGCGCGATGTCCGGCGTGAGGTTCGACAGCGACACCTTCGCCGCCCAAGCAGGCAGGAACTCTAACTACGGATGCCTCGTGGCGAAGTTCGCCGGAGACCTGCGGCGGAGGTCTGAACCGGCCCGGCAGTCGGCCCACCCGGACGGCCGGGACCATGAACACAGGATGACCAGGTGGGACTGAGAGCGGGGGAACCACGCCTTGCAGGAACGCGCGAAGTTGACGCTCAACACGTTCGGCCAGCCGCTCGGGAGCGGCCAGGAAGGTCGCGATGTGATGGCCGAATTCCCCGCGGATGTGCAGGTCCCAACGACCCCGTTCGTCAGACGCGGACACCCGCACATGCCACGATCCCACGAGGTGGCTCAGCGTCCTTTGCACGGCTTGCCGGACGACAACGGTCTTCGCCGGGTCGCGAACGCCTCGAACCTCGACGGCAATTGTATTCACCACGAGCATAGGACCACAGACGATGCAAGCCTGGCACCGCTCAAAAGGCCAATGCCGGCTCGAAAAGGTCCGGATCCCGGCGACTAAAGTCCTATCAATGAACTCGGTTGATGCCCCTGACGCTCTTTGCGATTTCGATCGCACATTTGATCGCTCGCCAGCGCTTCTGCGCGAGGGGCGCTTCGGACGTGCCCTCGCGAGCTCAGGCAACAATCGCGCCGACGACGACCGCGTTCGTCGAGCTGGCTCTGCAGGCGAACGGAAATGTTCGTGCCGAGCCGGATCAAGCGGTATGAACGGCCTGATCGGCCGTCCGCGGCACGCGCCGTCGTCGGCAACGGCCCGACCAGAGCCTTGCAGCACCTGGCATCGGTCGGCCACCGGTTCCGAGGTCGACTACGGCAAACCGATCACGCCCGTCCATTCACGACGACGTGGAGTCTGGAGCGGTCGCGGCATCTCGACTCGGCGCACGACTGCGGTCGGCCCCGAGCGCGCTCGCCGTGTTGTGCAGCGGCCGGGGCCCTGCTTCGACGTCGCCGGTCGCAGCAGCAGTCGCTGGACTCGCGCGCTGAACGACATTGTGGCCGATCACGTGACGTCCCCGCAAGCGCGAGGCAACGCTGCTGCCCTTCCAGGTAGACCTGTACAGCAAACAAATCGAGTCGCCCTTCGGACTACTGACGACGCACCCCCCCAAGTAATGGACACGGCGCGCAGGGGAGATCGGGTTTGACCTCCCCTGCCGCCTCCAGTAAAGACCGCGCCGTACGCCGGATCACCGCGCGGTCGTCGGCGCGGCAGTGACCGGTGGATTGTTGCCGGAAATATTCACTTCGATGTACTCCGCCGGGCCGGTCCCGGCTGCTTCGTTGTAGTGGGTTGTCTGGTTGGCGACCGTGAACACGTCGCCGACCTTGTATTCCTTGGCGGCATCGCCGCGGTGCTCGCGGACGACCCCTTTGACGACGGCGACGATCGACGTGCGCGCCTCGTGTTTGTGCTGGGCCATCCGGTTGCCCTGGGCGATCGTGACGTGCGACACCGACACTTTGCCCGGCAACCCGATTTCGGCGAGATCGACCCGCGCCACGACCGGGCTGGTGCCTTGTGGCATGACGTTCCCTTGTTGCGCCCAGAGCCGGCCGATTCCCACGCCCACGACGATGCCGGAGCAGCACAGCAGGGCTCCCACGACGTGACGATGCTTCATCATGACCTCCAGAAGTTACCGGATTCCAACACGATCCTGGCCGCGACGGTACACCCGCCCCGATAATGAGTCAACAATTCGCAGGCAGATTGTCAAGACGCGGGCAGATTCGCAAGCAGATGTGCGGGTGTCGCTGCGAGAGATGAAGCGAGTGGGCGGATGGCGCTGGTTGTCGCGACGTTCCGCTACTACCGACTGTGCGTGCGACGACCACCGGCGGCTGTTGCGGGCCCACCAGGGCAATGTCCCGCGCGCGGCGCAATCCGCGCCCAAAGAGCGCCGCGACTCCGGGCGTCTCCTCAAGAAACACCAGCTCGATCCGCGCGCGCTCTGAGCACGTAACAAGATCCCTCATGCGCGCCGGCCGCAAGCCTCATCGGATCTGTGACGGGGCGAAGCGTGCCGCTCGCGGTTTCGCATGACCGGCGCGAACCGGAACGACTCGCGAGAAGCCCTGGCGTTGGTGGATGCGATTCCGCATGAGGTGGGCGCGACGACCCGCGTCCACAGCCACGCGCTGCTACACTACGCACATGAGCGACGATGCAGGCTTTCGGAAGGGATTTCTCCTCGCACTCGTAGTCGGGATTACGGCGGCGTTCGTGTTCGTCGTGCGAGGTTTCCTGATGACCATTTTCGTGGCCGCTATTTTCGCCGGGCTCGCGCATCCGGTGTACCGGCGCCTGTTGAAGGCGCTCGGCGACCGTAAGGCGCTTGCGTCGGTGGTCACACTCTTGAGCATCGTTCTGCTCGTAGGCGCGCCGCTCGTGACCGTTCTGACGATCGTCACGAACGAGGCCGTCAGGATGACCAACAACGTGACGCCGTTGGTGACGCAGATCATCAACGAGCCCACCCGGCTCAATGTCTATCTTGATCGGATTCCAGGACTGAGGCAGCTGGCGCCCTATCGCGAAGAGCTGTTGACGAAGGCGGGAGACGCCGCGGGTAGGATGGGGCAAATGATCGTCTCCTCGATTTCCAGCAGAACCCGCGACACGCTGGCGCTCATTGTCGATCTCCTGCTGATGCTTTACGCGATGTTCTTCTTCCTGATGGACGGTCCACGATATCTCGATGCGCTGATGCAGTACCTGCCGCTGCGCGAGTCCGAGCAGGATCAGATGCTCCAGCGCTTCGTTTCCGTCACGCGCGCCACGGTCAAGGGAACGTTTCTCATCGGGATTGTGCAAGGCGCACTTGGGGGAGTCATCTTCGCCGTCCTCGGCATCCCGGGTGCGGTACTTTGGGGATTGATGATGACGGTCTTGTCCGTGCTGCCGATGATTGGCGGCGCGCTCGTCTGGGTGCCTGCGGCCATCATCCTCGCGGTGCAGGGATCCTGGATCAAGGCGCTCGTCCTCGTGGGGTTCTGCTCTCTCGTGATCGGCAGCATCGACAACCTGCTGCGCCCGCGGCTGGTCGGTCATGACACGCAGATGTCCGACCTGATGATCCTGTTCTCGACGCTCGGAGGCATTGCTGCGTTCGGCGCCATCGGCTTCATCGTCGGACCAATTGTCGCGGCGCTCTTCGTCACAGTCTGGCAGATCTTCGGAAGGGCGTACCGCGACGATCTCGATGTGGAGCCGCCGTCGCGCATCGAGTTGCCGGGCTGACGCATTTCGCACCTGCAACGGCGCCGTCCGGACGCCAATCGACCTCACCATCTGCCGCACCTATCTCGACGCCAGCATCCAGGCGCTGCACGACTCGGTCGAGGGCCCGCGCCCGGCCGCAGCGCAGGCGGCCAGCGACGCACTCGATCCGTTCGAGTTCGAGGTCGATCTGGACTGCGAGTAATCGCCGGTGTGAGGCCTGCTACACTTAGGGGCTTTCGCTGGCCCTTAGCCTCGAACGAGGAGGAGTGATGCGGTGGATGAATGGTCAATTGGTCGGTGTTCTCGGCGCGTTCGTTTGTGTCGTCGGCGTCCAGGCGCAGTCGCATCAAGTGACCGTCGTCAAGAACGTCGACTACCGTGTCGATGTCGATTACCCGGACGGCAAGGATCGCCTCGACCTCTACGTCCCGAAAGGCGTGACGAACGCCCCCGTGATTGTCTCGCTCCATGGCGGCGCGCTGTCGCAAGGTGACAGGGCCGAGGAGGTCTTTGTCGGCCAGCGGTTCGCCGCGGCGGGCTACCTGACCGTCGTTCCCAGCTATCGACTCTCGCCGGAGGTTGCGCATCCCGCCCACATCCAGGACGTCGCGGCGGCGTTTGCCTGGGTGAAGCGCCATGCCGGGCAGCACGGGGGCGATTCCAACCGAATCATGGTCATCGGCCATTCCGCAGGTGCATACCTGGCCGCCCTCCTTGTCACCGATTCGCGGTATCTGGCCGCGCACAAACTGTCCCCCGCCGACATCCGGGGCGTCGCGGCGGTCAGCGGGTTCTTTTGGGTGGACAAACCTGGCGTCGCACCTGACCGCCCCAAAGACGTGTGGGGCCCGGAGCAGAGGGTCTGGGTGGAGGCGTCTCCCCCACGCTATCTCCGTGCCGATCTCCCGCCGGTGCTTCTTATCTACACGGACGGCGACGAGGGATGGAGACAGAAACAGAACGACGACATGGCGGCGGCGCTTCGCGCGGCGGGTCACAAGGATGTGACCGTCCGTCTGGTCAAGGGCCGCACTCATATGAGTGTGTGGACGAAGATGCTGGACGGAGAGTCGGAGGAAACCTCGTCCTCGATTCTGCTCTTCGCCAAGCGGCTCTTGTCCGAAAAGGGTAAGTGACGTGAGCGAAGACCAACACGCCCGGCCATCTGGCAGCGCGCCGGAGTCGCTGTTCGACGTGAATACCCCGGCGCCCACGCACGCCGAACGCGCGAGGACCCTGGCGGGTCAGATCTCGACGGGTACCTTGTGCACCATCGCCTTGGAGCCGGCGGGTTACCCCTATGGCTCGTTCGTCACCGTCGCGATCGACGCGAGCGATGGAAACCCGGTTTTCCTCATCAGTGCCCTCGCCGAACACACCAAGAACCTGGAGCAGGATGCTCGGGCGTCTCTGCTGGTGGCCGAAGGCGGCGCTGTGGATCCGCTCGCGAACGGCCGCGTCACGATGCTCGGTCCGTGTACACGAGTCGAAGGAGACGATCACGGCCCCCGCGCCGCATTCCTGGCAACGCATCCGAACGCCGCCTACTATGCCGACTTCCGTGACTTCGCGTTCTGGAAGCTCCGTGTGAACGCAGTCCGATACATCGGGGGCTACGGAAGAATGTCGTGGATCAGCCCGGACGACTGGCACGCCGCCGAGCCGGATCCCCTCGCGCCGTCCGCGGCCAGCACGATTGCTCACATGAACGCCGACCATGCGGACGCACTGGTCCTCTACTGCAAGGCCTTCTCCCGGGCGACCGATATCACCTCGGCAAGGATGACCGGCATCGATCGGTATGGCTTCGATATGTCGGCGAAGACCCCCGAGGGTCCTCGGCTCGTCCGCGTCGCGTTCGCCACGCCGCTCAGCACGCCGCAGGAAGTGCGCGCCGCTTTGATCGCGATGGTGAACGACGCCAGATCGAGGCTGGGCTGACCCAAGTCCTCTGGTCGTCTTACGGCCTGGGAGAAGTTGGCGTCCTCGGCTTGAGTGGACCGATAACCTGCTTCTGGTCCTCGAATTTCAGCCAGATCGACACGCGCTCTTCCTTGCTGGTGACTCTCGTCGTGTGCCCCTTCCCGGTGAGATCGTCGATGTACTCCATCGAGCCGGGCGGCAGGTCGACCGTGCCTTCGGCAACCTCGAGTTGCCCGCTCCCGGCAAGGTTGATGATGTACTGTCGCTGGGGACCGACATGCCAGTCGCTGAAGCGCCCGGGCGTTCCGACCCGCACCTCAACGCTCGTCACCTTCTCCATCACCGACTTCGCGTCCAGCACGATATCTTCGACATGCGACAGGCCATCGGTGCCGGTGTAGATCCGCTTCATGACGGTCGGCTTCCGGCTTTCCTGGGCCGTCACGACCTCCCTGCCGACGTGCGAATCCCATGACAGCGCGGCCACAGAGACCAGGGCACCCGCCAACAGCCATCTCACTGCGAGCTTCATGCTGTCCTCCTTAACAAGAAATCTGAAGTCTGAAGTCTGAAGTCTGAAATAGATCAGCTCGTTCCGAAGTCGTCTCCAGGTTCCAGCGGCGATTGCTGTTCCCGCGCCGATTCGCGACCAGGCCGAAGGGCGCTTCGGCGGCGCCACCACCAGCGCGCGACCGCCAGGATCGTCAACCCCGCGATGCCGCGTCGAGTGCCGCGAGCCAGCCGGGCGCGACGATCCGCGTTGCGGCGATAGTCTGCAGCCGGCGGGCTATCTTGGCGGCGATCCGGATGAGCGTCCGCCCATTGCCAGCCGGCTAACCAGGCGGCGCGCTGATAGTCGTACAGGTCTGGAGCGTCGTCCTTGGAGCCGCCCTGCCAGCGATGATGACAGCCCTCGGCCCAAGCGGTCTTCCACGTTTCGACGAAGGCGTCCTGTTTGGCGGCGATTCGACGACGACGCCACGTCGTGAAAACCTTGCCGACCTGCATTGCCAACTCCCCTCCCGGTTCTACGACCTCCTCCCGGTTCCCACGACTCGCGGCGAAAGCGCCGCGCGCGACGCTCTCACAGTCAGTCCCTGTTCAGGCGATGCGGGCCGACAGGTGCGATACCATTCAGGAGCGCGCACGCCGGTTGTCGTGTTTTCCGGGTTGAGGCCATCATGCATCATATCGAGAGTGACCCACCCGCTGCCAGGTCGCAGCCCGTGAAATGCGGCGGCCGCCGCGTGGCGCCTGCTGCCATCGTGCTCGTGCTCGCACTCAGTACGGCCATTCCAGCCGGCAGCCCGCGCTCGGTACTGCAGGTACCAAGCAAGGAAGCCCTGCCGGGAATCGTCAACTACACGCGCGCATCATGACAACTGCCCGCCACGAGCAAACGCTGACCCGCCACCTGATGCTGATCGAGGGAAAACCCTCGGAAAGCTCGGACGGCCGGTTCATCGACATCGAAAACCCGGCGAACCGCACCCCGATCGGCCAGGTGCCGCGCGCGACCGGGGCCGATGTCGACACCGCGGTCCGCGCAGCTGCCGCGGCGTTCGAGACGTGGCGGCTCGTGGCACCGCGCGACCGCGGACGGATGCTGCTGAGGATCGCCGACGCCGTGGAGACCGAGCTCGAACCTCTCGCCCGGATCCTCGCCCTGGAAACGGGAAACGCCATCAGGACGCAGGCCCGTCCCGAGGTCAAGAGCGCGGCGGACGTCCTTCGCTATTTCGGCGGCGTCGCCAGCGAGATCAAGGGCGAGACGGTCCCGCTCGGCGAACACGTCCTCAGTTACACGCGCCGCGAGCCCATTGGCGTGGTTGGGGGCATCGTCCCGTGGAATGCACCGGTCGTCCTCGGCGCGCTGAAGATTGCGATGTCGATTGCGGCAGGCAATACGCTGGTCCTGAAAGCCGCGGAGGATGCCCCGCTCGGACTGCTGCATGTCGCGCAGTTGTGCAACCAGCACCTGCCGGCGGGAGTGCTGAATCTGCTGACCGGCTACGGCGAGGAATGCGGCGCGGCGCTGGCGCGGCATCCGCTCGTGCGCAAGCTGTCCTTCACAGGATCCACCGAGGTCGGCAAGCTTGTCATGCACGCGGCGGCGGACCGCATCGTGCCGGTCTCGCTCGAGCTCGGCGGCAAGAGTCCGGCGATCGTCTTTCCCGGATGCCGATGAGGCCCGCACGGTGGACGGCGTCATTGCCGGGATGCGTGTCACCCGCCAGGGGCAGTCGTGCACGGCGGGGTCGAGATTGTTCCTCCATCGCTCGATCTTCGAATCCTTTCTGACCAAGCTCGCCGCGAAGCTCGCGACCTTGAAGATCGGCGACCCTTCGGACGAGGCCACCGACATGGGCGCCATCATCAACCGGAAGCAGTACGACCGGGTCTGTTCGTACATCGAAGACGGGCTCCGGCAGAAGGAGGCCCGCGTCGTGCTCGGGGGGCTGCCGCCCTCCTCCGGGCCGCTCGCCGACGGATACTTCGTTCAGCCGACGGTGTTTGCCGAGGTGAGCAACGACTGGCGCATCGCCCGCGAAGAAATCTTCGGTCCGGTGATGGTCGCCATCGCGTGGGAACACGAGGCCGATGCGATCCGGATGGCGAACGACAGTCACTACGGGCTGGCCGCGTATGTCTGGACGCACGACATCGCGAAGGCTCTTCGCACGGCGCACGCGATCGAGTCGGGCTGGATTCAGATCAATCAGGGGCTGGGTCAGTTCCCCGGACAGTCCTACGGCGGCTTCAAGCAGAGCGGATTCGGTCGCGAATATTCACTCGAAGGGATGCTCGACAGCTTCACGCAGCGCAAGAGCGTGACCGTCAACCTCCAGAGTTGACGCCACCGGCCGGTGTGCGGGCGATGGCGAACGCCCGCTACTTGGTGCTCTTCTCGCCCGTGAACCTGGCTCTCAGAGCCTTGCGATCGACTTCCTTGCCCCTCAGGTAGACACCCGAGATGCGCCGCGTGTTGAGGATGTCGTCCAGGGGGTTCGCGTCCAGCACGATGAAGTCGGCTTCCCTGCCCGCTGCGACGGTCCCGATCTTGTCCAGGCCGAGAACCTTCGCGTTCGTTCCCGTCGCGGCGACGATCGCCTCACCGGGGGTCATCCCGCACTGCGCATAGGAAGCAAGCTGCTGATGGACGCCGAAGCCATCGCCGATCCCGTCGGTCCCCAACCCGATCGTCATGCCGGCATCGTGGATCTTCCGCAGATTGCGGCAATGGAGCTGGAACAGCTCGTTCGGCCGCGTGTTCCCGGACGCCTTCCTTCGCTCGAGCTCCTGGCGCATCCGCTCGATCTGGCTGGCCGGCAAGGTCTCGGCCAATGAGGCGACGTCCTCGTCCGTGATCCCGGGCGATGGCATGTTCGGCCCCGTCCAGACATTGGGGTGCGCCTTCACCAGCGCGAGATAGTCCTCGTCGACATCCCTGTCGCGTACCGTATGCACGAATCCGTCGATGCCGGCCCGGAAGAGGTCCTTGGCGTCTTCCAGCGCAGACGTCCGACCGAGATGCGCGAGGACCTGCTGACCGTTGGCGTGTGCTTCGTCGATGATGGCCCGGTACACGTTCGGTTTGAGCTTCGGTACGGTGCCTTCCCGATCGTCAACCCAGATCTTGACGAACTTCACGCCTCTCGCATGGAGCGCCTGGACGTCTTTCCGGCCCTCCTCTTCCGTCGCCGCACCGTACGGAATCCCCATGCGCGCCTCGGTCGGCGGGCCCGCCATCGACGTTGCCGCGATTCCCTTTCCCACGGTGAGAAAGCGCGCCGCATTCGGGATCACCTCGTCGCGCAGCCGATAGGCGACTTCCGGATCGGCCTCGAGTCCCATGCTCAGAGTGGCGCTCACGCCGTAGTACGCGCACCGCTCGAGCTGATCGACGAGGTTCTCACGCGTATAGTTCGCCTTGCTGTTGCTGCCATCCCGGATGTCGGTCAGCCCGTTATGGTTGTGACCGTCGATCAGGGCCGGCATCACCGTCTTGCCGGACAGGTCCACGCGCACGGCGCCCTCGGGTGGCTGACGCTCACCCTTCTGGCCGACCCACGCGATGGTGTCGCCCTCGACCAGGAAGGCGGAGTTTTCGATCGGTCCGCTCCCGTCGCCGACGATGAGTCGCGCACCCTCGAACCAGGATGTATCGCTCCCAGTCTGCGGAGGACTCGCCTCCTGCGAACAGGCGACGGCGAAGATCAGACAACACGGCAGGATGACTGGCAGCCTTCTTGACACTGACCTTTTCGACAGCGACATGTGATTCTTCATTCTCCAAGAACAGATCTGCAGCCACGACCCTTCACCTGGCGGCCGCTTTCTCGACGCTCTCGGGCACCGGGATGATGATGTAGGGGTTGTACGTGTTCGTCTTCTCGACAGTGAGGTCCAGGACGGTCTGGCCGTCCACTGTCTGCACGATGCGGGCGGGAAAGAACACATCCGCCTTGTAGTCCTTTTCGTTCAGATCGCGATACTCCGAATAGGTCGTCGTCATGACCCTGTCGCGATACCGCACCTCGACGACCTCGGGCCGGAACTCGGCGTTCAGCGCCACCTTCACCGGAGCGCCGTTCAGCTCGCCAACGACAAGGTTCGCCGTTTGTCCTGGTTGCGCCGAGTTGGTGAACGGAAACGTCAGAACGACCAGCACGACCCTCGACCGTGACCTTCGTCTTCTCGCCTGCGGCGACGGCGGCCTTGTACACGCCGAAAGGGGTCGTCCAGAGCCGCAGGAGCCGATCGGTTACGGCGTCCATCGCGGGAACGGCGCTCCCCCACCCTGGAAGTCCGCCTCCGATCTTGTCGATCTCGTTCCATGCGAATCTTCCACTCACGACCTGGATTTCGCGCGGCGGCGCCGTCCCGCCAGCGCGTGTCACATCCAAGCGCATCCCCGGAAAATCGTACGCGACAGCGGCGTGATAACTCTTGATCTGGAGCGGAGCCCCGACGGTCTTGGGGCCGACGTCGCGCATCGTGCCAGAGCCCCAATATTCGACCGTCATCAGCGAGTCCTCCTCCTGGACGCCGCGGAGGATACCCAGGCCGAGACCGACCTTGCGGAGGACCTCTTTCAGGTTCGTGTCCTGCGCATGGGGCACCGCCCCCGCAAGCGCCACCGCCGCTGCCACAAGGCTCGCTATTGCGTGTGTTCGCATGGCGCCCCCTTCCGGAAATCCCTTCGTCAGCCCCGTTCCCTGGTCGCCATGTGCCCCAGGTCCTTCTCGACACACGGCAGGGCCTCCTCGATTTCTGCGCGGGGATTCGTGTTCAGCTGTCTGGTCTGCACGGCGGTCGTCCACGGCCGCAACAGGACCGAGTCCTCCACCGTGGCCTGCCACGTCAGGGTGTTTCCGTTCCGACGTATCCGTTCGGTCACACGCTTGTCGGGACTCGTGAACCAGCCGGGCCAGCCAAGCCATTCGAGACCGTTGAAATCGACCGTGTCGATCACCAACGTCTCTCCCTCCCAGCGGCCCACCGAGTGCCCGAACCAGGTGCCGATCCACTGCTCTTCAGGCGGTTGCGGGCGGCCATCGAGATAGATCCGGCGAATGTGCAGGGGATACAAGAAGATCATCTGCTTGCCGGTGTGCACGATCTCCTGCGGCAGGCCCATGCGGGGGACGCCCTCCGGCATGCACTGAAACGCCGGGTCGGGCGCCAGCAGGGAGTGGCCGTGCACGTCGTTGAACTGCACGCGGTCCCAGTACTGAGGCTTGTACCAGGGTCGGCCCTCCCTCGGAAAGATGCGCTGCCTGATGCCGGCGTCACGCTCGAAGTCCACGGGGTCGGTGGTCCGGCTCCGGAGCACGTGGTCGAAATTACCGGTGCTCGGGTCGAATCCCGCCGGCAGCGCCTCGCCGCGACTCCGCGTTGGCACCCAGATCCCGCTGAGGTCCGGGTGACCGTCCGCTCCATGAGGCGTCACCACGGACGACTCCTGAGCCTGCCGGCCTTGCGCGCCCTGGGTCGTGACGTGCGCGGACGTCAACCAGATCGCCGCGATCACCGCACCGACACTGCCGATGGTGAACCGCTGCTTCATAAACTCCTCGTCTTCCTTCGTCCCCGGTTGCGCCTGCTTGAATGCTGACCGTCCGAGCCGTCGTGCTAGCGTGCCGGCTGTGCGGCGTTCGGATCCCCGAACCAGAGCTGGATTTTCCTGCCGTCCGGAAAGTGCACGGCCGTCGTGAAGATCCTCTCCGAACCGTCGATGGCCGCAAATCCTTCGAAGGTGTAGGTCTCTCCGGTTCTGAACGAGGCCGGGCCTCGCAGGAATCCGGCTTGACGAAGCGCGTTCGGACCGACGGTTTCACAGCCCCACTGCGTCGCCTTGCCCGTTTCATCCTTGATGTCGAGCCAGAAATACGCGTGGGGATTGACCCAGTCGATTCGCGCAAGGGTCCCCTTCAACTGCAGCGGCTTCAGAGTGTTGAACTGTGCCTGAAGCGCATGATGCGCCGAAGCCGAGCTGGCCCACACCAGCAGGCCGCAGAACATCGCCAACCGGCCGAGCGTGTACCTCATGACGGACCTCCTGAAAACACGGGCGACCGCACAGAAAGGCTCCCCTTGAGTCAACTACCCGGACAGCCGCATGTCAAGACAACCGTTCCCAGACAACCGACCCGAACGACGCGGCTGCTGCACGCGTGCGGCAATGTCTCCGGCTCCCGAAGAGAATCAGGGAACCCGAACCGCGGCTGGTTTCGCGAACCTCCCTGCGTCGATCGGCGCATTCGGCTGCACGCTCTTCAACGTCACGGTCGCCTTGTTGTTCGTCCAGGTCTTCACCCAGCGAAATGGCCGTCGGACCCCGGCGACTTCGCGGTAATCAGCGTAGTCGAACTGCGTGGGAACGGGTCCGACCGCCGTCTCGTTCCAGCGCACCAATCGCACCAGGAGGCCGGACTCGTCGAAGTAGAGGTTGACGGGCGTCTGCCCCTGATTGACGCCCTGGAGAACCTGGACGGGCCGGTCGTCGATGGTGTCCTCGCTGACCAGCCACCGGCTGAAGGCCTGCTGGATCCGCGTCGGGGCGAGGGCGACCATCGCCTCGACGCGCGCGCCGGCCAGATTTCCTCCCGTCATCGTCGTCGTAAAATTCGCCACGGCCGAATCGACGCCCGCGAACCACGCAGTGCGGCCGTCGAACGTCCAGATGTTGTTGCCCTCTTTCCGATGCACGATCGTGGTCAGCTGGTCGGGGGCCTTGCCGAACATCTCGAGTGGAACCTCACCAAAGGCGGTGTCCCAGCCCGCATACGTGCCAGTCGCGACAAAGCTCGTGACAGCGGGCAGCCGCTGCGCTCCACCAAGGGCCTGGATGTACTTCGCGAAAATCTGATCGACTTGATTGGCAGCCCCCGGGAGGGCGATGAACTCCATCGCATTGGGGTTGTCCGGCAGCGGAGCCCCGTACTGCACGGCCAGATTCGGCACTCTCCCGGGCGCCGGCGTGCCAGCGTGGCACGTGTAGCACGTCACCCGTCTGCGTCCACCGAAGTAGGTGCGGTTGATGGTGTTCATCATCTCCACCATCTGCCGCGCCCGCTGGATCATCGGCGTCGTCTCGGCAAATGCGTCCCGGCTGCCGGCGAGGATGTTCGGCGCATGGCAGCCGGTGCAGTCCTTGGCGGTGGCGGCGGCAAACATTCCCATCGTGTCCATGAACTCGTCGACCGGAATGCCCTTGAGCACCTGGATGTTCTTGAACACGGTCTCCGCCATTGGCGGGTTCTGTCCCGGCTCGGACTGACCGCCGACCGAACCGGCGCCCAGCACGCACAGAATGAACGCTCCCGCTGCTCCGGGGGCGATGCGCCGGTAGGCGAGCGTCATGCTGACTGCCCTCCTCGAAGGATTTCGGCCTTCATCCACTCATGCGGCCGAGCCCGTCAGTGCACCCCTTTCGGGCGCGGTTGATGATAGCAGGCTTTGCCGCCCGCATCGAACGCGTGCGTGCGCGTAACGCCAACAGAATTGTCGATCCCGGTTCGGCAGGCGACAAAAGAGTCCGCCGCCGAGACCGCTGGAGCGCCTGCTCTTTGCAACTGTGCCGGAGGTCGGGCCGATAACGGATTAAGCTGTCTTGATGGTGGCACCGACGGACAGCGGACTGGCCTACGAGGGATCGACGCGAAGGGACGGGCGATCATGAAGCGGATCGGTATTCTGACAGCCGGAGGCGATACTCCCGCGCTGAACGCCACCATTCACGGCGCGGTCGTGCGCGCCAATCAGTTGCGGATCGAGATCTACGGGCTCATCAAGGGATTCAACTGCCTGTTCAATCCGCGTGTGCCGCATGTGCATCTCAATCCGCTGTTCCAGGAGATTCCGGAGCTCGACCCCACCAAAGGCGGCACCCTCATCGGCTCGTCGCGCGATTACATCGATCCGACGAGGAAGGATGACCTCGATCTGATCTCGGCGCGTTTGCACAAGCTCGGCATCGAAGGCCTGATCTCGGTCGGCGGCGACGGCACGCTCAACGGACTGCAGCCGCTGGCCGAGCGTCTTCCCACGGTCCTCGCGCCCAAGACGATCGACAACGACCTCGGCCTCAACTACCCGAGCGAGCCCGATGAATGGATCCGCGCCAAGGACCCCGGCGCTCCAAGCGGGTACCGCTATGCGCGTACGCCCTCGAGCGCGGTGTTCGACCTCAATCAGATCGTCAACTACGCGACGCCCGGGTATGCGACCGCGGTCCTGGTGACGGCGCAGGGCGTCGAGCGCATCCGCACGACCGCCGAGAGCCACAGGCGGATTGCGATCATCGAGGTCATGGGGCGCCACTCCGGTTACATCGCGCTCGGCACGGCGTACGGGCAGCCGGACATCATCCTGATTCCCGAGCATCCGCTCGACACCGAGCTGCTCGTCGAGCGCGTCAGGCACCTTTACGATCTTCAGAAGAACGTCGTCATCGTCTGCGGCGAGGGCATCGTGGACGAGCAGGGCGTGGAGCTCGGCGCGGAATCGACATCCACGGACCCGGCCGGCAACGTCGCGCTCAGCGGCGCGGCGGAGGCGCTGCGCGCGAAAATCACGGCGCTGCTCGGCGACCGCTATTTCCAGCGCTACCGGCGCGGAAGCTCGGCCCGGGAGGCGATCTTCACCAGAAAAGTGGGACACACGCAACGTGGCGGGCGCCCCATTCTCTTCGACCGCTTCTACGCGGCGCTCCTCGGCTCGAAAGCGGTCGATCTCCTCGTCGAGGGCCGCAACAACGCCGTGTCGGTTCTCCAGTACAACGCCAACAAGGGCTTTCACGTGGAAGGCTACGATGCGAATCGCTTTCGCGACCGGTGGGGCTTGATCCATGCCCGGCAGATGCATCCCGCGCTCTACGACCCGCTGCTGATGAAGCCCTCGAGGATGGGCATCGATTACCTGCTGCCGATCTTCACCGACGCCATCGGCAACGATGACGCCGAGCACATGCGGCAGACGCTGTTCGACCCGGGCAACCTGTCGGAGCCGTATCACTCGATCAACACGGACGTGCACAAGCGCATCCGCTATCTCGAAGCGGAGGGCGATTGATCGCCGCTGCTTCGAGAGCAGGTCGTCCCGGGCTGGATGCGGTCGAGAGTGAGGGCCAGCGAAAGGAGTAAGGTTTACATTGCCGCTGGCAGACGGCTCCGGCGCACATCAGGTGATGTGGGCGCCTTGAGCCGCAGTGTAGAGCGTGTAGATCGACTGGCTGGCGGCGATGAAGAGCCGATTCCGGTGCGTGCCGACGAAGCACAGGTTGGCGGTTCCCTCAGGCATCACGATCTGGCCGATCTTCGTGCCGTCCGGCGCGTACACGTGGACGCCGTCCACGCCCTCGCCGCCGAATCCGGTCGCGCACCACAGGTTGCCGTCGGTATCTGCGCGGATGCCGTCGTGGAAGCCGGCGGCCAGGGTCGCGAACACGCGGCGGTTGGTGAGACGGCCGCCGTTGTTCTGGACATCCCAGGCCACGATCTTGGCTTTCTCGCTCGGGTGATGCGTCGGCGCCGAGTCGGAGACGTAGAGAGTGCGGTAGTCGGGAGAGAAACAGAGACCGTTGGGCTTCAGGATCTCGTCCGTGAGCCTGGTAAGCCGCCTGCTTTGGCCGTCGACATGGTACACGCTGATCGGCAGCTCGAGCTCCCGGACGCCGCCTTCGTAGTGCCAATGGCTGCCGTAGCCCGGATCGGTGAAGAGAATTCCGCCGCCGTTCGGATGGACGATGGCGTCGTTCGGGGCGTTGAGGCGCTTGCCCTCGAAGGTCTCGGCGAGGATCGTCGGCTCGCCCTGATACTCGTAGCGTACGACGCGTGCCGTCTGGTGCTCGCACGAAATCTGCCGGCCCTGCCAGTCGAACGTGTTCCCGTTGGAAAAGTTGGACGGTGTGCGGAGCGGCGTGACCTTTCCGGTCACCTCATCCCAGCGCATCTGGACGTTGTGGGGGATGTCGCTGAACACCACGTATCGGCCGACGCCATGCCAGGCCGGCCCCTCTGACCAGAGCGCCCCCGTCCATTCACGCACCAGCGGCGTGTTGCCGATGACGTATTTCCTGAAGCGCGCCTCGAGGACCTTCCAGACTGCTGAGGGATAGCGGACAGGCTCGGGGCCGATCGGCAAGCTTTGCGCCTGCGCCGACCCGGACGGAGACAGAAGGGTCGTGGCGATCGCGGCGGCGCCGGCCGTCAGAAACGAGCGCCGGTCGATGCCGGGGGTCTGCTCGCGAGCACCACGCACAACCGTGATTATCGCTCACGGTCGCATTGGACGCTCGTGCGATTATTTGCGCGGCTGGAGCATGGCCTTCGGCAGAATGATCGCGAGGGCCACGCCGTCGAACGAGGCCTTTCCCTGGTTGCGGCTCGAGTCGGCGCTGAGCGGCATCGCGCCCGTCGCCTGCGGTTCGAGGTGGAACTTGCTTATCAGGTAGTCGCGGGCCATCGACGCGCGCGTCCGAGACCTCAGGTATTGCTCCTCGGGCATGCCCTGCTGCGCATACCCTTCGACCAAGGCGTATTCAGCGATGGCAGCCGACGTAGGCGTTTCCGGGGATGGCGCACGGGATCCGGTCGAGGATCATGTTCGCTCTCGTGTCGTACAAGATGAGATGGCGCCCCAGGAATCGATACTCCATGTCGCCTGGAAGCTTCGGCAATGCGGCGAGGATGTTGATCGGCACGGTCGAGAGCGGTTTGTTCTTCGGGTAGGTGCCGTTGATCGAATGGAAGAACGCTCCCGGATTGTCATCGCTCAGGGTTTCCCGGGTGTCGCTGCTCATTTCGAGGAGCAGGGCTTTCCTGAACTCCACGCTGATGGTGCGCGTGAAGATCTCTCCCTGTCTGGCGTCCTTGCGGGCAAGACGAATCTTTCCTGCCAGGGCGCGCTCCCTGCTCCTGATCTCTGCCAGATCATCGGTGATTGTCGGAGGAGGCAGATCCTTCTCCAGCCGGCCGCGAAGCTCGACATAGCTCGACACGCGGGCGTTGAAGTCAGCCACGGCCTGGCCCCACACCTGCACCATGAAGTCGGGAGGCTGACGCCCGTTGTTCGGCGCCTGCGTCTGCGCGTAGCCAACGGAGGCCAGCAACGCCACCAGCGCGGCCGCCAGCCACGGACGCCCCCGTCTCATAGGTTGGCGCCCGGCAGCCCGCGGTCTGCGCCTCGTCGCGGGTGCGCCACCGGCGATTGCCGGTGCACGGCGACAGGACGGCAGCCCATGCGCATGATCCAAGGTCACCTGTATTCTGACCCGATCTCTGCGCCGTTGTGAACAGCCTTTCCCGGCTCGCCATCTGAGCCGTTCCCGACCGGGAAGCGTGAATCGCCCGCGTCTTCCATCCGGATGCTACTCACCGAGGAAATGACCGATGGGCTTCAGGTCCTCGACGTGATCGCAAACGACCTTGATACTGATAGCTGATTTGCGAAGCGTGCGCGACGAGCGGTTGACGGGAGTTTTAGGCAGGTATACAGTCGCCTCCATTCATACCTCCCGATATCAGGGGTTTCCCGCTCGTATCTCGCGCGTTGCCGGCCGGCGCAGAAAAAAGCCCAAGCCATTGACGTCGATCACAGACTTGCCTAGAGTGAGACACTTAAGAAGTCAAAAGTAAAGAATTGGCGTTTCCGGGGCGGGGTGATATCGATGACTCGACATGATTTCGCGTCGGACGTTGCTGCACATGGGCGGCGGGGCGGCGGCGACACTCGGCTTCTCGGCGCTGGCCGGCGAACCCATCTCGCAACGCGGTGCTGGCTCAGAGCGTGCCCCTGAGGAACGTGAACGACGACTACAAGGAAGACTTCTTCTACAGAGAGGACTGGCTGGGTGAACCGTGGCGAAAGCCCGAAGTGGCCGTTCTCATCCACGGCAACGACGAATCGAGCGTGGAATGGTACGGCTGGGTGCCGCGGATGGCGCAGGAGTATCGTCTGATCCGGCTCGATCTGCCCGGGCTCGGACATTCCAGGGTTCCAGCCGGCTTCGAGTATTCGCTGGCCAACCTCGCCACGTTCGTGACCCAGGTGATGGACAGGGCCGGCGTCGAGTCGGCGCACATCATCGGCGCCAAAACGGGCGGGGCCGTTGCGATGCGGTTTGCGGCCGACCATCCAAAGCGCACCCGCACGCTCGTCGTCGCCGGTGGCCCGGCTTCCCCGCTGGCGATTGCCAACCCGTCACCCATTCCGCAGCGGGACCGGCTGGGTTCGAACGCGTCGAAGGAGATGATCGAGTACTGGAACATGCTGTTCAAGCAAGGACCGGTCCTGCATCCAGAGGGCACGAAGGGCCTGAGCCACTCGCTCAGCAACTTCGATCTGGCCAAGGAGGGCGTGTTGCAGCGAATCACCGCGCCCATCTTGGTGATCACGGCAGACCGCACCAAGATGCATTCAGTGGAAAAGGCGCGGGCCTATCAGCAGCAGATTCCGAATTCGAGACTCGTGGTCATCCGCAGCGACGCGTACCATATCGCCGCGGCCAATGCCGACGAGTGCGTCACGCACACGCTCGCGTTCCTCAAGGAGCAGAAGGCGTAAGGTCCGACGGCGCCGCCCGCAAAGGGCCGCCACAGGAGGTTGCCATGTCACGTACGGGTCGACTCAGACGCGTCTTGCTCGTCGCCATGATCGCGATCGCCGCGGTCGTCGCGCTCTCGGCAGGCGCCGCCTACGTCCACGCCCAGGCTGGTTCCCCGCCGAATCCCTTTCGAACCGTCGACAACTATTTCAAGCTTCCTGAAGGGCGGACGATTGGATCGACAGCCGCGATCGACATCGATCGCGACGGGAGCAGCGTCTGGGTCTTCGAGAGATGCGGCGCATCCTCGTGCGTCGGCTCGAGCCGGGCGCCCCTCATCAAGTTCGATCCGTCAGGCAAGGCCGTGAAAACCCTCGGCGCCGGGATGTTCGTCTATCCCCACGGGATTCATGTGGACAAGGAAGGGAACATCTGGGTCGCCGACGGCCGGGCCGCCAGCCCCGAAGAGATCCAGAAGTCTCCGGACGCGAAAGGCAAGGGCCACACGGTCTTCAAGCTCAGCCCCGAGGGAAAGGTCCTGATGACGTTCGGCAAGCCCGGCGTCGCCGGGACCACGCCGGACACCTTCAATCAGCCGACCGACATCATCGTCGCCCCGAACGGCGATATTTTCATCTCGGACGGACACGGTGGCGACTCGAACGCCCGCATCCTGAAGTTCACGAAGGACGGGAAGTTCATCAAGACGTGGGGAAAGAAAGGCTCGGGTCCCGGCGAGTTCGACACGCCCCACAACCTGGCCTTCGATTCCCGCGGGCGGCTGTTCGTCGCCGACCGGGGGAACAGCCGGATCCAGATCTTCGACCAGGAGGGAACATTCCTCGAGCAGTGGAAGCAGTTCGGCCGGCCGAGCGGACTCTACATCGACAAGAACGACACGCTCTACGCGGCCGATTCGCAGTCGAACGAGAAGGTCAATCCGGGCTTCAGGCCGGGCATCTACATCGGCAGCGCCAAGGATGGCAAGGTCACGGCGTTCATCCTGGATCCCACCAGCCCCGTCGCATCGCAGGAAGGCGTGGCGGTGGATGCCAAGGGCAACGTCTACGGGTCGTGGACCAGCGGGATGGCCTTGAAGAAATACGTGAAAGGCTCGTAGAGCGAAGCGGTTCGTCGCAACAGAAATCGTAAGGAGAAAATCCATGGGTTCGCATTCCCATTCCGGTCGCAGGCAGTTTCTGACGAGTGGCGCCCTGGCCGGTTTTGTGATGGGAGCTGTCCGGTCGGTGCGCGGCCAGACAGCCGCGCCCGACGCGCGTTCCAAAGATAACCTCGCGTACGGGCAAACCTCCCGGTTCGACAACACGATACGCAGGGCTCCCGGCCGGGGCTCCGCAATCACTGATACCGCGTTGATGACACCGCTTCAGGATCTGGATGGGATTATCACACCGTCCGGCCTCCATTTTCTGATGGACCACGTCAACGGCATTCCAGATATCGATCCCCAGCAGCATCGTCTGCTGATGCACGGCATGGTGGACCGTCCTCTCAGCTTCACCATGGACGAGATCAAACGCCTGCCTTCGGTATCGCGGGTGCATTTCCTCGAGTGCAACGCAAACAGCCGCCCGCTGCGTGATGCGAACAAGGACTCGGTCCAGATGGTCCATGGACGAACCAGCTGCAGCGAATGGACGGGAGTGTTGCTGTCGGTGTTGCTCAAGGAGTGCGGCGTCCAGAGAGGGGCGAGCTGGATCGTGGCCGAAGGGTCGGAGTCCAACAAGTACACGATGAGCATTCCGCTGGGCAAGGCCATGGACGACATTCTGGTGGCCTACGCTCAGAATGGCGAACCCGTGCGTCCCCAGCAAGGGTTACCCACTGCGCCTGGTGGTCCCCGGCTGGGAAGCCATCCGCGCTGTGAAGTGGTTGAGCCGCATCAAGGTGGTCGATCAGCCCGCCATGGCGTGGCACGAGACCGGGAACAACGCGGACACGATACCGGACGGCAAAGGGTTATGGTTCCGATTCGAGCTGGGACCCAAATCGGTCATCACCCGACCTTCCGGCGGCCAGACGTCTGCCCGGCCCTGGATTCTACGAGATCACCGGTCTGGCGTGGACCGGCGGGACGCCGTGCGCAGGGTCGACGTATCCACCGACGGCGGCCGGACCTATAAGGAGGCGGAGCTTCAGCAACCGGTGCTTCGGCACGCGCACACGCGGTTTCGCTTCCCGTGGAAGTGGAACGGCGAAGAGGCCGTGCTGCAGTCGCGCTGCACGGATGAACGGGGCGAGGTTCAACCGACAATCGCCGAGGCGGCCAAGAACCTGGGCGTGACCCCGGAGTACTTCTACGAGGCCGATCACTTCAACGGCATTCAGCCTTGGAAGGTGAGCCGGGACGGGAGCGTTCACAATGCGCTGGCCTCTAGCTTTCTCACGGCGACGATCGCGCTCTCCACGTGCGTGCCGGCACTGGCGCAGGGCCCGACGTATCAGCTGGGACGAACTCCAAGCGCAGAGGAAATCAAGGCCAGCGACACCGCTGTCTCGCCTGACGGAAAAGAACTGCCGCCGGGGAGCGGCACCGCCAGCGACGGCGCGAAGGTGTTCGCGCAGAAGTGCGCCGCGTGTCACGGGCCAGACGCGATGGGCACCGCGCTGGCTCGCGGGCTCGTGCCGCTCGGCAATACCAAGCCTGTGAAACTCGAATGGAGCCTCGTGCCGTACGCGACGACGGTGTGGGACTTCATCAACCGCGCCATGCCCCAATCGAAGCCGGGATCGCTCACCGCGGACGAAGTCTACGCCGTGACCGCCTTCGTGCTCTTTCGAAACGGCATCATCAAGGAAGCCGACGTCCTCGATGCCAGGAGCCTCCCGAAGATACGAATGCCGAATCGCGACAATTTCCTTCCCGCTGATCCTGCGAAAGTTTCGGCGAAACGTCCGTTCGGGTACTACCCCTGACTTTCAACAGGTGCGGCGCGACCCCGGCCAAGATATCGTCTCGGTTGATCGACAGGCGACACGCTCAAATCCGTTCTGGTTCCACGCTGAGGTACCGGTACTCATAGACCGGCGGCCCCGTCGCTTCCTCTACCGCCTTGTCGATGATCGTCCGCAGCGGCGTCAAGGTGCAGACCGGATCGGTATTGGTGGCGTCGCCGGTCAGCGCAAACGCCTGACAGCGGCATCCTCCGAAATCGATCGCCTTCCGCGGACAGGTCCGACACGGCTCCTGCATCCACTCGTCGCCGCGGAACGCCTGGAAAGCGGGCGACTCCTCCCAGATCCAGCGAAGCGAGCGATCGCGCACGCTGTCGAAGCGAAGCGTCGTGATGTGCGTGGCGCCGTGACAGGGCAGCGTCCGGCCGTCCGGCATCACCACGAGATAGTGTCTGCCCCACCCGCCGTAGCACGGCTTCGGGATACGACTCGTGGTAGTCGGGCAGCACGTAGAGGATCTGCATGCGCCCCTTGTGCCGGCGCATGGCCTCGTCGGCGACATCGGCCGCGGCGGCCACCTGAGCCGCGCGTCGGCATGAGCGCGTTCCGGTTCTCGAGCGCCCAGCCGTAATACTGCGTGTTCGCCAGCTCGAGGCGGTCCGCTCCGAGGCTCGCCGCCAGCTCGATGATCTCGCCGACCCGATCGATGTTGGCGCGGTGCAGGACGACGTTGATCGAGAACGCGAAGCCGAGCTCCCGCACGATGGCCGCGGCCGCCAGCTTCTGGCGGAACGGCGCTCATGCCGGCGATCCGATCGGCGCCGGCGTGGTCCGAGTCCTGAATCGAGATCTGGATGTGCTCGAGGCCGGCCTCGCGCAGCTTCTCGGCCCGCTGCCGGTGAGCCCGACGCCGGAGGTGACCAGCGTCGTGTACAGCCCGAGCGAGCGGGCGTGCGCCGCGAGTTCTTCGACGTCCGGGCGCACGAGCGGCTCGCCGCCGGACAGGCCGAGCTGCAGCACGCCCAGCTCGCGGGCCTCGGTGAACACGCGCTTCCAGTCATCGGTCGTCAACTCCTCGTCGGCGCGAATCATCTCGAGCGGATTCGAGCAGTACGGGCAGTGCAGCGGACACCGATGCGTCATCTCGGCGAGCAGCGTCGTCGGATGATTACTCGACACGGACCAGCTCTCTCTCGACGAAGCCGCGGACAGATACTCGATCACGTCGGCCGTGACGTCGCAATGATAGCGTTCCTGCAGGATCGCCGCGACATCGCGCGATGGAGCGCTGGCCGTCACACAGCTCCAGAATCGCCGCCGCCGGTGTCGTTGAGCAGGACGACGCCTTCCGGATAGAGCAGGACGCGCTGCTGGCGCACCGGGTCGAAGTCGAGCCGCGCGAGCCGCCAGAGGGCCGGAACCGACGCCGCGGTGAGCGTCACCTCACGGCTCCGCGTACGCGTGATGGATCGTGTCGATCATCACCCACAGCATCTCGAGCTTGAAGGCCAGCGCCTCGAAGGCCCGCCGCTGCGTCTCGACCGTCGTGCAGTGGGTCAGCACGAGCCGCAGTCCCTGCTGACTGTCGCGCGGGGCCTGCGTCAGCCGGCTCTTGAAGTAGTCGAGCGCTTCGGGACGGACCCACGGGTAGTGCTGCGGGAACGCGGCGATGCGCTGCCGCATCAGGTCCGGCGCGAAGAGCTCGGTCAGCGACGAGGCGACGCCGTCGATCCACGGCTTGGTCTTGCAGAACGTGACGTACGCTTCGGCGGCGAACCGCACGCCCGGCAGCACGTGCCGCTCGTCCTCCATCTCCTCGCGCGGCACGCCGAGCGCCTCGCCCAGCCTGATCCACATCTCGATGCCGCCCGTCCCCGGCTCGGTGCCGTCGTGATCGACGATCCGCTGCAGCCACTCGCGGCGGACGTCGGGATCGGGACAGTTGGAGAGGATCGCCGCGTCCTTTCGCGGGATCGCGCGCTGATACGCGAGTCGATTCGCGACCCAGCCCTGCAGCTGTCGCTGCGTGAGCCGGCCTTCGTGCATCAGCGGATGAAAGGGATGATTCGCGTAGTAGGACCCGCTGAACGCGCGCAGCGCGCTGGCGAGGTCGTCCGGCGCGAGCGGCTGGGTGAGGCTCGGGAAGGCCGGCGGCGGAGGCGCCGACAGGGCGGACGCATGCAAGGTCGTCATAGGTTGGGTTCGTTCGCTGGCCTAGAGCCAGGTGCAGGCCGTCGAAGCCGACGATCATGCCCGTTCGCGTCACGACGGCCCGCTCGGGCGAGTGCTCGAGCAGAATCGGGTTGGTGTTGTTGATGTGCGTGTAGACGCGGTGCCGGCACGGGAGCGCGGCAAGCCGTTCGAGGCTTCCGCCGCGTCCGGCGATCGGCAGGTGATCCATTTCGCGCGCCGTCCGGTCGCCGATGCCCAGCGCGATGAGCTCGTCGTCCGCCCAGAACGTGCCGTCGAAGAGCAGCGCGTCGGCCCCTGCCAGGCGCGTCGAGCAGCGCGGCATCGAGGTCGCCGCATCCGGGGACGAACGCGCAGGCCTTGCCGCTCGCCTCGTCCCGAAGCATGAACCCCACCGTATGTCCTTCCTCTTCGCGTGTCGCGAATCGCGGCGGGCCGGCCGGCACCGGAAACGCCTCGACCGCAAGGCCGCTCGCGGAGCCGTCACGGTAGCAAAGGGCGCACGGGTGTGTTCAAGGGGAGCTCGGTCACGGGCACCTCGCTGAAGGCCCGCGTCATCGGCAGCACGCGCGAATCGCGGTCGAGGATGGATTGGACGGCTCGCGTCGCGTAGAGCGGAAGGTGCCTGGCCTCGCGCAGCAGGACGATGCCGAGCGTGTGATCGATCTCTGCGTCGGTCACCAGGACGCCTTCGATCGGCACATGCCGGATTGTCGACGGGGCGTCGTCAGTCCGCACCCAACGTAACTGCTCGCGGACATCGGGAGACGCATTCAGGAGAAACCACCGGCGGCCGTCGCCGCTGATGGCTGCGGATGACTGCGTGCGGGGCTGGGCGGCGGAAGGATCAGTGCGGGCTAGACGACAGCGGGGGCACCAGCAGTTCCACTGGGGAAACCCGCCGCCGGCGGCGCTGCCGAGCAGACGAACATGCACGCCAGCTCGAGGCGGGGCTCAGCGTGAGCCCCGCCGCAGGCAACCTACTTGTTGGCCGCGTACGCGGTCACTTCCATCGTCACAGCGACGACGGTGAACTCGGGCTTCGTCCATTCCATAAAGCCTCACCTCCTCGAAGTGCATCGACTCGCCATCGATGTGTAAAGGGAACCGTCGGCATACAAGCCTAGAGCGAGTGGAACCATTATGGGGCCGTCAGCGCTCAAATGCAACAGATACGGCTCTTTGCGGATGGAGCGAGGGCGAGCGGCGCCGGCGCTTCGGATTCTACTGAGGGATATTGCCGGTTACGGGCGCAGCAGTCCAGCCGCGGGCACGAAACCGAAGGCGGCGCCATAAAAGTCCAGCTCGGCTTCGAGGCAGCGGACGATCGTGTCGCGCTTGCGGAACCCGTGCTGTTCCCCTGCAAATGTGAGAATCGCGACCGGCAGCCCCTTGGCCCGGAGCGCGTCCGCCATGATCCGCGACTGATCTGGCGGCACGACCCGATCCTCGAGACCCTGGAAAAAAATGACCGGGCACGAGAGGCGGTCGACGAAGTGAATCGGCGATCGAGCGCGGTAGATGTCCCGCTCGGCGGGGTACGGTCCGATCAGGCTGTCGAGGTACCGCGACTCGAACTTGTGCGTCTCGCGCGCCATCGCTTCGAGGTCGCTGATGCCGTAATAGCTCGCGCCAGCTTTGAACACGTCCTGGTGGAAGGTCAGCGCCGCCAAGGTCGTGTAGCCGCCGGCGCTGCGGCCTCGAATGGCGAGACGGTCCGGATCGGCCTGGCCGTGCGCCGTCAGGTATTTCGCCGCGTTCACGCAGTCGGCCACGTCGACCACGCCCCACTGGCCATTCAGTCGCCGCCGGTACGCCCGCCCATACCCGGAACTGCCGCCGTAGTTGACATCCACCACGGCAAAGCCGCGGCTGGTCCAATACTGCACCTCCCAATTCAAGCGGGCGCTCGTGGACGCCGTCGGACCACCATGACTGATGACGATGAGCGGTGGCCGCTCACCGGCGGGTCCCGTAAAGTCCCGGTTGCGCGGCGCATAGTAGAAGGCATGTGCCGTGAGGCCATCGTCGGTCGGAAACTCGATCGACTCTGGCGTTGAAAGATAGCCGTTGTCGATCGCCATCTCCGACGCGGCTCGGAATGTCTCGGCCGTGCCCGTCTCGAGATCGACGCGGACGACGGCATCGGGCGCCGCCGCCGCGCCGCCGACGAAGACGGCATGCGAGCCGGTCGCCGTGATGTTCTCGCCCGGTTCCAGGTTCGTGCGCACCGGCGTGAACCTGCCGGTCTGCACGTCAATCGTCGCCAGACGCCACCGCCCGAGCTGCTGGTACGCGACCACGAGACGCGACGCGTCGGCGAACGCCCATGTCGACATCCCGAGCTGCCACTGGGGGCGCCCGAAGTCCGCGTCCATCGCGTGCACCAACTCAACGCGGTCGTTGCGTACGCGATAGAGATTCCACCAGCCCGTGCGATCCGAGACGAAGTACAGCGTTCCGTCCGGGTGACCATCCGGGCTGAAAGATCGCGTCGGCCTCGCCACCGGCCACGTGTCGCGGCTGATCCAACGTGCCATCGTCGGAAACGTCCGCAACCCAGAGCTCCGTACCGTCCCACGGCATGTTCGGGTGGCGCCACGCGAGCCATGACAGGCGCGAGCCGTCGGGACTGAAGCGCGGCGTCGAATAGAAATCGTGTCCCGAGACGATCACCTCACCAGCGGCCGGCGGACCGGCGAGCGGCAGACTGACGAGCGTTGTCACCGGCTCGCGTCCTGTCGCCGCGTGGTCCTCGCGCACGCAGACGAGCCGCTGGCGTGACGGGTCGATCGAACAATCGGCGTAGAACCAGTCGCCCGGCGGTGTGAGCGGCTCGGGCGTGCCGCCCGGCTCCAGACGATAGAGGCGCTGGTCGGCGAACTCGGCGTAGTAGACGATGCCGCGGGAGACGGTGTACGCGGCCCCGCCGTACTCGTGCACGCGTGTCCGCACGTTGGTTCCCGCGGGCGTCACGTCCGCGATCCGGCCGTCGGCGCTCCGCTTGACGATGACGTTGCGGCCATCCTCGTCGGGCCGCCCCTCGATCCAGTAGATGTCATCGCCGTCGAGCGCGACACTGCCCAATCGGAGCGTAGCCGCCGCGACAGTCTGGGCCGTTATCGGTGACTTCCAGGTGCCGTACGGAGGCGGCGATCGGGTTCGAGAGACCGGCCGCTATCGGACGATTGCTTTTCTGTACCGGGTAACATCGGTACGATCAGCAGGCGGGAACGTGTGGGGCCTCGAGACCGATCATGGTGGAAAGACTACGACCAATGTCAGCCAACGACCCGACACGGCGAACAAATCGCCGCGGTGCAGGCCTTCAACGCCTGCCGTGTCGGGCGGACCTGCCGCTTCGGCGCCTTCGGCGCTTCCGCGCGCCAGGTGGGCGCCTCGCGTGAACCACTCACTTCTTCGGTGTTTCCTCCGCGCCGTCCCCGCCAGCTCCAGGGGCCGACCCGCCGAGGAACAGCTTCTTCCCGTTGGAAAGCGTGACGTTCCTGCCGACCGCCTTGTTCGACAGTTGTCCTTGGCCTGAAAACCGTCGACCACGATCTCGGTTCCAGGCACCAGGGACTCCTTCGTGAAGCCGAGTCTGTAAAGAGTGTTCGGACTGCCCCCTTCGATCGCCCAGGAGACCAGGTTGCCGTCGGGGCCCTTGACGTCCATGTGAATCCAGGAGTGCGGATTGGTCACCTGCCATTTGGTGATCGTTCCCTGCAACTTGAGCGGCCTGTTGATGTCGAATTCCGCCGAAAACGCATGATGAGCCCACACTGGCGCCGCGGCCAGAAGCAGGCCAACACCCGCAACCATGACGAATAGTCTTGTTCTCATCTGTTGCCTCATTTCGATCGAGTTCATCTCACTTCGCGGTCTTCCGCGCGGCTTCCTCGTCGGCGACACGGGCTCCGCGGAGGATGTTCACGATCATGTTGTTCCCCTCGTGGCAGGCCCACTCGTAGACCGGACCCTGCGTCTTCGTCATCGGAATCTCCGCAGTCCAGGGTTTGGCCCAGGTGGCGGGATCTTCGACGGTGAATTGGTACATGAGCGTGTCGTCG
Source organism: uncultured Acidobacteriota bacterium (assembly GCA_963745495.1). Taxonomy (GTDB): domain Bacteria; phylum Acidobacteriota; class Vicinamibacteria; order Vicinamibacterales; family CAVVIG01; genus CAVUXJ01. Next base: position 79,487 of record CAVUXJ010000001.1, read on the forward strand.
CTGACGCGCGTGAAGCGTTCCACCAGATGCAGCTTCTCTCCGGATCCTCTGAAATTGGCCGTCTGGCCCGTGAAATTGGTGGTGTCGACCACCAGCGTATCGCCCTCCCAACGGCCGACCGAATCTCCCTGCCATTGGCGGATGTTCTGTGAAATATGCGGACGCCCGTCGGTGGGGATGACACGAGTGTGGTGATTTGTCTCGTGGAGCATGGCCACCCATCCCGGCGCTTGCGCAATCTGCAGCAGATTGTTGTCGTTGACTCCGGGAACCATGGGCAGTCTCTCCTGGCCCATCAGGATGCACCGTTCCTGCAACGACCGGTTTTCGTGCGAATCGAATTCGTGTCCCTTGTTCTTCGCGGCGCGGTCGGCGTTTCTCTTTACCGCCTCGGGCAGCATGGGAGGAACCACGCCCTCCGGCCCCACGATCAGCGACGTTCGCTTGTTCGATGCGAACCTGGCCTTGGTGCTAGGTCAAAACCGTACACGGCGTGATCGGACGTATGGTTTCCTGCAAGGATGGCTTGCGGACCTCTCTCCGAGGTCGCCTTCCTCGCCCACCTCCCCTTCGCGGACACGCCTCTGCCAGTTCGGCAAATTCCTGGTCCGTGTAGAACTCTTTGGTTCCGAGACCCTTGGGCCTTTCGAGGGGTGTCAGGGTGCCGTTGCTCCATATCCCCTGCAGGTCCGGCTTGCCGTCGGGTGTACGCGGCAGCGTCCAAGCCTTCGCCTGCGGCGGGCGCCTTCGTGGCGGGCGACGGGGCCTGTCCAACGACGGGTGCCTGCGCAAACAGCAGGACCACGACCACGGCCGCGAGAGCAGCCGACTGCTGAAGCGAGCGAGCGACGGCTCATGGGAGCCTCCTTCGTAGTCTCTTACCGGTCTAGTTGCTGGGCTTCTTGCGAAGATGCCCATAGCATCAACTCTTCGGCGAACTCCACGCACCTGAATTCCAGGAGCCGGGCATTCCTCTCCACGCGACGATAGAGGGGCATGCTGATCTTCCAGGGTCGCGAAAACACCTTCGGATCCTCGATGGTGGCTTCGTAGTTGAGAGTGTCCGCACTGCGGGGTGTGTAGCGCTCCACCACGTGTAAGGCGTCGCTGTGGAAGTTGCCGGCGCGATCGAACCATGTGTCTTCCATCTGACTCGTCACGTCGACCACCAGCGTCTCGCCCTCCCAGCGCCCGTTGGACCACCCCATCCAACTCTCGGCGGGGGCCTTCGTCGGAGCCCCCATGTTGATGACGCGAACAGCGCCCGCGTACTCGTAGGCAATCATGATGGCGTTCTGAGACTGGACGATCTGAAAGGGATACGGGAGATACGTGGCGCGGGGCACGCCCGGCAGATAACACTTGACCTCCGGGTCCAGCTTGACCCAGTTGGCTTGATTCTCCTTCTTTTTGGCGGCCGCCGCGGGCAGATACGGGATCTCATCGCCCTCCACCACGCCCAGCCCTGGTGGTTTTGCGAACACTGCTCCGAGCATCGGCGCCGGTCCCATCGCGGCTGCGTGGCCTTGGAGGTCCCAATTCGCCGAGTTGAGGGCCTGCCAGATTCCGTTCAAGTCGGGTTTGCCGTCCGCTGTCCGTGGCGCCCGGTAGGCCGGGGCCTGACCAGCGGCCGACGTCGTGGCCAGCGAGAGGACGCCGACCACCACAATGCGGGCGATGATCGAGTCGCTCAACCCATCCCGCATACTCACTTCGCCGTCTTCCGCGCGGCTTCCTCGTCGGCGACGCGGGCTCCGCGAAGGATGTTTTCAATCATGTTGTTCCCCTCGTGGCAGGCCCACTCGTAGACCGGACCTTGCGTCTTCGTCATCGGGATCTCCACGGTCCAGGGCTTGGCCCATGTGGTGGGATCCTCGACGGTGAACTGGTACACGAGCGTCTCGGCGCTGACGCGCGTGAAGCGTTCCACCAGATGCAGCTTCTCCCCGGATCCTCTGAAATTCGCCGTCACGCCCGTGAAATTCGTGGTGTCCACCACCAGCGTGTTGCCCTCCCACCGGCCAATCGAATCTCCCTGCCATTGGCGGATGTTTTGAGCAACGTGCGGACGCCCGTCGGTGGGGATGACGCGAGTGTGGTGATTCTGCTCATGGAGCATGGCCACCCATCCCGGCGCCTGCGTAATCTGCAGCAGATTGTTGTCGTTGACGCCGGGAACCATGGGCAGTCTCTCCTGGCCCATGAGAATGCACCGTTCCTGCAACGGCCGGTTTTCGTATGAATCGAATTCGTGTCCCTTGTTCTTCGCGGCTCGATCGGCGTTTCTCTTTATCGCCTCGGGCAACATGGGAGGAACCACGCCTTCCGGCCCCACGATCAGCGACGTTCGCCTGTTCGATGCGAACTTGCTTTTGGTCAGGTCGAAACCGTACAGGCTGAGGTCGTAACGCAGGACGTTCTCACGTGCAGCGCCGAGGTCGCCTTCCTCGCCCACCTCCCCTTGGCGGACACGCTTCATCAGCTCGGCATATTCCTGCTCTGTGTAAAACTCCTTGGTTCCGAGACCCTTCGGCCTTTCGAAGGGTGTCAGGGTGCCGTTGCTCCATGTCCCCTGCAGGTCCGGCTTGCCGTCAGGTGTACGCGGCGCCGTCCAGGCCTTTCCAGCGGCGGGCGTCTTCGGGGCGGGCGACGGGGCCTGTCCGACGACAGGTTCCCGCGCGAACAACAGGACCACGACCACCAGAGCGGCCGCTCCTCCACCCCAACGAGGCTGCCGCGTTGGGGACCCCTGGGAAGCGAGCGAGCGAAGGTTCATGGAAACCTCCTTCGTAGTTCAACGCGTCCGCACTGCGCGTGTGTAATGAGAGCCGACGATATGAAAGGGGTATGAAAGCGGTAAGGGAAACGCCCACGTCGCGGTCAGCGTAGGAACGCCTGCCGCGGCGACCCGAGCGATGATCGAGTCGCCAAATCCATTTCGCATAGATCTTCAGGCTGCGATTGGCGGCTGATCGTACGTGCGAATCACTTCGAAGTCAAATAACACATCCGAGCATGAATCCGAGCTCTTCCGCTCCTCAGAGCCTCGCCGACCAGCCTCCGCCACGGCTACGGCGGTCCGCCGAAGCGCTACGGCGGAAGCTCGCCAAAGGTGATGCGAGCGAAGGCTGAGCGGACATCCTGCTGCAGCGTGCGGATACGCTGCAGCAGGCCGGCTTCTCCCAGAGGACGCCGTTGGCGACGACGTCCATCCCGCGCGGGTTTGTTCGTGACCTGCCCTACCGGGATCCTGTCTTCGCGGCCTCGTCTGCCGCCTTCTTCTCCAGGACCCGGGCGGTCGTGAGCAAGTTCCGCAGGTCGTAGTTCCCTTCGTGACACGCGTGCTCGAACATCGGACCCGTGGACTTCCTCATCGGAATCTCGCCGGACCAGGGTCTTGTCCACGTTCCGGGATCGTCGACCGTGAACTGATAGCGGATCATCTCCGCGCCCGTGCGTGTGAATCGCTCGGTCAGACGCATCTTCTCGCTGGAGCCTTGAATAGGGTACTTGCCGTTGAAGTTGGCGGTCTCGACCACCAGCGTATCGCCCTCCCAACGGCCGCGTGAGCTTCCCGTCCACTGCCGGACGTTTTGCGGCAGATGCGAGCGCCCGTCGAGCGGGATGACGCGGGCGTTGTGGAGCATCTCGACGAGGATCGTGACATATCCGGGAGCCTGCACGAACTGGTAGCCGTTGTTGTAATTTCCCGCGAGCATCGGCGGCCCGGTGCGCTCCAGAATGATGCAACGTGCGCCCATCGGCGCGGTCTGGGCCGAGTCCCAGAGCCCCCTTCCTTTCCTTGCCGCTTCGCGTTCAGCCGCTCGCTTCTGTCCTTCAGCCGACAGCGGCGGGAGTTTCCCGTTCGGGGGATCCACGATGATCGACGTGCGCAGGTTGGACACGTACCCGGCGACACTCCGGTCGACCCCGAACTGAGTACGGTCGTAGTGCACGTCCGCGACGGTGCCGGGTTCAGCCTCTCCGCTTTCGAATTCGAAGGCCTGCTGTTCAATCTTGGTCGCTTCCTCTTGTGTATAGAACTCTTTCGTGACGCCATCGGGGCGCTGCAGCGGCGTATAGCTGCCGTTGGTCCAGAACCCCTGGAAGTCCGGCTGCCCGTCCGGTGTGCGCGGCGGAGTGTAGGCCTTCGACGCCGTTCCGTTCGTTCTGGCGCCAGCCGTCGTCGGTCCCTGCCCTGCCACGGGGGTTGTTGCCAGCAACATCGATCACCATCAGTGCGGTCACCGCCGCTGCCGCGACGAGACCTCGACGAATCACCTGAAATCTCCTGGCTGGGATTCTCATAGACTTGCCCTCCTTACGGGCCTTGATGAGCGCCGGACGCCAGAGCCGATTGCGGGACGCGAAGGAATTATACGGCGGAACGAGCGGCCAGCGGCGAGGACTTTCGGCGCCATCCGCGCGCCTGACCCACCCCGGAGACAGCTCTCACCGGTTGGGAACGGGACGTTCCTGCAAGCCCTGCCACTCGCCCGGCGAGCTATTGACAGCTGCTCCCGCCGGGTCTAGGCTCAGCCCTACTTTCCTCAGGTTCGCCACTAGCCAGTCCTGTGGTGAAGGATTAAAAGGCTCAAGTCTCAGGTCTCGAACCCGCTATCGGCTCTCAGCTGCGACGCGGGACCGAGTGCGGGAGGGTATCGATGAAGCGTCTCATAACTGCGTCCGTCGTTGCGATTGGCTGCGTGCTCGCGCCGGCCGCGACCGCCCAGGAAGAACGGGGCGTGCCGATCCTGAGCGCGTCCTATCATCTTCCCGTCTTCCGAAACGAGTACGTCACCCTGCTGAAGGTCTTCGTCCCGCCGGGCAAGACCACCGGCTATCACACCCACACGGGCGATTCGGTCTCGGTGAACATCGAGCCCGCCGACATGACGAACCAACCTCTCGGTGCGCCGGCGGCGGGACCGCCGCAGCGGGGCGAAGCCGGCCGCGCCAACTTCGTCGCCTACACCAAGGAAGGGCCCCGGACGCACAAGGCGACGAACGTAGGCACGACGCCCTTCCACAACATCTCGCTCATCTTCAATTCGGCGCAGCCCTATCGCTTTACACCGCTGTCGCGAAATGGTCCGGGCTATACGCAGATCATGGACAACGATCGTGCGCGTGCCTGGCGGCTGGTGCTCGAGCCCGGCCAGGCGGCTGCCGGGATCACCCAGGCGGCGCCGGGTATCCGGATCGTCATCGCGGGGAGCGAGCTCGCCGAAAGCATCCCCGGTCAGCCGGATCGGGCGATGAGCCCGAGAACAGGCGAATTCTTCTGGCAGGACCCGGGCGTCACGCGCACGGTGCGCAACACGGGCAAGACGCGCCTTGAGATCGTCGAATTCGAGCTGAAGTAGACACGACGGAATAGCTCTCAGCCGGGAGCTAGCAGCGAAGCCACGTAGGCGACAGCTTAGGCGGACCCGAGACGACAGACGAGCTGCCTCAGTTCGTTCCCCGCCCCGCGGAGTATGTCTTGCTGAAGCCGTTGCGGCCATTCGTCACGGTGAAGGTGCCATCCGTCTGCGCCGACACCTTGATCCAGTAGGCCGTCCCGTTGTGCACGGGCGCCGCCGGCGCTTGCGCGCCGGCCTGCGGCGGCGTCATCGGCGCCACGGGCATCGCCGGGCCCTGGTCGTCGACCAGGTTGGCGATGAACATTCCAGGCACCGTGTACTCCTGCCCGCCAAGCCGCGAGAAATGGATCTGCCAGAGATCCTGGAGACCCGGAGAACTGAAGAGCATCTTCATCGCGTCGGGCTGTCCCCCCTTGCTGGGCCCGTTGTTCGTGATGATGACGCGGGGCTGAATGGCGTGCGCGAGCGCTTCCGAGTTCGAGCTGGGCTGTCCGTGACGTGACGCCATGAATAGATCGACCGTCCCGATGCGGTTATTGGGGCAGTTCAACTCGAATTCCTTGTTCCAGGTGAAGTCGCCCACATACAGCACCCGGAACTTCCCGAAGGTGATGTGGCTTCCGACAGACTGCTCGTCCTCGGTGTTGCCGACCGGCTGGAGCGACACGGGATTCACCACGTGCGGCTTGAAGGCCGCGCAATAGGGATTCGGTGCGCCGGCACCGGGCAGCGCGCTGGTGATGGCCTGCCCGGCCGCCGTCACGATGCGCCAGTCCAACCCGCTGACGGCCACCTTGTCGCCAGGTTTCGCGACCCTGTGCTTCACCTTCGCGTGCAGCGCCGCGTACTGCTGCAGGATGGGATCGATGTTCGTGGCCGGCTGGACGTTCGGGCCATGGTCGATGAATTCCAGAATCGGCACGCGCTTCGCGAGTTCAAGAACGCCTCCGACATGATCCCCGTGGTAGTGCGTGGTGATCAGGTGATCGATCTGCTTGAGGCCGGCGTCCTTGACCGCAGCCATGATGCGTTCGGCGTCGCGCACCGCCGCGGCGCCAGCGTTCCCCGTATCGATGAGGACCGACTCGCCGGAGGGCGAGACGTACAGCTGCGCATTGCCGCCTTCGACATCGATCACATAGATGTCCAGGGTCTTCGCCGTTCGTGTCTGAGCGATGAGCGCCGCCGAGAGCGCGAGGGCCAGCGGGAACACGATCAGTGGGCGCATGATGTCACTCCTGAGGGTAGAAGAGTCCAGTCTCAAGTCTGAAGTCTCAAGTCTGAACTCGAGTCTCGGCATGACGCTCAAGTCTCACCACGAAGACACAAAGATCACGAAGACGACCACCCTTTGGGTTTCAACCGGTGTCTTCGTGTGCTTCGCGACTTCGTGGTTTGTCCTGGGACATTCTGCCTTACAAGATCTTGAGGTTGACGTCTCGAGCGTCAGATCAGGTTTCAGTGTTTCAGGTTTCAGGTTTTCTGACGAATTCGCGGCTTCAGCTCGGCTTCCAGATGCCCAGTAGCCGACGAACAACGACCAACTCGCCGAGGTGATACGCCGTGTGATCGGCCGCCAGGACCAGCTCTCTCAGATACGTCTGCCCCTGGCCATGAGGAATTCGAGCGTCCAGATCGACGCTCGTGTCCGCGGCCAGCTCCTGGAGCGCCTTCCGGTCCTGCCGGAATTGCCTGATGCTTTCGTCCCATTCTGCCGCTGATGATGGACCGGGCGCCGATGGCCAGTAATCATCCGGCCACTTGAGCTCCTCGTAGCGGGGGTTCCGGCAGAACTCCAGAATGTCTTGCTGCGTGCGCCTGAGATGTTCCAGAAGCTGCCATGGAGAATACGGGAGACCGGCGGGCTGCTTTGCCCTGTGGTCGGCCGGAATATCTGCGATTGCCGTGTCGAAGCCAACGTGAGCATCTTCCCAAGCCAATAGCCGTACAAGCTGTTCTCTGAGTCCGGTATCGCCCTTCATGGTGTCATCCGGTGTTCGCTGCCTGACCGGTCCCCGAAGACGTCAGCAGCCGAGCACATCACGACCTCATCGCGCATTCATGTCGCCGCAGTGGGATCGGCGGCCGTCGCGACAGCTCATTTGACACGCTCCCACGTGAGTTGGCTCCCCGTGGGCGGGATCAGGGTGACGCGGTCACCAGGCAAGAACTTGTATCGCCGCACTGCATCGTCGTTGGCCTGACCAGGGTTGATGTTGCCTTTGCGATGGTGGGTGACGGTCTGCGCGCGCTCGTCCACAGTGTACGTGCCGAAGTAGGCTGTGTAGCCGGACAGCGCCGCCTTTGCCTCGTCTGGCGTGGGCTGCGCGCCGGCGTACTTCGGGCGCGGTCGGGCAGGCATGATCTGCGCGGCCATGTTCCCAAAGGCGTCGTAAATGATGAGCCCAGTACCCCGATCTTGCGCAACGCCATCATTCCCGAGGTACGACACGAGCCGCCACGTTCCGATGAAGTTCTTCGCGGCGCCGTCCTTGGGCGCTGTCTGGCCGCTGATGCTGCTGGAGCCTGCCTGAGCGATGAGAACGGTAAAGAGGCACATCGTGCCAAGCGCCTTGATTTTTCGCATCTCGCCCTCCCGCAAGAACAATGTGTGCGACTCCGCCAGGCGTTGCGCGGCGCTCCAAGGGGGCCGAGGCGACGGCCTACGCGACACCGACGTGCAAAGCGCACTAAAGCCGGACACTGCGTGCGACGAGCTCTCAGCTATCGGCTGCTGAAAGCTGATAGCTGAGAGTGATGGCTGCTCGACGGAATGATGCACTCCTGGTAGGAGTCTGAGGGCGTCGTTCGCGGAGAATGTGCGAGTGGGCGGCTCTCGGCCGATGGGCTCCCTCTTGATCGCCCTGGACGCCCCGCCTATTTCGTCTCCTTGTAGATCAGCTCGACGTTCGCGCGCACGCGGACCGGGATCGGCATCGCTTCGTATCCCGGATATTTCGCCGGCGTCTTCCAGGCCTGGGCGACCTCGTCCACGCTCTTGCCGCTCCGCTTTCCGTCCTGGGCGAACTTCACGAAGTCGCCCACGTACTGGATGAACTCCCGGAGGTCGGCGCGGGTCATCATGGTGTTGAAGTGCCCGCTGACGATCGTCTGGACGTTGCTCTTGTCCGCGAAGTCCGCCGCTTTCGTCAGGGTGGCCGTGTAGCCGACTCCACTACCGCCGTTGTTGGAATCCATGCCCGGGCAGGCCCTTGCCCGCAAACACATCTGCCATGTGCAGGACGCGGGCCGACGGAAAGAAGACCATGGCGTCGCCGTTGGTATGCGCAGGCCCAAAGTAGAAGAGATCGATCTGATCGGCGCCGCTGCCAATCGTCATCTTGTCCTTGAACGTCCGCTTGGCCATCCCGGTCCCGTTGTTCCTCGTGAAGATGTTCGGCGGCGGGCCACCGGCCGGCGGCACCGTGAATGACGGCGCCCGCATCGCCTCCATGTTGGCCTTTGTATTCTCCTGAACGACGACATCCACGGTGGCGGGAAATTCGACGTTGCCGCTCACGTGATCGCCGTGCGTATGCGTATTGATGATCATCGTCACCGGCTTGGGGGTGAGCGTCTTGATCTTCTCGAGCAGCGGTTGGCCCCAGCCGGGATTCTTGGTGTCGACGACCACCACGCCGTTCGCGGTGACGAGCACCGACGTGTTGCCGCCGCCCCCGGCCGCGAGCGCCTTGAGGACAAACAGGTTGTCGGCGAGCTTCTCGACCTCGATGGCCGAGGCCGCCGGTTTCGGGGGCTGTTGAAGGGCCGCCACGGTCAGTGAAAGGACACCGACCACGAGCACGCCGCCGAGGACGATCTGCCTCCTCATGAATCCCTCCGTCAAAAGTCGCACGGATGATACTCGGTTTTCCCCCGTCTTGTCAGCAGAAGAAGCCCGGCAACCCGGTCGGCAGCCAATCGTGGCGACCGTCACGGTCGCCTCCTTGACACGTCAGGCAAAACGGTCCAGGCTGCGGATACGGATGACATTGTCTCCCCTATTCTCCATGGGTATGGGGCCGGGCTGTTGCTGTGCTTCGTCGCGGTTGGTGAGTTCGGCGGCCTCAGGCCGTCAGGAGGCGCAATGAGACGGTCTCCCCTGTTTCGGCAGCTGTCATGGCTTTCGGTCCTTCCAGTCGGGGCGATGGCAGTGCTGTACGCCGCCTCGCCTCAGCGTCCGGGGCCGCACACGATTGTCCTTGGCCGGATCGGGCCGTACCAAACCGCTCTGTTTGTTGCGAACGTCGACGGCAGCGAAGAACGCCGCCTGCTCAATTCCACAGCGCTCGACTACAACCCGGCATGGTCACCCGACGGCCAATGGATCGCTTTCACCTCCGAGCGCGAGGGCTCGGCGGATCTCTATCGGGTGCAGCCCGATGGCACCCGTCTCGAACGCTTGACCGACAGTCCCGCCTACGACGATCAAGCGGCCTTCTCGCCGGATGGACGGCAGGTCGTATTCGTCACGACGAGGGAGGGTGGCACCGCCGATCTGTGGGTGCTCGATCTGCGCACCCGCAAGGCCAGGGCGCTCACGTCCGGCCCGGGCGGCGACTTCCGTCCTTCGTGGTCCCCCGACGGGCAGTGGGTCGCCTTCTCCTCCGACCGCGGCAGCACGTTACCAAGGGAAAAGGGCGCGCAGTGGTGGGTCCACTTGCAGGTCGCGGACATCTATCTGATCCATCCAGACGGCTCCGGGCTCAAGCGGCTGTCGGAGCCCGGCAACTTCTGTGGCAGTCCGAAATGGACGCGAGACAGCCGCCGCGTCGTTGCCTACTGCATGTCGGCTGAAGAGACCCACACCTATCGTGTCCCGCCGCGTCCCACCCAGGGTGAAACCAGGCTCGTCTCCCTGGATATCGCCAGCGGTGAATCCGCCAGGTCGCCGCCGGTCCGGGCATCAAGATGTTCCCGGCGGTTCTCTCGTCAGGCGAGATCGCGTACGTGCGGAAGGACGCCGGTGCGCCTGGTGTCTTTTACGGTAATGGAACGCGCGGACCTGCCGGAGCCGTGCGGTCTCCTTCGTGGTCGCCGGACGGAACACGCGTCGCGTATCACACGGTCCTTTCCAATCAGGCACCCGACTGGCAGAAGACGTGGAGCCGCAGCTCCGCATATGAGCTTGTCCTCACGCGCTTCTTGCCGGCGTTTCATCCAGACGGTCAGCGCCTGGCCGCCACAATGGACTCCGACGACACCAGGTTGGTGCTGATCGATTCCGGAACGAACACATCGCGCACCTTCTTCCAGCAGGAAGGCAAGCGCGCGTATGCGCCGCAGTGGTCGGCGCAAGGCGACCTCATCATCTTTGGCGTGGGCTTCTACTTCAGGGACCGGGCCGGGGGCGCTCAAGTGGCCCTGATCAGGCCCGACGGGTCAGGGTTCCGCCAGCTGACCAGCGGCGCGAACAACAACGGGTTTCCAAGCTTCGCGCCGGACGGCAAGCGTTTCGTCTATCGAACCTTCGGCCCGGAAGGGCAAGGCCTTCGTATCATGAGTCTGGACGACAGCTCGGAGACGAGGCTGACCACGGATTACGACAACTTTCCGCTGTGGTCGCCCCGCGGCGATCTCATTATCTTCGTCAGGCAGCACCAGGGTGACTTCGAGATCTTCTCCATCCGTCCCGACGGGAAGGATCTCCGGCGGTTGACGCACTCTCCAGGGAACGACGCTCATCAGGCATGGTCGCCCGATGGCGAATGGATCGTCTTCGCCGGCACGCGGATGGGATTCAAGGACGAGGCGCTGTACACGGATGCGCCGCAACCCTATGGCGAGCTCTTCGTCATGCGCTACGATGGCACCGACGTCACGCAGTTGACCGACAATCAGTGGGAGGATGGAGGGCCGGCATGGCAGCCGACACCGCAGCGACGATCCAACCGCTGACCTCCCGGCTTCGTCCCGAACCCGCCGCTCGCGTGATGAGCCGCGCCTGCAGCGCGCGCGCGGCGGCCGTCCCAGTCACGGAGGTATCGCAGACATGAGGCATAAGTTTCTGATGCACGCACCAGGCGACAGCGTCGGCGTGGCGGTGGAACCGATATCGGCTGGAGAAACGGTACAGGGCGTGGTGCTCGAGGACAACTCGACCACCACGATCACGGCCCTCGACGCCAATCCCGCTCGGTCACAAGATCGCGCTCGTCAGGCTGTCGGCTGGCGATTCCGTGACCAAGTACGGCGAGTCCATCGGCCGGGCGATCGCGACGATCGTGCCCGGGCAGCATCTCCACGTTCACAACGTCAAGAGCGCGAGGTGGTAGGCGTGCCCCCAGAGATCGTTGCGTATCGTCGCGAGAACGGGACGTTCGGCGTCCGCAACCACGTCCTCATCCTGCCGCTCGACGATCTGTCGAACACCGCGGCCGAGGGCGTGGCGAAGCTCATCCCCGGCACCCTGGCCATCCCGCATGCCTACGGGCGGCTGCAGTTCGGGGAGGACCTCGACCTCTTCTTCCGCACCCTCATCGGCACTGGCGCCAACCCGAACGTCTCGGCCTGCGTCGTCATCGGCATCGAGCCGAACTGGACGCAGCGCGTCGTCGACGGCATCGCAAAGACCGGCAAGCCGGTCGCGATGTTCTCGATCGAGGGCGCCGGGGATCTGCGGACCATCGAACGAGCCTCCCGCACCGCCATGGGGTTCCTGCAGCGTGCCAGCGAGCAGCAGCGTGAGCGTGTGGACTTCACCAAGGCCATCGTCAGCATGAAGTGCGGCGAGTCGGATACGACCACGGGACTCGCCTCCTGTCCGGCCATGGGTCAGTTCGCGGAGCGCCATACCGCGGCGGGCGGCACCGTGCTGTTCGGCGAGACCTCGGAGCTCACGGGAGGCGAGCACATCGTGGCGGGGCGCATGGCCACTCCGGCGCTTCGTGACCGTTTCATGAAGATCTTCAGCGACTACGTCGGGTTCATCGAGGCTCAAGGCGTGGATCTGCTCGGCTCGCAGCCGACGCAGGGCAACATCGCGGGAGGCCTCACGACGATCGAGGAGAAGGCGCTCGGCAACATCCAGAAAATCGGCAACTGCCAGGTGCTGGGTGTGCTCGAGCCGGCCATGGCGCCGGCCGGACCGGGACTGCACTTCATGGACACCTCGTCGGCCGCGGCCGAGCACATCACGCTGATGGCGGCGGCGGGCGCAGTCATCCACCTCTTCGCCACCGGGCAGGGCAACATCATCGGCAACCCGATCGTGCCGGTCATCAAGATCTCGGGCAACCCACACACGGTGGGGACCATGAGTGAGCACATCGACATCGACGTGACGGGCCTCCTCCGGCGCGAGATCACGCTGCCGCAGGTCGGCGACCTCGTCATGGAGTCGGTGGCGAGAACGGCCAATGGCAGGCTCACGGCCGCGGAGCTTCTGGGTCACCGGGAGTTCGTGCTGACGAAGCTCTATCGGAGCGCTTGACTGGGAATTCGCCAGAAAACCTGAAATCTGAAACCTGAAGTCTGGCCAAGAACTTCAGATTCTCAGATTTCAGACTTCAGACTTCAGATTTTCCAGCGTCCCTCTAGCCAATCCGTCGATTGCCGCGCCCGACCAGGCTGTGCGCCGCTTCGTCCGCGTCGGACACGCGTCCACCGAGAGATCCGGTCAATCCCACCAGCAGCAGAACAGCACCCACGACCGCCTCACCAGGAAAGGTCGTGTCCGCCATCCACCGGAGCGCGGGCAAGCCGATGCGCGACTTGCGGCGCCACCATCATCCAGAACGCGGCCACGCAGAGCGCACTCGACAGCACGCGGATCGGAAGCGCGAAATGCTCGATCTTCGGGTGCGCCGCTGCCTCCCTCGAATCCAGCTCGGCCCGGTCCGGCTCCTTGAAGCAGTCGTTCACGATGGCGCCCACGAAGCCGTCATCCGTCGTGTTGCCGCCTGTCGCCAGCATGGGGATGAGGCCTGAGTACAGGGTGACGAACGTGGTGACGAACACGCCGGGGTCGGGCACCGCCAGCAGGGACGCCACGACGGGAGACATGAAGACGCCGGCGCCCCCGGGGATTCCCGGCGATTCGAGGCCGAGAATCATCACCGGAGGGATCAGTATCGCAATCTCCGTCATGCTCAGCGGCAGATCCAGCAGCGCGCATGTGGACACCGTCACCAGGAGCACCGCCATCGTCGCCACGTTCTTGTTGAGCACGGTTCCAAGCACGATCGACACACGCGCCACTTCAGGGCGCAGGCCGAGATCCCGCTCGGCGGACAGCAGGTTGATCGGCAGCGTGTCGTAGGAGCTCCCCGTGCCGAAACCAACCATGTACACCGTCGTGAAGTAGCGCCAGAGCTGCGACCACGTGCGCTTCGTCATCGCGTGCACCAGCACGAGCATCGCGGCCGACCAGACCAGGGCGACGATGGCCAGGTTGAGCGAGGTGCGTCCGTAGATGGCCAGGCCCTCGAGCCCGAACCGCGACGGGATCAGGATCGCGAGGCAGCCGACCATGATCGGGTAATACCAGAGCAGCTTCGTAAAACCGGTCAGGATAGCGTCGCTGCAGCGCATCAGCGCCAGGCCCGTGGGACGAAGCGCGCCGACTCTGCCCGACGACCGCGCCGGCGGCTGTTGCGGCGACGAGGATCTGCAGGAGCGGCTGCTCCGTCAGCACCGAGGCAAACGTGGCGGCGACTCCGGCCAGCCATGCGCGGCCGCCGGGGATCTGGTAGCCGTCGATCGTGAGCGGAAGCCCCGTCAGGGCGGGAATCCAGGCCGATACGTACAGCAGAGAGACCGCGCCCATCGCCACGTACAGCCCCACGACGATCATGAGGAACCGGCCGGCGTGACGGCGCTCGAACAGCGTCTTGACGAGCGCCGCCGCCATGAGCACGAAGATGATGGCTGTGGCGAAGGTGACGATCGTCCTGGGAAACCACGTACCGCTCTGCGCGATCCACTGCACAAGCCGGTTGGTCGGAAACGCGGACGCCGAGCGCGAGGCCCGCGATCAGGTAGCCGAAAACGCGAACGGACGGATGAACGCGCCTCCGTGTCCGTTCGGACTCGGTCGCTCATGCGGATCGACTCGTTCCGGCGCGACCGCGCAAGTCATCGAGGAGGGTCTGGGCGATCGGCACGCCTTCGCGAATCGCTCGCGCACGTTTCGCCAGCCGGCCGTCGCCAGGGAGCCGCGTACCCGGCTGCGCGAGAATAGCCGCGGCGAGCTGATCGACGCGGCCGGCGAAAGGAACGGATGAAAATGCGGAAGGATTGAACACGAGAAAGAGATGTCCGATGCCCGGCGGCGGACCGTCGGCGGTGAAGAAGGAGCCCGCCTCGTTGCCGAACCGTGAGCCGGTCAGACCGGCCGCGAGCAACTCGACGAGCAGGGCAAGGACGGCCCCTTTCCTTCCGCCCATCGGCATCATGGTGCCGGCGAGCGCGGCGGCGGCGTCAGTGGTGGGTTTGCCGTGCACGTCGAGCGCCCAATCGCCGGGAATCGACTCGCCTCGGCTGGCGGCCATCATGATCTTCCCACGCGCGACCTGTGCCATCGAGAGATCGATCACGAGCGGAGGGTCGTGCCGGCGCGGGGCGGCGAGGGCGATGGGATTGGTCCCGAACACCGCTGCGTTGCCGCCCCACGGCGCGATGCCGGCCGGAGAGTTGCTGAACGCCAGGGCCAGGAGGCCGCGCTCTGCGAGCGGCTCGATGTGGTAGCCGACCATGCCCAGGTGGTGCGAGTTGGCGACAGACACCGCCGCCACGCCCGCCGTGTCGACAAGCTCGAGGACGCTCGCGATCCCGGCCGCGACCGCCGGATAGGCGAACCCGTTGCGGGCGTCGACACGCACGACCGCCGGCGTCGGTCGATCGACGAGCGGCGTCGCCATGCCATCGACCTTGCCGCTGCGCGCCTGGTCCGCGTAGAACGGCGCACGTGACGCGCCATGGGCAGGATGGCCATCGGCCTCGGCAGCGCACAAGGCGCGGGCGACGGCCTGGGCATTTACCTGCGACGTCCGCGACTGCACGAGCGCCTGCACGATCAGGTCGTGGAGCTCGTCGAGTGCTATCTCATTCATCGGCCGCCGTTGCGCCAGGCTCTCGCATCCGCGACTGGGCACTTCGGCTTCAGCCGCCCGTTGCCGACCGGATTTCGGTCGCCCGCCAGCTCCCAGGCAAGCTTCGGCAGCGGCCCACCAGGGCGTCCAGCGCGAAGCTCATGGGGGCTACTGTAAGGGTTTCCACCGTGGCCGACAAGCGTTCACGCTGCGCAAACCGAGTCGGTTGTTGTCACCTCACCGGGCCGGGACGCTTGCGAGACGCTGATGCCGGATTGAACACCGTGACCGAGCAGTGATACTTATGCGGGCACGAGGCGGGCGATCGTCAAATGAAGAGACTCCATCCGTCAGTCCGAGGCGCGGTGCGACCCTCATGAGTGGGCGATTCGGACGGTCGACATCGGACGACCGGCGTCAATTCACCCGGCTGCGTCTGGCTCCGATCGCCGAGACCATTGTCCGCCTGCATCGCCGGATTGAAGCGCGCTTTCCTGGCTCCGGCCTCGGTCGTGTTGCCGCGGAGCTGGTGCAGCTCGCGGAAGAGAACGAGGCGGTGCTGCACCGGCTGATCCACCCCTACTGGTGGCTTCGCGGCCTCATCGCCCTCACCGTCACCGGTCTGATGGCTATCGCGCTCTGGGCCTTCATGCAGCTCTTGCCCTTCATGCGCCGGGGAGTGGGCGGAATTGCCGACGCGCTGCAAAGCGTCGAGGCGGCGACCAACGAGATCATCCTCATCTCGTTGGCGCTCCTGTTTCTGGTCTCGCTGGAAACGAGGGTGAAGCGACGGACGGCGCTCAACATGCTGCATCGGCTGCGCAGCATCGCCCACGTGGTCGACATGCATCAGCTGACGAAAGATCCGGACCAGGCCGTGAGATCGACGCCGTCGACCCCCGAGTCTCCCGAGCGCACGCTGACCCTGGCGCAGCTTGGGCGCTATCTCGATTATTGCTCGGAGCTGCTCGCCCTGATCAGTAAGCTCGCCGCCCTGCTGGCGCAGCACCAGCAGGATCCCGTCGTGCTGGCGGCGGTGAACGACATCGAGGTGCTCACGGGCAGTTTCTCGCGCAAGATCTGGCAGAAGATCACGATCCTCGAGGTCGGGGGTGCCGGTCGCGATTAGGGCGGGCCGAACGGGTTCGAGAGGTTCGAGAGGTGCTAAAGTTTCTCAAGAGCCTCTAGAGAACCTCCGAACCGCTAGAACCCTTCGAACCTCTAGAACCCTTCGAACCTTGCCTAGATTCGCCCGCCGCGTCAGCGTGGGAAGGCTGGGAGGGGCGGCCTCGTCGCACCTGCGGGAAGCGGCGTCCGAGCCGTGTTCATCACCATCGCCAGAAGGCTGTAGTAGCCTTGCAGGCTGGCGGCCTCGACAATGCCAGCCTCGCCGAACTTGGCGAGCGCGCGTGCATACGTCGCGTCGCTGACGACGTGGTTTCGCTGCAGTTCGGTGCAGAAGTCGTACAGGATCTCCTCGTCCTCTGCCATCCGCATGGGCCGCCTGCCTTCCTCGATCGCCGTGATGAGTTCCGGCTTCAGGCCAGCCTTGAGCGCCAGCGGGTAGTGAGCGTTCCACTCATACTCCTGGGTCCAGTGCCGCGCGGCGATGATAATGCGCCAATTCGGTCAGCCGTTGGTCGAGCGCGCTTCTGAACTGCACGTGCTCCCGCCACTTGAACGCCAGGTCCATCAGTTCGGGGACGCGCAGCATGACGGCAAACGGTCCCGTGGGGTCGGTCTTGCGAACCGCCGCAAAGTCGGCCGCCGCTTTCTTTTGCGCGTCCGTCATCTTGTCGGCCGGGATGGGCGACATGCGCACCTGCGCGCCGATGTTGACGGAGGTTCCAAGCGCCAGAACCAGTACGCCAGACGCGACTCGCAATCGTGATGAATCCCTATAGCGGCCGATCATGGTTCGCTCCTTTCTTGTGCGACGAGGCACGCTAGACTCGGTGGTAGAACAACTCGTGACCCTGCGGGGACGGTCACTTCGAGAAGGCGCCACGGTAGATTTTCAAGCCGATGTTGACCCGGTCCAGGTCGCCTTGCGTCACACCCTCCCAGCACGCGTTCTCCCACATCTCATAGCCCGGTTCCGCATTGCGCCGCCACGCCAACGCCATCGTCCAGGGCCGCGCATAGACCTTCGGATCGTCGATCGTGGCCTGGTAGTGCAGCACGTCCGGGTGGATCATCGTAAAGCGTTCGACGACATGCACCGCGTCGCTGTAGAAATTCCCGATGTGGTCGAGCCAGGTCTTGTCCGTCAGGTTGGTGACGTCGACGACCAGCGTATTGCCCTCCCAGCGGCCGCGCGAGTCCCCTTCGAGGAGGTGGATGTCCTTGCCGAGATGCGGACGGCCGTCGGTGGGGATGATGCGATAGGTGTGGGAATACTCGTTGAGGATGAGCACGTTGCCTGGCGTCTGGACAACCTGAAAGCCCCCGGCGAGGTACGATTGCGCCGGCGACCCGTGGGGAACACAGTACCGGACCGGAGAGCGGTAGGTTGAAAAGTGGGTGTCCCTTTTGGCCGCGGCCCACGGGAGGTACGGAATTCTGCCGTCCGCCGGGTCGACGATCGAGGTCGTCCCTCCCGAACCATCCATCGTCTCGGGATGTTCCTCGATGTTCTCCATGTTGCGAATACCGGCCCGGCTCCAATAGCCTTGAAGGTTGGGCAGACCGTCCTTGGTCCGTGGCGGGTTGAACGTCTTCGCCTTGGCCATGGCGCACTTGTGAAATTCTGCCGGCGATTCCGGGCAGTCACCGATCGTGCCGAAGGGCCTCATGGGCGTGGGACCCGAGCCCGGTGGAGGGGTGGCAAACGGCGCGCGCTGGCCGGCGGCCGGTACCTGCTGCAGCGCCAGCACCAGCGCAGCCGCCAGCGTCGTCGTGATCCTGGTCATTCCGCGAGGCCGTTCGCCGTGCGCAGCATCCGCCACCCTTCCTTGAGCCGCTTGTCGAGGTCGGCCTTATTGGTCGGAGAGATCCAGCACACTACCTTGTGCTTCAGGCACGCCTGCAGAATCGCCTGACGGGCGCCCTCCACCTCCGGCGAGGAAGCGGGCACGCCGTACGACGACGACAGGTCGCCGCCGGCGGCCGCGCTCAGCGCCGTCACGCCCGGCACCTGCGCGATCGCGTCCACGTTCTTCACGCCCTTCTCGGTCTCGATGATCATGATCGCCATCAAGTCGCCTTCCGGGTTGAGCGGCCAGACATCGGCGCGGCGGCGGTACTCTTCCTGAGGGATGCCCCAGGCCCAGACGGCGCCACCCGGCGACCAGCCGCGAATGCCCACTGGCCCCTTGTGCGTGTTGGGAAACGCCTTCCACGGCGGGTACCGCATGCTCTGCACCGCGGCCTCCGCTTCCTCCTTCGTCTCGACGGTGTTGAACACGAAGCCCATCACGCCGATGTCGAGCGACTGCTTGACCACCCATCCGGCGTTTTCCGAGGCGTACGGAGGCATGCGCACGACGAGCGCCGACCGCGGCTTCGCCCCGTTCTTCACGGTGTAGGCCTTGTCGTTCATCGCCGCCACGAAGTTGGCGAGCGCCTCCATGTTGAACGGCGAGTGCTCCATGTCGATGAAGACGAAGTCGGTATCGCGACGGCCGACGGCTCGGGCATTCTCCCGTGAAATATCCTGCGTCAGCAGCCCGTAGATCTGCTTCCCCGAGGCCAGCTTCTCGATTGCGGGATTGAGGTGCGCCGGCGACAGGGGAGGCAGCTGGGCTGACAGCGTGCTGACCAGCAGGACGCACACCCCGACAGCCAGGGCAAGGTTTCGCATTCGGTTCATATCCGACTCCTCCAGTGGACTATCACACGGTGGACGAGCACACCGCGGACGAGCGCAGGAATGAAGGTCGGCCTGACGGTTCCGGGCCTCGACACGGAGCGAAAATCATTCGTCAATGCGTCATTCCATAGACGATGTAGTTGATCATGAACTTGTACGCTTCGTTGGTGGCAAGAGGGTTGTACAGATTCTCCCCCGACCACTCCACGTAGTCGCCGATGTCGATGTTGTAGTTGATCGAGACCATCAGCCGCCGGCGCGGGTCGTTGTCTTCGTGGATGCCGAGGAACTCGCCCATCAGCCCCTGCTCGCCAAGCCGGCCGGGATACGGCACCTTGAGGGATTCGATCTGGAAAAAACTGTTGAACACCGGATGCGAGCGATCCAGGCGATCGATCCGCGCGTCGGGCAGAACACGCCGGATCGCGGCTTCGAACACGTTCCACTCGTTCGGAAAATGGAAATCGTCCGCGATGAGGAAACCGCCCTTACGCAGGTAATCGCGGAGGCCCAGCACCTCCGCGTCGTTCGGATACCAGTATCCCGGCTCGGAGAGATAGGCGATCGGGTACTTCAGCAGCTCCGGATCGTCGAAGGTGTGGATGTTGCTCCCCTTCTCGTGCGGCCGCAGCGAGGTGATCTCGCGCAGGATCGTCGTCAGGTTCCGTTCCATCGTCGGGTAGTCGGCCGCCCACCCGCCGTACCTCGCGTATTGGACGCGGACGAAGGTAAAGCGGCCGTCGTAAGGGACGTTCTCGCCGAATCGGGAGCCGAATCCGAACCGGCCCGCGACGCTGCGCCGCGGCAATCAGCGGTACAGCCAGAAGCGACAGGACGGCGATCCCGACGGCAAGACGGCGCGCCCGCAGGGTCATTCGACGTCGTTCGGCGGAATGAACGGCTTGATCCGGCCTTCGTAGAAGGCCCGGTTGTTCTCCATGCACGCGTATTCGATCAGGGTCGTGTCCGCGTCGAGCGGCCAGGTGTCGTGGACGGTCCACGGGCTCGTGTACGTCTTCGGATCGGTGACCGTGATGGTGTGCTCGATTGTTCCGAAGTTGACCCGCTTGAGCGTCTGCCTGAATCGCGCCCGGGCGCTGAGCGGGTGCCCGATGGTGTCCACTCGCGTGTAGCCGTTCATGTTGACCGTGTCGATCGACCAGCGTATCGCCTTCCCAGTGTCCCACCGACTCGCCGAACCATGACGCTGGAAGATCCTTGGTAAAGGGACGGCCATCGGTCGGGACGAGATGAAACATCGAGTTCTGCTCGAAGAGCATCGCGAGATGATCGTTGTCCTGGATGATCTGCAACGGATGCGGCCCGTAGATCGATCGGGTGATCCCGAATGGCAGGCAGCTCCCGACGTAGTCACCGTTGGTCTGCATGAACGTGGCGTAGTTGTCCCACTTGCTCTTCCCCCAGGCCGTGTAGGGCAGGGCCTTCACATACCCGGGGATCTGGCGGGTCGGTCACATCCGCGCGGCGCGTGTTGTCCCACACTCCGGCCATGCTCGGCTTCCCGTTCGGAAGCCGCGGAGCCGGCCCTTTCAGATTCGGCGTGTGGGACTGGGACTGCGTGCCGGTCGGCGTCTGGACCAGCAACGCGGCGAGAAGGACGACCAGCGTTCTCATTTGCCACCACCGGAGGATCCGGCAAAAACGGTCCGACCGTCGGGGAGCGTCACCTTCATGGCGTTCGCGCGGAGCGAGCCATCCTTCGCCTGGCTGCCTTGGACCGTCACGGTGTCGCCGAACTTCACGGAGTCTTTTCGCCAGCCTTCTCGGAACAGGGCATTGGGCGCGCCGCCTTCCACGCCCCAGTTCGCGACCGTTCCCTTATCGTCCTTTACATCGATGAAGATCCAGATGTGGGGATTCCCCCACTCGACCTTCGTGACCGAGCCCTTCAACATGACCGGCTTGTTGCGATCGAACTCGGCGTCGAAGGAGTGGTGAGCAATCACCGATTTTCCGAACAGCACCGCGGCCACAGCAGCCAGAACAATCATCCACGTTCGTTTCATAGGAGGTCCTCCTGTCTGCTGTAGCGCCATCAGCTCTCAGCCAGCAGCTCATCAGCTCTCAGCCGCTTTCAGCTGAAAACAGCTGACGGCTGACAGCTGATAGCTCCATCGTACGTAGTGTCCGACGTTAGCCGGACCGCAGGCCTAAGCTTACCCACTTTTCGATTCCGTCCGCCAGTAACTTGAACGAACGGGGAGCGGGCTGCTGACCCCTACTGGGCGCCCGGGATAAACCGATCGGCTGGGCGATTCGAGGCCGATCCTGACGCGTTTGCTGTCATTTCGGAAGAACCTGCAATGCCGGAAGCGCGACGGGTTCGCTCCCCGAACCGCTCGAACCTTCCTTGTGACCGTGCAAGTGATAGGATCTCTCCATGCCTTTGGCCAAGCCTTTCGGAGAGATTCACTGCCCGCACTGTCATCGGTGGTTTCGCTCACCTGTTCAATTCGGCACTCATCAGGCGTTCCTGGCGTCGCCCCTCATCGGGACTCAGGTGGGCTGCTCGCGTTGCGGACAGCGAACGGACTACGAGCGGGAGAATATGCGCTGGCGAACTCCGGACGGAGGTCTGGTCGGCAGTAAGTCCTGACGGTCGCACGGCGTGGCGCCTGCCCCGTCAAGCTTGACGTACCTATCTCCCGATCGACTTGACGTTCCTTTCCGCCGCGAGGTGACGATGGCGACACGAGCGCCGACGCAAACCAAGGATTGCACCTTTCCGCACTGTGACGGCCGGATGATCCTCACGAGCTCGCCGAAGATCGATCCCGTGGTCGCGGCAGTGGCCGGCGAGGAACCCCTCGAGCTCTACTGGTTCTGGTTGTGCGACCGCGATCCGTCGCACACCGAGCCCCACAGGCCGCGGCCATGAACCTCTGGTGACTTGGCGTCTGGATCTGGTGACTTGATCTTGCGATTACGACTAGATAGCTGGATCACTACGTCACTAGATCTGGTCACCGATCTTCAGTTCGCGATCCCGCCGCCGGTCCATCTCGCCTTCAGCTTCGCCCGGTCGACCTCGGCGCCGCGCAGATACACCCTGGAGATTGTTCTCGTATTCGTGATGTCGTCCAGCGGGTTGGCGTCGAGCACGACGAAATCCGCGCTCTTGCCCGCCGCCACGAGGCCCAGATCGTCGAGTCCGACAATCTCCGCGGACGTCCGCGTGGCCGCCACGAGCACCTGGGCCGGCGTCATGCCGGCCGCGACCATGTTCTCCATTTCCGTGTGCATGGTCCAGCCGATGAACTGGTCGCCCGACTGTCCGCCGCCGTCGGTGCCGACGCCGATCCGAACGCCCGCGGCGTTGAGCCTCACGATCCCGCGGGCCAGCAGATCCCAGGCCTGGCGGCCGGCCGCGAGCGCCGTCCGGCGTCGTGCTGGCCAGCCGGTCCTGCAGCCGCTTGATCTGCTCGGGCGACACCGTCTCCGCCACGAGCGGGTGCGGCGGATTGAGCCAGGGCGCGTAGATCGTCCGCCGCGGCGCGCCAAGCGCCAGCAGCACGGTGGTCTTCGGGTGCTGCTTGAACAGGTCGACGAGCTCATCGTCCACGTCGCTGATCATGTGCCCGAACACGTCGATCCCGGCGCGAAGCAGATTCTTCGCGTCCGCCAGTCCCGTGGCGTGGACCACGACGCGAAGGTTCTGCTTGTGCGCCTCGTCGATGATCGCCCCGTACAGGTTGGGAGCCATCGCCTTGATGGTTCCTCCGCGGTCGTCCACCCAGGTCTTGATCAGCGTCAGCTTCCGGGGAGCGAGCTCTTGAACGGAGGCGCGCGCGCCCTCTTCGGTCGTCACCACGAACGCGGAGTGCCGCATGTTCGTGGGGCTGATTTCCTGGATCGGCGCCAGACCCCGACCCGCCGAGAGGAACCGGGCGGCATCCGGGTACTTCCCGGCCAGCAGCTCGTCGCGGAGCTGGAACGGCATCTCTCCGAAGTCGGTGCCCATCGCCTGGCTGGCGACGACGCCGAAGTAGGCGAACCGATACATGTGGTCGAGGATGTTCTCGCGGGTGTAGTTCTGCGGCCCGCTGGTCAGGTTCTTCATGTACCCGATGTGGGAGTGCGCGTCGACAAGGCCCGGGATCACCGTCTTGCCGGTCAGATCGATGCGCGCCGCGCCCGAGGGAGCAGAGACCTCCCCCATGCGGCCCACCCGGGTGAACCTGCCGCGCTCGACAAGGAACGCGGAGCGTTCGATGGGCGCGTTCCCGTCGCCGGCAATCAGGCGGGCGCCCTCGAACAACGTCGCGCGCACCGGCGCCGACGGACGCTGCGCCGCGGCCGCCGAGCAGGCTGCTGCAAGCAGGCACCCGACGATCACCAGTTTTCGATTGATATTCACCTCGCGGGCAGGATCGTAGCACGACGCCGGGCCGCCCAAAGAGGTTCGAAGGGTTCTAGAGGTTCTAGAGGTTCCAAGGGTTCGAACCTCTCGAACCCCTCGAACCTTTAGAACCCCTCGAACCTCTACGATTTCGAGACGCCGAACCCGTCCACCTGCACCTCGAGCTGATGGTTGACGCGCATGCCGAACAGACCGTCGGTCTTCGCAGCCGGCCCGGTCCTGGGCGCGGTGTGGACCGTCGTCCCGTTGACGAGGTATTCGGTCCCTTTCGGGGTCACACGAACCTCGAGCGCGTTGACGGACTTCCCGCTGGCGTCGGGTTTCTTCACGGCGGCGGCCGCACTCGTCGCGACGTTTGCCGTAGAGGCGCCCTCGCGGCGTTTGACGAGCCAGGTGCCGTCCTGCGCCACCACGAAGTACAGGTAGTTCTGGTTCGGTCCCTCGAGATCGCTGCCGCCGAAGACGAGGCCATAGTAGTTCGTGTGGTCGCTCGGCTTCATCAGCGTGAACGTCCCCTTGAGCGTGTACGTGCCCGTCGCCGTATTCGCCGGGTTCCAGTAGACGGCCGCCTGTGGATTGATGGCATGGAAGCCGGTGCCCATTGTCATGAACTTGATGCTGCCGGCCGCATCGGGATCCGACGCGGTGGTGCTCCGATCGGCCCGTACCCTCCAGCCCTTCGGGGCCTGCGCGTCAAGCGACGCGACGGCCAGCAGTGCAATCGCGGCAGCAGAAACGGAACGCTTCATCTTCCCCTCCCCCCAACTAAAAATGCCACCCCAACGGGTATCGTGAACAGCCTCTTCAATGTACGTTACGGCTTTCCGGTGTGCCAGGCAAGCGTTCATCGAGCTCGACCTGTTCTGTTTCGTCGTGCGTAGCGCCTGCCGACGGACCGTCACGGTCCCGCCAGGCCGGACATGACCTGCGAGACGACGTGCATCCAGGCTTCTGGGCCGCGAACTCAGCGGTCACCCTTAGGATTTGAAGCGCGTTCCTTTCTCCGCTACAGTTGCGCATCACGGCCATAATGGACACTCCGGCTTGCAGCCGTTGAGAGTCCTGGAGGGCGTATGGAGAGCATCTCCGGCTTGAGACTGTTCGGATGTGTCGTCTGGACGGTTGTCTTTCTAGCGAGCGCGGGTACGAGCCAGGCGCAGAACCCGCCGCCGGACGACCATCCGGCGGTCACGGTCAAGGGCCAGACCTACACGCCGCGGTCGATCCTGGCGCGCAACATGGGGACGCCGGAGGACCAGACGACGCCGTTCCCGCCCCACAAGATCGTCGGCAACATCTACTATGTCGGGACGAGGACCCTCAGTTCCTTCCTGATCGTGACGCCGCCGGCAACATCCTCATCGACAGCACCTACGAGCGGAACGTGCGGACGATCGAGAAGTCGGTCACGGATCTGGGGTTCAAGTTCTCCGACGTCAAGATTCTGCTCGGCAACCACGCGCACGGCGATCATCAGGAAGGCGACGCCCTGGTCAAGCAGTTGACCGGCGCCCAGGTGATGGCGATGGCCGAGGACGTGCCGGCGCTCCAGGCGATCAAGCCAGGCGGCAAGGAGCATCCGATCGACAGGGTCTTGCACGACAGAGAGACGGTGACGCTCGGCGGCACGACGCTCGTCGCGCATCTGACGCCCGGCCACACGCGCGGCTGCACGACCTGGACGACGACGGCGCAGGAGGGCGGAAGAACCTACAACGTGGTCTTCAGCTGCAGCCTGCGCTCCCCCGCCACGCTGACGCCCGCGATCGTCGACGAGATGAACCGATCGTTCAAGCTCGTGCGCACGCTACCGTGCGACGTGCAGGTGGGAGACCACCCTGCCCAGTACAACATGCACGAGAAATACGCGAGGCTCCAGAAAGGCGGATCGAACCCGTTTGTCGATCCAGCCGGCTGCACGCTCGAGGCGGACATCCAGGAGGCGATGTTCAAGGCGGTCCTTGCCGAGCAACCAGGAGCCGGTCGTCCGTAGCAGCCGTCGCGAGCCAAGCTGATTGATGTCCGGACAAGGACAGGAGACGAAGATGAAGAAGACACACGTTCCGATCGGGGTGACGGCATGCGCGGTATTGGCGATTGCAGCCGCGATGGCTTGGCCCGTCTCGTCGCAGGCGCAGGCCGGCGCTCCCAGGTACGAAGTCGACACGTCATGGCCGATGCCGTGGCCGGAGAGGTGGGTGATCGGGCCGCTGGGCACGGTCTGCGTGGATTCCCAGGACCATGTGCTCCTTCTCAACCGGCAAGAGCTGGTCGATGTCGATCTGGATGCCGGGCAGAAGGCCCCGGCGGTCATCGAGCTGGATCCGGCGGGCCGCGTGGTCAATTCCTGGAAGGATGAGATGTTCACGCCGGGCCTGATCGAAGCGTTCCACAGCTGCCACTTCGATGCGGACAACAACGTGTGGATTCTCAGCACCGAGTCCGGCATGGCCCGGAAATACTCGCACGACGGGAAAAAGGTCCTGCTGCAGATCGGCAAGAGCGACGTGGTCGATTCTTCCGACGGCACCTTGAAGGGCAAGCCGCTGAATTCGAATGCCGCGCAGTTCTTCAGTCCCGCCGACATCGCGGTCGACCGGAAGTAATGGCGATGTGTACGTGGACGACGGCGATGGAAACGGGAATCACCGGATCGCGGTGATGGATCGGACCGGGAAGTTCCTGCGGCAGTGGAAACCGCAGGCCGGGCCGTCGATCCACTGCATGGCCATGGCCAACGACGGCCTCGTGTATGTGTGCGACCGGCGTGCGAATCGATTACAGGTCTACGACAAGATGGGGGGCTTGAAGAAGAACATCGACGTCCCCTGGAGGCTGTACACGCCTGTCGCCAGCGGCGACTCCAAGCGCCGGAGCGGCGCGGCGGGCTCGGCCGTGGACATCGCATTGTCCCGTGACGCGAATCAGCGTCTGATGTATGTGATCAACCAGAACAACTCGCAGATCGACATCCTCGATCGTCAGACTGGAAAGGTCTTATCGAGCTTCGGCCGATCGGGGCATCTCCCGGGCCAGTTCGACCAACCGCTCGGCATCGACGTGGATTCCAAGGGCAACGTGTACGTCACGGAAAACAGGGGGAAGCGGGTTCAGAAATTCAAGATCCTCGGTCAGTAGGCAACAGGCTGGTTCCTTACTTCTTGGTCGGAACGGCCTTTGCCGCTGCAGGCTCGAGATCGGCGCGCCACCAGGGATCGGACGCCCGCCGCTGCGCCTGGTTGACGCCGATCACGATCGAGTCCGTTGGATCGACCGGGCCGCCGTCGAGGACGATCGTGGAGTACTTCGTGCTCTTTGCTTCGAGTGTCCGGCGCCCGGGCGCGACCTGCCGCGCCTTGAGCGTTCCCTTCGCGTCGAAGATGAAGACCATGACCGTGAACTGGTCGAGCTCCTCGTCGGTCTGATTGGTCGCCGCGTACAGGAGGATCGGCGGATCCCCGGCGACGGTGAGGACGGTCGCACGGCCGATTTTCACGGGCGAATCCGCGGCCTGAATCACCACGGCGGGCACCTCGGCCGCGGCAGCAGCCAGCCAGGCCACCATGGCCGCACTCAGAAACGTCATGCATCCTCCGGCGTCAAGCTAGAGCTAGATTGGTTTGACAATGCGGAATCCTTAGTCGAATTAGGCGCCCGCGTTCGCACGCATCGCCGCCATTTCCTCCCGATTGGGTCCGTACAGGCCCGGCGCCTGGCCTCCGGCCAGCCGACACATCAGGGTCAGCTGTCCCCGGTGGTGGATGCCGTGAGCGATGATCATTCCCCACAGAATCTCGCGGATGGACACGGGACCTGCGAAGAACGGCACCGAGCGGTCGAGATCCTCGACGCCCAGCTTGCCGATCCGCGCAACGGCCTCGCGGTGAATCCGCTCATACCCGGGCGCCAACGCCTCGATCGTGCGAGGACGCTCGATGTTTGGCGGCTTCACATCCATGGCGAATCGACCGGCTTCGATGCCAGAGCTCATGTAAGCGTCGCCTTCCGCGAGGTGCCACGCGAGCTCGCCGAGCGATCGTCCACCGGGATCGGGCCGGAAGTCGTACTGCGTGCCGGGCAAGGCGCGCAACAGTGTCAAGGTGCTCTGTGCTTCGCGTTCCCACATGCTCAGGAAGCTCTCGAGTTCGTTCATCGCCACGGCGATACCTCCTCGTCAATCGGCAGATAGTTCAATCGCAGACGTGCGCCTGACACACCCTGGCGAGGGCGCCGGCCGGTTCCACACTCGAGGGGTACTTTACGCCAGAAGCGAGGACGGGGGAACGGTAAAGACCTGATCGGGGCGCTACCGCAACGTCAGCCCGAAGTGAGGCAATTGCCTGAATCGCCACCGAAGTTGTAGCCGATAAATGGTGTGACGAAGGCCTGTGACCATTAGAACCTCTCTAAGGCTTCGGGTCGTCTCGTCGTGCGGGTGCGCGCGCGCGTGCGTGGGCCGATGGGGACCGTGGCTGTGCTCGTGGCCGTGGTCGTGCTGCATGTGACCATCATCGACGTCGTGACCGTGGTCGTGGTCGTGCATCAACTCCTTCGGAACGTCGGGGAACAGCTCACGCGCGGCGGGCGCCGCCTCCCCCACCCATTCGACCCCGCCCTTCTTGCGGGCGGCGGCCATGAAATCGTCCCAGGTGAGCAGGGAGGGGTCGCGCGCGACCTCCAGCCGCTGAGCGAGAGCGGCCAGCACGAGCTTGCGGACACGCCGGCCGTCCCATCCTTCGCACATGGACGCGAGCTCTCCGATGCGCCCGCGATCCTGCGCCAGCGGCAGCAGCGCCGGCCACTGGACCGCCAGCTCGCCGATCGCGCTCTCGAATATCTTCGCGATCGTGGCGCCGTCGGGAAGCGCAAAGCGCATCACGAGATCGGCGCGCGAGAGAAACGCCTCGTCGACGGCGTCGATGAAGTTGGTCGTGGTCACGAAGAGCACCGACGGCAGCGCTTTCGCGATCTCGTCGATCCCGAGGAGCACCGCATCGGTCGCACGATGGACGTCGACGGGGTTGGCCTCGAAGGACGCCGAGGATCGCCTCACGGCGAAGCTCTCGACCTCGTCGATCAGCACCACCGTGAACGGGCGGCGCGCGGCAATCTCGGGCACGGTCTCGGCGAGCAGGCGCGTCACGTTTCGCTGGCTTTCGCCGAGCATGTCGCTCGGAAACGCGTGCGGATTGATTTCGATGAGCGTGGTGGCGCCCTGACGCGCGAGCGCGAGCGCCGCGACCTGCGCCAGGCCGCGTCCCATCGTGGTCTTGCCGGTGCCGGGCGGGCCCGCCAGCACGATGAGGCCGTGCGGCAGCCCCGACAGCTTCGAGAGCTTCCGCCCGTGCTGCAGCACGAGAAGCGCCTGTGCGAGCAACCGTTCCTTCACCTCGCGCGGGACGATGATCGCGTCCCAGTCGCGGTCGTGGTGGTCGGCTGGCAGGACGTGCATCGACAGCACCCCCTGCGGCAATGCGGCGCGTGGGCGGTTCATCACCCCTCGGGCCGGCGGTCTTGCGGCCAGCGGATCTGCGAGAGCTCCTGCGTCGACAGCAGCGTGTCCTCGGCCTCCTCGAAGAGCACCATCGGGTCGATCAGCGCGCGCATCGTCTCGAGGATCGAATCGAACATGTGGATGCGCACCAGCCGGCACTCGTTGACCGGATCGTCGTTGAAATGCTGGTGCCAGAGGAAGTGGTCGACGATGATGAGATCGCCCTTTTTCCACTGGTGGTGCGCGCCCTCGTCGGGGGCCGTGCCGAGGAAGCTGTGCCCATGCCCCTCCACCACGTAGAGCCACGCTTCGCCCGGATGACGATGCAGCGACTGGGTCTTGCCGGGAGCGAACTGGATCATGACCTGCGTGAGCCCCGAGGCCTCGTTGCCGATGGCACGGTCGTTCAGGAACTTGGTGCGCGTGCCCCGCGGCGTCGCAAGCAGTTCCTGCTCATCGTAGGGCGTGTGGATGCGGCCCGAGCGGCGCTTCTTCGCCTCCAGCGCCAGCCGGCGCAGGCGGCGCGCGTAAGGATCGTCGCCCGCCGGGCCGGGCGAGAACGCCGGCCGCGGTGGCAGATCGGCGTACTTCTCGTTGCCGCCGTCCTCGATCAGGCTCATGCCGAGCGTCCAGAGCATGGGCTCGGACGAGTAGCTCATGAAGCGGCCCGTCCGCTCACCGTCGTTGCCGTGGCGATGCCAGCTCCAGGCGGGGATGTGGATCGCGTCCCACGGCTTCCAGTCGTAGCGCACGCCGTCCACCTCGGTCCAACCCGAGCCCTGCACCATGAAGAGGATGGCGTCCCAGGAGTGGCGGTGGATGGTCGTGGACGCGCCCGGGTCGATCTCGTGCACGAGCGCGTCGAGACAGCGGGTCGGACGCTCGCCGTCCCAGCCCATGTAGACGCCCGTTCGCAGGCCGCGCGGCGTCGGCTGAAGCGTCACGTCCTCTTCGCGGATCACGTTCTGGCGGTACTTCCGCCACTCCTCGATGAACTCCGCCCGTCGCTTCTTCTGGATGTGGTAATGCGTCGTCGTGGTTTGCGTCTTGATGGACATGGAGCCTAAGGTTCTGATATTAAAGAAGTTCGTTGTCTTCGATTGACGCGCACGGCGATGACTGGCAGTTAAACATAGGACGCGGGACACGGTCAATTTGACTCCGGACCATGAAGATCGCCCGTCATGAAGGTCGTCAGCGGCTTGCTCTTCGCTCTCGCCGTCACGCGCCGGGCTCGCGCAGACTCCCGCCGCGAACGACGCAGTCTTTCGCTATCGGGGCGCCGACCGCGATGCCCGGCTCGTCGAGAAGGCGAAACAGGAAGGCCGGCTCGTCCTGTACACGTCATTGGCGCCGACCGAGTCGATGCCCCTCGCCGCGGCGTTCGAGAAAAAATACGGCGTCAAGGTCGAGCTCTGGCGCGCCCTCTCGGAGCGGGTCGTCCAACGCGCCGTCACCGAGGCGCAGGGCCGGCGCCATGCGGTCGACGTGATCGAGACCAACGGTCCGGAAATGGAAATGCTGGCTCGCGAGAAGGTTCTCGGCGAGTTCTATTCGCCCTACCAGATGGACCTGCCCCCGAACGCGATCCCGGCGCACCGCCTGTGGTTTCCCGATCGGATGAACTTCTTCGTCGTCGGCTTCAACACGAACAAGGTGCAACGCTCCGAGATCCCCGGCGCGTACGAGGGATTCACGGACCCCAAGTGGAAGGGGCGCATCGGCATCGAGGCGACAGACGCCGAGTGGATGGCGACTCTGATCAAGACGTGGGGCGATGTCCGCGGCATGACTTTCTTCCGCAAGCTTTCGGCAATGAAGCCTGATGTGCGCAGAGGCCACGTGCTTCTGGCCGAGCTCGTGGCCGCGGGCGAGGTGCCTGTGGCCCTCACGGCGTACAGCAGCAACATCGAGCCGCTCAAGCGCAAGGGCGCGCCGATCGACTTCGTGCCGGTCCAACCAGTCGCCGCCAGACCGCAGGGAATCGGGGTCGCCCGCAACGCGCCGCACCCCCACGCGGCACTGCTCTTCGCCGATCTCGTGCTCTCCCCGGAAGGACAGAAGCTCTTCGAGTCCATGGGACGCGTGCCCGCAAGCACGCGCGTGAAGAGCCGCCTCAACGATTTCGCGTTCACCCTCATCGAGCCGGCCACGGTCCTCGAGGAGGCGCGGCAAGTGGGAGAAGCTCTGGAGCGAGCTCTTCCTGAGGAAATGACATCCATATGCTGTGGTTCTTCGAGCGTAATCACGAAGTCGCGCGACTCGAGACGCGCTTCGACAACGAAACGATGGAATACGTGGCGGTCATCCGATGGCCTGACGGCCACGAGGACATCGGCCGGTCGCCGGATGTCGAGTCGTACCGCACCCTCCTTGCCGCGCTGGAGCATCAGCTCCAGGCCGCGCACTGGCGTTGCGATGGCCCCCCGGTGATCCTGCCCGACGGCTGGCCGGACAAGCGGCCCACACGCTGAACAGAGGTTCGAGAGGTTCTGAAGGTTCGGTATCTCTAGAGAATCCCTTCGAACCCCTAGAACCTCTCAGGGTGCCGGCGGCATGTGCGCGGCGCGCGGCCGGGGGAATTCTATCGCGACGAAAATCACGTGCGGGTTGGCCTCGGTGATGTAGTGCGGCACCCCTTCGGGGATCACGACGAAATCGCCTTTGGTCACACGCTGAGAGACCCCGCCCTGGATCGCCCGGCTCACCACCTTGCCGTCCTTCTTCGTTTCGACGACCGTGCCGCCCGTGGTGATGGTCCCGGTCCCGTCGATCACGGCCCAGACTTCCGCCTCCGTTCGATGCGCGTTCGCGTTCTGTGGAGTCCTGCGCCGGTCGACCGCGATTCGATAGCCGAGCCCCGTAATGGAGGAGGGGTCGGCGCGTTCGACGAATGTTCCGTTTGCGCTGGGCTGGTCGGGCAGCCGGCTGATGGCCGCCGCAATATCTGCGGCCGTGATGACCGTGGCGCGGGTCGGATCGTATTGCGCCGCCAGCTTGGCAGACTCCGGGCCGTCCGGCGGGGTCTCGACACGCTGCTGGGCCATTGGAGAAGACGCCAGACAAAGGACGATCGTCACGACGGAAACCGGCAGTTTCATATTCAGCCTCCTGTGGGTAGCGCCTGGTGCACCGACGACCCCGGTCACGCTGTACGCCAGCAGTCGCCGGGAACGAACGACGCGCAGACATCAGACATCTCTATGGAGCAACGCAGCCAGGCGGGATGCCCAGCCTGAAAGGGAGTCCTTGTTCAGCCGATGCGGGTGACTAGACTTGGCCGAGCGACTCGGGTGCGCCTGAAGAGCGATCACGTTCGAGGGTGGGGTTGCTGCTGTTCAATCGCGGTAACCGATAGCCCGTGTCTTCGGCTGCTCGCTGCAAGTTTATCAAGCTTTCGTCGACCAGCGTCTGGTTGTTCTTCTCAATCGCCAACATCAGTCGATGACAGTGATTGCGGATGGCCATGGGCACGAGGTCGTCGGTGATGACCGCCACCACGAGCGAGCGCAAGCTGTCCGCCTTGGAGAGTCCCGCAATCGGCGAGGTGAATGGCATGGACGTCTAGCGCTCCGAATCGCGCGAGTGCGCCCGGTGCTGAGAAATCCATTGGTCGCTGATTTGCCCGAGCTCGTAGGTGCTGGGCTTGCGCTTCCGGCCGACGAAGAGGAACGCGAGGAAAAGGAGGACTGCAGCCCCGCCAATGACGAATGAGAGCCAAAGGGGCATGCGGAATAGTCGCCGATTCGGCACGCGCATGCAAGGGGACAACGACAGACGCTATGGACGTCATACGTAATGCTTAGACAGGAGGTCAACTATTTTGACCAGGATTCTCGACCGCGAGAGCCGATCGACGCTTTCACGTCAGGCTGAAGGCGCGTTACCCACCGTGCCCGTTCGGCCTATCGCCTATTTCTCAGCCGCTCACTGCTGCGGCTCGAAGGACGGACGCGTTCGTACTGGAACAGTTGAGCGAACCGATGTGCATTAAGGGAACAGCAGCACAGGCGCCAGCTTGCGACCTGAGGCAACGTTCGGGTGGGCCCGCACGTCCGCACGGGCCTGTGAAAGTCGGGGCTTTCAGGCGAGGCAGGCGTCAATTCTCGAGGCTGGATGGGGAATGCCACTTGGTCAGCTAGCCGACAGACAGTTAGATGCTCCCTAAGCAATACTGCCCTCTCGCATGTTGCTGCAGACGCTGTCGCCACGCCGGAGGGTCGCCCTTTCTTGAGCCGCATGAAGGTCACGTCCACGACTTCGACCCCAGACGTGCCCCCGCCGCAACTTCTCTGCCCGAGGTGCGATCGTCCGCTCATCTATCGGCATTCGGTGATCGGTGGCGTCAAGCCGATCGAGCGATGGGACCACTTCAACTGTCGAGCATGTGGCCCGTTCGTCTATCGCGACCGGACCCGGACCCTTCGCCCTTTGGGCTGAAGGCTGATCCTCCACAGCCAGCCAACGTGCGTGAACGGCGGAGGTCCGCTCCCTGTTTCGGAGACTCTTCGCGCTGGCGTTCGCCGCACGGCGCCTCGTCCGGCGGCAGCGTCCTCGCGTCTCCGATCTCGGCGTCGTCAGCGACCAGTGGAAGGCCGAGCTCTGGCTCCGCCGCGACGATCCAGGTCGCGAACCGTAACGCGGTAGAGGAACCCTACCCGCGATCGTTCCGTCCAGACCAGCCCTCCCGCTGAACGTGACGGTCCCTACGCACCTCATCGAAAAGTCCGGCTGAAGCTCGGAAGGCCTACGCCAAGGCGCTCAGCTATCAGCTGCTCTCAGCTGAAGACCTTGACGGCTGACAGCTGAGCATTTGACACCGTGAACACCGCGAGTAGGATGCATGGGGCCCTGAGAGGCGGTGCGGACCTCAGGGGAGCGGTCGCGCGGCCGCCGAGGGCGCTCCGCTTCGCTTTTCCCTCGAAATTGAGGTATTCGTGATCGCAACCACCTGAACCGAGGATCCCCTGATGCCTGTCGCGCCGCTCGTCCAGTTCAAACTGTTTGTGATGGCTGTGCTCTATGTTTCCGTGCCGCTCACCGCGCTGACGTACTTCTTCTCCAGGCGGAGGAGAAGGATCGTCGAAGTCGATCGCGTTCTGACGGTGCTGAACGTCGACCCCGCGTATCGGCAGGCCTATGAGGCCGACAAGCTCAGTTCCTATGCGTGGGCGGTCGCGTATCTGTCGGCCGTGTCGATCATCGGGCTGACCTTGCTGTTGTTCAGTCACGAAGTCGGGCTCCTGAACGGCGAATTCCCCGTGGTCCCTGTGGGCGAGGCCGAGTTCCCGCAGAAAGGGTCGCGGATCGTCTTCGCGATGGCGTTTTTCGGCGCGTACTTCTTCGGGCTGCAGCACATCTTTCGACGATATTCGGCGAACGACCTCACTCCATCGGTCTATTACGGAGCCAGCATGAGGATGCTGCTCGCCGGCATGACGGCGCTCATCATCTACAACGGGTACACGGCACTGTCTGGAGCTGGTGATTCGTCCGGCGGCATCACCGCGACGATCTGGCCGGCTCTGGCCTTTCTCATTGGTATCTTTCCCCAACGCGGGATGCGCTGGCTCACGGATCGAGTTCCGGTGCTGTCGGCGCCAGCCGATCCCTCGGTGCGGCCGATGCCTCTCGAGATGATCGAAGGCGTCGAGAGCCACGACTCCCTCCGCCTGGAGGAGCTCGGAATCGACAGCTGCTACGATCTCGCGACCGCCGATTTCGTTCCGCTTCTCCTGAAGACGCCGTACAGCGCCCGGCAACTGATCGATTGGATTCTTCAGGCAAAATTGTGCGTGTATTTCGGCGACACGGTCAAGGATCTGAGGCGTATTGGCATCCGGACCCTCGTCGACCTGGAATCGCTGACGGCGCCCGAGATTGAGGCGTTACCCGCGGAGACCAGCGTGACCGCCACAGTGCTGCTTCGGGCCCGCGAGTCGGTCAAGAACCCGGAGATCGTGCGCCTCCGCGAGATCGGGCAGCGGCTCGGCCTGTTCGCGATGCCCGCACCCCTTGGTGCGGTGTCAGTGAGCGATCTTCGCTGACGGAGCTGCTCGTTCGCATGGAACTTCCGCAATATTGCGCCTACTGGTTCGTCAGGCGACGGCTTGGCGTCCCCACCGACAATCAGCTGCCTGCCGACACTCCAATCGACCCCGGCGTGGACCGGTCCGTGCTCGCGGCAACCCTGGCCGAGTCGGTCAACCGCGCACAGATGCGCGTATGGCCTTACGTGATTCTCGTGGATCTCGTGCGCCTGGGCTCCGAGGCGGCGCAGTGGAAGACAGTGTTCGCGGTTCGAGATGCGCTGCTGCGCTCCGCCTACGCGCCTGGAGCGGAAGAGATCAACGTTCCCGCCGCCTTCGCCGACTACATCGTGACCCGATGGATCCACCGCTACGTCTGGAAGGTTGACATCGGTGTCCGCCCTCTCGACAAACCGTTGCCGAACAACTACGGCGGGCAGGAGAAGCGTCTGCTGGCGGAAGCGCTGAACGCCACGGTCCGCCAATGTGGTCTCGCGGTGAACGAAGAAGCGACCCTGAACCAGTCGGGCGCCTGGAAAGCCGTGGGCGCCGTTCGTAAGACCTACTTGACGCACATCAGGAAAGGGCCGGAATGATGCGCAGCGTCTGGGCCATCGCGCTGGTGTGCGCCGCGCTGGTCCCGAGCGTTGCGTCTGCCCAGCTCGTCGAGCCCGGAGAATACGATCAGTTCGTGGGCGTATTTCTTTATCGACCGAGAGACTCGGGCTGGACCGGCGCGATCGCCTCGAAGGGAAGCCGCGAGATTCGCCCGCAGCTGGAGATCGAATGGCAGGGCGACTACGGCTCGCAGTCCGATGTCAGCAAGAACTCCGGCGCATTCGGGCTCACCTACAACGTCGGCGCGACTTCGTGGGATACCCCGTTCGACTGGCGGGTCGCCGTCAGCGGAGGACTTGAACACCAGCGCAGCGGGGAGACGCCGGATGGAAACCTCGAAAACCGCGTGAACCCGTTCGGCGCCGGAAAACTGATTCTCTTTGGTGCGAGGCCTCTGCGGACGGCCGTGCGGCAGGTCGCTGGCGCCGGTGCGGAGGTCACCACGATGGAGCTCGCGTGGGTTGTCGACACCAGCCTCCAGACTGCGCCCGCGATCCAGCCGGACAGCCAGCCGGCACGACGGCTGTTCTTCAGCCCTGCGCTCGTCGCGTGGCTGTCGATCATCCCGGCGTTCGGGGAGGCCAGGACCGATATCGAGCCGACGCAGTTTTACCGCGTCGTGCTGAAGAGTGAGCTGGTGGCGCTTGCGGCCCGCGGCGACGGGATGCGCAAGGGCCATTGGGACGCCTCCGCCACCTACTTCTTGACCGCGGCCACCGGCATCATGGTCCGGCATTTCCGTGGGTACTTCGACCACAACCTCCGAGACTACAAGCTCGTCACCTCCGCACTGCTCGTGTGGAAGTTCCAGTAGACCCGATGAGATCGATCCTCCAATAGAGGATGCCAAGCCGACTCGTCCATATCTCGACGCAGACGAAGTGGCCGTCACGGCGAGATACTTGCTAGCACCAATGACCCCTCTCAAGACATTTCCCGATGGTCATGGCGACACCTTACGCCACGGGTGGGATCGACCCCTCAGCTTGACCTCAGGAGCGACGGATCGCCGGGGCGATACTTCGTGTCGCGGGGCGCGAGGGTAGTCCTTGCCTATTCGGCTGACGCGGAAGCTCGCGGACTGCCTCGACGGTGTGGACGTGTCGCACTACTCCGTCGGCGATGTGCTCGATTTGCCAAGGCGCGAGGCGGCACTGCTGGTCGCGGAAAAATGGGCGGAATGGATCGTTCTGGCTGACGGGACCACCGGGCCGCGCTCGTGCACGCCGACCGAAGAGGAGCTGCGGTGTATTCGCGAGCAGCTGGAGCATTGGTCGGAACAGCAGAGCCGCCGTCGCGCCGAAGACCGAATCCGAGAAGCCCTCCACGATTCCAGGGCGGTCACCGTGCGCGTGGAAAGGAAAGAGAAGCCGAACGTCCGTTCGCGGGGCGGTGACGTCGCGAAGCCACGCGCACGGAGTGTAACGAATTGATTCTCGTGGTCGCGTTAATACATACCGCTGCGACGATCCGGGAAATCACGTGCATCGATGCGGGCACGTCCGTTGCACTCTCATCTTGGCCTCATGTTGCACTTCTTGAAGGCCGCTCCTGAACAGGTCGTGTTGCGCCTCGTTTCGGTCGAGAGCCGCCGCTCCCGCCGGCCGGCTGTATCTCATTTCCAGGGATGAAAGATTTCACGACGGCCGCCACGGCGATCCTGGGCATGCAGGAGCTGGCAGGCCTGCTGATTCCCGCACCAGGTTTCGACGAACGGGCTCCGGCCGGGCTGCCGACATGATCACCGGCATGTCCCAGCCGACGATTCTCATCATCGACGACAACATCAATCTGGCGCTCGGGTTTGCGAGGGCCCTGACAAATGCAGGCTTTACCGCCCACGCCGCGCATACGGCCGAAGAGGGCTTGCGCCTCGCGCGAGTTGAGCATCCTGACGGGATCATTCTGGACATCGGCATGCCGTTCATCAACGGCCTGGGATTTCTCTACCGCCTGCGGGCCTTGCCCGCGCATGGCCATACACCCGTGATGGTCGTGACCGGCGCGTCGCTGAATGAGGAAACCAGGACCGAGCTTGGCGAGCTTCGAGCCGTCATCAAGTACAAGCCGCTGGGCCTCGAACAATTGCTGACGGAAACACGGAAGCTGCTCGGCGCCGACTCGCCCGTCGGGCAGTACCTGCCTGACACACCCTTCACCACTAGCCAGCGAGCAGGCCGCCGAAAACGCAGCTGAAGTGCATCCGTGCCTCCGTCACTCCGCTACGAAGACCTTCGTGTTGCACCGCCACGAAAACCGCACGAAGCGTCGGCTGTGGAATGCGGCCGCGCCGAGTGGTTGGTTCAGTGGATCTGGCGAACCAGATGGCGATCCCAGCACCGCCGCCCGCCGCGAAAGATGATCCGCCGATCCCGGCTGGCCGGATCGCGCCGGTCCCGAGCGGGCAACGGTTGGTGCAAGTACGCCACCAGCGTGACCGGGAGGTACTCGTGGATCTCGTAGAACGCGCCCGCGCGTTGTACCTCGCGCGCGAGCCCCAGATCGTGTTTGTCGCTGTAGACGATGGCGCGTGGCGAGCCAGGGCCGAACGCTCGCAGGTAGACAAGGTGCAGGCCGTTGTACGCGTCGAGTCGAAGATTGGTCACGAGAAAGTCGAAGGATCCGTGGCAGACTCGGGCGCGCGCCGTTTCGAAACGACCATGACTTTCGATGTGGGCGAAGGCAGACGCCGCCGTCTGGAGGACGCTCCGCGCCGCCTCGTCGGGCTCGACAAGCAGGACGTGCGCAGGTAAAACCGACTTCGGCATGGGCAACAACCTGCTTCGGCGGCGCGTACGGCAGCCCAACTATGCCTGGAATCGTCGTTACCGAGTCTGTCGGATCTTCGAGATTGTCGGGCAATTGTTACACAAGTTGGCTGACGATTCACGAATGTCTACAATGCTACCAGGCTCAGCCTGGTGTGAGGAGCGCTCACCCGGCGCGGATGTCACCCTAGCGCATGACTTTTCCAGACCGACCGTCACCCGGTATCTCGGGGTTTCGTACGCACCCCCCCATGGATGACTGGTCGGTGGTCCTTCACACGCGCCCCAATATGCTGATCCTCGGTCCCGGAGCCTCGGCCGATGTCTTCATAGGCGCCGTGACTCCCCATTTGCGAGCGCCGGTTCGATCGTTCGTCTGTCCTGCGCTCCCGTCCCATCTGCCGGGCGATGGAACGCTCATTCTTCGCAGTGTGGACACTTTGGACCCCGATCAGCAGCAGAGGCTGGCCCGGTTGCTCGACGAGCCTCAAGGCAGCCACACCGCAGGTGATTTCCGTCACCGCAACGCCGCTCTACCTCATGGTCCAGGCCGGCATGTTTCTGGACCGGTTGTACTACCGGCTGAACGTGGTCCATTTCGAAGTGATCTCGGAGTAAGAAGACGGAGAAGGCAAAGGCTTCGGAGACCCCTCGCGCTCTGGCCATTTCGATCGTAGGATTGGCGCAACAGCAGGCGTCGCCGATCTCTCGGCGGAGTGAGCTTGTGATTCGGCCGGCGGTTCGACACGAAAGCCCGTGCGATTCAGTGGGCCGGAGACAAGCGGCAGTCGCGAGAGGACATTATGACCGTGCGCAAGAAGATACTTCTCGTCGAGGATGACGACGCGACGCGTGTTGGTCTGTCAAGCCTTCTCGAGCGAGCCGGGTATGACGTCGTCGCGACCGAGAGCGTGCAGGAAGGCCGGAGCGTCCTCGAGGACGCTCCGCCGGACTTGCTCATTGCCGACGTGCGCCTCGGCGCTTTCAATGGACTTCAGCTGATTGCCATGAGCCCACGGCCCATTCCCACCATCGTCACGACGGGATTTCCCGATCCCGTGCTGGAGACCGAGGCCCGGCACTTCGGCGCGAAGTTCCTCCTCAAGCCAATCGAGCCGGCAGACTTGCTAACGCTCGTGGCGGAGCTCTTGCGGGCCGAGCCGTGACACGTCCAGCGATCAGCTCAGCTTCAGCTGTCAGCTAGCTATCGGCTTTCACCTTGCTGTCAGCTGATCGCTCGGAGGCACTTTCTCAGCGAGGAGGATCTGAGTGGCCAAGGCCGTGCGCTTTCACAGAACGGGCGGACCCGAGGTTCTGCAGGTCGAGGACGTTCCAGTCGGCGAACCGGGTCCAGGCCAGGCGAGGATCCGTCATGCGGCGATCGGCGTCAATTTCGTCGACACGTACCAGCGGTCGGGCCTGTATCCCACGCCGCTTCCGGCCATCGCCGGCAACGAAGGCGCGGGCGTCGTCGAGGCGGTCGGTCCGGACGTAACCGACATCAAAGCGGGCGACCGTGTCGCCTACACCGGTCTCGTGGGCGCGTATTGCGAGAAGCGGCTCGCGCCGGCTGACCGCCTGGTCAAGCTGCCGGAGGGCATCACGGAGGAGCAGGCGGCTTCGATGCTCCTGAAAGGCCTCACCGTGCATTACCTGATCTTCACCACGTATCCGGTGAAAAACGGCGAAACGGTTCTCTGGCACGCCGCGGCGGGCGGCGTCGGCCTGATCGCCTGCCAGTGGCTGAAGGCGCTCGGCGTCACCGTCATCGGCACGGCAGGGTCGGAGGAGAAGGCCGCGCTCGCGAAGGCGCACGGCGCCGAGCACGTCATCAACTACTCGAAGGAGAACTTCGTCGAGCGAGTCAAGGCCCTGACGGGCGGTAAAGGTGTGCCGGTCGTGTATGACGGCGTGGGCAAGACGACGTGGGACGGCTCGCTCGATTGCCTGCAGCCGCGCGGTCTGATCGCCTCGTTCGGCAACGCCTCCGGGGCCGGTACCGCCGGTGAACATCGGCATCCTGGCGACCAAAGGCTCGCTCTACGTCACGCGGCCGACGCTCGTCACCCACATTGCCAGCCGCGCCGACCTCGTCGAGCGCTCAAATGCGCTGTTCGAC
Source organism: uncultured Acidobacteriota bacterium (assembly GCA_963745495.1). Taxonomy (GTDB): domain Bacteria; phylum Acidobacteriota; class Vicinamibacteria; order Vicinamibacterales; family CAVVIG01; genus CAVUXJ01. The sequence continues at coordinate 120,104 of CAVUXJ010000001.1, forward strand.
GTGGTGAAGTCCGGCAAGGTGAAAGTCGAACCGACCAAGCGCTATAAGCTCGCCGACGCGCAAGCCGCGCACCGCGACCTGGAAGAGCGTAAGACGACAGGCTCGGTTATTCTGGTTCCCTGAAATTGCATTGGTGATCTGGCGATGCCTGTGCAATACTCGGTCCATCTGTGACACGAGCGCTATTCCGACGACGAGCCCGGCTCGGGCGGTGATCGCGCCAAGTCCTATGCGCAGACCAGCGACGAAATCCAAACCCGCTCCCTCTCGGACGGGAACATGGAAAGCGGTACTGGCTCGGGGCATTGTTTGTCGTCCTGGTATTGGTCGTCTATGTGCCCGCGTTGCGCGGCGGCTTCAGCTGGGATGACGACGCATACGTGACGAACAACCTCACGTTGCGAAGCGCCCCTGGGTTGGCGCGGATCTGGGGTCAGCTCACGGCCACGCCGCAGTATTATCCGCTCGTCTTCACATCGTTCTGGCTCGAGTACCATCTCTGGGGACTGAACCCGCTCGGCTACCACATCGTCAACGTCTTGCTGCACGCGCTCGCGGCGTTGCTGCTGTGGCGCGTGCTGGTGCGGTTGCAACTGCCGGGCGCCTGGCTCGCGGCGGGAATCTTCGCGCTGCATCCCGTCGCGGTGGAATCGGTCGCATGGGTGACAGAGCGAAAGAATGTTCTGTCTGCGGTCTTCTATTTCGCGGCGGCGCTTGGCGTATCTACGGTGGCAGGAGCGTGAGACCACCGGCCGGGGCACGATCGCGCTCTACCTTCTCTCGCTCGCGTTGTTCATCTGCGCTCTCTTCAGCAAGACCGTGACCGCTTCGCTGCCGGCCGCGTTGTTGCTGGTGATCTGGTGGAAGCACGGCCGTGTCGCAGGTCGCGATGTGTGGCCGCTGGCGCCCTTCTTCGTTGCCGGCGCGGCGTTGGCTCTCGTCACATCGTGGCTGGAGCGAACACACGTCGGGGCGAGCGGGCCGGACTGGGCCTTGAGTGTTCTGGACCGCTGCCTGATCGCGGGGCGCGCGCTCTGGTTTTACGCGGGCAAACTATTCTGGCCCGCGAACCTCACGTTCATTTACCCGCGCTGGCAGGTTGACCCGGGCGTGTGGTGGCAATGGCTGTTCCCGCTGACGGCGATGGCGATGGTGACGCTCCTTTGGAGCCTGCGCGAGCGAATCGGACGGGGGCCGCTGGTGGCCGTGCTGTTTTTTGCCGGCACGCTGGTCCCGGCGCTGGGTTTCGTCAATGTCTACCCGATGCGCTACTCCTTCGTCGCGGATCACTTCCAGTACCTCGCCAGCGCGGGCTTGATCGCACTGGCCGCGGCGGGTCTGACGAAGGTCTTCCGACCCGTGCCGTTCGCGGCGGTGTTGCTGCCGCTGCTCCTGGCCGTCCTGACCTGGAAACAGTCGGCCATCTATGCGGATACGAAAACACTGTGGCAGGACACGCTGGCCAAGAACCCTGCGGTCCTGGATGGCCCACAACAACCTCGGCACGGTCCTCGAGAGCGAAGGTCACGTTGACGGGGCGCTCAGCCACTACGAGGAAGCCATCCGCCTGAAACCCGATCACGCCGAAGCTCACAACAATCTCGGAAACGCGATCTACAAGAAGGGCCGGACCGAGGACGCCATCCGCGAATACCGCGAAGCCATCCGCCTCAAACCCGGTTACGCCACCGCCTACAGCAACCTCGGCACCGCACTCGGCGCCACAGGCCGGGACGACGAGGCGGTTCGAACAATTTCAAGCGTCCATCCGTCTCAATCCCTTCGATGGCCTCACGCATTACAACTTCGGCATCGTGCTCTTCAAGAACCACCGGACCGACGATGCCATCGACGAACTTCAGCAAGCCGTGCGCCTCCTGCCCGATTACGCCAACGCCCGCGTCAACCTCGGCATCGCCCTCGGCAGTTCGGGGCGGCTCGACGAAGCGATTGCGCAATTCCAGGAGGCGGTTCGATTGAAGCCGGATTTTCCGCAGGCCCGCAGCGATCTCGGGACCGCGCTTCTCGCGAAGGGCCTGGTAGACGAGGCGATCAGTCAGTTCCAGGAAGCCATCCGCCTGAAGCCGGATGAGCCGGCGCCCGCAACAACCTCTCCCGGGCGCTGGAAGTGAAGAACTCGCAGGGCCGCTGAAGGGGCTGAGGTTCTGAAGGGTTCTAGCGGTCTCCACGACACCGAAACTGAATCTCGAAGACGATTCTGTCAGCGCAGCTGGCTCGGGAGTTCTCGAACCTCTAGAACCTTTAGAACCCGTTCGAACCTCTAGAACGCCTCAAGACACTTAGTTGGCCCGGACTTGGCAGGTGATCGACCCCGAGGTGATCCGTGCACATCAATGCGCATCGCGCTGGATTCGTCTTGGGCGTCCTGATGGTCGTGCAGTACGGTGAACTTCGCGGAACGGCGCAGGGGATGCCGTCCGTCCGGGTCATTCCCGCAGAAGCCAAGGTGTTCGCGCGCCCGGAGATCGTCAGCGACGTCGTGATGGTCACGCACGCCGGAGCGGTCCTGGACCTCATCGACAAACGTGAGGGCTGGTACTGGATTCTGCTCGGCCGGGATCAGAACGGCTCCCGGCAGCCGGGCTGGATTCAGGCGAACCAGGTCGCCATCGCGACGGCGCCGACGTCCAGGGACTCCTCCGGACCTTGCACGAAGAGCTGGGCGCGTTGCCGAAGCATCCGCCCGGTCCCGGACCGACGACTCCCGAAGGTCCGAGCGAGAAAAGGCCCGGAACGCGGCGGCGGAGGCTCGAGCCGAAGCGCGTATCGAAGAGGCCGCGCGGAACGACTCCCAGAAGGCCGAGCGAGAGAAGGCTCGAAGAGCCGCGGAGGACGCTCGAGCCGCCGCTCGTATCGAACAGGCCGCCCGGAACGTTGAAGAAGCCCGGCGCAAGTACGAGCGAGCCTCACGAAAAAGCCCGTGTAGGCCCGCCCATCCGGCGGCCACCTCCGACCTTCCAAAAGGTACGACGCGCCAACCGCTATTTCGTTGTAGAGTAGCCTGACAAATCTTCCCGATCTGTCTGACGAGTGTTGCGAAGGAGGCCGAACATGCGCCCAGTCTTTGGCGCCCTATTTCTCGTTGTCGCCTTGTTCTATGTGGAGAGCGCCGCCGCCCAGGGCAATGCCGAGCCGGGCAAGAAGCTTTGGGAAAGCGTGGACGCACGGTGCAGGGATTGCCACGGCGACAAGGGCGAAGGTGGCTTTGGACCGGACCTCGCCGGGCGTCAGCTGAGCTTCGACCAGTTCAAGCAGGCGGTTCGCAAGCCGTGGGGCATCATGCCTGCGTTCACCGAGCAGCAGATCAGCGATGCGGACATGGCAAATTTCCTCGCGTACTTCGGCAGCCTGCCCAAGGTTGCAGCGCCTGGTCCCTGGAAGGCTGCCCTGCCGGCTCAGGCCAAGCATGGCCAGGAGCTTATCATCGCGACGGTCGGCTGCGCGCAGTGCCATGGCGCCACCCTGAACGGGCCACGCGGAAACGCCGGCGCCGTCAACGCCGATTTCGAGTGGTTCAAGAAGATGGTCTACGAGCATACGACGTACATGCCACAACATCGCACGATAGCTGGGAGCACAGCCCACAGGCGTTCGCATGGGCAACTACTCGAGGACGCGACTGCCGGAATCACTCCTTCAGGAGATTTTTCTCTATGCCAAAGACGACCTGAAGTTCCGGCCGGCTATCGCGGCGCGGCTGACACCCGGGGAGCCAACCGGGACGTACAGCCTCGAGGTTCTGAACAACGGACTTGTCGGAAAGGGACTCTCCGCCGAAGACGTGACGATCTCGCTCGCTCTGGCGCCAGGCACGAAAGTCACGAATACCACCGGCGCGGGATATCAAGGCGTTCGCAAGGACACAGGACGGCAAGACGGACGTCGCCGTGTGGCAGGTGCCCAGGCTCGGTCCGAAGGACAAACAGTCCTACACCATCACTCTGAGCGGCGGAACCATCCCGAGCGGATCGGTGATCTGGGCGAAGCCGACGCCGGGAAGCGGCGGCCCGGACGTGATAGCTGTCGCCGTCCCACCGCCGCCTCCGCAGACGCGCTAGCCGCCTGCTGTTCTCGTATGGCCGCCGCCCCTCTGAAGCAAATCAGGGGGGCGGAATGGTCCCGCCATTTCAACTGGTCCGTCCTACCGCGAAGCCAGCCTCACTTCGAAGCCAACCTCACTTCGGCTTGGAAGTTGTGTCGGCAGCCGGCGTCTGCGCCCGTGCGCCGCTCAGGATGTTCGCCATCGCGTGGTTGCCTTCGTGGCACGCGTATTCGAACATCTGGTACTCCTGATCGCGACTGAGCGGCATCGCCACTTTCCATGGCCGGAAGTACATGGCGGGATCCTCGACGGTGACTTCGTACTGAATCGTGTCCGCTTCCTGCCCGGGTGAAGCGCTCGACGACGCGCAGGGTTTCGCTTTGCGGGATGCCCTTGATGCGTCCGGACGCGCCGCTCGTCGCAATCCAGCCCTTCTTGCCGAAGTTGGTCGTTTCGACGACGAGCGTCGTCCCCTCCCAATGCCCGCGCGAGTCCCCCATCCACAGCTTGATGTCAGAAGGGAGATGCGGACGGCGGTCGAGCGGAATGATGCGAACCTCGTGGATCATCTCGTGGACAATCACCACATATCCCGGCGACTGCAGGATCTGATAGGCGTTGTTGTAGCCCGCCGGGAACATCGCGCCCGGCATGCCGCGCGAGATGCAGCGGTCCCACACGCTCATGTACTCGTATGAGTCCCCGTTCCGCGCCAGGTTGTCGTCGCGGATCTTTTCCGCTTCAGGCCTGACGGGAACACGCCCATCAGGCGGATCGACGACCAGCGACGTTTGCCTGGTGGATACGACCTTCGTCCCCTGATCGAACCAGGCATTGTTGTACGCGCCGACCTCCCCGGGCCGCGGCGCACGCTCGTTCTCCTCGCGCTGCTGGAGCGTCCGCTTCTCGAACGCGGCGGCCTCTGCTTCGGTGAGAAACGGCTTGTCCGCCAGACCGGCGGGGCGCTCGAGCGGCGTGATCGTGGCATTCAGCCAGATCCCCTGCAGGTCGGGATCGCCCCACGGTGTCTTGGACACCGCCGACGACGCCGGCGCGGACGATCGCGCCGGCTCCTTTGCGGTCGATTTCGCGCTCTGAGCGGCGGCGCCGATCGGAGCCAGGGTCCACAGCAGGGCAAGAAGAGCCGCGCCGACGCCTGGAAGAAAGCGCTGCTTCATCGGAAAACTCCTCGCGACCATCCGGTATTGTGAGGACTCCCCTTCCAGCGTGCGAAGGCGAACCTCCGGCCGACAACCAAAGCATACACCCGAGCGCGACGGCTTCACGGTTCCCGTATGCGTTTACACGTGGCGTAATTCCCCCCGCGAAAACTCGAACACAGGCGGCTTTTCGTCTGGTATCCCGATTGCTCACGCAGGAGCGCGGACTTCTCCGCTGAAGAAGGAACATGATGAACGCCGCATTTCTGAACGCATCGGCCATCCTCGTCGCCGCCACCGCGCTGGCGAGTTGTGGAGGGTCGGACGACCCGCCCATGACCCCCTCGCCCACGTCCTTCACCATCAACATCGTGGGCGATCGTGGCTCACAATCCTTCACCCCGAATCCTGCTCCGGCCGGCGGCCAGCCCGTCGTGTTCCGGAACAACGACGCCGTGACGCACCGGATCGTGTCGAACGACTTGTCGATCGATTTCGGCGACGTCGGCCCAGGCGCGACGAGTCGGGTGATGTCGATGCCCTCCGGCGGCACGAACTACCACTGCAGCATCCATCCGGGCATGATCGGCGGCGTCAGCGCCGCGTCGGGAGGCGGCCCTCCCCCGTGCAACGATCCGGGATATTGCTGAGGCCCCTGCTCCTCGACCGAACATTTGGAGCCCAGTGTTCCAAGGGTTTTGGCGGTTCTGATCCGAGCCTTTAGAACCTCTCGAACCCTTAGAACCTCTCGAACCTTTCTCAGTGCGACATCGCGTACAACAAGACGTTGACGCCGACAGCGTAGCCGGGGACCGAGAACTGCAGGAAATACTGGCGGTTGTCGCCTTCGCGCTCGAATGAATCGCCGAAGTCCGTGTTGTGCGTGATGAAGATCATCACGCGACCGTGATCGTCCAGGATGGCGCGCGCGTGGGGCGTCGCGCTGTCGCTGCCGCGCTCAGAGGTCGGACCGCCGGGTCCGCCCCAGGCATTGATTGAGGGGATCTGCGGGACGCGATCGACCGACATCAACGCGTGAAAGATCGGATGGTCGATCGGCAGATCGACGATGGGATAGGCGCCCGAGGGAAACACCTGGCGGATCTGGCTCTCGAAGATCTGCCAGGCTCGCGTGCCCCAGAAGTCGTCGACCCACAGGAAGCCGCCCTTGAGCAGATAGTCGCGCAGCCCCTTTACCTCCCCCTCGTCCAGATAGATCGAGCCGACCTCCGTCATCATGATGAACGGGCAGTGGAAGAGCTCGGGGCTGTTCAGATTGAGCAGCAAATGTTTGGGAATTCCCTCGCCGTCGAACCCCACGAAGGTCTTCGTCAGCTCGGAGAGACGGACGGAAAGGTTCTGGTCTGCCCGCGGGAAGTCGACGCTCCAGTTCCCCCCGTCGCCGTTCGACGCCTGGCGATAGACGATCCGGCAGAACTGGAACGACCCGTCGAAGTCCCCGGCCGTCGCGTACTGCAGCGATCGCCCATATCCGCGGCGTCCGCGGAACTGGGCGCTCGCGATCGACGCGATCAGCACGGCAAGAGCGCAGGCGAGCGCGGCGCGGCCTCGCATAGGGCCTAGTTTACGCCAACAGGCGATGCGCTGGCACTCTTCCTGCGGCCGTCCCAGCGGCGCGACACAAGCACGAAGAGAATAGGAACACGTCGTGGTAAAACTCTTCGCCAATGGACCTCCAACTTCGAGACAAGATCGTTCTGATCACCGGCGGAAGCAAGGGCATCGGCCTCGCGTGTGCACGAGCCTTTCTCGCCGAAGGCGCGGTCCTCGCCATCGCGTCGCGCTCTGAGGCCAATCTTGCGAACGCACGGCGGATCCTGGGAACCGCCTTGACGATCGCGGCAGACCTGGTCGACGAGCGGGCGGCTGCCGGGGTGGTGGACACCGTGGAACGACAGCTCGGGCCGATCGACGTCCTGGTGAATAGCGCAGGCGCGGCCCGCCGCACCGCTCCCGACGATCTGACGCCCCAGGCATGGCGCGCGGCCATGGACGCCAAGTACTTTACCTACATCAATGTCATCGATCCCGTGGTGAAACGCATGGCCGGTCGCGGCAAGGGCGTCATCGTGAACATCATCGGGAACGGCGGCAAAGTCGCTGCCGCGACGCACCTGGCCGGCGGCGCGGCGAATGCGGCGCTCATGCTCGCCACCGTGGGCCTCGCCAACGCGTATGCCTCCAAGGGGGTTCGCGTCGTCGGCATCAACCCGGGCCTGACGCGGACCGACCGCGTCGCCGAAGGGTTGAAGGCGGAGGCGCAGCTGCATGGCCTGACCGAAGCTCAGGCCTTGCAGCGGATTATCGATCGCGTCCCGCTCGGACGCCTGGCCGAACCTGAGGAGGTGGCGAACGTCGCCGTCTTCGCTGCTTCCGCGCACGCGAGCTACCTCACCGGCGTGGTGATCTCAATGGACGGGGCCAGTGCGCCCATCGTTGTTTAGCTAGCACGGCGTACAGTTGGCAGGCGCTGTAGACCGCTGGAATTGTTGACCGCTGTGACTGTCAACCTGACTGCTAACTGTCAACTGTTACCTTCCCGGTAGCTTCCACTGTTCAGATTCAAAAAACTGAATCCAGTCGGCCAAGTGCCCTGCAAATTCCCGCTTCTTCGAACGATTCGCCGTTGACAGTCGGTAGTCGGCGGATCTACTCTCGCGCGGCACGATAAATTGGTGGCGCCGTCGCGCCAGACGTTCGTCGTCCGTCCTCATACTCGGTCACCGCCTTTATACGAGTCGCATTATCAGAGTCAGCTAGCACGTGCTCAGTTCGGAACGAGCACGAGGAGGAGGGCAAATGTCGTCGTTGAACCGCCGAACGCTCGGGCCAGATCCGCCGCGTTCATCGTCTCTGTTCGTTCTCATCAATCTGCTTCCGACGGCTGGGACAGCCAGACGGCTGGGCAGGCGGCGGCGTCTGCGGCCGGCATCATCGGACAGATCACCGACGGCACCGGCGCGGTCCTGCCGGGCGTCACGGTCACGGCGACAAGTCCCGCGCTGCAGGTGCCGTCCGTCACGGCGGTCACCGACGCGCAGGGCGAGTACCGCCTGACCCCGTTGCCGATTGGCCTCTATACGGTCGTGTATGAGCTCGCCGGGTTCCAGAACCTCCGGCGGGAGAACGTGCGGCTGACGGTCGGGTTCGTGGCCAAGCTGGACCAGGTGCTGAACCTGGGCGCCGTATCGGAGACGATCACGGTGTCCGGGGCGTCACCGCTGGTGGACGTGACGAACACCGCCACACGCACCGAGCTGACCCGCGAACAGCTGGACGTCCTGCCGACCAGCCGGGACGGCCTCAAGGCCTTCATGGGCCAGGTGCCCGGCGTCCGCTCGAATCTGGAAGTCGGCACCTCCAGTTTGACCGACGGCGTGGTGTACAGGGCCTACGGGCAGCTGGGCGAGTCGTGGAACATGCTCGAAGGCGTGCTGGCCTCCTCCCCTGACGTCAACAGCGGCGGCGGCAGCCACGTGGAGTTCAACTCGATCGAGGGGACGCGCGTCCAGACGATCGGCGCCAACGCGGAAATGCCGCGGCGGGGCATCCTGGTCGATGCCATTCTCAAGTCCGGCGGCAACGACTTTCATGGCATGGCGAACGTCTATGGGTCGTCCGGGGCACTGGAAGCCAACAACGTCAGCGACGAACTGCGCGCAGCAGGCGTGAGAGGCGCGCAGAAGCTTCACACCTTGCGCGACTTCAGCGGGAACTTCGGCGGCCGGATCATCCGGAACAAACTCTGGTTTTTCGCCGGCGCCCGCTGGGAGGGATACGACCGGGAGGCGCTCGACGCGTTCTACGACGACGGCTCGCCCATCCTGCTGAACACCTGGATGCCCTATCACCTCGAGAAGGTGTCCTATCAGGCGACGCCCGGCAATCGATTCACGGGCTTCTACCACGTGGCCACCGACAACCAGCGACGCGGCGCGAGCAAATTCGTTCCGGCGGAATCGCGCGAGCTGGCGCATGGACCGGTCACCCTCACGAAAGGCGAATGGCAGCACGTGCGCGGCAATTCGCTGGTCGTGTCGGCACAAAGTGGGCTCTACCACTACGACTACGATTATCACAGCATGGAGACGGGCAGCCGGATCTCGACCACCGATATCGGGACCTTGTACGTGACCGGAGACTTCCTGAACGATGGCCGACACCGGCAGTACAAGCGCTATCACAGCAAGGCCGCCGTGAGCTGGTACAAGTCGGACTTCCTGGGCGGCAACCATGACTTCAAGGGGGGGATCGACTATGTCGATTCCTGGGTGGGCGATGCGTACGCGTCGCGGCCCGTGGCCGGCGACTATCAGCTCCAGTTCAACAACGGGGCGCCGTTCCAGATGGCCACGCGCAACACGCCGGTCGACCCGGATAACAAGTCGGTCTACTCGGGCCTGTATTTCCAGGACAACTGGACGTTGGCCCGGCGGCTCACGCTCAGCCTGGGCGTCCGCTACTCCTACGACAACGCGTTTGCGCCGGAGCAGTGCCGCGAGGCGGGAGATTTTGCCGCGGCCGGATGTTTCGACAAGGTCCAGATGAACAAGTGGAACGAGGTGGTGCCGCGCCTGCATGCCGCGTACGACCTGTTTGGCGACGGCAAGAACGGTGCTCAAGGGGGGCTGGGGACGTTTCATTCACTTCCGCGAGATCATCACCGAGGTGCAGCCGGTCGCCGCCAACAACCTGGCGATCACCGACCTGGCGCTGGCGCGATCAGAACGGCAATCGCGACTACGACGCGGGCGAGGTCAACCTCAATCCCAACGGACCGGACTTCGTGTCGCTGACCGGCTTCACCAGCGGGGCGGGGGCGATCGTCAACCCGGACGAGAAGCCGCCCAAGAGCGATCAGTTCGACGTGACGCTCGAGCACGAGCTGCCGGGCGGTTGGGCCGTCAGAGCCACCGGCATCTACGCCACCAACTTCGACGAATACCGGGTGGTCGAAGTCGATCGGCCCTCCTCGGTGTACAACATTCCGGTCACGAATCTGGATCCCGGCCCCGACGGCCGGCTCGGCACGGCCGACGATACCGGCAAGTCCTACACCTACTACGAGTTTCCGACGAGCCTGAACGGCCGCGCCTTCACGAGGACGACGCTGGTCAACGACTCGGCGGCCAATCAATCGTACAAGACCATCGAGGTGGCGGGCAGCCGACGGCTCGCCGGGGGCTGGCAGTTTTCGGCGTCCTATAGCGCCACGCTGTTCAACGTCCCGTTCACCTGCGATCACTCCTCAGGCGCGGCGAACTTCGTCACGAGAGGGTGCAACGGAAATCCCAACGCGGAAATCAACACGTCCAACAACACGTGGGAGTGGTCGGGCAAGATTTCCGGCGCGTATATTCTCCCCTACGACATTACCGCGTCGGCGAATTACGACCACCGGAGCGGGAATCCGGAGGCCCGCCGGGTGCTCTTCACCGGAGGCCAGACGGTGCGGTCGTTCCTGATGAACGTCGAGCCGGTCGGCACCATTCGCCTGCCGACCACCAATCTGGTCGACATCCGGACCGCCAAGCGCTTTGCCCTCGGGGGATCGCGCTCGGTGGAAGTCCGTGCGCGATATCTTCAATCTGTTGAACACCAGCACCGTCCTCAGACGGGTGCTGCAGTCCGGGTCGACCTATCTGCTCCCGTTCGTGTCTGGCGCCAACGCGAGCACCGCCATCGTCCTGCCGCGAATCCTGCAGGTCGGCGCGTCGTTCAGCTTCTGATGACTAATTAGAAAGAGCGCGCGAGCCTTCCTTCGGCGCGTGCCCGGCTGAACAGCCAGCCGGGCACGTGTCGTACACTCCAGATCTCAGAGTTACGAATCGGATTGCTGATCCTGCCCCGTCCTCGGCTGCCGAGCTTCCGTCGCTTTCTGCCGTGGTGATTCCGATGCCGACGCGGAGCGGCTGCTTTCCAGCAGCCAGCGGCTTGCCGCGACAAGCGCGAGCCCGGCCGCCCCACGTTTCATCCAGCGCCTGGTCCCTGAATTCGCCGATTTCTCGGCCGCCTTATCGGCGACTGGCGGTCGCCGTCGGGTACGGCGCTCCTCCGCCGGTACCCATCGCGTGAGATAGGCAAACATTTCGGACGCGCAGATCGGGCAGGTGTTTTCTTCGTGAAGCTCTTCGCAGTCGAGACACAGGCGGGCCGTTCGCAGCTGCATGTCCCAAGTCTACTGCGCGAACCACCGCGAGCACCCTTGACAAAAAAGCTGAGCTAAGAAGTCGCTGCCGGCGCGCCCGGCTTTCCGGTTCCATAACGGCGCAGCGCCGGCGTCGTGGCAGCAATCCAGGCGACGGCCACCAGGCACCCCACTCCCCCGCTGACGACCGAGAAGACCGCCCCCAGCCAGTTGGCCAGGACCCCCGCTTCGAGCTCGCCGAGCTGCGGGCCCCCACGGAAGAACACCATGTTGACGCCAGTCATGCGACCGCGCAGCCGGTCCGGCGTCTCGAGCTGTCGAACGATGTTCCGGATGATCAAGCTGACGATATCGGTCGCGCCCGTCAACGCCAGACAGGCAAAGGAGAGCCAGAACGATCGCGACAGGCCGAAGACGATGGTCGCCAGACCATACCCCGCCACCGCCCAGAGCATCGTGGGGCCGCGTCGCCTGATGCGCTCGGTCATCGGCACCATCACCGCGCTCGTCAGTACCGCTCCGACCGCTGGCGCGGCATACAGCCAGCCGTATCCCTTCGCGCCGACCTGGAGAATATCCTGCGCGAAGATCGGCAGCAGCGCCGTTGCCGACGAAAAGAAGGTCGCGAAGAAATCGAGCAGCATCGTGGATCGTATCAGCGGCGATCTGAAGACGAACTGCAATCCTTCGAGCGCCGCGCGCCACGAGACGTCCTCAGGTGAACCATCCGGGGAGGGCTGCCTGGCGGGTACATCTCGCATCATCAACAGGGCGGCGATGACGCATCCGAAGGAAACCGCATTGGCCGCGTACACCCAGCCGACACCGGCGGCGGCAATCACCAATCCACCGAGCGCGGGGCCGAGGACCGATGCCGTCTGAAACATGATGGTGTGCAAGGTAATGGCGTTCGGCAGGTGCTCGCGGGGCACCAGCATCGGCACCAGCGCCTGCCGGGCGGGCACATCGAACGCGACGGTGGCCGTACCGAGCCCCGCCAGGAGGTAGATCGGCCACACGACGGCAAGTCCGCGAAAGGTCAGAACGGCCAGCATCACCGACACGAGCGCGGCCCCGAGCTGGGTCACGAGCATCAGCTTCCGGCGGTCCCAGGCGTCCGCAACGACGCCGCTGATCATGGAAAACACCACAATCGGCACGACGTTGACCAGGCCCACCAGGCCGAGCGCCAGCGCTTTCTTTTCCGGCGGCACCAGCAGCGACACGTGCCACAACAACGCCGCGTTCTGCATCATGGAGCCGGTCACAGAGACCAGGAGGCCGATCCAGATGAGCCGGAAATTGCGGTGCTGAAGCGCGACGATGGATTGGCGGGAGATCACCGTGGGTGCTGGAGTATTGTACGCAGGAACGTGCCTGGCGTGATCTTGAAACGATTCGCCTAAAGGCGGAGACTACACCATGCTGCCGGTTCTCGAAAAGGAGCACGAAGATGACAGGTCGGCGCCTCTTCAGCGGGATGGCTCTCGCGTTGTGCCTGGGGCGATTCGGTGACAGCGCGGCGGCGGCGTCGATGATCGAGTGCACCGTCGCCGCCGTGCAGGCGAAGGCGCCGCCTGGAACGACGGTCACGGCGGCAGGCGTGATCGAAGCGACTGAAAATCTCCCTCAGGTACTGCCGCGTCGACGGCCGCGTCGCGACGCCGGGCAACGAGGTGAACTTCCGGCTCGGCCTGCCGGCTTCTTGGAACGGGAAGTTCTACTTCGTCGGCGTCGGCGGGCTGGCGGGAACGATCGGATCGCTGGATGCGGGCCTCGCGCGCGGCTACGCGTCGGCGTCAACCGACACCGGGCACGAGGCGAGCGATCCGAACTGGGGCTCGAATCGCGCCAAGGAGATCGACTACGGGCACCGCGGCACCCATGTGACGGCGGTTGCGGCGAAGGCGCTGACGACCGCCTACTTCGGCAAGCAGCCAGGCCACTCGTATTTCAACGGCTGTTCAAATGGCGGGCGCCAGGCGCTCATGGAGGCACAGCGGTACCCGGCGGATTTCGACGGCATCATCGCTGGCGATCCGGCCACCGGGACGCCGCTGCAGGTCGGACGGGCCCTTGTGTTCCAACGGATGCTGCTCCACCCGGAGAGCTTCCTTCCGATTGAAAAAGTCGAGCTGCTGTCACGGGCGACCAGAGCTGAATGCGACGCGAAGGATGGCTTGAAGGACGGGCTCATTTCCGATCCGCGCCTCTGCACCTTCCGGCCCGAGACGCTGAAGTGTGCGGGCGCCGATGGACCGGACTGCCTGACGGCCGCGCAGGTCGATACGGTGAACAGAATCCAGAGCCCGGTCAAGACCGCGGACGGCAAGATCTATACGCAGGGCTTCCCTCCCGGCCACGAGGGCGGCGCAACGGGGTGGCAGGCGTGGATCGTGGGCCGCGTTCCGCCAACGAGACAAGCCGACGGGACGCTGGCCTTTGGCCCTCCGACACCGAGCGGCTACACCTACACCGAGGCGAACATGCGCTTTCTGGCCACGGAGAACGACGATCCGTCATTCAACTGGCGCACGCTGAGGTTTCCCGGCGATCTTCCGCGTCTGGCGGCGATGACGGAGATCCTCAGCCCGTCGGATCCTGACCTGAGGCCTTACAAGAACCGGGGCGGAAAGATCATTTTCTACCACGGGTGGTCGGATCCGGCGATCAGCGCGTACGGGACGCTCGACTACTATGAGGAAGTGGCGAAGGCGGTCGGTGGCCAGGCCGAAGCCGACACGTTCTCCCGGTTGTACTTCGTGCCCGGGATGCATCACTGCAGAGGCGGCCCTGGACCAGACTCGTTCGACATGCTGCCCCAGCTCGAGGCATGGGTCGAGCGCGGTGTTGCGCCGACCAGTGTGATCGCCACACATTCGACCGCTGGTAAAGTGGACCGCACGCGTCCGCTCTGCCCGCACCCGCAGGTGGCGCGCTACACGGGCCGCGGCAGCATCGATGATGCCGCGAATTTCAGGTGCGAGGCTGCCACTCGCTAACCGGGAGATCTGTTCGATGCGTCTACATTCCTTATCAGCTCGGGCGGCGCTCGCGCTGCTTTTCGCCGCAACGGCCGTGATGACGGGCCGGGCGCAGGGGAAAGTCACCGGCCAGCCCGCAGGCTCTGGACGGGTGCAGCTCGACAGCATCAAGCTGCCGCCGGGTTTCAGGATTTCGTTGTTCGCCGAGGGTGTCAAGAACGCGCGGTCGATGGCGCTGAGCCCGGGCGGGACCTTGTTCGTCGGCTCCCGAAACGCCGGCACTGTCTACGCGATGGCGGACAAGAACAAGGACGGCCGCGCCGACAGCGTGATGACCGTTGCAACGGGGCTCACCGAGCCCAATGGTGTCGCGTTCCACAACGGCGCCTTGTATGTGGCCGAGCGGAGCCGGATCCTCCGATGGGACAACATCGAAGCCCATCTCGATGCGCCGGGCGCGCCGGCCGTCGTCGGAGACCCCTTTCCGACCGATGCGCTTCATGGATGGAAGGTCATCCACTTCGGGCCGGACGGCATGCTCTACGTGACGGTTGGCGCACCGTGCAACATCTGCGACCGCGGAGACCCCTACGCCTCCATCATTCGTATGAAGCCGGACGGCAGCGGCCGCGACATCTTCGCGCGCGGGATACGGAACACGGTCGGGTTCGACTGGCACCCGACGACGCGCAGCCTGTGGTTCACCGACAACGGGCGCGACAATCTCGGCGACGAAAACCCCAGCGACGAGCTGAACAGCGCGCCGAAAGCCGGGATGCATTTTGGCTATCCCTATTGCCACCAGGGGAACGCGCCCGACCCCGAATTTGGCGCGAAGCGAACGTGCGGCGAGTTCGAGGCGCCGGCGCAGCTCATGGGGTCTCATGTGGCCGCGATCGGCATGCGGTTCTACACCGGTACGAGCTTCCCGCAGGAATATCGCAACGCGATTATCGTGGCGCAACACGGGTCGTGGAATCGATCCTCACGTGTCGGCTACCGCGTCATGGCCGCGTTCCTGGACGCGAGCGGTACCAAGGTCGCGCGATACGAGCCACTGGCGACTGGGTGGCTCGTGAGCGACCGCGAGGTTCTCGGCCGTCCCGTCGACGTCCAGGTGATGCCGGATGGTTCGCTGCTCGTCTCCGACGACTTCGCGAACGCGATTTATCGGATCACGTATCAGGGAAAATAGGTTCTAGGGGTTCTAGTCGGTACCGCTGAGCTGATTCTCAACTACTCTATTATCAATAGCCACGAGGCTTCTTACAGAAGCCGGCAGGAGGTTTTCCTACTGCTCTTTCAATGAAGGTCATATTACCTCCCATCCAAATTCCCATTTCGTTGGGGGCAATTGGCACCGGGGCGCGTCTCTGAGAAAAGAGCGCTGCTCCTTCACGGATATCCCAGGCATTGTAAAAGGTGGTTAAACTCGCTGGATCACAATCAAGATAATACCCGCTTTGAGCTGCAATATCGGCGAACTCCCGCATGATGGCCCCTATGTATCGTAGCGCACCAACAGTTGTAGCCACTATTTGTCTGCGCTGCTCCACGGTCTGCACAGGGAGCCTCCCACGCTGTTCTATTTCTATCGCCGCCGTATTGCCTGGCGGCGAGAGGGAGGTTGTGGGCAACAAGGACTCCTTGTAGTGGACTTTACCTGGTCCGCTAAAACGCGCGGTACCGGTCGCTGTCAGAGCTTCCAGGCGAGCGCCGGAATGACGTCGGTAATCGAACCACGATTGGAACTGCCCGGTAACGTGAGGCAACTAGAAAACATTGTCCGGAACAAAAACGATGCGCCTCTGGGCCTTGAGCGATTTCTGCGGCATACTCTGCGCGCAGAGACAGCTGAATAACGGACAAGCTGGTGCAGACTGCCACGCGATCCCGGCTGTACCTCCAACCGTCCCGCGTACGTCGACAGAGTTTATTGCAACCCTCTTCGCACGATTGGATTCAAAGGAATGGAACCTATCGCGCGCGGCGGAGTATTGCCAGCGATTGCTGGTAGAAGCCGCGTTACAACGTACGCAGGGAAATCACTCCCAAGCTGCACGAGTCTTAGGAGTGACCCCTCGCACGTTGTACAACAAACTGAAAAAGGCTCATCGGCACGGTGGACCCTCCGAGTAGGAGAGGACCAGCCGCGGCCGTCTGAAGATCCTCAGTATTCCTGAGTATCAGATCTTGGGTGTTTGAGGTGTTTCTCTGAGGTGCGGCATCCTTCGAAGCCCTTAGAACCTCCAGAACCCCTAGAACCCTTGAACCTTTAGAACCTCTCTTAGGTCCCTCGATTCAGTCGCCGGCCGGCGATCCAGACCGAATCGATCTTCTGCGTGTTGCGAATGTCGGTAAGCGGGTTGGCGGTCAACACGACCAGATCGGCCCACTTCCCCGGTTGAATCGTGCCGAGCTGCCCATCGAGCTTCATGACGCGCGCAGCACCGCCCGTGGCCGACACGAGGACCTGCATCGGCGTCATGCCGGCCTTCGCCATCATCTCCATCTCGGTGTGCTCGAAGTAGCCCTGCCAGCGGCCCGGGTTGTTGAACGAGCCGGTATCGCTCCCCATCGCGATCGGCACCCCGGCGTCCGAGAGGATCTTCAGGTTACGCTCAGCCTGCTTGAGCGCGTCCTTGATGCTCTGGGCGAGCTTGTCGGTCCGCGTCTTCGCCTGCCGGCCCGGATCGAGCATCATGTCCATTTCCCTGCGGTACAGCGTGATGCCGCGCAGGAAGAACGGATCCTTGAAGAACGCCGGCGTCGACTCGTACACAAACACCGACACATCGCGGGTCAGCGTCGGGATATACGCGACATTCCGGCGCTTGAGCTCCGAGATGAACGCAGCGTCGACGTCCTGATCGCGCACGCTGTGACCGAGGATGTCGAGCCCGCTCTCGACGGTTCCCTTCGCGTCCTTCAGGTAAAAGATGTGCGCCACGGTCCGAAGCCCGCGCTTGTGTGCCTGGTCGATGACCGCGCGGTAAGCTTCCGGCGTCACATCTTCCTGGGCGGTGCCGAGGATGTGGAACTTGATGATGTCGACCTTGCTGTCCGCGTTCCGATCCACGAACGTGCGCCCTTCCGCGGCGGTTCTCCCGTTTCTCAGACTGGCGCCCGAGGTGTAGACCCGCGCGCGATCGAGAACGATCTTTTCCTGTTCGTCGCGCAGCTTGAGCACTTCCTGATCGTCGGTGGGTTGAGACCCAAGGCTCACCGCCGTCGTGATGCCATAATCGGCGTAGGTTCGAAGACGCATCAGCAGATCGTCGCGAACCGGCATCTTGGTGGCCGGCTCGTGGTTCACGTGCGCGTGCGCGTTGATGAACCCCGGGACGATCGTCTTGCCGGACATATCGACACGTACCGCGGCTGCAGGGACCTTCACCGTCGACGGCGCCCCAACGGCTTCGATGCGGCCGTTGGCGATTACCACCGACGCCTGCTCCATGGGCCCGCGTCCTGTACCATCGATCACGCGCGCCCCCGTCAGGACCGTGACTGCCGGTCCTTGCGCGAGCGACGGCCGGGATGGGAGTCCTGCCGCGACGACCAGTGTGCCCGCAAGGCCGGCCGCCAGACGCATTGAGAGATGAGTGCTCTTGAGCTTCATACCTAAGTGGCCTCCCAATCCTCAGCCATGAGCCGTCAGCGTTCGCGTTATTCGCTTCCCGCTACTTCGCCCGGCCTGTGAAACCCTGCGCCTGCATCTGGATTTTGTACGCGTTGCCTCGCCCGACGACGTAGAGCGTTTTCTTGTCGGGACCCGCGAAGGCGAGGTTCTGCGGAGCGCCAGGAAGGGGAATCACTCCCAGGGTCATGCCCTTGGGGCTGACCACCTGGATACCGGCGGGTACCGCGATGTAGACACGGCCCTCGCTGTCGACCGCCAGACCGTCCGCGCCGCTCGCAATGACGCCCTGGTCGTTCGGCTTCACGCCTTCATATTTGGCGAAATCGCGACGATTGGTCAGTTTCCCATCCGGCTGAATGTCGAAGGCGAGCAGATACTCGCCGGCGGTGTTGTTCACATACAAGACCTTCTCGTCCAGGCTCAGTTGAATGCCGTTGGGACGGAACCCCTCGGCCACCTTGATCGCCCCTTTACCACCCGCCGGAATGTAATACACGGTCGGAGGCAAAGGCGGTGTCGCCGGCGGCGGCGTCCCACGGCCTGCGGCAGCGCCAGGTTCCGAGAAGTACACGCCGCCTTTCTTGTCGACGACGAGATCGTTCGGCCGGCCGAACGGTTTTCCCTCGAAGTTATCGGCGAGCGTGGCCTCGCTGCCTTTGGGATAGATCACGCCGACCTTCGTCTGTCCCGGAATGGTCTGCACGGTGATCAAGCGCCCTTTCGTGTCGAAGGCAAGCGCGTTCGATCCGTTGGTGTTCTCGAGGAACGTCGTCACGTTGTTGTCTTTGTCGATTTTCGTGATGCGGTTCGCGGGGGTCTCGGTGAAGATGACGCTCCCGTCTGGCAGCGCGATCGGCCCTTCCGTGCCCGCAAAACCCGTCTTGACGATCTGCACTCTCGTACCGGCGGCCACGACCCCGGGAATGGCCGGTGCAGTTGTCTCGGCCGGCGGCCCTTCCGCGGCGGCTCCTTGTCCCTGGCCGAGCGTCGGCATCGATGAACCCAGGCACAGGGCGACAGCAACGGCTAACGTCGGTTTCATGTGGCCTCCTTGAACGAATTCAGCCAGAAGGATGCTGCACCCCGCGACTGCTGTCAACATCGACAACTCCCGTTGGCCACTGCTGCATCTTCGTACAGACGCCTGTTCGGGGCTATAATCGCGCCCGGAAGTCCTTTCAAGACACGAGGGAGGAGCCATGGTGCGAACCGTCTCCCGATTGATGCTTGCGCTAGTGTCGCTGACCGCCCTCCTTCTGATCGCGGTGGGAGTGTCGGGCCAGGTGTTCGTCGGCACGCCGCCCCCGCCGCAGTTCTCGGCGCAAGGCCAGCCATCCACGAAGAACGGCGAGTGGCCGCATTACAACGCCGACCTGAAAGGCAGCCGGTACTCACCGCTGGACCAGATCACTGCCGCCAACTTCAACAGGCTGGAAGTCGCCTGGCGGTTCAAGACCGACAACCTGGGCCCGTTTCCCGAGTTCAAGTTGGAAGGGACGCCCCTCATGGTCAAGGGCGTCCTCTATACGACCGCCGGCACCCGGCGATCGGTCATCGCGCTCGACGCGAAGACCGGCGAGCTGATCTGGTCGCATAGCCTGCGCGAGGGAAAGCGCGCCGCCGTCGCCCCGCGGCAGTTGTCGGGTCGGGGGGTTTCCTATTGGACCGATGGCAAAGGGGACGAGCGCGTCATCTATATCACGACGGGCTATCGGCTTGTCGCGCTCAACGCGAAGACGGGCGCCCTGATCAGCTCGTTCGGCACCAACGGGATCCTCGACCTGAAAGTGGGCGTGGTCAAGGGGAACAGGCAGCCGATCGATCTGGTGACCGGTGAGATCGGCGTCCATTCGACGCCGACGATCGCCAGGGACGTGGTCATTGTCGGCTCGTCGTTCCGGGAAGGCCAGACTGTCGAGACCCACAACAACACGAAGGGCCTGGTCCGCGCGTTCGACGTGCGGACAGGCAAGCAGCTGTGGCAGTTCAACACGATCCCCCGGCCCGGCGAGTTTGGCAACGACACGTGGGAGAACGATTCCTGGGCCGAGAACGGCAACGTCGGTGTCTGGACGCAGATAACCGTGGACGAAGAGCTCGGCCTCGTGTACCTGCCGGTGGAAACGCCCTCGTCGGATTTCTATGGCGGGCACCGGCCGGGGAACAACCTGTTTGCCGAAAGCCTCGTCTGTGTGGATTTGAAGACCGGACAGCGTAAGTGGCATTTCCAGTTCGTGCATCATCCCATCTGGAACTTCGACATGCCGGCAGCGCCGATTCTCGCCGACATCAATGTCGACGGCCGGGCCATCAAAGCGGTCGCGCAGCTCACCAAGCAGGGCTGGGTCTACGTTTTCGATCGTGTAACGGGCCAACCCGTATGGCCGATCGAGGAACGGCCCGTGCCGCAGTCCGACGTGCCCGGCGAGAAGACGGCCGCAACACAGCCGCATCCGACCAAGCCGCCACCCTATGCTCGCAACTACTTCAAGGTGCCCGACGATGTGATCGACTTCACGCCGGAGCTGCGAGCGCAGGGGCTCAAGAACCTCGAACGGTATAAGCACTCGCCGTCGGTCTTCACGCCTCCCATCCTGGGCAACGCCAACGGCCTGCTTGGACACGTGGGCGGCGGCTCGACTGCGACGAACTGGCCTGGCGGCGGCTACGATCCCGAAACGCACATCGTCTATGCACCGGCGGCCGCCAATCCCGTGTCGCGGTCGCTCGTCGCGGCGCCTCCGGGATTTTCGGATATCCGGTACGTATCGGGCGTCGCCGGACGGCCGTTCGTGGAAGTCTTCGGGCCCGGCGACTGCTGCGCCGCCGATGCGGGGCGCAAGTCCCGCGACGAGCTTCCACAGGCGCCACCGCCCGCGGTCGCGCCAGCTGAGGGCGCGCCAGCTGCTCCGCCGGCCCAGGCGGGCGGCCTGACCGTGCAGGGACTTCCCATCCTCAAGCCGCCGTACGGGATCCTCGCCGCGATAGATCTGGATCGGGGTGAAATCGCCTGGCAGACCCCTCACGGCGATACGCCGGACAACGTGCGCAATCACCCGGCGCTCAAAGGACTGAACATTCCGAAGACCGGGCAGGCCGGCACTTCGGCCGTCGGGTTGCTCGTGACCCGGACGCTGGTGGTCATGGGCGATCCGGCCGTGACGGCGCCTCCTGGACGGCCGCGCGGCGCGATGCTGCGAGCCTACGACAAGAAAGGCGGTCAGCAAGTCGGGGAGGTTTGGATGCCAGCCATCCAGAGCGGATCGCCGATGACCTACATGGCCGACGGCAAGCAGTACATCGTGGTGGCGATCAGCGGCGGCAATTACACGGGGGAGTACATTGCGTTCACACTGCCGAACTGAGCCCGTGGCGAACGCCTGGCTTCGGCGCTGTCCGGCAAACCGATTGAATCAGCCACGGCCAACTAAAGACCTGTGAAGAAGCAGGAGCGATGCTTCACAGGCCCTCAAGCGGGGAGCAACGGAGTGAATGAAACGATGACGCGGGTCGTCTTTCGATTGATGCCGGCGCTGACGGTGGCTCCTTGGATTCCTCGCGATCGAGATCGGGGTATCGGGCCAGGTCTTCGTCGGGACGCCGGCGCCGCCGCAGTTCGCGGCGCAGGGTCAGCCCTCACCAAGGAACGGCGAATGGCCCCATTACACGGCCGACATCAGGGGCACGCGATACTCGCCGCTGGATCAGATCACCGGCGCCAACTTCAACAAGCTCGAAGTCGCGTGGCGCTTCAAGACCGACAACCTGGGCCCGTTTCCCGAGTTCAAGCTCGAAGGGACGCCGCTCATGGTCAAGGGTGTGATCTATACGACCGGTGGCACACGGCGATCGGTCATCGCCCTCGACGCGAAAACCGGCGAGTTGATCTGGCAACACAGTCTGCGCGAAGGAAAGCGCGCCGCCGTCGCCCCGCGACAGCTGTCCGGCCGCGGCGTTTCGTACTGGACCGATGGCAAGGGCGACGAACGCGTGATCTATATGACGACGGGCTATCGCCTGGTGGAGCTGAATGCCCGCACCGGCGCCCTCGTCCAATCGTTCGGCACGAAGGGCATTGTCGACCTCAAGTCCGGAGCGGTGAAAGGGGCGAACCAGCAAATCGAGCTCGAGACCGGCGAGATTGGCGTCCATTCCACGCCGGCGGTGGCGGGTGACGTGGTGATCGTCGGATCGGCCTTTCGCGAGGGGATGACCGTCTCGACCCACAACAACACAAAGGGTCTTGTCCGCGCCTACGACGTGAGGACGGGCAAGCGGCTCTGGCAGTTCAATACCATTCCGCGACCCGGCGAGTTCGGCAACGAGACGTGGGAGAACGAATCGTGGTCTCTCAACGGCAACGTGGGCGTCTGGTCGCAGATCAGCGTCGACACCGATCTGGGCCTGGTGTACCTGCCGGTCGAGACGCCGACCTCTGATTTCTACGGCGGGCACCGGCCCGGGAACAACCTGTTCGCGGAGAGCCTGGTCTGCGTGGATCTGAAGACCGGGCTGCGGAAATGGCATTTCCAGCTCGTGCACCACCCGATCTGGAATCTGGACATCTCGTCTGCGCCGATCCTGGCGGACATCACGGTGGACGGCCGGGCCATCAAAGCCGTCGCGGTGCCGACCAAACAGGTCTATCTGTACGTGTTCGATCGCGTGACCGGTCAACCCGTGTGGCCGATCGTCGAGCGGCCGGTCCCGAAGGGCGACCTGCCGGAGGAGAGTTACTCGCCGACGCAGCCGTTCCCGACCAAACCGCCGGCGTATGCCCGTAACGAGATCAAGGTCCCGGACGACTTGATCGACTTCACGCCCGAGATGCGGGCGCAGGCGCTCAAGAACATCGCCCGCTTCAAGAACGGGCCGCTGTTCAATCCGCCGATCCTCGGAAAGGTGGACGGGTTGCTCGGCGCCTTGAACATCGGGAACCTCGGCGGCGGTACGAACTGGCCCGGCGGTGGATACGATCCCGAAACGCACATTGCCTATCTGCCGGCCAGCAACGCCGGCGTCGGGTCGGTGTCGCTCGTCGCTCCCCCGCCGAACTTTTCGGATCTGAAGTATGTGAGGGGCGTCGAGGGGCAGCCATTCGTCGAGTTTTTCGGACCAGGCGACTGCTGCGCCGCCGATTCCGGGCGCAAGACGCGAGATGACTTGCCCGCGGCAGCGCCCCCCGCAAATCCACCCGCCGGCGCGGCTGCCGCCGTGCCGGCCGGCGGTGGCCTGACCGTCCAGGGGCTGCCGCTGGTCAAGCCGCCATACGGTCTGCTGTCGGCGATTCATCTCGATCGCGGCGAGCTGCTCTGGTCGGTGCCACACGGCGACACGCCGGACAACGTCCGCAATCACCCAGCGCTCAAGGGCATGAACATTCCGAAAACGGGCCAGAACGGCGCTGTGGGATTGGTCGTCACCAAGTCCCTGGTCGTCATGGGAGACCCGGTCTTCACAACCGTGCCCGGACGTCCGCGCGGCGCCATGCTCCATGCGTATAACAAGGCCACCGGCCAGGAAGAGGGAGCCGTGTGGATGCCTGCGCCGCAAAGCGGCTCGCCGATGACCTATATGATTGACGGCAAGCAGTACATCATCGTCGCGGTCAGTGGGGGCAGTTACTCGGGGGAGTACATCGCGTACAGTCTCCCGAATTGACCTTCGTCGAGGGGGGCGGCCACTAGCAGGTTGCTGAGAAAGCCAGCAACCTGAAGTTAGAAGTGAAAACCTGGAAGTCAGAAGTGACGGCCTTCTAACTTTTCAGTTCTAAGTTCTCACTTCAGGCTGCGTTTTTCCGCAGCCTGCTCGTATCGGATGAGGAGTGTCATGAGGTTCAGGACTGCGACTCTATTCACGGCGGGCCTGTTTGTTGTGCAGGTTTTCTACGCCCTCTCCGCGCCTTCACGCGTGTCGGCGCAAGGTGGGCAGTCGGTGTGGGACGGTGTCTACACGGCGGAGCAAGCGAAGCGGGGTGAGCCGCTGTATTCGCAGGGATGCATGCGGTGTCATGGTCAGGACTTGATGGGCGGCGAAATGGCCCCCGCGCTGTCCGACGGTCAGTTTCGATCCAACTGGGACGGCGTGCCGGTTGGCGAGCTGTTCGAGCGCATTCGCGTCTCGATGCCGGCGGACAATCCGGGCGGGATGAGCCGGCAGCAGTATGCGGATATCCTGGCGTACGTGTTTTTCAAGGGCGGCTTCCCGGCCGGCACGACCGACTTGTCGACGCGGACCGAGATGCTGCAGGCGATCATGTTCAAGGCGACGAAGCCCTAGCAGTACCTCAGCTCTTCGGCTCTTCGTTCGATAGTCTGCTCGCGCTCACCGATCGGGCCGATCAAAGTCCGCACCCATCACCGTGATGCTCTCGGGGCCTCCTGGTCGGGACCATGAAACCGCCCCTCTGGTGGAGCGATCCGAGCTCTACTGTGCGGCCGGTCTGTCGGCCGGGATCACCATGGTATGGTTGCGGGCCGGCGATACATACCCGATGGCGATCTTGGCGACTTCCTTCATCGACGGGATATCGACCACCAAGGTGCTGCCTCCCACGGGGTCGGCCAGATACGCCCTCTTGCTATCAGGCGTGATCGACACCCACTGGCAGCCCCTCCCGCTCAGATAAGCTGTTCCCGCCAGCTTCAAATCAGGGAGCGAGTACGAGTAGAGCGTGTTGTTCAGCCGGCTGCAGGCCACGAGGGTCTTCTGATCTGCCGTGACGGCAATGCCGTGAGCCTGGGAGGAGCCCGTCGGTATTGGAATTCTCCCGGGAGCCAACTTCGGGAGAGTGATCCGAGCGACTTCCTTGCGCGTCTGAAAATCCACCACCGCAAACCCGTTGAGGGAACCGATCTGAGCGAAGATCGAGCGCGTCGAGCCATCGGGATTCTTGGAGATCGCCATCGGACGGATGTTCTGCCCAAGTTGAACCGACCACGCGGGCGCGTCAGTCTTGGTATCGAGGACGCTCACATACCCGGTCTTGGTGGCGTCGCCGGCAATCACGTACTTGCCATCCGGGGTGACATACAGGTTGTGTACGGGCCCTTCCGTGCGAATGCTCTTGATCTTAGCGAGCGACGCGGTATCGATGACATCCGCTACGCCAGGGTTGTTCCCGACGGCGCTCCTGATCCCGACATAGACTCGCCGCCCATCAGGACTGATGGCCACGTTGTTGGGACGACCCGAGAGAGGGATCTTCTTGATCACCTTCAGCGTCTTGACATCGGCCACGTCCAGCGTGTCGTTGGCCTCGTTACTGACGTAGATCCGGGTTCCATCGGGGGACGACGTGACCCCATGGGCCTTCTCGATGCCCGGGATCTCGCCGACGATCTTGTTCGTGACAGGGTCAATGAGGAATACCCTGTCGCCGGCCTCGGTGGTCTGGAGGATCCGAACCTGGCCTTGAGCCGTCAACGGCAGCGTAAGCAGAAGGATCGCCAGAGGCTTCAGGCAGCGGCGAAGCACATGGGTTGTTCTCATCGTCAGCTCCTCGAAAAACCTGTCAACGTTGACAATCTGGGCGCTCATTCCAAGTCGGCTCTTGACGAGTCCTCCCACGACGCGCAGACCCGCCCAAGCTAGAAGGGAAACTGACCGCGGCACTCATGTCGCGATCGCCGCCGGTCGCGGTTACTCTACACACCCACCGGTGAACTCGACGATCTTGTCGTTGGCTTTCCGCCCGCACACCCAATTGGCGATCGTCTGCCACTCCGGATCGAGAAAGGAGTTCCAGTGTTTGCCGCCGCCGTGATAGTAGTCGCCGCCTCCCTCGGTCACAAGCGGGTGCACGAGGAGTTTGCTCTGAAGGGGACTGAGGGGAGTCACCCGCGGAGAGACCACCTGGAAGTTCCTTCGTGATTGCTCCTCGTTCCAGGTCGTGGCCCCAGGCGAGAGCTCCTGCAGGCGCATGGGAGTGCCCGTACTATGGCAGGTGACACAACGCGTGTGGCCTTCACGCGGAGCGAGGAAGATCGGCTGTACCTTGGTCCTGAAGAACTCGAAATCCAGAAAGGAGGATGCCGCCGGAGTGTCCGGGGCCTGGGCCTGCAGCGCAGCAGTGGCGGGTTGGATCAGCACGGCAGCCACGAGCAATAGCAAGAAGGCGGCAGGCATGACGCTTCCTCCTCTCTAAGGACCCGAGGTCTGTGAACCTCGCTGCGATCAATCGCTTCCGCTGAAGTGTCTCTCTTGACGCATCGGCCTCGAGACGCGACACAGAACCACGCGGTACGCGTCGAAATTGGCTACACCTGTAATTGTGCCGGAGCATATCCGTAAGCATGGAGCCTGTCAATCGACAGGCGACACTCCGGCGCGCCACACGACTTGACATCGACAGCGTTTGGAACGTCGCATAGAATGCAACGGAGCTCTCGAACGATTCAAGCGATCTGACAAAGTCGTTCTAGTGTTCCGGGACACTGTCTCTGAAGGAGATGCTTATGCTGAAGTTCGTCGGGATGCTCGGGTTCCTGCTCTCTGCCGCGGCTGTCTTTGCCCAGATGCCCGTTCCCTACGGGGCGTCCATCACGAGTGATGCGGCCAAGAAATTCGCCGCGGGCGCGCTCGCTGAAGCGAGGAAGAACAAATGGTTCATGGCTGTCGCGATTGTCGATCCCGCCGGCGACCTCGTGTACTTCGAGAAGATCGAGAACACACAGGCCGCCAGCGTGACCATTGCGGTCGACAAGGCGCGGTCGGCGGCGCGGTTCAAGCGTCCGACCAAGGCATTGCAGGACGCGCTCGCGGCAGGTGGCGATGGGCTCCGCATCCTGGGGCTTGATGGCGCTGTACCGGTCGAAGGCGGCGTGCCGATCCTCCTGGACGGCAAGATCGTCGGCGCAATCGGGGTTTCGGGCGGGACAAGCCAGCAGGACACTCAATGCGCGGAGGCGGGGATCGCTGCGGCGAAATCGTAGTCCCGAAGCATCCAGCTCTCAGCCGTCAGCTCTCAGCTGCTTTCAGGGCGCAACTCTGATAGCTGCTGACAGCTGATGACTGATCGCTGAGCTCACAGCAGTGAGCATCCGACGGTCCGGCGAAGCCGGACACTTCGCACGTTCACTTACTGGGCGCCCTCGCCCTTCTTCAGCAGGTCCATGTGCGTTTGCGCCTGCTGCAGCCCGCCTTCGGGCGTATCCCAGTTGACTCGCCCATCCTTGTTCGCATCCAGACCGGCCGTCAGTTGCTCGACGGCCGTCTGCACCTGGCTCATCAAGCTGGACGCTTCGGCGGCCGTGGTGGCGGCACGCACCTTTTGCGCGAGCGCGACGATCTCGTCGGCGCGCGAGGCGGCGTTATTGGCGGCCGCCGCCACGTGCGTGGCGTGGGTCTTGACGTTGGCCGACGCGCCTTCGCTCTTGGCGGCCAGCTGGATGTGCTGGGCGACGCCTGCCGACGCCCGCTTCACGCCGAAGCCGAGGCCGGGACCCTTCGGTTCGACACTGGGGTCGATCGCGTTGATAACGTGCCCCGCGTGCAATTTGATCGAGTCGAGATTGTCCGGCGACTTCAGGGCGAGCCCGGCATGCTGCGTGGCGATCTTTGCCTCCGCCAGCGCCGTCGGCAGCAGCCCTTGCTGATTTGGAGTGGCCTGGAAACTCTCCGTGACGTGCCCGATGTGCGTCTGGACCGGGGAAGCCTGCGCCCGCAATACATCGCTATTCGACAGGCTTCCGCCCAGGAGAAGGAGTCCGAATGTCACACACGCAAACTTTCGCATAATCGCAACCTCTCTCCAGCTCTCTCAAGGTTCTCTTCGGCGAGCCCATTCTACCCTCAATGGGTTCTCAATGAGGCCTTTCTGGATGACTTCTTTCTGGACTTGCCTGGCTCCGAAGCGACAATCGGCGGAGGCGCGGCGGAACCGGTATCATCCAGGATGGCGCGGCGGCCTCGGCTGACCGTCGCACTACCCCACTTCATGGCAGAAGCCTCCTCGTCCCTGGTGAACCCGTCCAAGGCGTCCGGCGACCCCGTCCTGCAGTTGACCGACGCCAGTGTGGTCAAGAACGGCGTGCGCGTGCTCGATGGCCTCACGCTGACCATTCGCGGAGGCGAACACACCGCGATTCTCGGCCCGAACGGCGCCGGCAAGACGGCCCTCATCAATTTGCTCATCAGCGACCACTATGCCCTCGCGCGCGAGGGCGACGCCCCGGTCCGCGTCTTCGGCAGCGATCGCTGGAACGTCGCGGAGCTTCAGGCGCGCCTCGGCATCGTGACCTCGGATCTGCACCAACGGTTCGTCAACGGCAACTGCGCGGGGAGCATCCGTGGCGAGGATGCCGTCCTCTCGGGGTTTTTCGCGACGCGGGGGTTCCTGATCGGGCTGGACGTCACCAGTGCCATGCGCGAGCAGGCGGCCACCACGCTCGCGCGTCTCGACGCGGCGCACCTGGCCGACAAGCCACTCGATCAGATGTCGACTGGAGAAGCGCGGCGCGTGCTCATCGCCCGAGCGCTCGTCACCGAGCCGCGCGCGCTCATCCTCGACGAGCCGACGGCGGGACTGGACGTCGTCGCGCGCTCGAGGTTCCTGGGCGTGGTTCGGCGGATCGCGCAGCAGGGAATTACCGTCGTCCTCGTGACGCACCACGTCGAGGAGATCGTCCCGGAAATCGACCGCGTCGTGCTCCTGCAGCGAGGGCGGATTACCGGGGACGGTCCCAAGCGTTCGATGCTGAGTCCCGCATGCCTCAGCGCGCTGTTCGAGCATCCAATCGATCTTCAGCAGGTCGATGGGTACTTCTATCTGCGATCGAACCCGTCCGCGTAAAGGATCAGCAGCCAGGCGGGATGCATCGCCGGCCGAATGCCACGAATTGTGAAACGCAGGACTAAGACCATGGTTCCGTTGTCGGTCCTGGATCTATCTCCCATCGTCGAGGGCGGGTCGGCCGCCGACTCCTTTCGCAACTCGCTCGACCTCGCGCAACACGCCGAGCGGTGGGGGTATCACCGCTTCTGGCTGGCTGAACATCACAACATGCCCGGAATCGCGAGCGCGGCGACTGCCGTCCTCATCGGGCATATCGCCGGAGGCACCACCACAATCCGGGTGGGCGCCGGCGGGATCATGCTGCCCAACCACTCGCCTCTTGTCGTCGCCGAACAGTTCGGAACGCTCGAATCGCTTTATCCTGGCCGGATCGATCTGGGGCTCGGCCGGGCTCCCGGGGCGGATGGACGAACCGCGCTCGCGCTCCGTCGTGATGATACCAACACGGCCGGCGACCGGTTTCCCCTCGACGTACTGGAGCTGCAGGGGTACTTCGCTCCTGTTCGACCTGGACAAGCGATCCGCGCCGTCCCTGGGGCGGGCCTCGCCGTGCCGTTGTGGCTCCTCGGGTCGAGTCTCTTCAGCGCCCGGCTCGCCGCCACGCTCGGCCTGCCGTTCGCCTTTGCCTCGCATTTCGCCCCCGATTACCTGCTGCAGGCGCTCGATGTCTACAGGCGAGAGTTCCGGCCGTCGGAGGCGCTCGCCGCGCCACGTGTCATGGCAGGCGTGAGCGTCTTCGCCGCCGACAGCGATGAGGAGGCCCGGCGTCTGTTCACGTCGGCCCAGCTTCAGTTCGTCAACCTGCGGCGTGGAACGCCGGGTCCGCTGGCAGCGCCAGTGGAGACGATGGAAGGCCGATGGTCGCCGTCGGAGAAAGCGGGTGTCGAACATGCGCTGGCGTATGCGGCTGTGGGCTGCGCCGATACCGTGCGTCGGCGGTTGACGAGCTTTCTGGAGGCGACGCGGGCGGACGAGATCATCGTCGCCGGACAGATCTTCGACCATACCGCCCGCCTGCGGAGCTTTGAAATTGCCGCTGACGTGCATCGTTCGATAGCCGAGGACAATTGACGACCTGCCAGGCAGTCGCGGTCGAGCCGGGTGGTATGGGGACGCCCCCCGCAATCACTTATCTGGACGCTCGTCAACCATGCGTTGAACCGGAGGACGTAACACGCGCACGGGCGGCGAAACCTGGATATGCCGAACCGCACACACAGACGGCCGCGGTACGCGTATGATCGGCGTGCTGACCTTCGTGAGGAACCAGCGACGTCGAGACGTCCGGACCGCGGTCGTATGCCCACATGCGCCGGCCGCCCAGGACCAACGAAGCAGCAGCGCCGAGGTGATATGTCAATTGAAGTTGAAGTGAATCTGAGGATCCCCAGAGTAAAAACCCCTTCGCTGGATGAGAAGGGTTACCCGATCGACAACGGCTCCGTGAGGTTCACCAGGCTCATCCAGGTCCCAAGCATCCCGAAGCCAGGCACTTCGCTCCAGCTCACGATGGGCGCCGGAAAGGTATTCGAATGCGAGGTGACGCGAGCCGACTGGCACGATGACAGGGATCTGTTCGTGCTGTCCTGTAAGTATGCCAACAGGTCAATTCCAGTCGAGGATTGCGCGACGCTCTTCAGCGACCCCGAGTGGCAGGTGAAACCGCTCTTGTAGGCGCCGACCGCCTGCAGACGTAGGTATAGCTCAACCATCCCGGGCCCGCCGCGTTGTCGTCGATCGCCTGAATCAGGTGCCCACCGGCGCCACGAATCGTCTCCTCGACCTGCGGGCGCGGGACCGTGTGCATTTCAAACCGCGCTGTACCGGGCGCGAAAGCGTCGCAGAATACGATCGACGAGGGAGGGGCGTCGAGCCGGGGTCGAATTCCCCGGCGTCGTTTCGACCGTGGCCGCCCCCGGCGCGTCCGGAGCCCCAACGCCATTTGAGCTGACCTTGACTGTCGCGCGCCCGGTACTCGAACCCTTTTCCGCGAACCAGCACACGAACTCCTGCACGAGATCGACCTCGAGCAGGTACTCTCCCGGCTCGCCCGGGGCCTGCACCTTCAGCGGGACCTCGAAGCTCTCGCCGGGCTTGATCGCCCTTGGCAGCCGCGCACGTGCGTCGTCGAAAATCGCCATCGCACCGTCCTGGCGCCGCCAGTGGTTCGCGACGCAGAGATGGCGGCCAGCTGGAATATCGTGCCGCCACTCCACCGGGCTGGCGTTCGTCACCATGATGCCGAGCGTCGTGAACGCGGAGGACTCGAGCGAGACCGGCGGGTCCTTAACGGTGATCGCTGCGACATAAGCCGAATCCGGCAACGCGTGCTCGGCGGAAATGACGCTCTCGGGACGCGTTTCGGAGGGCAGCTGAAACACAACCAGCCCGTCTGGCTTGCAGACACGAAAAAATTCCTCGATGTACCGGATGGTGATATCCGGCGGGATGTGTTGCAGGACCAGGCAGGAGTGCACGAAGTCGAACATTGCGTCCGGAAATTGACGTAAATCCAGATCCCGGTTGACGAGGAACTCGCACTGGCCGCTGGCTGCGTGGTATTTGCGCGCCTGATCGATCATGGATCGTGCGACGTCGACCCCGATGGTGTGATGGAAGGACCCGGACAAGGGGACCGTGAGCCGTCCCACGCCGCAGCCGAAGTCCAGGCATGTGTCGTTCTTGAACGAGGCCCTGGCGTCGCGCAGGGAACGCAGAAGGCTCTCTACGTGAGCGCGGCCAGACGCGAAGAACTCGTCGGCGTCCCACTTCCCTCCCCATTTCGCCGGATCCGACAGGATGCCGAACAGGGGGTCGGTGCGGCCGAGCCCTTCCCAACTCCTCGCAAGGGATCTGAACCGGCGAAGAGACATGTCCGTCAATATCGCATCATTCGGCGGAAGGCGCGTCGACGCCGGGTTTCACGGCTGCGAGCAGCGCCAGCTCGCGCCATTTCCAGTGGCAATCGACGTCGACGAAGCCGATGGCCCGGAGCCAGGCCAGCTGTGTCTCCATGTCCAGCAACTTGTTCGAGGGATCTTCCTTGCCGGCCGAGAGAGCAATGAATTGTTCGTGCAACGACGCCGTCGGCGAGGCGACGTGCTCGAGATTGCAGAACACGCCCTGCGGAGCGAGCAGACCGTACACCTCTCCATAGATCGCGCGCTTGCGCTCGTGCGGTCAGATGGTGAATGGCGAGGCTGGAGACGATCGCATCGAAGGTGCCCAGAGACGCCGGCAGCGGATCGTCCATGTCATGCTCGATGACGCTGACCGAGGAATCTGCGGCGAACCGCTCGCGCAAGCGATCGATCATGGTCACCGAGAAGTCGATGGCCACGGCCGCCGCTTCCGGCCGGGCCAGCTTGACGAGCGCGAGCAGACGGCCGTCACCGCTCCCCAAATCGAGGACGCGCCTCGACGGGCGCGGCAGACACTCCAGCAGCGCACCCTCGCCTTCGGTGCGATGCGGAACGGTATCCGCTCGCGCCAGATACTCGAGCGCGTGACTCGGCGATCTCCAGAGATTGACGTGCGCGGCGTCCACGGTCGGCGTGCCGGATGCTTCAGCGGGCCGGGACGAGCGGATCGAGCCCGGCCTTCCTCAGTGCCGTGTGCCCCTCTGCACCGGCGAGCGAACGCAGGAAGGCGCGCGCCGCCTCGGCGTTCCCGGCCGACGTGGTGATCGCCGCCGAGTAGATGGTCGGCAACTGGATTGCGGCGGGCAGGGGTCCTGCCACCTTCACGCCCGTGTTCGGCTGCAATTCGCTGGTGAAGGTAGATGCCGAGCTCGGCCTCGCCTTTCGCGACGGCGTCGGCCACTTCCGACCCTTGCGTCCGGTACACGATCTTCGATTTCATCGCATCGGCAATGCCCATGCGCTGCATCAGGCCCTCGAAATAGGTTCCAGACGTGCCGCCCGACGCCGGGTTCACATAGGACACCGACCGGGCCTTCAGCAGAGCGGCCTTGAACGTGTCCGGCGTCGACAGATCGGGCGAGGCCGCGCCGGCGCGCACCGCCACACCGATCAGCGCGCGCGCGAGATCGACCCGGGTCCCCGCCACCACCCGGTTTTCCTTTTGCAGCGCGTCCATGGCCAGGCTGGTGACGACGACGAGGTCGGCCTTCTCGCCGGCCGCCAGTCTTTTCTGCAGCGCACCCGTGGTGTCGCTCACATACACGAGCGTGTGGCCCGAGCTGCGCGAGAAGGCATCGCCTGCCGCCTTGACAGGCCCGGTCATCGCTCCGCCGACGAACACCTTGACCTCTGCCTGCGCGAAGGCGAGCCCGAGCAGCAGGATCACCCCCGCGACTGCAGCAACACAGCCCTTCAGCCCTTCACGCATCGGCGGCCTCCTTTCGCGTTTCTGGCGCCTGTTGAAATCCGGATTTCACTCACGCTCTGTGACTGTATCATCGGTCCTGTGTGTGACGAAGACCAGCGAGCGCCCAGCACCGTATCCTTGGACGCCACACGGCGGCGCTATCGCGACGGCCCAAGGGCATACGGCGATCTGCCGCCGAGTGAGCCGGCCCCGGTCTGACTATAATTGCCGCGTTTTCATTGGAGGCTGTATGCGACATCGTTTGAAAATGGCAGGTCTGTGTATCGGGTTGGTCCTGACTGGAGTCGTGGGCGGGTTCCAACTGCGAGCGCAAGGGCAGGCAGGCGACGGCCGCGGCTCAAGCCGGCGCTCCGCCCGCACCCGCGGATACCGCGGCGATGCGAGCCAACTACGACCGGTGGAAAAACGAGTTCAAGACCTGGGGCAAGTGGGGCTCAGAGGACAACAAGGGCACGTCGAACCTGATTACGACGCAGAAGGTCCTCAGTGCGACGAGACTGGTCAAGACCGGGACCGTCGTCTCCCTGGCCCATGCCGAGCCGCAACAAGCGGCCGCCGATGTCAATCCGAACGGGGTGTTCCATCGCACGACGAACACGATCACGGACGGGGGCACGAACGACAACTATCAGGTCAGCTACCACGGCTTGACGGTGGCGCACATGGATTCCTGGTGTCATTTCTTCGCCGACGGCCTGATGTACAACGGCGTTCCGGTGAAGGACAACGTCACGCCCGAGGCCGGATGCAAGAAAGGCAGCGTGATGAACTGGAAGGACGGCATCTTTACCCGCGCCGTCCTGTACGACATGGCCCAGTTGAAAGGCGTCGACTGGATCGAGCCAGGCGTCCCGATCACCCGCGCGGACCTGGAAGCGTGGGAAAAGAAGTCAGGCGTCAAAGCGGGACCTGGCGATGTGGTGCTGCTCTATATCGGCCGCTGGAAGAGGCGCGAGAAGATGGGGCCGTGGGCGGGTCAGGTCGCCGGTTACTACGCCGACACGATTCCCTGGATGCACGAGCGTCTGCCGGCGTTCATCGGCCACGATTTCAACATCGACTGGAATCCCCGGCCAGGCTGGGAAGGGATGCGGAACCCAATCCATATCGCGGTGCTCAACTGGATGGGCATCAACATTGTCGAGTGCCTCGACCTGGAGCAGGCGGTGACGACCGCGAGACGATTGAACCGGTATGAATTCCTGATGACGTTCGCGCCGCTGCCGGTGGAAGGCGGCACGGGATCGCCCCTCAATCCGCTGGCGATTTTCTAGACGGGACGAAGCCCGACCGCCTGTACGGTCGGGCCTCCCCTTTCCCTGTCGACGTCAGTTGGACGCCAGGGGCATCAGCGCCGGCGGCGGCCCGATGAGTCTCGAGCGGTCCGCTCCGGCCCTCGGCCGGAATTTCTGCGTGCGGCCTCCGGTGGCCTCGGCAATGTAGAGGTTCCCTTCCGAATCGACCGAGAACTGGTGCGGATTCCATATCCCGCCCGGGAACGTCCCCTGCGTGCCCCACGAGGTGATCATCTTGCCGGTGAGGTCGTACTTGACGAGCTTGTTGTTGTTCCCGCCGATGATCGCGAGGTTTCCGTCCGCCGTGACCATGACGTGCTGCGGCTGACGAAGGCCCCCGAACTGGTCGAGATACTTGCCGTTCTCATCGAAGATCTGGATCCGCCCGTTCCCTCGATCGGAGACATACACGCGGCGGTTCCGATCGATATCAACCGCGTGCACGGTGTTGAACTGACTGTTTCCGGTGCCCGGGGTCCCCCACTGCAGCAGGAACTTGCCGTCCTTGTCGAACTTCATCACGCGCGTGTTGGTGTAGCCGTCGCTGATGAAGAAGGTGCCGTCAGGCAGCCAGGCAATGTCGGTCGGCCGGCCGAAGTGCTTCGCGTCAGTGCCCGCGACGCCCGCTTCGCCCAGCGTCAGCACGAGCTGCTTGCCGTCATGGGTGAACTTGAAGACCTGCTGCCGCAGATCGTCGATCACCCAGACGTGCCGCTGCGGATCGTACGGGCTGATCTTGACCTTGTGCGGACCGCGTCCGCCCTGGAACAGCTTGTCCCACTGTGTCCACGACTCGATCATCTTGCCGGCGGCATCGACGATGATGATGCAATTGCGCATCTCCTCAACCTTTGCCGTCAGCGCCGAACCGATGGCGCCATAGGCCCCGGTGAAGTCGTTCGGCAGCTTCTCCGGCAGCTTGACCTCGCCGCGGTTGACCAGGATGATCCGGTTGGGGCTCTCCGCGAAGACGCCGCCCTGAGAACCCAGCGCGTACCCGGGACGGGCAAGCGGTTGCGGCCAGTTGGGCACGACCTCGTACGGACCGGTTTCGTCCTCGCCTCCTCTTTGCTGTTGAAGCAGCGCGGGGCCTGATAACAGACCACAGGCGAACACCACCGCCACCACGAGCGTCAGCTTGCGCATACCGAACCTCCTCTTCCACGATTTCTCATATACGACCCTCGATCGCGCATTCTTGCAGATTTCCGGACGCCGTGCCACTGCCGGGCCTTGGCGTCTGGTGATTTTTCGGCGATGTTCGAGCTCGCCATGGATCCATCGCAACCTCGGGCCCAGGTCGAAGCACCACTCGTGGACGAGCATCGCCTTCAGCCGACGATGGGTGGACGCGTCCGCGCCCTCGCCGGTCGAGCTGTCGCAGCGGTGTCCGTCGGTGCGCCAGTGAGCATACAGGCCGTATGTGAGCGAGGAGCAACGCCGCGAGGCGGGATGCCCCGCCCGGGAATTGTGTCGCGAACCACTGGGCCGGGACCTAGGAGCGCGTGAGGTATCTCAGCGCGCGCAAGCCGGGCAGGAAGAAATACGCGCCGCCGCGCACGCGCACGAATTGCGGCAACGCGGCAGAACGCCGGCACAGTCCGCTCGGCTGAGGACGTGTGAACGTGTCGCTCGGTCGGCCCGTCGGGAGCGGCATGCGATTGGCGACCAGCGGGTCGCCCTCGTCGAGACCTTCGAATTTCGGATTGGCGAGCCAGGCCGCCTGGATGAATTCGAACTGTCGCGAGATGTTGGCGTTGAGGCAGATGAAACGCAGCCCCCGTTGCACAACGCGATCGCCACCGTCGTCTGCGGTTTCGAACGCGTACTCGCGCCCGCGGCGCAGAATGCGATGAAACCGCGTGGACGCAATCAGGTCGTCGTGCGGATGGCGGCGCCCGTAACCCAGGATGCGGATCAGCCGCGCGAACAAGCCACGGGTGCCTTCCGGGAGATCGGCGTTGCGCGGATTGGCGCGGCGGATATGGGCGCCATAGGGACAGGCGGTGCCGTCCACATCGTTGTGAAATGTGAACTGATTGCGCCGGATGTCGTCGGGATCGGGGCCAACACCGGGAATCGCCTCGCCGCTCGAGCGGCACGATCGGAGCGCCCGGAGGAACGGTGCGTTTCGGCTTGTCGTTGGGAGCGACGTTGTCATCGCTCGGAATGATCGGGATGTCGAACGGCACGCGACCGACCATGGCGGCGGCAACCTTGTCCAGGTCTTCCCGATCGCGCGCCGCTTGCTCGTCGACAAACTGCCCGAAGGCCGGAACTTCCTGCGAGAGATCGCGCAGGACCAGATACGTGCCGTTGCGACCGAGGTCCTTCTTGCCGGGTACGTCCTCCGCCAACGGCAGAATCCCGTCGGGATCGTCACTGGGATCGAGGAGGGGACGGTCGGTATACTTTTCCGTACTCGTTGGGATAGCCCAGGAGAATCTCTCCCAGCGCGGACAGATTGGTGTAGGCGGTCGTGTCGTGGATCCGCGCCGACTTCGTCCGCTCCCAGTCGAGCACGGGCTGGCTGACCCCATCGTTGAAGCCGAACGGCTCGATGTCGCCGATGTCGTTCGTCGGCAAACACGTCAACGTCGCAAACGCGGCCTCCCAGAGCTCGTCTTTCAACTCCTTTTCCCATTCGTCCAGCCGGTCGGGCGTGTCGGCATAGAGCAGCACCAGCACATGCGGCAGCTTGCCGGGACCGCCCCAGAGCCACCACTGCTGATCGTTCGCGGCGACGTCGCCGAGCCGACGCGCTCGGCTCGGCTCGGTCATTCCGGACTTGAATTCGTAGGGGAACTGCGACAGGGTGCCCGGCGCGCCGCCCAGTCGTTGGAGCCCTTCATAAGTGAATGCGACCTGCAGCGCGGTGTCCGGCCGGCGGCCCTTGACGGCTGTCGTCACTGGCGCTTTCGACAGCCACGCACGCGCGGCAGCGGCATCCGCGATGGTCAGCAGATGAAAGCGTGCGGCCCCGAGATGCCCGTAGCCCGAAGCGCACCAGCCCCTGGATGTCGCGATAGTCGTCGTCGGACAGTGGCATGGGCCGGCCTCTCACAGGTCCCACAGCCACGCTCGAACCTCGGTGTCGTTCATCGTGCGACGCTCGAAGCCGGCGCGAACGCGCGCGTTGCGTTCGAGATCGTAGACTGTCAGGCCCGGGTAGGCGCGATACCAGGTTTCCGTCGGCTTCTGGTGCCTCCGCTGCGTGTATTTGAACTTCAGCTCGTCGTCGATGCCGTCCTTGATGACCCAGCGCGTGCGCGGATATCCGAGCCCACAATTGAAAGACAGATTGAGTGCCCACCCGGCCTTGTTGATGAAGTCATCCATGTAGGCTTCGTGACTTCCGTCGTAGTTGCTCGTGAAGATCATCCGCCTCTTGCCATCGAGGAAGACCCAACGGGCGAAATGGATGGTGCGGATGCGGCCGAGATGGCCGCGCGTATAGACGTGCCGCGCGAAGTAGTCGATGAACCACAGGAAGACGGGGAACAGCCAGCGGCGGAACCGGTTCGGCTTGACGCTTCCCAGAGCCGTGTACTGATTGGTGACGTCGTGATCTTCGAGCGCGGCAAGCTCCAGGATCTGGTCGACCTCAGGCCGATGGATGATCTCCGGCTCGCTCTTCTCGTAATGACGCAGCACCCAGAGGAACACCACGATCGCCAGCAGCGCCGGCACGAGCAGCAGCGGAAACAGGATGAACAACGGCAGCGAGCCACAGGCCGATGACGAGGATGACGGCGAACGCGACCGGTATCCAGCGGATCAAGGAGAGGAACACGATTGCGCCGAGCGCCACGAACGGAACGACGATCCAGAAAAACCGCGGCGGCAATGGAATGAGAAATGGGATTGCAAGCAGCCAGGGCAGCAACAGGGCGCCCGGGACGATCGCGTAGTGGAGGGCATTGCGCACAGACCAGCCCAACGGCGTGCGCTGCGCGCGGGTCAGCGAGATCTTCCCGTTCTCCAGTAAGGGCTGGCAATGCGCAATGAGCTTGGCACGGACTTCCTGTGGTTCGTCGCGGGCAAATTCATCCTGGCGATCCTTGACGCATTTGACGAGCTCATCGCGAAGCGCGGCTTCTGCGCGGATCTGCTTCACGGTGCGGCCGACCCAGTTGACGTAGTTCGCGGCTGGGGTCCGGGAATGCGTCTTCATCCATGCGAGCAGATCGGAGGTGGGCGTGAAACCCAGGCAGCAGGAAAAGATCTGACGCAGGCCCGGCGCCGCGAGACGCGCCATGTCGGCGAGCAGTTCGTCGGCGGGCCCATCGCAGTCGCCCATGAACGCAAGCAGGACGGCAAAGTCCGGAATCGGGGCTCCATACTCCTCGAAATCGCGGAGCGTCTGGTCGTCCAGAATCACGAAGCGCGCGTAGTGGAGATTCTCGAATTCGCCGAAGGGCACGATCGAGTTATCCCGCCTCGCCATGCCCGGGCGGTCGTTCATGGAGCTGAGCAAAGCTCTCAGCCCGCTCACGCGATCCTCGATGACCGGCGCGACGACGATGAAGCTGGATTGCGGCGTCACCGACTACTCGAAGACCTCGTCGCCCGTCGGCTCGTAGTGCGGCACGTTGTTCATCGTGTGCCTGCAGCTTCGACAGCTCGAAGTACATCCGCCGGCGGGCGCGGCTTTGATTGCCCAGCGGGCGATGCTCGGGGATGCAGTGCCACGGATTGTACGAGAGGCGCTTGGCAAATTCCATCTGCGCCGGCGAGTTGAAGGTCTGCCGCGGCAGACGAAGCGTCGCGACCGACACGCGGGGCGACAGCTTTTCGGGCCAGAGCACGCCGTTGTTCTCGATCGGCATCAGGTGCGGATCGGTTTGCCGCTGCAGCCGGATGTCGAGCTCGACGTCGCCCTGCAGCGAGCGACTTCACCATCGCGTCCCGCAGATAGTCGTCGGGCGGGCGCAGCGGGAGGCGCGGGATCGGCGTCCGCTTCTTCGATTTCGGCCAGACCGAGTACTGCATCGCCTGCCCTTCGCCGAGCAGATAGGGCACGCAGCTGAAGTACGGCGCCTCGAACGGACTGCTCTGCGTCTTGGTCCACAGCCCCTGCATGATGAAATCGAGCACGTGCGGCCGATGAAGGTTGATGAAGTAGAAGATCTGCGCGTTCTTCAGGCTCTCGATCTGCAGCTGCGCGTTGGCTTTGGTATCCGGCGTCACGAAGGTCGGCGTCGAGACACCGAACATGTCCTGGGTGAACTTCTCCTCGTCCATCAGCTTCGGCCCGGGCACGCCCATCAGCTTGATGCTGATGCTCATGAAGCCCACG
Source organism: uncultured Acidobacteriota bacterium (assembly GCA_963745495.1). Classification (GTDB taxonomy): domain Bacteria; phylum Acidobacteriota; class Vicinamibacteria; order Vicinamibacterales; family CAVVIG01; genus CAVUXJ01. The sequence goes on from CAVUXJ010000001.1 coordinate 159,862, forward strand.
TCCTCGATGTCGGGCGTGATGTAGGGGCCGGGACCGGAAAACCGGACCCACGCGCGGTACGTGCGCGGCTGCGCGTAGATGCCGTGCCGCAGCTCGGCCGGGAGCCCGTCGTGCACGATGAACTCGCCGCGCACGATGCCGTGGGTCTTCGAGTTCCCGCCTCGCTCGAAGCCGCCCGGCTTCCAGAGCAGGCGCATCTGCTTCTCGAAGCTCGAGATGATCGAGTCGAGCCAGGCCTCCTCATCCGGAATCGGCCGTTCCTCGGCCAGGGCGAACCCTTCGTTCGGGCGCTGGCGGTTGATGAGGGCCGTCGTCAGCTTCGCGATCGGATCGCGCAGCACGGCGTCGAACGCCGGGCGCACGAACGGATCGAACCGCCGTTCGAGGCGCACCAGGAACGTCGAGAGATCGCGACAAGCCAGTTGAGAAAAGCCGAGCCGGTATTGGCTCGCGGCGCCGATCGACTGGTGTTCGAATTCACGGCCAGCTCGCCGTCAGCCTCAGAAGGTCTTCAGGAACTCGATCAGGGCCCGCTTGTCGGGATCCGGGCAGCATGGTGCCGAACAGGTGGCCGCGGTTCACGACGAAATCGGGGCACTTGCTCACCGCGAGCAGCGGTTCGACGAGATCCTTGAAGACGGCCCGGGCCTGCTCGTCGTTCGCGTTCCTCGGGAGCGCCGCCAGGTCCTTCACGACCTTCACCATCAGGTCTCCGACCTTGCCCTGGTATTGAAGCCGCTCCGCCAGATCCGTCCCTTCAAAGAGCAGGTTGACGTTCGCGAGCAGGTCGATCGGCGTGCCGGTCGGGATGGGACCGATCTCGATGCCTCCTCCGCTGAATACCTTCGGCAGGAGCGGATCGTCCGGCAGCCGTCTGCAGGAAGTCGGGAAGGTATCCGCCGGCGACACGCAGGTAGGTCGGCTCCGGCGTGCGATCGATCTTGCCCGGAATCTTGTCGCCGAGCAGGCTGTCCTTCTCGCGCTTCTCCGGCCAGAGCATCTGTTCGATGCCGTCCTGGAACGCACGCATCCGCGCCTCGACCGACGGGCTCGATTCGAAGTGCCCGACGGTGTTGTTGAGCAGGAAGGGCGCGGTCGACCACACGCTGACGAGCGAGGGGGGCCGCGTGTAGCCGCGTCCGCCGGCGGGCATCGTGTAGGTCTGCGGCGCGCCGGTGTACGGGTGATACCAGGTGATGTCGCCGACCGACGGCAGATCCTTGTACGACTGCGACGAGAAGTTGTCCCAGATGTTGCCGCCGATCGCGTTGGTCGCCAGCGGACTGCACGCGTTGGTCTGCAGCAGCGTGACCGGGACCCTGGCCTCGTTCGACAGGTAGTTGTCGTCGAGGAAATCCTTCGCCAGGACGATCTCCCGCATCTTCTCCTTGAACTCGGGCGTCTCCGTCCAGTCCCAGTACCGGTTCCAGCATTGCAGATAGTCCTTGCCGGCGCAGTCCGTCGGATCGAGACCGGGCGACGGCGGCGGCACGATCTTGCTCGAGTGGCAGCGCGCGCAGTTCTCGGCAAACACCACCTTGCCGCGCGTCAGCTGCTGCTCGTCCTTCGACAGGAACCCGGTCGCCGCCCGGCGCGTCCTTCAGATAGTGCGGGCCGGTCGTCTTGAGGAAGAAGCGGGCGATGTCGAGCGTCTGTGCCTCGGTCGCCTGGAAGTACGCGGAGTTCTTCCGCGCGTCGGCGATCGCAATCGGCGAGACGCGCCTGCCGCCGACCAGCGCGTTGAAGTGCAGCAGCCACTCCTCGCTGAACGTCCCGATGTTGATGATACACGCGGTTCAGCGCGCCGAGCGCGCCGACCGAATCGGCGCCGTCCTTGAGCACGCGCGGCGTCCAGACCGTGGCCGGCGCCTCGAAGAACTGCGTCAGCGGTCCCTCCTTCGCGTAGTCGTTGAACTGCCGGTTGTCCAGACCCGCCGCCGGCGAGCGTCTCCTTGCCCCAGCGCTTCGCCTGCAGCAGCCGCGGCAGCAGCAGATACACGGCGTTCATCGTCCGGGGGTTGTTGATGTTGTCGGTCGAGATCAGCGACGTGTCGAGCGAGCCCGGGCGCGAGGTGTGAAACAGCTGGAAGACGAACGTCGAGGGATCCGCGTTCCAGTCGAAGATCCGGTCGACCCAGAAATACTGCGCCCCGACGTTGGAGCTGAGGTTCTCCCACTTCGGGTTCTCCGGGTCCGCGGGCGGCTTCGTCGGGTTCGGACCGACGTGGCAGAAGCCGCACGACATGCCCACGCGATACGGCCGCACCAGCTTGTTCGAGTTGTAGTACTCGGGATCCGTGTAGTAGCGATTCGCATCCCACGCCTTCGCGGCCTGCTCGTCGAACGCGGGGTTCGGAAACAGCCGGAGCCCGACGATGCCCGTGGCATAGCCGTAGAAGGAGCCGCGTCGGATCGTCTTGCCGCGCGCGCCGATCGCGACACCCGGATACTTCTGCTTCGTTTTCGAAGGGATCGGGCGGGCAATCGGGCGAGCGCTGATCCAGCCAGAGTCCGTGCCGCTTCGGATCGGGACCGGTCGGCTTGACGAAGCACGGCTCGTTGACCAGGCCGAGATATTGCCAGCGGCTGATCGCGGCTGGTCTTCAGGCTCGGATGCGTCGATAGCGTCTTCAGGAAATCGAGCGCGCCATAGGCGGTCACGCCGATCCCGTCCCAGAAGCGATCGTTGCCGGCGGTCCAGACGATCCACGAGTTCCGTCCCTTGATCTCCTCGGGCGTGAGCGGCACGCCGCCGTCCATGTCGTGGAAGTAGTCTTCGTCGGCAGCCGGAAAGGTCGAGGCGTCGCGTCCGATCGCGAGCGCCTCGTCGAGCACGCGACCGGCGAGCGGCGAGCGGTTTCTGACCCACAGGAACACGGCGACGCACACGACGACCAGCGACCACGAGAAGGCCAAGGCCCAGGATCGCCAGCGATCGTCATCATCCGCACCCTCTGAAGAACTCCGACTGGTCGCTCGATCGCCGCGAGCTCCGTCCGACGTGCCGGCCGAACGGTCTGCTTACGGTCGGTGACGCTTCGTCACTCGAACTGGAGCGCGAAGTGGATCAGCGGCTTCTTCGCCCCCGTACACCTTGCCCAGGTAGGTGCCGGGCTCGAGCTGCCGCATCTCGTCGCGAATCCACCCGGCGACGGTCGACGTCTTCGAATAGTCGAGGACGATGCACTCCTTCTGGTCGTACCAGCTCGGCCCCTTGTAGACTTCGGCCACGATCGCATTCAGCCCGAGCACGGAGATCCGGTTTCTCAGCACGCCGTGCGGCCCGTCGAACGTCTTGCCCTGCCACGCAAAGAAGTTGATCGCCTGGGCGATCGCCGGACTGAACACCGTGCCGGGGGCGATGATCGCCGTGCCCTTGGCCGCGCCATCGGGGATCGGTCCCGCGGCGCTCTTCGTGAAGAGGTCGTCGAGTTGCGCCTGGCTCATCTCCATCAGCGTGTGGACGTCCATTGCCATACAAGTCCTCGTCCGCCAAAGCCCTCGGGCGAATCATCGGGAAGAACGAAAGCGGATACTGTACAGAAGGTCGGGATTTCGCTCAACTGGATTCTCCGCTTTCATCCGCGCTCGCTTGACGCATCGGCCAGGATGACGTCCGCCGCCTTCTCCGCGATCATGTAGATGGCGCTCACAATGAAGAACCCGGGAATGCGCGGAAAGATGGAGGCATCGACGACGCGCAGGTTCCGCGTGCGATGGACGCGGAAGTCGGCGCCCACCACCCCGTTCGTTTCGGGCGAGCCTATCGCGCACGTGCCGCAGGCGTGATGTCCCCAGGCGTTCACCCGGACGAACTCGGCAAGCTCGGCGTCGCCGACGATCTCGTCGCCGGGCAACTCTTCCCGTGCCACGAGCCCACGTTCGCGCAGCGTGCGCGTCACCCGGCGGACGAACCGGATGCCTTCCACGACGGCGTTCACGATCGGCGTCTCCCCCATCCGTGAAGTAGTTGAAGTTGATCGCCGGCGTGTCGAGCGGATCGGCCGAGCGCAGCGTCACGGTGCCGGCGCGGTTGTGTGGTGTGGCCCTTGAGCACCACCCATGTCAGGGCGTTCAGGTCCTTCGCGAACGACGCCGGAATAGCCAGGGTAGTACCCCTGGAAACTTGCGAGCAGTGCCATACAGAACAGGTCCGGGAGCGGGCACATCAGGTGCCGATCGCTTGAATAGTGTCAGGACCGAGCCGTTCGTTGCATACACGCCCGTCCGGCGGCCGGACCACTCCGCGAACTGCGGATCGCCGGCGCCGAAGGTCGCGCCGTCGTACACATCCCACGCCTTCGTCGTTCATCCGGTTGACGACGCTCGACCTCGTAGCGATCCTGCAGGTTCGTGCCGACGCCCGGCAGCGGCACGCGCGGCTCGATGCCGTGGCGGCGCAGCGCGTCGGCGGGACCGATGCCCGAGAGCATGAGGAGCTGCGGCGAGTTGAACGCGCCTCCCGCCAGCACGACCTCGCGGGACGCGTAGAGCGCACGCCGCTCGCCGGATTGGCCGCTCGGCGGCGTGTGCGCGCGGTAGAGCCGTTCGCCCTGCAGATACTCCACGCCGATGGCGCGGCGGTCCTCGTCGAGCAGCACCCTGGTCGCCAGCGCGTTGAGCACGACCCTCAGGCGATCCGGATGGCGGCGCGCGACGTCGAGCACGCGTTCGCGTGCGCCCGTGCGCCGGTGACCGTCGGTGGTCATCGGCAGATAGCGGACGCCGGTGGCGTCGTCCTGCACCAGCCGCCAGTCGTTCGGATCGAACAGGCTCTGAAGGAACCAGCGCGCCCGGTCCATCCGGTGGCCGTCGGCCATGAACGCTTCGAACGCGCTGTCGATGATGACGCGCGTCAAGTGCCGATCGCCGATCACGGCCCTGGGGATCATCGTTTCCGTCGGCAGCCAGCCGTTCCAGCCGTGCCGCGTGGGGTTCACGCCGAGCTTCGACAGCCAGCGGTGGAACGGACGGTGCCGGCAGTTCTCGATGCCGCTCGAAGTAGCTCCGCATCCTCGCCGACGACCAGCTCGCGTCGCCGGTCAGCTCCGCGATGTAGTCCCAGTCGGCGTTGTGCGGATAGACGAAGATCATCGCGTTGTGCGCGGTGCACCCGCCGAGCGTGCCCGCGCGCGGATAGTAGACGCCGTCGACGCGCGACCCGCCGTGCGTCTCCACGAACTTCGGGTCGCGCCGCTGCGCCGCGTCGTCGGCGTAGTGGCGGACGAAGAAGTTCCAGGCGATCGCGCTGTTCTCGGAGGCGAATCCGTGGAAGGCCGGCACGTCGTAGTCGTGAGGCAGCCGGTTGGCGTGCGGCTGAACCGGATCGCCGCCGATCAGCTCGCGCGGATCGCCGCCCGCCTCGAGCAGGATCACGCGCCGCCCGGCTTCAGCCAGCCGGGCGGCCAGCGTGCCTCCGCCGGCGCCGGAGCCGACGACGAGGAATTCGCAGTCCGGGGGATGTGACGGGGGAATCGAGGGAGACATGCAGCGTCCTGCGCGTGACCGCGCGGGGCGTCAGTATACCGGAGCCGGTGACCCTGCTGGTCGTGGGCCTCTTCCAGCGCGACCTCTGTGCGCGGCCGATGTCCGTCGACCAAGACAGCCCAGGCCGAGAGTCCGCGACGACACGAACGGAGGTCTACGCCACGCTCCGGCCGGAAGGCTTTCGCGCGGCGCGGGACGTGTCGCCCACCGCGGCGTCGAGCCGGGCGCGCAACGCCGCGAATGCAGGCGTCGGGCCTTTCCACTGCAGATCGTCGACCGAGCCGAACAATGACAGGTCGGTGCGAAGCGTCGCGAGGTCGCGAAACAGAAAGACACGGTCGCGCTCGCGAGCCAGCGTGTCCGCGAGGACGCCTGGGCGGGAAGCGTTCACGTGCCACGTGCGCCAGTCGGACAGGGATCGATTCCAGGTGGCCGTAACGGGCGAGAATGGCAGCCGCGGACTTCGCGCCCCAGCCCGGCAGGCCCGGATAGCCATCTGCCGCGTCACCCACGAGAGCCAGGTAGTCGGGTATCGACACCGGCGGCACCCCGAACTTCTCGACAACACCGGCCTCGTCCCGGATGTTGCGCGTGCGACGGTTCAACTGCACAATACGCGTGCCGCGCACGCACTGGGCGAGATCCTTGTCGGGCGTGCAGATGATCACGCGATCGACGCGCGTGTCGCGAGCCGCCGCAGCCGCCGCCGACGCCAGGGCATCATCGGCCTCGTACTCGACCATCGGCCAGACCGCGACGCCCATGGCGGACAGTGCGTCTTCGAGCAGCTGGAACTGATCGAGGAGGTCCGGCTCGATGCCCGCCCCGGTCTTGTAGCCGGTCCAGAGCCGGTTGCGGAACGACTCGATGACGTGATCGGTTGCGACACCCACGTGAGTCGCCCCCCGGTCGATCATCCCGAGGATGGACGCAAGAACGCCGCGCACGCCCGCCACTTCCCGGCCGTCCCGATCGCGCGCGGACGGGAGCGCGTAGTAGTGCCGGAACAGCTCGTAGGTGCCGTCGATGAGATGAACGTCCACTGCGGGGCTCCGGAATCGAAGTATAGCTGCCGGCGGGAATGTCGCCGATGTCGAATATGATTCGACCGGCGACTTGCAAGGCCCGAGGTGGATCCGAGCCGGAGACGCTGAACAGGATTCCAATTGAGCCCCGACCGGTCACCCAAGAACCGCGGCTTCCTGAACCCTAAACGTGTCGTGGCCTTCTCATTCTGGACGACGACCGCGTCTATTCTCGTGGCGGTGGTGGCCTCTATCCTCGCGATTTGGGAATTCACGGGTACCGACGCCCTGTGGCGCACGGTTGCCACGTGCGTGGTGATCGGCATGGGTACCATAGCGTTTTCCTTCAGCAACAGGCTGTTCACGCCCGACGACGATTGAACGAACGGACCGGCGGGTGTGGCAGCCGGCCGGGCGGCCGCCTAAAATGCGACGGCCGTTTGGTGATCCTGGACTTCGTGGGCGGGGTATTCTCCACGACAGCCCGTCTATCCTCGGCGGAGAATCGGCTCCGCGACATACGCGCATGATCGACCGACGACTCAAGGCCGTCATCCTCATCTACCTCTGGGCAGCCATGCTGGAAGATACCGTTATCTTCGTGCTGGCCTGGCTCGACCCCGGTCTCTGGTTTCGCCTATTGCATGCGGGCGCTCCGGCGGGTCTCGAAAACGCGCTCCTGCGCCGGTCCGCCGGCCAATGGGCGGCGTTCGCGCTCGCGCAAGCCATCACCCTTTGGCGCTGGCGCAAAGAGCCCGTCTGGCTCGCCGTGAGCGCCGGGGTTCGCTTTTCCGACCTGTTCACGGATGTCTCGTACATTCTCGCGGTTCCGTCGCTGACGACGCTCGGCTGGATCTTGCTGGTGCCGCCTCCTTTCCTCAACCTAGTTGGAGTGGTCATCATGCTCTGGGGCTACCGGCAAGCCACCCGTCAGCCCGTCCGGCTCGAACCGGACACCACGGATGTCCCGGATCGCGCGTTTCAAGGACGCCGCACGTAGCGTCCGCCTTCCCGCCTCCGCCGAAGCGCGCAAGCGGACCTGGTCCGGGCGGCGACCCTCTACCCGCCCGGGGGATACGGTTACTGCGGGTCGGCTGTCCTGAGCCCTTTCATGATCTGCAGTGCGGCCCGCTCCCTGTCGTCGGCCTGTCGAAGTGTGAGCAGGTTGAGCTTGCGGAGCCCGTCAGCCCGGAGGCGCCAGCTCTCGTCCCGCAGCCGCAGGTATTCCTCAGCCTGCGCCACCAGCGGCTGATGGACCGCCGGCACTCCGTCGAGGGCCTTCAATCGTGTGCGGCTTCCTGCAGCTCGGGCATGATCGTCCGATCGATCAAGCCGATCAGCTTCTCGGCGGCGATCCTGCCTTGTGTGAACCGATCGCGCATCTTCTCGTAGGCGCCGGCCGTCCGATCTTCGACCGCGATGACCCGCGCCATTTCTGGCCGCGCATCGGTGACTCCGCGGAGAGGGACCGCAGCCGCAATTGCGATGGCCGCGGCTACTCCCATCGCGACGGCAACGCGCCGCGCGGCCGGCTTGCGATCGTTGATGCCCTTCGCAAGAACGACTCCGCAGGCGAAGCCCACCAGGAAGCCGGCGTGGTCGGCCTGCTCTGAAGGCCGTTGTACAGCAGGAACAGCGCCGCGGGGATGAGCCTTCTCAGGCCTCAGCGGAATGGTGACCGTCGAGCGGTGGAACAGACTCCAGATCGCCGACGCGATCAGCAGGCCGTACATGCCGAAGATGGCTCCGACGAGCCGACGGTCACGTCAACCGGAGAGGCTGAAAGCCTCACGAGACTTGCGAACACCCCGCCGACAGGTACACAGCCGTCAACGCCACGCGCCCGACGAGACGCTCCAGAAGGAGACCAAGCTGCAGCAGACCGAGCATGTTGACGGCCAGCTGCAGGAACCCGGTGTGAACGAACAGCGACGTGACGAGCCGCCACCACTCGCCGTTGGTCGTTCGCGGCCCGATGCTGCCGCCCCAGACGACGAGGCTCCCGGAATCGGCCGACGCCGCCGGCGTCGAAGAACATGCGGACGAAGATGATCAGGTTCAGGGCGACAAGGGCGGCGTCACGATCGCCCACGGGGTGCGCGCGCGGAGAGCGTCGCGGAACGGCTCGGGCTGCCGGCGGCGCTCGACGACCACGTCTCTGGCTTCGCGTATCGCAGCCAGCGCGGTGCGGCCGAGCCGCGCCCGCTCCTCGGCGCTCATGGCGCGCAGGGCCACGCCGCCGACGATGAGGAGAAGAACAAGGAAGGTCATGGACCAACGACGCGGAGGCCCGTGGGCGGGGCCGGCACCGGCCGATTGATATCCGAGCGTGACCACCTCGAAGTCGTTCGCTGTCAGCGAGCGGAATGCGGGGTTCAGCACACCATTGTTCCAACGCGTGTCATAGGTGCCGCTCACATAGAGATCCGAGCCGTTGTCCGCCACAATCAGACCGTATCGTTTCATGGCGCGGAAGATCTTCTGCACCTCGGGCGAAAAGCCCGAGATGTTGCGGCCGCGCCTTCAGCCGCAGGCGCGCGCCCATCGGCAGCGCGCCCGTCGTCGACCCCGCGCGGTGCGATGCCGGGTACACGTACCCGTTTGTGGCCCGTACCGTCACGCGAAACGCGTGAGCGATCTCATTGGATCCGAACACCTCGTCGTACCGAACGAGCCCCGGCAGGATGGCGAGCCCCGCGGCATCGGCCGACGTCCACCCGTCGGGACGCCGTCCGTTCGCGTCGAGATCGAAGAACGCCCCCGAACCAGCGTGCCACTGGCTGCCATCGTAGAACACGTTATACAGCTCGTAGAGATGGCGACGATCCCGATCGACGATGAGCAGGTGACGATCGCCGGTGCTGCGGAGGTCGACGTTGCCCCGATCGCCCCCCTCGATCCAGTGCGCCTGAGTGATCGCTTCGTTCGGAATGGGATAGAACGGCACGCTCCGATTCGTCACGTGATCGACGCCGTCGCTTTCTTCCGAGTACTGGAACTGGACCGTGCGCGGCGCGACCGTGCTGTCTACCACCGCGTAGGGAAAGCCGTACACCTGCGCGCTGCCCGGCGAGACGTCGCCGCCGAAATCGGGGTGCATCGTTCGTGTCGATCCGACGAACGCGACATAGCTGGCAGACGCGGGATCGACCGGCGCGGTCGAGACGTCGAGGTTCCACCAGTTATCGGGGGGGAAGATGGGCAGGGGGCCTGGAATGGCGCCGCCAAGCGTGCTGGCCGCGGCAGCGACGAGGCGCCCGAGCACGACGACCGCCGCGAGTGCCACGACCAGATGCCGAGACCTATGCAGAGGCATCCCGAGAGCCGACGCAAGGGATGCGCCACAGCAATTTCGGACGATTGCACGATCTGGCGCGGGCGCGCCTCACAATTCTGTCGCCGACGGTTGCAGTTCTGGGAGGCCGGGAAGAGAAATCTGAAGTCAAAACCTGAAGTCTGCAGTCTGATCAGCACTTTCAGACTTCAGATTTCAGATTTCAGGTTTTCCAGGATCACCGATCACTGATGCGCAAGGTCGCCGACCATGACGTCGCTGCCGGACGGCACCAGCTCGCGTTCTGCCGCCAGCCAGTCTTCCCAGTCGTGCCCGTGCTCGCCGCCCCGCTGCAGAAACAGCTCGTACGCGCGCCGCGCGATGAGGGCGTGGCCCGGAAAGGCACTCGATGCCGAGGGGACGGTACCGGACGGTTTCTTCCGTGACCTGACGCTCTTTCTCGATGTTGATGTTGTTGCCACGTCACGTCACCTCATTCACGCGCGGCTGACATCACTGCTGGTGCCACCCGCGGCCGGGATGTACGACTTGAGCACGTAGTCCATGACCATACGGTCGGCGCTGAAGCGCCAGCCGAGCGTCCGAATGGCGCGCTTCATCCGCGCGATCCATTCGCGGGGCAAGCCATCTCGATCGCGCTCGTAGAACAACGGGACGACTTCGTCTCGGAGCACGCGCAACATCGATTCGGCGTCGCGCGCATCGTGCTGCTCGGTGGAACTGTGCGTCTCGCCCATGCCGATGGCGAAACCGTTCAGCCCGTCGAACGCTTCCGCCCACCAGCCATCGAGGACCGAGAGATTGAGTCCTCCGTTCAACACCACCTTCTGCCCGCTCGTGCCGCAGGCCTCGAGGGGCCGCCGCGGACAGTTGATCCACACGTCGATGCCCTGCACGAGATGCCGGCCGAGGCTGATGTCGTAGTCTTCGATGAACAGGACCTTTCCCGCAAAGCGCGAATCGCGCATGAGGGACGAGATCTCCTGGAGGACCGACTTTCCCGGGACGTCGTGTGGATGCGATTTACCGGCGAAGACGAACTGAATCGGCATCTGCGGATTGTTCACGAGGCCGGCGATCGCTTCGATATCCCGCAGGATCAGATTCGCCCGCTTGTACGTCGCGAACCGGCGCGCGAAACCGATGGTCAGGGCGTCCAGGCTCAGGGCCTGCCGTACCTGTCCGACAAACGCCGCGGATTCGCCCCGCCGCTCGGCTTGTCGGGCCGCCAGGCGACGCGCGAACTCGATGAGCTGTACCTTCAAGGTCTGATGCGTCTCCCAGAGCTCCCCGTCGTCGACAACGTCGATGCGATCCCAGAACTCCGGCACGCCGGCGCGTTCAGTCCAGTCCGAGCCCAGGTGACGGTCGTACACCTGGCGCATCTGGGGGGCAAGCCACGTCTGCACGTGCACACCGTTGGTGATGTGGCCGATCGGCACGCGATCGTCGCCGCGACCGCGGAAGAGCGGCTTCCACATCGTGCGCGACACGTGTCCGTGAAGCGAGGACACGGCGTTGGCGCGCTCGCTCAGCTTCAGGGCGAGGACCGTCATACAGAACCCTTCGTTCTGATCGCCGGGCGTCACGCGTCCCGAGTCCCATGAGCTCGTCCTGCGAAAGCCCGAGGGATTCGCGCAGCGGGCCCAGGTGCTCGTCCATCAGCTGTGACGAGAACCGATCGTGGCCCGCCGGCACGGGGGTGTGGGTCGTAAACACCACTTGAGCAGCCACGCGGCCGATGCCTTCCCATGCGTCGATGCCTTCGACCACCATCCGCTGCCGCACCAGCTCGAGCGCCGCAAACGCGCTGTGCCCTTCGTTCAGGTGAACGACACCCGGCACGATGCCCATGGCGTCGAGCGCGCGGACCCCCCCGACCCCCAGCAGCAATTCCTGCCGGATGCGGATGCGCTCGTCGCCGCCGTACAGCCGCGCCGTCAGCTCCCGGTCTTCGGGACGGTTGCCGACAAGGTTGGAATCGAGGAGCAGCAGCGTGTTCCGGCCGACCGAGACCTGCCACACGCGCGCGATGATCGGGCCGGTGCGAGTGTCGATGGAGATGCTGATCGGCGCGCCGTTGCTGAGCGCGGGACGAATCGGCAGGAGGCGATGATCGACGTCGATGTAGTCCTCGTGTTGCCAACCCTCCAGGTCGAGCCGCTGCCTGAAGTAGCCCTGGTCGTAATACAGTCCGACGCCGACGAGGGGAATCCCGAGGTCCGACGCGCTCTTGACGTGATCGCCGGCAAGTATGCCGAGGCCGCCAGAGTAGATCGGCAGCGACTCATGGAGTCCGAACTCGGCCGAGAAGTACGCCACGGGGCGCGCCCACAGCACGCCGGCATGGCGCGCGCCCCATGTGTGCCGCGAGTTGAGGTACTCCTGCATCCGGCGATAGGCGTAGTTGATGCGGCTGTGCAGTGCGAGCTGCGAGGCCCGCTCTTCGAGGCGATCGATGGAGATCTGCTGGAGCAGGGCCACCGGGTTGTTGCCGACCTCGCGCCACAACACGGGGTCGATCTCGCGGAACAGGCTGGTCGTGTCGGCGTCCCAGCTCCACCAAAGGTTGTGTGCGAGTGCCGTCAGACGGCGATGGGCCGGTGCGACGAACTGTCCGAGAGTGCGCGCCTCACTGACAACGGGGGCCAGCTGTGTGCCCGCGGTCACCATCATCCGCACGTCGGCCGGGCTGAACACCCGCGGTTCGAGCGTCTGCACGACGAGGACACCTTGCAGCAACCCGCGATCGACCACGGGCACGCCGAGAAACGAATGGTACGGATCCTCGCCCGCCTCCTGAAAGTACTTGAAGCGCGGATGTATCGTCGCGTCGGCCACACACTGAGGCCGCAGCTCTTCGGCCACCAGGCCCGCCAGGCCTTCAGAGAGGCGCATCCGGACGCGGCCGACGCTCTCGGGCCGGAGGCCAATCGTCGCCGCCAGCACCAGATTGGCCCGATCGGGCTCGAGCAGGTACACCGAGCAGACGTCGGTCTCGAACCGCTGCTGAATCAGGTGCACCGTATTGGTCAGCGTCTCGGAGGCATTGCCGCTCCGCGAGATCAACTGCCCGAGTTCCTCGAGTGTCCAGAGCAGCGCCCCCTCGTGGGTGGTCGCCGGTGACAGCATGATCGCGGACCGAGCAAGAATGCTGCCTCGCGGCCCACTCGAATTGCCCAGCAACCTGACATGATCGAGTCCGCGCAACCGACACGTTCGTCGGTCACAGGTGGAAGGCCCACATTAATGTCTGAATCAGCGGGAAGGCGAACGAAGGCCGCGAGGGAGTTCGTGCTCGTCAGGTCTTCACGCTGATGCCGGCTCGCGGCTCATTCGCCTGCTCCCGAGCGTGCCGGCTGTCTTGGAGGGGCTTGGCGGGGGCGATTTCTGCGACCCTTCCAACAGAATGGTGGCGTTCCGAACCCGCTGCTGACAATTGTGTTGCCAGAACCCGGCGGCTCGACGCGCGGCTGTAGAAAGCGCTAGAGCAGCACGCTCGGCCGACCGGCTTACCAGCGGTTGACGAGGGCCGACGGGTCCGGCGAGTCGTCGACTGCGACCGGCGCAGGCTTGCTGTCGCCGCGGGTCTGGGACGTAAGGTCGAGGTCAATGGGGGCTTTGAACGCGACGCCGATGTTATAGCGGACCCCGCTGGACGCCATCGACGCGACGCAAATACGGACCACCCGACCCGCAACCGGTTGAGGGGCGAGCGCGCCCTCGAACAACACTTTCACGAAGTTGCCAATCTTCAGAGGCATTCTGCATTCTGCCAGAAGACCGGTCGCGGAAATATTGACGAGCGTTGCCTCGGCGCCGTAAGGCGAGAGCGTAAGCCCGGTGATCGATGGAACGGCGGACGCAGGTTGCCGTGGCGCGCCGCGATGATCCCCGTCCACGGACGGCATCGGCATCGGCTTCGGCGGCGGCGTGACGCTCGCCACGGGTTTCTCCGGCACGGGCGCCTCGCGCCTCGCCACCGGTTTGACGGTTTCTGGCTCTCGCTCCTTCGGCGCGGCGGAGCGCCAGGACGCTATCGACAACATCTAGACTTCCTCCTACGGACCCGCTCGGGGCGTCGACGGACACGGTTTTCGGCTCTATCGCGAGGGGCACTTCCAGATGACGGACCTTCGACAGGGCGAATTGCCGCGCCAGAGAGGCCGCCCGAAGCGCGTCCGCCCGCAGGGTTTCGATTTCAGCTCTGGAAACGGCATCAGACGAACACAGGGTCAGGACGAACTTCGCCTGTTCATCGACATGTGTGAGGACCTCTTGAAGCTCGCCCACGACATCGCCGGCAAGCCGGCCCGCGGCGGCCAACGGTTCGAGCTCGGCCGCCGCATCCTGCCAGCGCTGCAGCTCGACACGCTGATCGGCCAGGGCCTTCACGACCTTGTTCCTCGTGAAGATCGCCTCGCCGAGCGCGCGCTCGGCCTGCGCACGATCGGCGCCACATTCGGCCATCACGCGCTTCAGCCGGCCTTCGCCCTGGGCCGCCGCAGCCTGGAGCCGCATCTGGTCGGAAACCGCCTGCGCCAGTTCCAGCTGTAGGTTAGCAATCCGCTCGCGGTTCGCACTCTCCCGCGTCGCCAACGCCTGTTCCAGGGCGTTGGCAAGACGACGGTCGAACTCCACGCCGTCTGCGGCCCGTTTCGTTTGGATGTCCTGACGCTCGACTTCGGCCTGCTTCAAGAGCTCCACCAATCGACGGTGGTCGGCGGCGGATCTGGCCTTGGCCCTCCTTCAAGTGATCGATCTCGCGCTGCTGATCCTCGACCTGCCGTTTCATCTGCTCGCGCTCGGCCTGCCAGCTTTGCGCTCGCGTCGCGATCGCCTCGTGGTGTTTCGCTTCGATCTCCGAGATCGCCAGGCCATGATCGGCCTCCACCATCTGCTGTTGGCTCTCACGCTCCTTGACAAGGTCGTCCAGGCGCTGCTGCTCGGCGACGGCTTCGGCGTGACGTTTCTTGAGATCGGCGATCTCGAACCGCTGCCGCTCGTTCTGCTGCCTGACTTGTTCGTGCTCGTGGGTCAAGACCCGCTCGCACTCGGCCAGTGCTTCGCCGTTGCTGGCCTCCAGGTCGACGATGGCCCGGCGGTGCTCGGCGTCGACACGCTCCCGCTCCCGCTCGCGCTCCTCGATGAGCTCGGACAGGCGGCTTTGTTCGCGGAGCGCGTGCGACAGCTGTGAACCCAACTCGGACAGCGCCTCGTGTGCCTGCGCGATGCCGAGCGCGCGCTCCTCGCGGGCGCGGCTGAGCGCCTGCTCGCGATCGGCAAGGGTTGCGCGATACTCGTCCTCGTGCTGAATGCGCCGGGCTTCGTGTTCGGCCTCGAGCGCCAGAAGGCGCGCCTGCTCGGCCGTCGCCGCCATCAGCCGCAACTCGAGGTCTGCGAGCGCCTGCTGATTCGCTTCGTGGGACGTGGAAGTCTTGCTGGCCCGCCTGCGCGAACTGCTGCTCGTAAGCGCTCGCGAGACGAGCCTGTTCGGCGATCGAAACGGAGAGGTCCGCCTCCAGCAGCGCAATGCGATCGCCGGCCTTGCGTTCTCTGATCAGGAAGGCCAGCTGGTGCTCTTCCGCCCGCCGCTCGAGCTCGGCGGATTGCTCCCGGTAGTCAGCCTCCTGCTGCCGGCGATCCGCGACGTGCGTCTCGAGGGCGGCGGTCAGACGCTGGCGCTCGGCCTGATATTCCTCGATCTGCGCGGCAAGCTGCTGGCGTTCAAAGAGCACCTGCTCGAGTCGTTCGCGCGTGTCTGTCTGTCCTTCTTCGAGCCTGGCGCATTTCTCCCGGTACTCAGCCTCCCACCGCTGACGATCCGCGACATGCGCCTCGAGGGCGGCGGTCAGGCGCTCCCGTTCGGCGTCAGACTCCTCGATCTGCGCGGCGAGATGCTGGCGTTCGGCGAGCGCCTGGGCGAGTTGCTCGCGCGTCGCGGCGTGTCCGTCTTCGAGCGCGGCACATTTCTCCCGGTACTCCGCCTCC
This sequence comes from uncultured Acidobacteriota bacterium, assembly GCA_963745495.1. GTDB lineage: Bacteria > Acidobacteriota > Vicinamibacteria > Vicinamibacterales > CAVVIG01 > CAVUXJ01. Next base: position 175,660 of record CAVUXJ010000001.1, read on the forward strand.
CACCCCTGTCGCGCGTTGTCGTGCGTCTCGAGGGCGGCGGTCAGCCGCTGCCGTTCCGCCTGAGACTCCTCGATCTGCGTGGCCAGGCGCTGCCGTTCGGCGATCGCCTGTGCGAGTTGCTCGTGCGCCGCAGCGTGTCCGTCTTCGAGCGCGGCACATTTCTCCCGGGACTCCGCCTCCCACCGCTGGCGCGCGCTGTCGTGCGTCTCGAGGGCGGCGGTCAGACGCTGGCGTTCGGCTTGGTATTCCTCGATCTGCGCGGCAAGCTGCTGGCGTTCAAAAAGCACCTGCTCGAGTCGTTCGCGCGTGTCTGTCTGTCCTTCTTCGAGCCTGGCGCATTTCTCCCGGTACTCAGCCTCCCACCGCTGACGATCCGCGACATGCGCCTCGAGGGCGGCGGTCAGGCGCTCCCGTTCGGCGTCAGACTCCTCGATCTGCGCGGCGAGATGCTGGCGTTCGGCGAGCGCCTGTGCGAGTTGCTCGCGCGTCGCAGCGTGTCCGTCTTCGAGCGCGGCACATTTCTCCCGGTACTCCGCCTCCCACCCCTGGCGCGCGTTGTCGTGCGCCTCGAGGGCGGCGGTCAGCCGCTGCCGTTCAGCCTGAGACTGCTCGACCTGCGCGGCGAAGTGATCGTGTTCGGCCAGCGCCTGTGCGAGTTGCTCGCGCGTCGCTGTTTGTCCCGCTTCGAGCGTGGCGCATTTCTCCCGGTACTCAGCCTCCCACTGCTGACGCTCTTCGTTTTGCGATTCGAGGGCCGCGGTCAGCCGTTGCCGTTCCGCCTGGGATTCCGCGATCTGCGCGGCGAGATGCTGGCGTTCGGCGAGCGCCTGTGCGAGTTGCTCGCGCGTGCCTTTCTGGCCGGCTTCGAGCTCGGCACATTTCTCCCGGTACTCCGCCTCCCACTGCTGGCGCGCGTTGTCGTGCGTCTCGAGGGCGGCGGTCAGCCGCTGCCGTTCCGCCTTGGTACCCCTCGATCTGCGCGGCCAGCTGCTGCCGTTCGGCTCGCGCCTGCTCGAGTTGCTCGCTGGTTTCTCTTCGACGGCCTTCCCCGCTGTCACGGCCAATCCCTTCGCTCTGGAGGGAGGTCTCGAGCCGATGCGCGAGCGATGTATCACGGAGGCTGAGCAGCAGCGAGTCGATACCGTCCGGATGGTCTTTGATCGCAATGCCCTGAAAGAGCACGGTGCGTTCGGGGCCATCCGGGATCGCCACATGGCATTCAACGGAGGCGGCGCCACCCGTCCAGACCCTGTTGGCGAACTCCTGCCAGTCTTCCAGGTCGCTCGCGACCAGGCGATCGGTCAACGGGGTATTCAGGATCGCCCCGAGCGTGTCGACGTCGAAGAGCCCCAGAGCGGCGTCGTTGCAGGCGAGGAACACGCCGTTCCGGCGCACGCGCACGAGGCAGCCAGGCTGCCGTTCGAGCAACTGACGGAGGTACGCGGCGTCCGCCGCTGGAGCAGGCGGACGTGTCGCTTGAGCAAGAACCGTTCGGGTTGTGCCTCGTTCAGACATAGGACTTAAAAGAACTATACAGGACTATGGACGTCATCATAGCGCAAATCGGCAGCCTTGTAAACACCCACTAAATCAGGCGGAAAACAGCCGGGATCGCTCGAGGATCGAGGTCGGCGTGTGCGAAGGATGAAGCCTAGCGAGCGCCGGTCGCGGATGCGTGAGAGAGCAGAATCGAGGCCTCTCCTGCCAGCCGTTCCACGCAGGGGGAGGCATTCATGCCGTGCGCGCGCGTGGCAGCGTCATACCGGCACCGCGGGTTATTGCGACGATACAGATAATTGACCATCAGGCCCGCCGCCCGGTCCATTCCTGCGACCGATGCGTCGCCCAGCCAGTTGATCCGCTCGAGGCACGCGCCGTTACGCAGGTGAAAACGGGCCACGGGATCGACTGGCTCGCCGCCGCGCTTGACGCGCAGCAGATAGTACGCGCACAGCGACAGGAGCTCGCGTTTCAGCTCGCCGGAGGTCTCGACCTCCCCGGGCCGCTCGGACCGTTCGAGCCGGGCGAGCGTCAGCGCAGCGTTCGCGCTCAGCGGCCCACCCGTCCCGACCGGCGCCAGGTTCATCAGCCAGGCACGGAAGCCCGGCACCGGCGAGAGGGTGGCGAAGGTTTCGAGCCTCGGATACACGCTTTCGAGCGCGTCGGCCACCTGGCCGATCAAGGCGTTGCCGAGCGACACACCCTTCAGCCCCTCATGACAACTGCTGATCGAAAAGAAAATCGCGCACGCGCACGTCGACGGATTGGTGACGGGCGATTCGGCATCGAGCAGCGCCTGGGCATCTGCGCTCATGTCATGCGTCAGTGCCAGTTCGGTGAAGATCAACGGCTCGTCGGGAAGCGCCGGATGGACGAACGCGTAGCAGCGGCGATCCTCGGCCAGCCGGCGCTGGAGATCGCGCGAGCCTTGAATCCGATGGACAGCCTCGTACTTGACGATCTTGTCGAGCACCGTGACGGACGTGTGCCGAACGATGCGCAGGAGGCGGAGATTACCGACGTCCAGCGCGGACTTCAGAAGGCCGGAGATTTCAGCCTCCCTCTCGGCCCACTCCGGGTGGCGGCCGAGGCCTTCGAGCAGCTCGCGTCTCGTCTCGATCAGCGCAGCGAGCCGCTCCGGCGTCAGGGGACGCGCGACAAAGGCCTGGTGGCCCAGGTGCTCGTCCTGAGGGTCGGCCCGCGGAAGCCAAGTGCCTGGCATCGTTGCTTGTGCAAGAGGAGCAACGTGCGTTCCACCATTCGGGGTCGTTGTCGCGCCAAAAACCCACCAAGTCTGAAAGAAATCATCTAGAACGCGAACAAGAGTCCGCAATCTGGAGGCCCACTGCGCGCGCTTCATGATGCTGATCGCGGACCTGCCGCGCCTCCTCTGCCAGCTGTCTGAAACGCTCCGACTCGTTCCTGGCTGACTCGGCGGCGATACGGCGTGCTTCGGTGGATCCGTCCTCATGCCCCACCTTGCGAAGGCGGCCTTCAGCCTTCTTGCGCACGAGGTCTTCCTGTTGCGGGGCGCGGCTCTGGCGCGAGGGGATCAGTCCGCATGTCGGACGGAAGGTAACAGACAACGGTGTCAAGGGGGTGTCCCCAAAGGGACATCCGCAGCCCGGCAACGGCACACCGGCAGGGACCACCGCCGGCGGCATGACGCGCGCCGGCGCCGATCATCGTGTACCCAGGTGGATCAGTCGTGCAGGACGACGCTGAGGAGGGAGCTGTTGATCGTGAGGCCGCCGTTGTATTCGATCAGTCCGAGCTTTCTGAACCTGTTCATGAAGAAGTTCACCCGCGCGCGGGTCGTGCCGATCATTTCCGCGAGTGTTTCCTGGGTGATCTTGGGCAGCTTTCGCTGTGGATTGGTCCCGCCGTAGCGCGCCAGCAGGAGCAACGTCCGGGCGAGCCGCTTCTCACTCGAGTTGAACAGCTGATCGACGAGGTCCGCTTCGATGCGGATGTTCCGCGACAGCATGTACGAGATGAAGCGATCCGAAAACGACGGCTCGCTGTGGAGCAGCCGGATCATCGAGTCCTTGTCGATGATGAGCACCCGGCTTGCCGTCACCGCGGTCGCGGTGCCGATGCGGACAGACTGACCGGCGAGGATGCCTTCACCGAAAAAGTCCCCGGGCCCGAGCATCGCGACGACCGCCTCCTTGCCGATCTGGGACAGCACCGAGAGCTTGACCGCGCCCCTCTGGAGGTACCTCGACATCGGTGCCGGGGTCGCCTTGCGAGAAGATGATTTCGCGCCGTCGATAGGTCACGACCCGAGTCATCCCACCGGTCGCTTCGAGATACCCCTCCACATCGAACCCGCGGGGCGTCTTCGGTTCAGCCGTTGCTGCTTTGCGCTTCATGGACTATCGGGTCCGATCTCCCCGCCATGCGCGGCCATTATACGCCCGTCCAGCCTTGCGTGGCCGGATCGCACGCGAAAGCCTCGATGCGGTTTTGCTGCCGCCGGTCACATCGTCCACAGGTCGATCGCGATCCACATTGCGAGATGGGAAGAGGACAAGCCGACGGTCGGGACGTCATATCGCAACGATGGCGCAGGAAACCGCAAGACCTGCTGTGCGAACGGAATCAGCTCGTTCGCACGTCGAGATCCGGCTCACACACGGAATCGCGAGAACTGGAGCCCTGGCTCGGGTTCTCGCGCACGATCGCGGATTCCTGACCGCTGACATCGCCGCAGCCGCCACGCTGGTGGCCAGCGCGCCGGGGCCTCACGCTGCGCCGCTCATCCCCGTCGAAGATGGAGTGGCGGTCGCCGCGGACCGGCAGGTTCTCGGTGCGGTCGTGATGAATGTCCTGCAGAACGCATTCAAGTTCACGCGACCTCGAACCACCGTGACCCTGCGCGTCGGCGCCAGCGTCGAACGGGTGCTGCTCGAAGTCCAGGATGAATGCGGGGGGCTTGCCTGCAGGGATACCAGCGATCTCTTCCGCCCGTTCGAGCAGCGAAGCGCCAATCGAACGGGGTTAGGCCTGGGCCTCGCCTTCAGCCGCTGGGGCGCCGAAGCAAATCACGGCAGGATCTATGCGCGCAATCTCCCGGATGTCGGATGCATCTTCACCGTCGACCTCCCCCGCGTCGCAGCTCCAGCCCTCGCGAGCGCGATTTCGATCGAGGCTGGAACGCCTGATGAAGACTGCCGGGTAGAGAGGCAAACTCGCGGGGGTTAGTCGCACCGGCCTCGGGGCTCGTCAACGCCAGTGGCCGACACCAGGTCTCAGTTCTCCACTGTCACGCTGACGATGTCCGCCGTCGTCTCGTGCCCCGCTCCGTCGCGCGCCACCGCCGTAATCGTGTGGACGCCATTCGGCACGGTCGCCGTCTCCCACGTCACCTCGTACGGCGCGACGGAGTCCTCAGCACCCAACGGCACGCCGTCCAGCTTTGAATTGCACGCCGAACACCTCGATGTCGTCCGACGCCGTCGCACACACCGTCACGGTTCCACTGAGCGTCGCGCCGGCGCCCGGACTCGTCAACGTCACCGTTGGCGCCGCCGTGTCGTTCGACACGGTCACGCTGACGATACTGGAGCCCTGGTTGCCCGCCGCGTCGCGCGCGACCGCGGTCAGCACGTGCGTGCCGTTGGACACCGCTCGCCGTCGGCCACGTCAGCTCGTAGGGCGCGGCGGTGTCTTCAGCGCCGAGCGGACTGTCATCCAGCAGAAACCTGACGCCCGCCACGCCGACGTTATCGGAGGCGGACGCCGACACGAGAACGCTCCCGAAGAGAACGCCGCCGACTCGGGGACATCATGGTGACGGACGGCGGCGTCGCGTCGCGACACCAGCCCGTGCTACCACATCGAGATTCAGGCGTCCCTTTCCCATGCCAGCCGCCATCCTGTCGGCGCTTCCCGAACAGGCTGTCGGCTTTGGCCTGGTCCAACGTCGGATCGACCTGCAACAACAGAGCTACCGCGCCGGCGGCCAGCGGGGCGCTGAAGGACGTTCCCCATGCACCCGCATAGCCGCCGCCCGGGTACGTCGTGATGACCCCTTCGCCCGGCGCGCCCAGACTGACGAGCGCATCGCCATAGTTGCTGAACGAGCTCCGGGTTGGCGGAGTGGTTGTCGTCGTCGATCCGACCCCCAGCACGTTGCGCAGCGCCCCCGGGTAGACGAGCATCTCCTGGCCCAGGTTGCCCGCAGACGCCACGCAGACCACGCCGCTGACTGGTGGCCTCGTTGATCGCATGCGCGATCTCGGGCGACGCGGCCGTCGCGCTGAAGCTCATGTTGATGACGCGCGCGCCATGGTCGACCGCGTAGTGAATCGCGCGAACGACATCGAACACATTCGAGGTGCCGTCCGCCTTGAACGCCTTCAGCGGCATGATCTTCGCCGTCGGCGCGACGAGATGCACGAGGCCTGCGACCATCGTCCCGTGGCCAAACGCCGCCGGGAGCTGGCCGGGATCCAGCGCGTCCGCCGAATCCTGGTCCAGGATCGCGACCGTCGATCCATTCAGCGTGACGACGGACTGTTGATCGAGAATCGCAACCGTAGACCCATCGAGGATATTCACCAACGATCCGTCGAGGTCGGTCCATTCCGATGCTTCGCCGGCGACATCGTGGACGAAGTCATAGCCAGGGACCAGTGAGCCTGCGAGCAGCGGGTGGTGCGGATCGACACCTGTGTCGATGATCGCCACGATGCCAGCGCCGGTCGTGCCCGCTCCATGGCTCCCGGCCAGGCGAATCGCAGTCGACGGCCGGCTGGTTGGCATAGCCGTTCCACGCCTGACCGCCGAAGTAGTCGACGCTGCTCCGATCGGAGAGCGCATCCAGGATCGCGACCGTCGATCCGTTCAGGTCGAGGCCCGACGCGACTTCCGGAGTGACGACGGCGCGCGTTGACTTCGAACTGTGCGACGTCGGGGTCGCCTCGACATCTTCCACCAGTTGCTGGACAGCTGCCTTGTCGGCGTCGCGGAGTCTGTCGAATCTCGAGCCGAAACGGCTGGGACCGCTGACGAGAAACACGTCGTGTACGTGTTCGTCGAGGGGTCGAATGACCGTCAGACCGCGGCGCGCCGCGATCGCGGCAATGCGATCCGCTCGGCGCGCGCAGGATGAATTCGTTTCTGCCTTCGAGAAACGACGCTGCGAACCCTTCCAACAGCCCCGGATCGATCGCTCCTGGCGCTCCTGAGCCCTGGCGACTTCCCCCTTCTCGATCGCCACGCCGACGATCAGAAGCGCAGGTCGAGAACCAGGCGAGGCGACGTCTCTTCATTGCGCGCATTTGGTTCGTAGCTACGCCCATTTCAGATCAGATGGCAGAAGGATGGCGAGTGGTGTAGCACGCCGACCTCACAGTGTTGGTTAGTGTCGCTGCCAGTGTAAGATTACCGCAAAGACGTTCGTGCTGTCAGGAAAAATCGTGCTATCCGACGCTATTCAGACAGAGACGTTACGGAGGGGGCGAGCACGTGGGATGGCCTGCTGACTTTTGTCCCGCGACAGGCAGTCTTTAGTCTTCCTCTTGATGTCTCAGACTGGTCTAGCCGCGGCACGCCTCACAGCGCGAGCCGGTCGGTTGGTTACCCGCGCTGCCGGCCTTCGTCTGGTTTGCCGGCGGCCGGTCTTCGCCGGGCGCGGCCGGCGCAGGTAGTCCGGGGTCAGGCGATCGAGGGACACCTCGAGGCGCTTTCCGGCCGCACGAAGCGGGACGTGCAACCGAAGGTCGCGCGCCGGCGCGTACTCCAGCTGAAACTCGCCGAAGGGATTGCAAAGGGTGCTGGCCACCAGGCTTTTCCGCTCCATCAGCCAGACGGGCACGTCGGCGGTGTTCGCCGCCGGCTTGTTTCGGTCCGCGAGCTGTCCGATGAGCGTGACCAGCCCGGAAGCAAGCTGTTGCTCCACCTGCAAATCGAGGCAATAGCTTCCCGCCTCGTACAGCGCGTGCCGCGCCGGACTATCCTGTGCCCGCATGCCCTGTGCTCGCATGCCGGCGGGCAGCGGCTCGCGGATGCTGTCGTGCACGAGCCGTGCGATCAACCTGGGGAAACCGATTGTTTCGGGCCGCGACAGGGAATAAATCGCCTGCGCATAGCGGATCGCGTGTTCAGGCGGCTCGTAGCCGGCCTCGCCCCGCGCCGTGGAGTCCACGCCGCGCAGGACGTTCACGATTCGCTGACAGCGCGCACAGCCGGCGGAGAGATGCGTGTCCATCGCCGCGCGAGCGACATCGTCGCCCAGAGCACGCGCGTAATCGGTCCATTGCCAAATGTTGAAATGCTTCATGAGTTTGGAACCCGTTCGGGGTTGACACCAGCGTCGATTCGGCGATTCATCCGGCCGGGAATCCTTCCGTCTGTTACTAAAGGGTGCCTCTCTCGCCTCTAGATATAGGGGCGCTTCAAATTTACCTACTTGTACTCGCTCTCCCCGTTCTCGGAGCCGTTTCGGCCTCAAAGACACTGGCGGCACGCACTTAGGACGCTTCGACGTCGCCGAGCAGGGCAAACGGCGCCCAATAAAACGGATGAGGAAGCCGCTCTCGAATCTCCCGCATCGCTTCTTGCGCCGCGCGTGCCTTGCTCCATCCCCCCTTCATGTACCCGTAAAAGGCCTTCATGAAGTCGGCCGTGCTGCTGTCGTACGCGTCCCAGAGCGTGAGCAGCACGCCGCGCGCGCCCGCATACAGCAGTCCGCGCACGAGGCCGAGCTGCTCGTCTCCGCCGACGACCACACTCAATCCAGTGCCGCAGCCACTCAGCGTGACGAGCTCTGCCGACAGGTGCAATTCATACAGGTCGTACACGCTCAGGGGACCGTCGCCGAGCCGGATCGACGAGAACATCGGGTTGTCACGACGAAACATGCCGTGCGTCGCAATGTGCACGAACCGGCTCTCAGCGCCATGCGTCCGCAATTGAGCCGCGGTGGCTTCGCCACCCAGAAACACACGCGGATCGGGGAGAATGCCCGCCACCGCCTGGACTTCGTCGACGATGAAGGGCGTCAGCGAATCGGGCACGCCCATGATCAGGGAGCCGCCACCTGGTCCGGCCTGCTTGGTCCGGCACAGCCGGTACACGCTGGAGCTCGGCGCATACGAGAGGGTGAACTCGTCGATCAGAAAGCGCGTGCCGTCGAACAGCGCGTGAAACGGCAGCACATGCAGGACGTCGTGGGGCACGACGACCAGGTGCGCCGCCTGCAGCCGATCGCGGATCGGCGCGACGAGCGCGGCGTGAAGATCGCGAAGGTGCATCGTGGTCGCCGCCTGCAGCTGCTCGGCGAATGCGCCGACATAGTCCGGTCCGAGACGGAACTTCGCGAGCTGGAACTGCAGCAGCCGCAGGATGCGCCGCACGTGCGCGATGGGTCCCAGGGGCACGACGTCGAGCTCATCGCGACCGACCAGACAGACGTAGATCTGCCCGCGGGCCTGGTAGTACTCGAGCAGGATCGTGTCTGGTGCGAGGCTCGAGCGAATCTCTTCCAAGCCGACGGCTGCGCCGCTCTGGAGCGCGGAGAACTCTTCGTCCGTCCGCCGGCTCTCCTCGAGCGATCGGCTCAACCGTTTTTCGAGCGCGCGAATCCGCCGTCGTGACTCTTCGCGCCGCCGGGCAGACCGCTTCTCGCGCCTGACTTCCTCCAGTTCCGATTGCCGATAGTGCCAGTTCAGTTCCTGACGGAGCCGGTGAACCGCTTCAGTCGCCTTGCCCGCGACCCTCGGGGCGAGTGAGCCTGCGCGAAAGGCGATGAGGTCGGACAGGCTGCGTGATTTCGCCTTCTCGATGTAGCCGAACGCCGCCTCCAGCTGCCCCGCGCGTCGGTTCGAGGGCGAGGCCGACGGAGACGAGGCTCTCATACACCTCCTGCTTGTCCTCCAGGAACGCGACCTTGAAGCTGTCTCCCTGCAGGTGGCTTCGCAGTTGTTCGAGGCTGCGATCCGCCTTCTGAAACGCTTCATACGCGCGCCGGCGATCGCCTTGCGCTTCGCGCACCAGACCGAGCGCCGAGTGCGCCTGGTACATCACATTGGGTGTCTCCGCTGCCACAAGCCTCTCGAACGCGGCGTGGCATGCCCGTTCCGACGCCTGCAGGTCGCCGGCCTGAAGCTCCAGGCGCGCCATCAGCAGATCGCAAAGGGCCGCCCTGCCCGGTATCGAGGCGCGGGCGAAACGCGCCAGCGCTTTCCGGCACAGCGTTCGAGCGCGGGCATGCGCCCCGGCACGGAAGAGGACAAGCGCTTCATAGAAGTCCAGCAGCCCGAGCCACACCTGATTTCGTTCCCGTGTGAAGAGCTGCCGGGCGCGGTTGAACAGCTCCTGGGCGTCGCGGCGGTCCCTCTGCCGATTCGTGGCGAGGGCCAGATAGGTCACCGCCTTCGCTGCCTCGTAGGTCATGCCGAGCTCGTCGAAGCGCGTCCGAGCCCGCGCCGCGAGCTCGCCGGCTTCGTCGCTCAGGTTCAGCTCCAGATAGATCTCCGCGCAGTCGAGATCGCAGAGCGCGCTGTGATAGCCATCCCCAAGCCGCTCGGATCGATCGCGCGCGGCACGATACAGCTCCAGCGCCCGCGTGTATTCACCGCGCAGATAGTAGAGGTATGCGATGTTGTAATCGGCCTGCACGACGAGGAGGGGCATCTCGTGGCCGTCGCAGTAGATCCGCGCGTCGTGGTAGGTCCCCAAGCGCCTTCTCGAAATCATTCAGGTTGATGTGGCAGACCGCCATGTTGCTCAGCACGGCCGCGACGTCCTGCGGTTCGCCCGCTCTCCGAGAGCTGCCCGTAGGCGCGCTCGTAGAGCACGAGCGCCTCGTCGAACCGGTCCTGGCGGCAGAGGATGTTGCCCACGTTGCTGTCGAGGCGTGCCAGCCCCAGCGCGACCCCGTGCCGCTCGAAGATCAGCCGCGCCCGGCGAGCCGAGGCGAGCGCCTCCTTGTACTTGCCGAGCGAAATACGGCTCTGAAGCGCGCCGTTCAGCGTCCGGGCCACGTCCACGTCACGCCCCGCCCGCCGAAACAGCCTCGCCGCCGCGTCGTAGTACTTCAGGGCCTCGAGGTACTTGCCGCGGATGAACCGGACGTGACCGATGGCTCGCAGGCTCTGCGCCCGGCAGCCGGCGTCATCGAGCTTCTCGGCCACCCATGTCGCCGCTTGCGCCAGGCTCTCCGCCCGTTGCACGTCGAGCCGCGCCAGCCGCACGACATGGGCGTACAGGCGCTCGACGACGGCAGGCTCCCAGAGCTCCTTGTGCCGGCGAAGAAAGCTCGCGCGCGCCCGGGCGGTGCTGATGTCCGCCAGACGATCGATCAGCTCTTCCGACTCCGCTTCGCCATCCCAGGATCCTGTCGCACTAGAAGCCCCGCTTTTCAAGCGTGCGCTGGAGACGTTTGAGACAACGGCCGCGGATGAAACCGATCGATCCCGTTGCCAGACCCAGCCGCGCCGCCACATCCCGGTACGACAGCTGGGGCTGGTGATAGAAGAGCAGCCTGATCATCTCCTGGCAGCGCGCGGGAAGGGCCGCCACGGCCTCGCGCAGCATCTGTTCCCGCTCGACCTGTTCGATCAGATCCGGCGACGGATCGATCCCGAGTGTTTCAGCTTCCCGATCTGTCAGCTCGTCTTCGGCGCGGTGCCGAAGCTTTCGCTTCCAATGGAAGGACTGATGCGCGGCAACCGTGATCAGCCAGCTGCGCAGGGAGTCCGGCTTGCGAAGGCGGGGCAGCTCGGCGAACAGCTCCAGACACACCGCTTGAAAGATGTCGGCCGCATCCTCCGGGCTCGCGCCGTATTTCATCGGAATCGAGTAGATCAGGTTCTTGTATTTGGCGATGAGGGTCGACCAGGCGTGCTCGTTGCCGCTCAGGCATGCGCGGATGAGACGAGCGTCGCTCCACGTGACGTCGGGGCCGAGGAGCCGTCGCGCGCGGTCCTGGTCTGCTCGTGTCATTGCGGCGCACCGGAAGGCCTCCGGCGCCAGAACAACTCCTCGACGTTCCAAAGCGCGTGATGGTCGAGAACGGTCGGCCGGAAGTTGCCCAGCCCCTTCGTCGCGCCGACGAGCACGCTGGGACTCACGAGGCTGATGAGAGGCAGATTCTGCGCGACCAGCTCCTGCACGCGATCGTAGAGGCGCTTGCGGAGCTGCGGCATCGCGGGTCGTGAGCTGCCGCCGCATCAACGTGTCGATTTCCGCTTCCCAGGGCGTGGCGGGCTGGCTCTGGCCGGGGTTCCAGAGGTGCGTGTTCCCGCTCGAAAGCCAGACATTCATCTCGCTGTTTGGATCTCCGTCGCCACCGCCCAGGCCGAGCACGCACGCCTCGTACTCGTGCGTCGTCAAGAGTCGATCGAGCAGGGCGCGCAGCTCCAGGGTCACGACACTCACGCGCATCCCGAGCTGTTTCAGGTCGTCTTGAATGATCGTCGCGATCTGGATCCGTTCCGTGTTGCCGGCGTTGGTGACGACCGTGAACTCGACAGGCTGACCCTCCTTGTCGACCAGCGCGCCGTCCGCTTTCCACGCGAAGCCGGCCTTCTGAAGCAGCTGACGCGCGCTGCTCGACCGACCGGCCCGGCTTCGGCAGCGACCGATTCACCCACAGCTTGTTGCCCGGCGGAACATGCCCCCAAAGCGGCGTCGCCCGGCCTCGATAGGCGAGACGAACGATTCCCTCTCGATCGATTGCACGCGACACGGCTTGCCGGAACGCCAGCTGGCGGAACCAGCGTCAGCTTGCGCGCGATCGCCTGAGGCGCCTTCTCCGTCAGGTTATTCTGATTGAAGAAAAGAAAGGTGTAGTCGAGTCCGGGACCGCGATCGAGCAGCTCGTAGTTCCGGCGCTCCTGTTCGCGCAACAGGACGGCAAAATTCGCCGCGCTCAAGCGCGTGGTGATGTCGGCCTCGCCCGACTGGAACCGCACGGCCTGCGCGTCTTCGCTCGGCACGAACATGAACACGATCCGGTCGAGATACGGCAGCGGTTGGCCCGCGCGGTCCGTTTTCCAATAGAACGGATTGCGCTCGAGGACAATTCGTTCTCCCGGCGACGTGTTCCTTGAAACGAAATGGACCCAGCCCGGCGAAGGCCTCCGCCGGCGCCAGGACCCCCCATGTCTCCGCCAGACGGCCCTCCTTGTAGGGCTTCTCGAGCAGGTGGCGCGGCAGCATCGCGATGTTGTCGAACAGCCGCTCCGCGGCGGCGTACGGCTCCGCAAGATCGACTTGAATCGTCTCCTGATCGAGCTTGCGCACGGCGATCGGCTGTCCCCCGACGATCAAGAGATCACGCTGCGGCGACGGCCACCTTCTCGTCCATGTAGACTTGAAACGAGAACACCACATCGTCGGCGTCGAAGGGATCGCCATCGGAGAAACGAACGCCGCGGCGCAGCGAGAGCGTGAACCGGCGGCCGTCGGGCGAGACGGTCCACGACCTGGCCAGTGCGGGTTCGGTCTGCTGCGTTTCGCGGTTGACGTGAATCAGGTCCGCCATCGTGCGCCAGACGACGTCCCTCGAGGGACTGTCGATCGCGATGACGGGATTGAGGGTTCTCGGCTCGGCGCGCTGAATCACCACCAGCTGGCCGCCGGAGCGCCCCACCTCCGCAGCAGAGACCAGCCGGTCCACGCCGGCTTGCCCGCCGACGCTCGGGAAACGCGAGTCGAGCGAAGGCGCGGCCGGCTTTTGCGCGGCGTGACTGAGGGCAGACACCGCGGCCAGCAAGGTCAGCGCGAGAGTCAGGCCGGCAAGGCGTTTCTTCATGAATCCTCGCACCCTACCCTGCGAGCGTTCCCACGAGCCGACGGCTGGCGGCGATCTGCCGCCGGCGTCACAGGGAGAAGACCGCCGCTCGCTGGTGCAGTGCGTCAGCCAGCGCGTAGTACAGCAGAAACACGGGGATCAGGGCCAGTCCAGGCACGAACATCCACCAGTACGACGACAGCACCTGGTAGCGCTGGAGGCTCGCCAGCATGTTTCCCCAGCTTGGCACCGGTTCTCCCACGCCCAGACCGAAGAACGACAAGGTGACCTCGGCCAGGATGTATTGGGGCACCAGCAAGGCGCCCTGCGTCAGGGCGATCCCCAGCACCTGTGGCCACACGTGCCGCCTCAGGAGGTAGAAGTCGGAGGCGCCGAGGCTCCGTGCCGCCGCCACATAGTCCCGCAGCTTGGCGCTGAGCACGATACCGCGGATCAATCGCGCCGGGCGCGCCCATCCGATGAGTCCAATCACGGCGAGGACCAGCAGGAACGCCTCTGCCGGCTCGATGTGCAACGGTAAGGCCATCCGAACCGCCAACAACAGATACATCCACGGCAGCGCGAGGAACAGCTCCGCCGCGCGCATGATCGTCTCGTCCACCCACGCTCCGTAGAACCCGGCCAGCCCGCCGAGCACCATGCCGATGCCGAGCGAGAGACCGGCGCCCAGCAGCCCGGCGAACAACGAGATCTGTCCGCCGTGAAGAAAGCGAGAGAACTGATCCCGGCCGTAATCGTCGCTGCCCATCAGAAAGAGGCGGCCAGGGCTGTCGGTTCCAAACAGATGCAGGTTCCCGCCGACGATTCCCGCCACGCGATACGGGGCGCCTCGAACGAAGAAGCGCACAGGATAGATACGGCTTCGATCTTCCGCGTATTCCCCGGAGTCGCGGGCGACGCGCCAGCCCGTACACGAACGGGCGCACGTGCAGCCGGCCGGTCCCGTCCACGAAATGGAGGCGGGTCGGAGGCGCGAACGCGAGATCGCGATTCTGTGCGGCGGGGTCGTCCGGAGCGAGAAATCCGGCGAAGACCGTCGACAGGTACACGAGACCGAGCAGGCCAAGGACCAGTCGGCAGCGCCGGCCGTTGCCGCTGACCGACACCGACGCGCGCGGGCTGGAGTTCGCCAGGGACGTCGCATCGTCGGTCATGCCTGCATTGCCCGAAGGCGTGGATCCGCCAGGTAGAGGAGACCGTCAGCCAGCAGGTTGCCGGCAATCAGCAACGCCGTGGAGCACATGACGGCGCCAACCACCAGATGGAGATCGCGCGCAGCAACCGCCTCGATCAGAAGGGGACCGAGTCCGGGCCAGCTCATGATCGTTTCCACGACGAGCGACGCACTGAGCAGCGAGGCGACGGAAAGCCCCAGCAGCGAGATCAAGGGGTTCGCGGCCGCACGCAACGCGTGGCGAAAAAGCAGCCGCCGCTCGGGAATACCCGCCGCGCGAGCCGCGCGGATGAACGGTGCCTGCAGAACGTCGATCAGGCTGGCGCGTACGTGCCTGACCAGCACCGGCACGTTGATCAGGGTCAGCGCCGCGACGGGCAGGAGGAAATGGGACACGACGTCCTTCGCCTTGTCCCACGGGCCGAGCTCGGCAAAACCGATCGACACCATTCCGCCTGTCGGAAAATAGCCGGTGCGCACGGCCAGCAGCAGAAGACCCAAACCGAGAAGCAGGTCTGGCACACTCAGGAGCGCGGTGGTCGCTCCCGCCGCTGCGCGGTCGCCCCATCCGCCCTTCCGACTGGCCGCCCAGGTGCCGACCGGGACGGCGATACACCAGGCGAGCACGGTCGCCGTCACGGTGAGCAGCAATGTATTGCGCGCACGCGGCCAGAGCAGTGGACCCACCGGACTGTTGTAGGCGACGGAGAATCCCAGTTCTCCGAGCGGGATCGATTGCAGCCAGTCGACGTATTTCTGCGGGAAGAGAACGGTCCAAGCCGTACCGGTCGCGCATGGCCGCGAGGGTCGCGGCCGATATCCGCGGGTCCAGCCTGACCTCGTCGAAGACGCTTCCTGGTGCCACCTCCGCGAGCGTGAACGAGAGAAGGGACACACCGAGCAGGACCAGAAGACCATGACCGAGCCGCCTGCACAGGTAGCGCACGGCCGCATGGTATCTCAGATTCAAACCGAGACTTCGCCGCTGAACCCGGCGACAGTCGCGTCATTGGCGCTCACCCGCGTGACGGCCGGGCCGAGCAGAATTCCGCTCTCCGGCAGACTTTTCCCTCGCACCCCTGCGAGATATCGGCTTCGGAATTATTCTTGAACCGCCCTATATCTTTGGCCCTCGCCCGAACCCTATAGCACCAAGGGGTGTTCTGCGATCCGAATACCCGCACCGGCCTCATCCCGAAGGTTGATTTATGGAAACGAGCGATCGGCGGTACCAGAAATTGATGGCATTGATGGGGTTTCGTGGCCGGGTAGACGATTCCGCCCGGAGCGGTATCGGCGCCATCTTTGAAAACCGCGCGGGCATGGAGATCGGATGTCGTCGAGCTCGCAGCCTCGGCGCACCGGTCCACGCGTGCGACGGTTGGGCTTTCAGACCGCGCGGCTGACGGCGATGAGAGACACCCCACGTCGCCAGAGCGACCTCGCGTCTTCGAGGCCGACCCGCACGCCCCGGGCCGCCAAGGAGATCCTTCTGGTCGATCCGGATCCCAGCGGCCTACGCGCCGCGCAGGCGGCCCTGCGCTTCGTGGCCGACATCGAAACCTGTACCGAATTTCGGGGCTGCCCGCACCCGGTTGCTCAACCAGCCGCCCGATCTGCTCATCACGAATCTGCGGCTGCGCGCCTACAACGGCCTGCACCTCGTGCACCTGGTGGCTGGGACGCACACCCGCTGTATCGTCTACTCGACATACGACGATCTTCCGTTGGCACGCGAGGTTCAGGCCACGGGAGCGTTTTTCGAACACCCGTCTCGGCTGCCCCTCGTGCTTCAGTCGTACGTGAACGCCACGCTTCCCCAGCGCGATCGACGGGATTTCACGACACTCGATCGGCGACTGGCTTTTCGTGGGGGCCGTCGCTCCAGCGATGTGCGTTGCGAAGGCGCGCGGGAAACCGATACGGGCCACTAAGACGCGCAAGCCGTATCGCGCGAACGGCTCACGGGGTGGTTGGGCTTTCCGACGGAAGCAGTTCCATCCGTACGACGTTGAGCCTGTAATACAGATTCGCGAGAAATGCGCCCGTTTCGACAAGGAAGAACAAGGGTTCAGACCCTGCCGAGACGACCTGCACGCGCGCGCGTTCATCGAAGCGCCCCAACCACTGGTCCAGCTGAGCTTGCTGTTCCCGGTCCAGTCGCTCGACCTCCAACAGGACCAATGTTCCTTCGCTGCGGTTGCGGAACCGGCACACCGGCTTCCGGCCTGTACTGGCGGAGCGGCTCGTCAAGGTGCGGCTTCATCGCGACAAGCATCGCCTCGGTCGCGGACGCGGGCCCGACCAACAACACGTTGGACCGGGACTCGGATGACCACGTCCCATTCTGCATGGAGATCAGCGGGAAGGAAAATCGGCCGTTGAGACACAGCCGTCACTCTCTACCGAACCCATCGTCAGCTGGGGAGACGAACGGGTTGCAGGTTGCATATCTCGAATCCTTCGAAGACGATACCCTACTCTCTTTGGATCGGTGCTGTCAAGAATTCTTGCCGCTCTGTACGCAGCACGACACATCGTTCAGGCACTTCGTTCTGCGACGCACATGTGGCGCCTCCGCAGATTCCGCCGGGTGATCTCGCGTCGGAGGACGTCACCTCGCTCGTTCTGGAGTGGCCGTCACGGCGCCCGCTCCTCTCCAAGCAGTCTGCGAATCTCCACGGCCTGAGGCATTGAAAACTGGAGATCAATGGGGCGGTCGGCACGGAATTCGGACTGTTGCCAGTGTCCTCGCATGAGTCCCGTGTCCGAATGGGACTGATGCCCCAGCAGAAGATGTCCGATCTCGTGCGCCATGACGATGCCCATCATCCGCATGTCGTCCATATGCGTGTTGCTTGCGAAGCTTCGGATGCGGTCGTAAATGACGAACGCCACCCGGCCGCCCACGCCGCGGTCGACGGCCGCGAAACCGATGATCGCGTCAGGGATCACGCCGCGGTTCGCCATCTCGCTCGTGAGGATGATGATGTTGAGTTCCGACGGCGGGCAGTCGGGCGCGACAAAAGCGTCGACAGTGCCGTGGGATCCCCGTAACGAGTCGAGCCAGTCGGTCCGCACGCCGATCTCACCGTACATCCCGCGAACCACCTCCTGCGCCCGTGCGAGCCCTGCATCCTGGATGTTCGCGTAATCGTGAATGCGAATCCGAACGGCCCGTTCGTCGTGGCCTTCAGCCGCCAGCCACGCATTCGAAAACGTCAAAGCCAACAGTAGAGTTATGATCCTCGTCCCCGCGCTCCGGTACATGAAGCCTCCGATTCGGAAAAAGAGGGGAATTGAGCAAGAGCAGGGCCATGTTCAAGAGATGTGGCATTCACGCAGGTTGCCCGCGAACCCGTGGTGCGCCACCATGCGATAGCAGGACAACTATGTCGGCCGGATCGTCTCGTTCGACAAAAGTGTCTCGAGGCGGCATCGCGCGAAGGCGCAACTTGTCAGCACTTTGCCGCCGATGACGCCGGCCGTCCGCGGTCCGCTTCTTGCTCCCTCCGGACCCATGACCCATTCCCGCCATATCGAATTGCGACAGATGCTCGAGCGACGGCACCGCGAGCTCGCCGCGCAAGTTCAGACAAAAGTTCGAGGCTTCCGCGAAATTGACGCGTCCGACACGTCACGAGCCGAGTTCTCCGAGGACAAGGTCCAGGAGGACATCGATTTCGCGCTGGTACAAATGCAGTCGCAGACGATGGAGAAGATTGCGGCGGCGCTCGGGCGACTTGAAGCGGGCGAGTACGGGATGTGCCGGGACTGCCAGCAGGAGATCGCCGAGAAGCGTCTGCTGGCGCTGCCGTTCGCCACACGGTGCAAGGATTGCCAGGAATCGGCCGAGTCGTCCGCACATCGCGCGCGTCGCACCCTGGAGCGCGATGCGAGCTTTCGCATCGGCACGATGTCGGAGACGATCCTCACCCAGTAGAGCTACGATCGGCCGCCCTTGCGAAGGCCGCCTCAGCCGTCAGTTATCAGCCCTCAGCCGTCAGCTGTCATCTGACGCACCTCGTTCATATGGTGACGGTTCCCGGTTGACAGCCAGTTGACAGCAGGCCGCCAGTCACAGTTGACTGTGCAGGCTAGGAGTTCGTCCGAGTAATGCCTGAACGAACTCCTGGTAGGCGCGCTCCACGCGCGAGATCTGCGGAATCACTAGGTTTTCCGCCGGCGAAGCCGGCCTACTAGGAGCGTGTTCGTCCTACTCAGAGACGCTCCTAGGCTGACAGCTGCGCATGATTTTCCGGGCTCCCGAACCGCCGGTGGTGATCCCCGAGGTCGCGCTGACGCCGTTCCTTCTGGAGCACGCCGAGGAACGCGGCGACAAACCCGCGTTCGTCGACGGTCCGAGCGGACAAACCCTCACCTACCGAGGATGGGCGGAAGCGGTCCGGTGGACCGCCGCCGGCTTGGCGGCCCGCGGATTCCGTAAGGGGGACGTGTTCGCGATCTACAGCCCGAACGTTCCGGAATACGCGATCGCGTTTCACGCGGTGTCGCTGCTCGGAGGCATCAACACCACGATCAGCCCCCTCTACACTGTTGCCGAGCTGAGCGCCCAGCTCAGAGACTCCGGCGCGCGCTACCTTGTGACGGTGCCGCCGTGTGCCGAGAAGGCCGAGCAGGCGGCCAGGGAGTCCGGCGTGCGCGAGGTATTCGTGTTCGGCGAGACCGAACGCGGCACGCCCTTCGGATCGCTGCTCGCTGCCGAAAGCGCGCCTCCCGCCGTCCAGATCGATCCGCGCGAGGATCTCGTCGTGCTTCCGTATTCGAGCGGGACGACCGGCCTGCCGAAAGGGGTGATGCTCACGCACTACAACCTGGTGGCCAACATCCTGCAGATGGCGGGCCCGTTCGGCCTCCGCGAAGACGACATCATGCTGGGGGTCCTCCCCTTCTTCCACATCTACGGCATGACCGTCATCATGAACCTCGCCCTGCACGTCGGGGCGACGGTCGTCACCATGCCGCGCTTCGATCTCGAGCAGTGTCTGCAGATTCTTGAAAAGTACCGCGTCACGGTCGCCAACGTCGTGCCCCCCATGGTCCTGGCGTTCGCGAAGAGCCCGCTCGTGGACAAGTACGACCTGTCGCGCCTGCGGATCGTGTTTTCGGGCGCCGCACCCCTGAAAGAGGACCTTGCCGAGGCGGCCCGCACACGACTGGGCTGCTCCGTCGTCCAGGGCTACGGGCTGACCGAAACCTCCCCGGTGACGCATGCCGCGCGCGCCGTCGGCGATCCGATCAGCCTTGCGAGCATCGGTCCGCCGGTCCCGAATACCGAGGCGAAGGTCGTCGACGTCGTGTCGCAGGCGGAGCTGGGACCGAACGAGGAAGGCGAGATCTGCGTGCGCGGACCCCAGGTGATGAAGGGCTATTTGAACCGGCCCGACGCCACGGCCGCCATGATCGACGCAGACGGCTGGTTACACACAGGAGATATCGGCTACGCAGACGAGCGCGGCTGCTTCTTCATCGTCGATCGGCTGAAGGAGCTCATCAAGTACAAGGGGATGCAGATCGCGCCGGCGGAGCTGGAGGCGGTCCTGCTCGGGCATCCGTCGATTGCCGACGCCGCGGTCATTCCACTGGCGGATGAGGAAGCCGGGCAGGTACCGAAGGCGTTCGTGGTCCTGAAGGGCGAACTGACGCCCGCAGATATCCTCGAGTACGTCGCCGCGCGGGTGGCGCCCTACAAGAAGCTTCGAGCGGTCGAAGTCACCGATCACATCCCGAAGTCGCCATCCGGAAAGATCCTTCGCCGGGTCCTCGTCGAGCGTCAGCGTTCCACCTAGCGCGCTTGGCACTTCGGTGTAGCGTCGTTCACAGTTAACAGTTCACAGTCGACAGGTCGTTACGTCGACGCCTGCGCCTTATCAACTGTGAACCGTCAAACTGTCGACGACACCCAAGTGAAATCGGCCCTTCAAGCCTGCCTGGCGGGGCGGACCCAAAAGGTTCGCATTGCATCTTGCAACGTACTCTTACTTTCCGGTCGTCGGCACACGCCGTTTCAGCTCTTCACTCCAGTTGAGCACGACGACCATGCTGGCCGACGTCGCATTCTGATCGCTGGCCGGGGTGTCTTTGAGCATGAGGAACCGCTGACCGTCCGGCGACACATCGTACTGGCGCGAGGGAAATGGCTCGGCGTATTTGGCATCGAACACCTTCGCCGGCTTGCCCGCGCTGAAGGTCGACCCGGACGTCTGGACCGGCACGGCGATGAGCGTGTTCGATTCATCAAGGTAGAACAGCTCGCGACCGTTCCGCGCCCACGCGGAACGCGTGCCGCCCGCCGTCGAGATCTGCCAGCGGCCGCGGTCCACCTGCGGGAACGGTCGCACGTAGATCTCGCGGCGGCCCGCCTCAGTCAACGTGTACGCCAGGTAGCGACCGTCGGGCGAGAGCTCCGGCCAAGTTCCGTCGAACAGCGACTGGGCGGAGGGCTCCACTCCCGACGCGCTCGCACTGGGCGATGGACGCTGTCCCCGGTTGGCTCGCCGGACTCGTCAGGGGAAGCAGCACGACCCGATACCGATAGCCGGGTGCCGCCCGACTCGTCATCGTCCTGGACACGGTTTCGAAGGCAACGACGCGTGTCCCATCCGACGTAATGGACATCGGGAACTGAGTGTTCGCACTCGTCGTCAGCCGGTCGACCGTACCGGTGCCGTCGGCGGCCTGGCTGTACAGGTTCCGCACGCCCGAAAGTGATCTGTCCGAATTGAAGATGATCCGCCGGCTGTCGGGTGTCCAAAGCGGCAGTCCATCGGGGCCAGGAGCGAAGGTCAAACGCCTCAGCGTCTCCCGCGCGAGGTCCCAGATCCAGATGTCGCTGTTGTCCGGTTCGAGGATTTGCACCGCCAGGCGCGTACCGTCTGGCGATACGCGCGGGGGACCATACTCGCGCAGCGGGGCCTTGATCGGTTCTTCGTGTCCTTTCCGGTCGACCCACACGAGCGACCGCGGCGTCGTCTGCACGCCCACTCCACCGGGCACGTAGAGAAGCGTGCCCTGCCGCGACACGGCGTAGTTGGCGGCGCCGCTCGGCTTGATCATCACGTGGTCGACAAGGGTCACCGGCTCGCTGAGCACTTCGAGTCGGGCCGGATCGAACCGTACAGCGCGCAGGGTGCTGGCCGTCGCGTAGATCAGATACCCCGCACGTCCCGAGCCCACCGCCGGGTCGACGTACTCGGCCTGGCTGCCGCCACGGACGAGCGTCTGGCGCTTGCCGTTCGTCAGGTCAAGGACGGCCACCTGCGCGCTGTCCGCCTGGCCCGCCGCCATAATTGTGAACAGCACGCCGCGGCCACCCGGCAACATGGATGGGAACCCATGGTCCTTTTCGCGCTGCGCCGCGTCAGGCGTCGTCAGGACCGTCGGTTTGCCGCCGTCCGCCGACACGCGCCAGAGACCGGTGCTCGGGTCGCTGGTGGCGAAGACGATCGTGTTGTCGTCGCCCCAGCTCGCGCCAAGCGGCACGCCGCCCACGTGACACACCGTGATGGCAGGGCCCCCGGCAATCGACACCTTCTTCAGGTCCGACCTCTCGAAGAACCCGATCCACTGGCTATCGGGAGAAATGAACGGCGCGAGTGCGAAAGGGACATCCTCCACCCGCCGGGCGTCGAGTTGATCGATCGCACGCACCATCAACGGGCCGCCGAATGACGGAACCCCACCGGTGCGGTAGACGACGTGCCGGCCGTCGGGTGAGAGGGTGACGTCGCGATCGGAGCCCCACACAGTGAGCGGCTGGGCGGGCGGCGGCACGATCGCGAAGCGGGACGGGAGCATCGGAGCCACGGTGCCGGCCGCATCAGCGCCCATGCGGCAAACGCGGCGACCGCCGTGCCGCCGGCCAGCGCGGCGATGGCCACAGGCGTGACGCGACGTGACGGCGTCGCCGCGAGTGCGAGCGTTTCAGCGGCCGGAGACGCGATCGCATCGTCGATCTCCAGTCGAGCACCGGCCGCCGAATCGAGCCGTGCCTTGCGATCCTTTTCCAGACATCGTCGCAGTAATCTGCGAATCGGTACAGGTGTGTCGGCCGGCAGCTTCGTGCTGTCCGGCTCGCGTTCGAGAATCGCGGCGAGGGTGTCGGAGATGGTGTCGCCGGCGAACGGCGCGCGACCCGTGAGCATCTCGTAGAGCACGCAGCCGAACGACCAGATGTCCGTCCGCCTGTCCAGCGACTGGCCACGCGCCTGTTCCGGGCTCATATAGGTCGGGGTGCCCAGAATGGTCCGCTCGCCGATATCAGTGGCGGTCAGCCCCGGTGACCCTGAGAGGTCGGCCTGCGGGGCACCGTCCCACATCTTCGCCAGCCCGAAGTCGAGCACCTTGACCACCCCATTGCTGGCGATCTTGATGTTCGCCGGCTTGAGGTCGCGATGAATGATGCCCTTCTCGTGCGCCGCTTCCACCGCGTCGGCCAATCTGACGCGCGATGGTCAACGCTTCTTCCAGCGGAATCGGCCCGCGTGCGATGCGGTCTGCGAGCGTCGGCCCATCGACCAGCTCCAACACCAGCGCCTGAGCGCTCGAGCTTCGTCCTGAGCCGCGTGCGAAGGGGCTCGCCGCCTCGAGGCCGTAGATAGCGCGCGATGTTCGGGTGATTGAGCGTGGCGAGCATCTGCGCTTCGCGCGTGAACCGTGCCAGGCGGTCAGGATCGAGGGCGAACAGCTCGGGCAACACCTTCAGCGCGACGTCGCGATTCAGCGTCGTGTCGCACGCGCGGTACACCTCGCCCATGGCGCCCGCACCAAGCGGAGCGACGATTTCGTAGGGACCTACTCGAAGACCAGCGGTGAGGACATTGTGAGATCGCGTGTGGTCCATCGACGCCAGTGGGGCGGCGAGCGGATCGGCCTCCACGGACTCACTGGCGACCGGCAATTGATCGAGGAAGCTGACGTCCGAGGCGTCCGACGCCAACAGCGACTCGACTTCACGACGCAATGCGTCGTCGTCACCAGTCGCAGCAGACAGAAAGGCGTCGCGCTCTGCGGCCGGCCGTTCCACGGCAGCCTGAAACAGCGCCTTCACCCGCGGCCATCGATCGTCGGTCACGGTCGAGCTTCGGGCCCAAGCTCACGCTTGAGCCACGCTTTCGCAGTACGCCAGTCGCGCTTGGCGGTCGATGGCGACACGCTGAGTACATGTGCCGCTTCCTCGATCGTGAGTCCG
Source organism: uncultured Acidobacteriota bacterium (assembly GCA_963745495.1). GTDB lineage: Bacteria > Acidobacteriota > Vicinamibacteria > Vicinamibacterales > CAVVIG01 > CAVUXJ01. The sequence goes on from CAVUXJ010000001.1 coordinate 199,312, forward strand.
CCAAACGCACGAAGCTCGACGATTGTGGCCAGCCCGGAATCGACTTCTTGCAAGCGATCGAGCGCCTGATCCAACGCGAGGACGGGAATCTCGTTCGGCACGGCGACGTCCTTGGCTTCCTCGATTGACACGCAGCGCACACCCTCTCCGCGTTTGCTTGCGCCGCGACGCCGGGCGTGATCGACCAGGATCCGGCGCATGACCTGCGCCGCGACGCCAAAGAAATGCGCTCGATTCTGCCAATCGACCTGGCGTTGGTCGACGAGCCGGACGTACACCTCGTGCACAAGGGCCGTCGGCTGCAACGTGTGGTTGGGACGCTCGTTCCGAAGCCGGCGCGCCGCCACGCGGCGGAGCTCCGAATAAACGAGCGGCAGCAATTGATCGAGCGCAGTCCGGTTGCCGCGACCCCAATCGCCGAGCAGCGCCGTGACATCGCGGGTCGGCAAAGATTGGAGCCTTGTTCAACCAGTCGGGAGCGGAAGCCCAGCATAGCACCCGGCGTACTGGATCACCGGGTTTTGTCCCGTTGACCCGTTATGAGTGCCGCTTGCGCGATCTCCATACAGATGACGCTCTCGAGGGCGTCGGACAGGTGAAATGGCGTGAAACAGTGAGAAGAAGGAGGAAACCATGAGAGTTGGACTTGCTACCGGTTTCGCCACGGAGAACATCATGAGATTGCCGCGCACCTCAATATCCGGCGTGCTGTTACTGGCAGTCATCGCAGCAGTCGTGGCACCCAATGCGGTTCTGGCAGACGAGCTCGTGCGTCTCGAGGGGGCCTTTTCGGTGTCGGCCATGTACCGTTCTGCTCGAGATTATTGCGCCCCTAGTGGCGGGGACGTTTCTGTTGAGGCGCAGGGTATCGGGAACATTTCAGGGCTGGGTCCGCTGTTCCTGACGGTAAAAAAATGTTTCAAAATTGCCGACGCAACCTACGCGGGAACTTTCAAGATGACCGCCGGCAACGGAGACACCCTGATCGGAACGTACGCAGGAACGAAGAATGCCAGTTTGGTCGATGAGAATGGGTATTTCCCATTTCAGGGCACGCTCACAATCACCGGGGGAACGGGCAGGTTTCGACACGCGAGGGGACGTCTCAGCTTCACGGGTGTCGCAAGCCCAGGTTCGGTGGGCGTGGCCTCACAGACGGTAAACGGCGTGACCTCACCGACGACAAACGCCATGGCGTTCTATCTGGTCCAAGGGGCGATGTTATCTCCCGAGAAGCACTAAGAGCACGTTGCAAAACTCAGATGTAGTGCAGGCCTTCCGCCTTCCTGATCTAAAGGTCCGCACTACATTTTGCAACGCGCTCTTCGTCCCTCAGGCGAACGGGTTCTCATCGGCGCTCGGGCCGTAGATTGACGGGATCGGCACACCTAGTTCGCGCAGGTACACCGTCAACTGCCCGCGGTGGTGGTACCAGGGACGCGCTCGAGCACGCGGCGCGTTGTCTCTGCTTCCCGTTCGAGCTCCTGCAACAGTCCTTCGATTACTTCCATGGCCCACCTCCGTCTCGAGTGTCAGGGTTGCGCCGCCGGGCTTCCGGACGTTCCCGGGTGCGCCGACGTTATTGCTGGTCGTAGGCGTTTCTGAGGCCTGCAATGTCAATCTTCTTCATTTTCAGCATGGCCTCCATGACCCGTTTCGATTTCCTGGGATCGGGATCATTCAGCAACTCGCCCAAGACGGTGGGATTGATCTGCCATGACAGGCCATACTTGTCCTTGACCCAGCCGCATGGCCCCTGTTCACCGCCCTCAGAGAGCTTCTCCCAGAACCTGTCGACTTCTTCCTGCGTCTTGCACGGCACGGAGAACGAGATCGCCTCTGTGAATTTGAATTGGGGCCCACCGTTCAATGCCGTGAATCGTTGCCCATCGAGCTCGAATACGACCGTCATCACGCTCGCCTTGGGCCCGGGTCCCGCGTCTCCGTAGCGGGTGATACTCACAACCTTCGCGTTGTCGAAGATCGACACGTAGAAATTCGCCGCCGCCTGCGCTTGCGTATCGAACCACAAGAATGGGGTGATCCTTTGCATGTACGCATCCCTTTCATGATGACGCTGGAACGCTGACCTCCCAGCGCCGGTGTGACCGGCTTGGCCTTCCTCTCACCTTGGTCGAACGAGAACCCTGGCGATCGACATCGACCAATGCGCCGATCCTGGCTCTTGCCCGGTAATCGAGACGATTTCGGTCCGCGTTCTGCCCGGTACGCACCCGCCGTCCGGAAGATCGCCCTCAATGCAGCTGAAGAACCAAAAGAGTCGTGAGGATTTTGAACTAGACTATGGCCGGCTCGAATCGCCCCGTGTCTCGTTGCGAGGACCATTCATGTTCCCGCAAGACGCGGAAGGAGGCGGATCGTGGCGGCACGTCTACGCGAGACGCTCGTTCCCCAGCCGAGATCGCGCAAACTCACCATCGTCGCGCAGGATCCCGCTGTAACGGGCGCGGACGGAGAGATTCTGACCGCAGAGGTTGACGTGCCGGCCGAGGAGCTCGCGCCCGGTCCCTGGGGGTATCGCGTGCACGTGATCGACTACGACGGCTCGACGCGCACGCTGTACAAGCCCCTCGAATACGCGACGGACCGGGACGGTCTTCCGGACGATCGATTCAGGAAGCCGTCGCGGCGAACCATCCTCGGAGATCCCCGCTTTCACGCGCAGAACGTGTATGCGATCGTGATGCGGACGCTGGCGCGCTTCGAGTTCGCGCTCGGGCGACGCGTCAGCTGGGGATTTCGGGGCCATCAGCTCAACGTCGCGCCGCACGCGTTCGCCGACGCCAACGCGTTCTACTCCGAACGCGATCAAGCGCTGCTCTTCGGGTATTTCCCGGGCCGGAAGGGCACGGTGTTCTCCTGCCTGTCGCACGACGTCGTGGCGCACGAAACCACGCACGCGCTCGTCGACGGGCTGCGCGAACGGTTCACGGATCCGTCGTCGCCCGACCAGGCGGCGTTTCACGAAGGGTTCGCCGACGTCGTCGCGCTGCTCTCCGTGTTTTCACTGGGCGGCGTCACGACCCGGCTGCTCGATCGCCACGGCCGCAGCGGCAGGCGCGCGCGACCCGCGGTCGAATCGGCCGGGCGCAGCTCACCGCGAAGGCGCTGCGCCAATCGCTGCTCTTCGGCCTTGCGGAGGAGATGGGCGAGGAGCTCTCGCTCGTGCGCGGGCAGGCGCTGCGACGATCGGTCGATCTGCCGCCGTCGCGCAGGTACATCAAGTCCGAGGAGTTCGACGAGCCGCATCGTCGCGGCGAGCTGTTCGTCGCCGCGATCATGAACGCCTTCATCGACGTCCTCGTCAACCGGCTGGAGGCGCTCGGCCACCTTCACGGCAACGCCGTCGACCGCGGCCGCGTGGCCGAGGAAGCCGCCGAATCGGCCGACTATCTGTTGACGATGACGATTCGCGCGCTCGACTACACGCCGCCGGTTCACGTCGAGTTTCCCGATTTTCTCAGCGCGCTGCTGACTGCCGATCACGAGATCCGGCCGGACGACTCGAAATACCAGTTCCGCAGGCATCTGCTCGCCAGCTTCCGGAGCTACGGGATCGATCCCTGCCCCGAGGCGACCAGGCCCGACGGCTTCTGGCCGTCGCCGGGCGCCGGCGTGTTCCGGCGCGACCGCACGCACTTCGAGTCGATGACGCGCGATCCCGACGAAGTGTTTCGATTCATCTGGGAGAACCGCCGCGCGCTCGGGCTGTCCGACGGCGCGTACACGCGCGTGCTGAGCGTCAGGCCGTGCCTGCGCATCGCTCCGGACGATGGGTTTCCGCTGCGTGAGACAGTCGCCGAATGCATGCAGCAGATCAAGATCGAGGCCGGCCGGCTGAAGTCGCTGGGGATCGAGAAGCCCGAAGAGATGCCGGACGAGCAGGAGGTGTCGCTCGACGGCGGGATGACGTTGATCTTCGACGAGTACGGCCAGTTGAAGTTCGCCGTCGCGAAACGGCTGCTCGATCTGACGGATCCCGGTGTACAGGCCCGCCAGTCGCGGCGGCTCGCCGATCTCTGGCGATTCGGCTACTACCGCAAAGGGGCGTCGCTCGCGCGGCGATTCTCGACGATGCATCGGCAGCGCGCGCTCGGAACGATGCGCGCGCTCGACGAGGAGTGGTAGATGGCGCCGAGCAGGAAGCCGACCTCCGTCACCATCCGTTCGTATCAGGTCGGGTTTGGCGACTGCTTTCTCGTCTCGTTCAACTACGGCGAGGACGGCACGGCGGCGCGCCGGCACGTCCTCATCGACTTCGGCAGCACGAGCCTGCCGAAGCAGGGCGGCTTCTCGCTCGACGTCGGTGGCAAAGGACATCAAGGAGAAGACCGCCGGCAAGCTGACCGCCGTCGTCGCCACCCATCGCCATCGCGATCACATTTCGGGGTTCGGCGGGGACGACCGGGAAGCTGATCGCCGATCTCCATCCCGATGTCGTCCTGCAGCCCTGGACCGAGCATCCGGAGGCGCAGCCGGACGCGACCTCGCCGCCCGCCGCGCTCGAGGGCGCGAAAGGGTTCGTCGGCGCGCTGGCGGCCATGCACGACGTCGCGCGGTTTTCGCTTCAGGAGATCGCCGCCCTTCGCGCGCCGAAGACGGTCAAGGACCAGATTGCGTTTCTGGGCGACGACAACCTGGCGAATCTCGACGCGGTCAAGACGCTGATGGGCATGAGCGGCGAGCACGTCTACGCGTACTACGGCAGCAAGTCGGGCCTGGAGAAGGTGCTGCCCGGAGTGAAGGTGCACGTGCTCGGTCCGCCGACGCTGAAGCAGTCGCGCGCCATCGAGCAGCAGCGCGACGAGGACAAGGACGAGTTCTGGCATCTCCAGGCGAAGGCGTCGCGGCGCGCCGCGGCGACCGGCAAGCCGCTGTTCCCGCGCGCGGCGCAGGTGACCGGCAGTGTCGCTGCCGGTGGAGACGCGCTGGTTCCTTCCGCGGATCGAGGCGGTTCGTGGCGATCAGCTCCTCGAGATCGTGCGGATCCTCGACAAGCAGATGAACAACACGAGCGTGATCCTGCTGTTCGAGGTCGGCACGAAGAAGCTGCTGTTCCCCGGCGATGCGCAACTGGAGAACTGGATGTACTCGCTGAAGGAAGCGAAGGAGGCGTCGGCCGTCAGGAAGCTGCTGTCGAAGGTCGACGTGTACAAGGTCGGGCCATCACGGCAGCCTCAACGCGACGCCGAAAACGCTGTGGAACCTCTTTCAGAAGAAAGAACGCCGACGAGCACGGGAAGGGACGGCTGCAGACCATCGTGTCGACGATGACGGGCAAGCACGGCAGCGTCGATCGCGGAACGGAAGTGCCGCGGAGCAAGCTCGTGCAGGCGCTGAAAACGGAGAGCACGTTCGCGACGACGCAGTCGCTTACCAGCAAGTCAGTGCCGTGTCTGACGATTGACATTCCAGTGTAGGTGCTGATCTGACAGGCTCGTTTCGACCGGGCACAGGCTGATTTGGGAGCACATCGACAATGAGATTCAGAACTCAGCCCGTACGTCTTCCCGGTCGCCTTCGCTGCGCCCTCGTCGTGCCGGGTCTCGTGGCGACGTCTCGCGCGCAGGTCGGCCGGGATCCTTCGGGCGAGCAGGTCTACCGGACGCGCTGCGCCTCGTGTCACGACCAGGCGAGCCCGCGCATCCCGCCGCGCGAGGCGCTCCAGAAGATGTCGGCGTTGCGCATCCTTCGCGCGCTCGATTTCGGCGCGATGATGACGGTGGCCTATCCTCTCAGCCGCGACGAGCGACAGGCCGTGGCCACCTATCTCGGGCTCGCCGGCTCGCCCGCGGGCCCACCTCCCTCTGCGTTCTGCGGCGATCGCAGCGTGACGCTGGTCGAGCCCCCCAAAGCGGCCTGGAACGGGTGGAGTCCGAGCCAGACAAACGCCCGGTTTCAATCGGCTGACGCGGCGCGCTTGAGCATCGACCAGGTGCGGCGACTGAAGCTGCGATGGGCATTCGGGTTCGACGGCGATGTGACCGCGTTCGCGCAACCGACCGTCATCGACGGCCAGGTGTTCGTCGGGAGCGCCGGCGGCGTGATTCATGCCCTGCGGGCCGGAACGGGATGCATCCAATGGACCTTCCAGGCCAACGGGCCGGTTCGCTCGTCAATCGTCGCGACCCGCATTGGAGCGAAGCATTCGTTGACGTTCGGCGATCAGACGGGCTGGTTCTACTCCCTCGAGGCGGAAACCGGGACGCTCCTGTGGAAGAAAAAGATCGAAGAGCACGACGCGGCGCGGCTCACGGGCGCGCCCGTCGCGTACAACGGCAACGTCTTCGTCCCGGTCGCGTCGTGGGAAGAGACGCGGTCGCTCGATCCCACCTACCCCTGCTGCACGTTCCGCGGCAGCATCGTCGCGCTGCGGATCAGCGACGGCACGCAAGTGTGGAAAACCTATCTGGTGCCTGAACCGAAACGCACCGGCGCCACGAAGCGCGGGACTCCGCAGATCGGGCCTTCCGGGGCGGGCGTGTGGGCTGCGCCGACGCTCGACCCCAAGCGCGGCGTGATGTATGTCGCCACGGGCGATAACTACTCCTCGCCCGCCACCTCGCTGAGCGACGCGATCGTGGCCCTCGACATCGCCACGGGCCGCGTGGTGTGGTCGAAGCAAACCACCGCGGGTGACGCCTACAATTCGTCGTGCGCCACCGACAAGGAGAACTGCCCGGCTGAAGACGGCCCTGATTACGACTTCGGTTCGTCGGCCATCCTGACCCAGGTGCCCGGTGGCCGCGACGTCCTTCTCGCGGGGCAGAAGTCGGGGATGATTTACGCGCTCGACCCCGAGAAGAAGGGCGAGATTCTGTGGCAGACGCGCATCGCCAGCCCCGGGCCCACCGTAGGCACGAGCGTGGGCGTGCAGTGGGGCATGGCGAGCGACGGACGGCGCGTGTATGGCGCCACATCCGCGTACGGCAGAACCCGTCCGACAGACCCCAGCGATACGCGCCGGAATATCGTCGATCCGCGGCTGGGCGGCGGCCTCACCGCGCTGCGAATCGCCGATGGCACCACGGCCTGGTATGCGCCTCCCATCGTCTGTGCGCCGGGGGCGCCGACCGGTTGCACGCCCGCCCAGTCGGCGGCCGTCACCGCGATTCCTGATGTGGTGTTCTCTGGTTCGATGGACGGTCATCGTCCGCGGCTACTCTGCGGAAGACGGCAAGGTCATCTGGGACTTCGATACCGCCCGCGAGTTCACCGCGGTCAATGGCGTGAAAGCCAGGGGTGGATCCATCGACGGGCCTGGCGCGGTGGTCGTGAATGGGATGGTGTTCGTCAACTCCGGCTATTCGCGCTTCGGCGGCATGCCGGGGAACGTGCTGCTCGCGTTCGCGCCAGAGGACAAGTGAACGAGAACCTCACGCGGGTGGTGCGAAAACGTGAAACCTGAAATCTGAAACCTGATCAGACTTCAGATTTCAGACTTCAGATTTCTCAGGATCTACGGAATCAACGTCTCCAGCACGGCACATGTCTCCGCGACCGGATCGCTGCGGCGCATCGCCTGCGCCCAGTGTCCGCAGCGCTCGGCAACCCGGGAGTCGCCAAGCAGCGCGGCGAGCTCCGCGGCGAGACGTTCACCGTGGAACAGGTGCGGCCGCACCCAACGCCCCACCCCAAGCCTCCACAATCGTGTCGTGTTGTCCGGCTGATCGAACCCGAGCGGCATCGTCAATTGCGGCACGCCGGCGGCGAGCCCCTGCGCGCACGTGCCGATACCGCCGTGGTGCACGATCGCGGCGCAGCGCGGCAGGACCTGTGAGAACGGCACGTACGGCTCGTGCCACGACATCGGGCCCGAGCGGTGCCGGCAACTGCTCCGGATAGCGAGTGAGGAACAGCGCGCGCCGTCTCAGCCGGCGCGTCGCTTCCAGCGCCGCCGCGAAGAACTGCGAAGCCGCGCGGTTCGCCGACCCCGGCGTAAAGAGGATAGGCGGCGAGCCTCCGTCGAGAAAGGCCTGCAGACCCGGGCTCAGCGCGTGCTCGTCGGGCTCGTCGTACAACGGAAATCCGGTGAGCCGAAGCTGCGGGGGCCAGTCCGGCTGGATTGACGCGAACCACTCAGGAAACAGTCCGATGACCAGGCGCGGCGAATGCAGCCATCCCTTGAAGACGCGCGACACCGGTTGGAGACCGAGCTCGCGCCGCCAGCGATTGAGCTCGGGGACGACGTGCGGGTCGATCAGCCAGCGATCGACCAGCCACCACATCGTGCGCTTCACCCACAGCGGCAGGCTGGACGCGTCGGCGCCCGGCACCTGCGTGGGCTGTTGATAATCCGACCGGAAGATCGACGGCGCGAGATGAAGCGTCGCGGCCGGCGCGCCGTGGACCTCCTCGAATACCCGGGTCGCAAAACTGAGTGCATGGCCGATCAGGACGGTCCGGCCCGGCTCGATACGCGTCGGCAATGCGCGGGTAATCGCCCCGCATCACCGACGCCAGCGTCTGAAGCACCAGGGTCAGCCCGCGGCGGCTATGCCAGAGATCCGGATGCTTCGTCACGCGGTCGAAGGCTTCCTCCGACTGCGTCCCGACGAAATGGAGTCCCGCACGCTCGCTGATGCGGCGGAACGGCTCCGCCGTCAGCAGCGTGACATCGTGGCCTCGCTCGCGCAGCGCGCGACCGATGCCGACGAATGGGTGGACGTCGCCGCTCGAGCCGACTGGCGTGAGAAGAAAATGCGCCATTCCTGCACGACGTTACCGTCTGGCACGGCGGCGGTCGAGCGATTTTCTGCCGCCGACATGACCCCCAGCCGGCACACCGCGCGCCGTATCCGACTTCGTCGAATCGCGCTCACGGAGATTCCAACCGGGTCGATCGGTCCCGCGTTACCGCGCAAAAGTGGGTGACGGACTACTGCGGCTGCTGCCGCCAGCTCCAATCGCGGTGACCGTCACGAAGTAGCTGCCGGCCGGCAGCGACTGCACGAGCGTCGCGATGTTCACGGTGATGTCACCACTGACAACCGCCGGCTTGCCAAGATTCTGCGTTCTCACGGGTATCGCCGTCGAAGGGTTCGCTCCGGCCGCGAAGATATCCATTCTGTAGGAGGTCACGTTCGTCGCGTGATCCGCTGACGCCGTGAAGATGAGCCGGCGAGGCAGCGTGATCGAAGTACCGACGCCAATCGAGACCGTCGCTGAGGTGCGGGAGGCGCCGTCATCGTCCACGGCGACAGCGGTGAGTATGTAGCGTTCCTGCCGGCACGTTCGACCATGTCACGCTGTAGGGAGCTGCTGGTATCTGCTGATCCGATCCGCGTCGACCCAGCGTAAAACGTCACGCTTGCGACCGTGCCATCGGAATCCGATGCCGATGCTGTGACGCTGATCGTGGCCGGGGCGTTGAACGTCGTGGTAGACGAGGGTGATGTCAGCGACACCGAAGGAGCAGCGTTCGCGGTCGCCGCGGTGACGACGGCGCCGGTGAACGTGGCCGTCGCGAGGGTCGAGACGTTCTGGCTGCTGACGGCCAGACCGACGTAGACGGTCGCGGCCATGGAGATGGTCTGACTCCCGATCAAGGTCCAACCGGTGCCGGTGGCGGACTGGTACGCAGAAAAGGTCGACCCGCTCCGCACCAACCGCACCCAGTACGGCGCCGTGACGGTTCCGCGATAGGTGATCGCGCTCGCGCCTCCTGTCGTGACGCGACGCACGAACGCCAGGCCGTTCTCCGGCGTGACGGCCGCGAATGCGTGCCGCGAGGACGCGCTCAAGGTCTCTCGAATCATCACGCCGGCCTTGCCCCACGCGTTGCCGTTCTGGAGCGACGCCACCCGCGCGACGATCTCCCCGTCTCCGGTGAGCGTTCGATACGCGAAGTGGAACTGATCGGCGCTGCCTGCGATGTTCGCACCCGCTCCTTTGATCGTGAACGTCCCAGAAGCATACGTCGCGCTTCCGCCCACCGCCGGGCTCCCAATGCTCGCCGCCAGCCACGGAGAAGGCAGAGCCGCTGCAGAAGGCGCAGTCACGCCGGCGCCGGTGAACGTGGCCGTCGCGAGGGTCGAGATGTTCTGGCTGCTGACGGCCAGACCGACGTAGACGGTCGCGGCCATGGAGATGGTCTGACTCCCGATCAAGGTCCAACCGGTGCCGGTGGCGGACTGGTACGCAGAAAAGGTCGACCCGCTCCGCACCAACCGCACCCAGTACGGCGCCGTGACGGTTCCGCGATAGGTGATCGCGCTCGCGCCTCCTGTCGTGACGCGACGCACGAACGCCAGGCCGTTCTCCGGCGTGACGGCCGCGAATGCGTGCCGCGAGGACGCGGTCAAGGTCTCTCGAATCATCACGCCGGCCTTGGCCCACGCGTGGCCGTTCTGGAGCGACGCCACCCGCGCGACGATCTCCCCGTTTCCGGTGAGCGTTCGATACGCGAAGTGGAACTGATCGGCGGTGCCTGAGATGTTCGCACCCGCTCCTTTGATCGTGAACGTTCCAGAAGCATACGTCGCGCTTCCGCCGACTGCCGGGCTCCCGATGCTCGTCGCCAGCCACGGAGAAGGCAGACCGCTGGCAACAAGCGTGGTCGTCGCCGCCGCCACAGAGGCAGTCCAGTCGGCAGGACTGGTCAGCGATGCGGTCAGAGCCTGGTTCGGTGGAGATGTCGCGTTCGCGACCTCGTCGGCTCCGTAATCGGCCGCACTCCCCTGAGGCCTGGACTCCCCGTCCCAATCCTGCGACGCGTTGGACAGAGCCGTGACGCGATCGGTCACAGCAGTCGCCGTTGACCTGAGGTGAAGGTCGCCAGTCGTAGGGTTGACGAACATTGACGCGGCCGCAGACGTGTAATTCGCCGTCACCGTGCCACTGGCGCCATCGCGCGCGCTGATCGACCCGTCCAGCAGGTTGTTGCGGACAACGACCCCCGTCGTATCCGGGAATCGGTATTCAATCGGGGCCGGGTAGGTTCCGTTGACGAGGACGGTGTTGTGCAGTACCTGAGTGTTCGGTGAGTCGCTAACCGAGATCGCCGAACCAGCAGCTATGGACGCCATGCGGTAAATGAAGTTGTTGCGCACCATCCCGCCGGTATTGTCATCGGGGCTCGCGGCCTCCAGTCCAAGCGCGATCTCTCGCTGACAGTTGACGAAGGTATTGCCCTCGACGAGTGCATCCCTCGATCCACCCCGGAACACCACGGTCGGACCGGCAAGCTGCCCGTGAGGTGCGCGGAAGTTCCTGAAGACGTTGTTGCTGACAACCCAGCCGCTTCCCGCGAGCACATCCACCCCGTTGGTATTGGAGTCAGGCGCGGTTGTTGAATGTTCCAAGACCGAATACTCGATCCGTCCGTTGTCAATGCCTCCCCCGGCATTATCGGGGTTGGCCCTGATGAACTGACTGCCTGCGTCGACGAGTCGGACGTTGTAGATCCTGGGCGATTCAGCGCCAGGATTCAGGATGATGTGATGCTCATACACGTCGCGAATCGTGAGGTTGGCGATCGTGATCCGCGACGCGTTGGTCCAGACGCCGAAGCGCACGGCGCCGTAATTACCGTTGGTCATGCCCTTACCAACCAGGATCACGTCGTTGCGGTTGTTCGTCGCGCCTCGCAACGTCAGGTCGTCGACATCGAGATATAACGTGCTCGTCAGGTTGTACGTGCCGGGCGCGATCACGATCGTCGTACCTGGGGGGGCGGCGCTCACCGCGTTCTGAAGCTGGGTCTCCGTAGCGACATTCACGATGGCGCCCGTGGGGGCTGGCAGGGACGGCGCGCTGCCGGACGACGCGGAGTGGAGTGAGGTCGACGTGATGACGCAGGCGGCAGCGGCGAAAAGGCAGACACATCGCCTGAGACACTTGGGACCGTCCAATATGATTCTCCTTCCGGCTGAGAGCAGATTGTCCTGGAAGATGGATAGCTCAGCGGGCGGCAAATCCTCTGCCACACAGCAAACTACTGTGTTTAAGCGGGCTGGCCGGTTGTCACGCAGAATGGTGTAGCGATTCGCAACTCAGCCGTAAGCTCAGGATTACCGGGTTTGCCCGATCTTAAAGGGAAACCTGAGTGTCGAGATCGAGCAGGTGCGTTGGATTTGAGTACGCCCGCGGTGGGCGATGGGACCAAGTGGTGGACGTGGTGGCGCGCGTGTCGGAGATGCCTCTGGCGAGATGGGGTCGGCTACGGGATTTCGTGGTCGCTGCATGGGCCGTCGACCGACGATAGCTCGACGTGCAGCTCGGGCTGTCGCGGCCGCATGGCGTCGGTCGATCGGAGCGGCGCACACCGCATGTAGGGACTTTACCGACATGACAGGGCCAGCCCGCACCTCGCGGGCATAGCGGAGGTGTCCAGCCGGATCAACATCGGCCGTCTGGTCATCGGCGATCGCGTCAAAAATGTAACGTCCGCTGGCAGGCGAATTGGAATTTCACCTGGGATCGCGATCGTCGGGACCAAGGCGTAAATGCAGCAGCGGTCACGTATGAATGTACATCGCTGATGTAGGTATTACCGTCGGACACGCTTCGCTCGACCGCGTTCAAGGCCTGTTTTTCCGAGGATCGAGCAAGCCTGTTGGTCTGCTTCCTGCTCAATCGACGCCGAAGGACGTTCTTTTGAAACGGAACCCATTGCCGTTCCCCAGGCTAAGGAAATCACCAATGCTGTCGAAACTCACTCTTGCCACCGGGATCCTGGGCGCTGCCGCGATTCTCGGAGCTCAGGCCCCAGTCAGCAGCCCCCCGTTGACCGCCCGCGAATCAACCGGCGACTGAAGCGAACAAGGTCACGATCAGCGGCTGCGTGAAACCCGGAGCTCGGCGGACGCCTTCATCCTGTCGAATGCTGTCATCACACCTTCGGCGCCGGGCCGCGACACCGCACCCACGACAGGCACGGCCGGGTCCACGAAAAGCTACAACATTGTCGCAAAACCCGGCGGGGAACTCAGCAAACACGTGAACCATAAAATCGAGATCACAGGGACCCTGAGCGCGTCCCGGCCTCCAAGCGCGTCTGCTCCGGCAGCAACTCCTCCTACGGCCGATCAGCCGGCAGAAACGGTCACCGTGCAAAGCTTCAAAATGGTCGCGGTGGCCTGTCCATAGTTTGCTTGGGCCCGCGCCCACGAATCACCCGGAGCTCCGGTCATGTGGGAATGACCCGAGCTCCGGCGCTAACAGGAGGACAATTTTGTAGACGGGAATTGCGTCGCTCATCCTTTCCGTGATCGAGACTTGATATGTGATCGAGACTTGATACCCTTCGCCACTTCTTTTCGTCACGTGCGCTTCCGGTCAGCTCCTCGCAAGGTGAACCTTCGCCTTGCCCGAATAGCGCGACGGCACCCTTCGGACATGTATGTCAGATTCCCAGTCTCTCGTCGGCAACACGCCCATCGTCCTGGCTCTGAACGATCAGATCGATCGTGCCGCTCGCTCGGACGCCAAGGTTCTCATTACTGGTGAAAGCGGCACCGGCAAGGAAGTCGCGGCGCGGCTGATTCACGAGCGCAGCCGCCGGCGCATCTATCCGCTGACAACGATCAACTGTGCCGGTATCCCGGACTCGCTGCTCGAATCCGAGTTGTTCGGTTTCCGCCGCGGAAGCTTTACCGGGGCGCTTCGCAACAAGCCCGGACTCCTCGAAAAGGCACACAACGGCACGCTCTTCATGGATGAAGTGGCGGAGATGTCCGTGCGCATGCAGGGCACGGTCTTGCGTTTTCTCGAAACGGGCGAGATCCAGCCGATCGGGAGCGAGCATATCGGCCGGCGTGTCGACGTGCGGGTGCTCGCGGCCACCAATTGCAATCTGGATGACCATGTCACGTCCCGCGCGTTCCGCCTCGACCTGTACTACCGTCTCAACGTGATCCATGTGCACATCCCGCCGCTCAATCAACGCAGCGACGACGTCTCACCGCTGCTCCATCACTTCATCGACATGTACAGCCGACGGTACCAGACGCCGCGGCGTGATGTTTCGGCTGCCGCACTCGAATGCCTGAAAGGCTACGCGTGGCCGGGGAACATCCGGCAATTGAAGAACATCGCCGAACGCCTGATCGTGGCCGGCGGAGAGGGACCCGATCACCGTCGACGAACTGCCGCCGGAAATCCAGGGGTCGGGTCCCGAGCGAACCCCGTAGGCAAGCGATGCCTGCACCCACGCCGGGCCGAGGAGCTGTTGGATCGGATGCTCGAGGGCGGCGAGTCGTTCTGGTCGGCGGTGTATGGTCCGTTCATGAGCCGCGATCTGACGCGCGACGACGTGCGGTTCATCGTGCGGAGAGGACTGCTTAAGACTCGAGGCAACTACGCGGGGCTCATGCGAGACATTCAACATGACGCCAGACGACTACAAACGCTTTCTGAATTTCCTGCGAAAGCATCAGTGTCAGTTGAATTTTCACCCGTTTCGAGCGTCTCCGGCCGAGCCGACGACAGAGCACGGCGTGTCACTGAGCGCTGCGTGATCGTCGCGTGGCCGTCGTTCGACCTCGATCGCTGCCTGATTGGTTGAGGTTGAGTAATTCCGCCGTCGTCTTCCTCCACGGCGACTCTTGAGGCGGATCAGTCGCGGTCGATCCCGCGCCGTCGCGCGCGATCTCGTAGAAAGCACGCGGTATGATCCGTATCGGATTGACGGTCTCGATAAACGGCGACCGACTTGCAGCCACTGCGCGCACGCGCAGTTGGTGAACGACTCGTTGCTGGTGGCGCGCACTGCCGCTCTACACGGTGTGGCCAGATCACAATCTTGAACAGGCGTTCGGAGCCAGGACGATATGCGCGACAAGCACGATCGTGAATTGATTGGCGGCAGCCAGCCGATGTCGAAGCTGCGGAGCCAGATCCGCCAGGTGGCGCCGACCGACGCCAAGGTGCTTGATCACCGGAGACAGCGGCGTCGGCAAGGAGCTGGTGGCGCGGGCGCTGCACAAGCAAAGCGCCGCGCGCCATCATGACCTTCGTCCCGGTCAATTGCGCCGGTCTCACGGAAACGCTCCTCGAATCGGAACTGTTCGGACACGTCAAAGGCAGCTTCACCGGGCGCCTTCCGCGACCAGCCCGGAAAGCTCGAACTGGCCCATCACGGCACGGTGTTCCTCGACGAGCTTGGCGAGATGACGCCGCGGATGCAGTCGCTGCTGCTGCGATTTCTCGAGACCGGCGAGCTGCAGAAGGTCGGAGCCGATCAACTCGGCGCCAAGGTCGATGTCCGCGTGATCGCGGCGACCAACCGCGATCTTCAGGCGCATGGTCCGCGAGGGCACGTTCCGCGAGGATCTGTACTATCGCCTCCGCGTCATTCATCTCCACGTGCCGCCGCTGCGCGAGCGAAAGCGGGATATTCCGGAGCTGGTCGAGCATTTCCTCGCGGAGTTCACCGGCCGACACGCCGTACGGTCATCCGCGAGGTCTCGCCCGAGGCCATGGCGCTGCTCACCCAGCACTCGTGGCCGGGCAACGTCCGCGAGCTCGAAAACGTTCTCGAGCGGATCGTCGTCGAGGCACAGCACGAAGCGATTCAGCCGGCCGATCTGCCGTCGGAGATACTGCCCGCAGCTCGAGGGCGGCGGCTCCGTGCCCGAACACCGCCAGAGTATTGCTGACGAGCTGTACAAACTGCTCACGGAGGAAGGCAGATGTTTCTGGACGACGGTGTATCCCGCTGTACATGCAGCGGGAAATCACGCGAGGCGAACGTGCGCGATCTGGTGCGCAAGGCGTTGGAAGAAACGTGCGGCAGTTACCGCGTGGTCGCGCGCATGTTCAACATGGACGATGCGGACTACAAGCGGTTCCTGAATTTCCTGCGCAAGCACGATTGTCAGGTGCCATACCGCGATTACCGGCTGCAGACTCTCAATTGAGGCGCATGCATGGACATCGAGGATTCTCGCTGATCGCTGCGGGCATGCATGTTGATCATCGGCGCGCCGCCGCGCATGCGAGCCAAGACTGCGAGCCAGAAGCTCGCACCAGAGCCCCGGGTCGGAAGCGCACCGACGACGGCCGTCGCAGCGGCCCTGCGACGCCGAGGTACGTCATCGGGCCCGACGACGTGCTGCAGATCGTCTTCTGGCGCGAGAAGGATCTCTCGGGCGAGGTCGTCGTGCGTTCGGATGGACGCATCTCGCTGCCGCTGCTCAACGACGTGGTCGCCGCCGGCCGCACGCCGGAGGAGCTCCGCACGGCGCTGATCGCAGGGCGCCAGCCCGTTCCTCGCCGATCCGAACGCGACGGTCGTGGTCAAGGAAAGCCGCAGCCGGAAGGTGTTCATCACCGGGAGCGTGGAACGACCCGGGCCGTACGTGCTGACCGGCCGAACGACCGTCATCCAGCTCATCGCCATGGCCGGCGGGCTCAAGGAATTCGCCGACCAGAAGAACATCGTCGTCATGCGCGGGAGCAACGGACGGCAGACCAGCTTGTACGGTCGACTATCGCAGCATCCTGCGGCGACAGAACCTCGAGCAGAACCTCGATCTTGCGCCCGGCGACACCGTCCTGGTGCCGTAGACGGTTGAGTTCGCAAAGACGCCTGAGGAACCGTGTCGTGCCTGTTCATGTCCTGGCCGCCATTCTCACTATCCTGCTCCTGTGGAGCCCCGCGGCCGACCTCCACGCGCAGGCCCCGGAGCGCCGGCCATCGTCCGCCGTGTTCGGTGCACCCGATCCGCGCCAGTCGCCGAGGAGAGCTCGGATGGCGGTCTGTCGGCCAGCGGGTCGCTCTTTGGCGCCTACGACGACGACTCTGCTCAGCGGTCAGGGATCAGCGCACGCCCCTCCAGCCGGATCCTCGGCTCGCGCGGCTCCTATACGGATTCGAGCGGTCGGCTTCTCTACGATCGCCTGGGCGACCAGCTGTCGACTGCGCGCCAGCGTCGCGAGCACCGGCCGCTACTATCCGGCCTTTGAACGGTTCGTGCTCGGCCGACAGTTCGCCGACGTCTCGTCGTCGTCGGATCGCGTCGCCGTGGCGGAGCGCCCGCGTGAGCACCGTCGGGACGGCCGCTACTCGCAGATACGGCGCGCCGTTCACCGCGGCGATGTCGTTCGCCCGACAGCCAGCCCCTCGAGCTGCTCGACGGAGACGACGCGTTCCGATCTGCGTCGCACCGACGACGCTTCGCGGCCATGTTCAGCTCGAGCAGGATTGGGGCCGGCGCAAGTCGATCGAGCGTCATGGCCGGAGTCCAGTCTTCGCGCACTCGAGGGCAGCGAGCGTGCCGAGGGGTACGATCTCGGTGGAACGTTCAGCACCAGGATCGCTCGATATGGCACGTTTCGAGCCGGCTACACGCGACAGGAGATCGATCGCGGCGTGCGTCGCGCTATCTGGTCCACCACGTCGAACCTCGGCGGGGACTACGGCCGTCCGCTCTCGGCGTCACGCCGCGCCTTCGTCTCGTTCAGCGGCGGCTCGGCGGCGCTCGAGTCGAGCGGACTCGGTTCGCGTCTTGGCGACTGCCGACGCCAGACTCAGGTACGAGTTCGGGCGATCGTGGACCGGCCGCGTTCGCTATCACCGCGGGATCACGTTCGTCGACGAGATCGCCGACCCGTTGTTGTCCGACGGCGTGAGCGCCGAGCTCGAACGGCCTGCTCTCCCGGCGGCTCGATTGGCTGCGACTCGGGTCCTTCACGCGCGGCATCGTCGGACTGTCGCGCGCGGCGAGCACCCTACGACGTGTACGGCGCGCACTCACGCGGATCCGGCTACGCGCTCTCGCGGGTGGCGGCCGTCTACGCGGAATACCTGCTTCTTTCACTATCGCTTCGCCGACGTCCGTCCCGCCTGGGCGGGAGCCTTCCGTCGTATTTCGATCGACAGACCGTCCGCGTGGGTGTGACGGTCATGACGCAGCTCCTCCGCTGAGACGCCGATGCTGCCTGGCAGAGTCTACACCTTCGACGACATCGCGGCCATGATTCGACGCCGCGCCTGGGTCATCGCCATCCCCATGTTCTGCTGGCGGCGCGTGGTCACGGCCGCGGTGCTGGCGCGGTTGCCCGACCGGTTCCGCTCGGACACGTTGATTCTCGTCGTTCCTCAGCGCGTGCCTGAGAGCTACGTCCAGGCGACCGTCACGACGCGGATCGAGGATCGGCTGCAGTCCATCAGCCAGCAGCTCCTGAGCCGGACCCGCCTCGAACGGACCATTCTCGACTTCGACCTCTATCGGCGTGAACGGCAATCGACGCGCGATGGAGGACGTCGTCGAGCGGATGCGCGCCAACATCCAGGTCCAGATCGTCAAGGGCGACGCGTTTCGCGTGAGCTACGTCGCCGATACGCCGGTCATCGCCCAGAAGGTCACCGAGCGGCTCTCGTCGCTGTTCATCGAGGAGAACCTGCGCGACCGCGAAGTGCTGGCCGAAGCCACCAACGAATTTCTCGAGACGCAGCTCGCGGATGCGCGGCGCCGGCTCGTCGAGCAGGAAAAACAGCTCGAGCAGTACCGCGTCCAGCACGCCGGCCAGCTGCCGTCGCAGCTGCAGTCGAATCTGCAGGGCGTCCAGAACCTGCAGATGCAGGTGCAGGGCCTGGTCGACTCGACGAACCGCGACCGCGATCGCCGCCTCGTCCTCGAGCGCATGGTCATCGAGCTCGACTCGAGGCCGAGGGAGGCATCGCCCCCACCCAATGCGGCCGACGCAAGCGACGGCCGATCGCCAGCGGAGCAGCTCGAGGCATTGCGACAGTCGCTGGCCGCGATGGAAGTGCGTCTCAGAGCCCAACATCCCGACGTGATTCGCACCAAGCGTCTCATTCGCGAGCTGGAGGAGGGGATCGCCGCGAAGGCGAACGGTCCGGCGGCACCTGCGCAGCGAGCGGTCCAGCGTCCGCCGGCGAGGCGACGCCAGCGCCGTCGCTCGAATCGCTCAGAGCCGAGATTCAGACACTCGATCTGCAGATTGCCGACAAAGAGCAGCGGCGCCGGGCGCTCATCGAGCAGATCGCCCGTTACGACGCTCGCATCGCGGCGCGTCCCGGCGCGCGAGTCCGAGCTGGCGTCGCTGACGCGCGATTACGAGACGCTTCAAAAGGTGTACACCGATCTTTTGTCGAAGCGCGAGCAGTCAAAGGTGGCGGCCAACCTCGAGCGACGCCAGATCGGCGAGCAGTTCAGCGTGCTCGACCCCGCGCGTCTGCCCGAGAAGCCGTTCAGCCCCAACCGGCCGCTGTTTCTGCTCATCGGCCTGGTGGCGGGGTTGGCGCTCGGCGGCGGGCTGGCGGGCTGGCTCGAGTATCGCGATACCTCTCTCCGGTCGGACGCCGACGTCAGCGCCACTCTCGCGCTGCCGGTGCTCGCCAGAGTGCCGGTCCGCCCCTCCATCGACCAATCCGGCAGACAGCTCCGTGACATCGCTCGTTCACTCACGGCCAGCGCGGCTCGCATGGTTGCGCTACTGGCGTGGACGCCTCCAGGGATCCCGGCTGGCGATGCGCACGTTTCAGACGCGCCCCCGGTCGCACGGTTCGACCGTCAACCGGCCGGCGCGACGCGGACGTCGAAAGCCCCGCGCGAGGCGCAACCCCGGGACACGCCGATGAGTATGCCGGCGGCAGCCTCCTCGTTGCGTCTGACGCGGGCGACGCCTACTGCCGTTTGGCCGCCGAGCTCCATCAGGTCAGTCAGTCACGATCGCTCACGACGCTGATGATCACGAGCGCTGAACCCGGCGAGGGCAAATCGCTCACGGCGGCGAATCTCGCACTGGCCCTCAGCACCTCGTATCGCAAGCGCGTCCTGCTCGTTGACGCGGACCTGCGGCAACCATCGCTGCAGGCGTTGTTCGGTGCGGACGATGCCCCGGGATTGAGCGACTGCCTGCTGGCGGGAGGACAGACGCCGAGTTCAGCCGCTGCGACTGTCGGACACGCTGTCGCTTCTGCCCGCCGGGTACCCCGAGCCCAATCCGCTGGCGACGTTGACCTCGAGCCGCATGAAGGATCTGCTGTCGGAGCAGGCGCAGCACTTCGACTGGGTCATCGTCGACGCACCGCCGCTTGCTGTGTTTCCCGATGCCCACCTGCTCGCCAGCCTGGCCGACGGCGTCGTCCTCGTGGTGGGCGCGGGGCAAACACCGCTGGCCGCGGTGGAATCCGCGGTGAAGATGCTCGGCCGCGAGCGGATTGTCGGAATCGTGCTCAACCGATCGGCGCCGCCGCGGCGCACCTACTACGAACGTCAAGCACGAAAGGTGGGGTTGATTCAGCGATGCTCACGTTTCTTCTGCAGAGCCTGAACGCGCGCGCCGCGATGCTGATCGGGCTCGAAACGATCCTGATCGTGGGATCGGTCGGGCTGGGCGCGTCGCTTCTTCTGGGCAGGCAGGAGGCATGGTCCACCGTCGGCACGGCCGATGGATTCCTGAAGGCGGCACTGATCGCGCTCGTGTGCCAGGCCTGCCTCTATTACGAGGACCTCTACGACCTGCGCATCGTGGCGGACCGCCGCGAGCTGTTCGCCCGGACGTTTCATTCGCTCGCGGCGGCTTCGCTCATCCTTGCCGCCGTCTATTTCCTGCTTCCCGATCTTGGCGTCGGCCAGGGCGTCGTCATGGCCGCGGCGCTCCTCGTGATGGCGACGATTCCGGGCTGGCGCGTGGCATTCGAGTCGGTGGTGCGGCGTGCGGCACCACGCGAGCGGCTGCTTATCGTCGGCACGAGTCCGGCTGCGGTCGAGCCTCGCGACCGAGCTGACCGATCGCCGCTACGTCCTCGGCCTCGAGATCGTCGGCTTCGTGACCGGGACGCCTTCGCGGCACCACGGCAGCCGCCGTCAAGGTACTCGGCGAGGTGAGCGACATTCCCACCATCGTCCGAACGCACCACGTCGATCGCGTGGTCGTCAGCCTCGCCGACGCGCGCGGAACCCTGCCGATGGAACGGCTGCTGGAGATGAAGCTGAACGGCGTGACGTTCGACCACCTCGCGTCGGTCTACGAGCGCTATACGGGGAAGATCGCGGTCGAGAACCTTCGGCCGAGCTGGCTGATTTTCTCGGCGGGGTTCCGGACCACACGGCGCGCTGCTGGCCGTCAAGCGGCATCCTCGACATCGCCGTGTCGCTCGTCGCCCTCATCGTGTCGCTGCCGGTCATGGCGATGGTGGCACTCGCGGTGAGGCTGTCGTCGCCGGGACCGGTGCTCTATCACCAGCGCCGGGTTGGCGAACGCGGCCGGGTGTTCACGCTGCACAAGTTCCGCTCGATGCGGCATTGACGCCGAAGCGGGCTCCGGCGCCGTGTGGTCGCAGGACGGCGACACGCGCGTGACGAGGGTCGGCCGATTCCTTCGCAAGACGCGCCTCGACGAGCTCCCGCAGCTCTGGAACGTCATGCGCGGCGACATGAGCCTCGTCGGCCCGCGGCCCGAGCGGCCTGAGTTCATTCAGCAGCTCACCCAGCAGATTCCGTACTACGGGCAGCGGCACATCGTGAAGCCCGGCCTGACCGGCTGGGCGCAGGTGCGATACGCGTACGGTTCGTCGGTCGAGGACGCGATGGAAAAGCTGCAGTACGACCTCTTCTACATCAAGCACATGTCGCTCGGCATGGACTTGCTGATCGCGCTCAGCACCGTCAAGACCGTGCTGTCGAGACGGGGAGTCTGATGGCGGCGTCCCGCGTGACCGTCGTCCACGTCGTGGCGTCGCTCGATGTCGGCGGCCTCGAGCGCGTGGTGTTCGACCTCGTCAAGCACGCCGACCGCACGCGATTCGCGCCACGCGTCGTGTGCCTGGAGGACCTCGGCGCGTTGAGCATGGCGGTTCACCGAGCTGGGCATACCGGTCGACTGCGTCGCGCCGACAGCGTGGTGGGCTGGCAGGCCGAATTCTGCGCCTGGCACAGCTACCTGCGCGAGATCGGCGCCGACGTCGTCCACACTCACAACGTCAAGCCGCACCTGCATGGAGCGCTGGCCGCTGCGCCTTGCCCGGCGTGCCGGTGATCCTCAGCACCAAACACGGGCGGAACTTCCCCACCCGGCCCCTCGCGCGGCTGGGAAATCGGTTCGCGTGCCGCATCTGTACGCGACCTGGTCGGGGTCTCGGCGGACTGCGCTGCGATCTGGCACGACATCGAGTCGGCCGACGCCGAGAAGGTCTCGGTCATCACCAACGGCGTCGATCTGGCGGCATTCCCCTTCTCGCCGCGCCCGGTCGGACGGGCCACCGCGCGCCGTCAGCGTCGCCCGACTCTCTGCCGTCAAGGATCCCTTCACGCTGCTTCTGGCCACGCGCCGCGTTCTCGATCGCGAGCCGGGCTTCCGGCTCGATCTGGTCGGCGACGGCCCGCTGCGCTCCGAGGTCGAGCAGTCGATCGCCCGGCTCCGTCTCGGCGACGCCGTTCGCGTGCACGGCAGCGATCGACGATGTGCGGCCGGTGCTGAGCGGGGCGAGCTTCTTCGTCCTGGCGTCGACCAGCGAAGGCGTGTCGCTGACGCTGCTGGAGGCCATGGCCGCCGGGCTGCCGGTCGTGGCGACGCGCGTGGGCGGCACTCCCGAGGTGGTCGATCAGGGAGAGACGGGCGTGCTGGTGCCGCCGCGGGCGCCGGAAGCGCTCGCGGACGCCATGTTGTGGATGCTCCGCCAGCCGGGTCAGCGCGAGCGAATGGGTCGCCTGGCGCGGCGCCGCGTCGAGGATCGTTTCGACGTCCGCCGTACGGTCGCCGCGTACGAACAGATGTACCTGCGCGCGTTGAACGCGCGACGTCAGCGCGCGGGTTGTCGAGCCGTCCGGCCGGAGGCAGCGTAGCTCCGGAAGACATCCATGAAGATCCTGCTCGTCACCACCGTGTTTCCATCGCCGCTCCAGCCGAACAAGGGCGCGTTCAATCGCGAGATGGTGCGCGCGCTCGGCGCGTCGCACGAGCTCCAGGTGATCGCGCCCGTGGCGTGGCCGATCGCGTATCGCGCGCGACGTGCAGGGTCGGACGTGGGAAGACGCTCGACGCCTCGACGGCATCGAGGTTCGCCATCCCGTCTACTTCTACACGCCCAAGCTCCTGCGCACGCGGTACGGCGCGTTCTTCTGGTGGTCGATCCGCCGGACGGTCGACCGAGATGCTGCGAGAGCTTCGAGCCCGACGTCGTGATTGGTTACTGGGCTCATCCCGACGGCCAGGCGGCGGTTCAGGTCGCCCGCCGCCTCGGCGTGCCGGCGGTCGTGATGGTCGGCGGCACCGACGTCCTCGTGCTCGGTCACGAGGCCAGCCGGCGACGCGCGATTCGACGGGTGCTCGAGCACGCCGACGCAATCGTGACCGTCAGTCAGGATCTCAAGCGAGCGCTTCAGGCGTGGGAGTTGCCCGCGAGCAAGGTCCATGTCGTCCGCCGCGGCATCGACGTGACGCGCTTCAAGCCGGGCGACTCGAGATGCCGCACGCCGGCGGCTCGGCATCGCACCTCGGCAGCGCGAATGCTGCTGTGGGTCGGACACATGGTGCCCGTGAAAGGGCTCGAGGTGCTCATCGAGGCCTGCGCGCAGGCCGCAGCCCGCACTCGATTTTCACCTCTACCTCGTCGGCGACGGTCCCTGTACGGCAAGCTTCAGCGCCGCTGCGTCGAAGCTGGGCATCGACGGACGCGTGTGACATTCGTGGGCTACGTGCCGCCACGCGGATCTGCCCGACTGGTATCGCGCCGCCGATCTGACGGTCCTTCCGAGCCATTCGGAAGGCGTTCCCAACGTGCTGCTCGAGTCGATCGCCTCCGGCACGCCGTTTGTCGCCTCGCGCGTCGGCGGGATTCCGGAGATCGCCGATCCCGCTCGCTCGATCGCCTGGTTGCTCCCGGCGACGCCGGCGCCCTGGCTGACGCCATCGTCGATTCGCTGATCGGCGCCGAGCCGCATCGATCGCCGAGCGATGCCCATTCGCACTGCCACCGATGCCGCGCGAGCAGCTGCTCGAGTGTGCTGGCAGTCGACAGTCAGAGCGCAGCCGACGCGGTCCCAGCGATGACGAAGCACCGGTCGTGCTCGCGGCGGGCGACGCCGTGAGGGCACAGCCATGACGGATCTCTGGTCGACTGGTTATCGACGACCTCCGCGCGAAGGCCGAGTGGAACTACCAGCGCGTGGATCGGAAGGCGCTGCTCGAGCGCGCTGGCGACCGACGGCACCGCCGCCATGGTCCTCTACCGGCTGATGCAGTGGGCCGGCCGCCGGCGGCTGTCGCCGCTCGCGTTGCTGTTCAACAAGCTGAACGCGGTGCTCAACAACTGCATCATCGGCCGTGGCGCCGATTTCGGTCCGCGTTTCGTCCTCATCCATGCAACCGGCGTCGTCATCAACGGCGCCGTCCGCGGCGGCTCGGACGTCCGCGTCGAGCACCAGGTGACGATCGGCGCGGAAGGGCGCCGCGCGCCGGTCCTCGGCGATCGCGTGTTCATCGGCGCCGGCGCGAAGATCATCGGCGGCGTCCGGGTCGGCAACGACGCGCGGATCGGCGCCAACGCGTCGTGGTGCACGACGTGCCGGCCCACTGCACCGTCGTGGGCGTCCCGGCGCGGATCGTCCGCCGCCGCCAGCCGGACTCCGGGACCGACGCCGCCCGCCATCGTCCCTCGGCGATGGCGCTCACATGAGGAGTTCATGATGACCATCGTTGTCGAGACTCGTGTTCTGGGTGTGCGTCGCGCTGATTGGATACGCGTATGTCGCTGTATCCGATCGTCGTGTGGGGACTGTCGCGCGTCTTCGGACGGATGCCGGCGTGCGACTCGCTGCCCGACGCCGACCTGCCGTCGGTGTCGGTCCTGATCGCCGCACACAACGAGGAGAAGGTCATCGCCGACCGCATCGCGAACGCGCTGGCGCTCGACTATCCGCGCCGATCGCCTCGAGATCGTGATCGCGTCGGACGGCAGCAGCGATGAGACGTCGCGCATCGTGCGCCGTGTCGCGGACCCGCGGGTGCGGTTGCTCGAGTCGCCGATCCGCCGCGGCAAGGCCAGCGTGCTCAACGCGGCGTTCCGCGCCGTGCGCGGCGAGATCGTCCTCCTGTCGGACGCGAACACCTTCACCGACGTCGAGGCGCTCCGGCGGATGGTCAGGTGGTTCGCCGATCCGCGCGTCGGCGTCGTCTGCGGCCGTCTCGTCCTGACCGATCCCGCGACCGGCCAGCAACGTCGACAGCCTCTACTGGCGCTACGAGACCTTTCTCAAGCGCTGCGAGGGACGCCTGGGCGCGCTGCTCGGCGCCAACGGTGCGATCTACGCGGTCCGCCGGTCGTGCTTCACGGGCATCCGCAGCGACACGATCGTCGATGACTTCGTCATTCCGCTGCGTGACGCGCCTGCGCTGCGGCAGCACCATCGTGTACGACGAGACGGCCGTCGCGTACGAAGAGACGCCGCCCGATTTCGGCTCCGAGTTCCGCCGCCGCTCGCGCATCGGCGCCGGAGGCTTTCAGAGCATCAACACGCTCTGGCGGCTGCTCGGTCCTCGATACGGGTGGCTCGCCTTCTCGTTTCTCTCGCACAAAGTGCTGCGCTGGATGTGCCCGTTCCTGATGATCGGCGCGCTCGGGACCAACCTCGTGCTCGCTGGCGATCCGCTCTATCTGCCTGACGCTGATCGGCCAGGTGCTGGGTTATGGGCTGTCGGCGCTCGGTCTGGCAACGGGGCACGCGTGCCTCGCCCAGGGTGCTTCGTCTGGCGACCATGTTCACCACCATGAATGCCGCGCTGCTCGTCGGTTTCTGGCTCTGGGCATCGGGCGGCCAGCGCGGCGTCTGGCAGCGGACCGCGAGGTGAGCGATGATCGCCGCACTTCGCGGCACTCGCTGTCGACTCTCGGATCACCCGCTCGCGCGCGCCGCTCGCAGGACGCGGCGAGCGGTGTCGACGTTCACGCTGCCGGCGATCTCCGGGCGTGTCGCGCGGCCGGCGCTGCTGGCTGTTCTCGCCGTCCGCGAGCGTCTGTTCTACTTCTGTACCGCGTGCTCGTGTGCGAACCGCTCTTCAAGGCGTCGTGCCGATCGTGCGGACGCGGGGTGCGGACGGATGTGTTCATCCACTGGATCCAGGGACGCGGCAATCTCATCGTCGGCGACGACGTGCTCATGGACGGCAAGTGCAGCATCACGTTTCGCCGTCGCGATACACGCCGGACCCGACGCTCATCATCGGCGACCACACGCGGCATCGGACACGGCTGCCGGTTCGCGGTCGGCAAGCGGATCACGATCGGCCGCCATTGCCGAATCGCCGGCGACGTGTGGATGTTCGATTCGTCGGGTCATCCGCTCGATGCCGAGGCACGGCGCGCCGGCTCGCCGCCGCCGAGAGCGACGTGCGGCCGATCACGGTCGGCGACAACGTGTGGATCGGCGGGCGCGCGATCATCCATCCCGGGGTCACCATCGGCGATCACGCCGTGATCTCGGCCGGCGCGGTGGTGATGAGCGACGTGCCGGCGTACGCGGTCGTCGCCGGCAATCCGGCGCGCGCCGTGATGGGGACCAACCGCCGATCCGGGGGAGCGCAGCTCGATGACCGAACGACTCAGAGCCTGACAAGGGAGGGACGGTGATGCGGCGACGCATGCGGTGGACGACTCGCTCGCGCGAGTGATGGCGCTGGTGTGCGAGACCGGGCACATCCGGAGCATCAGCGCCGGACGAGGACTTCTACGACGCGGGATTCACGTCGCTCAGCTCGCTGCAGCTGCTGCTGCAGCTCGAGACCGAATGGGACGTCAGCATTCCCGACGACGAGTTCATCGTCGCCCGGTCGGCGCGGTCGCTCGGCGAGCTCCTCACCCGTCTGAAGGAAGGTGCGTCATGCGCCTGACCGTCGAGCTGACAGGCCGGGCCCACGAGATGGCGCAGGAGGAGATTCAGAAGCAGGTCGCCTACCTGTCGCCGCGACATCCGCAACGTCCGGTTCGACGCCGAGGCGGCGTGCTCGAGTGCGACGTGCCCGGACGCCCAGGCCGAGCGGCTCGAGCAGGACGTGCGCGCGCTCGCCGGACGGCTGCAGCGCAGCCTCCGGCGCCTGCAGCGCAAGGTGATCTTCCGCAGCGCCGCGGCCGACCGCCCGATGTTCCGCGGCGGCTCGGCCGATCGACGGCGTCCACCTCCTCGGTCCCGGGTCAGGTGGCGCTCGAGGGGCTGCCGCTCGCGCTCTTCCGGTACTTCGATCGCACTCTTCGCCGAGCTCGGCGAGCACGTGGGAGGCGCGGCCGCTGCTGACGCCGACGCTGATTCCGGCGCGCGTGCTGTCGCGATGCGACTACTTCCGCTCGTTCCCCCAGAACGTCACCTTCGCGAGCCATCTGCACGAAGACCTCGCGGTCATCGACGCGTTCAGGGCACGGCACGACGGACGCGACGATCTCGACGACGCGCGCGCTCGGCGACATGGTGACGCCCGAGGCCTGCCTCTCGCCGGCCGTCTGCTATCACGTCTACCACCTGCATCAGGACCGGTCGATTCCCGTCGGCCGGCACCGCCCACGGCGTCTGCGGCAAGTGCTTCCGCTACGAGGCGGGCAACACCAGCGACCTGCGGCGCCTCTGGGACTTCACGATGCGCGAGGTCGTCTTCATGGGAACGCGAGACGACGTGCTGCAGCGGCGCGAGGCACGGCATCCGACGGGTCGCCGAGTTCCTCGACGAGCATCGGCTCGCCGGCGAGATTCGAACGGCGAGCGACCCGTTCTTCATCGCGCCCGACGCCGCGGCCAAGACCTACTTCCAGCTCAGCTCGGAGACGAAGTACGAGATCTCGCTGCTGCTGCCCGGCGACGAGCGCGTGGCGGTCGGCTCGCTCAACTATCACACCGACTTCTTCGGCCGCGCGTTCGACGATCGCCGTCGAGGGCCACGGGCCGATGCACAGCGTGTGCGTCGCCTTCGGTCTCGAGCGCTGGGTCCACGCGTTCCTGGCGCAGCACGGCGAGCACCCGGAGGACTGGCCGGCGGTCGTGCGCGACGCGCCCGGAGTGTCGCCCGATGGCGCTGGCGGCATGCTGAGCACCGGCGTCCGTCAGCCGGCATGCGGCCGTCGCATCCGCGACGGCGCATCCGGTTCCAGCGACGTGGATCCCGGAGTCGCAGCCTCGGAGGCCGCGGCACTGCTCGCGGCGGTCGTGGACGCCTCCCTGCCTCCGTTACTCCGACGCGTATGTCGGGTGGCAGCTGACGCTTCCCGGGCCGTGCGACCGCGTGCGGTGCTGGCGACCGACGGCGCCCGGCGTGGATTCGTCGCGCTGATTCCACGGCAGGTCCGGCTACGCGATCGACTGACCGTCGTCTACGTGCTGTCGTTTTTCGCGGTGCATCCCGACGTACCGCGGCGCGCACATCGGGCGGGATGGCGGTCGCATCGTCGAGATCTCGCGATCGTCCGATCGCTGACCTACGCGGAGCCGCGGCTCGCGCGTCGCGGGCGCGGCGCTGGCGCGCGGCGGCCGTTTCGCCGCGGGTGGACGTTCAGACGGCTGGCCGAGCTCCGGACGTATGCTCGCGCCGGTCCGCGGCGATCACGATCGGCGTGCACGGTCGTCGCACGGCAGGCGACGGTCGAGGAGTTCCTCGCCGCATCGAGGATGCCACGTCCGCCGGCGATCGCATGGAGCCAACCGACGCTGGAACAGGTCAAGCACTACCTCGCCGATCCACGCGGCTCATGCTTCGCGGTCGTCCAGGGACTCGGACGGCTGACGCTCGGCGGCGGCGCTGATCGTGCGGTCGCAGGTCTTCACCGCCCGCGGCGCCGACAGCGTGCCGTCGCTCGACGCGGTGTTCCTCCAGGAGCACATGCGCTCCGCCCTCGCGCGCTTGCGCAGGTTTGCGCGTCGACCGCTGGACGGCGACGGCGCGTCCGATCGTGACCGCTCCCAATCTGCAGTGCCGTCGCCGCCGACGCGATTCGGCCGGCAGGCTTCCGCGCGACCCGCTCGACCTTCAACCTCGCGGTCATGGGCGACCGGGAGTCGGATCCGGTCGTGCGCGAGATGACGCGACCAATCTCGAAGTGTTCTGAGGACGACGCGTGAAACTTCCGCGTAACGCGCACCTCTGGCTCCCCGGCCTGCTTACGGTCCCGCGCGACCGGCGACAGCGTCGCGCCGGGCAGGCCAACCGACGTGCTGTTCTGTATCGCCGACCATTTCGAGCCCGCGCACGGCTCGCCCGGTCTCGAGATCGAGCGCGCCCGTGTCGCGACGTGGATCGAGCGACTGCCGAAGCTGGCGGCGCGCGTTCCGTCGACGCCGACGGGCGGCCGCCTCGGCATACGTTCTTCTTCCCGGCCGAGCAGTACCGGCGCGAGCACCTCGACGCGCTGGCGTCGCTGTGCCGAGGCGGGCCTCGGCGAGGTCGAGGTCCACCTGCATCACGATCGCGACACCTCGGACGGCCTGCGCGCCACCCTGTCTCGAGTTCACAAACCGACTGTTCCGCGACCACGGGTTGCTGACCACCACAGCAGAC
The DNA here is from genome assembly GCA_963745495.1 of uncultured Acidobacteriota bacterium. Lineage (GTDB taxonomy): Bacteria > Acidobacteriota > Vicinamibacteria > Vicinamibacterales > CAVVIG01 > CAVUXJ01. The sequence goes on from CAVUXJ010000001.1 coordinate 228,778, forward strand.
GGCGAGCGTGGCGTACGGCTTCATCCACGGCAACTGGGCGCTCGACAACGCACGGCCCGACGGCCGCTTCTGCGGCGTGAACGACGAGCTCACGGTTCTGCGCGAGACGGGCTGCTATGCCGACTTCACGCAGCCGGCCGCGCCGGACGTCTCGCAGACGCGGATGGTCAACTCCGTGTACTACGCGGTCGATGATCCGGTGCGTCCGCGGTCGCACGATCGCGGCATCGACGCACACGTTGGACAGACTCCGCCCTCTCGACGGCCTCCTCCTCGTCCAGGGACCGATCGCGCTGGACTGGGAGCGCCGGGTCCTTGGCATCGTCCCTGGGCTCGATGTCGGTGCCATCGACGGATCGTCGGGATATGCGCCCGCGCTCGCGGCGTTTCCGAAGGTGGGTCGATGCGGGCATTGCCGTGCGTGGGCGGCCTGAGTGGGTGTTCGTCAAGGTCCACACGCACGGCGCGCCGGAACGGAACGCCGCAACCCTGCTCGGATCCACGGATGGCGGCGCTTCACGACGCGATCGATCGCGAGTTCAACGACGGCCGCCGATACCGCCTGCACTACGTGACTGCGCGTGAGATGTTCAATATCGTTCGCGCCGCGGAAGCGGGCGAGACGGCAATCCCGGCGACTATCGCGACTACGTGCTGCCGCCGCCGCAGTCGCGGGGGCCATGCATCTGCGCGCCGCGCCGTCTGACCCCGTGCCGCACCAGCGCCACCCGACGTTCGTGACCAACAGCCCCATTGCGGATGTGCAGGCGTGTTCGCGACACTAGAACCGAGGCCTGGCGCCATGGGAATCACAGCGAGGACCATCGTCAGGTATGCGCACACTGCCAACATTCCTACAAGAATTTAAAGGAGAAGACCCTCAACAGCTCGGGGACTTGGGCCGATACGCTCCGTGTGAGCTGATTCGCCAACCCTTGATGCGAACCAATATGAAAAGCATGACTGCCTCTGGGTCGAGCCGCGTCACACTTGCCACGCTTGCTGTAAGCGCTTTGGTGTTAGCCACCTCCGGGTGGATCCCTCAGACGCGTCTCGAGGCTCAGGTGTCGCCGACTGGGCGCGCACCCAAGCTGCTTTGGACCCCAGAGCGCCAGGCTGTGTGGCTCCGGATGAAAGCCGACTACGAGTCGAATCCACAGGCCCCGGCCAGTCTGGGCGGTCAATTGTATCGAGTGCTGAAGAGGAATGCTGAATGCGCCTGCCGCTATGGCGACAACGGGACGTGGGCGACCCTGATGTACCAAATCACCGGGGAGGCGAAGTACGTTCGACTGGCGTGGAACCGCATCTCACAGAGCTTGCTCCAGAGAACGACGAAAGCTCTTGGCGGCAATTTTGGTCGTGAATACTCGGCGGAGTCGGTGGTGCTCTACGATTGGTTGTATCCCGGGCTGTCGACCACCGAACGCCAGACCTTCCTGGCGAAACTCAACGAAATGTTCGTGGGGCTTCTGGCCGGCAACCAGTACACCGATCCCGAAAGGCCGATCCGAACCAGCGACACTGATCAAACAGTCGGCAGCTATTTCGGTCTCGCCTTCCTCTTCGCCGCCACCGCCGACCACAACCCCGCAGCAAGAGAACTATTCTCGCGAGCCTTTGTTGGCGGCCTCGACGCCACCGCATCGGACCGTACGACCTTACGCAATGCGATCCGCGAGTACGTCACCGAGTTGGCAGCCGGAGGCGAGTGGATGGAGAGCTCCGAGTACAACCTGGGAACCGTACGGCTTCTGCTTCTCGGAGCCGAAGGTGTGAGAACGGCGTCGGGCGTTGATCACTTTCCGGAGGTCACGCGGTTCGTGCACGATGCGGCTTTGAGGCCTCTCTATTTCATGACACCGGACCATCGCGCTTCCATCCAGTGGGGAGATGAACAGAATCCTCGAGAGTTCGTCGGGCGTCTGTCCTCATGGCAGACGACCAACGGCATATTGGCCGGGCTGGCGCAGGGCGACCCTGACAGCGGACCCTACATTCAACAGCATGTGTTCGATCTGGCTGCGGAATACGGAATCTCAGGCTACCGGACATCGGAGCCGTGGGCCCGGTTCTTCTTCCTGTTCAATCCGTACGCCGCGAAGGCGAGCTACGACAAGCTGCCTCGCGGCTGGTACGCTCCAGGACAAGGCGTGCTCATCGCCCGTGACGGCTGGACTAAGTCGAGTACGCTCGTGTCTGTTCACATGCCTCCCAAGCAGACATCCGTCGATCACCAGGTCAGTTACTTCGGCGACTTCCAGATTTATCGAAAGGGAGAATGGGTGATAACGCATCCACTCTCTGTACGCTGGCCCGTCCCTGCGCGCCGATGGGACGAACACAATGCTGCTCGGAAGCTTCTCCTCCATGTCCGAATTCAAGCAGGTCACTGCCAAGGAGGAGGGGGCAGGAGGCCAGTACGTTTACATCTCGGGCACGACCGGCGGGCAGGCGGTGCGCGAAGGCTATTATTACCCGCCGCCCACGTTTTTGCATGAATGGACGCGCAGCCTGGTCTATTTGCCCTCAAACGACGCGCGCTCGGACACTCTTGTGGTGCATGACCGAACGAACGCCCAGAATCCGAAGGACCTTCCGCAGTTTGAACGCTACCGCCGGAGCCAGCAAACTGCCCTTCTCGGGATGTCGGCGCTGAAACAGTGGGTCATTCACGCGCCTGTGGAACCGATTCAAACAGCCAACGGCATCTCGTGGGAGACGAAGGCAGGTCAGCAGGTATCAGTGGACTCGCTCCTTCCTATAGGGCAACGTCGAGTGGTTTACGACGAGCACGACTTGTTTGCCGACACAGTGGTTCGGCCGTCCGAGCGAAAGTGGCAGCTACGCATTCTGCCAGCGCAGAACCGTCAATGGGACACCTTCTTGAATGTCGTTCAGGTCTCTGACATTGGGACTCGCCTGTCCAATGAGCTGGTCCGCAGTGATGATGCACAAACAGAAGGTGTGCTCGTTCGTCGGGTCGGTCATGACGACACGATGGTGATGTTCAACGCCGCGCCGGGCCCATTACTTCCGGACTCCAGAATTGGGGCCAGCTCTGTCTTTAGTCCCGCCCTGGGCGCCGCTCTCAGTCGCGTGCGGGTCCGATCAAGTACCTATTCGGTCCGTTGGGTGGCAGGGAGCGCTCACACGGACATACTCTTGCTCGACTTGAATCCCAATCTGGTCTGGTGGGTGCGTCTTGATGACGCTTCGGCTGTCGCGCTACCGGTCAGCCGAGAGGGAGTGGCTCACGTGATGGTGGCAGGTACCGGGGCTCATTCCGTGCGCATCAGTCCTGACCTTTGATCCTGGAAGACCTCGGTGGGCAGCCCCGGCGCATGGGCCGAACGGTGACACGATGCTGAACCTGCAGAAGACGTACTTCGCAGTCGCATTTGCGGCCCTGGTCGGCTGCGCGACAACCGCCGTTGGTACTGGATTGCAAAACTCACCGCCGCGCCGTGTGGTCAGGCTGGCGACGCCTACAGGACGGGAGCCTCGGCTCATCTGGACTCCAGAGCGCCAGGCCGTCTGGTCTCAGATGCGCGCCGATTTCGACGCGAACCCGCGCACACCGCGCACGCTCGGTGGCCAGTACTACAAGCTGATCAAGGACAACGCTGAGTGTGCTTGCCGGTACGGCGGATACCGGTTTGTGGGCGACCCTGATGTTCCAGATCACCGGTGACCGCCGCTACGTCGACCTCGCGTGGCGAACTATTGACACCTCGTTCCTGCGTCGCGGCACGAACCAATTGGGAGGTAACTTCGCGCGCGAGTACTCGGCGGAGCTCGTGCTGCTTTACGATTGGTTGTATCCAGGATTGTCGAGCGCCCAACGGGCAACCTTCCTATCAAAACTGAACGATGTGTTCCGCGTCGCTCTCACGAACGCCTCGAACTCGAACGCGCCCGTGCGCATGGGTGATTCGGATCAGACGGTGGGCGTGTACTTCGGCTTGGCTTTCCTTTTTGTCGCAACCGCCGATCACAACCCGGAGGCTTCAGACTTTTTCTATCGACCGTTCGTTGGCGGGCTGACGGCAACAACGCGCGATCGGACGCACGCTTCGAAATGCGATCCTCGACTACGTCACCATGGCCGCGGGCGGCGAATGGATCGAGGGGTCGGAATACAACCTTGGCACTGTGCGTTTGTTGCTCCTCGGGGCCGAGGGCATTCGAACGGCAACGGGCACGGATCATTTTCCGGAAATCACCCGGTGGGTATCGAGCGCGGCTTTGCGTCCGTTGTATGTCGTCACGCCAGACCTGAAACAATTCTACCAATGGGGCGACACTGAGAATCCCGGTGATTTCGTCGGGCGGCTGTTCGCCTGGCAGACGACAAACGGGATTATGGCAGGTCTAAGCGGACGCGACACGGCGCCTTATCTGCAGCACTTCATCTCCGCTTTGGTCGCGAAATACGGGGCGACCGGGTACCTGTCTTCAGAACCGTGGGCGCGCATGTTTCTCACCTTCGATCCCTATGCGAGTAGCTCGCCTCCTGACAATCTTCCGCCCGGCTGGTTTGCCGACGGCCAGGGCCTTCTGACCTACAGGACTGGATGGGACGATCAAGCCTCCATGTTTGGCGCTCATGTGCCTAGACAACAGGCCTCCGTCGATCATCAGGTTTCCTACTTCGGCGATTTCCAACTGTATCGGCGCGGCACCTGGGCTCTGACCCATCCGCTATCGTACGGTGGTCCCCCGATAATCGGCGCCGGAACCAACAGCATGCTGCACGCGGGATTCGGCGCGATGTCCGAGTTCCGAGACGTTGTCGCGATCCAGCACGACCCTCACGGCGGATTTGCCTACATTGCCGGAACGACCGGGGGACAGAAGTACAACGCCGGCTACTACCAGCCTCCACCGACCTATCTCCATGAATGGACCAGGAGCCTCCTGTACGTGCCGAGCGCGAATCGAACCTCCGACACGATTGTGGTGTTCGATCGGAGCCACGCTGAGGACCCACGCGATCTGCCGAGCCTTCAGCGGTACTCCGCCGCCGATCGAGAGACGATAGCGACGGCCGGGCTCGCTGAGACAGTGGATTCTGCACATGCCCGTCCGGCCGAGTATTTCCGCCGACGTCCTCTCGTGGGACCTGCAATCCGGGGACCGTGTGCGCGTCACCATGCTGCTTCCGCGGCAGCGCCAGATCACGCCGATCGACGAAGCGCAACTCTGGGCGAACAGCCCTATCCGGCCTCAGCAACTCAAGTGGCAGGTTCGAGTTGCTCCGGAGTCGGAGGAGGCGTGGACCACCTTCCTGAACGTCATTGACGTCCATGGTCCCGGCGCGGCCTCGTCGGTTCAGTTGGTGACGTCTCCCGAAGACGACGTGCAGGGCGCGCTGGTTCGCCGTCCGGGGAACACGGATCTCGTCGCGGTGTTCAACGCCGCACCTGGACCAGCGCTGCGCGCGCCCGTAGGCAGAAATAGCTACGACGCCGCCAATGCCAATCTGCTTCGACAGGTCCGGTTGAGACGCACAGGGTTTCACGATTCAGTGGACGTCCGCAAGCCAAACGACAGAGGTGTTTGTGGCCGATCTCGATTCGACGACGAGCTGGCAATACAGGGTCGACTCCGACGCATCGATGCCGGTGACACTCTCGGATGGTGGGATTGCGCGACTGACAGTCACAGGTGCGCGCTCCCATACTCTCGTTGTCTTCTAAGAATCAACACAATGCTGAACAATCTCTATAGACACGCCAAGCGGTCCCTCCTCACGCGTGCTTTGCCGCCGGTCATACGTTCGGTGCGTGCCGAATCGTTAACCTATCTCGATGATACGGCTCTAGAGGATTTATACAATGAAGTGAGGGCATTAGAGACGGAAGGTCGAGACGGCATCCTGATTGAGGCCGGATGTGCATTGGGGGGCTCTGCGATAGTCATCGCTACGGCGAAGTCGCCGCAGCGGCCATTCTTCGTGTACGACGTGTTCGATATGATTCCGGCTCCTTCTGAACATGACGATCCCGATGTACATGAGCGTTACGATGTGATTAGAAGTGGCCAATCGGAAGGCATAGGCGGACACAAGTACTACGGCTATGAAGAGAATTTGTTGAATATAGTGATCGATAATTTCCGTCGGCATCGCGTGCCTGTCGACGCAAACAGCGTTCATCTCATACAAGGGCCTTTCGAAGAGAGGCTTCGGGTCACCGAACCAGTCGCATTGGCGCATATCGACGGTGACTGGTACGAGTCGGTGATGACGAGCTTGCAGCGGATCGAGCCGCATCTCACACAACGTGGCGTCCTGGTGATCGATGACTACGATGCATGGTCGGGTTGTCGAAAAGCCGTGGACCAGTACTTCAGCGACAAGCGGGACAGGTATCAGTTCATTCGCAAGGCACGACTCCATATCGTGCCTCGGCGAGGAAGCCGCTAAGGAAGGAATTCTCTTGGCCGACAAGCAGTCGGCCTGCCGGGCGCGACGGACGGTCAGAGGACCGGCAGGAGCATCCTAATGGGCGAATCAGGCTTGCCCTTGGCTCTTCGCAGCCTTCCGCGTGAGAACCGAATAGGCCCGAGGCCCGATTAGATTCCGCACGAGTGCGACGTACCGTTTAGGATAGTCAAATGGCGACGGCCACAGTGCCAGCGATCGTGTCAGGTACTTCCGCTCGTCACGCGGTCCCGTGACGCGCGCACTGTAGGCCGCTCGAGCCAACTGTATCGCCAAGATGCGGCGACGCCACAGCCGTCGCCTCATACCAGAGAGATCCGCCAGAAGCGTGGACTCGAGTATTTTGTCCGTATTGGATAGCATCCGGCCGGCGTCGTTGCTCATGCTCGTCTCGCCATAACGATAGACCGTAAGCGGCTCCGGCACTGCGGCGAACCGATGTCGTTCCCGCAGCCGCACCCACATATCCCAATCCTCGCAGGCGGTCAGCTGCTCGTTGAATCCTCCGGCTTCAAGAAGAGCGCTCCTGAGCGCCATCACGCTGGATGGTGTGATTGGATTCGCCAAACGCATGGCCGGCCACAGCGCTCCAGGGTCCGCGCAGGGCCTCGCTGCCTGGGTTCCGCCGGGGAAAACGGTCATCACTGACGTATAAACCAGTCCGGCCTCCGGGAATTCTCGAACTGCGTTCTCTTGAAGCCTGATCTTGTCCGGCTTCCACCAATCATCGGAATCGAGCAGGGCGATCCATTCGCTCGAGGCGGCCCGTATTCCGGTGTTCCGTGCCGCCGAAAGCCCACGGTTCGTCTGGTAGATGTACGTCACCCGCTTGCCGAAAGAGGCCACGACTTCCCGCGTATCGTCTGTCGAACCGTCATCGACGACGATCAGTTCGTCCAGTTGGCGAGTTTGTGCCAGAACGCTTCCGACCGATTGCCGGAGGTACTTTGCGCTGTTATACGTCGGAATGACGGCGCTGATTAGCATGCGTTACCTACCGATCTCATCATGGACTCTGCGATACGCACGTCGTCCGAGCTCCACCTGCCGGTCAGCGGCTTCGAGCAGCAGCGGCCGGTGTTGCGGAGCTCTGGTCCAAGTCTGATGGATGGCATCGCGAAGGATCTGAGCGAAGCGAGGGTGGTCCAGTTCGACGTGCCGGCAGCCTGCACCAAACTGTTCGGCGAGTCCTTCAAACTTGGCGGTGTAGTAAGTCGAATTCGCCAGCCCGACGACTGGCACGCCCTGCGACAGCGAGAATACCGCGCCATGATAGCTGCCGGTGATTACGATGCGGCACTTGCCGGCCTGGATAATCACACTTTCAGGCGTCTCAACGCTTTCGACGGGCTCGAGGACATTGGGGAACCCGTCGAGAATGCGCCCGACACTCTCGACGTCGGATTCGCTCGGGTGACGAGAGATTGGAATGCCAGCTAGAGGGGCTCCCAAATCCCTTGCGCTCTCCTGCACGATGTCGCGTATCGTGTCAGCCCGCTCCTTTCCGACGCCGGCGTAAGACGCCACCCGGATATTGATGCCGATTGCGTTGCCCAGGCGCGTCGGTCGACGCTCAAACGCAAACTCGATCGCGTCGTCCCCGGTCACCATCACCCGATCACACCGAACTCCGACCGCATTCAGAATGGGCAGTCCACAGCGGCCCTCCCGCAGCGCGATCAGGCTTACCTTTGGCAGGACGCGGCGGCACCGCGCCACAAGTGCGGCGTCAGAGATGGGGCCAATTCCCTGCCCGAGCGCCACAACAGGGATGCCCCATCGTCACCGCCAACTGCAACGTATTCAGTGCCATTCCTGCCCCGCCGGCGAAAGCATCCGTTATCTGGCCGGCCCCCGTTGCTGCCACAAGATCGCTCCCGCGCAGCGCGTCCAGATACTCTCCGACCGCCTTGCTCTGTTCGGGCCTCTTCCAATTCAGAAGCGCCTGCGTCGCGCCCAGAAACCGCTGCCGGCACGAGAACTCGAGCTCGCGGAGAGGCACGGACACGCCCTGAGGGAGAAGCGGGCGCAGCCGCGATGTCACCGATCCACCCTGAAACACTGCGTTCCTGGCGCGCGTTTCCAACGGAATCGCGCCGGGGCAGTATCGCTTCAACAGATCCGGCGCGCTGGTGGGGACGTAGATCGAGGCGCTGGGCCACAACCCCCGGAATCGGCGATAGGCCACCTGGAGCATCGCAACATCTCCAGTGTTGAGGCTGTGACTGGAACTTGGCTCAACGAGAATTTGCATAGCGCTGGTCACTCGATTGTCTGGAGCGTCGTCATCGAACCGGACTGAGCACGTTGGCGAGCGTGCCGAGCACCGGACGCAAGCGCGGTGGAGCCGACTGGAACAAACGCTGCAGCCGCTCACGATCATCGCGGCCGACCGCTCGAGTGAGGCGCACGAGCAGGAAATATAGAACGGTGCCGATGCCAATACCCGAGCAGATCGCCAGGACGGGAGGCATCATTCTGCTGAGTACGGCGACAGTTGCCGCCATCCCGAGCCCTGCTGCGCCGATCTTGCCGAGCGCCTGTGGCCGCATGTTGACCGCCATCAAACGGTGAATCCGGAACCAGAGACCGGCCGTGGCGAGCACCTGAGCCGCACCGTTGGCCAGTATGGCGCCGACAGCGCCGTACTTCGGGATGAGCAGGAGGTCGAGCGCAACGTTGATGCATCCGCACACCCCCAGCCACCTCACGAGAACTCCTTGATGCTCGGTCGCCTGGAGCATCAGTTGCGCCGGGACCATCAGCGCCTTGCCAATACCAAACACTGCGGCGATAACGAGCACGGGAATCACAGCAACGTACTCGGGACCGTACATCGATATCGTCAGCGGGCCACTGATCGCCGCCGTGCCGAGCAGGAGTGGCAGTGCCGCAAGCAGCGTATAACGTGTCGCAACCGAGAGCAGTGAGGCGATCTGACTGGCGTCACGACCCGCGCGCGCCATCATCGTGGCGCCAACGGCTCCGGCAAACGCCCGCGGGATGATCAAGAGCTTGTCGGTGATGTTGAAGGCGACTGAAAAGAACGTCACCTGGCGGATGTCGGGATGCAGCATTCTCAAGAAGAGAATGTCCGAGCGGTCCCAGACGACGATCTGAAGCAACGTCAGAGCGACGCCTTGCCTCGAGAATACCGTCATCCGTTGTCTCAACGCTAGCGGAAGCTCCGCTTCCGGAAGTTTGCGGACCCACCGGAGGACCTGCCTGAGTCGAAGAACCAACTCGCTCATCGCGTACAGCAACGAGCTGACCGCAACGCCGAGAAGATCCCATCCGAAGTAGAGACTGGCCATGATCGACAGCGTGAAGAGGAGCGTCGCGACTATCGATGCCGGCACGTTCCCTGCGATGTTCTCCGCGGCGTAGTTCGCCTGCGACGGAATGAAGACGAGCATCCTCGGAATCATCGTGGCGACGAGAAGCATGGAGACCCAGCGATACTCCACACCGACCGTCGTGAAGACGATGACCCAGCCAATGGCGGCGATAATACAGGCGAGGATCATCTGCACGCGTAGCGTGGCAAAGAAGATGGCGCGCGCGACGCCAAGCTCTCCGCGGCCAAGGTACCTTCCCATGTACTTGCGGACCGTGATCGGCATGCCGGCCGACCCAAGCAGCGCACCGACGTTCGTCAACCAGAAGATGAAGTTGAAGTGGCCCAGGCGCTCGGGCCCGATTACGCGGGCGATGGCGACCGAAGTGAAGAACGCCGCGACAACGCCAAACACCACATCCGTCGCGGACCAGAATGAATTGCGGACGATAAGGGTCGTCGTGCAACGTGTGACGCTGGGTTGATCGTTCACCAGGCACCCAGTCGCAGTACCATCACGTAAACGATCAGTAGGACGGCCACCGTCAGCACGGCAGCCCGCGCAGCGTCGATGACGAACGACCAACCGGCTCCCTGCGAAGCCACGGGCGTAAACTGGTCAATCGACGCGCCGAGCGCAACCATGACATACGGCACGACGACATACTGGCGGGACAGGAAGAACCCGCAGACGACCATCCCAAACGCCGACGCGGTCATCGCGTTGATCCAGGAGGGTGGCAGAACCTGCGCCAGTGACACTGCGCGGCGGGCCCTCCGCAGGTTTCGGAACACACCATCGAACATCGCCGTGAAGAGCGCGGCCCCGAAGAGCCCGAGCTCTGCCGCGGTTTGGACGAGGGAGTTGTGGGCGACGCGGTGGTGGTATTCCGTGAAACGACCGTAGCCGACACCGAAAAGCGGTCTCGACTTCAGCATCCTCAGCCCTTCGCCCCAGGCCTCGATTCGGCTCTGGGCGGAGTTTTCCTGAGAGTCCATAGCCTGCGCACGCGACGGACCGAGCAGGATGAGCCCGGCGATCGCGGCCGCGCCGAACGTCAGTGCCGGCACCATCTTGAACTGACGCAAGCGAAAACAGGATGACCGCGCCGCACAGGCCCAGAACCGCACCCCTCGAGTTCGTGTAGACGATGGCCGTCACAATCGGCGCGAGGAGCCACGCTCCGGTCGCACGAAGCCAGAGCCGGTGCCCTGCGCTCGAACACAATCCACAGCAGGAAAGGCACCGCCATGACGAGCGTCATCGCCGAGGTCGTTCGGGTCGTTGAAGATGCCAGTGCCGCGAATCCGGCCCTCGGCTCCGATCGTCGTCACGTTCCCAAGCCCGACACCGGTGTGGTACTGCACGATGCCGTTAATCGCAAGGAACACGTTGAGAGCCACGAATATGCAGACGAAACCGCGCACGCGCTCCGGAGTGGTCGACTGCCAAGCGGATCAGGAAGTAGCAAAAGACGACGGGAGCGAAATCGAGCAGGCCCTTGTACGCGCCGCCAAACCATCCCCACGCCGCGTTCGACATCACGATCGCAAACCAGAACAGCAGCACGTAACCGTCGATTGCCGAACAGACCAGCGCTCGTGGACGGACAAGCAGCGAGCCGACCACGATCAAGCGCGATCACGGCTGACAGCACGTCCACGACCGGAGCGCCCTCCAGCAACGGCACGATCTCGGCCGGTCGGATGTAGATCACGGCGACGTAAACAATTGCCGAAAGATACAGCACGGTCTATACGGTCGCGCCGAGTCCCGGCGCGCACGTCCATTCGTTTAACGGCAGCATGCCGTCCAGGTGGTGCATACCGCTCTTCACGCCTTCGGCTTGATAGAACAGTTCAAAGAGCGGTGTCTCCCTCGACGTGCCGAGAAGGTTGAGGCCAGCATCGCGCGGCAGCGACTCGTAGATGCGGCAACCCACGAAGACGCCGCAGCCTTTACCCACGGCGGCGTGCGTCTGTCGCTCCTGATAGCGAACGCGGGCTAAACGCTCCGCTGCGCGCTCGGTCGCTTGTGGCGTCTCGAAGTACAGATGGAACAGATGGGCCATCACCGGCGAGACGCCGTTGCGTAGGCAGCCTCGGTATCCGTCCACTCGTCCACCGTCGGCCACATGTACGATGGTCGCGGAACGTCGAAGCGCTCGAGGATTGTCGGCGCGACCGTCGCCAGCGGGACGTGCTGAGCGTGAACGGCGTGTCGCGCGGCCGGCGTACGGATCCAGAGCATCCCGTCGGGATGATGCATCCCGCTCTTCACCCCATCGACCTTGTAGAACACGTCGAAGAACGGCGTCTCACGCTCATTTCCGGCGAGCGTCAGGCGGGCGTCCGCGCGTCACCGACTGGTAGATCCGGCAGCCCACGAACAGGCCGGCTCCGTTGCGCTCGACCGCCAGCGCCTGGCGATCGTTGAACCGGATAGCGCGCCAGCCGTTCGGCCGCTCGTTCGGCAGCCTCCGGGCCGTCGAAGTACAAATGGAACTGATGCGCCATCACCGGCGACGCGGTGTACGCGTCGTTGATGCCCGCGAGGGTCGTGATCTTCGACCAGTCTGTCGGGCGGTAGAAGAACTTGCCGCCGTGCGCTTCGAACATCAGGCACGGCTGCTGGCTGAGCGCCGTCGCCATGACGATCGTCGTCTTGGCGTCGGCCAGGTCGAAGACTCGTCCGACCAGGCGGTCCATCTGCCGGTAGCCGTACTCGATGGCATCGCGATACATGCGCCGCTGGGCGTCGGTCGGCTGGGCCGTGAACACCGACGGATCCATCTCGCGCCAGTACAGATGCTGATAGTGCGCGGTGCTGTTCAGGAAGAACGTGGCAAACTGGGGCCGAAGCCGGCGGTAGTACCAGGCGAAGACGTCGAACTGCAGCCGGTCGAGCAACGCCGCGCGCTTCCAGCGTCCGCCTCCGCGACGCTCCTCGATCAGCTGCCGCACGACAGCGCCGATGGTGTCGGGCGACAAGCCGTGCGTCGCCATGAACCGCAGGAAGCGCGAGAGGTCGCGAAGGCCGAACGAGCCGCGGTCGCTCGTGTGCTCCATGACCTGGCGCTGGACGAACGTGAAGTAAGGCTCGCAGCGCCTCAGGGTACGGCCGCACGCTTGTCGTCCATGGGTCGGGCAGGACTGCACCGCCGGCGGGCCGGCTCGCCCCGACGTTCATGCTGCCGCAGATCCACGCCCGCCTCCCCGTCTCGCTCATCAGATCCCAGATGCGCGGAACCTTGAGCATGTGGCCCTCGTTGAGTCGCTGAAGACCATGGTCGCGAAAGTTCAATCCCGTGTGAACGGTCACCCACTGGATCCACGGATCGAGATGTCCGCGGCTGTCTCTTCCGCCGTCGTCGTGTAGACGTCAGCCTCATGGTAGAGACGCGAGAAGTTCGGCAGCTTGCCTTCGGCCATGAACCGCTGCATCAGCGACGGCGTCAGCTCGTTCAGCTCGAGCACGATCATTCGGGTATCGGTGTCCACCTGTCTTCTCCAGAGACATGCGCGTCAGGCGACTGCTGTCTGCGTCTCAAATCCAGCCGGCGCCTCTGAGGCAACCGGCGGCGCGAGGATGTTCAGAATCCGCTCGGCGGCGCGCCCGTCCCAGAGCTCGGGAATGCGGCCGTCGCGACCGTGCCCGGCCAGGACCTCGTCGACGGCCCTGCCCGTCCGCTCCGGATCGACGCCGAGCAGCTGATTCGTGCCGTGCGTCACCGTGATCGGACGCTCGGTGTTCTCCCGGAACGTCAGGCACGGAATGCCCAGTGCGGTCGTCTCTTCCTGTATGCCGCCCGAGTCGGTGAAGACGAGCCGCGCCTGGCTCATCAGCGCGAGAAAATCGAGATATCCCTTCGGCTCGGTGACGATCAGTCGCTCGGAGGACTCCAGCGCGGTCGAGCAAGTCCGAACTCCCGAAGGCGCGCCTGCGTGCGTGGATGCAGCGGCACGACCGTCGTCAATCTGCGCCGCGACCTCGCGCAATGCCTCGCACCGTGTTTCGCGCCGTCGTCCGGGGTGTCGACGTTGCTCGGCCGATGCAGGGTGCAGAGCGCGTAGTCGCCCGGGCGCGAGACCCGAGCTCGGCGAGCACCGATCGGCCCAGCGCGCGCTGCCGGTGACGAAGCAGCGTGTCGATCATCACGTTGCCGACGAAGTGAATCCGCGATCGGGGGATGCCCTCCGCGACGAGGTTCTCCGCCGCCGACTCGCTCCGTCGTAAACAGCCAGTCGGCGAGGTGATCGGTCAGGACGCGGTTGATTTCCTCGGGCATGCGCCGGTCGCCGCTTCGAAGCCCGGCTTCGACGTGCGCGACCGCAACGTCCCGCTTGGCGGCCACCAGCGCACAGGCCAGCGTCGAGTTCACGTCGCCGACCACGACGACGGCGTCGGCCGGATGCCGCTCGAGCTCGTCGTCGAACCCGGCCATCACCCTGCGCGGTCTGCACCGCGTGCGTGCCGGAGCCGACGCCCAGGTGCGCATCGGGCCGCGGCAGCTCGAGCTCGTCGAAGAAGCGGTCCGACATCTGCTCGTCGTAGTGCTGACCGGTGTGAACCAGGCGGCACGCCACGACGCGACGCGCGCGCGGCCATCAGCAGAGGGGCCACCTTCATGAAATTCGGTCGCGCACCGGCGACGAAGGTCAGCTGCATCTTCCGTCTCCTCACGCCGACAGCGCCGCGCCGGCGACGCTGATTTCGTCGACAGATCTCGGTTCCGACGAACGATGTGAGCTCGGCGAGCTGGTCGTAGATGCCGTGATAGCGGCCGACCAGCGTCGGCCACCGCCGGTGGCCGACAGTCCACGCCCGGGCGCGTTCGCCCAGCGCCCGACGGAGAGCCCGGCGTCCTCGAGCAGCCGCACGCACGCTCGCGCCAGGCCCGCCTGCTGGCCGGCCGGGAAGGTCACGCCGGTTTCGCCGTCGCGCACCAGCTCGCGCATCGCCGGGCACGTCGCTGCTCACGACGGCGCGTCCCATCGCCATCGCTTCGAGCGGCTTGAGCGGCGTGGTCAGCGCGGTCGTGCGAGTCAGCAGTCGCGGGTACACCACGATGTCCGCCAGGGCATAGACGCCGCTGATCATCGCGTGCGGCAATCGGCCGGTAAACGTGACGTGCGATCGCAGATCGAGGCGATCCACCAGCGCCTGCAGCGATGTCTCGGCCGCCGTGCTCTCGCCCGCAGAGCCGCCGGCGATGACCAGGTGCGCGGCCGGCGCGTCGCGACGAGAATCTGCGGCAGCGCTCGAATCAGCAGATCGAGCCCTTCGTACGGCTGAAACGTCCCGACGTAGGCAATGACCTGCTTGCCGGCCAGGCCCCATCGCTCGCGAACATCTCGATCCGGCGATCGCCGGGTCGAACGCCTCGGCATCGACGCCGTTGCCGACGACGAACACGCGGCCGGGATCGACGACCCGAGCGGACAGATCGTCTCTGAGCGTGTCGCAGATCGTGACGACGGCGTCGGCCCGGCGCAGCACGCATGTCTCCAGCCTGCGCGCGAGCCGATAGAGCGGCGAGTTGTAGCGGAACTTTCCGCGATCGACCGACGCGTTCTCCCACAGGTCGCGCACCTCGTAGACGAACGGGAGACCGTGGTCGCGCGCGGCCCGAAGTGCCGGCAGACCGACGAGCACCGGCGAATGCGCGTGGACGATGTCGGGCCGCGTCTCGCCAATCACCTGCTCGACACGCTGCTGCAAGCGTCCGCATCAGCGCTCGTTCGCGCAGGATCGGCAGCGACGGCCTTGGTCAGGCGGGCCGGTGCGAAAGTGAGGGATGCCGTCGACGTGATCGACGCAGCGCGGTCGTGGGATTCGGGTTCCGCGGCGGACGTCACGACGATCGGATCGAGCCCTTGCTGACGCTGGTGCCGGACGATCGCGCCGCTGCGGATGCTGTAGCCGCACAGCAGCGGCAGCGAATTGTGCAGGACGTGGAGAACTCGCATGGTCAGATACCCCGTCGTGTGCCGCACGACCGAGGCGACCGGCATGTCAGCGGCTGACCCGCACGTGCGACCGTCTGGCCGAGCTCCGCCGACACGCGCCGGGCATCGTCGGCGCCGTCGAAACGTGGATTGAGGGCCAGCGCACGCTCGAGCGTCTGGCGCGCCTTGGCGCGCTCGCCCTGGCCCGCGTAGGTCATGCCGAGGTGATAGAGATAGAGCGCGTTGTCCGGATCCTTCTGGACGCTCTGCTCGAGCGCGTCGAGCGCGAGCCGGAACAGGCCCTTGCGGTAGTAGACCCAGCCGAGCGTGTCGTTCACCTCAGGCTGATCCGGCAGCTGCTTTTTCGCCGATTGCGCAAGCGTCAACGCGACGTCGAGGTTGCCGCCCGAGGTCGCGTACAGCCACGCCAGGTTGTTCGAGGCGACGGCCGCATCGGCGCTGCTCTGGACGATCGCCTCGTACTGCTGCCGCGCGTCGTCCATCCGGTTCTGCAGGTGCAGCAGCGTCGCGACCATCGTCCGCGCGCCGGTCGACTCGGGACGCCGTTCGACGAGCCGCTCGAACTCGGCCTGCGCCTCGGCGAGCCGGTTCTGCGACACGTAGAGCTGGCCGAGCAGGTCGTAGGCCGGCAGGTGTTCGGCGTCGATCTCGATGATCTGACGCAGCACGCGCTCGGCCTGCGCCGGATCGCCGGCCGCGAGACTGGTGCGCGCCGACAGCATGAGCGCGTGAACGTCCCGCGGAGCGGAGGCGAGCCGCGCATCGACCCGCTGCCGGGCGCTCGCGACGTCGCGGGCGCCGATCGCGACATTCACCGCGCCGGCGAGCGCGTCAAGCGAATCTGGCGCGAGGGCGAGCGCGCGCGCAAAGGCGTTCGCGGGCCGCCGGACGGTCGCCCTTCAACAGGGACAGGCTGTCCGAGAGCGACCTGCACGTCGGCGGAATCCCGCCCGCGCGGCGAGCGGCGCGATCGCGGCGGTCGCGCCGCGGAGGTCGCCGCGCTGCATCAGCGCCGTCGCGACGAGCAGGCGCGCGTCGAGACGGTTGGGATCCGTCCCGAGGGCCTGCTGCGCGTAGTCCAGCGCGGCATCGGTGCGGCCCCGCGCGAGCTCGATCCGCGCCAGCTGAAGCTGCACGTCGACCGCCCGCGGCTCGATCTCCAGCGAACGGGTCAGCGCCTGGGTGGCCTCGTCCAGCTCGTAGCGCGCGGCGTGCGTCTCGCCGAGCAGGCGGTACCCGAGGGCCGATCGCGAATCGAATTCGATCGCCCGCCGGCTTTCTGCCAGCGCCTCGTCGAAGCGACGGTCGCGCAACAGAAGCTGCGCTTTGATCAGGCGCGCTGGGGCGCTGTCGGCGTGCTCCTTCAGCAGACCGTCAACGATCGCGTAGGCATCGGCGGCGCGGCCCTGTGCGTGCAGAATCATCGCCGTGCGGCCCTTCACATCGACCTCGGCTGCCTTGTGCGACGACAGCCCCGCGAGCGCCGTCAACGCGTCAGCAGGACGGTGGGTCGCGGCGTAGTAGTCGGCGAGCATCAGGCCGGCGGACGGTGTTGTCGATTTCTCCGCAACCGTTTTCAGAATCGGCTCGGCCTCCGCGACACGATTCGTCGACATGTAGAGGATGGCAAGCGCTCGAGCCGCCACCGGCGTCGCCTGGATCGCAGATCGCGTGCCTTCAGGAGACAGGCTTCAGCTTCCTTGAACCGTCCTTGCGCCCAGAGAAAGTTGGCCAGTGCGATCCAAGGCACGGGCGAGTCGGCGTTGATCTCGACGGCCTTCCTGAACGCCGCTTCGGCGTGCTTGACATCGCCGCGGGCCATCTGCAGCGTCCCAAGATTGCTGAACGCCGTGCCATTGCCGGGCGCGGCGACGACCGCCTGCTCGAGCTGCTGGATCGCGTCGTCGAGCTTCTTCATGCCTGCCAGCGAGTAGCCAAGGAGTACCTGCGCGTCCACGTTCTTCGGGTCGCGCTCCAGCGACCTGCTCGGCGCGCGCCTTGGCGTCCTCGAAGCGGCCGGCGACCAGCAGGAAGTTGCCGGCCTTGACCTGGACCTCGGCTCGATCGGGCAGGAGGTCGGCGGCCCGAACGTATTCGCGGTAGGCGTTCTGCATGTCGGCCGTGCGCTCGTAGGTCTTCAGCCAGCCGCAAATGCGCCTTCCCCGAAGGCCGCGTCGTAGCGAACGGCAGTCCGGTACTCGAGGATGCGCCTCGCGGTACTTGGCGGCTCGAAAATAGGCATTGCCGGCGTCGAGATGACGTTTCTTGGCCACCTCCGGATCGCGCGAGCACGCGGCCGAGGAGAACAAGACGAGGGCGACCGCAAGAACAGGCAATTGTCGCAAAGACATGGCGAATGACTCCTCTGACCTCATGCCGGCAGGTAGCTGTTGAGCCGCGGAAAGATGGTTCGGACGAACTCGATCAGCCGTGACGCCGACCGGTCCGCATCGCCCGCGTCGGAGCCGACAGGCGTCAGGACGTCGGACCAGCGCGCCGTCCGTCCGCCCGTAACGCGCCGCGTCGAGCATCAGAAAGACCCGGCTCGCGTACTCGCTCGCAATCACCCGGCCGCGTTCGTGGTACCAGTAGAAGGCGAGCTGCCGCTCGTCGCCTTTCTGGATGACCACTCGATTCACTTCGATGGGACGACCTCGCGGAAGGGCTTCCGCTCGCGTGGCATCCACATCAACCAGCATGCGGCGCCGGTCCACCGGCTGCCAGCCGGCCCCTGGAAGGCAGTTGAGCGGCGAGTGGATGACCGCTCCGGTACGCTGGTTGCCGTAGTAGGCGATGAACAGTGCCACTGACTGGCCCGTTCCCTGCATGGTAGACACGGGCGAGGTACTCGTCGGCGCCAAGAATACGGACCTCCCGCGCGTCGAGATCCGGTGTCGCTCGACCGTGCCATTCGGCGATCTGAATGGGAAACCCGCGCAGCGGCGCCCGCGGCGGCACTTCAGCCTCCGCGCGCGCACTCCGCATGACGAGCCGCTGCAGCAAGGAACACTCCCGCCAACACGAGCAGGCGCGCCGCCGACGCCTTCGCTCGATGCGTCACAGCACACCCCCACCGACCGGTGAGGGCGTCGGGGCGCCCGAGCCTGTCAGCCGCAGCAGATGCTGCACGAGGAACAGCATGATGACCGCCGCCATGAAGACGAGCCAGCCGGCAAAGGTGTGAAAGAAACCGTCGGCAGCCGCCGCTCCCGCCACGTGAGCCAGAAAACCGGTGCCGGCGACACGCAGTGCGTTCGCGATGACGGCAATCGGAAGCGTGGCTGCCGCGAGAACCACGCGCCAGATCGCGCTGTCTTCGGTGAAGTAGCCATAGACGATGCCGAGGGTCAGCAAGGACACCAGGGACCGGATGCCGCTGCACGCTTCAGCGACCTCGAGCGTCGTAGTGGCGAGAAAAATGACATTGCCTTCCCGGAACACGGGAATGCCGAGCGCCGAGAGAGTGACCTCTGCGACGCGCGAAGCAAGCAGCTGCAGCGGAAACGCGACGGCGTTGAAGACAATCGCGGGCAGCGGAATCATCAGCAAACCAAAACAGAGCGGCAACGCGAGCATCCGCGCCTGTGCCGGGCCCAGCACGAACATCACCGATCCCGCGAGCACGCCGATCAGGGAGACTCGAGCCAGAAACAGCTCGGCTCCCAGCTCGCCGGCGACGAGCAGGAGCAGCGAGACCATGATGATGACAAGACCAGCGAGGGACGGGCGTATATCAAGGCTGGCGAGTCGATGACGCCGTTCCCAAATGAAGTACGCGCACAACGGCGCAACCAGGAAACCGTGGGAGTAGTCGTCGTTCGTGCGCCAGGCACGGAGCAGGCCCACCAGGACGTCCCCGTAAAGAAACACCAGAGCGAGCGCTGCCAGCGCGAGTGGCACGACGATCCGTAACTTCATGTCAGGCTGACGTCACCGATGGCAAGCGCGACGCCAGCCTGTCAGACATTGAGCTAGCAGCCATCTTCCCTTATCGACGGGCGTTTGCATGGCTGAGACGGAATCAGGTATGCGTGAAAAGTCTGCCTGCAGGGCCACAATTAGTGCGCTCCTCGGCTGACGCCGACGGAAGAGGGTCGCCTGCGGTCGGTCTGGCGCGCTCGACATACGCGAGCGCACCGGACCAGAAGCGTCGGTCAGCCTACGCGCGATCGCTTCACGCTTCCTGGCTTCTTTTCTTCCTCCTGTCGCGGTGACGCGCCATGTAACCGGCTGCGCCGAAAGCGCTGCTGAGGAGAAGGAGCGACGCGGGTTCGGGAACGGTCGAAATCGGCCCGGTGGGCCCGAAGGTACCTACCGTTGTGGTTGTGCCGTCAATAACCGCTGAGAACCCACCCGTGAAGGCCGTTGCATTGGTCCGAATGACGACAATCATCGACGTTTCGCCTGGATCGATCCCTGAGACCAAAGGGACGATGGGGGATTCGAACTGGAAGGCAACCACCCGGGCATTCACACTGCGAATGGCCGCCAAAGGAGTCGCATCGGGGTCCCCTGCGACAAAGAGTCCAGGGAGGCCGGCATCGTCGGTCCGGTAGAACACCTCAGTGCTGTACGCGAACGGCGGCACGATCGAGGCGAATCTCGAATTGGTGTTCCTCGACAGAGCGTCGGTCGAGGTCGCATCGTTCGTGATTTGGTAGTAGAAGTCGAGCGTGCCCCCGGCGTTGCGAATGACAGCCGCCGACAGGCTTCCCGTGTAGTCGCCAGCAGCAGCTGAAATTATCGGCTGCACGGTGGATGCCTCGAGGGTGCCGGCCGGCGTGGCAAGAATGTCGGCCGAGGTGAGGGGGACGATGCTTGCTGGCAGGAGCATTGCGGCCTGTCCCGCCGACGGGGCGAGCAGAAAGACCGTCGCGCATGCTGCCGCGCGGGTAAATCGCGTGAGCTGTGCATTCATAGAAATGGTCCTCCGAATCAGATTCTGAGTGGGATCGAGTGGCTCGACGGCTGGGTCAAGAGCGACGGCGCAACAGGGGTTCTACTCGAGGCCTCCTTCCTTGAAGTCGACGGCACCTCCTCCTCGGAGAGAAGCCGTTGGCCGCGACGCCGGCGGTGAGTAGCGCCGACGCCCGCGATCCCCGAGCCGATCAGCACGAGTGCCGCCGAAGGGGCAAGGGGATCATGTCCGGCGAGCCCGGAGCTCGCGTCATGATTTGGGATCGCCTCGCGCATTTCGGCGCGAAGCGTCTCGTTTCGTGTCGAGGCGATCACCTCGACTCCTGACGTGTGAATCGACAGCGAGAAGACGATTTGTTGAGCATCCCCGGCGTTGATCTCGAACGCGGGCGGGAGGTTGGCGATAGAACCAAAGAAAGTCGAGCTCCCCGTCGTCGTGAGAACATCGACACCGTCGGAGAGCCTTCCGTCGGACGCCAGCCGGCACTCGGTCGATGGCGGCTGCGATCCTTTGGAGAGACAGGCCAAATTGAATGGGAGTGCCTGCGCCTGGCTGGCGAACAGCAGGCAGAGGGACGCGCCCACCAGCGATCGTCTGATACTCCTATTGTGCGTGCACATCGCGGTCGCGCTCATTGGTCGTGACTCGACACACAACGTTCAGCAAACTCACTGCCAGATCCAGGCTGTACCGATGGCTCATAAGCTAACTGGTTGATTCTTCAGAACGGGAGGGCTTGACGCGCGCGTGCCGCGGACCTGTCGCGGGTTGCGCGGCGCATGACGGTCGCCGTGGAGCGGACCGAGAGTCTACCTCATGCGCTGAGTGAACCGGCGCACGCACGACAGATCAGACGTCACGCGTCCGCGAAACATCCGCGAAACATAAGATTTGGGTCCCTGTGTAAATCGCGAGTACCGATTGCCATTGAGCGTGCGTTGGCCGGCCTTTTGCCTGACATGACCCGGTTCTCATCCAGACGTGGGTTACTGCGTCACTTTGGGCCTTGGCACTCGCTGAGCGGGAGTTGCTCCTCACGATGATGGATTCGGTGGTCGCGACGCACCTGCTCCAACTGATTCTCGAGCGAACAGCGCGCGTCGGCATCCTTGGCCTGGGATACGCTGGCCTGCCGCTGGCCATCGAACTGGCCCGCGCCGGGTTCAAGACGACAGGCATCGACATCGACGCCGGCAGGGTCGCGTCGATCAACGCAGGCTCGTCGTACATCGCCGACGTCCTGGCGAGCGACGTCGCTCGGCTCCAGCGCAATGGCGCACTGCAGGCGACGACCGACTTCGGCGTGATCGCCGATCTCGACACGATTCAGGTCTGCGTGCCAACGCCCTTCCGCAAGACGAAGGAACCCGACCTGTCGAGCGTGGTCGGGGCCGCCGAGCAGATCGCGAAGCACCTGCACCCCGGCATGCTGATTGTCATCGAATCGACGACATATCCCGGCACGACTGAGGAAATCGTGCTGGGGATGCTGGAAGCAACAGGCTTACGGATCGGGCGCGACTTCTTTCTGGCGTTTGCGCCCGAGCGCATCGAAGCTGGCAACCCCTTGTACAATCTGCGCAACATTCCGAAAGTGATCGGCGGCGTCACCCGCGATTGCACCCGGCTCGCGTCGGCTTTGTACGGGGCAGCCATCGAGTCGGTCGTGTCTGTCACCTCGCCGCGTGTCGCCGAGATGGTCAAGCTCCTCGAGAACGCGTTTCGAGCTGTCAATATCGCGCTCGTCAACGAGCTGGCCCTGATGTGTCAACGCATGGATATTGACGTGTGGGAAGTGATCAACGCCGCGCAAACGAAGCCGTTCGGCTTCATGCCGTTCTATCCCGGGCCGGGCGTGGGTGGGTACTCGATTCCGGTCGACACGTTTTACCTCTCGTGGAAGGCCAAGCAAACCGGATTCGAGCCCCGATTCATTGACCTGGCAGGAGACGTCAACGCCGCGATGCCTCAATTGATCGTCGAGCTCATCGCCGATGCCTTGAATGCCCGCGGGAAGGCCGTACGCGGATATGGCATTACGACCGGTTGCGGGCACTCCAGAACTGGGCAATCGGTGCTGCTGCTGGTCGGCTGCGGCTCCCCCGCGGGTTAGTCGAGCGGCCAGCGGATGATGCAGAACTCGTTGCCGAACGGGTCTCGCATGACGGCCCATTCAAGGAGGTCGCGACCCTCCGGGGAGTAGAAGTCTGGAGGCCGGACGATGGTGCCGCCGATCGCCTCGATCTCTCCGGCGGCTGCGCGACGTCGTCGACCCTGAAGTCGACATCGATCCCGCCGTGGACGCAGTCCTGCCCGCCAAGCACGAGCTGCAGCAGGATCCAGCCATCGCGTTCGTCGGAGTCGTCGGCATCGAGGACCGAGAATTGCCCATGTCTCCCTGGGGCGAAAGCCCCGACACTGCCGACCAGAACCGCTCGCCCTCGTCGAGGTCCGTGACATTGATGACGGGCTTCCAGAGCTTCGCTATCCCGGCCATCGTCGGAGCCTGCCGGAATCGTTCGCGCCCGGCAACACCGAGGCAATATCTGCCGAAGGGACCTGGCAGCAGGACCCCCTAGCGACAGCGGACCCCGCGCAATGGCATGACTGGACGGCATGTGTGGATCGGGTCGTCGCCGACCGCGAGCGGCACCGAACAAATTCCGGGGCCATGCAACGCGGCTGGGTGCTCGAGCAGCTCTGGGCGCGGACGTCCGTTCTAGAGTGACGCCGTGGCCGAGCCGAAAACGCTCGCGATCGTTGGTGCGGGCCCCGGGCTCGGCTCGGCGCTCGCACGGCGGTTCGCACAGGCGGGCTGGTCGGTCGCGCTCGTGGCCTTGCGCCAGGACGTGATCGACGCTGGCCTGGCCGAGCTCGAGGGGTTCGGGGTGAACACGTGTGGTGCCCAAGCCGACGTCGCTGACCGCGCTGGCATTGAGCGCGCCTTCGGCTCGATTGTCGATGCCCTCGGGGTGCCCGATGTCGTTGTCTACAACGCATCGATCTACCAGGCCGAGGCGGCCCTCGAGCTGTCGCACGAGGCGCTCCGGCTTGCGCTCGACATCCACGTCGTCGGCGCGCTCAACACAGCCCAGTGCGCGATCGCGGCGATGCAGGGCGCCGATCACGGGGTGCTCGTGTTCACGGTGAACAGCCTGGCGAGGTCGCCGCAGGCGATGTCGGCCGCGCTGAGCATCGGGAAGGGAGCGCAACTGAACCTCGCGCTGAGCCTCGAGCGTGAGCTTGAGGGCACACCCATTCACGTCGGCGTCGTAACGGTGTGCGGTCCGATCAAGGTAGGCACGGCTTACGACCCGGATCGACTGGCAGACGTCTACTGGGAGCTGGCCACACAGGAGCCCGCCCGCTTCGAACGGGACCGCCTCGTCCAGGCGCCCGACTGATGTGCGCGAGTCGATCGAGGTAGGCCGAACGCACGGCTCAATCCAGGCGTCGTCGAAGTTCATCGAGGGGGACACCGAGCCGATCCAGGACGATGACGGCAAGGTTGCTGTCCTCATCGAGAATCGCGGCGAGCACGTCGCGATCGCTGGGCGATCGCGCGTCATCGAGAATGGCCGCCAAGCGCACGGTGATGCCCGAAAATCCCTTCGGCGCTAGTTCCGTGCCGCTGTACTGCTCTGCTGCCTGACGAACTGGTTCGACGATGGACCGTGCAGCGCGCAGCTCGACAACAATGCGCAGAAGCTCCGTCGTGAGCACTTGAAGCAGCTTCACGCGGGTCACGCCGTAGGGCTCGAGAAGTGCTGGCTCGTCATCGACGATGGCGAGCAACGCGTGCTCCGTTCCGACGTAGTTGTGGCCCAGCCGCACCGACTGGCTCGTCGCACGTTCGATGACCGCATCCATCGTCATGGTCCTTCCTCCAGGAGCGGGCCGTAACGCTGGTGCACGGCTTGCTTCGTAAGGTCGAGCCGGTTGGCGATCTCTCGCCATGACCAGCCGAGCGCTCGGGCTCGCTTCACCTGCGCGAACTCCAGTTGGTCCGCGAGGTGTCGCAAGTCCGCAGCCGCACGAAGACCGACACCCGGATCGGAGCTCGTTGCCTGCTTTCCGAGTTCAGACGCCTTCGCCACATCGTCAACGTACATTGACGACGGCGGGCCGTCAAGAAGTATTGACAGCCGCCCTCCGCACCCGCCGCCGAGAGTCGCGCTGAGGCTGAAACACTCGACTCTTCAGCAGGGTACGTGCGCGAGTCCGCGCTCGAGGACTACTTGAGACGTCATCCCGCAGCGACCAGCTGAGTCGCCGCTCGCGCGCGCCATCTTTGTGCGCGCGTCCGCTTCAGTTCACCCGCGCCCACCTGTGCATGCCGCCTGCGCGAGATCTAAGGAAGTCTCGTGACCAATCCATGACCAACACGTTCACGCGAATTGTGTGGCTCGGGGGGAGGACTCGAACCCCCAATAACAGGGCCAGAACCTGCCGTGTTACCGATTACACCACCCCCGAAGGTGGAGGCGTCACCTTACCGGACACGGGTCAGCGGCCCAGCCAGCGATCGAGGCGGTCATAGCCGATCAACCGTCCGGCGGCGACGGCGACGGTCTCGCGCAACTCGGCCCGCAGTACGTCGAATCCCTTGACCGGACTCGTCGACGTGGGCGACACATGAGCTTCGAGGCCGACCTCGTCGGCGATGGCGTCGATGCGATACGCGTGGAAGCCGTCGGAGACGAGCACCACGTCGTCGATCCCCTGGTTGTGCAGGAACCGGGCCGCCGCCGCGAGCTCGTCTCGGGAGTTGGTGCTCGTCGTCTCGAGCTCGATGGCGTCTCGCCGGGATGCCCTCATCCTCGAGGTACATCGCCGACGCACCAGCTTCGGTGAACCGGTCGCCCGGCTGGCCGCCGCCGGTGACGACGATGCGAGGCGCGAGCTTGCGGACGTAGAGGTCCACAGCGTGGTCGAGCCGTGCTTGCAGCACGTTCGACGGCCGGCCGTCGAACTGTGCGGCGCCGAGCACGATGATCGCCTGGGCCGGGCGGGCGTCGTCCTGTCGCGACGCGTGCCACACCTGCACGAAGGTGATTGCGAAGTACGCGAATACCAGAGGCAGCACGCGAACAGAGCGGCGAGCACCTTGTGCCGGTGCCACCAGCGCGACCGCGTCGGATGAACTTCGCCGCCGGGTACGGTCATCCCAGGCGCGCTCTCCCCGCTCGCAGCCGCGCCAACGTCTCGTCGCGGCCGAGGTGCTCGAGCCAGGTCGAACAGGGGCAGACCCTTGATCCGGCCCGTCACCGACACTCGGATGGGACCCTGCAACTTCGATCGGGCTGATCTCGAGCCGTCTCGGCCAGGTCGACGATAGCGCGCGTGCAGCTCGTCGCGCTCCCACGGCGCATCCTCGTAGGCGGCGATGACGCCGTCGAGCGCATCGACGCGCAAAGGCAGCCTTCATCGCCTTGTCCCACGAGCGCGGATCGTCCGCCGGACCGTCGAGCCAGTCGAAGTACTCCGGCAGCTCGCTCAGCACCTTCACCCGTTCCTGTGTCTGCGGTCCGAGCGCCCGGAGCGCAGCGCGCTGCCCGCTCGTCCGTCGACGGACTCGAGCGCCCGCTCGACGAAGTCGTCCTCGTCCAGCCGGCGGATCCACTCGCCGTTGACGTGCTCGAGCTTCTTGAGGTCGAAGAACGCCGGCGACGGATTGACGTCCTCGAGACGGAACAGCTCGACGATCTCCTCGATCGGGCGCACCTCGACCCCATCGGGCGGTCCCCATCCGAGCAGCGACAGATAGTTGCGCATCGCCTCGGGCAGGAATCCGCGCTCCTTGTAGTCGGCCATCGACACGTCGTCGCGTCGCTTGGACAGCTTCTTGCGCTGCTCGTTGACCAGCAGCGGAAGATGCGCGAACACGTCGGTGCCTCGCCGAAGCCGAGCGCGGCGCGGAGCAACAGGTACTTCGGCGTGCCGTTGACGTGGTCCTCACCGCGGATGACGTGAGTGATGCTCCATCGCCGCGTCGTCGACGACGTTGGCGAGGAAGAAGGTCGGCTTGCCGTTCGACCGCACGACGACGAAGTCCTCGATGTCCTCGTTGTCGAAGGTGACCTTGCCCCGGATCAGGTCGTCCCAGCCGGTGACGCCGTCGTCGGGCACGCGGAAGCGCAGCGCGCGGCCCGGGTCCGGGTTCGAGACCTCGCGGTCGCGGCAGAAGCCGTCGTAGCCCGGCTTGCCGCCGCGCTCCTTGTTGCGCGCCTGCACCAGCTCGGGCGTGCAGTCGCACCAGTAGGCGACGCCGGCGGCGATGCAGCCGGTCGGCCGCGACGCTGTACTCGTCGAAGCGGTCGGACTGATGGACGCGGCTCGCCGTCCCAGTCGAGCCCGAGCCACCGGAGCATGTCGAGGATGTTGTCGGTCAGCTCGGGCCGATTGCGCTCCGCGTCGGTGTCCTCGATCCGCAGGAGGAACGCCGCGTCGTTCGGCCGCGCGAACAACCAGTTGCACAACGCGGAGTGCGCCGACCCGACGTGCAGGTAGCCCGTCGGCGATGGTGCGAACCGGCAGCGCAGTCCGCCGGTCACCGGGAGTCGCGGCCGAAGAATGCGCTCGGCTCGTCAGACGATCGTGCGTGTCGAGCGGCCCGTCGAGATCGAGCAGCGACTTCCACTTGATGACGTAGGGCATCCTGATCTCTTCGGGCGTCATGCGCAGCGTCGAGACCGGGAACCATGGCGACAAGGTGCTCACGCTCGAGGGAGTGCCCGGGATGTGCGACCTCCAGCGAACAGTGACTTGCGCGCCTCGACCAGCTCCGCCGGGGGCGTCTCGTCGAGGAATCCCCACACCGTGAACGCGACGACGAGGTCGTGGATGACCGGCGCGCGTCCCATGAGCGACGCCCGCTTCAACGCGATCGGCACGCAGCCGAAGGTCGCGTCGTCGAGCGACTCACCCGGCTGGAGCAGGATGCGGTGCTGCATCCGGCGGGCGAGCACGAGCGCGTAGCCCTGATCCGGCCCCGGATTGCCGAAGTGGACGCCGCGCGGCTGCCAGGTCGTCAGGTCACCGGGTCGCTGTGCCAGCCACGGGTCCGGCCGGCGCGGCGGCGACTCGTACGTGCGCACGTCGTCCATCGGCTTGACGGGCACGTATTCCGGTGCGGCCATCCCCGGAGGTCTACTGGACGGCTTTGAGGAGGCCGTAGGCGATGGAGTCGACGAGGGCCTGCCAGCTCGCCTCGATGATGTTCTCGCTCACGCCGATGGTCGACCACGAGCGATCGCCGTCGGTCGAGTCGAGCAGCACGCGGGTCACCGCCCCCGTGCCCTTCTGGGTGTCGAGCACGCGCACCTTGTAGTCGGTCAGATGCACGTGCGAGAGCGCGGGGAACCGGTCGCCGATGGCCTCCCGCAACGCGGTGTCGAGCGCGTTGACGGGACCGTTGCCTTCTCCGGTCGCGATGATGCGCTCGTCGCCCACCCACAACTTGATCGTGGCCTCCGTGGTGAACTCGCCGGAGGCGCGATGCTCGACGAGCACGCGGAAGGACTCGAGTCGGAAGAACGACTGCTCCCACCCCCCAGCCGTCCGCATCAGCAGCTCGAGCGACCCGTCCGCCGCCTCGAAGTGGTAGCCGCGGTGCTCGAGCTCCTTCAACTGGCCGACGACGTCGTTGAGCGCTTTGCCGTCGAGCGCGAGCCCGAGCTCCTTCGCTTTCATCTCCAGCGTCGACTTGCCCGCGAGCTCGGACACGACGAAGCGCGTGCCGTTCCCGACGAGGTTGGGATCGACGTGCTCGTAGGCATCCGGGCGGCGGGCGATCGCGGACACGTGCAGGCCGGCCTTGTGGGCGAACGACGACGAGCCCACGTAGGGCTGCTGGGGATGCGGCGTGATGTTGACGAGCTCCGCGATGTGGTGCGCGACCGCGGTCAATCGCTCCATGCGTCCTTCCGGCAGCGTGCGCACGCCCATCTTCAGCGTGAGATTCGGGATGATCGTGGTCAGGTTGCAGTTGCCGGTGCGCTCGCCGTAGCCGTTGATCGTGCCTTGTACCTGGGTCGCGCCGCCGCGAACGCCGGCCAGCGCGTTCGCTACACCGCATCCCGCGTCATCGTGGAGGTGCACACCAACGGATACGTCGCTGCCGACGTAGGCGACGACCTCACGGACGATCTGCTCGACCTCGTTCGGCAAGCGAGCCGCCGTTCGTGTCGCACAGCACGAGGCAGTCGCAGCCCTTCAACGTCGGCCGCTTCGAGCACACGTAGGGCGAATTCGGGATTGTGCTTGTAGCCGTCGAAGAAGTGCTCCGCGTCATACA
>CAVUXJ010000002.1:0-219242 GCA_963745495.1 uncultured Acidobacteriota bacterium
CGAGCTCCCAATGCTGATGCGGGTACTCGTACGGCGAGTTGACGATGGGCGGGTCGAAGAACGGGTTGGACATTCGTTGTGGTTCTAGAGGCATCAGCCCAGCCGTCGTCACGGATTCTAGTCGAGGTCGAGCTATCCGACTGGATCGCTCCTGATCCAAGCGCCGCGGCGGAGTCGTGCGTGGCCCTCGCGGACGATCTGATCCGCGCCGTTCGTTGAACCGCGTCGCTCCGGTAATTGCTAGACCTCGGAAGCGCGCCGGGCGGGTCAAGACCGCGCAGCGCCGGAGGGCAGTCTTGACGCGCCCAAGCGATTCCGAACAATCGAGCACCGGAGCGACGCGAAGCCGAGGACAATGCCCTCCAACTACCAGGGAGCGGGCTGCCCCCGAACCAGTCAACCTGCCCCAGTTGCGTTTGTCAGAAAAACATGTCATTTTTTCTGACAAGAAGGCGCCCAAATTGGCCACTCAAACCGTTGATTCACAGGTATTAAGGCGAATTAAAGGCCGAGGTAGAGGGTCGGTGTTCACGCCGGCGGACTTCGTAGACCTTGCCGGCCGGGCTGCCGTTGACCAGACCCTCTCCCGTCTGGCCAAAGCCAGCACTCTCCGGCGGTTGGCCAGAGGCGTCTACCACTACCCTCAGCAGCACCGTTCTCTTGGAGAGTTGCGGCCATCCGCTGAGGTCATCGCCAAAGCTCTTGCCGGACGCGACAGGACTCGGCTTCAGCCCTCCGGCGTGTACGCAGCGAACCTGCTCGGACTGTCCGAGCAGGTGCCGATGAAAGTCGTGTTCCTGACCGACGGCCCGAGCCGCCTCGGTACGGGTCGGCCAGATGACGATCCAACTTCGGCGGACGACACCGCGCAACATGGCAGCCGCAGGGCGCCTCAGCGGTCTCGTGATCCAGGCTTTCAGGCATCTGGGCAAAGAGCACATCACGCCCGAGCGGGTCGCGCATCTCAGACGAACGCTGCCGGCGCTGAAACGGCAAGAGCTCGCCGATGACATCAGGCTCGCGCCTTCCTGGATGCACCCGATTCTGCGCGAGCTGGCGGGGGGATGAGCGGTTGCGCCTGAAATTCCTGGACCTTCCTTCGGACGAGCGCCGACTCTACATCGAGCAGGCAGCAGCCCGGCGCAATGTGCCGGAGGTGATGCTCGAAAAAGACTTCTGGGTGAGCTGGGTCCTCGCCGTCCTGTTCGAATCGAGGTTCGGCGACTTCCTCGTATTCAAGGGCGGCACGTCCCTGTCGAAAGTGTTTGCGGTCATCGACCGCTTCTCCGAGGACATCGACCTCTCTCTGTCACCGGCCTTCCTGGGTCTTGACGACGCCGCCCCACCAAGTCGAACGCAGGCCGATTTGTGGATGAAGAAGGCCGAAGCCGCGTGCGCGGCGGCCGTGAAGGATCAACTTCGACCGGCGCTGGAGAAGACTGCCGTCGAAGTTCTCGGCAACCGATCAGAGGGCTGGTTCGAGTTCGCCATCGACGAGGCGAGCAATTCGCCGGTCCTCCTGTTTCACTACCCGACGACACAGCCCACTGGTTTCGCATATCTCAAACGCACCGTGAAGCTGGAGCTCGGATCGCTCACGGATCAACAGCCAACCGAGCGACATCCCGTCCGCCCATGGATCGCCGACGTGCTGGAGGAAGCGTTCGACGACTGGCGGTGCCACGTCGTTGCGCTCGATGTGCACCGAACGTTTTGGGAGAAAGCCACGATTCTTCATAGCGAGCATCATCGCCCGGCCGACAAGCCGACGCCCGATCGCTTCTCACGTCACTATGCAGACACAGTAGCCCTGGCTCAGGACCGCGTAGCTTCCACCGCCGTCGGCCAGGGTGATTTACGTGATCGCGTTGTTGCCTGGAAGAGCCGATTCTTCGGCAGTGCGTGGGCCCGCTACGACCTTGCGCGGCCGGATACGTTCAGGCTCGTGCCGCCGAAGGAGCGAGAAGCTGCCCTTCGGCAAGACTACGCGGCAATGCGCGACATGTACCTGAGCGAGCCGAGAACGTTCGACGACATCCTCCGCGCTCTGGCCGACCTGGAGCGGCGCATCAATTCTGAGACGAGCTGACGCGAGGCTGTGGCCGTCACGGCACCGATTGACGCCCAAACGCAGCTCGCGTCAACTCGATCGGGCTTGCGCCGTCCAACGGGAGAATTGGCGTCTGCGAGAGGAACTGCATCAGCTCCTCTGGCGACTCGGGTTCGGTCCGATCGGCGTTGCCTTGCTGCGCCATGAATGCGAAGTCGTTCAAGGTGCCAAGCAAGCTACGGTTCCTGGTCCGGCCGAACGCCAACTCCGACATCCGCATCCGCTCATCAGCGATGTCCGCGGCGGCGACGCCGACGATGGCCAACCTCTCGCACACGGCGTCCGGAAACACCGTGCCCAGGCGCTTCGATTCGGTGATCGGAAGTACGACCGGAAGTCGAGACCGTTCGCTGATGAACAGCAGGTGCTGACGTCGGCCGATCCGGAGGATGTTGCCGTACCAGTCGCCGAGCCGCGTCGTGGACTCGACGGGCGGCAGGTCGCCGACCTGTTTCAGCCGGACGAGCAGCTTCTGCGTGCACCGGAGAACGACCATCAGTTCGTGAACCTACAGTACGACATCGGGGAGTCTCAATCACGAGCACGACGGCCGGCGCGATCGTGATCTGGATCTGTGCACGCAACCGGGTGCGGATCTGGACGCGATCCGGGCCGCGTTTGTCCGGACGATCTGGACACTGACACGGGGCGTGAGCGACCCGGCTCGCCGGGCCTGTGCCGACCCAGATGCGCGGGAGGCCGGGTCGCTCACGCCCCTCTCTGCCTCCCATCCTCTCTTCAGCGGGCGGCCCGGCCGGCAAAAGGCGCCGGCCGACAAAGACACGGACATCGGCGCAAGTATCGGCAGCTATGAGGCTTCGCAACCAAGGCGTACGCGCAGGGCGACGATCGATCGTGCACCGCCGTCGTCATCATCGCGATGGTCGATGGGGCTGCTGGCCCGCTGGCTATCGTTCCCCCTCCTCGGCCCCCTCGTGTCGAGACCTGGCCGCGGACGGAAGCCTCCAGGGGAAGAGAGAAGACGCCTCTGAACGCGCCCGGTTGGATGAGATCGGCGGGTGACGGCGTTACGATCCGAGAGAGGCGGATCGCCACTATGGAGCTCAGTGATTTCGCGATCGGCGAGACGTTCTGGACGCATGCCGGAGCGTTCCGCTGCACCGACATCGGCACCCGCGTCGTGGTCGCCGTGAAGCTCGGACCGCGCGAGGTCTCGAGGGCCGAAAGCGTGGATGGAGAGCTTCGGATCACCAAGCGGATCGACGACGACCCGAGCTGGTTGAACGGACCGCCGTACGCCATCGAGGAGCTGGTGTTCGACGAGAATGAGCTGGTGGGTTGCTTCCGTTCCGAGGCCGAACTGCTGAGTGATGGCGAGGACAATTGACGGCGTCGCGTGCAGCCGACGCCTTCACGCGACGCCCGCCATCGGCGCCAGGTGGCTGTAGGCATGCGGCAACACCAGCGGTTCGATCTTGCCGGCTCCTGACTCCATCGCCTTCCCCACGACCGGCGACGAAGCGGTTGCCAGCACTCGCTCGCCATCCTGCCGCCAGCATCGATAGAGAACCGTGTAGCGGTCGGTCGCGAAGGCGCGCTCGCATCGTTCAAAGCGGCGCCGATCGGCAGGTTCGCTGAGCCCCGCAAGGCCGCCTGTGCGGCGATCGAAATACCACCGCAGCTCGGTCAGTACCGAGCTCGCTTAACGGCGACGCGAGTTGTGCCCACGCGTTCTTCTGAAGCCTGTCCGGAACGTCTCCGAGGTGAGGTGGAACCACGATGCGAATCGTCCAGGCGGGCGAGCCTCTCGAGCAGCGGCGCGTGGCGCTGGAGGAAGTCGCGGAACTCGTCGTGCATCGGGTCGGCGTGCAGGTAAACGACGACCACGTGGCCGGATGGATGGACGCCGATCGGCAGGCGATCGGGGAAGTGGCGAACCCGTCGCTGATCGCCCTGACGGATGCTCAGATGCGGGGCGTCGTCGGCTGAAATCCCCCGGCTCGCGAGGTAGCCGAGCTTCTCAGTCGACGACGACATCCAGATGCTTTCGGGGTTCTCGAGAATCGCGTCCAGCAGCATCAGACGTTCGAGCGCGCGAGGCACGCCGGGCGGTCGGCGAAGCCGGCTGTCGGGCTCGCCGATCGCCTCGTAGATCGCCCGATGACGCACGTGATAGACGCGTCCCCGATTGTGCGCGCAGTCGTAGGTCGAGACGAATCCGAGCCGCACGAGGTTGGCGAAGAACTTCCGCGTCTTCTGGCCAAAGACGATGCCCGCGAAGCTCGAA
The DNA here is from genome assembly GCA_963745495.1 of uncultured Acidobacteriota bacterium. Lineage (GTDB taxonomy): Bacteria > Acidobacteriota > Vicinamibacteria > Vicinamibacterales > CAVVIG01 > CAVUXJ01. Next base: position 4,359 of record CAVUXJ010000002.1, read on the forward strand.
TACTGACGCATGACGCAGACGCCGGAGTGGCGCGCGACGAGGATCAGAAAACGAGCCTGGCGGTCGGTGAATCCGCGCTTCGTGATCGTGTGGACGGCCTGCTCGAGGTTCATCGCAGCAACTCCTCAGCCAGCCGCGGATCGGGGCTGCGACCGCCGCGCTTGCCGGTGCTGGCGGTGATGGTGAGTCCATAGCGGCTTCCGCGGCCGCCGCCTCCGCCGCCACCACTGCGAGAGCCGACAACACGGGCGGTGCCGGCGCTGTGACGACTGAATCCAGACGACGCCTTGGAGCTGGCGTGAGCGCCGCGGTAGTGCAGCGTCTCGACCTCGATGTCGAGCGTTCGGAGGTGCCCGTCGCGGTCCTCGTATTCGATGCGGGCGTCGGGAAACTGGACGTGGCCGTCGTTGTCCGGGAGCTCGTGCTCGACGGCCCAACGATGGATCTCTTCCGGCGTTCGATCGGGCCGTCCGTCGCTCTCGGACTTGCCGCGATTGCGCTCCTGCAGGAACTGCTGGTACTCGCGCTTCAGCTCATTGTCGAGAATGACGCGGCGGATGAAGGCACCGTCTTCGCGGAGGCGCTCGGCATCCTTGAGATAGGCGCGATAGACCTGCGCGTCGTGCATCAGCTCGCGCGGCCGGTGCACGGCGAAACGGGTGTGGCGTGCGCTTCGCACGCCGGCGTAGAACTCCTGCCGGGTCTTGGACTCCTGGGGTCGGCCGCGCTCATCGTCAACATCGCGCCGGTCGCCGAACTCCTGCTCCACACCCGCCAATCGCAGAGTTTCGCGCTGCACGTTGGACCAGCGGTTGCGTTCGAGTACGTCTCGTCCTCGCTCGGTCAGCACGACCAGCGCGCGGTCGTTGCCGATGGCCGGGATGGTCTCGACGAGTCCCGAGTCTCTGAGGTGCCTCAGATCGCCCCGGTGCGGGTCGAGCGGACGGTCCTGGCCGTCGCGGAGATCGCCGGCAGGCACGACGCGGAAGGCGCCGACGGTGGCCAGCGTGCGAACCTCCGAGCCGCGCAACCTCACGTCGCTGTCTCGCGCCCAGACACGCTCGCGTTCCGGGCCGCGCGGCAGCTCGAGGTCGCGCGTGAACACATCGCGCGCATCGAGTGGCTCGCGCTCGCGCGGATTGGACAGCCCACCCCGGCTGCCCTGGCTCAGCTCGCGACCGTAGTCGTCGCGTTCGCGTGGGTCGTCACTCCAGCGAGAATCAAAGTCCATAGAGCCCTCCTCTCAACGGATGCTGGGTACCAGGTGTCTCCACCAGGTCTCCAAAACTCTGGCGGATTCTGGAGGATAGGGGCGTACGCCAGAGAACGGATCGTCGTTGGGTAAGTGGCAGGGACTCAGATGCTTAGCGCCAGAAGTCGTGTGCGATCACCGAGTTACGAGAGTCCATTTATCGCATTCGAATCCCTGCCTCACCGCCAGTTAAGTTGTTCTATCCATTGATCTTTTCTTCGGAGACCCTCCCCGTCTCCAAAATGTCTCCAAAACTCTGTACAGGAAAACGGCTGATCCAGCAGCCGAATCGCGCTGTCGAGCGCCGCTGGACTCAGGTGCATGTAGCGCTGCGTCATGCCCAGTTCCCGGTGTCCGGCGAGCTCCTGAATCGCTCTCGGCGGTGCGCCGCGCATCGCCAAGTGCGAACAGAATGTGTGACGCAGGATGTGTACGCCGTCCTGCGACAGCTTCGCTCGACGTGATGCGCGCAGCACGCGGTACTGCACCATCTGCCGGGTCAGCGGCTGGCCGTCGTCCTGGCACAGCACATTGGGGCTCCGCAGATGCCGATGATCGCGGAACGCCGCCGCGAGTCGGATCGTGAGCGGCACATACCGCAGCCGTCCGCCTTTCGGTGTCGTCACCTGGCCGTTCCAGTCGGACCGCTGGACGCAGATCTGCCGCTTGCCGAGATCGACGTCGCGCCATTCGAGCGCGATCATCTCGCCACACCGAAGGCCCGCCTCCCCACCCAGGAGCACGATGAGGTGCGCAGTCGCATCGACCGCGCTCGTCGCCGCGACGAGTCGTTCGTACTCGTCGAAGTCATAGAACGACATCGACGTCTTCGGCACCGGCAACAGCGTGATCGCGCAGGGCATGCGATCGATCACGTCCCAGTCCACGGCCTTCTTCAGCAGCACGTTGAGCACCGTCAGGATGTTTGTTGACCGTCTTCGCCGCTTTCGTGCTCAAGCGGCTCTTGAGATGTTGCACGTCTTCGCTCTTGATCGCGTCGAGCCTCTTGTGTCCCAGCGCCGGCTCGAGGTGCACGCGGAGGATCATTTCCTTCGCCGCAATCCCGCTCGGCTTCTGCCGATTCGCCCTCGCGTGGCCGTCGAGGAATCTCGACACGAGCTCTCGTAGGGTAGCTACCCGATGTTCCGCCGTGCGATCTCTTGGTCGTCATATGGAGCACGTCGGCAGCCGGGAACTGCTCGTGGCGATCGAGAAAGTTCGCCCGAGGGTCGTGGTCTGTGGGCATGCTCACGGAGGCTTTCGGCCGCTACGAGCATCAGGGCAATGTCTGTGTGGAGCCCTTACGCAGTTCGCGTAAGACTTTACGCATTGCGCGTCCGAGTGGCCACGCGCCGACAACGCGGGGACTTCTTGATCACGTTAGGTGGTCGGCCAGAAGATCTCGTTCTCTTCGATCTCTCGAAAGCAGTCCTCCGCCGTCAGACCACGGTAGACCGTGAACCACTTGTCCGTGTGCCGGAAGTACGCCAAGTCGAATCTACCGAAGGCGGTCAGCGTCATTCGCGTGTGACGAACGACGAAATCATCCTCTGCCTTGCGGCTCCGAGCGCGGTATCGAACATTGAGGTAGAAGGCCTTGCCGCGCCATTCGGCGAACACCTCGATCGGGTAGTTGAACGGACCCGGATCGCGCGCACGCAGCTCGAGGAGCCGTGAGAACTTCGCGGTGAGCCAGGTCTGGGACCATCGATCGACCTGCTGTCGCAGGAGTGTCGGCACGGACGCATTGACCATTACAGTCTCGTAACGCGCATTGAACTGTTTGCTCATCTCGGTCCTGTCCCGACCTCGCGCCCGGCTGCGCGATAGTTCCGTCGTGGTAAACAGAACCGCGGCAGACCGAGAGATGGTTATCGGAGCAGATGTGGCTCGATGTTCCAGGAGACCTCCCAGCTAGTTTACGTGAGGGAAAGTTTAGCCGCGGAATACCGCGGAATACTGTGTGTATTGAGTCGGCAAGCCAGGCGGCGGTTGATCTGTTGACCAGCCCCGGGGCGCGCGCCGAGCGAGGCGGAGGCGACTTTCGAGCGTTTGGCGGGGAACGCGACGTGATCGCCCGCGAGGAACTGCGGGCGGGCAGCGATATCGACATCCTCGTGGACTTCGCTGCGCCAGTGACCCTCTTCGAGTTTGCTCGCCTCCGTCGGCGTCTGGAGTCCTTGCTCGGTCGCTCCGTCGATCTGGTCACGCGCGCGATGCGCTGAAGCCGCAGCTTCGGGAGCAAATTCTGCGCGAGGCCGTGCGTGTCGCCTTGAGACCCCGATCTGCGCCTGCGGAACATCGCGGAAGCCATCGACCGAATCTTCGACTACACCGCTTCGCATTCGCTCGAGTCTTGTGCCGCCGATCGGATGGCGGTGGATGCCGTCGGGCGGAATTTCGAGGTCATTGGCGAGGCCGCTCGTCACGTGGACGCCGCGACCGCCATGCGGCTCGCCGACGTCCCGTGGCAGGACATGCGCGATCCTCGCAACCTTCTCATCCACGAATACTTCGGCATCAGCGTCGCTATCATCTGGGAAACCATCTCTCGCGATTGGCGATCGGTGCGCGAGGCGACCGGTTATGAGGGTTTGAAGAACCAGTCTTGGGCGCACGGACCCACTGGTCCGGCATGGGGCCACGCGGCGTTGTCTTTCCGCAATCCTTTTTCGGACACTCGATGAGCTCCTTCAGGAGTACGTGTATCGAATAGCTCACTACCTCTGGTTGCAGCCCGACGCCGCACTCATAGACCGGCCTCGCCGAACCTCCGTGCACCGCGCAATCGCCGGCGCTGAACGGCATCCGCATCGTGGTTGGCGTCCTTGCCGAGATGGGCCGGTCCGCGAGTCACCGTGCCGGAATGTTCAACCGTTGCCCCACCTTGATCACGTCGGGGTTCGACAAGATGCTCGTGTTCGCGTTGAAGATCTCCATGTAGCGGCCGGTATCCCCGAGATACGACTTGGCTAGCTTCGACAGCGTGTCACCGGCCGCGACCGTGTGGAGGCCAAACACATCCGACCGCTGCGCCTGGATGTCGGCCACGATCTCGCTCTCCCAACCTTGGTGCGTCTTGATGTTGTCCCACAACCGATTGGCGTCAAGCTGATATTCGGTTTGGCCCGAGATCTTCAGCTTGCCGGCGCTCTCCGTTACGTCGGGGTTCTTGAGCCCGATCTCATTCGCGAGCGCGAATAAGTCGCTGTACTTTTCCATGAGTGCCATGATGTCCTCCAGAACGGGTTACGGTGTCGGTCTGCTATCTTCCGCATCGCCATCATCATCGCCGCAACGCCGAGGGCTTTCACCAGCGGCCTTGGTCGTCGGCCTCTGATCAGGTCACAGGCGCGGACTGCTTGTGCCAGCGGCCATCTCGCGTGATCGATCTTCGGCTCATCACATCTCTCCTATCCAGTGAGTTGCAGCGCTTCCCGTGTGGCGCGTTGCCGGCGCACAAAGAAGCTCACAACCCCTGAAGAATTCCCGAACCTTTCGTCAGGGGTCTTGGAATTCGTCTCGCGTTCTTGCTCACCAGTACCAGCGCAACAACACGGCGCTCCCGACGGCCGCGGCCGCCAGGCCGCTCGCCACGACGAGCACCACCGCCCGCCTTGTGTCTCCAGCAGTTTCAAGAGGCGGATCCGACGGATCGCCGATCCAGAGATCGGTCACCTGCACGCCCTTGAGCCAGATCGGGACCGACGATCTGCCGCTCGAGCGCTCCGGCTGTCGCGGCTTCGCTCCAGCCGGAGTTCGGTCCCAGCAACAGCCGGTGCTGGCGAAGGCCGACGGTCCACGCCTTGCGGCCCGAGTACCCGGGCAGCACTGCGGCGAACGCCGCGATGACCAGCCACGTCATCCGGGCCGGCAGGTAGTTCATCACGTCGTCGAGCCTCGCGCCGCACCAGCCGAAGCGGAGATAGCGCGGCGTCTTGTAGCCGACCATCGAATCCATCGTGCTGACGACCTTGAACAGCACGAGTCCCAGGCAGACCGGCGAGCACGTACCAGAACACCGGGCTCACGAAGCCGTCGGTCAGGTTCTCGCTGAGGCTCTCGACGGCCGCGCGCCGGCAGGCGCCACCGTCCATGCGGTCCGTGTCCCGGCCGACCAGTGCGCTCACCGCCAGACGCGCACGCGGCAGGTCGCCCGCGCGGACCGCGGCCTCGATCCGCCAGACGTGATGAAGCAGATCGCCGAGGGCGAGCAGGCTGTAGAGAAGAAACGCGTGAACGAGCCACGGCGACGATCGGAGAAGCCAAGCTGGCCACGACCAGCACCCCAGTGACGACACCAAGCGAAGCCGTCGCAAGGCCGATGAAAAGCAGGATGCCGCCGCCGTAGCCATCGAGGCCGGCGTCTCGGAGCCGCCCTTCGATCCACGTCAGCGTCCTTCCGATGAGCCGCACGGGGTGCCACGCATAGACGGGGTCGCCGACGGCGAGGTCGGCGACGACGCCGACCGCCAGCAACAAGCGGGTCCGGGCGACAGCGGCGCGAGGAGCTGAATCACCCAGTTCGCCACTTTTCCGACCAACCCGAGCGCCAATGCCCGGAGCACCAGCGCCTTCACGTCGCCGTTCGCGTGCGGTCGCAGCGTGCGAGCGGAACTCCGCCCACCGATGGACCTGCGCCGCCAGGTTGGCCGCGAGCGCCGCCGCCTGCTGCACCATCGCATCGGCCGCGACCGCTTCGCGGAATGGTGCCGTACCTGACGCGATCGCACGACCGTCGCCAGCGCGTGCGCCGCCGCGCCGACGAGCGGCTCGTAGAAGGCCGCCTTCGCGTTCTTTTTCAGCAGCTCGAGATCGGCCTCGCCGAGCAGCGGCGCGATGTCGTCGAACAGCGTCGCTTCCTTCACGCCGTATCGACCGAGCGCGTGAAAGACGCCGCGCGTGTAGCTGGCTTCGAGGCCGTTCTGCCAGCGCAGCGCCTCGAGCGTCGCGTTGCGCGCCGCAAGGCCGACGAGCTCGCCGAGCTTCATGTGCGGGCTCGCCGAGGTGAGCGGTCGCGCACCTGACGACGGGGCGGCGATGCAGGTACTGATCGGTGCCCGGTGCCGGTGGCCAGATCGATGTGCAGCTTGCTCGGCACCGCCAGCCGGTGCAGCGCGGCGCTCTTGCCTTCGGTCATGGTGACGACGACACGCGCCAGCGCTGCCGGGCGTGAGCGGCCGATTGACGAGCAGCATCGTGTTGATGGTGCCGGCATACGCGGGCACCTTCTCGCATGCCGCTGTTCGGTCTCACGCCACGTCGCCGGCTCGCCGGCCGCCGTCGCGTTGCCCTCGACGCCGGCCGTCACCGCGGCGGTCACCGCCAGCGTCCTCGTCGACTTCCGTCACCACGGCCACGTAGTTCATGTTCGCCGCGGTGCCCATGACGGCCGTCTGGTCCGGCCGGCAGGTCCGCTTCCGCGCAGACCCGATCGTGATAGGCGTCCAGGCCGGCCTCGGTCATGACGCGATGCCGGTCGAGATGAGCGGTCCCTTCGCAGCTCTGATGATTCAGCAGGTGGCGCAGTGATCGACCTGGCCGCCGTGCCGCACCGACGTGCTCAGCACCTGGTGCGGCTCCTTCAGGTCGGCCACGAGAAAGCGGCCGGATCGCCGAAGGTCGAAGGACGGCTGCTGCAGAAGAAGTTCCCAGTGCATGTGTGCGTCTCCAAGAAAAGCGACCGTCTATTCCAGGCCGAGCCGGTCGAGGTGCCGCGCGTGCTGCTCGAACCACGCCGCCAGGCGCTCGTAGTGACCCGCCTTCGAGGTCGCCGACGGCGCGTCGATGCCGAAGACTTCCGCACAGACAGCCGGGTGCTCGAATGCGCCGTGCAGGTACGTGCCGATGACTCCGGAGCGCCGGACGCCGTCGACGCCGCCATCACCCAGTCGCGCGAACGGCACGACGTCGTCGCGCCGATCGAGCGTCGTGACACCGAGATGGATCTCATAGCCGCCGAACCGGACGCCTCCAGACGTGGTCGCGGTGACCGCCCGCGTCCGTTTCTCGCGACTGAGACGTGTCACGGCTGGCAGCAGGCCCAGTCCCTCGAGCCTCTCCCGCAGCACGACTCCATCCCGGCCGGATCGTGGATCGTTCGTCCCAGCATCTGATACCCGCCGCAGATGCCGATGACCGTCGTGCCGCGACCGGTGCTGCTGCGAGAATCCAGTCGGCCAGGCCACGTTCACGAAGCCACGCGAGATCGGCAATCGTGTTCTTGCTGCCGGGCAGGATGATGAAGTCGTACCGATCCGCGGGTGGAGCGGTGATCCAGTCGGCCCACGTCAGCAGACGGAAATCGGTCGCGTTCGACAGATGCGGAAAGTGGATGATCGCCAGCCGGGCACCCGACGGCGCCGGCGTGTCCGGCCGCGTCTGCAGCGCCAGGCTGTCTTCGGCGTCAAGGTGCAGATCGGCAGCGTAGGGGAACACGCCGAAGCAGGGTGACGCCGTTCGCTCTTCGAGAATCCGCACGCCTTCGTCGAAGAGCGACATGTCGCCGCGGAACTTGTTGATCGCGAACCCACGAAACAGCGAACGCTCGTCGGCGCTCAGCAGGTGGACTGTGCCGACGACCGACCCGAAGACGCCGCCTCGCTCGATGTCGGCGACGAGCAGCCACGGCGCGCGAATCCTCGTGACGAGGTCCGAGGTTGACCAGGTCGTGGTCGCGCAGGTTCAGCTCGGTCACGCTGCCGGCGCCTTCGATGACGATCGCCTCGAAACGGCTCGCCAGATCCTCGTACGCGTCCAGCACCTTCTGACGCAGCTCGCCGGCGTGAGCGTAGTACTCGCGCGCGGACAAGCGTCTTCCATACGCGTCCGTTCACGACGACCTGGCTCGTTCCGTTGCCGCTCGGCTTCAGCAGAATCGGATTCATCGCCGGCTCTGGCTCGAGCCCGCACGCTTCGGCCTGCGCCACCTGCGCGCGGCCAATCTCGCCGCCCGCCCGGCACGGGTACGAGTTGTTCGACATGTTCTGCGCCTTGAACGGCGCGACCGACACACCCTGGCCTCGAAGCCACGCGCAGATCGCCGTGGCCATCCAGCTCTTGCCGGCGTTGGACGACGTGCCGCCGACGAAGAGGGGACGCGCCTTCATGTGTGACCACGCGGTTCACTCCGGCGCTCCAGTTGCGTCTTCATCCACGCCCGATTGCGGGCGAGGCGCTCCTCCTGCGACACCAAGGGGCAGCTGGCGCACAGTTCCATCTGCGGCAGCAGATAGATTCGACAGCAGCTCGCGCGTCGCTGGTAGACATGTGTCACGTCCAGATATGTCACCTCGTGCAGCCTCGGCTGCATCGTGGCCACGACGTCGTCGCCGGCGAAGAAGGCCTGGAGGACGGACAGTGCCGGCCGCTGGTCTCGGCCCTCTCCGATGAGACTCGTGAAGTGCGCCGCCCACGACGAGGTGAGCATGCCCCAGGTGCCCCTGCGGGCGAATCCGGACCAGTCGTGGAGGGCTTCCACGACGGGAACAGCCTGCGTCATGAGGGCAGACCTGAGGGAACGCAAGAGCTCGTGCCGATCGGCCACGGATGTGATCGTCGGGTGAAACGCGCGCGGATCGTCCGCGACCATGACGCCTCTCGCCTCGTGAATGGCGGTGCGCTCGAAAAACGTCGATTCACGGAACTTGAGCGAGACGTTCTCGAGGGACACATCCGGCACGCAGGCATACTTGAGATAGGGCGCGATGGCCATCGCGGACGCCCACCCGTAGCGCAGCGCGAAAGAGGCGGCGATCGTGCGGCGGTCCGCCGTACGCGCCCGCTCGCCGATGCGCAGCAACAACTCGTTGAAGGCTCCCGTGGACGCCACCCGCAGCTCTGTTCCGGCAATCCAACCAGAGCCTGACGGTCTACCGACGTCAACGCTCCAACTGGCGTTGAGCGCGCGCAGCGCGGCATAGATCTCGACGATCGGCGACCGAACGTCCGTCTTCATGACATGTTCCGAACGATGTGCAGCACGGACGTCTCGTCCAGATCCGCCAGGCGCACGTACGTGGCGCCCATCGACGCGGCGAGGTGTCGAGGCCGGCCGGTCGGGTCCCGGTCGTTCTCGGAGTCGATGACGAGCGACGGGCAGCGGATGGCGCCGGCGGCGGTCAGCGCGTCCGCCCACGGATCGTCGCTCCGGCTGCCGACGTTGGCGTGCCCGTCGGTCACGAGCACCACGACGGACGCGTCGGTGACGTACGTCGCCGCAAGCTCCAGCGCGTGCGCAAGCGGCGTGCGTCCGCCTGTCGGCATGTACTCCAGCGCCCGTTGAACATCCGCCAGCGACGGACGTCGGCTCGACCAGGACACTGTGCCGCCCCACCGCGGCACACGATGACGACCACTTCGTCGCGATGCCCGGGCGCGCTCTCGAGCAGGCCGGTGACCGCGCCCTTCACGAGGCGCATGCGCTCCTGAACCGCATGCGAACCGCTCGAGTCCACGACGAAGAGGTAGCGCGTGCCCGCGCGTGGCACGCGGACGCGCTCGTGAAGATCGTCCGCTCGAACGTGCGCGCTGCCGGTATGCGTGACGGCATGCAGCAGCGTCGCGCGGGGTTCGAGCTCTCGGGGCTCCGGCGTGCGGCGCGCGCCGACAGCCGCGCCGCGGCCGGCGCCGGAGGATCCTGACGAGCTCCCCGGCCGTGTCGTCGTCTGCTCCACCACGAGTCGTGGAACGGACAGACCGAGCGGCGCAAAGACGCGCTCGGGCGCTGCGACTGACGATTCGGCGGTGTCTGCGCTCAGGCGGTTCGACGTCACAGCGCGGCGGCGATGGCTCTGCGCGTGGGTCTCGCGGCCTGACGCTCACCCGGTGCGCCAGCGCCAGCGGCAGGACGGCTTCGACGTGAGACGCATCGACAGACGGCGCGCCTTCCAGCGCCGCCAGCGCGCGGCTTCCTCGAACGACCGCGAGGTCGGCGCGAAGCGAGCGAACGTTCTCGCCGGCGATGCGCTCGGCAATCAGGTCGAGCATCTCGCCTGGCAGCGTCACCTCGAGAAGCCGCGCGCGCGCGTCGTCGAGCTGGCGCGCCATCCGCTCCCGCTCTTCCCGCCACGTCTCGCTGAAAGAGGACGGGGTCGGCGTCGTACGCGAGACGTCGCTCGACCACCTCGTCGCCGAACGCGAGGGTCCATCGGCGCGCAGACGTCGACGGCCAGCGCGAACCGATCCAGGAGCTGCGGCCGGAGTGCGCCCTCTTCCGGGTTCATCGAACCGACCATGACGAAGTCGGCGACCTCGGTGGCGCTGAAGCCTTCGCGTTCGAGGACGTGCACGCCGCTGGCGACCGCATCGAGCAGCGCGTCCGCCAGATGATCGGGCAGGAGGTTCACCTCGTCGACGTAGAGCACGCCGCCGTTGGCCTCGGCCAGGAGGCCGCGCTTCAACGCCGGCTCGCCCTTCAACGCCTTCTCGACATCCAGGCCGCCGAGGAGCCGATCGTCGGTCGCACCAATCGGGAGGTTGACGAAGGGCGCGCCTCGCTCGAGCAGCTCGGCCAGTCCGCGCGCGGCGGTGCTCTTGCCCGCGCCTTTGTCGCCGCGGATGAGCACGCTCAGACGGCGATCGATGGCCGCGAGCTGCAGCGCCATCTTCAGCGAGTCGAGGCCGACCAGCGCCGGAAAGGGAAACCCTGGCGGCCTCATGGCGTCGTCCGCGCACGTTCACCGCGCGCCTCCACGAAGGCTTCCGCTTTCAGACGAACGTCGCGCAACGCCTCCAGCGTGCCGGCGGCCGGGCGCTCCCACAGCCCGCGATCCGCCGCTTCGAGCAGCCGATCCGCGATCGCGTGCAGCGCCCACGGATTCGACTGTTCCAGGAAGCGCTGCATCTCCGCCGACAGCGCGTACTCGGCGGCCAGTCCCTCATACACGAGGTCCGGGGCGACATGTGCGGTCGCATCGAATCCGAAGATGTAGTCCACCGTCGTCGTCAGCTCCAGTCCGCCCTTGTAGCCATGGCGACGAATGCTGTCGAGCCACTTCGGGTTGACGACGCGGGACCGGTAGACGCGCAAGGCTTCCTCGCGCAGATCGCGCACGCGCGCCGCGTCGGGCCGCGAGCTGTCGCCGAAGTACGCTCTTCGGCTGCCGCCCGGTCAGCGACCGGACCGTCGCGATCATCCCGCCGTGAAACTGGTAGTAGTCGTCGGAATCGAAGATGTCGTGCTCGCGGTTGTCCTGGTTGTGCACGGCGACTTCGATCGTCCGCAGGCGATCGACGAAGACGTCACGCGCATCGACGCCGTCGGCGGCTCGGCCGTAGGCGTAGCCGCCCCATTCCACGAAGACCGTCGCGAAGTCCCGATCGGTCTGCCAGTGCCGCGTCTCGATCAACTGCTGGATGCCGGCGCCGTAGGTGCCCGGCTTCGCGCCGAAGATGCGGTAGCGGGCGCGCGCCTCGACTTCCTCGATGGCGGCATCGGTGGGCCGTTCGAGCTCCGCGAGATAGTGCTTTCGCGGATAGTTCTGCTCGACCGGTTCGTCGAGCGACACGACCAGCTCGACGGCGCGATCGACCAGCGCGATCAGATGCGGAAACGCGTCGCGGAAGAAGCCGCTGATGCGGAGCGTGACGTCGATGCGGGGACGGCCGAGCCGTTCGAGCGGGATGACCGCGAGGTCCCGAATGCGCCGGGACTGCGGGTCCCAGACCGGCTCGACGCCCAGCAGCGCCAGCACCTCGGCGATGTCGTCGCCTTGCGTGCGCATCTGCGAGGTGCCCCAGGCGCCGAGGCCGATCATCTCGGGGTAGCGACCCTCTTCGGCGAGATGCCGAGCGAGCAGTTCGCGCGCGAGCTGCTCGCCGACGCGCCACGCCGCCTGCGACGGGACCGCGCGCGGATCGACCGCGTAGAAGTTTCGGCCCGTCGGCAGGATGTGCGCCATCCCGCGCGTCGGCGCACCCGCCGGGCCGGGCGGGACGTAGCGCCCCGCGAGCGCGTCGAGCACGTGGTCGATCTCGTCGGTCACCTGCTCGAGCGCGGGCACGAGCGTCCGGCAGGCGAATCGCAGCGGTGCGGCGACGGTGTCGCTCGGCCGGCCGAGCCGGGACGCCACACTCTCGTCGATCAACCGCTCCTGGAAACCGATCCGCTCCAGATCGAGAAACAGCTCGTGAGCGAGCGTCTCGAGACGCTCGATCACGTCGGCATGCGTCCGGCAGGAGACACCGGCCACGTCATGCCCACGATCGAGCCGCGCGCCGGGCGCGGCCAGCAGCGCCTCGAGGTCGAGGCCGAAGGTCGAGGCGAGGGCGGACTGCAAGCCCGGGCACCTGACCGTTGGGCAGCCGCGTCAGCGCGCGCAGCGTGTCGGGAAGCGCCGGCATGGCGCCGAGCACGTGCAGTCCGTCCCGGATCTGGGCGGTGCCCAGCTCGCACAGGTAGCCGTCGATGTCTTCGATGAGATGCGCGACGTCGTTGCCGCTCATCTCCGCGAGCGACACCGGCACGCCCTCCGGCGTCAGCTCGTCGTCCCAGTCGTGCGTGTGGTCGCCATGGTCGCGCGCGAGCATCGTGCGCAGGTCGAGATCGGCCTGAAGCTGCGCTTTCTGGATCAGCTCCCAGATCTGCTGCTGGACGATCGGCAGCTTGGACGGGTCGAGCTTCTCGACGGAGTAGTAGTCGTTCACGAGATCGTTCAGCGACGCCAGCGGGCCGTAGATCTCGGCGTTGGTCATGGCCGGCATCAGGTGATCGACGATGACCGCGTGGCCGCGCCGCTTGGCCTGGCTGCCCTCGCCGGGATCGTTCACGATGAACGGATAGACCAGCGGCACGTCACCGAGCAGGATGTCGGGGAAGCACTCGCTCGAGAGACCCACGCCCTTGCCCGGCAGCCATTCGAGCGTGCCGTGCTTGCCGACGTGGACGATCGCATCCGCGCCCCACCCGCCATCCTCGATCGGCGTCGCAAGCCAGCGATAGAAGGCCGCGTAGTGATGCGTGGGCGGCAGATCCGGCGTGTGATAGATCGCGTCTGGGTTCATGCCGTAGCCGCGCGGCGGCTGCAGGGCGACGACTGCCTGTCCGAACTCCATCGCGGCAAACAGATAGTCGCGGTCGTCGCTCCACGGTTCGGCCGCCGGAACCTGCGCCCCGCCGGCCGCTTTCGACGCCATCTTCTTGTCGATGCGCCGATCGGACCTGCGAAGCGTGTCGCCGTGGTCGGTCGGCGTGCCCCACCAGTCTTCCATCCGCTTGCGTACCGCCGCAGGCAGTCGAGCGAACTCCGCCGCATAGCGAGGACGCGAGAATCGGCGTGCCTGCGCCGGGTCGAGCGGATGCTCCTCGTCGTAGCTTCCCCGCGCCAGAAGCTCGAACATCAGCTCGTCGCTCGTGGCCGGCAGGCCGTCGATCGTGTAGCCGTCGCGCCGCATCGCGCGCAGGAGGGTCAGCAGGCTCGCCGGCGCATCGAGCCCAACGGCGTTCCCGACCTGCGACGCTTTCGACGAGGAGTTGGTCAGCACGAAGGCCACACGCATGCCCGCGCGCGGCAGACGCCGGAGCCGCGCCTGTGCGCGCGCGAGACCGGCAACACGTGCGATCCGATCGGCGTGCGGCGCGTACAGGCCTGGCGCGTCTTCCGCGCGATCCTTGAACGACAGCGGGACGGATACGATGCGTCCGTCGAACTCCGGAATGGCGACGTTGATGGCCGTGTCGAGCGCCGTCAGCCCGCGGTGGGACACTTCCCACGCCTCGCGCGGCATCCCGCTCGTGATGGCCTGGATGATCGGGACGCCGACGCGCTCCAGGGCCGAAGGACCTGCGTCACTGGCGGCATCACCGATCGCGAAGGACAGCGTCGAGACGATCACGTCGGCCCGGTTGCCGACCAGCTGCAACGCGACCGGCATGCCGTTGTCGCGGACGCGGAGGCTGGAGGTGAACACCGCCAGGGCGTTCAGTCCGCGGTCCTCGAGCGCATCGACCAGCTCGTCGATGAACGCAAGGTTCCCGCTTGTCAGGTGCGCACGATAGAACAGGACCGCTGCCGTCGGGCGAGTCGGGTCGGCGCGCTGGCGCCAGTCGTCGAGCGTCGCGCCTTCGACGTCTCGAATGTAGACGCCATGCTCGGGCACCTCGATTGGCGGGACGCTGCCGTAGCCGGTGAGCAGCAGTCGATCCGAGAGGAACTTCAGGCACTCCCCGACGTTGCGCTCGCCGCCGATGGTCAGATACAGCCGCACGGCGTCGACGACATCAAGGCTGACGGTGCTGACGCGGGCAAAGTCCGCGCGAGGCTCTCCCGTGCCGCTCACCACCACGAGAGGAGTGCCCCTCTGCAGCGCCCATTCCTGCAACCGCGAGAAACCTGGAAGGCTCTCGAGCTCGCCGTGCAGACGAATCACGATCACCCGCGCTTGCGCCAGATCGCCGTCGAGGAGCAGCGACAATTGCTCCTCCGTCTGAAGACGCATCAAGGACACCCCGACCGGATCGACTTCGGCCGGCAGCGTCGATCTGGCGCGTCGCAGCGCGAGCAGATCCGTGTCGGCGTGCGACAACAGCGCGATGCGCGCACACGAGGTGTCTGGTGTTGCTGCGACCGCCGCCGGCGGGCTCTTCGGCCGCGCATCCCAGTCGTAGTAGTTGAAGACGTAGTCCGTCAGCTCGGACGGCGGCGCAACGAATCGATCGGCGCGGATCATCGTCTCGACGTAGTCGATAGATCAGGCGGACATGCCAGGGCGTGTTCACCGAATGAAACCAGACAGCCCGGCCGTCGAACACCAGGCTCGCCACGTTCGCCAGCGCGCACGGGCCCAGACATCCAGCCTTCGTCAGGTGGACGACGTTCCGCAACTTGCGCCGCAACCACTCTTCCTTGAAGGTCTCGGCAGGCACCGGCGCGTAGCCGCGCTCGGTACGGCCGCAGCAGCAACCGGTGAAGCAATACGACAGGTGCGCCCGGCGCTGAACGACGTTGATCGTCCGGCCGTCGGCGCGCAGGACACGTTGGCGATGCACCGTGCTCATCGTCTGGCTCCGGCTCTCACGAGACCGACCGCTGACGCAGCACCCAGATCAGATAGGGGCCGCCGAGGATGGCCATCATGGCCCCGGCCGGAATTTCCGAGGGCGCAATGACGACCCGGCCAATCGCGTCACAAGCGGCCAGCAGAACGCCTCCGCCGAAAAATGCGCACGGCATGAGCACCCGATGATCGGCGCCGATCCGCGTCCGAATCAGGTGAGGGACCACGAGGCCGACGAATCCGATTGGACCGGTCAGCGCGACGGTGGCTGCCGTCAGCAACGATCCGGCTCCGTAGCCGCTCAGGGTCAACTGAGTCACGCGCGCGCCGCGGGTCGCGGCCCACGACGGATCCACAGCCATGAGGTTCCACGACTTGGCCTGGCGCACCACCACCGCGGCTGCCAGGGCGACGAGCGACACGAAGCCGCCGAGGGCCGCGTAGTCCACCGAGTCGACACTGCCGATCAGCCATCGGGAGATCGAGAACGACTTGGTCGCGCTGACCAGGCCGTAGATGACGATGATGAGCGCGGAACACACGCTGTTGGCGGCGAGCCCGGACAGCAGAAGGCTGAAGGACGAGACCTGGCGCTGCTGAAGCGAGGCGCCGACAACGAGAGCCAACACGATCGCCGCGCCCGCGAGCGCCGCCACCCAGATCGCGGGGAGGCCCGCGATCTGCTGCCAGCCCAGCCAGATCGCGACGACGGCGCCCAGCGACGCGCCCGCAGAGATGCCAAGCGTGTACGGCGTGGCCAATGCGTCGCGGAGCATCGCTTGAAAGAGCGTGCCCGCCAGCGAGAGCGCGCCACCCGCGAACAGGCCCAGCAGCGTCCGTGACACGCGCAGCTGCACGAGAATCGACCAGTCGGGCTCCTGCCGCGCGCGCACACGTTCCAGGTTCAGCCCGAACGGGCCGACGAATGGCAGCAGCAACGCCGCGAGGCAGAACACCACGGCAAAGACGGTCACCCACCGTCCCGCGCGGCTCGAACGGCCCGTCACGAGTACGACACCCATGGCCGGCCGGACGGCGTGGTTGACAACGTCAGGCGCGGCGAGAACAGCGGGAGCCAGTCGGGTGCGCGCACGGCCTCCTCAACCGGAACGTCGAGCGCCACGCGGCCGTGCGCGAGCACGATGAGGCGCGTCGCGTAGGTCAACGCCAGGTTCAAATCGTGGGTGACGGCCAGGCATGCCGCGCCTCGCTCGCTCTCCTGGCGCAGGAGCGAAAAGCAGTGCAGCTGCTGGTCGATGTCGAGATGGGTCGACGGTTCGTCGAGCAGCAGCAACTGAGGTGCTTGCGCGAAGCAGGCTGCCAGCAGGACGCGTTGCCGCTCGCCGCCGCTCAGCGTCCGCACCAGCCGGTCGCGCAAGTCCCAGCAGTCCGTGCGCCGCATCGCGTGCTCGACAGCCAGGCGATCGTCGTCGGACTCGAACCACCGGTCGGTGTGCGGGTACCGTCCCATCAGCACCAGCTCGCCGGCGAGGAATGGCAGATCGGGCCGAACGGTCTGCGGCAAGTGCGCCACGAGCCGTGCGCGATCGCGAGGATTCCAGGCGGCAGCCGGGCGATCGTTGAGTCGCACGTGACCGCTCGTCGGCTGCCGGACCCCGGCCACGATGTCGAGCAGCGTGCTCTTGCCGGCGCCGTTGCGCCCCATCACCACCACGACTTCACGCTCACGGACGTCGAGCGACACGCTCGACAGGACCGGTCGGCCATCGACATGCCACGCGACGTCCTCGATCTGCAGCCGCACACTCATCGACCTGATCGCTCTCGCAGAAGCGCCGCCACCCATTCCGCGGCGTCGACGACGCGCGGCCCCGGCACGACGAGGGCGTCCGTGGTGGCGGCGTGGACCTGCCGGGTCCTGACCGCCGTCAGCGTCCTGTAGGCTCTCCACAGACGCTCGTTGATCGGCTGGCGCAGGCGCCGTTCGGCTTCCGTCTCTCCCATGTCGACGGTATCCACGATCACGTCGGGATCGAGGCGCAAGACCGTCTCCATCGAGATCCGTCGGGTACTCCGGCTGTCCTGCGATCGCCAGCACGTTCGCTGCCGCCCGCGATCTCGATCAGGTCGTTGATATACGAGCCGGGTCCAACGGCGACGAGATCCGCCAGCCTTCCGGGGTGCCGGCCGATGATGAACAGCACACGCGGATGTGGCGCGGCACTGGCCGCGCGGCGCACGGCGTCCAATCGCCGCTCGATGTCCGCGACCAGCGAATCGGCACGAGCCGGGGACACCTGCCCCAGCCCCGATCTGTCGAATCGACGAGAACACACTGGCGAGCGTGCCGCGATCGACGACGACGAACGGAATACGGAGCGATGTGAGCCTCCGGTCGATTCCCGTGGACAGCTCGTGAACGACGACGAGGTCCGGCCGCAGGCCGGCGATCAGCTCGGCGTCTGGTTTCAGAAACGTGCCGACCTTCGGGAGCTCGCAGCACCTCCGGAGGAAACCGGCAGTACGCGGACACGCCGACGACGCGATCGCCGAGGCCCAGCGCAAAGAGCGTTTCGGTGATGCTCGGCGAGGTGGAGACGATGCGCGCAGGCACCGCCGCCCGAAGGTGGACCGACAGGAGCGCCGCGCACCAGATCGCCAGCCACCACGTCGCGTGACGCACCATCTTGCTCATCACGTCACGCGCGGGCCGGATCTGCCGTTTGTGTCGTCATCGGAACCTCCTCACCAGGCACGCGAGAAGCGGTTGCCGGCCTTGCCGGTGGCCTCGCGCAGGGAGCCGCTCACGCCCGCGTCGTGCTCGAGCTTGCGACCAAACAGCCACAACAGGTCGGACAGGCGATTCACGTACGCCAGGATCGCCGGCTGCACGGACGCGCCGGCTTCCTGCAGCCGCACGAGCGCGCGCTCCGCGCGGCGGCAGACGGTCCTCGCCACGTCGAAGGCGGCGGCGGCGCGGTGCTCGCCGGGAATCGACCAGTCCGCCAGCATTCCGTCGATGGCTTCGATCCGGTGGACTTCGGCGGTCAGACGATCGACCAGCGCTGGATCGATCAGGATCTGCGGTTTCGGGCTCTCGGCCGGCGTCGCCAGGGACGATCCGATCCTGAAGAGATCCTGCTGAATACTCTTCGTCAGCGCCGCGATCTCCGCGTCCTCGCAGATCGAACGCGCGAACCCCAGGGTCGAATTCAACTCGTCGATCGTCCCGTAGGTCTCGACGCGTGCGGAGGCCTTCGAGACGCGCACACCGCCCGCAAGACTCGTTTCCCCGCCATCTCCTCGCATCGTGCTGATACTCATGCCGCTGTTCTCCTTCCGCGTAGAAGCGCCGCGAGCGACGCGAAGTCCGCGCCGCTCCACTCGGCGTGATCGGCCAGTCGCACGCCACCCGGATTCGTGAGCGTCGACAGACAACACAGATGCGCTGGATTCCGCCGCCACAGCGTAACCCTCGCGCTCGAGTACGGCTCGCAGCCAGCGCCGCACGAAGGCCGGATCCGTGGACCACGGCGTCGCCGCGGTCGCCGGTGAGCAGCCTGAAGCTTCGCTCTTCCGGCTGAAAGCGAATCTGACGGCCCTCGAACGCCCGGCCGAGGCCGCCGGCCAGGACGACGTCTTCGGGAGCGCCGGTCATCGAGTTCGCCGCCCGGCATGACGAGCCAGACGACGTCGGTGGTTCGCAACGCCAGCTCGAGATCGTGCGTCGAGACCACGACGGCCAGCGGTCCTTCACGCGTCAGCTGCCGCAGCAGCCCCATCAACTCGACCCGCGACGGCACGTCGAGGAAGGCCGTCGGCTCGTCGAGCACCAGCAGCATCGGTTCCTGCGCGAGCGCGCGCGCAATCATCACGCGCTGCCGCTCGCCGTCGGACAGACGGCTGAAGTCGCGCTCCGCCAGATGCCCCGCGCCGACGGCCTCGATCGCCCAGTCGACGACCGCGGCGATCCCGATCGGTGATCCGGCCAAACCACCCCGAGTGCGGATAGCGCCCGAGCTCGACGATGCGGCGAACCGGCAGCGCTTCGACGCCACGCGCTCGGTCAGCACGACGCCGAGACGCCGGGCGAGCTCGGCGTGCGTGATGCGATCGGAGGTCGGCGCCGCCCAGTTCGACGCTGCCCCACAGCGGCCGGCTGCATCCTGGCGAGCGTGCGCAACAGCGTCGACTTCCCGATGCCGTTCGGGCCGAGCAGGCAGACGAGTTCGCCGGCACGCACCGCGAGATTCACGTGCTCGAGCACGGCGCGCCGCTGCGGCGCGTGCGATAGCCGACGGCGAGGTCGCGCGTGCGCAGCGCGGGTTCCCGGTCAGCGCAGGCGGCAGGGACGGCGTGAGGCGTCATCCGGCGAACGCTCCACGGCGGCTGCGGAGCAGCACCGCCACGACGATCGGCGCGCCCATCAGCGACGTCACCGCATTCAGCGGCAGCACGCCGCGCTGCCAGGCAAGCAGCGACACGATCTGCGCGACGAGCGCGACGCCGCTCCCCATCAGCACGACCGCCGGCACGAGCGACCGATGATCGGAGGTGCCGAGCAGCCCGCGACAGAGATGCGGCACCGCGATGCCGAGAAACGAGATCGGACCGCAGAACGCCGTCACCACCGCGCCGAGCAGCGACGCGCCCAGCATCGTCAGCAGCCGCGCGCGCCTGACACGCCAGGCCCATCGATCGGGCGTAGTTCTCGCCGAGCAGCAGCGCGTTGAGCTGCTTCGTCGTCGCCGACGCGATCAGGATGCCCGGCGAAGGTCAAGCGGTCCGAAGAGCCGCGAGCCGCTCCCAGGTCACGCCGGAGAACGATCCGAATCCCCACTGCGCCCACTGCTGCAGCCGCTCGGGCTGGCTCGCGCCGACGAGCACGGTGACGACGGCCGACACGGCGTAGCCGAACATCAGGCCGAGGATCAGCACCGTGGTCGGATTCGCAATCCGTGCGCGAGACGACGAGCACGAGGCCGAGCACGAGCGCCGCGCCGACGATCGCCGCCGCAGCGACCAGGGCGTCGCCGCGGAGCCCCATCGACGTGCCGAACGCCGTGGCCGGACCGTAGCCGGCGCCGAGCACGACCAGCGCGACGCCGAGGCTGGCGCCGGACGAGATCCCGAGCGCGAACGGATCCGCGAGCGGATTCCTGAACAGCGTCTGCATCTGCAGGCCGGCGATCCCCAGCGACGCGCCGGCCAGCATCGCGGTCAGCGACCGCGGCAGCCGGATCGTCTCCACGACGATCACCGCAACGTCGCGCTCGGGCGACGCGCCGAGCAGCGCCATCGATCACGCGTCGCAAGCGGCACCGACGTCGACCCGAGCGCGAGCGAGAGCAGAAACACTGCGGCCGAGACCATGCGCCACGAGGCCCGCGAGCAGTCGCCGCCTGACGCTTCGTCATCGGCTACCGCGCGGGCACCGGCATGTACCACTCGAACACGTGTCCGGCGCGAGCGCCGGATGGAAGATCTTGACGAGGTCGGCCGAGCACGAGGTCCGGATGCGTGACGCTGCGCGACCAGTAGTCGTTGCCGCCCGTCGGCGTCTCGCGGCGCTCGTAGACCCACACCTGTCCCTGCCGGTAGGCCTTGAATGCGGCGTATCGAGGCTCGTCGTCCAGCATCGCCGCCAGACTCTTCCAGCCGCCGCCGTTGATCCACACGTCGGCGTTGGCGGCCCGCTGGATCTGCGCCTCGAGATCGACCGACGCCGAGCCGACCGCGGTGTTGTCGGCCCACGCGTAGCGGCCGCCCGCGTCCTTGATGAGCGCGGCGACGTACGAGCGACCGCCGGCGATCGTGAAGATGCCCCGCGTGCTTCGGCCGGTCATCACGAGCGGGCGCTCCGCCTCAGGCCGCGCCGGTGGCGCGCTTGCTGAGCGACCGATAGCGGCGCCTTCATCGCGTCGTACATCGCCTGCGCCTTGCGCTCTTCGTTCAGGAACAGCGCCATGTACTTCAGCCACTCGGCGCGCCCGAGGGCGGTCGGCTCGAGCCATTCGGTGTTGGCGACGACCGGCACGCCGGCATTCCGAATCACCGACAGCGTCGCGCTCGACGTTCCGCCGGCCATCAGAAGCGACGGCCTGGAGGTGACGACACGCTCGACGTCGATCACGAGCCCGCCTTTGGCGAACTCGACGACCTTGCCGGCCTTGACTCGCGCGTCGGCCTGCGGATCGCACCACGACATCGCGCTGCGCAACGCCCGTGAGCACATCCATGCGGTCGAGATCCGCGAGCAGCGACAGATGCGTCGTCGAGAACGCGAACAGCGACGCGATCGGCACCGTCACGACCTGAGCGCCGGCCAGCTCGCCCGCGAGCCTCGGCGCTGGCGCGCCGCATTGGACGAGCACGTAGCGCTCGGCAGGACCTCCGGCGTAGGCCTCCTTGACCGTGACGACCTTGTAGGACCTTCGATACTCGACGCTGAAGTTGGCAGCGTCCTCGATCGCGACCTTGTCCGGAAAATAGTCGGCCGCAGCATCGAACCTCTCGACGCACCCTCTGGTGAGGCCCGCCGCGCCGACGCGAGACTGCGGTTCCTGCGCCGCGACGATCGCCCCGACGGTGACGATGACGCACAGACAGGCACCCCACATCATTAGTGTCGCGTCTCCGAAGTTCGTTTGCATTCGGCCGCCGATGCATCCCGCCGCGCTGCGTTGCTCGTCGGTCACATACTCCCGGCATGCTCCCTCCTCGCGCCTTGCGGGGCGGGCGCCTCGGCGCCCTCGGTGCGACAACGAACTTCGGAGACGCGACACTAGAACCCCAGCCGGTACGACAGCCGGAACGACGCGCCCTGCAGCGGATAGCCGAGCTTCTCGTAGTAGAACGCGTCGAAGACGTTGTTGATCGCGAGCACGATCGCATGCTGCCGCACGAGGCGATACGTTGCGCTCGCGTCGACGACCGTGAAGTTGTCGTAGTCGACGATCGGGAAGCCCGGGGCGTTGAAGTCGTTGTCCTTGCGGCCCTGCACGTAGCGGCCAGACACCCGCGCGCTCAGACGCCCGAAGTCCACGTCCACGCCCGCACGTATGGTGTTCATGGGGACGTTGAGGATGTCCTGCTCGGCGCCGCTCGTCAGCCGTTCCTTGCGATTGAAGTAGTGCGTGGTGTTCGCGAAGAGCCCCACGCGGCCGCCCACCCGTTGTTCGCGCCTCCAGTTCGAGCGCCGCTGATGTGCGCATCCAGGCCGTTCGCCACCGACACGACGATCGGATCCGGCGGCGGCGGATTGCTGACGACGACGTTCGAGATGAAGCGATCCTTGACGACCGTTCGGAAGACCGTCGACGTCGAAGCGCGTCGTGCGCGACGTCCATTCGGCGCCGACGTCGAACGACGTGCTGCGCTCCGGCTTCAGGTCCGGGTTGCCCTGGCTGATCTGCGTGCGTCCGCCGACGATCGTCGTCGTGAATCCCGTCAGCATCGACGCCTCGGCGGGAATGAAGGCGCGGCCGGCGGCAAAGTGCGCGCGCAGTCCCTTGACCAGCTCCTGCTTGATCCCGACGCTCGGGTTGAAGACGGTGAACGTGGTCTCGGACGGCGTGAAGTTGGTCTTGAGCGGCGTGTCGACCGTCTCGGTGGTGATGCGATCGACCCGTCCGCCGAGCGCGACGACCGTGCGGCCGCCGCTCAGCTTCAGCGTGTTCTCGGCGTACACGCCGGCCGTGCGCTTGTTGCTGTCCGCCGAGAACGGCGCCGACCGGTCGCCGGTACGGGTGTACGAGCGGCTGACGCTCGTGACCTTCTCGTAGTCGACGCCGAAGACGACGCTGTTCAGCCTCGACCAGGTCCACGAATCCTTGGCCTGCATGCCGAGCCCACTGCGAGGTCGCTCTCGAACGACAGATACGGCAGGAAGGGCAGATCGAGCGGGTTGCGTCGTCGTGACGTTGGAGGTGTGACTGGCCTCGCTCGGCACCGTACGCCGTGAACGACAGATCGTGCGCACGGAGGCGGCCAGTCAGACGTACGTCGCCGGGTCGAACGCTCGAGGTTCTTGCTGCCCTGGGCGTTGATGCCGCTGACGAGGTCGCCGGCGTCATGATGTCGCGCCCGCGATAGCCGTTTGCACGACCGTCGACGCGCCAGGCGCTGGCCAGATCGACGCCGAGGCGCATCGCTCCGTCGTAGGTCTCGTAGCTCGTGGCCGGCCGTGACCTCGCCGTTGCCCATGCGGTAGTCGTCGCGCTGATCGAAGGCGCTTCCGGCGACGTCGAAATCGAGGCGCGACGACGACGCTGCCGCCGGCGCGTCCTGCGAACTCGGACGCGCCGAAGCTGCCGACGCCGATCCGCGCACTGCCGCCGATCTCGCCGCGCGACTGTCTCGTGATCACGTTGACCACGCCACCCATCGCCGACGATCCGTAGACCGCCGACGCCGCGCCCTTGAGCACTTCGATCCGCTCGACGTTGTCGAGCAGCAGCGTCGCCAGATTGGTCACGCCGGATGGCCGCCCGTCGATGAGCAGCAGCGAGCGCTTGTTGATGCCCGAGAACTGCGGGCGAAATCCACGGATGCCGATGCCCGGAAAGCGCACCGCTGTACTGAACCACGTCGACGCCGGCGTTCTTCTTCAGCATGTCCGTCAGATCCGCCGCGACGGATCGTTCGAGATCGGTGGCG
Organism: uncultured Acidobacteriota bacterium; assembly: GCA_963745495.1. GTDB lineage: Bacteria > Acidobacteriota > Vicinamibacteria > Vicinamibacterales > CAVVIG01 > CAVUXJ01. Next base: position 28,225 of record CAVUXJ010000002.1, read on the forward strand.
TCGATGACTTCGATCTTCTGCGGCGTCTCCGACGAGCGCGGGTTTCGACGCGCCGGGCGGTGACGACGACGCTTTCGGCAAACCCGCCGGCCTTGAGCACGGCGCGAAGCGGCGGCGACCGAGCCGGAGGCGGGCACCGTCACGCGCTCGCTGACGGGCGTGAAGAGATCCATCTCGACCAGCACCGAGTAGGTGCCGGGAGCGAGGCCGCGCAGCGAGAACGCGCCGGCCGCATCGGACGTCGTCGCTGGACGAACGGCGCCGCTGGCGTCGCTCGATCGTGACGCGCGCGCCGACGATCGCGCCACCGCTTCGTCGACGACGACGCCGGGCACCGAGAGCACGTGCCGGCGTCTGAGCGGAGACAGCCGGCGTGAACGACCAGAGGACGAGGACGAAGCGGAACCGACAGAAACCGATCCGGACGCCGGATGACGGTACAAGCCATGACGCTGCCTCCGCGGGCGAAGGCGGTGGACTCACGCTGGCGACAGAATGGTGCGTGGAAAGACGGCAGGAGGCCGAAGGTTCCAGTGCACACTTTCTGTCGTCGCAGAAAGTCGACCGCAGAACCCCTGGGTAGGTCTCCTGGCTTGGAAGGAGCGAATCGCACCTGCCCGATTCGCTGGCCGCTTCACCTTCCCCGGCCGATCGGCCGAGTGGTTATTCGAAGCGACGCGCCTTCACTCACAGTGGCGGGACCGCGCCGGATTTGCACCGGACTTCCCTGTTATGCCCTCGTGGGCACCCAAGGCAAGGTGGAATGCTACATCGCGCCGGGTGTGAGTTCAAGCTGTTGTAGAGCCCACATTTTACGTGGCCCTAACATCGTTTAACATGTCCCTTACGAAGCAGAACTGGCCTCTCGCGACGTTCTATTTCAACGAGACGCGCTCGCACATCCGGTGGACGATTCGTATCCGGCCGGTGAGGAAGGATCTGGCGGGAAACCCGTCGAGTTCAAGGGGATCTTCGACGGGATCGAGAACGGCGTGATGGCCTCTCTGAAGGACGCCATTGAAAAGAAGGACCGAGGTCAGTTCGCGACCTCGTACAAACGATGCTCGAGGCCTGCTACACCTGTCACAAGGCCTCGGACAAGCCGTTCCTGCGGCCGATGATCCCGCTCACCGAGGGTCAGTCCATCATCAATCTCGATCCGAACGCGAAGTGGCCGGAATGACGTCCGATCTCGACCACTCCGACTGAACAGCTCCGGGCGCCTTTTTCGCAAATCCTGCCCGGTCCTTGGCCACGAGCGCTTCCATCTGGCTAGGTTCCAGCTCTGCGCATGTCGGTATTCTACGCCGCACCAGCACGAGCCAATTCTGAAGAGTTCCTGAAGTTCTTGACTCTCCAAATTAATGGGCGGTGCTCGCGATCGTCGCGCTTGGCGATGGTCACGTGCAGGGTAGAATGCAGTCGATGTTCGCCACCCTTGCTGAACGTCGATTCGAATCGCGGCCAGTCCTTTCTGGACGAGCTGAGGCTGGCGTGTCGAAAAGCCAGGGGGGACGAGGATGGGGCTAAACGCAAGGAAGGGATTCCATGAGGCTCACCAGGCGCGAATTCGGCGGATTGACGGCGGGGTCATTGGCGGGCCTGATGCTGCCACGAACGGCCGAGGCCGCGGGGCCGCTTGCCGACATGCCGGCAGGCGCGATCGACGTTCACAATCACATCGTCGGGCCGCTGCCGAAATACCCCATGGCCGCGAACCGCACCTATACGCCGCCTGAGGCATCGGTCGCGCAGTTGCGCGCGCTGCGCACGCAGCTTGGCGTGGCGCGCAACGTCATCGTGCAGCCGAGCTTCTATGGCTTCGACAATTCCTGTCTGGTCGACGCGCTCGCCGAGCTCGGCACGTCCGCGCGCGGCGTCGCGGTGGTGCCTGCCGATGTGACGGATGCGGAATTGCAGCGCCTCGCCTCGCGCGGCGTCACCGGCGTGCGGCTCAATCTCGCCACCTCCGGCATTCGCGATCCCAAGGTGGCGGCGGATGCGGTGCACGCCTTCGCCCCGCGCTTCGTTCCGCTCGGCTGGCACATCCAGATCAACACGGAGCTTCCCGTTATCGAAGGCCTCGCGCCGATGATCGCCGACATCAAAGTGCCGGTGGTGTTCGATCATATCGGCAATGCGGACGCGGCATTGGGCGTGAACCAGAAGGGCTTCGGCGCCCTCGTCGATCTCGTCAAGGCGCGCAACACCTATGTCAAACTCTCCGCGCCCTACAATCTTTCGAAGCGCCCTGATTGGGCGGATGTCGTGCCGCTTGCGAAGGCGCTGATCGCGGCGGGGCCGGATCGCATGCTGTGGGGCACCAATTGGCCGCATCCGGGCCGCGGGCGCGGCGACATCACGAAGATCACGCCCTATCAGGTCGTGGACAACCCGAAACTTCTCACACATTTTGCGCAACAATGCCCCGATGCAGCGATGCGCAAGATGATCCTCGTCGATACGCCGCAACGCCTCTACCGGTTCGCATGAGCACGCTTGACTGCCGCGGTTCCGAAACGAGACCCAATGAGACGAGCGTCCAGCGGCGTCATTGTTTGGTTGACTGGCCTTTCGGGGGCGGGTAAGAGCACGCTGGCCGCCGCTGTTCGCGACGTTCTAACCCAGAGCCATGCCGTGGAAGTCCTCGACGGCGACGAAATTCGAGCGCACCTCTCGAGAGAGCTCGGGTTTTCGCGACAGGATCGCGAAACAAACGTCCGCCGCATCGGCTTCGTTGCGCGGCTCCTGGCGCGCCACGGCGTCATTGCCATCGCGGCTGCAATCTCGCCGTACGCATCGACGCGGGACGAAGTCCGGGCCATGGCCCGCGCCGAGGGCATCGAGTTCGTGGAAGTGTTCGTCAGCGCCCCGCTGAGCACGCTCATCGACCGGGACGTCAAAGGCCTGTATCGGCGGGCGCTTGCCGGGGAGGTCAAGAACTTCACCGGGATCTCGGATCCCTACGAGCCGCCCCTCGGGCCCGAAGTGACGGTCTGCACCGACCATGAGTCGATCCAAGAGAGCACGGCGAAGATTCTGAAGGCGCTCGCCGACCGACGAGTGGCCGTCAGTGTCGAATTGACCGGCTGAGCCGCCCGGCCGCCCGATTCCGAGGCGATCTGTGAGGATGGCGTACGGCTGAGATCGTTCAGCGGGAATCGGACGCGGCGCCGGCGGGGTATCGAGCGCCTCGACCTTCACGACAGAGGCGGAGTGGTTTCCGCCCACCCAGAATGCGACCGGCGTCGTCCTGTCGTCCACCCATGTACGCCGCCCATTGGTGAACCTGGGCATCGGATACTCGATGAACTCGCCGGTTCTCGTATCGAGCCGCAGCGTGCTGTCGGCGAACTCGGTCGTGGCCCAGAGATGGTCGTTCTTATCGATGGCGACCGAGTACGGGAAGTAACGCGGGTTCGGCGGCACCCATTCCTTGAACTGCTCCGTCCTGGTGTCGAACATCCCGACGACGTTGCCGCGGTTTCCCGCATACCAGAGGCGTCCTTTGTCGTCGAGCACACCGCGCCGGGGGCCCGAGTTCGGCGTCGGCGTCTGCCACAACTGGGCCTTGCCCGTCTTCGCGTCGATGCGCCCGATGTGCGCGCGGCCCATGTTGTTCACGTACAGGTTGTTCTGAGCGTCGGAAAAAATCTGGTACGTATTCGTCCGAGGAAGCGGGAAGAGCTCGAAGACTTCCCATGTGCCGGTGGCGATGTCCAGGCGCCACTGGGTCCAGGTCGCCGAATCGTTCGCCCAGACCTTGCCGTCCACCTTGCTGTGCTGCGGGCTCGTGAACGTGAACTCCCGGTGAAGTCCCTCGGGCGGGGGCGGATACGAGTTGAAGACCGTGAACTTCTCGGTCTTGCGGTCGAACCGGATGAGGGCGGCCTGAAACATCGTCGCCAGCCAGAGGTTTCCGTCCTCATCGAATTCCAGATCATTGGTCCCGATGACTGTCTCCGGATTCGGAACCGGCACGTCGTACAGCGTGACCTTGCCGCTCTTCGGATCGATCTTCCCGAGCACGGCGTCGCCGAACGAGGCATACCAGGCGAAGCCTTCCGGGTCGACGACCACGTCATGCGGCTGGTGGGTTCGGGCGGGCAGGTCGTATTCGGTGTAGATCACCTGTGTCGCCTTCCCCTTCGGACGCGGGAAGGTCTTCAGCTCGTACGACCACTTCGGCCCTGAGCTCAGATTCACCGTCGCCAGGTAGTCAGCGAGCCGGCGCCGGTTCGCGGTCAACTGCGTCTGCCCCTCCGCGGTCTGAGGACCCATGCCCTGGCGCTGGCCGCCAAACTGCTTCTGGATCTTCAGGGGAAACGACTGGGTCGTGTACTGACCCATCCGCTGCACCACGGCCAACCACTTTTCGGCGTCGTAGCGTGAGCGGACGACTCGTTCCAGAGTGTGGCAATGCGCACAGCCATGCACCGTCAGCTTCTGCTGGTCGGTTCCCGGGAAGCTCATGATCCATTCCGCGTTGGTGAGCTGGGCGGCCAGGTCGGTCGTCTTCTTGAGCGCGAGGTCCGCGGAGGCGCTGTGCCCGGCGGTCACCACCGCGGACGTGGGACTCGCCAGATCGTACCCGGTCGCACGGATGCGCAACGCGTATTGGCCGGGTTCGAGCCGCGTTCGAGGAAAGCGATAGCGGCCTTGCGCGTCGGTCACGACAGTGGTCGTGATCGTGGAACCGGCTTTCTTGGCGCTCACGAGCACGCCTTCCATCGCGCCTTCCTCAGCGGACGTGACCTGTCCGGTCAAGGCCGCGGCCTCCGCCATCTGGGCGCGAAGCGGCTCGCGGCCCGTTTCCGCGAGCGCAACGCCAAGCGCGGCGACGGCAACCAGCACGCACGGCGTCATCCTCATGGCCACTCCGGTCGGCAAACTGCTCGATCCAATGAACCGCCCCCATGCCGAATTCCACCAACGCTACTGTTCGATGCCGCTGCAGGTCCTGCCGCGGAGGGCTCCGCCAGGGGGCTTGCCAGGTGCTTTATCATAGCGCGGGGAACGGCGTCCTGGACGCGAATCAACTTCGAAACAACACTCGTGTGGACGCGGCTGTGAAGGGCTTCGAAAGTCCGCGTGCAAGGTGGCGCCCGGGCGATGCGAGCGCACCGGCGGTGCTCGCGTGGGTACGAGCGCGGTCAATTCCAAAACGAACCGGGAAGGAGAGGACTGTGATGATGCCGAAACGCCTGGCACTCGTTGGTGTCTTCGCTTGGGGAATTCTTTTCTGGACGCCGACCGTGACGTTCGCTCAGGGTATCGCCGGGGTCGTGAAGGATACCTCGGGGGCAGTCCTGCCCGGTGTCACCGTTGAAGCGTCCAGTCCCGCGCTGATCGAAAAAGTCCGTACGGTCGTATCGGATTCACAGGGCCAGTACAGCATCGTCGCGCTGCGACCCGGCACGTACACCGTCACGTTTGGTCTGCCCGGGTTCAGCACCGTCCGGCGTGACGGGATCGTGTTGACGACCGGATTCACCGCGAACGTGAACGCCGACATGGCGGTCGGCGCGCTCGCGGAGACGGTCGTGGTCACCTCGGCCGCGCCGATCGTCGACACGCGGACCATCACCCAGACCTCCATTCTGACGGACGAGGCCATCCAGGCGATTCCGACCGGGAGGACGACGACCGGCTTCGCCCAGCTCATTCCCGGCATCACCATCGCCGAGGGCGGGCAGAGGTTCCAGGACGTCGGGGGGCTCGCCGGCGAGGGCAACAGCTTCGTGATTCACGGGAGCCGCGACAACGAGGGGATGTGGTTCGTCAATGGAATGCCCCACAGCAACGGCTCGCGGGCGAATGCCTCGATCATCCGCCTCGATGTCGGCCAGGTGGAGGAGTTCACGCTCGAGACGTCCAGTATCTCGGCTGAGTATCGCGAGGGCGGCGTGGCCTTGAACCTCGTGGGCAAGGAGGGCGCCAACCAGTTCTTCGGCAACATGTTCGTCAGCTATGCCAACGGCGCCATGCAGAGCGACAATGCAGACGACGCCTTGCGCGCGCGCGGCGTGGGAGAGGTCAACAAACTCGATCAGAGCTACGACTACAATCCGTCGGTCGGCGGGCCCATCCTGCGCAATCGGCTCTGGTACTTCGGGACGTTCCGCTATTGGGGCACCGACAACAAGCTGGCCGGCATCTTCTGGGACAAGGACACCACCGATTTCCTCTATACGCCCGACTTGAGCCGGCAGCAGGTCTGGGTCGAGCGGATCAAGAACGTCGCCGTGCGCCCGACGTGGCAGGCCACGGCGAAGAACAAGTTCCAGTTCTACTTCCAGCAACAGCCGCGTGAAGGGTTCGCGAGCGAGGTGCTCAACCTGATGCCCGAGGCTCGGAGCCAGCGCGACAGTCTCGGCAACGGCAACATCTACTCGCAGGTGCTGTATAGCTCGCCGATCACCTCCCGGGTGCTGATTGAAGGGGGCTACTCGTACTTCCTGGAGCGCGTGGACGTGCACGAACGCGAGGGCACGCCGGTCACCGGGCCGAACGCCTTCTGGCCCATCCTGGAGGCGAGCACAGGGAACTGGTACAACTACCCGGGCACCATCGGCCCTATCGGCCCGGCCGGAGCGCGTTTCACAGCTTACAAGGCCTCGGTGTCGTACGTGACCGGTTCCCATGCGCTCAAGGTCGGCATGACAGAGGAGAAAGGAGCGCAGGACCTGACGACGTTGTATCCCCGCGACATGACGCTGCGGTACCAGGATGGCGGTCCCGAACCGGATCACGCTGATGGTCTCACCGCTGCGTCGGTACCAGGAATCTCAATCACATGCTCGGAATCTATGCCAACGATCAATGGACCCGGGGCCGGCTGACGCTCAACCTCGGTCTACGGTTCGACTACAAGAATTCCAGCGTGCCGGCCGTCACCCAGCCTGCAGGGACGTTTCTCCCCGAGCGGACTTATGCGGCGGTAGAGGACGTTCCGAATTGGAAGGACATCGGACCGCGGCTCGGGGCGGCCTACGACCTGTTCGGCGACGGCCGGACGGCGCTGAAGTTCGCGTGGAGCCGGTATGTCGGCGGGGGCAACTACACAGGAGAGGCCAATTTCCTGAATCCTCAGACCGCGGCGTCGAACAGCGCCAACCGGGCGTGGGACGACCTCAACGGGAATTTCATCCCCGAGTGTGATTTTCTCCTGCCCGCGGCGAACGGCGAATGTCGTGTGCTCCAAAACCTCAACTTCGGGGTCCTTGGCGAGTTACCTCGAGCCTACGACCCCGACGCCGTCGCCGGCTGGCACGTACGGCCCTACAACACCGAAATGGCGGTGACCGCCCAGCACCAGATAACCAGTCGCATTGGCATCGATGCCGGCTACTATCGCCGCTCGTACGGCAACTTCCACGTGGACGACAACACCCTGATCGGGCCGCAAGACTTCGATACCTACTGCTTGACGACCCCGGTGGACCCGCGGCTCCCCGGGGGCGGAGGCCAGCAGCTCTGCGGATTCGGCGACATCAAACCCGAGAAGCTTGGTCCGGAATTCACCAATCGGACGCTGGCCGACAAGTTCGGAAAGTACGAGGATGTGTACGACGGCGTCGATTTCTCCGTGAACACCCGTCTGGGCGCGGGCACGGTTCTGAGAGGCGGATTCAGCACCGGGCGCGAGCGGATCGATCGGTGCTTTGCCGTTGACTCGCCCGAGGGAACATCCCCTGCTTATACCTCGGGCTTGGAGAACGCCCGGCCGTATCCCGCGCATCCCGGGACGACGCCGCATCTCTGCCAGACCAATGCGCCGTTTCAAACGCAAGCGAAGATGATCGCGTCGTTCACGCTGCCCTGGGAAATCATTCTCGCCGGTACGCTCCAGAACTCCCCGGGGCCGCAAATCACGGCGACCTACCAGGTGCGCGCGAGCCAGACGACGCTGGGCCGACTCTTCGCCGGCGGCAATGCCAACACCACAAAGGACGTGGAGATTGTTGCGCCCGGGATCGCTGTTCGGGCCTCGAGTGAATCAAGTGGACATGCGCGTCTCCAAGGTGTTTCCAATGGGGCGCATGCGCCTGCAGGCCAACTTCGACCTGTTCAATATCTTCAACGCCAACCCCGTCCTCCAGCAGCAGAACGTCTATGGGACGGATGGCGCGACCTGGCAGCAGCCCACGCTCGTGCTGCTGGCTCGCCTGGTAAAACTGGGCTTCAACTTGAGCTTCTAAGGTTCGTAATGAGCCGCGCGACTCGTACTCTCTGGATCGCTCGTTGGCCGACGGCGTTTGTCGGGATGCGGCCGCACCTCTGCGGCCGCTCACGACGTCCCCACCGACGTCCGGGTCCAGGCCTTCGTCAAGCCCGAAGGACAGCGGCTCAACGTCCTGGTGCGTGTTCCGCTCAGAGCCATCCTGGATGTGGACATCCCCAAGCGGGGACCCGGCTACCTCGATCTGACGCGCGCCGAGGGCCCGTTGCGCGAAGGCGCCACCGGCTGGATTGCGGGCAGCCTCGAATTCTACGAGGAAGGCTCGCGGCTCACCGAACGAGCGGATCGCCGCCGTCCGGGTCTCTCTGCCGTCCGACCCGTCGTTCCGATCCTACGAAGAAGCCCTGACACACATTCAGAGGCGCACCACTCCCGCCCAACACGGAGCTGTACTGGGATCAGGGGATGCTCGATGTCTGGTTGGATTACCCGATCCAGTCGCCCCAGTCACATTTCTTCGATCCGTCCCACCTTCTGGAGGTTGGGATTGGGTGTCCGCATGACGCTGCTGTTTCTGCCAGCCGCCGGCACCTCTCATGCCTTCGCGCTTGGGTGGCGATCCCGGCCTGATCGCGCTCGATCCGAGCCGGCCGCAGGCCGCCCGGCGGTTCCTCGAATCGGGCCTGCTTCACGTCATGGCAGGAGCCGGCCAGCTGCTCTTCCTCCTGTGCCTGGTGATTCCAGTCCGGCGGTTGGCCGCGCTCATCCCCGTTGTGGCCTCGTTCATCGTCGGTTATTCCATCACGCTCATCGGGTCCGCATACGACCTCGCTCCGGCCGGGCCGTGGTTTCCGCCGCTCATCGAAACGTCCTTCTCGCCCTGTCCATCATCTACCTCGCCTTCGAAAACATCAGCGGCTGGCGGCTCGATCGCCGCGTGACGGCCTTCAGCTTCGGATTGCTGCAGGGCTTTGGCTTTTCGTTCGCGCTGCGGAACAGTCTTCAGTTCGCTGGCTGCGCATCTGCTCACCGCTGTCCTGTCGTTCAATGCCGGGATCATCGCTCGGACAGGTCATCGTGCTCATCGTCCTCGTCGTCGGACTCGAGCTCTTGTTCCGGATCGGAGTGGGCGAACGAGTCGGGGGCATCATCCTGTCGGCGCTCGCCATTCATCCGAGCTGGCACCGGACCGCGGAGATTGGCGCGGGGTTGGTTCAGTTTTCGTGGCTCGACGTCGCCCTCCTGAGCAGCGTCCTGGGGTGGACGACCGTGATGGTCGCTCTGGTCGGTCTCGGCTGGTTCGTGTTCGGGTTTCTGGAGTCGTGGCCGGACAGGACACGACTGGAGGATCCAGTCGTCGAGGCTGAAAAATAAGATCCCGGACCGTCGACAGGTCCGACTGCAGCCGGAACCGCTGTAGCCGGCCGACCGACGTAGGACGCTACTGCAGATGCCAGACGTACGTAGTGTCCAACTTCAGCCGGACCTTGCGTACGTCTGGCTCTCGGCGCTATTCGACAGCCTTGCCACGGTTGGGATTCACCCAGCCGTCATTCGACGGTCCGTTCTGGTGCCAGCGTGAATCAGGGCTGAGCCGGTTGCCGTTCCCGTAGCTGAACGCCGCGTTGCCCCAGTACTTGCCGGCCTGATAGACCGCATCTCGAATGCGCGTCAGCAGATCCTGATACCGATCGTCGGAGGCGACGAACCCGGAGAATGACGCGAGGTCGCTGTTTCCCTGAATCACGACGTCGACGCCCGGCTGCGCGGCGATCTCGAGGGCGTTGTTCACGCCTTCAATGGTCTCGATCATGAGGATCACGATCATGTTGTCGTTCATCGACTGGCGGAACGTCGAACCCGGCGGGACGACCGGGGTCCACAGACCGACCGTCGGGCCGCTGTTCGAGACGTTACGCCGGCCGATCGGCGGGAACCTGGAAAACTTCGCCGCGGCCAGCGCTTCGGCCCCATCGTCCACCGACGGGACGATGATGCCCAGCACGCCGAGATCCACGGCGTGCTGGATGATGCCTTCCGTCGCCTCCGGTATTCGCAGCATCGGCGTCGCGCCCGCTCGGGGGCAGGCCTGCGATCATTTTCTCGATGTCGGCAAACCACAGCGTGCTGTGCTGCATCTCGAACCAGGTGTAGTCGTAATGGGGCGCCTGCTCGCAGTACGCCTTGGGATCGAACCTCGAGATCGAATGACCGTAGACCTGCTTGCCGCTCAGGAGCTTCGCCTTGGCCGTGTTGTACAGCTTCCGGTTCGGGTCGTCCATGAACGCCTTGACCGCCCATCCCCAGGGCCGGCCCGGGATCGAGGGGCTTGGGAGTCAACGTGCCGTTTGGGTGCTTGGCAGCCGCGGCCGGCGCTGCGCCGGGGCCGCCACCCCGCCCCTGCTGGGCCGCCCTTGGCGCGACGGCCAGGACCAGCAGCAGCGCACACGAAAATAGAAACAATACAAACATTGCCTTCTTCATAGTCGTCCCCTCACTTGTTCACGATCGTCTGACCCCACTCTACCATTTCAGCCCGACGCCCATGCTGGCCTCGCGCCTTCACCGGTGATGTTAGACTTTGTACCGGCGAGGGCCAAGAGGCACAGAAAGCCCGGCGAGCACCACGAGAAGGAGTTGGGGATGCGAAGAAGCATTGTCGGACTTGCGTTGTGCCTGACCGTCGTCACACTACCGGCTGCCGAGGCGCCGTACTTCCCGCCTCCTGGCGAGTGGGCCCACAAGACGCCCGCCGAAGCCGGGATGGACGCGGCCAAGCTGAACGACGCGATCGAGTTCATGAAGTCCCACGAGACCGCTTCGCCCGCTCGAGATTTTTCCGACCAGGAAATCGTGAATGGGAAGCTCCTTGCGTCGATCCCGACCGAACGGGCGGCGACCAACGGGCTGATCATCCGGCACGGATATATCGTCGGTGAGTTCGGCGACACGCTGCGCCCCGATCCGACCTACAGCGTCGCCAAGAGCATGCTCTCGACGGTTGCCGCGATCGCGCTGCAGCGCGGCCTGATTCCCAGCCTGGACGATCCCGTGTCGAACGTCATCAAGGACGGCGGCTACGATTCTGCGCACAATCGCCTCGTCACGTGGCGAAATCACCTCCAGCAGGAATCGGAGTGGGAAGGTGAATTGTGGGGCAAGCCGTCCACGTTCGTCGGGGCGGAAGCCTTCGGCCGGGCTGAAATGAAGCCGCGCTCGATCGAGGCCCCCGGCGCCCGGTACGAATACAACGATGTTCGCATCAACCGCTTCGCGCTCTCATTGCTGCGGCTGTTCAAGAAACCGGTTCCTGACGTGTTCCGGGACGAGGTCATGAATCCCATCGGCGCCTCCACGACGTGGAAGTGGGTGCCGTACACGAATGCGTATGTCGACGTCGACGGTAAGCGCATGGCGTCGGTCAGCGGCGGGACGAGGTGGGGCGGCGGCGTCTGGATCAGCAGCCACGACATGGCCCGGTTCGGCCTGCTGTGGCTACGCGGCGGCGCGTGGCGCGATCGTCAGATCGTTCCTCCGGCGTACGTGAAGGCAGCGACGACGCCGAGCGCTCACGGTCCGGACTACGGCTTCTTGTGGTGGCTCAATACCACGGGCAAGCAATGGCCGGGCTCGCCGACCAACTCGTTCGAAGCGCGCGGTCAGGGCGGCAATATCATCCACATCGATCCCGCGCGCGATCTGGTCGTGGTGTGGCGGTGGAGCGCACAATCGGCGGAAGGCTTCAAGAGAGTCGTTGCGGCCATCACGAACTGAGCAGCTCGCCTTCTACAAACCTGAAATCTGAAATCTGAAGTCTGATCAGGTTTCAGACTTCAGACTTCAGATTTCAGACTTGCAGGCGGAAGAACTTTATAGGTCTGACAGATGTCCCGTGCTGTCGCCGACCTTCTCGGGCGTCGGGATCCCCAACTTGTCGAGGACGCTCAGGAGCAGGTTCGCCATCGGCGTCTGCGACGCGTAATGCACATGGCGGCCGCTCTTGACCGTCCCGGCGCCTCCTCCGGCGAGCAGGCACGGGAGGTTCGTGTGCTCGTGCAGGTTGGGATTGCCGTGGCCGCCGCCGTATAGCAGCAGCGAGTGGTCCAGCAGCGACCCGTCGCCATCCGACGTGGCGCTCAGCTTCTCCAGGAAATATCCGAACTGCGCGATGTAGTGCGCGTCGATCTTCGCCTTTCTCGCCATCAGGTTCGGGTTGTTCATGTGATGCGAGAGCGTGTGGTGCTGCTCCGGCACGCCGATCTGCGGGAAGGTCTGTCCGCTCAGCTCGCGGCCCATGAGCATCGTGACGACCCTCGTGACGTCGGCCTGGAACGCCAGCACCTGGAGATCGAACAGCAGCTTGGCACGGTCGTCCCAGAATTCGGGGCTCTCCATGGGACGTTCCGGCAGCTCGGCCGCCGATTCATCGCCACGCTTCTCGATGCTGGTGATCCGCTGCTCGATGTCGCGCACGGCCTGGACATACTCGCCCAGCTTGCCGCGGTCGCTGGCTCCCAGCCTCTGCTCGAGGCGCGCCACTTCCTGCGTCACCGAATCCAGGATGCTCCGCGTCTTCCGCGTCTGGCGCATCCGCTGTTCCGGGCTGCCGCCGTCGCCGAAGAGCCGCTCGAAGATCACGCGCGGATGCGTTTCCATCGGCAGCGGCGTCGTCGGCGTCCGCCACGAAATCGTGTTCGAGTAGAAGCAGTCGCCGCTGTCGCAGGCGCCCTGGGTCGGCGACTCGAGCGAAATCTCGAGCGAGAGCAGCGGCGCGTCCTTCCCGAGCTCTTTCGCGGCGATCTGGTCGATCGTCACGCCGAGCTCGGCCTTGCCGTCGACGCGGTCGTTCGCGGACCAGGCGTGGACACCGCTCAACCAGACGGCGGTGGCACGCGGATGGTCGTCGTTGCCGTCGCCCTTCGAGTTGGCTTCGCGGTGGTCGAGGCCGCTGAGCACCAGGACACGGTCCTGGACCGGCGCGAGCGCTTTCAGGCTCGGCGACAGCTGGTATCCGGAACCCTCAGCCGACGGCACCCACTCCTGCGCGATGAAGCCGTTCGGATGGTAATAGCAGCCCAGACGGCGCGTCGGTTTCGCCGCGGTCTGGCTCATCGCGGTCAGCGCCGGAACCATTGCATCGAGCAGAGGCAGCGCCAGCGTGACGCCCATTCCCCGGAGGAACGTTCGCCGGGGCAGTGCCATCTTCGTGATGATCATGACCGTCTATCTCCTATGAACTATCTACCAATCCGACGCCAATAATAATGAACTATCTACGATTCCGAAGCTATTGACAACTGCCTACCCAATCCGACGCACGACCGGGCGAGGCTTCACGGACGCGCCTCGGCCGACAACTGTGCCTGTGAACCGACGCGCATCTGAAACGGGACACTGTTGATCACGCCCAGCACGAGCGTGGAGAAGCGGTAGTCGCTGCGGGCGGCCTCGCGCACGATGGCGCGAATCGCCGGCGCATCGTAGTAAGCAGCCTTGCGGCCGACGGCGTAGGTGAGCAGCTTCTCCGTCAGGCCGATCACGAACTGCTCCGGGCGCCGAGCGAGCTGCTCGCGGAGACCGGCGATGCCGTCGAACTTCGTGCCATCCTGGAAGACGGCCGACACGTCGAGCGCCTCTCCGCTCTCGGCGCGCGTCCGCCACTGCCCCACGGCGTCGAAGTTCTCCATGGCGAAGCCCAGCGGGTCCATCCGCGCATGGCAGCTCGCGCACACCGGATTGGCACGATGGCGAGCCATCGCCTCGCGCATCGACAGGGCCTTGCCGTCGTCCGCCTTCTCGGCCAGCGCGGGGATGTTCGGCGGCGGCGGCGGCGGCGGCGTGCCCAGCAGGTTGTCGAGGATGTACTTGCCGCGCAGCACGGGCGACGTCCTCGTGGCGTAGGAGGTCAGCGTGAGAATGCTGCCCTTGCCCAGCAGCCCACGGCGGGGACTGTCGTCACTGAGGGTGACACGGCGGAATTCGCTGCCGTACACGCCGGGTATCCCATAGTGCTTGGCGAGGCGCTCGTTGACAAACGTGTAGTTGGCGTTCAGCAGGTCGATCACGCTTCGGTCTTCCCGCAAGACGCTGTCGACGAACAGATCGGTCTCGCGCTCGAAGTCCTGCTGAAGCCCTTTGTCGAAGTCCCGGAAGAATCGCGAATTCGGGTTCTTGTGCTCCAGATCGCGGAGGAACAGCCACTGGGCGGCGAAGTTGGTGACCAGCGACTCCGCACGCGGATCCGCGAGCATTCGACGCACCTGACGTTCGAGGACGGCGCGATCCTTCAGCTTGCCCTGCTCCGCCACGGCCAGCAGCTCGTCGTCTGGAATACTGCTCCAGAGAAACATCGACAAACGCGAGGCCAGTTCGAGGTCGCTGACGCGGTACGTCGAGTTCGGCCCGGCATTCCTGTCCGCCTCGACGCGGAAGAGGAACTCGGGGCTGACGAGGACGCGCTCGAGCGCCCATTGAATCCCCGTTTCGAATCCCCCTTCTGCCCGGCCCGCGGCATAAAAGGGCAGCAGTTCCTGCACGTCGACGTCGGTCAACGGCCTGCGATAGGCCCTTCGCGCCAGCGTCGAGATGATCTGCCGCGCACAGCGCGTTTCGTCCGCTGTGCCGGAGGGACGGCAGACGAAGACCCGTTTGCGGCTGGCTGTTTCGCCGGGACCAGTGACCGTGAACGGACCCCTGAGGGTGATGCTCGAGATGGCCGGCTGTCCGCCCCTGCCCCGCTGCGCCCGCCGCACCACCTCTGCGCCGCGCGCGGAGGTGTGCTTGAGGAACGTGACCACGATATCCCTCTGACCGGCCTTCATCGGGATGCGCGCTTCGAACCCCTTGTTCATCGCCGCGCGCCGGGCGGCGAGTTGATCCCGCATGAACTTGTGCGAGCCGATGTCCTTCACCGTCGTTCCGGCCTGCCCGGGTTTCTCTTGCGGCGGCGGCGGCAGCTCTGTCGACGGAGGCGGTTCGACAACCGTGAACAGGTGCACGCGCTGGCCGTCCACGCTCGCCTCGAACTGGTCCCCGAGCGTGGCGCCGGCGAGCTCCACTTCGATGCCGTACTCGCCGTCCAGCGGAAGCGTTGTGCTGGATGACGGCGCCGCCGCGAGCGCCGAATGGCGTCCCCTCGATATGCCCGTCCTGCGGGAGATAGGGCGACACCCGGTAGGTATCGAGAATCGGCGGCATCGCCGGGTCGCCGACGGCAAGCCGGCTGATCTTGCGAGCGGCCGACAGATACTGCTCGAGCTGCGTTTCCGAAACGAAGAGCAATTCGCGGAGGTTGTCGAAGCCGCTGCTCGAATTGTCTGCCGGCAGCAGCAACGAAATCTCCATGCTCTTGGGCAGGTCGTCGAGCGCCAGCAAGTCGCGGATAGCGTTCTGATATTCGGTTCGCGTGAGCCGCTGGAATGCCGGGACCTTGCCGGGATTCGGAGCGGCGGCAGCCGCGCGATCCAGTTCGGTCTCCAGCCACGTGCCGAGCGAGTCGTAGACAGCCTGATCGGGTCGCGGCATGCCGGCGGGCGGCATCGAGCCGCTGCGAAGCCTCCGGACGACTTTCTCCCACGTCGCCGCACCCTCGCCGACCTTGGTGACGTCGAGCGTATCGAGCATCAGGCCGGCGGTCTTCAATTTCTGGTTGTGGCAGGTCACACAGTACTTGTCGAACACCGCGCGCGCCGGGACGTCCTGCTGCGGCAACGGCAGCCGGCGCGCGTCGCCGCCGCCTGCTGGCGCGGGGCCACGCCCTGCGCGGAGCCCGACACAGTGATCGCAACCCAACCGGCGATCAGTGGAAATAACCGTTTCATCCTGCCTCCGACAACCATATGGATCATCGACTCCTCAACCTCTCGAACCAGGCGCCCGCAGCGCGACCTGCCGCGTGCCGGGACCAGCGCTATTGCGGTCGCCGCACCGCCGTCCGCGCCGCGGCCGCGCGCTGGTCGTATTGATCCGGGTCCAGATTGCGCTCGCGCATCAACTTCCGCACCAGCTCCGCCGTCTCGGGCCAGGTCTTCTGCAGCGATCCGCAGACCATCCCCTCGGCCATCATCAGCGGGGTCCATCCGAGCTTGTTCCTCGCATCGATCTTGGCGCCCTTCTCGAGAAGGAAACGAATGATCGAATGCTGTGAGGAAGCCGTGACGGCGCCGTGGAGCGCCGTGCTGCCGCCCCAGCGCATGTCGCCAAGCGCGGTTTCCGGGAACTCCTCCAGATTGTCGGGATACCGCCTGAGCAACTCGACGCCGTCGCCCACGATGGGGATGTCCCCGAAGTCGGTGACCGCGTTGACATCGCCGCCGAGCTCGTACGCCAGCTTCACGGCTTCGAGCCGCTCGGCCTCCGTCGTGCCGCTCAAGGGCCCGGGGCTTTCCCCTTCCCACGAGCCAAGACCGGAAGCCGCCATGAGCGGCGTCACGTTCTGAACGGTCCCGATCAGCGGGTCGGCGCCGTTGGCTGCGAGCAGACGCATCAACGCGACATCACCGTTTCTCGCCGCCAGGTAGAAGGGCGTCGCGCCCACATAGCTCAGGTAATTCCGGCCGACGACGATATCGGGCGGCTCCAAGGCTTCTCCATCGTCACGGTCGAACCGCATTTCCTTCCAGGCGATCCGCGTGTTCGGCTTCGCGCCCTTCGCCAGCAGCAGCTTGGCGAGGTCGAGCGAATCCAGGTTCCCGGTGGGGTTCGGGGCGCCGTAGTCGCGGTTATCGGGCAGGCCAGGCCGCCGCATCCATGTCAGCGCGTGGAGAACCGAGCCGCGCGCGTCGGGCACGTTCGGATCAGCGCCTTTCTCCAGGAGCATCGCGGCCAGTTCGTAGTGCGCGTTGAGCACCGCCAGTGCAAGCGCGGAGGTCGAGACGGTTTCGTTTCCGACGGGGCCGTACCGGCTCGCGAAGGGCTTCCGGATCTGATCTCCCGGGTTGGCCCCGGCTTCGAGCAGCGCCTGGACGACGTCGATGTGACCCTCGCGGACGGCGAAGAGCAGCGGCGTGAACTGGGCCTTTTCGCGCGCGTTGATATCGGCCCCGGCCTTGATCAGCGCCCGAACGGCTGCCGTGTGACCCTCCGATGCGGCCCACATCAGCGCGGTCTGTTCCTTCCAGCTTTCCTTGGCGTTGACCTTCGCGCCGTGGGCCAGCAGCGTCTGGAGCACGTCCACTCTACCGGTGAGCGCCGCCGTCATGAGCACCGGTTCACCCTCGGCCGAGGTCGAATTGGGGTCGGCGCCGGCCTTGATCAGCAGCTCGATCATCGCGGCCGAGCCGGTGGTCGCTGCCAGCGCCAGTGGGGTGACCCCGAAGCGATTCGCCGCCTTGACGTTGGCGCCGGCGCGCAGCAGCAGGTTCGCCGTGTCGAGATCGTTCTTGCCGCGCCGCCCAGTGCAGGGCCGTCGAGCCGTCGGGCTCGGCCGCATTGACGTCTGCACGCCGCTTCAACTGAGCGCGCACCGCGGTCGTGTCCGCTTTCTTGACCGCTTCAATCAAAGGCGTTTCGGCAGGTGCCGCACCGAGGCTGACCGTCGCCAGCAAGGGCGCCAACAACCAACCGTATGAATATTTCACGCTCATGAAACCTCGTAGGATGAGCTAAGTGATGATGGAGCGCAAGTCTTAACGGGCCTGTTCGTTACAGCAACCCGCTTGTCATTATACGTCACCGCCGACCCACGGCATAGCTGATCCGCCCCGGGCAGCGTCTGACTCGGTGTCTATTTTTTGATCGGCGCGCACGCGATGCGCGCACCTGCGCCGCCTTCCGGGTCGGTCATCAGGTCATCGCGGCCTTCGTGGAGGATGAGCGCGGTGCCGCCCTTCGCGAAGACGGAGTTCGGTGCATCCGCGGCAAGCGTGATGCCCGGTCGCCGTGATCGTCGTCTTCGCGGTGCCGTTGGCCGCCACGGTAAAGTTCCCCAAATCGCCTGCGTGCGGGCCCTCCGGGTTCTTCACCCCGTGCTTCTTGTTCGTCGGGTTGAAGTGTTCCCCCGCCGACGACAACGAGAACCCTTTGCATTCCGGCACCGCGTGCAGGTGCAGGGCGTGCTCGCCCGGCATGAGGCCGGTCAGTTCGAGCGCGATCGTCACGCCGGTCGGCGCCTGAGTCAGCGTCGCCGTGCCGAGCAGTACCGCCTCAGGGTCCACCAGTTCCACGGTCAACGGCTGCTGCGCATGCGCCGCGCAGGCGAGTGCTGCCGCAAGGAGTGTTCCGGTCACCGCGTTCTTCATCTGATTCCTCCACATCCACGGACCTCGTCAATGGATGGACCGCCCGGCGCCCGAGGTGCGGGAGGTGGTTACCTGACATGAAAAGAGCCCGCCGGACGCGCGGGCTTCCTATGAGTGCTCTGGTGCGTGTGGGACGGCGCTGCGAATCGAGCTGCTGGAGCGAGCGGCGATCCGCCTCGGGCGGCTCGCCGCTCACCATCGACCTTGCGCTGACGACCTCGTACTAGTTGGACGTCGTTGCGTTCCCCAATCCCTTGTAGAGGAATCGCTGCAGCCGCTTTCCTTCGTACGTTTCGCCCGTGTACATGTTGCCCTTCGAGTCGACCGCGAGGCTGTGCGTCCCGTAGAACTGACCGGGGTAGCGGCCGCCCTGCCCGATGAATGCCGACGACCTGCAGCGTGTCGCGCACGAGAATGTGGACGCGGGCGTTCATCCCGTCGGCGAGGTAGATGAACCGCTGCTGCGGGTCCGCCGAAAAGGCGATGTCCCAGGCCGAGCCTGAACCCAACGTCTTCCTCGCAACAAAGCCTTCCTTGATGTACTTTCCATCCTTCGTGAACACCTGGATCCGATCGCCCTGGCGGTCGCACACGTACACGAGATTGTCCTTGGAAAGATTCGAGCAGTGTACCGGGTTACGGAACTGCTGGCCGGCGACCTCCGGGTTATACGGGCCGGGAGGGGTGTCATCGGGCTTGTTGCCGTATGCGCCCCACATCCGCTTGTAGGCACCGGTGTCGGCGTCGAACACGATGACGCGGTGGTTCGCATATCCGTCGGCGACATACACCTCGTTCGTCGCCGGGTCGACTTCGATGTTGGCCGGCGCGCCCAGATCAACGGTGCTTTGGCTGTTCGGCTTGATGTTCGCGTGACCGATCTGCAGCAGGAACTTGCCCTGCCGCGTGAACTTCAGGATCTGACCGTCAGTCCTGGCATTGCTGCCAACCCAGACGTTGTCCTTGTGATCGACGTAAATCGCGTGCTCACCGTTGGGCCAGTCGTAGCCAACGCCCTTGCCGCCCCATGACGAGACGAGATTGCCGGCCTGGTCGAACTCGAGCACCGGCGGCGCGATGCGGCAGCAGAACTCGCCGAGCGGCGGGTTCGGCTGCAAGTTGATTTCGTTCTTCTCCAGAGTGGCGGGGCGATGAAGCATCCAGATGTGATCCTGCGCATCGACCGCGACGCCGATGGTCGATCCGATCACCCACGCGTTCGGCAGGGGTTTCGGCCACATCGGGTCTACCTGGAAGACCGGGGCCTGGGCGGACCGTTGGGCCGTCTGAACCGCCGCTCGCGTCAGCAGCGTTTGTCCCAACATCAGCGCCGCGAGGAGTACGAGGAACCCGACGAGGCCGTATAACTTCTTCTTCTGCTTCAAGCTGCCCCTCCTGTCTGCGATGCAAACAAGCCTTGCCTGCGGGACGGATACGCCGATCTAGAGTTCCGCCACGATATGGCGCAAATCTTAGCGCGCTGCCCGGGGGGATGTCCAGATCCATGATGTTTCGGGCGAGGTTCCAAGGCAAGGGTCCCTAAATCGGTCCCGATTGCCCATAATGGTGATATATGAGCGTATCTTACGGCCGCGAGCCGAGGGTCAGGTGGCCTCTTCGCGTCGCGAGGTCATTCCTGCCGATTTCGCGTTTCTGATCCTGCGCCGGCACCCACTCCGCGCCGCCCCTCATCGCGTGCCTGGCGATGCGATCGCGACGGTTGGCGTCCCGTTGCTTGCCCACCAGACGGCGATCGAGGTGAACACGTTCCTGAAGGTTCAAGGATCGGTGCTCACGGTTCTCGTGCGTCTGCCGGCCAGTATTCTGGCGGATGCCGGGCTTCCGACTGTGAGACCCGGGGGCCCCGAGCAGCGCGTCAATGAAGGCCCGTTGCGCGCCGTGGCCATGGAGGCCGCGAAAGAACTCGAAGTGATGAGCGGGAATACGCCGGCTGCCGATGACGTCGGCCAGGTGGGTGGTCTCCCCGGGCCGCGATTCCTCCTTCGATTCGTACGAGACGGCTCTGCAACATCTGGCGGGGCCGCCGCTGCCGGCGGCGGGCGAAGTGTACTGGAACGACGCGTTCGTCGATCTGCGGCTGGATTACGCGATCGCTTCAGCAGCGCCAGACGGCCTGTCGGTTCGCTTCAATGGGTTTCGGACGCCGACCGGCTTCGTGCAGACACGGACGACGTACCTCCCGGTAGACGACGGCGCGCGACAGTTCACGATCATCGGTCCGCCGCGCCGCGTCACCCTCGAACCATTGCGGCGCGAAGCGCTGCCCATGTTCGCGAAGGCCGGCCTGAGGCGGCTGATCAACGATCGGGAGCTCCTGCTGTTCCTTCTTGTTCTGGCGATTCCTCGGCGCCGCCTCCGCACGGCGCTCGGCGCCTTTGGCGCCTTGGCGGTCGGACACGTGATATCCGCACTCGTGATCACCGCGGTCTCCAACCCTCCAGACGTCCTCTTTCAACTGCTGTTCGCGCTGATCGCAACCATCGCGCTTGTCCTCGCGGCACTCCAGAACACCGTGGCGACCCGGATCGGATGGGTGCGGGCTGTCAGTCTCTGCTTCGGGCTCGCGAACGGCGCCGCGGTCGGCATGGCCGTCCGTGAAGCGCTGCCCCTGGCCGGCTCGCACCCGGCGATCGGCCTCGCCGCGTTTATTGGAACGACCGAGATCGCGGCACTCTGGCTGCTGTTCATCGTGCAGCCCGTCGTCCAATCGCTGTACAGGCTGGGAGTGCGCGAGGGCGTGGTCACCGTCGCGCTCTCGTTGCTTCCGATTCACACGGGCTTGCACGGAATCGTGGAGAACTATCAACAGCTCGGAGGCACCAGGCTTGCGGCGACCAACCGCGCCATCGGCTTCGCGCTGGGACACTGGCCGGCCTTCATCCTCGCGCTCGGCCTCATGATCCTGCTGGCCGCGAACAGGCTGTCCCGCGCCAGAACGCAGACGCCCCGCTTGACGTGATTGCCGTGAACATCAGACGGATCGATCTCGGCGCACCTTCCTCTGCCGGAACAGCCGGCGCAAGATCGATCGCTCGCGAGCGGTTCACCATTCTTGCGCTCGCCGGGCTCGTCGTGACGATCGTCGGCGGATACCTCGTGCTGCGGTCGTCGGCTCTCGGTGATGCCGCGGGTGCTTCCCTCACGCCGTATCCAGATGCTGGTCCGGGATCTCGTCGGTCCCGAGCAACTGATGTTCGGCCGTCTTCAACAGGGGGTTTCCGAAGCCGAGGCGCTTCGCGCGCAGACGGGTCGGTGGCCCGATCCTGCCTCGCTCGGCGGTCTGCCTGCCGTTCTCCCTGCCGGAGACGAGTCCCTGCCCTCTCCTGCTTATGCGTGGTCTCGCGCGCATGAAGGCTTCGTCGTCAATTACCTGGCGCTTCCGTCGAACGACGACGCGGCGGCAGCATGGCTCCTCAGGGTTCAGGAGCCCGACCCCAACACGCCGCTCGATGTCGCGCCGAACGACGAAGTGCACCATCGGCTGCCGGACGGAACGGTGCTTCACGTCACGGTCTGGACGCATCGATTCGGCGGGACGCCTGTCGCGGGCATTCGTGCTGCAGCCGGAATTGACCGGCTGGACTCAACTATTGATGGCGCCGGTCCGTCCCGTGCCGCCAGGGAGGTGATGCAGGTGACTCACGTACGCAGGTACGCGGCCAGGCTGACGATCATCGCAACCGCGATGATCTGCATCGTGGCGTCCGGCGCGCCGCCACACGCCATGCAGTCGCAGCCGACGGCGCCTCTCAAGATCGGCGTCACGCTGCATCCGTATTACTCCTGGACCAGGAACGTGGTGGGCACGCTGCCCGGCTATGAAGTCCGTGCGATCCTTCCAGGCGAAATCGACGCCGGCGACTACCAGCCGCGCCCCGAGGACATCAAGAAGCTGATCGATCTCGACGCGATCGTCGTCAACGGCATCGGCCACGACGACTTCATCTTTTCGATGATCAAGGCGTCCGGCAACAAGCGCATCGTCATCATCCGCCCGAACGAGTCGACCCCGCAGATCAGATCGGCGCGGGGACCGGGCGTCAATTCGCACACCTTCATCTCGTTCACGAACGCGATTCAGCAGACCTACGCGATCCAGAAGGCGCTCGCGGCGCTGCGTCCGCAGGACGCCGCGACGCTGCAGCAGAACGCCGCCGAGCTATGCGAGACGGCTCCGCGTCGATCAAGTCGCGTGCCGCTCAACAGCTGGCCGAGGCCAAGATCACCCGCGTCGTCACGGTCCACGACGGCTACGGGTACCTGCTCCAGGAATTCGGGCTCGAGGTCGCCGGCGTGGTGCAGCCGGCGCACGGTCTCACGCCGTCGGCCACCGAGCTTCGCGACATGGTGCGGCTGCTGCAGCGCGAGAAGATCCAGGTCGTCTTCAGCGAGCAGACATTCCCGCCTCCGCTCCTCAAGGTGCTCAGCGACGAGACCGGTGTGAAGATTTACACCATCAGCCACATCGCGTCGGGACCGTTCACCCCGGAACGCTTCGAGCGCGAGATGCAGACCAACGTCGAGACGATGATTCGGGCGCTCGTCACGGAAACATGAGCCGGGACGCCGGTGAGCCGCCGCTCCTCGAGTTCGTCGAGGTCTCGATCCGTCGCAACCGCGAGCAGCTGCTCGCGGCCGTCTCGCTCGCGGTCAGATGGCGGACGCATCCATGTGATCGTCGGTCCCAACGGCGCGGGCAAGACGACGTTGCTGAGCGCGCTGCTCGGCGAGATGGCCTTCGAGGGCCGCATTGTCGCCAACTGGCGCGGCGACGGCCGGATCGGCTATGTGCCGCAGACATTCGCCGTCGATCCGAGTCTGCCCGTGACGGTCGAGGATTTTCTGGCGCTGACCCGCCAGCGGCGGCCCGTGTGCTTTGGCGTGCGCCCGAGCACCAGGCGCCGCGTCGCGGAGCTTCTGCACAAGGTCGGGGTGCTCGGGCCTCGAACGCCGGCCCCTTTCAGTGCTGTCCGGCGGGGAGCTGCGCCGCGTGCTGCTGGCGAATGCGGTCGATCCGATACCCGAATTGCTGATCCTCGACGAACCAGCCAGCGGCCTCGACGAGGGCGGGATGCGCCTGCTCGAGGAACTCCTTCGCGCGTTGAAAGAGGCGGGATGCACCGTTCTGATGGTGTCGCACAACCTCGATCAGGTGCGTCGTGTGGCCGATTGGGTCACGGTGCTCGATCGATCGCTCGTCACTGAAGGGCCGCCCGCCGAGACGCTCGCCCTCGATCGGGTGCTCGCGCTGATCCCTGCGGCGGGCGAAGGGCGCGTCCGCCATTGACCGGTTTCTACAAGTGGGTCGGCGATCTCGCGCAGCGAAGGCTGGCTGCCCGACGACTTCCAGTATCCGTTCCTGATTCGCGGCTTCTTCTGCGCCTTGATCCTCGCGCCGATCCTCGGCGGGTTGAGCCATCTCGTCGTGACGCGCCGGATGGCGTTTTTCAGCGCGGCGCTCGGACAGGCCGCGCTCACCGGCGTGGCCATCGGCCTTCTCGTCGGCGAACCGCTCAATGCGCCGTACGGCGGGATGTTCGGCTTCTGTCTCCTCACGACGCTCGCGATGGTGTACGTGAAGCGGCACGCCACGCTGCCGCAGGACACGTTGATCGGTGTGTTCCACGCCTTGACGCTGGGACTCGGTCTCTGCCTGCTCGTCGTCGTGACGCGGCAGTTCAACGTGCATCAGGTCGAATCGGTGTTGTTCGGCAGCCTGCTCACGGTGACCGACGCCGACCTGCTCCTCCTGCTCGCCGTCGGAGCCGTGGTGGCGGTTGTGCTCATCTGGCAGTACAACAATCTCCTCCTCGACAGCCTCAGCCCGCCCCTCGCCCGGGTCGCCGGCGCCGAGTCGGCGTTCCTCGACTACCTCTTCGCCGTCCTCCTGACCTTGTCGATTGTCGTCAGCCTGAAGGTGATCGGGGCGTTGCTGGTCGAAGCGCTCGTCCTCGTGCCGGCGGCGGCCGCGCGCAACCTCGCCCGCGGGACGCGAGGCTACTTCGCCTGGAGCGTCGTCGTGGCATTCCTGGGCGGCGTTGGAGGGCTCGGCGTGTCGACCCGGCTCCTGGTGCCGACCGGCGGTGCCGTGGTTCTGGCCGTCAGCGCGATCTTTTTCATGACACTTGCGGCCGGCTCCCTGTTCAGGAGCAAGCCGCAGCAGGTCCAACGTGAGTGCTAGCAGCTGTCAGCTGCTTCAGCTGAGAGCTAGCTGAGAGCTGACAGCTGAAAGCTGAGCTGATGACCATCCGCAGCGTCGAAATCGCGCCGCCCTCCGCGAGCCACGAACTGATCGCCGTGGCCCGCACGGCCATGGCCATCGCCGTCGCCACGTGGCTCTATCTGGCGATCAGTCCGTTCGCCTTTTCGAACGATGCCTCTGCCCGGCGCAATCTCTGGCCGTACCAGAGCTTGATCCAGGACAGGCCGTCCGACGAGCAGCGGATGTTTCGCGAGCTTCAGGTGAGTCTCATCGAAGCGGAGACGATCCGGTCGACAACCGGTGAATGGCCGATCGTGAGCTACGCTGGCCGCCGAGGGGATCGAACCGTTCGCGCCGAACCCGGCGCTCAAGGGTTCGAGCTACACGTGGAGACTGATTCGAGAGGGCAGATTCATCAACTACGTCGGCATCCCCGCCGACCCCCGGCATCGACGCCCCAAGGCCCAACACGCGCAACGCGGGAGCCCGGCCTGGCTGGTGCTGGTCCAGGAGCCGGATCCGGCCGCGCCCGAGCCATTTGTGGACGACGAAGAACATGACCGCCTGGTCGACGGCTCGGTCCTCCATGTCTCGATCTGGAATCGTCCCGGGGGCGCCTCCTCTCCGACAAACGTCTTGCGCGCGCCGCAGGCTCGAAGGATGGATCCAGCTCTACGCTGCTCCTCCACCGACGTCACACGCCGTCATGGCTTCGCCGCCCGCTCCTTGATCTCTTTCGTGACCGTCCAGCGGTGCACCAGCGACACGTCGTCGCTGGTCGGGTTCCCCGACCGGTATGGTCTCATCCGGCATCCAGTCGCCCATCCTGAACCGATGCGACACGATCCGGGCGCCCACCCTCAGCTGCTTCAAGAGGATCGGACGAAGCAGCACGTCGAACTCTTCACCCATGTAAAGGAACACGACGGTGGCTTCGGACAAGTCTTTGATGTCCAGCGCATCACCCCGACGAATCTCGATCCGGCCGTCGAGTCCCGCCGCGCTCACCCGCTTCCGCGAATCGGCCACGCGCGCCAGGTCCAGGTCGATTCCAACCCCACGCTTGGCGCCCGCCTTGACCGCCGCGATGGTGATTCGGGCGTCGCCGCATCCCGGCTCGTAGACCACATCGTCGCGTGTGATGCCGGCCACCCTGATCATCTCGGCAACGATGAAATCCGGCGTCGGCACGTACCGGATCTCGGCGCGGTCGGCCGGGTCGGCCACCGAGAGATCGACGACGACCGCGTCGCCGCCTTTGAACTGAACGGTTTTCTTGCGGGTGACGAGCGTGTAGTTGTTCGGCCGCCACTTGGCGGTGAAGACGTACTCGGTACGTGCGACCCCGTTCGAGCGGGGGTGTCTCCCACTCGCGGTTGACGCCGACGCCGGTCGTCGTGATCTTCTGGTCGTCGAACAGCAGTTCCGTCTCGAGATGCGGCATCGTCAGACGGAAGCGCGACACGACCGGGGCCGCCGCAGTCGCGGCGTTCCTCCCCTGCTGCGGCCGCGACGCGGACCCGGGATCGAGCAACACCATCGCCTGCCTCGCCCGTTCGGCGGAAACGGACGAGCGATCGAGGACAGCCGGAGCCGTGGTGCGCGGCGACGGCCTGGACGCCGAGACCCACGATCGACAGCGTGAGGAACGTACGCGTCAGCTGCATCGTCCACCCTTCTCCTGAAATGTCCGACCGGAGACCACGCGATTCTAGCAAGAACCGGCCTCGCGCGATGGGCGCACGGCACAGTCGCTGGCAGGCGTGGCCGGGTTACCGCTCGTCAGCGAGAGCCGAGACCCTCAGCCGCTCGTCGGCGCGCGTCGCAGGCTCGGCGCGCGCCGGAGGGACGCGTCTGGTAGGATTCGTCACCTTTCGGTCGACGCGGAGTTGCGCGCACCTGAGTCGGCACGGCTGACGGCGCGCGTCGCGACGGCACGTACGAACCGAGCCACGATAGAGAGGCGGTCTACATCGCCAGAAAAGGAACGACCTGCCATGAGTCATGCGTCACAGTCGAACAGAGCGTCCGCGTTTTCCGTTCGCGCCTCGGTGCTCTCTCCGGGGCTGCTGCTGCTGATGGCGGCCGCCGCCTGTTCGCCCGCCGCGGCGCCTCCTCCTGCTCAGGCGGCCGCCGACGTCGACCCGCGGTCCGATGGTGCGGAGAACGTGCGGCTGGTGGGATACCAGGACCTGCAGGGCCGCCAGTCGCTGGAAGTGAACACCAGATCGAACGCGGCCAATGGCAACTGGGCGTACGTCGGCCACTCGCCCAACGACCGGAGCGACCCTCAAGCCTCCGACGACGGGAGTGTGAAGGACGAGCCGACTCCTGAACCCGATCACCGGCAAGATGGAATGGAACGGCACGTCGATCGTCGAGATCTCCGATCCGGCCAACCCGAAACTCGTCTGGCACATCCCCAATGAGGTGGGAGGCGTGAACTCCCGCGCGGTGTCGGTGGTCTACGACTACGGGTTCAACTCGAATCCAGCGGGCAGGGACTATTTGATCCGCAGCTACGATACCGGCAAGGACTTCAGGTTCCAGATTTTCGACATCACGACCAGGGACACCGATCCGTCGAAGATCGCGCTCGTCTCTGAAATCACGGGAACGCCGCCGAACTCGTGCGGCCCCGGATGCGGCGGCAAGTTCATCATGCGGGCGCACAAAGGCTACTGGTCCCAGGAGTCGGGCCTCTTACTATTCCAGCTCCGGAGAGCCGGGCTTCCGCCAGATCGTGCTGCACATCTGGGATCTCAAGGATCCGAAGAATCCCAAGTTCGTGGGCCGGGCCGCCCTGCCGAGCCAGAGAAATGGCGCGCCCGGTTTCCAGGGGGAGTACGCACACCATCCGATCGTCGACGAGAAGAACCACCGGCTCTACGTCGCCTATCGCGGCGCCGGACAGACCACGAGCTGGGACATCACCGACCCCGCCAATCCCAAGCTGGTGTGGCTGGTCGACACGACTCCCCCGGGCCGCGGACCCCACACGATCTCTCCGATCGTCTACAACGAAGTGCCGAACTTCAAGGGCGACGCGCTGCCACGGACCTATGCGCTCGTCACGGACGAGGCTGCCGGCGCCGCCGATATGAAACCGTGCGCCAACGGCATTCGATCGAAGGTGTACATGTTCGACATCACCGTCGAGGCCAGCCCGTTTCCGATCTCGACGTGGCAGGTGCCCGTCGGGAATTTCTGTGACAAAGGCGGCCGCTTCGGTCCGCATCAGCACGCCGAAACCGTCAACTCCGAGCTGAACCGATTCGAAGACAAGCTTGCCTGGATGGCCTACTTCAACGCCGGCGTCCGCGTGCTCGACCTGTCGGATCCGTACAACTTGAAAGAGGTGGGCTATTACATTCCGAAGACGAATGCGAACTCCTACGGTATTTCGAAGGAGCAGCCGACGGCGATCCAGATCAACGACGTGGACATCGATCACCGGGGGCTGGCGTACGCGACCGATCGCGTCGGGAGCGGACTCTTCGTCCTGGAATACACCGGCAAGAAACCAACCACGACAAATTAGCAAAGGCGAACATGGGTGCATGGCTGGTCGTGCTGGCTCTCGTTCCGATGCTCCAGGCGGAGCAGGCTCCAACCGGTAAGGCCGACGCGGGCAAGGTCTTCTGGCAGGGACAGATGTGCAATTTCTGTCACGGCCTCGCCGGGGAGGGCGGCTGGGGCCCCGATCTCGCCGGCCGCGCGTTGACCCTCGCGCAGTTCAAACGCGCGATCCGGCAGCCATGGGGCCTGATGCCGTCGTTCACCGAATCGCAGGTGAGCGATCAGTCCATCGCCGACCTCCACGCGTTCCTCACCGCCCTTCCGCGAGTGGCGACACCGGGTCCGCCGCGGTGGAGGCATCCGCCGGCTGACGCACCCGCGGGTCAGCGGATCCAGAGCGCGTTCGGCTGCGGCCAATGTCACGGCCCCGAGATGGCCGTCCCCCGCGCGTGGCTTCTTGCCGCCGACCGGCCAGGTGGCGTCCCGGACGAGAAATTCGGCGTCAGCAAGGACGCGGGCTTTCCGTATTTCGCGAAGATGGTCTATCAGCACAGCGAGAAGTATCCGACGGGCACCATGGGGAACTTCTCGAAGGACCTGCTGCCTGAAGTGCTCTTGCGGGAAGTCTACAAGTTCATGCTCGATGCCGGGTTACGAGTACGGATGGAGGCCGCTCTCGCGGCCGGGGTTCAGCAGGGCGCGAACACCATGTACACGTTGACCGTCGCCAACGTGGGCCGCGCCAAGGTTGGGCCCCCGGCTGAAGACGTGACGATCTTTGTTCGGATCCCTCCCGGCGCCACCCTCGTCAGCGCCACGGGCGCCGGATACAAGGGCGTCCGGCCGCTTGCACAACTGGGGCTGTCACCGGCCCTGGCGCTTGCACCAGGGGCATTCACCGCCGAGATCCCGCAGCGTCCGAAGCCCGACCTGTCGGGCGATGTTGCCGTGTGGGAAGTCCCGCGCATCGCGGCCGCGGAAAAACGCGAATACACCGTGACCCTCGCCGGCGCGGCACCCTCGGCCGCGGTCCTTCAAGGATTTGGCGGCTCGACCGTCCATTGGGCGAAGCCGGGGACGCGCATGGGCGCGTCACAGCTCGCCTATCGCGACCTTCGAATTCCGGACAAGGGGGACCATCTGCGGATCGCGCTGCCGCCCCCGCCGAAGCCGTCACAGTAGTTGAACGGCGTCGATTTGTAGGAAGAAAGCCGAGTCTGTAGGAGAAACCTGGCAGCCCGAGCGACGATTTCGGCGTAGACTACTCAGCCTTATCGGTGCCGCGTCCTTCGATCCCTCTTTCCATGCTCGCACTCAACCTGATCAGGTCAGTCCACTCCGTCCCGTTCAACGGCGAAAAAGGGCTGATGCGACTTCGCTGGGCATCAGCCGCGTGCTTCGTTGTCGTCGCCACGCTCGTCTTGCCGACGACCGCAGGGGCGCAACTGGTCATCGGCCCCGGGCCGGGCGGCACCCCGAGGTGCAGCGTGATCGAAGCGACCGGCACGACGGCACCATCCAGCCGTTCTACCCCGCGTTTCTCGGCGGCGTCAGCGTGACGCTGGGCGATGTCAACGGCGACGGCTCGCTGGACATCATCACCGGCGCGGGGCCGGGCGGCGGCCCGCACGTCCGCGTCTTCAGCGGCACGGACTTGCAGCGAGCTGGCGCAGCTTCTTCGCCTACGACCCGGCGTTTCGCGGGCGGCGTGCACGTCGCGGCGGGCGACGTCAACGGCGACGGGCGCGCCGACATCATCACCGGCGCCGGGCCCGGCGGCGGCCCGCACGTCCGCGTGTTCAGCGGCGCTGGACCTGACGCGAGCTCGCCAGCTTCTTCGCCTACGACCCGGCGTTTCCCGGCGGCGTGCACGTCGCGGCGGGCGACGTCAACGGCGACGGGCGCGCCGACATCGTCACCGGCGCCGGCCCGGGCGGCGGCCCGCACGTCGCGCGTGTTCAGCGGCGCTGGACTTGAGCGAGCTGGCCAGCTTCTTCGCCTACGATCCCGGCGTTCACCGGCGGCGTGAGCGTGGCGGCGGGCGACATCAACGGCGACGGCCGCGCCGACATCATCACGGGGGCGGGGCCGGGCGGCGGCCCGCACGTCCGCGTGTTCAGCGGCGCCGGACCTGAGCGAGCTGGCCGAGCTTCTTCGCCTACGACCCGGCGTTTCGCGGGCGGCGTCGCGTGTCGCGGCCGGCGATGTCAACGGCGACGGCCGCGTCGATCTCATCACTGGGCGCCGGGCCGGGCGGCGGCCCGCACGTCCGCGTCTTCAGCGGCGTCGACCTGCAGCGAGCTGGCGAGCTTCATCGCGTTCGCCGGCGCGGGCGGCGGCGTGTCGGTCGGCTCGACCGGCGATGCGGCCGGGCCTGCGCTTCACCAGTCGCGCCGTCGACGAGCTTTCTGGTCGGCACGCGCCGGCACCTTCACGGTCACGACGGTCGGGCACCCCGGCGCCGACGCTCACGGTCAGCGGCACGCTGCCCGCCGGCGTGACGTTCGTGGACAACGGCGACGGCACGGCGACGCTGGCGGGCACGCCGGCCGCGGGCACGGGCGGCACGTATCCGCTGACGTTCACGGCGACCAACGGCGTGGGCACGCCCGCGACGCAGAGCTTCACGCTGACGGTGCACGCAGGCGCCGGCGATCACGAGCGCGACAGCGACGACGTTCACCGATCGGCGCCGCCGGCACGCTTCACGGTCACGACGACCGGCTTCCCGCTGCCGGCGCTCACGCAGCGGCGGCGCGGCCCTGCCGGCCGGCGTCACGTTCGTCGACAACGGCGACGGCACCGGCACGCTCAGCGGCACGCCGGCGCCGGGACCGGCGGCACCTACGCGCTGACGTTCACGGCGACCAACGGCGTCGGCGCGCCGCGCCGTCCAGACCTTCACGCTGACGGTGAGCGGCGCGCCCGGCGATCACCAGCGCCACCACCGACGACCTTCACGGTCGGGCAGCGCGGGCACGTTCACGGTCACGACGGTCGGCACGCCGACGCCGGCGCATCAGCGTCAGCCGGCGCGCTGCCGGCCGGGCGTGACGTTCGTGGACAACGGCAACGGCACCGGCACGCTGAGCGGCACGCCGGCGCGCGGGCACCGGCGGCGCGTACCCGCTCACGTTCACGGCCACCAACGGCGTCCTGCCGAACGGCGTCGCAGACCTTCACGCTGACCGTGCAACGAGGCGCCGGCGATCACGAGCGCGGCCGGCGACGACGTTCACGATCGGCGCGGCCGGCTCGTTCACGGTCACGACGACCGGCTTCCCGGCGCCGGCGCTGACGCTGGGCGGCGTCGCCCTGCCGGCGGGCGTGACGTTCGTCGACAACGGCAACGGCACCGCGACGCTGAGCGGCACGCCGGCCGCCGGGCACCGGCGGCGATCTACGCGCTCACGTTCACGGCGACCAACGGCGTCGGCGCCGACCGCGCCCGCAGGCCTTCACGCTCACGGTGAACGGCGCGCCCGCGTTCACGAGCGCCGCGACGACGACGTTCACGGTGGGCGTCGCCGGCACGCTTCACGGTGACGACGGTCGGGACGCCCACGCCGACGCTCACGCGTCGGCGCGCTGCCGGGCGGCGTGACGTTCGTCGACAACGGCAACGGCACCGGCACGCTGAGCGGCACGCCGGCGGCCGGCACGGCGGGCGCCTACGCGCTCACCTTCACCGCCACCAACGGCGTGGGCGGTCGCCGTCGCCCAGACCTTCACGCTGACCGTCACCGAAGGCGCCGGCGATCACCAGCGCCAGCTCGACGACGTTCACGATCGGCGCCGTGAGCACCTTCACCGTGACGACGAGCGGCTTCCCGTTCCCGAGCCTGGCGCAGGGCGGCGCGGCGCTGCCGAGCGGCGTGACGTTCGTGGACAACGGCGACGGCACCGGCACGCTGAGCGGCACGCCGGCGGCGGGCACCGGCGGCGACCTACGCGCTGACGTTCACGGCGACCAACGGCAGCGGGTCGGCGGTGCAGAATTTCACGCTCACGGTGACCGGCCGCCCGGCGTTCACGAGCGCCGCCACCACCACGTTCACGGTCGGGACGCCCGGGACGTTCACGGTGACGACCATCGGCGCGCCGCCCCCGGCCATCACGGTCAGCGGGACGCTGCCCGCGGGCGTGACGTTCGTCGACAACGGCGACGGCACCGGCACGCTGAGCGGGACGCCGGCGGCCGGCACGGGCGGCACGCTACGCCCTCACGTTCACCGCGGCGAACGGCGTGCTGCCGGATGGCACGCAGGCCTTCACGCTGAACGTCAACGAAGGGCCGGCCATCACGAGCGCGACGACCACGACCTTCACGGTCGGAAGCCGCGGGCTCGTTCAACGTCGTGACGACCGGCTTCCCGGCGCCGACGGTCAGCGTGACGGCGGCGCGACGCTGCCGGCCGGCGTCACGTTCGTCGACAACGGCAACGGCACCGTTGAGCGGGACGCCCGACGCCGGGCACCGGCGGCACCTACACGTGACGTTCACCGCGACCAACGGCATCGGCGCCGAACGCGCCGCAGGCCTTCACGCTGACGGTCAACGAGCCGCCGAGCGATCACGAGCGCCAACACGGCGACGTTCGCTGCTGAACACGGCGGGGACGACGTTCCAGGTGGTGATGACCGGCATTCCCGCGCCGACGGTGAGCGTGACCAGCGGCGTGCTGCCCACGGGCCTCACGCTGTCGGCGGCCGGGCTGCTGTCGGGCACGCCGACGCAGAGCGGATCGTTCCCGGTGACGCTCACGGCGACCAACGGCACGCTGCCGAACGCGACGCAGGCCTTCACCGTCGTGGTCAACGCGGCGCCGGCGATCACGAGCGCGAACAACACGACCTTCACGGTCGGGACGCGCGGGCTCGTTCAACGTCGTGATGACCGGCTTCCCGGCGCCCACGGTCAGCGTGACGGCGGGGACGTTGCCGGCGGGGGTCACGTTGTCGGCCGCCGGCCTGCTTGAGCGGGACGCCCGACCCGGGCACCGGCGGCGTGCTACAACGTGACGTTCACCGCGACCAACGGCATCGGCGCGAACGCCGTGCAGGCGTTCACGCTGACGGTCAACCAGGCGCCGGCGATCACCAGCGCCAACACGGCGACGTTCGTGCTGAACACCGCCGGCACGACGTTCCAGGTGATGACTGACCGGCTTCCCGGCGCCGACGGTGAGCGTCACCAGCGGCGCGCTGCCGACGGGCCTCACGTTGTCGTCGGCACGGGACGCTGTCGGGCACGCCGACGCAGAGCGGATCGCTTCCCGGTGACGCTCACGGCGACCAACGGCACGCTGCCGAACGCGACGCAGGCCTTCACCGTCGACGGTCAAGCAGCCGCCGGCGATCACCAGCGCGAACAACGACGACCTTCACCGTCGGCACGCCGGGCACGTTCACGGTGACGACGACCGGCTTCCCGGCGCCGACCGTGTCGCAAACGGGCACGCTGCCGACCGGCGTCACGTTCACGCCCGCGACGCGCGTGCTCGGCGGGACCGCGACGCAGACCGGCGCGTTCCCGCTGGTGTTCACGGCGACCAACGGCATCCCGCCGGACGCCACGCAGAACTTCACGCTGAACGTCGTCTGCCCGGCGATCACCGTGACTCCGCTGCGTCCTGCCGGACGGGCTGTTCCAGACGGCGTACGGGCCGGTGGACTTCAACCAGACCGGCAGCACCGGCATCGAGCTTCACGTGGAGCGCGACCGGGCTGCCGGCGGGGCTGGCGCATCGACGCCGACGACCGGCGTCGTGTCCGGGCACGCCGACCAACACCGTGCTGAACGGCGCCGTCACGATCACGGTGACCGACAACTTCGGCTGCACGGGCACGCGTGAACACGACGATCACCGTCCGGCCGATCGCCGACAGCCGAGACCTACACCGGCGGCGTCGGCAACACGCAGTTCGTCGTCGGCGCCGGCGCCGCCGTCGACGCCGCACGTGCTTGCGTCGAGCGACAACGTCAAGACCGGCGACAACGGGCCGGGCACGCTGACGGTCACGTTCCCGCGCCGCGCTCGGCCAACGGCGGCGATCGCCGAGGGCGCGACCGACGGCACGTTCACCTACACGCCGAACGTCGGCTTCGCCGGGCCGACCGACACGCTTCACCTACACGCTGACCGACGGCAACGGCGTCACCAACACCGGCGACGGTGACGATCAACCTGTCGAACGTCGTCTGGTACGTGAACAGCGCCGGCGGCAACGGCGACGGCCGATCGCACAACCCGTTCAACACGCTGGCGAACGCCGCCGCGCCGTCGCTCGCGAACTCAGTCGATCTACGTCCACTCGGGCGGCGCGACGACGCCCGGCAACATCGCGCTGGACGCGAACCAGACGCTGCACGGCGCAGGGCGCGACCTTCACGCTGAACGGCCTGACGATCCTCGCCGGGCACGCGCGCCGACGCTGACCGGCACGGTGACGCTCGGCGAACAACACGCGCGGTGCGGGCGGTGAACTTCACGCGGCGCAGCGCCGCGATCACCGGCGATGGACTGCGTCCAGGACGTGACGCACCGGCGGTCGCGATCGATCAGGTGAACGTCGACCGGCGGCACCAACGCGCTGAGCCTGACCAACGTCCGAGCCGGGCGACGGTGACGTGACCAACGTCACCAACGCGGTTCACGCAACACGAGCCGCGTCGCCGAGGTGCTGATCAACCAGGGCGACACGGCAACGTGCACGATCGCAGCACGACGATCAGCAGCAACGCGGGCCGGTCGATCGACATTCAGAACCGCACCGGCGGCACGGTCACGTTCAACGGGCGCGATCACCGACACCGGCCAGGGCATCTTCCTGAACGCGAACACCGGCATCGACGATCAACTTCACGGGCGGCTGAGCGCTGACGCACGGCGACGAGTCCCGGCGTTCACCGCGACCGGCGGCGGCACGGTGTCGGCGACGCAGAACAACACGACCATCGTGAACACCATCACGACGACGACCGGCACGGCGCTGAACGTGGCCAACACGACCATCGGCGCGAGCGGGCTGACGTTCCGCAGCATCACTGCCGGCACAGGCGCTGGCAGCGCCGGCAACGGCATCGTGCTGAACAACACCGGGACGGCAGCCGGCAACGGTGGGCTGACCGTTACTGGAACGGGAGCCGCCGGAACGGGTGGAACGATTCAGCACAAGACGGGCGCCAACGGGTCGACGTCAGACGGCATCGGCATCTATCTGAACCAGACGAAGAATGCGTCGTTCAGCTGGATGCAGCTGAATCACTTCGACAACTTCGCCATTCGCGGCCAACGAGCTCAACGGGTTGACGCTCACCAACGTGGTGGTGAACGGGACGAGCGGCAACGACGCCGGCAGCGACGAGGGCGCCGTTCTGGTGGAGGACTCGGGCGGTACGATTGCCATCACCAACTCGAACATCAGCGGCGGGTTCGAGGACAACCTGCGCGTCGACTACAACAACGCGGTGGCCGGACCAGCCGCCACGTTCAACGTCACAGGTTCGACGTTCCGCGACCTGCAGGCCGCCGGCCAGAACGCGCAGGTCAACCTGCGGTCGCAGACGACGGCCTCGAGCGGCTGGGCGGCCGCGTTCAACTTCAATTCGAACACGTTCGAGAACGACGCCAACACGTTGCCGCCGGGCGGGACGGAGAACTGGTCGGACGGGATCCTGGTGACGTTCGAGGGTCCGTTCGCGCACGATTTCACGTGTCCAGAACTCGACATTCCATCACCTGTTCCAGGGCATGGACATCGCGAGCAACTTCTCGGCCGACGTCGACTACGTGATCCTGAACAACAACATCACGTTCACGGAGGGTGTCGCAGCCATCGCCATCGGCAACGGCTCCTCGTCCACGAGTTCGTCCCTGCTGACGGCCCTGATCCAGGGGAACACGATCGGCACGAGCGGCGTGCCACAGTCCGGAAACCGCCTCGGTCAGGGCATCGTGGTCGATGTGCGCGGCGAGGAGACCGCCCAGTTCACGATCCACGGCAACACCATCCGCCGCATCGACGTAGGCGGCATCGACGTCCTCGCGAATACGGGGGACGGCGATCTCCACATCCAGATCACCAACAACGTGATCGAACAGGTCGAAGATGATGTTGGTGCGGGAATTTCGGACGGCATGCGCGTGCTGACGGCAACGGGCTCGTTGCACGATATCTGCCTCGACGCGCGCAACAATGACAGCTTCAACATCGGCGCCGACGATCTTCAGCTGCGGCAGTCGAACGCCGGCGTCGTCTTTGCCATCGAGGGGCTCACCGGCAGCGGCACGAGCACTGCCAACGTCGAGGCCTTCCTAGACGGGCAGAACCCACTGTTCACGCCCGCGAGCGGCGGCACTCGCGTGCGCACCGTCGCGAGCGTCGTCAACTTTACGTCGGTCGCCGCCTGCACCACGCCGCCGATTCAGTAATCGGCGTAAATAGAGGAAGGAGCGTACATGGCAGAACCGTTCTTATCTGAGATCCGAATCATGTCATTCGGGTTTGCGCCCAAAGGGTGGGCCCTGTGCAACGGGCAGTTGTTGCCGATCAATCAGAACCAGGCGTTGTTCTCGCTGTTGGGAACGACGTTCGGCGGCGACGGTCGTGTGAACTTCGCACTTCCGAATCTGCAGGGAAGAACGCCGATTCACGTCGGCGGCAGCCACACCCTGGGTGAACGCGCCGGGGAACAGGCCCACACTCTGTCAATTGCGGAATTGCCAACGCATACTCACCCGATCGTTGCGTCGAGCGCCGATGCCAACGCCGTGCTGCCGGCCAACAATCTGTTCGCCAAATCCCCGCAGCAGGTGTACGGGCCCGCGGCCAACTTCACGCCGCTCAACGCGGGAACTGTGACCAGCGTGGGTGGCAGCCAGGCGCATCTCAACATGCAACCCTTTCTGACGCTGAACTTCTCGATCGCCCTGCAGGGCATTTTCCCAAGCCAGAACTAGAGGGGACTCATGGCTCAACCCTACGTTGGCGAGATTCGGATGTTCGCGGGCAACTTCGCCCCTGCCGGGTGGATGTTCTGCGAAGGACAGCTCCTTCCGATCAGCGAGAACGACACGCTGTTCAAGCTGATCGGGACGACATACGGCGGCGACGGAGAGATCGACCTTCGCGCTGCCGGACCTGCGGGGGCGCATTCCAATCCACATGGGCGATGGGTTCATCCTCGCCGAGACTGGTGGCGCCGAAGAGGTCACTTTGACCGTGCAGCAGATTCCAGCCCATAGCCATCCCGCACAGGCCACTTTGACGCAGGCAACCGAAACCAACCCCGCCAACGCGGTGATCGCTGAATCGCGGCCGGGGTCGATCCAGTTCTTCCAGGACGTGCCGAATGTCAACATGGCTACCAATATGCTCGCGGCCGTCGGCGGCAGTCAGCCGCACAGCAACTTTCAGCCGTACCTCTGCATCAATTTCATCATCTCGTTGTTCGGGATTTTCCCGTCCCCGACATAAAGAGAACGATCGGCGGGAGTCGGCAAGGCAACAACATCCAACACGATGGAGAGAATGATGGCTGATCCGTTTGTGGCAGAGATTCGGATTTTTCCGTTTCAATTTCGCGCCCAAGGGGTGGGCGTTCTGCAACGGGCAGCTGATGCCGATCTCGCAGAACACGGCGCTCTTCTCGCTGCTCGGTACGACCTACGGAGGCGATGGGAAGTCGACCTTCGCGCTCCCCAACCTGCAGGACAGTGTGCCGATGCATCCCGGACAGGGACCCGGGTTGTCGCTCCACGATCTCGGCGAAACCGGAGGCAGCGAGACGGTCACGCTGCTCGAGAGCGAGATCCCCGTGCATACCCATGCCTTCCGGGCCAACAACACCACCGCCGACAGCGGGACTCCCACAGACAGCAGTGTCGGCCGGACGGGGTTCAATGCCTATCAGACCACGATCAATGCCAACCTGACGCAAATGGCGACTCAGGGAATTCCCCTAGCCGGCGGCAACCAGCCGCACAACAACCTGCAGCCGTACCTGACGCTCAACTTCTGTATCGCGATGCAAGGGGTGTTTCCGCCGCGGGGGTGATTGTTTCGGGCTGGTGGGGCGGGTAGGGCTAGTGGGGCGGGTCAGGCAGGAGGGGCTGGTCGGGCAGGAAGGGCGGTGCTCTTCCCAACCAGCCCCACCTGCCTCACCTGCCGTGCCTGCCCGACCCGCCCTACCCGCCTACGTGAACACCGCTTCGTACGTCGTGCCGTTCGCGTCGCGCTTGATCGGCACCAGGAAAATGTCGAGCGCGCCGAGCTGGTGATGGTGCAGCTGATAGATGCGCTGCGGCAGGACAGGCATGGCGGGCCCGAGAAAATGGACCGCAAACTGTTCGCGCGACGCGTGGCCCCGCAGCCCGGTGCCGAGCACGGCGACGAGCGACAGCGACAGCGTCGTGCCGCCATCGTGTGCCAGCGAAAACGCGTCGCCCTTCAACGGATCGAAAGATTCCTTCGTGAGCGTGTCGAGCACCGGACCTCCCAGCGTGTCGAAGTATAGAGCATCAATCGCCCCATGATTGAAACCGAGCGTATCCTGACCGTGGCGCCGCCAGGACTCTCGCTGCGCCGGATGCTCGACAGCGACCTGCCGTTTCTCGAGGAGCTGTACGCGTCGACCCGGCAGGACGAGCTGGCGCCGGTGCCCTGGAGCGCGGAACAGAAGCGCGCCTTCCTGCGCTGGCAGTTCGTCAACCAGCATCAGTACTACCGGCAGTACTATCCGCACTGCGAGTTCCTGATCGTGGAACGGACCCGCGCCGGCGGCGTCGAGCGTCTGGGACGCCTGTACGTGGATCGCTGGCCGGATCAGATCCGGCTGGTGGACATCTCGCTAACGCCGGAGTTCCGCGGCCGCGGCATCGGGCGGATGCTGATGGAGGAGATACTCGCCGAGGGCCGGTCCACCGGAATGCGCGTTTCGATCCACGTCGAGCACGACAACCCGGCGCGGCGCCTGTACGACCGCCTCGGATTTCAACACGTCGACACCAACGGCGTCTACCACCTCATGGAGTGGCGTCCGGACTCGCAGGCAGAGCGTTGAAAGGCGCTGCACCGGAACCGATCCACTAGATGAGCCTCTGAGTCGATTAGACTGGAGAACACGAGACCCCATGCCGCCTGAGCTGCAGCGAATCGTGCGCCTCACGTCTTTTGCCGAGGAAGAGCGGACGCGGCCCGCATTGCGCTACTGGCTCTCGCGGCCCCCTGCAGAACGCATCGCGGCGGTCGAATACCTGCGGAGGCAGATCGATGGAGCTGGCGCCAGACTTCGACGAGTTCATCGGGTCCTTGACTGCCCATGGCGTTGAGTTCGTCGTCGTTGGTGCCTATGCGCTCGCCTTCCACGGCGCCCCTCGGTTCACCGGCGACCTTGACGTCCTCGTTCGCCCGACACTCGACAACGCTGCTCGACTCGTCGAGGCGCTCGAGGCCTTCGGCTTTCCTGTCACCGACCTGAGTCCCGAAGCGATAGCAGACCGTCGTCGGATGCTGCAGATGGGTGTGCCGCCGGTGCAGATTCACGTGATGAGCGCCATCAGCGGCGTCGAGTGGGACGAGGCGTGGTCCGACCGCGTCGAAGGAGCTCTAGGCCGCAACCGGGCTTACTTCCTGGGCCGCGAAACGTTCTTGCGCAACAAGCGCGCCGCCGGCCGGCCCAAGGACCTCGCCG
This sequence comes from uncultured Acidobacteriota bacterium, assembly GCA_963745495.1. GTDB lineage: Bacteria > Acidobacteriota > Vicinamibacteria > Vicinamibacterales > CAVVIG01 > CAVUXJ01. Next base: position 68,082 of record CAVUXJ010000002.1, read on the forward strand.
ATATCGACGCGCTCGAACCCGGCAACGGGTAGCCGCTCTACACCAGCTCTAACCGTAATGCCTCCCGAAAATTCGTCGGTGACACGAATCGGGCCGGAAACAGGCTGCGGAAGCGAATCCTTGCGAGCGCCGCTTGTCGCGCAAACTGTTCGCGCGACGCGTGGCCGCGCAACCCAGTGCCGAGCACGGCGACGAGCGACAGCGACAGCGTCGTGCCGCCATCGTGCGCCAGCGAAAACGCGTCGCCCTTCAACGGATCGAACGATTCCTTCGTGAGCGTGTCGAGCACCGGACCTCCAAGCGTGTCGGGAAGTACATAGAGCACGTTGCGCAATTGGGAATTCAGAATTTGGAATTCAGAATTGTCGAGCGAATTCCAAATTCCTGATTCCAAAATTCCTGGTCCGCAACCTGAGAAGCTGGAAGACGGCATGACCATCGGCGAGGTGATCGAACAGTTTCCGGTCCGGGCGCGCTTACCGTCAGGTTCCCGGAACGGGGGCCACTTGCCGCAGACTCCTCTGACATTCTCAGCCTCCAGAGCATCAGTCTAGAAACATGGGTGATTTCTAGAACGTGGTAGGATTGACCCATGGCCCTGAGCATCAAGCACGATGAGGCCGACCGTCTCGCGCGCGCGCTGGCTCGCGCCACGGGCGAGACACTGACCGACGCCGTCGTCGCAGCCCTGCGCGAGCGCCTCGATCGTGTCCGGCAACCCGCACGAGCGAGACAGCGCCTCGCACGGTTGCGCGCCATTCAACGCCGGGTCGCCGCCCTGCCCATCCGCGACGCCCGACCGGCGGCTGAGATTCTCGGCTACGACGAACACGGGCTGCCGCGGTGATGGTCGTCGACACCTCGGCGCTGCTGGCCGTGTTCCTTCGCGAGCCCGGCTCGGAGCACCTCGAGGCGCGACTGGTGGCCGAACCGCAACCGCTGATTTCGGCCGGCACACTCCTCGAATCCGCCATCGTCGCCGAGGCGCGAATGGGCCGCGCTGGAGGGCAACAGCTCGATCGACTGTTGCAGACGCTCGGTGTCACGACGGTTCCGGTCGATGCCGACCAGGTGGCGGCCGCGCGAGCGGGCTTCCGGAAGTACGGCAAGGGGCGTCACGAAGCAGGCTTGAACTTCGGCGATTGCTTCGCCTACGGTCTCGCCGTCACGCTTGACGCGCCGCTCCTCTTCAAGGGGACCGATTTCGCGAAAACGGACTTGCGCAACGCCCTCGAGTGACACGTGAGGCGCTTGCAGACCCGATATGATTGAAACCGAGCGTATCCTGACCGTGGCGCCGCCCGGGCTCTCGCTGCGCCGGATGCTCGACAGCGACCTGCCGTTTCTCGAGGAGCTGTACGCGTCGACCCGGCAGAACGAGCTCGCGCAGGTACCCTGGAGCGCGGACGAGAAGCGCGGCTTCCTGCGCTGGCAGTTCGTCAACCAGCATCAGTACTACCAGCAGTACTATCCGCACTGCGAGTTCCTGATCGTGGAACGGACCGGCGCCGACGGCGTCGAGCGTCTGGGACGCCTGTACGTGGATCGCTGGCCGGATCAAATCCGGCTGGTGGACATCTCGCTAACGCCGGAGTTCCGCGGCCGCGGCATCGGGCGGATGCTGATGGAAGAAATCCTGGAGGAGGGCCGGGCTACGCGGAAAGCGCGTGACGATTCATGTCGAACACGACAACCCGGCGCGGCGCCTGTACGACCGCCTCGGATTTCAACACGTCGACACCAACGGCGTCTACCACCTCATGGAGTGGCGTCCGGGCTCACAGGCAGAGCGTTGAAAGGCGTTGCACCGGAACCGGATGATTGACGGTTGAGATGTGGTCATCTAAAATGACCAACATGCCGCGCCGCACCGAGCGCTACGTGAACATTGCCGAGGCGAAAGCCCGGCTCTCCGAGCTGGTGGAAAAAGCGGCCAGCGGCGAAGAAATCGTCATTGCGCGGGATCACAAACCCGTGGCGAGGCTGATCTCCGTCGGCCGAGGTCGCGGTCCACGCACGCCGGGGTCAGCGAAGGGACAGGTCTGGATTGCACCGGATTTCGGCGACACACCGCCCGATGTCGATGACTACACGCGGTGAGGGTGCTGCTCGACACCCACGCGTTCCTCTGGTGGATTGAAGGAACGCCGGCGCTCAGCCGGCGAGCAAAGGCCGCAGTCGCCAACCCGGACAACGAGGTCCTGTTCAGCATAGCCAGTTGTTGGGAGCTTGCGATCAAGCTCAGTCTCGGAAAGCTCCGTGTTCCCGGAAGCCTGGACAGATTCATTCCGGAACAATTGACACTCAACGGCTTCGCGCTGCTCGAGGTGGAGCTCAGGCACGTTCTTCGGGTCGCCAGGCTTCCGTTCCGCCATCGTGATCCCTTCGATCGTCTGCTCGCGGCTCAGGCGCTCGAAGACCACCTCGCGATCGTGTCCGCCGACCGCGTGTTTCGGAAGTACGGTGTGACGACTGTCTGGTGAGGACTGCGAAGCTGGGACGCCATGATCGTGGTCGCTGGAATCGACTCGCGCGGCGCGAGTGAGTGGCAAGACGCTAGGCGCCCGGCGGCGGCACCTCAAGATCACAGTGTCGGGTCTCAGAAGTTCGTTGGCATTCGGCCGGCGATGCAACCCGGCTGACTGCGTTGCTCATCGGTCGCATATTCCCGATTATCCCCGATTGCGGGCACGCCGTCCTCGACGACGAAACGCTCGACCGAGCGCTCGAGTCCTGACAGCGATTGGCTTGCGGAACGACGCCGGCTGCCGTAGCAAATGTACAGCATATGCTGCTGCAGGAGGTCGCGTGAACACTGAACGGCAGGTTCGCCTCTTCAGGAACGGCCGCAACCAGGCCTTGCGCATCCCGGGTGACCTCGAGCTGCCCGGGCGTGTGGCAACGCTGCGCAAGGAGGGGCCTCGCCTGGTCGTAGAACCTTTGGCTGCTCCTTCACTCCTGGAAGTGCTCGCGAAGCTCGAGCCGCTCGACGACCACTTCCCGCCGATTCCACGGCCCAAGGCCGAGCGGGTAGAGCTCTGACGTGGCGCGACTCTATCTGCTCGACATGCAAACAGGCGGCTTCGCTTCACCTCACAATCACCGTCTCCCGCTCGGCATCCGGAGGCACTCCCCGCAAGCCGTCTTCACGGCGGTCAGCCAGAATCAGCGCAATCGCTTCGGCGAGGCTTTCCCGCGCTTCTTCCTTGGTCCGGCCCTGGCCGTTCGCGCCGGGAATCTCAGGCGAATAGGCGACATACCAGTCGCCGTCGCGCTCGAAAACGGCTGTGAACTCGTTGTGCAGGCTGGCCCGATCTCCGCTGCGGGTGTATCCTGCTCACAGACATCTGATGACGCTCACAGCTCGCATCGAAATCAATCCGCGGGTGATGCTCGGCAAGCCGGTGATTCGCGGAACCAGGATCCCCGTTGAGTTGATTCTTCGCAAGCTGAGTGAAGGTGCTTCCGAAGCGGACCTCCTCGATGGCTATCCTTCCTTGAAGCGCGAGGACATTCAGGCGGCCATGCGCTACGCTGCCGACACGTTGGCGCACGAAGAGGTGGTCTTCATCGGCACGGGGTCCGCTGAGCGTCGAGACTAGAGCGTTTTCCGATTGTACGTAGTACGGCCGTCATGGTACTTCTTTCGGGGGAGGGACCTATGGCGCCGTATTCGAAGGACTTGCGCACACGCGTGCTGGCGGACCGTGACGCGGGCATGGCGGCGAAGGACGTCGCGGCGAAATTTCGGGTGAGCGTGTCGTGGGTGAATCGCCTGGTGCAGCGGCGCCGCGAGACGGGGGAGGTCGCGCCGCGGCCGCAGACGGTGTTCAAGAAGCAAGCGTTTGCCGGCCAGGAAGATCGGCTGCGTGCGTTGGTGGACGCCCAGCCCGATCGGACGCTGGCGGAACTCCGCGAGACGTTGCGGAGTTCCGCCAGCCTGTCGTCGGTCTGGCGCGCGTTGGATCGGCTTCGAGTTGACGGTTAAAAAAACTTCCCGGCGCGGCGGCCGCCGCACCACCTACTAGACGAGAAACTCCGTGTGCCGCTAGGCTCCGAGCACCCCGGGAGGACTGGCCGCGAACGGTTTAGGTGACGTCGCGAACCCGAAAAAAAACCTGGTCGGGGGGTGGCTTGCGCACTTCAGAGTGGTGACGCCGAAAGGCGATCCCGGTTAGGAAAGTGATTGAGTGCGCCACCCCTGCTCCCGGGCGTCACCGACAGGAGGTGCGTGATGCCGCGGAGCAGGAAGACTCACCGACGATCTTCGGGACAGCTGTCGACGATTCACCCCAATGCGGCTGGTATTGACATCGGTTCGACGTTCCACGTCGTGGCCGTGCCGCGCGAGCGAGACGAACGGCCTGTACGGACCTTCCGGACCTTCAGCGGCGATCTGCACCAATTGGCGGATTGGCTCCACGCGGTCGGCATTACGACGGTCGCCATGGAGTCGACGGGCGTGTACTGGATTCCCGTGTTTGAGATTCTTGAGGCGCGCGGATTCGAAGTGCTGCTGGTCAACGCGCGGGATGCGAAGCACGTCCCCGGTCGCAAGACGGATGTGAGCGATGCGCAGTGGCTCCAGCAGCTCCACCAGCACGGGCTCCTGCGTGGGAGCTTCCGTCCCCGCGACGGTCTGGTCCGTTTGCGCGCCTATCTTCGCCATCGAGAGCGGCTCGTCGACTATGCCGCGTCACACATTCAGCACATGCAGAAGGCGCTCATGCAGATGAACGTGCAGCTGCACCACGCGGTGGCGGACATCACGGGGGCGACCGGCATGCGGATCATCCGGGCGATTGTCGCGGGCAACCACGCGCCCGAGCAATTGGCCGCGTATCGCGATGTTCGGTGCCACGCGTCCGAAGCGACCATCCGCGAAGCCCTGACGGGTAACTACCGACCGGAGCACGTCTTCGCGCTCCGGCAGGCGTTGGAGTTGTACGACTTCCATCAGGCGAAAATCACCGAATGTGATGAAGAGATCGAAGCCGTCTTGCGCGTGCTCAGCGAACCGCGTCTGGCTCCCGAGACCCCGCTCCCCTCGGCGCGTCATCTGAAGAAGAGCCCGAACGAGCCGCTGTTCGATGCACGGCCTGCCCTCTATAGGCTATTGGGCGCTGACCTCAGCCAAATTCACGGCTTCGGCCCGTACACCGTGATGCGACTCGTGGCCGAATGCGGGGATGACATGACGAAATGGCCGACGGCCAAACACTTCACGTCGTGGCTGAGCCTCGCCCCAGCCAACAAGGTCTCTGGAGGACGCCTCCTGAGCTCGAGGACGCGCCGGTCGTCGAATCGTGCGACCACCCTGCTGAGGACCGCGGCGGTCAACGTCGGCAAAACGCAGACTGCCCTCGGCGCGTTCTATCGCCGCCTCGCGGCCCGCACGGGCAAAGCCAAGGCCGTGACCGCCACCGCTCGGAAACTGGCAATTCTTTTCTATCGGGCTCTCCGATTCGGCCTGACGTACGCGGACCCCGGCGCTTCCTTCTATGAAGAACGTTACCGGCAGCGCGTGATCCACAGCCTCCATCGTCGCGCGAAGAGCCTGGGCTTCACGCTGGTGGCGGCCACGTCCGCGCCGGAGGGAGTTTCTTAGGAAACGGTACACGCCGACGAACAGCGTCGACCTGACGTCGCGGCCGCAGCGCCGCCAGTGGCGCGAGTGGCTGCCGCTCCACGATGCGCGGCAGTACGTGTTTCTCGATGAATGCGGCGTCACGACCGACCTGCTACGCCGCTACGGCCGGAGTCCGCGCGGCACGCGGCTCGCACGATCACACGCCGTGCAGTCACTGGCAGACGCACACGGTCGTCGCCGCGCTACGGCTCGACGGGCTGAGCGCCCCGGCCGTGTTCGATGGCCCGATCGATACCGTCAGGTTCCGCGCCTACGTCGAGCAGGTCCTCGTGCCGACGCTGCGGCCTGGCGATGTGGTCGTGCTCGACAACCTCGCCGTCCACAAACAGCCCGAGGTCCGCATCGCCATCGAGCAGGTCGGGCGCGCACCTGCGATTTCTGCCGCCCTACAGCCCCGATTTCAATCCGATCGAACAGGCCTTCGCCAAACTGAAAGCGTTCCTCCGCGCCGCGCGACCGCGCACGTTCGATCAGGTCTGCGCGTCTGATCGCCGCGGCGCTCGACCTCTTCACGCCCGACGAATGCGCGAACTACGTCCGGCACTGCGGCTACCGCGTTGCTACGCCGTAACGGAAAACGCTCTAGCCCGTGCGGTTCGTCGCCGACGAGAGCTGCGACTTCGCGGTCGTCACGGCTCTCCGCAACGCCGGCCACGACATCACCGCAATCGCAGAAACCAGTCCTGGCGTTGAGGACGAAGTGGTCCTCGCGTTGGCCCGTTCTGAAGCACGAGTACTCCTCACCGAAGACAAGGACTTCGGTCTGCTCGCGTATGCGGGTGGACACGAGCTTCCGCGATCCGCTCGCGATCTTAGGGCTTGAAAACCGCTCGCTGCCGTCCTTGCGTATCCGGCGGCGGCCTATCGAAAACGGAGATACCGGGCGCCCAGTCGCTCGAACGCGGCGCGGTCGGCCGCCACGACGTCTGCGTCGATCGACTCGGCAGTGGCGACGAGCCACGCGTCGTTCTCGCCCAGGCGGGGGGATGCCCGGCGCTGGAGCAGAGCGCACCGCCGCGCCTGAGCGAGGTGCAGTCCTTGAATCGTGAACCGCTGCAAGGACGCCAACGCGGCCGCATCGTCGGCCGCGCCTTCCAGGAGCTCCTCCACGCTGACGATGGACACGACGATCCGGCGCCCGCGGAGCGATGGCAGGAACCGGCGCGCCGGGCCCAAGTCGCCAGCCGCCGTTTCGCGTTCGAGGTCGATCAGGTAGGAGCTGTCGAGCAGTGCCGGTCGATTCACGGCTTCTTCTGTGCCAGGCCCAGGCCCTTCCCCGCCGACGTTTTGACCCAGTCGATGAGGTCCTCACCTGCCTCGATCGGACCGGCGCGATCGATCAACGCGCGGATCACGTCGGATTTCGGGATGCGGCGGCGTCTCGCCCAACGAGCGAGGCGAGCCGCCCGCTTCTTGTCGAGTTTGACAGTAATCGTAGGCATGGTAATACGGCCATATTACCAGAACGCCAGGCGGTGTACCTGTTCATTGGAATGGACTGGAGCCTGACGCTGCAGCAGTCGCCAGTCCGCAGTCCTAGTCATCAGTCGCAGTCAGCAGTCCGCAGCCCAGTCGCCAGTCTGAAGTCCAAGTCGCCAGCCGATTGACTGCGGACCCAGGCTTGATCCCCACGGGCAGATTAGCTAGATTAGCTAATATGATCACCGTGAACATGCACGAGGCCAAGACGCGGCTGTCGGAGCTGGTCAAGGCGGTCGAGGAGCGGAACGAAACGGTGGTGCTCTGCCGGGACGGGCGGGAAGTTGCCGAAATCCGGCGCCGGGGCAAACGTCGTGCGATCCGGAATCTCAAACCCGACTCCCGCTTCCAGGTAGAGCTGGCGCCCGGCTACCAGCCGACCGAGCCGCTCAGCGAGGACGAGTGGCCCGACACGTCGCGATGAACGTGCTCCTGGACACCTGCGCCCTTCTGGCACTTGCAGGCGGCGAACTGCCGGAAGCCGCCGCGACGGCCTTGCGGCACGCACCGGAGGCCTATGTCTCGGTTGTCAGCCCCTGGGAGGTCGCGATCAAGGCGGCCGGAGGGAAGCTCCGGCTCCGGCAGCCGCCGGCCCAGTGGTTCTTCGGGTTAGTCGAGCGGTACGATTTGCGTGAAATCCCCCTCGATGCGGACGTGGCGTGTTCGGCGGCCGCCTTGCCACCCCTCCACCGCGATCCATTCGACCGCGTGATCGTTGCGCTAGCACAAGCGCGCCGGTTCGCCGTGTTGACGTCCGACGAGAACATCCGGAAATACGCAGGCGTGACGACGATCTGGTGATGGACAGGAGGCTGACGCTGCAGCAGTCGGCAGTCCTAGTCATCAGTCGCAGTCAGCAGTCCCCCGTCAGAGTCGCCGCGAACGGGTCGCGAACTGGGCCCCCGTGACCGTCGCGCCGCCCGGGCTCTCGCTGCGCCGGATGCTCGACAGCGACCTGCCCTTTCTCGAGGAGCTGTACGCGTCAGACCCGGCAGCAAGAGCTCGCGCCGGTGCCCTGGAGCGCGGAACAAAAGCGGGGCTTCGTGCGCTGGCAGTTCGTCAACCAGCATCAGTACTACCAGCAGTACGTATCCGTACTGCGAGTTCCTGATCGTGGAACGGACCCGCGCCGACGGCGTCGAGCGGATGCTGATGGAGGGCATCCTGGCCGAGGGCCGGTCCACGGGCAAGCGCGTGTCGATCCACGTCGAGCACGACAACCCGGCGTGGCGCCTGTACGACCGGCTCGGTTTTCAGCACGTCGACACCAACGGCGTCTACCACCTCATGGAGTGGCGTCCGGCCCCGACCGTCGACAGCTAGTCAGCCGTCGGCAGTTGCCAGTCCCCAGTCGCAGTCACCAGTCCAAGTCGACCGGTGACTGGCTACGGACTGACAACGACTGCAGACTTTGACTGCTGACGGGCGATTGCCAACTGACTGGCGACCATCGACTGCTGACTGACAAAGGGTGCATCCGCCTCAACCGCCGGTTGGCGGTGTGAAGACCATCGGCCCTGGATTGAGTGTGATCATACTTTCTGTCATACTCTTGGAGTGAGCAGGACCGAGCGCGTCACCGTCACCCTTTCATCTGACTTGGTGGAGGAAATCGACCTGCTCGAGCGAAACCGGAGCCGCTTTATCGCCGAAGCCGTCCAGCATGAATTGTCAAAGCGTCGTCGCGAGGCGCTCCTCTGGTCGGTGCAGAATCCACATCCCGAGACTGGCGATCTCGTTGACACGGGGCTGGGCCACTGGACTGCAGATCTGCCAGACGACGACGAACTCGTTGACCTGGCAGGAGGAACCGCGGTGCGCTGGGTAGACGGACAGGGTTGGGTGAAGGAGTCGGCGTGACGCTCGATCGAGGCACCGTGGTCCTCGTGGAACTCGATCCGACAGTAGGCCGCGAGCAGCAGGGCATGAGGCCTTGTGTCGCCGTGAGCGATCCGTCCGTAAATGCTGCGCAACGTTTCCCGCTGATCGCGGTCGTGCCCGTGACCGGTACTGCGGGCGTTGGCGCCCTGTATCCTGCGCTGTCGCCGGGGACGAGCGGCCTCACAAAGACGTCGTACGCGCTCATCGACCATCTCCGATCGATCGACAAGCGTCGCATCCGTCGCGTGTATGGACAGCTGTCGTCGAGCGAGCTGGCTGGAATCGACCAGGGGCTCGAGCTGTTTCTGGGACTTGGCAAGCAACCGGGCGAGACCCGAGAAGGTGACATCTGACGCCGCAACACCTCGGGGATGGGAATGCCGCGATCGCACTGCTTTTGGGGCCGGTCCACGGGAACGCGCGTGTCGATCCACGTCGAGCACGACAACCCGGCGCGGCGCCTGTACGACCGCCTCGGATTTCAACACGTCGACACCAACGGAGTCTACCACCTGATGGAATGGCGTCCGGCCCCGACCGTCGACAGCTAGTCAGCCGTCGGCAGTTGCCAGTCCCCAGTCGCAGTCACCAGTCCAAGTCGTCAGTCTCCGGTCCAAGCGTCAGTCGATTGACTGCCGACTGAGACCGGTGACTGCCGACTGACGATGGCCTACGTGAATAAGGCATGAGATCCCCTACAATGGCCTTTGCCGAGGCCGCTCGGACAGGGGCGATGACATGAGCGCGATCAGCCGAATCACCATGACTCCGGACGTCTGCGGTGGTCGCCCGTGTATTCGCGGCCTTCGTATTCGTGTGAAGGACGTCCTCGATCTGCTGGCCGCTGGCGCGACGCGGGAAGAGATCCTGGCCGACTATCCCTACCTCGAAGCCGAAGACATCACGGCCGTCCTGGAGTTTGCTGCCCGCCAGAACGATCACCCCGTGCTGCGGAGCGCATGATTGCGCTTCCTCGTCGACGCTCAGCTCCCGCCTGCGCTTGCTCGGCAGATTGAAACGCTCGGCCACACGGCCAGCCACGTCTCCGATTGCGGGCTTGCGACTGCGTCTGACGATGCGATTCGCGCATACGCGGCGAAGCTCGGAGCCGTGATCGTCACCAAGGATGAGGACTTCGTCGTTCGCAGGGTTCTGCACCAAGGCCCCGCTGTCGTCTGGGTTCGGATCGGAAACACGCGGCGGGCGGAATTGCTGCGACGGATCGAAGCCGACTTCAGCGCGGTCGTGGCCGCCCTCGAACGAGGTGAGACGGTAGTCGAGCTCGCGTGACGAGAGACCACTTGCGACCGGCTCGGATTTCAACACGTCGACACCAACGGCGTCTACCACCTGATGGAGTGGCGTCCGGGCTCGCAGGTAGAGCGGTAGAAGTTTCCAACGTTGCCGCGACAAAGACCTTTCATTTACCGATTGCACCAGCTTCGTCATCATCATGCGCGAGGCCCGACTGACGCACGTGCTGACCACAGATCGCCATTTCCGCCAGGCAGGATTTCATGTGCTGCCCGCGATACGCGGTCGAGTGCGACGAACGTGAGGCGGCGCGCCGGCGGCCATCCTGAAACCAGCGCTGACTTGCTTAGCTAACTGAAGGTAGCTAACCTACATCTGATGATAAAGGCCCACTCCATTCATGCTGCGAAGACCCAGCTCTCCCGTCTGGTTGAACGCGCGGAGAGAGGCGAGGAAGTGATCATTGCGCGCGGTTCGACGCCTGTCGCGCGCCTGACCAGGCTGCGTCCGACACGTCCGGCACGACGCTTCGGCGCGATGCGCGGCCGCGCGCGGGTCACGCGAGCGTTCTTTCACTCGCTGCCGGAACGCGAACTGAAGCGCTGGGAATAGCGTGCGTCTGCTGCTCGATACGCACGCGCTGCTGTGGTGGCTCGACGGCGATCGTCGGCTGTCACCGAAGGCACGCCGGGCGATTGCCAATGAATCGAACGCCATCCTGGTGAGCGCGGCGTCGGCTTGGGAAATCACGACCAAGGCACGACTCGGCAAACTCCCTGGCGCGGCCGACGTCGCCGCCGATGTGGCGGCATGTGTCGCCGCTCAGGGCTTCCTCTCGCTCGACATCACGTTGCTCCACGCCCAGCGCGCCGGGAGTCTATCGGGGACACATCGGGACCCGTTCGACCGCATGCTGATCGCCCAGAGCCAGATCGAGGATGTCGCACTCGTCACGGACGACGAAGCGTTCGACGCGTTCGACGTGCGGCGGCTCTGGTAGTCACGCCGGCGTCACCCGCGGCTCCGCCTAATCCGGATCAGATCCGGCTGGTGGACATCTCGCTCGGGCCGGAGTTCCGCGGCCACGGCATCGGGCGGAGGCTGATGGAGGGCATCCTGGCCGAGGGCCGGTCCACGGGAACGCGCGTGACGATCCACGTCGAGCACGACAACCCCGCGCGACGTCTGTACGACCGCCTCGGATTCCGCCACGTCGATACCAACGGGGTCTACCACCTGATGGAGTGGTCTGCAGGCTCGACGTGATCGCGGGGTTTCAGGTAAAAACCGCTTCGTATTCGGTTGCGTCGCCGTCCTGTCCGATGGGAACGATGAACAGCTTCTCGAACGTTTGCGCCTCGCCACGGAACGTGTACATCGCCTGCGGCAGAATCGGGCTCACCGGGCCGAGGAAATACACGGAGAACGGATCGCGTCGAGGCGTCTTCCCACGCGGCCGCCGGCGCTGGCGTGGCTCGTAGGGCAGGACTTCGTCGAGCTTCATCGGAACGACGGTGCCATCCGGCAGTTCAACCTGAAATTCGGTTCCCTCAAGTGCCTTTGGCGGTTTCGTAGGTCAACGCGGCCAGATCCATGGCCGTCATTTTCAGCACCCATGGCGCGCCGGGCCAGAACGGTCACAACCGATTGAGCAGATCGCGGTCTGAGCCTCGTCGGGAATATCCAAGCTGCGGTACGCCATTGCGACATTGCCCCAAGGACGCTGGCGTCACGAGGCAGTGCAGCCGATCGGCCAGAGCCTGACCAGCTCCCAGCGCCGGACCGGCGCCGACGGCGACGGGGTCGACCGGCTCGGAAGGACCACGTCATCGAGAAGTGCGGTCACGGGGCTGGGACACTCCACGAAATGGCGAACTGCTCAGGCTTGCGATCCGTTGGCGGATGGCGAGACGGCGCCGCTTGCGGGTTCCGGGCGCGCTTACCGTCAGGTTCCCGGAACGGGGGCCACTTGCCGCAGGCTCCTCTGAGCCTCCAGAGCATCAGTCTAGAAACATGGGTGATTTCTAGAACGTGGTAGGATGACCCATGGCCCTGAGCATCAAGCACGATGAGGCCGACCGTCTCGCGCGCGCGCTGGCTCGCGCCACGGGCGAGACACTGACCGACGCCGTCGTCACGGCCCTGCGCGAGCGCCTCGATCGTGTCCGGCAACCCGCACGAGCGAGACAGCGCCTCGCACGGCTGCGCGCCATTCAACGCCGGGTCGCCGCCCTGCCCATGCGCGACGCCCGACCGGCGGATGAGATGCTCGGCTATGACGAACACGGGCTGCCGCGGTGATGGTCGTCGATACGTCGGCGCTGCTGGCCGTGTTCCTTCGCGAGCCCGGCTCGGAGCACCTCGAGGCGCGGCTGGTGGCCGAACCGCAACCGCTGATTTCGGCCGGCACACTCCTCGAATCCGCCATCGTCGCCGAGGCGCGAATGGGCCGCGCTGGAGGGCAACAGCTCGATCGACTGTTGCAGACGCTCGGTGTCACGACGGTTCCGGTCGATGCCGACCAGGTGGCGGCAGCGCGAGCGGGCTTCCGGAAGTACGGCAAGGGGCGTCACGAAGCAGGCTTGAATTTCGGCGATTGCTTCGCCTACGGTCTCGCCGTCACGCTTGACGCGCCGCTCCTCTTCAAGGGGACCGATTTCGCGAAAACGGACTTGCGCAACGCCTCGAGTGACACGTGAGGCGCTTGAGTCCACCGGAATGCGCTTGTCGATCCACGTCGAGCACGACAACCCGGCGCGGCGCCTGTACGACCGGCTCGGATTTCAACACGTCGACACCAACGGCGTCTACCACCTGATGGAGTGGCGTCCGGAGCCCTGCCACTGAGCGTTAGCAGGTTGCTGAACAAGCCAGCAACCTGAAGTTAGAAGTGAAAACTTAGAAGTCAAAAGTGAAGAACATGGCCCGTATCCGGCGCGGCCTATCGAAAACGGAGATACCGGGCGCCCAGTCGCTCGAACGCGGCGCGGTCGGCCGCCACGACGTCCGCGTCGATCGACTCGGCAGTGGCGACGAGCCACGCGTCGTTCTCGCCCAGGCGGCGGGATGCCCGGCGCTGGAGCAGAGCGCACCGCCGCGCCTGAGCGAGGTGCAGTCCTTGAATCGTGAACCGCTGCAAGGACGCCAACGCGGCCGCATCGTCGGCCGCGCCTTCCAGGAGCTCCTCCACGCTGACGATGGACACGACGATCCGGCGCCCGCGGAGCGATGGCAGGAACCGGCGCGCCGGACCCAAGTCGCCAGCCGCCGTTTCGCGTTCGAGGTCGATCAGGTAGGAGCTGTCGAGCAGTGCCGGTCGATTCACGGCTTCTTCTGTGCCAGGCCCAGGCCCTTCCCCGCCGACGTGTTGACCCAGTCGATGAGGTCCTCACCTGCCTCGATCGGACCGGCGCGATCGATCAACGCGCGGATCACGTCGGATTTCGGGATGCGGCGGCGTCTCGCCCAACGAGCGAGGCGAGCCGCCCGCTTCTTGTCGAGTTTGACAGTAATCGTAGGCATGGTAATACGGCCATATTACCAGAACGCCAGGCGGTGTACCTGTTCATTGGAATGGACTGGAGCCTGACGCTGCAGCAGTCGGCAGTCGCCGGTCAGCAGTCCGCAGTCCTAGTAGAGCGAATGGGCGACTTGGACAGCGCCGCTCGCGGGTGGCCGCGAACGGGAGCCCGCTCGGGCGCGAAGGCGACCGCTGTCACCACGGCTTTTCGCCGAGCACCCGAGTGGGCTGTTCGCGCACAGACCCGCCTTGGCGCTTGACATTCCAACGATACGCTCGACAGTCACCAATCGCAGTCAGCAGTCACCAGTCCGCAGCCCAGTTGCCAGTCTGAAGTCCAAGTCGCCAGCCGATTGACTGCGGACCCAGGCTTGATCCCCATGGGCAGATTAGCTAGATTAGCTAATATGATCACCGTGAACATGCACGAGGCCAAGACGCGGTTGTCGGAGCTGGTCAAGGCGGTCGAGGAGCGGAACGAAACGGTGGTGCTCTGCCGGGACGGGCGGGAAGTTGCCGAAATCCGGCGCCGGGGCAAACGTCGTGCGATCCGGAATCTCACACCCGACTCCCGCTTCCAGGTGGAGCTGGCGCCCGGCTACCAGCCGACCGAGCCGCTCAGCGAGGACGAGTGGCCCGACACGTCGCGATGAACGTGCTCCTGGACACCTGCGCCCTTCTGGCACTTGCAGGCGGCGAACTGCCGGAAGCCGCCGCGACGGCCTTGCGGCACGCACCGGAGGCCTATGTCTCGGTTGTCAGCCCCTGGGAGGTCGCGATCAAGGCAGCCGGAGGGAAGCTCCGGCTCCGGCAGCCGCCGGCCCAGTGGTTCTTCGGGTTAGTCGAGCAGTACGATTTGCGTGAAATCCCCCTCGATGCGGACGTGGCGTGTTCGGCGGCCGCCTTGCCACCCCTCCACCGCGATCCATTCGACCGCGTGATCGTTGCGCTGGCACAAGCGCGCCGGTTCGCCGTGTTGACGTCCGACGAGAACATCCGGAAATACGCAGGCGTGACGACGATCTGGTGATGGACAGGAGGCTGACGCTGCAGCAGTCGTCAGTCCGCAGTCCTAGTCATCAGTCGCAGCCAGCAGTCACCCGTCGGAGTCGCCGCGAACGGGTCGCGAACTGGGCCCCCGCAGGGCGCGGAGGCGTCACCCGTGATCAGGGCTTTTCTGCCGAGCACCCGGTGGGGCTGTGAGCGGACAGACCCCGCTCGAAATCAATGCGCCAATCCGACTCTGTGACCTATCCGTGACGTCAAGGGCCGGAAACATGCGGTGACAGCGAACCTTGGGTCGTCCCGCATGCGGGCGGTCGACGCCTCACTTATGGACGCAATCGGCCATGGGTGGATCGACTCGCGCATGGCGCAGGTGAGCGGCAAGACGTTAGGGCCTGTCAGACAATTATTGATTAACGGCGCCGCTGGGTGGTCGGGTGAATCGTATAGTTCCAGTCGCCGTGGAAGTTGTGCCGCTCGAGCCGGATGGTCGCCATCCGGGCATCGGAGATGGTCACGCCGTCCGGATAGCGGCCTCGATCAATTTCGGATCGCACGCGGAGGCCGGAGCGGCTGCGCGTCGCACCGATCAGGCTCACGATCGTGGCCAGACTCACGAGCGGGGTACCGCGCCAGTTCATGGCAATGTGCGAGAACAGCCGGTGTTCAATGCGGTTCCATTTGCTGGTGCCGGGCGGGAAGTGACAGACGGTGATCGCCAGGCCGGTGCGATTGGCGAACCGCTGCAGTTCCCACTTCCAGAGCCGGAGCCGCGCCCCGTTGCTCCCGCCGGCGTCGGCCGTGATGACGAGGGACCGCGCCTGCGAATATGCCGACCGCCCCATGCGGTGCCACCAGCGGCGGATCGCGTTCACGGCAAAGCTGGCCGTGTCGTGATCGATCCCGACACTGACCCAGCCCTCATCGCGGTGGAGATCATAGACCCCGTACGGGATCGCCTTCCCGTGGCCGGGCGCGCGGATGATGAAGTCGTGCACGCGCACGCGCTCCGGCATCCCCTTCGGGCGCCACACCCGCCCGCCATTCTTGAAGTCGCCAATCAGTTCCTTCTTTTTCGTGTCCACCGAAATTGTCGGTTGGTGCTGCCGCTGCGCTCGCTTCACCGTCTTCGCGACGTAGCGGAACTGGGCATCCCGATCCGGATGTTGCCGTCCTTCACGCGTCTTGACGTTCCCTTGGAGGCTGTAGCCCAAGTCGTGCAGGAGTTCGGCCACGAGCGTGTGGCTGACGTCATGGCCGAGCGCCTGCAACGCGACCGCCAACGTGCGCACGCTCCGGCTGGACCACCGCAGCGGGGAATCCGGATCGCCGGGCGCGGTCGGTTCCACCAGCGCGTCCAGATCGCGCAGCAACGTCGGATCGACCGCCGTCGTGCGCTTGCGGCCCCCGCCTGGCCGGCGCGTCCGTTCCGGGGCGAGCGGCGCGTCCGCGTCGATCTCCCGCAGTCCGCGTTGGATCGTGGAGCGCGCGATCCCGGTCGCGCGTTCGACCCGCGCGATGCCCCCGTGCCCGATCGCGCGCGCTTCGGTCGCCGCCCAGAGGCGCCGCGATCGCTCGGTGAACACCGGCGCCAGCGCGGCGTGCTTCGCTCGAAGCGTGGCCACCTGCACGGTCAGACCGTACCATGCCGACCACCACAGTACAAGTCGCTTCTATTCAGTTATTGTCTGACAGGCCCTTAGGCTCCCGGCGGCGGCACCTCAAGATCCTTGCAGATCTTCCTCGCGAGTTCGTTGTTGATTTCGTTATGACGCGGAACGCTGGACGTCTTCCTCGCGGCACGGTTCGCGTAAATCGTGTGATTCCCGCCTTCGCGGAGCATCTGGCAGCCGTGGCTTTCGAGTTGGCGAATCAGGTCTCGACGCTTCAAGCCGTCACGTTCATGCGCTCCCGAATGACCTCGGATCCCCAGGCGTCCTCTTGTGCGAAAGCCCTGTTCGCTTCGAGAACGAGCTCGACGGCTTCCTTCAGGTTCGCACGCGCCTCTTCGAGCGTTGCCCCCTGGGTGTTCGCCCCCGGAAGTTCTTCGATAAACGCGATGTAGCCCTCGGGCACTTTGCGAAACACCGCCGTGAATTCCAAGTTCATCCAGAACTCCTCCGGCTATGATACGCCCCCCTCGGGGCACGCGCCTAACACGCTTCAAAGACGTCCAGACCCGCGTTCTCGGTTCCACACTGAATCCGGCTGGTGGACATCTCGCTAGTCTAACGAGGCCCTGCCTCAGACCGTCGAGCATGTTGTGAGCGAATTGGAGCGAAGGGTACGGTCTGAGGCAGGGCCTCGTTAGAAAAATCAGAGGAGCCCCGGGAGCATGGCAGGGCTTGCGCCCTGCGCCTAAGTAATAGACCCTCTGGGGGTCGGTGGCCACCTGGGCCGCGCTCTCCGGGAGCTCCAGCATCATGGTACGAAAAAACGTCGCGGAAATCCTCTCGAATCACGTGACCTTCGAGTTGGAAGCCATCGACCGGATGTATCTCAATGCCTACGTCCCGTCGCTGCAGACGGGCGGCGGATTCGCGTTCTTCGTCAAGAACCAGCTGGGGGCTCGAGTGCCCTCGACGATGCTGGTCGCGCCCATGAGTCAGCAATTCGTGGACGCCATCGAGCGATTCGTCGAGACTGAGGGGATCGACCTGGTGACCTTCGCGAAGGGCCAACGGAAGGACGACGTCGCGCAGGAGTACCTCGCCAGGTTCGAGGGCGAGGAAGGCGTGCTCTTCGTCGGCAAGGCCCAAGAGAAGGCGAGCGTCTTTCGCACCGAGAAGCGGCGCGACGCGCGGGGCATGTACCCCTGGATCATCCGCTCGACCGCGATGGTCAATCACTATTACGTCTACCTCGTCGACAAGGACTTCGGCCCGCTCTTCATTAAGTTCTGCTCCTACTTTCCGTACGCCGCGAAGCTCTGTCTGAATGGGCACGAGTGGTTGAAACGGCAGCTCACGCAGCGGGCGATTCCGTTCGAGCCGTTGGACAATGGCATCCGCTCGACCGACGAGCCCCGCCGCGTCCAACGGATCGCGGACCCCTTGGACGCTGCCAACATCGACGCGGTGTTTCGCAAATGGCTCCGCCGATTGCCGCACCCGTTCGCCGCCGCACACCGCGCCGCCGGCTATCGGTATCAGCTCTCGATCCTGCAGAGCGAGTTCGCGCTGACCCAAGTCCTCGACCGTCCGCTCACCGGACGCTGTTTCTTCGAAGAGGTCATCCGTGAGAATCTTGACATCGGCCGGCCCGATCAGATGCAACTGATCTTCGATCGCCGCATCACGCGCCGCACGCCCGGCCGCTTCCGCACCCGCGTGTTGACCGAAGGCGTCGTCCCGTCGCTCCATGTCCAATACAAACGATCGAAGGTGAAGCAGTACCACAAAGAAGGCCAAGCGCTCCGCACCGAAACCACGATCAACGACACCTACGACTTCGAGATCGGTCGTGCGCTCCGCAATCTGCCCGCCTTGCGGGAGATCGGCGTTGCCGCCAACCGGCGCCTCTTGCGCGTCGAATCCCTGAGCCACGACTGCCTCATCGGCGAAGACCACCTCCACGCCGTCACGTCACCCCTCCGGGTCGCGAACCAACGGGCCGCCGGCCTCCGCTTCGGTCACCGCCGCACCCACGCGCTCATGCACGCGCTCTGTCTGTTCGCGCTCGCGCCGACCGGATTTCGACATCGGGAGTTCCGCGATCGCGTCGCGCAACTCCAAGCCCGGGATCCGGACACCTATCCGGCCGGCTCGATGACCTACGATCTCCGTCGGCTCCGTCTGCACAGCCTCATCGAACGCGTTCCGCACAGCCACCGCTATCGCATCACCACGGCCGGCGCGCGCGTCGCGATGTTCTACGCGCGCCTCTACACCCGAGCCCTGCGACCCGCCTGCTCGCTGCCGTTGGCGGGATCCGCTCGTGCCCAGCGAGCCTTCGATCGCTTGGACGCCGCGCTCGCCCATTTCCTCGAGGAGGTGAAGCTTGCCGCCTGAAAAACTTGACTCAATCACGCACACTTCTTGGGGTCAAGACTCCTAGTGGGTTCGGTTCCGGTGCAACGCCTTTCAACGCTCTGTCCGCGAGCCCGGGCGCCACTCCATCAGGTGGTAGACGCCGTTGGTGTCGACGTGTTGAAATCCGAGCCGGTCGTACAGGCGCCGCGCCGGGTTGTCGTGCTCGACGTGGATCGACACGCGCGTTCCCGTGGACCGGCCCTCGGCCGGGATTCCCTCCATCAGCATCCGCCCGATGCCGCGGCCGCGCTCCGGAAAATTTGTCACCGAATTTCTGATTCAGGACACTAGCCTAGCGAGATGTCCACCAGCCGGATCTGATCCGGCCAGCGATCGACGTACAGGCGTCCCAGGCGCTTCGACGCCGTCGGCGCCGGTCCGTTCCACGATCAGGAACTCACAGCGCGGATAGTACTGCTGGTAGGTACTGATGCTGGTTGACGAACTGCCAGCGCAGGAAACCGCGCTTCTGTTCCGCGCTCAGGGCACCTGCGCGAGCTCTTCCTGCCGGGTCGACGCGTACAGCTCCTCGAGAAACGGCAGGTCGCTGTCGAGCATCCGGCGCAGGGAGAGTCCTGGCGGCGCCACGGTCTGGATGGGTTGCGTTTTCGATCATGCGGCGGCTAAAGCGTCTTCCATCGCTCTGCCTCCGCAGGTATTCGACCGCCGCGACGCGTGGGTGGGCTTCCCGGCGTTGCGCGTCATTCGCACCTCCACCAGGTTCGACGGGCGAGCACTCATTGCGGACCCCCGGCCCCGTCGGCGTTGGTGAACGGATTGCGGATCCGCACCCCTTGCAGCACCTGACCGTCGCTCAAGTCCTCCGTCCAGAGGACGTCGCACGCCGACTCGGCGGCGGCGACCACGATCATGGCGTCCCAGAATGCGATGTTGGCTCGTACGTGCAAACCAATGGCGGCGAGGACGTCGGCGGCGGTAGGCGAGAAGACCCTCCACGCGGCGAATTCGCGAACGCGCGAGGACGCGTCGTCGACCGGCAGGGGCCTCGCGACTTTCTTCGTCGCCGTGACAAAGAATTCCTGAAGCACCTGCACACTGAGGCATCCCGCGCGGCTCTCCCACAGTCTTTCGAGCAGCCGACGCGCCGCGTCTTGTTTCCGTGCCGCTGAGGAGTCGAACGCGTAGACGAGCACGTTGGCGTCGACGAACTCGCGTTGCGGCTCAGCGCTCATGCAGCTCGTCGCGCGACCATGTTCGCCGCCCCTCGGTGCCGAGACAGCCAGGGGATTGCAACGCCGCAAGGACGCGCTTTCGGGCCGCGGAATACCGACGCTCCTCGTCCGCCATTCGCCCCAGCGCCTCGGCCATGAGCGCCGAGACCGAGGTGTCGCGGTCGGCGGCGACGCGCTTGACGCGCCTGAGCAGCGCCCGCGGCAAGCTCAGGGTGATGTTCTGCTTGTCCACGAAAACAAGTGTAACACGATAATACGTGGAGCGTGACTGAGGGCCGTTCGGCATGGCTGTCGTCCGAGTCATGTGGCGCGTTGAAACGCGCTTCTGAATCCTGGCTCGGAGGGACGCACGTCCCTGGTGTAGCGGACCCAAGTAGGACGCTGGATGCCGAGGCTTTCGACCATCCCGATGTAGGGCGGAGCCGCGGGTGTCGCCGGCGTGACTACCAGAAATGAAGAGCGGGCCGAAGTCCTTGTCGACGAGGTAGACGTAATAGTGATTGACCATCGCGGTCGAGCGGATGATCCAGGGGTACATGCCCCGCGCGTCGCGCCGCTTCTCGGTGCGAAAGACGCTCGCCTTCTCTTGGGCCTTGCCGACGAAGAGCACGCCTTCCTCGCCCTCGAACCTGGCGAGGTACTCCTGCGCGACGTCGTCCTTCCGTTGGCCCTTCGCGAAGGTCACCAGGTCGATCCCCTCAGTCTCGACGAATCGCTCGATGGCGTCCACGAATTGCTGACTCATGGGCGCGACCAGCATCGTCGAGGGCACTCGAGCCCCCAGCTGGTTCTTGACGAAGAACGCGAATCCGCCGCCCGTCTGCAGCGACGGGACGTAGGCATTGAGATACATCCGGTCGATGGCTTCCAACTCGAAGGTCACGTGATTCGAGAGGATTTCCGCGACGTTTTTTCGTACCATGATGCTGGAGCTCCCGGAGAGCGCGGCCCAGGTGGCCACCGACCCCCAGAGGGTCTATTACTTAGGCGCAGGGCGCAAGCCCTGCCATGCTCCCGGGGCTCCTCTGATTTTTCTAACGAGGCCCTGCCTCAGACCGTACCCTTCGCTCCAATTCGCTCACAACATGCTCGACGGTCTGAGGCAGGGCCTCGTTAGAGATGAGCCTGTGAGTCGATTAGACTGGAGAACACGACCCCATGCCGCCTGAGCTGCAGCGAATCGTGCGCCTCACGTCTTTTGCCCAGGAAGAGCGGACGCGGCCCGCGTTGCGCTACTGGCTATCGCGGCCTCCTGCAGAACGCGTCGCGGCGGTCGAATACCTGCGGAGGCAGATCGATGGAGCTGGCGCCCGACTTCGACGAGTTCATCGGGTCCTTGACTGCCCATGGCGTTGAGTTCGTCGTCGTTGGTGCATATGCGCTCGCCTTCCACGGCGCCCCCCGGTTCACCGGCGATCTCGACGTCCTCGTTCGCCCGACACTCGACAATGCCGCTCGACTGCTCGAGGCGCTCGAGGCCTTCGGCTTTCCTGTCACCGACCTGAGTCCCGAAGCGATAGCGGATCGCCGTCGGATGCTGCAGATGGGTGTGCCGCCGGTGCAGATCCACGTGATGAGCGCCATCAGCGGCGTCGAGTGGGACGAGGCGTGGTCCGACCGCGTCGAAGGAGTTCTTGGCCGCAACAAGGCTTACTTCCTGGGCCGAGAGACGTTCTTGCGCAACAAGCGCGCCGCCGGCCGGCCCAAGGATCTCGCCGATGTCGACGCGCTCGAACCCGGCGACGGGTAGCCTCTCTACACCACCTCTAACCGTGTGATCGACCCGGCAGGAAGAGTCGCGCGGAACAGAAGTGCGGCGTCCTGCGCTGGCAGTTCGCCAACCAGCATCAGTACTACCAGCAGGACCATCCGCACTGCGAGTTCTGAGGGTCCGCCGCGGCTTGCGTGCGGCTGAGACGTGGGTGGCAGCAGATCGATGGAAGCTCGCGGCTGAGATGGGAGCGCATCGACAGCGATCGCTTCGAAAAAGCCCGCCAGATGTTCTTCCGGTACCGCGGCGGTCGATTACGACGAACGTGATGTGACTGACGGCATGCCGAGGTCATCGCCCCACGATCTACAGGCACACTCTGATCCGCGGCGATCATGGTGAACCCTGACGCCGCAACACCTCAGGGCAACCGTGGTATCGGAGAGGCTCATGCGGAGCGCATGATTGCGCTTCCTCGCCGACGCTCGGCTCCCGCCTCCGCTTGCTCGGCAGATTGAAACGCTCGGCCACTCGGCCGACCGCGTCTCGATCCGGCGCTCATGATTCCCCGCGTTCAGCTCGCAACAACTCTTCGAGATACCGACGGTCGGCCGCATCAGACGGGCGCTCGGTGTTCTTGGTCCGAATGAGCGTCGCGGGACTCGCCACCGGGATTGAGACGCCCTCGATGGTGAGACGCTCGCAATCCTTGGCCGCCTCGCTGTAGTCGATGCCGCACGCCAGCGCCATCAGGCCAATGACGATCTCGTCGGCCACTCTGACGACGGCGTAACGCGCCACGTCCGTATCGGCGACCTCGTCGATCGCATGATCCTCGAGAATGCGGAGGGCCTGTTTCACGCGGGCGACATTCTCAGGAGACGCGTCCACCAGAAGATCGATGTCCTTGGTCGTTCGCCGCCGCCGTGGGCAATGACGGCGAAGCCTCCGATGAGGAGATAGCGGGCGGCGGCATCGTTCAGCGCCCGGCAGATCCGGACGAGGTCGTCGATTTGCGGCTCGCGTGCGTACGGGCCATCGTGCGCGTCATCCACGCATCGGCCTCCTCGAAGCTGCGGAACCGGTAGACACCTCTGGGTACGACCGCCCGGGTTGCTCGGACGGCAGCCAGCGTGCGCTGAAGAACGCCGCGACTGCCGCCGTCCCGGCGCCGCCCGACGGTCTTGATCATGCGCGTATTGTACATGGCCTCGTCAGGTGGGATCCGGGGAGCTTCGGCCTGGAGGTGAAGGACGTCGAGGACATCAGCGAATCGTGCGCCTATCGCGGCCTCCTTCTGAACGCGTCGAGGCGGTCGAATACCTGCGGAGGCAGATCGATGGAGCTTCGCGCCCGACTTCGACGAGTTTATCGGGTCCTTGACTGCCCATGGCGTTGAAGAGCGCGAATGCGGAACATGTTGCCAACGCTCGGCTGAAACGCATCAACCGTGAGGTTCTCCGGGTTCGTCTTCATCATGCTCGGGCTTACTCCCTGTGCGACTGCTGCTCCTGCCGGAGGGCTTCGAGCTCCGCGACCCGCTCCAGGTCCCTCGGCCGCCCTGCGGCGCGCTTGAGGTGGATCAGCATCTCCAGATTGACGAAGCGGCACTCGAGATCCAGAAGCGCACGGACTTCTGAATGCGGCAGGAGGGCGTCATAGGTGCCACCGCCCGTGGCCTCGCCGAACAGGTCGAGATCGCCCGCGCTCGTCACGAGCGTGAAATTCAGTCCCCGCTCGATGGTTGGGACATCGAAACAGAACGGCAGTCCTGGTGGCGCGCCGCGAAGAAAGGGCGACAGCGGCTCCAGCGCCTGCACCAGACGCCCATTGTTCTCCGGTGTTCTCCGGTACACGACATCGAGATCGACTGTGACGTGCGCCGATCCGTGCGCCGTGGCAGCGAAGCCGCCAATGATGATGAACTCGACGTTTCCAGTCGTCAGGCAGTGCAACAGGCGCGGAAAATCCGTCATCGGGGATCCGGAATCCGCCGGGACTGCCGGACGGCTTCGGCGAATTTCAGCGCCGAGATCATCTTCCGCACGCGTTGGTCGACCGTCAGCTTGAGGTTTTCACGCAGCAGGGTGCGATCGACGTCCTTCCTGTACAACTCGAGGATGTCGTCGATCGACGACCGGGCCGGCGTCTCGTCGTCCTGCGCGCCCATCGGCCTATTCTATGCCTGCCGAGTTCTGCGGCCTGAAGCCGGAAGGACGGTCTTGTCTACAGCCGCGCCGGGCGCCCCGAAAACGGAGAATCCGGCCACATGACGAGAACGCCCAGCGGCTCGCTCTGCCGCCGGATAACATCTCGGGCCTGCGCGTCAGTTCATCCTTGTCACGGTCCGCCGTCGATCCGCGCTACGCCGGGCAAGGCCGCGAGCCCGGGTCCCCGTCGCACTAGAATGTCCCAATGGCAGATCCCGGAAGTCTGGCGGCCCTGCTGCGCATCCGGGCAGAGGCGTTGGCTCGCTTTGCGACATGGGAGTCATCCCATGTGATGGCGCTGACGCCCGCCGCAGCGGTCGCCGCAATCGGAACGCTATATCAGCTCCTCCCGCCTGAATCGCGCCGCCGGGCAATAGACCCGGCCGGCGTTGCCCGCATGCACGAGGCGCTGCGCCATCTGTCGCGATGACGCCGCTCGATCGAGCCGTTCGCGACATCACCCAGGCTCTCGAATTGCTCAGGATTGCCTACGCCGTCGTCGGCGGGATCGCGAACGGCGGCGGCCTATCGGAAACCGGAGATACCGGGCGCCCAGTCGTTCGAACGCGGCGCGGTCAGCCGCCACGACGTCCGCGGCGATCGACTCGGCAGTGGCGACGAGCCACGCGTCGTTCTCGCCCAGGCGGCGGGATGCCCGGCGCTGGAGCAGAGCGCACCGTCGCGCCTGCGCGAGGTGCAGTCCTTGAATCGTGAACCGCTGCAAGGACGCCAACGCGGCCGCGTCGTCGGCCGCGCCTTCCAGCAGCTCCTCGACGCTGACAATGGACACGACGATCCGGCGCCCGCGGAGCGATGGCAGGAACCGGCGCGCCGGGCCCAGGTCGCCAGCCGCCGTTTCGCGTTCGAGGTCGATCAGATAGGAGCTGTCGAGCAGTGCCGGTCGATTCACGGCTTCTTCTGTGCCAGGCCCAGGCCCTTTCCCGCCGACGCTTCGACCCAGTCGATGAGGTCCTCACCTGCCTCGATCGGACCGGCGCGATCGATCAACGCGCGGATCACGTCGGATTTCGGGATTCGGCGGCGTTTCGCCCAACGATCGAGGAGAGCCGCCCGCTTCTTGTCGAGCTTGACCGTAATCGTGGGCATGGTAATACGGCCATATTACCAGAACGCCAGGCCGTGTACCTGTCCATGGCATGGACAGGAGCCTGACGCTGCACGCCCACGTCCTGGACCGTGAGACGTTCTTGCCCAACAAGCGCGCCGCCGGCTGGCCCCGGGATCTCGCCGATATCGACGCGCTCGAACCAGGCGACGGGTAGCCTCACTGGACCGACTCGCAGAAGGCTCAATTCGTCGCGGCGTCAGATCCCCGCGTGCCAAAGCCCTGGTTGCGTCGAGAACGAGCTCGACGGCTTCCTTCGGTGGCTCACTGCGGCCCGACGACCGGGTTGATCAGCGTGCCGACGCCTTCGTACGTGCACTCGGACCGATCGCCCGGCTTGAAGAAGATCGGCGGGGTACGAGCGGAACCGGCCCCCGGGAGCGTGCCCGTCGCGATGATGTCGCCCGTGCGCAGGGTCAGGATGTTGGTCGCGTAGTTCACCTGCTCCACGACGGTGTGAATCATCTGGGCCGTGGTGCCCTCCTGCAGAACCTTTCCGTTCAGCGAAAAGCGGATCGGCAGCTTCTGGACATTCGGAACGAATTCCTTCGGTGTGATGAACGGCCCGAGCGGCGCGAACGTGTCGTGGTTCTTCAACACGAGCCAGTCCGATCCGTAGCGCGTGTCGCCTCGCCCGCCGCGATCGGACACGTCGTTCTGCAGCGTGTAGCCGAAGATGTAATCCGTCGCCGACGCAATCGGCACATGACTCGCCGTGCGGCTGATCACGAGGCCGAGCTCGCATTCCCACTCGACCTGCGTGCGTCCCGGCGGGAGGCGGATCGCTTCGCCGTGCGCGATGATCGCCGCAGGGGCCTTCAGAAACATGTACGGGTTCCAGCGCGGGTCGGTCTCCGTCCGCTCCCAGATCCCGGGGGCGCTCTTGGTCCCGGGGAGCGCGCCGCCCGCCGTCGGCTTGGCCTGTCCGGGAGCGCCCTCGCGAATTCTTGCCATCTCGAGGTCGTGCTCGGCGTAGTTCACGGCCACGTTCATCATCGTCACCGGGATGATCGGCGGCAGGATCTTCAGCGTGGACAGATCGCTGACGTACGGCGGGCGCGCGGCCGTGCCGGCGCTCTCGACGCTCTCGATGATCTCGCCGATGCGCGCGCGCACGCCCTGGTCGTATCGCGTGATGAGGTCCCTCATATCCGCCGGCGCAGCCACCTTCGACGCCGGCATCCCGGGCGCGGTGTTCGCCGCGGCGAAGTCGATCACGATCGATTCACGCAGGACGATGCCGAGAAACGGCTTGCCCTGCCGCTCGAACATGCCGAGCTTGAAGGGGGTCGTCGCGCCTTGCGCCATCGCGAGGGCGGAACTGGTGAACACCGCCGCGATCACTCCCAGCCATAAACGCTTCATTCCTGCCTCCTGCAAATCACGGTCTTTTCTTGTCCCGCGCCCTCTGCGCGCTTACCCTACGATTTTACTTCTTGACGTACTTGATGACGGTCGCGCCATCGTTCAGCCCTGCGTAGACGTTGCCTTGCGCATCGGCCGCCACCGACTCCACGCCTTCGCCCGTGGTCGATGCCCTCGGATCCGGAATGAACGCGGTGACGGTGGCGTCCTTCACGCTGCCGATCCGGACGCCGCGCTGCCAGCCGGGATTGGTCTTCTCGTTCGACTGGGTATCGGACGCATACAAGATGTCGTGGCGGTCGATGTACAGCCCGCCCGTCCGGCTGAACTGCTTCCACTGGTCGAGCAGTGTGCCTTCCTGGTCGAAGATCTGTATCCGGCTGTTCCCCCGATCGCCGACGAACAGGCGGCCCTGGGAGTCGATGGCGATGGCGTGCGCCGAACTGAACTCGCCCGGCGCCGATCCGACCTTCCCCCATGCCTTGAGAAACTTCCCGTCCTTCGAGTACTTGACGATGCGGGCGTTGGTCTTGAACCCGTGTCCGGCGCTGACGAAGATATCGCCGTTGCGGGCGACGACGATGTCGGTGGGCTCGTTGAGCGTGTCGGGCCCTTCACCGGCCACCCCCGCTTTGCCGAGCGTCATCAGGACCTTGCCCTCCGGACTGAACTTGAAGACCTGATGACCTTTGCCGTTGCTCTTCGGGTTCTTGCCGTCCTCTCCCTGCGCGTCGCTGACCCACAGGTTGCCGTCGTTGTCCACGAAGAGCCCATGCGGGAAGTTGAACATGCCGACGCCGAAGCTCTTCACCAGCCTGCCCGATGCGTCGTATTTGAGAATCGGCGCTTCATCACGGCCGACGCACGAGTTTTCGAAGCACCGCGTCAGCACCCAGATGCTGGTGCCGTCGCGATCGATCTCGAGCGCAGGCACCGCGCCGAAGGACGCCCTTCCGGGCGGCAGCTTGAAATAGTTCTCGATCGCCCGATACGGGTTGGGCTGGGAGTTCGGCGGTTGCGCGTAGGACGCTCCCCGCGATACTGTCAGCGCCGCGATGATGGGTGCGAGCGTCAGTCGCGCGAAGCCTGAACGGGACATCGCAGCCTCCTAATCGCCGGACGCCAGTAGCAATCTCACCTTGAGATTCGTGGTCTCGTGCGGCATAGTCTACAACACACGCTAACAGGAGGAAGCCCATGAAGTCTTTGTGCGCGCTGGCGGCATTGTTCGTGACGGTTGTCTGGCTGACCGCGGTGGCTGCAGCGCCGGGCGGGGTGCCGGCCTCCGTCCACTACATCCCGCAGTCCAAGGTCGCCGCCGTGATGGCGAAGGGCGGCGCGATCATCGAAGACCCGGGATTGAGGGTTCTGGCCCAGCATCGGGGCGCCGGCGAGGCCGAGCTCCACGAGCACACCAACCACATCTTCATCATGGTCGCCGGCGAGGCCACCTTCGTCACCGGCGGCAAGCTGGTGGGCGCCAAGCGCACTGCGCCCGATCAGATGAGGGCGCCCAGCATCGAGGGTGGACAGAGCCATCACCTCACCAAAGGCGACGTCATCACGATCCCCAAGAACACCCCGCACTGGTGGAAGGAAGTCCCGAGCAAGAATGTCGAGTACTACGGCGTGAACATCGAGAACTAGCAGGGCCGACAGGCGTGAAGGCGGGATGCGGGCGCGGCGCCTGAATAGGGGAAGCTGACGCGTTCCTGCGCACGGATGCGCGCAGGAACGCCCAGCTCGCCGCACGATCTCACAGCGTCTTGATGCGGACGTTCCTGAACTTCACCGTGCCCATCGCTGGCGCCTGCAGCGCAATCACTCCTCTCGGGAGCCGCTTCGCGCTCGCGTCGACGGTCTTCTGTCCGTTGAGCACGATGATCACGTGATCGCCTTGCGCGGTCATCTCGTAGGTATTCCACTTCCCCGCCGTGTTCGGCGTCCCCTTGGCGCTCGTCTTCTGCACGTTGTTCACGCTGCCCGTCGGCCACTGCTCGTGCGGATCGAAGATATTCACCTCGAAGGCGTCGTTCGCGTTGATCGCCCCGGTCTCGGGCGAGCGCAGGAAGATGCCGCTGTTCGCCTCCGGATCGGCCCAGAACTCGAGGCGGAGCGTGAAGTCGCCGTAGGGCTGGTTCGTGACGAGATGACCGCCCCCGCTGCCCTTCACCGCCACGAGTTCGCCGTTCTCGACTGCCCACTTGGCCGCCGGTCTCGCTGCTGGCGCCGGAGCGTTGCCGCGCGCCGGACCGGGAACCCCGGCGCGGGCCGTCCAGCCTGTGAGGGTCTTGCCGTCGAAGAGGGGCTTGAAACCCTCTTTCTGCTCAGCCGGCGAGGGGCCGGCTGATTGGGGCGGAGCCGCCGCGACGAGGCCCGCCGAAATCGCCAATACCGTGAGGAACGTGATGCTTCTTGTCATGGCCAGATTGTAAACCCAGTGGGTTGTCTCTGGTTCCTCAAATCGTGCGCGTACAATGTTCGAGTGATCCGAGTCCGTTTCGCACCTTCACCCACCGGGTACCTGCATGTGGGCGGCGCCCGCACGGCGATATTCAACTGGCTCTTCGCGCGCCGGCACGGCGGCGTCTTCGTGCTCCGCATCGAGGATACCGACGTGGAGCGCTCCTCCCCCGAAATGGTCGAAGGCATTCTCGAGGGGATGCGCTGGCTCGGTCTCGACTGGGACGAAGGGCCTGGAGTCGGCGGTCCCATGGGGCCGTACTTCCAGTCCGAGCGGCTCGATCGGTATCGCGCCACGGCCGAGCGCCTGGTCGCCAGCGGGCACGCCTACTACTGCTACTGCACCTCCGGCGAATTGCAAGCGAGACGCGACCTGACGGAGAAGCAAGGGGGGACGTGGCGATACGATCGTGTGTGCAGCGCGTTGACCCCCGCCGAGATCGCCTCTCGCGAAGGCCGGCGCGTCCCCCGCGCGATCCGATTCCGGGTGCCTCAAACGACCACGCGCTTCGACGACCTGGTGCACGGCACGATCGAGTTCGATGGCGCACACATCGAAGACTTCGTCCTCCTGCGATCGGACGGCCATCCGACGTACCACCTGTCGGTCGTGTCCGACGATGTCGAGATGCGGATCACCCACG
Organism: uncultured Acidobacteriota bacterium; assembly: GCA_963745495.1. GTDB lineage: Bacteria > Acidobacteriota > Vicinamibacteria > Vicinamibacterales > CAVVIG01 > CAVUXJ01. Next base: position 97,614 of record CAVUXJ010000002.1, read on the forward strand.
TCGTGCGCGGCGACGACCACATCTCGAATACGCCCAAGCAACTGCTGCTCTACCAGGCCCTCGAGGCACCGATTCCCCAGTTCGCCCACGTTCCTCTCATTCTGGGCGCAGACAAGAAGCGGTTGAGCAAGCGCCACGGCGCCACCTCCGTCATGGAGTACGCCCGCCATGGGTACCTGCCCGAGGCGATGGTGAACTTCCTCACGCTGCTGGGCTGGTCGCCAGGCGCCGGCGATCAGGAATTGTTCTCACGCGACGAACTGATTGCCGCGTTCGACCTAGGCGGGATCAGCGGCAGCGACGCGGTCTTCAATCCCGATAAACTCGACTGGTTCAATCAGCAGCACCTGATCCGCCTGGCACCAGACGAGCTGGCGCGGAGGTTGCGGCCGTCTTTCGAAGCGGCAGGCGTGTGGGACGATGCGTATCTGGGAGATCGGCATGCCTGGTTCTTCGCCGTGCTCGAGCTCCTGAAGCCGCGCGCGAAACGGCTGAATGAGTTCCTGGAGCTCGGTCGATTCTTCTTCGTTGACGCGGTGGAGTACGACCCCGTCGCCGTCGCCACACACCTCCATGGCGAGGGAATGGCTGAGCATCTCCTCGCGCTCAGCTCGGCCTTTGCCGAGCTGCCGAGCTTCGACGCCGCGACGACGGAAGCAGCTCTGCGGGGCGTGGCGGCCGAGCGAAGTGTGAAGGCGGCGACGCTAATCCATGCGACGAGGGTCGCTCTCACGGGAAAAACGGTAAGCCCAGGGCTCTTCGAGGTCGTGGCCCTGCTCGGCCGTGACCGCACGCGTGCGCGGTTGGCGAGCGCCGCCAGACTCGTGACGTCCTCCCACGTCTGATTGCCCGATTTTTTCCCACGCGCAACTCGCTGATGCGATGGCGGTTCGCTCCCACACGGAAAAGTTCTTCCGCGGCTGAGGTCCGGTTTCGGTGCGGCCCGGGAAGGACTTTCCTAAGTACCTAACTTACTTGGACTTGCGCCATCGACCGTGGCATCCCTGTTGCAGCCCCGAGTATTCGCGCAGCACGACGTGAAATGCGTGCGCGCGAGGGGAGGACACAGTGGCCACAGAGGACCGCGGATTTGCATCGATGGATCGAAACAAACAGCGCGAGATTGCGAGCAAGGGCGGCAAGGCAGCGCATCAGAAGGGTACGGCTCACGAGTGGACGGGCGAGGAAGCCCGTGAAGCGGGTCGCAAAGGTGGTATGGCGAGTCATCGCCGCAAGCAGGATCAGTCCGGCGGCGAGGACACACCCACGACGGGCCGCGCGTCCGAGCAGGGCAGCGAACCGGCCCAGCAGGAGCAGATAATCGGCGGGCACAGCCACGACGATGACTTGATGGACGACGACGACTCGATCCGGTAGGCGGCGCCCAGTGCCAGCGCGCCTTGCTGGCGTGCGTTTGGATTGGCTATAATCGTCGTTTCCCGCCTTTCCCGCACGCCCGCTGGTACTGGGAGGTCGTCCAACGGTAGGACACATGGCTCTGGACCATGGTATCGGGGTTCGAATCCCTGCCTCCCAGCCAAACAATCTAACAATCCCAAGTTCCCCTACAGCAGCGACTTGCTGCGTTCGATTTCCGTCTTGCCGTTCGAGCGGCATTCGGGCCAGTAGCCGTGATCCGTCGCAACCTCCACGATTTCAATGGGTTGGCCAGAATCGGCCGAGTTCGAATCCCCGACGGGTGTTGCGCTCCCAGAAGCGGTGGTCGTCGGACTGGGCTCCGCGATCGGTTACTCATTCGACTCACGTCCGACCGCGCGTGATTCTTATCGTATGAGATAATTTAGGCGAGTTGCCGACTGTGGACGTCCGAGAGTACCTGACCGCTGACGGTAGGAATCCGTATCGCAAGTGGCGAGACACGCTGGACGTTACGCCGCGGGCCCGCATCCAGGCGAGAGTGCTCCGCTTTTCGACCGGGAATCTCGGTGACCACAAGAACGTGGGCAGCGGTGTTTGGGAGGCGCGGGTCATGTTCGGACCGGGATATCGGATCTACTTCGCCAAGGACGGCGCGCAACTCGTGCTCCTGTTGCTCGGTGGCGACAAGTCCACAGTCGGCAGACGTAACGCGAGCGCAGGAGTCGTGGAAGGCGTATCAGGAGGGCAAGCGTCGTGGCAAGACGAAGTGAAGATTGGAACGTCGGACTGGCGAAGGACCTTCGGGACGCGGCATTCGCCCGCGAGTTCCTTCTTGCGTCGATCGACGAAGGTGTCGACCTGCAGCTTGCGCTCGGGAAGGTGATCCGCGCGATGGGCGTCAAGGAGTTTGCGGCCAGGGTGCGGATGGCTAGCCCGAACGTGGTGCGAGCGATCAACCCGCGCCACAACCCGACGCAGGACACGCTCAATCGTCTCTTGAAGCCGTTCAAGCTCCGCTTGAGCCTCGCGCCGCTCCGGGGAAAGACACGACCGAACGCTGCGTAAGCAGATGCACGCTTCGGCTGAGCCATGACGATCTCGCCGCTCGATCCTTTGGATGAGCGCATCAGGCGGGCTATCGCCGAGAAGCGCCTTCTCGAGATCCGCTATAAGTAAGGGGTCCGTTTCGCGGAGCCGCACGACTACGGCGTCATCGACGGAACCGAACGTCTCTTGATCTTCCAGCTACGGGGTCCAGATTCAGGTAAGGGGCCGTCGGCTGGCGCTTACTCGATCTCTTCAAAATCGAGAGCTGCGCAGTCACGGATCAGACCTCCGCCGGTAGCCGTGGCCAATCACACCAGCGGCATTACCAATGGGAGATGCTGTACGCGCGCGTGACGTAGGCTGATCCAGTCGTCCGAGATTCATCCTGCGCATTCAGAGAGGAGGGAAAGAGAACCGTCAGGTCAGCGCCGACGGCCAATCACACAGCCGTGACCAACCAGTTGCGGAAATCGTCCCTAACACCCAGCCACACAATTTAGTCCTGTTTTTTCAACACCTTGCAGCGCAGGGTGATTTTCAGTATCGAACCCGGGAAGGCTTCCGTCGATCGGTCGACCGCCTCGAAGTCCGGCAACTTGAAGACCTTGTTGTAGATCGAGTCCTCTGGCGAATACGCGCGAATGATCACCAGGGGCTGCTTGCCCTGCGTCGGAATCCAGTTGCTCTCCAACCCTTCAGTGGGCCTTGGGACCGATGTAGATCGTCGCGCTGCCGTCAGCGTTGAGCTTCATCTTGTCCCGGTCGAACGACGAGAGGCCCGCTCGTTGGAGCGGGTTGTAGATGAACGCGAAGGTCGCCCGGTCGTACACGATGATCGACCAGAATTGCTTCACGGGTACGGCCTTCGGGATTGTGATCTTGTAGCTCTTGCCGGCCTGGAACGCCTCTCCTGTCGCATCGCTCATCGTGGTGAAGTAGATCGTCCGCTGACGGTCGACGACCGTGTGTGGATAGTACGTGGCCGGGTAAAACTGTGAGGCGCGCCCGTCGACGTCGAGAACGTCCGGAAACTCGTAGTCCACTTCCTTTTTCGCATCGCCTTGGAGCAGGGAGAAGTACTGGCGGTCGGGCCAGTACTTGTTCGAGGCGATCGTATCGACGAACAGCTTGTCCATGAAGAAGTAGGCATCGACTACCGCCGTCTTCATGGCGTTGCGCGTCCGCTCGTCCGGCGCGAAGGGCTTTCCCTTTTCGATGCCGATGGATTTGAGGTAGTTCATCATCACTTTATCGCGCGGCCGTACCGGCTCGAGCGAGACGATGTCGTAAATGTCCTTGAAGTAGCGCTCAGTCCTTCACCCCTAGGTCGGCAAACGCTGCCGCCCGAAAGCGGTAAATCGCGACGGCCGGGGACGCTCCAGACGACGGCCTCGAGTGCTCGCTGATACTTCACCTGATACTGGAGGTCCGGCACCGAGGGTTTGGATCCGGCGGCGGGTTGGCCTCCAAGCGGTTCGGTTGTCTCGTGAGGTGTCACGGCTCCTCCTTGTTGGGGCGTCTTAGGGGTAGTACACCCGACCAGCAGGCTCACTGCGGCTGCGCCGAGGATGACCCTTGCAGCGTGGCCAGGACGAAGCGTCACGCGAATGGACGCTAGCATCCCCGACTCCAGCCCGCATCACAGCTGCGGTTTTATCTCAAGAGCGGCCAGTGCTCGAGGCGTCTCCGGCCGACATATGCAGAAGGTAGCAATCATATCTGTGCAACGCAATGTGGGAACCCACGCGAGGAACCGTGGAAATGCGGCAAGGACACCCAACGCGCCGCTGCACTCCGTCTCGGCGATCGCCGCGTGCTCGCCCTCATGCAGACGCTCTGCCTCTTTGCCCTCAACCCCACCGGCTTCCGGCATCGGGATCTCCGCGGCCACGTTGCGCAACTGCACGGATGGCAAATACCTGCTACGATCAGGCAGGTCGGCGAGGCACGGAGGTGATATGGCGGACGATCCTCTGTCGGGTCGTAGGAAGCAGGAAGAAGAGTACTTTCAGAGGAAGGATCGCGAGCTCATCGAGAAGGCGAGACAGCAGGCAAGGGCCCAGCAGCAGCTTCGCGAGCTCGGCGAGCAGATAGGGGTTACCGATCCAGAGCTGAGTCGCGAGCTCGCCGAACTGGGATTCACGATCGAAACGGTAAAGCTGCTGATCCTCATTCCGGTCCTGGAAACAGCGTGGGAAGAGGGCGGGGTGACCGCCCCCGAACGCAAGATGGTGGTCGATCTCGCACGCGCCCGCGGAATCGAGGAGGGAAGCGCAGCCGACCGGCAGCTCGGCGAGTGGCTCGATCGGCGACCCGACGAAGGAGTCTTCCGGAGCGCGGGGCGTTTGATCAGTGCCCTGTTTGCATCGGGGGGCCGCTTCGACCTCACGCCCGAGGACCTTCTCAAGTACTGCGAGGCCATCGCTGACGCTTCGGGCGGCCTCTTCGGGATTAGACGAGTCTCGTCTCAGGAACGCGCGACGCTCGAGCGTATTGCCAGCGAGATCAAGAGTAGGCACAAATAGGCGAGTCCCCGGCTGGCGCCGCTCGTCCAGCAGGAAGTCACCATCGGCCTGCTGACTGGTCCGCACGGCCCACAGCTCCGGCACCTCGTCACGTCCGGGTCCCCGGGCCAGCAGATTGCGAAGGCCGTCGCCTGGCTCGAGCACCCTCGTCAGAATCGAACCCGAAGGCCCCCGTTGATGTTCCGGCCTTCGAGCGGTGCCCATGCGTCGACGGTCCAGCGGCCGTCGACCGCGCGCGTCGGGAGAAGCAGCGGATCCCATCGCGTCTGCCTGACCCCAGTGAGGTTCTCGCCGTTCACGAAGAGGCGAATGCGCCCGAACTGTTTTTCCGCCAGGAGTCCGAGAATCATGTACGGCTCGCTCGTCACGCGATACGGATTCTCTTCAAGGCTCTGCGTGCCCGTGTAGTACCACTCGATTCCAACTCGACCCACGTCCTCGGCTTCCCACATGCCCACGAGGCCGGCGCTGTGCCGCGGTGTCAGTGGCACACCCTGTTGAGAAGCGTTTACGGTCTCGCGTGCCCGCACATAAGTGTAGCTCGCGGTGACCGAGAACGGCGCCCGGCGCCACGTGCCCAGCAGCTCGAGGCCGACATTCGTCGTCGGGTCCGGCAAGGTGCTGAGCACGTAGGACGGCGAGCGTTCGACGTGGAGCGGGTCGCTGATTCGAGAGGCGAACAGCGTGGCCGTGGATGACAGGGGCCCGTGCGTGCGGGAGAGGTCAAATGATGCGCTCAATCCGCGTTCAGCTTCGAGCGGTTGTCGAATCTCCAGACGTGTCAGGCCCGCGGCTTCGGTTTCCTCCGTGATCGGCGTTGGCCCGAAGAACCCGGTCCCCACGGAGAGCCTGCTCGTCCAGCGTCCCGCCCGGGCGAGGGCCGACAGTCGGGGGCTGAAGAATGTTCCGTACTCGCTGTGATGATCAAGCCGAGCGCTTCCAGACAGCGAGAGGGTTGGAGATACGGTGACGTCATATTGCGCGAATGCGCCTAGCACAACGAAGGCGTAGTCGAATCGCGGCACATCGCGCGCTGTATAGGCGTCACGCTCGATAGCGAATCCCGCGACCCACATATGGCGACCCGCGGTTCCACGAACGGCTGCTTCGCCAAACGCGGTGTCGTGCCGATCGCGCTCGAGGACTTCGCCGAACTGGTGATCGTGGCTCTGTCGCGCCATCGCGGCGCGCACGGTCACGACGTATCGGTCCTTGATCGGGAACTGTCCCACAGCACCGGCGTCGTAGCGCCGCGTCTCGAGGGCTTCGATGTATGGCTGGCCAGTGGCCACGAGCACCTCGCCCTCTGGCGTGCCGCCGTGGCGATCCTCGTACGTCAGGCCGGTTGTTGCGAAGAAGGTTCGGCCGCCGCCACCATCCCAGAACACCCGAGGTCGCACGACGCCTCTTGCATACCCTGGGAGGTCGGCCCACGCATCGTTGTTGACGTCGTTGGTCTCCTGCCAGTGGCCGCCGCCGAGCAACGAACCACTCCAACCACGCGTGAAGGAACGCGAGAGAAACGTGACCGCATCAGTCGCACCCTCGGTGGACCGGTTCAGCAGGAACTCCTCTCCGGGCTCCGTACCAGGGCGCCGCGACAGGAGGTTGATGACGCCACCCATCGCTCCGGCGCCATATAACGCCGAGGCCACACCTTTGATGACCTCGACCTGCCCAGATCCATCGGCGGGATCTGGAGCAGGCCGAGCCCGCCGACCTCGCCAAACAACGGCAGCCCATCCGAGAGCACCCGCGTATAGCGGCCTCGCATGCCCTGAATGCGCACGCTGGCGGCGCCGAGGGAGGGCGACGTCGTCTGCACCCGCATGCCGCCCATCTCGTTGAGCATCATGACGTGTCACCGGGCGTCATGAGCATCTTCTCTTCGATTTCCTCCCGCGCGAGCACCTCGACGCGCATGGGCTGATCTTCGAGACGCTTGTCCGTCCGTGTCGATGCCACGACGGTGACGTGTTCCTCAAGGTTCGGTTGCGGCTGCAACTCCACGACGACCTCCTGCGTCGCGCCCGCTCCCACCTGCACGGACGTGGTCACCGGTGCGAATCCGGGCTTCACGACGGTGATGTCGACGCTCCCGGCAGCGGTGACCACTGTCGTCGTGCCGGACGCGTCGGTGCGTTGGCTGACGCCAGCCACGATCACTTCCGCGTCCTCGATCGGCCTTTGCGCCGCACGGACGTGAACCCGAACAGTGCCCGTCTGGCTCTGGGCGGCTATTGAGAATTGACAGCACACGAGAACACCCATCGCGAACAACAGGGAACGCATGGACCTCTCCACCGGCGCGTTCGTACGCGCCGATCTTCGATTCGTGAAGCGTACGGATTGATCCTGCCGGCGGCGGCGGGTTCCCTCGATCACCGCGCGCGTCCCAAGGGTTTCGAGGAGGTTGGCTCAAGGCGGAATTTTTGCCCTGAACTTCCTGGTCCGCGCTGCGAGCGTCGTCAACCACTTGATCTCCAGGTTCGTGCCAGTGCGGAAGACATCGATCCACGTCGGCGGGAGGACCGAGAAATCAATCTTGTGACGGCCCCAATCGGGACGGCGGCCATCGTAGTCGGACAATCCGTAGTCGCGTCCGAGTTCCCAGGAGCCGAAGAGCATTCCGGTGCGGTCCCGCACCTTCGGGTCCGCCGCGAGCGCGGCGACCGCGCGTCCGACGAACAACGGTGATTCCGACTGCAGGAAGTTCGGATCCTTCTTGCCCGCCTCGCGCCAGTTGTCTTCTGTGACGCCGAAGTGCTGCAGCATCGATTCCGAGCGCAGGAAACCGGGAGTAACGGCCATGACGGCGATGTCATGCGCCGCGAGCTCGGCGGCCCAGAGGAGCGGGAGCACTTTCTGCGCCATCTTGACGGCCTGCGCCATCGGATTCCCGCCGCCGCCGATCATGTCGTTCTCCGTCACTTCCACGATGAGTCCGCGCTTGGCGGGCATCATGGCGAGTGCCGCATGCTTCGCCGTCATGATGCGGGATGTGAGTCCCTGCCGAAAGATCGCGTCCGCCGTCTTCAGGTCAGCCTGCCAGAGGAGGCCGTACACGCCCATCAGCGGGTCTTCGCCGGCCACGCTGTCGACGACGACATCGATTCGCTTGTGGGCGCGCATGATGCGCCGAAACAGCGCTCTCACGTCATCCTCGTTCGTGTGATCGACGCGAAGCGCGATGGCCGTGCCGCCGGCGGCCTTGATCATCGCCGCGGTCTCGTCGATCGTCTCCGGCCGTCCGTACGGCGACGGCTTGCCTTTGACGCTGCGACCGGTGCAGTAGACCGTCGCGCCGGCTTCCCCGAGCGCCCGTGCGATGCCGCGGCCGGCGCCGCGCGTCGCTCCCGCCACGAGGGCCACGCGTCCAGTCAGCGGCTTGCGGGAGGATCTCTTCGGTGCCATTTGTTCTGGTGGTGACGTGAAGCGGAAAGGGTTGACGAGATCATTGACGCTTGCTCACACGGCTGCATCAACTGATTACCACCCAAGCCAAGATCAACCAGATCGTCGCGACCGGCGAAGACGGCTGGACGTTGATTGTGGGATCTCCAAGCACCACTGCTGGCTTTTCTGAGGTCCATGGACGGCCTGCCGGCCGATCGCTTCCAGCCGGACGGCAGGCATCATCCTCAGTGCAGCAGATCCACCTGGTGCGCGTACTTCACAACGAACGCACGGCTGACCGGGCCGAGGCCGTTCATCGACTCCGTGTCGTTGTAGACCAGATACAAGCCCGCCGCCGCGGTTCGCAGCCAGGTGAAGCGTAGGTTCGTCGACCAGCGACGGGTTCGATCGTTGTACTGGATGAGCGTCGAGGCGTTCACGAACGTCGAGAAGTTGTAGGTCAACCGGGCCGAGCCCAGGTTGGTCACGAAGTCACCTTGCGGCAGGCCGATGTCGCTGCGCGTCCAACGCAGCGACGAGGTCAACCGGCCTCCCTTGACGGATGTTGAGCGTCGGCGACAAGGTCACTTGACTGCCCGACAGGAAGCCGCCGAGGTTCCAGGCCATGTCGACGTTGATCCATTTGCGTTGGTCGGTATGTGCGGTGCCGGTAAAATACGGGCTGCGGTACTGACCGGCCGGGACCACGACGCCAGGATAGACCTCGAACGGTTCACGCAGTCCTTCGTATTGAACGTTCAGGCCCGTCGCGTTGAAGCCGGTGCCTTTTTCGAAGTCATAGCGAATGTCGAGGTGCAGGGTGGCCGTCTCCTGCAGACCGTCGAATCCCCAGAAGCTCTCGTAGCTGCCGTGCGGCTCGAGCTCCCTCAGGCCGATCCTGGCGAGTCCCGGCGAGCGCAGGTGTCGACGAAACGTGGTATTGATCTGTCGATACCCGTCGGGTCGCTCGAGAAATCCCACCTCGGGGTTGAAGTTGTCGCCGACCTCGGCGTACGCAAACGACGCTTCGTACGCGCGTGTCCGAAAATCGATGGCCGAATTGTAGGCGTGATCGCGTCCCTCCTTTCCGGGTGTCTCGGTTCTGGCGGCAAATCCATTGATACTGACGGCCTGGCGGATGCCGAGCTTGCCGTCCACACTGTAGGTCCGGTTGTAGTTGCCGGGTCCCGCGAGGCTGCCGGTGCCCTCCCGATTGACGAACATGACGCCAAGACTCGAGCGGTTCCGAAGGTCCTTGTTCAGCCGGGCGGCGGTGAAGTTGTTCGCCGGAGTTTCGTCCACCGCCGCCGTCTGCATGTTGAGCAGGCCGACGTTGAAGCCAGCCATCTTCCCGGTCAGCCTCGCGCCGCCTTGAATCGGGATGAGCGTGCCCTTGTCGTCGATCCCGATGCGCCGGCTGAAGAACAAGTCGATCTCGCCCGGCCGGCCGACGGCGAACAGCCCCCGGTTCTCGAGAAAGAACGGCCGCTTCTCGGGGAAGAGCAGATTGAAGCGCGTGAGGTTGATCTGCTGCTCGTCCACCTCGACCTGCGCGAAGTCGGTGTTGTAGGTCAGGTCGAGCGTCGTGCTCGAAGTCACGCCGATCTTGCTGTCGAGCCCCCAGTCTCTCATTTGAGCGTATCTGGTTTCGGAAAGGCTCGTGAAGGTCCGGTTCGACGAGGAGATCACGTACGGGATCAGCTTGAAGTCTCGCGGTGCGGGCGCGTCCAGGCCGTGCAACTCGCCGGCCGACGACAAGCGCGCCAGCGTGTAGATCCGTGACACGGGCGACCAGTAGACCAGCTCGCGCTTCCGCACGATGTTCCGCGAGAAGTTCACACCCCACGTCTGAGGTGGCGGGCCGTAGCGAAGCGTCCGCAACGGAATCGCGAACTCAGCCGCCCACCCGCTCTCGGTGACGCGCGCCTTCACATCCCAGGTACCGTCCCAATTGACATTCAGGCCACCGCCCGCACCGGTAGTGTTCACGCCACCGACGCCGGTAGACGGCCCGCCCCGGATCGTTTCGCCCTCATTGCGCACCTGCGCGTCGTACTGGACGCTCACGGAGTTGGTCCCGAAGATGAAGCCGTTCTGGAGGTCGTGATACGTGTCGAAGATCATTTGAAACGAATCCTGTCCGGCGAGATCGGAATCACGTCGCGAGTCAGTGGTCACCATGTCCGCCGGGTTGGAATCGAAGCAGATCACGCCAACGTAGATGGTCGACGCCGTGAACAGCACGCGCACTTCGGTCTTCTCGGTGGCCGGCTGTCCCTGGAAGGGCTCGCTCTGGACGAAGTCCTCAATCGGTGTCGCCTGCTGCCACACCTGCTCGTCGAGGACGCCGTCTATCGTCGGCGCGTCTTGCGTGCGAGCGGCGGTCACACGGTGTCCGGCAGGCGCCGGTGCCGCCGGCTGCCCCCCTCCTGGCTGCCGGGCATCGACGATCGAGCAAGCAAGCAGAGCAAGCAGGGCGCCGAGCAGGGAACGACCGGTCCACTTCATGGCATTGAGAAGCCGTCGATGAAGGAGTTGACCTCAGTCGCCTCCCTGCGCACCGGCCGGGACGGTCACCCGGGTTCCTTCGCTTGCGCAGGTTCTTTCGGAAACCGATACGCGGCCACGATCACGGTCACGTTGTCGCGCCCACCACTGTCGAGCGCCCGCCGCACGAGTCGCTCACACGCGTCGCTCGACCGGGTCGCCTTCCCCAGGATACTGATGATCGTCTCGTCGTCCACGAGGTCCGTCAGGCCGTCGCTGCAGAGAAGCAGGCGATCGCCGTCCTCGAGCCGCAGCAGGTCGGTGTCCACCCGGACGTCCTCTCTCGATCCGCCCAGCGCGTTCGTCAGAACGTGCCGATGGCGCGAGTCGGCGACATCGCCGGGCGCGAGTCGGCCGGCGTCGACGAGCAGCTGCGCATACGTGTGGTCTCGCGTGAGCCGATGCAGGGCTCCGGCCCGGAGCAGGTAGGCTCGCGAGTCGCCCACATGGGCAATCAGCAGGTCTCGGCCAAGGCTTCGAGCGACGGTCAGCGTCGTCCCCATCCCGCACAACGCCGGGTCACGCCGGCCGCGCTCGACGATCATCGCGTCGACTTTCTGAAAGCGCTTGCGAGACCGCCGCTCGATCTCGCCCGCGTGCTCCTTGTCCACTTTGAGAATCCAGTCGGGCACGTCGAGGGCGAGGCTGATAAGCGCAGAGATCGCCATCCGACTCGCGATTTCGCCCGCGGCGTGGCCGCCCATGCCGTCGGCGACGATCATCACGTAGTTGACTTCGTCTCTGCGTGCCGGCACATCTCCCGCGGGGAGGCTCGTGATGAGCGTTTCCAGCGTGCGGCCGAGCCTCGTGACGAGGAAGTGGTCTTCGTTGTTCGGGCGGTGGTGACCGGGGTGCGACAACGCGCTGACATCGACCCGGACGAGCGACGAAAAAGGTTGGCCCGGCTCGAGGGCAGCCGGACGTGGTCGGTGCGTGGAAGTCCGTGCCGTCATGGCGCCCTCCCGAGAGTGTCAGTGCCGATGGTGATGGGAGCCGATTTTCGCCAGGATGGAGATGGTCTTCAAGCGCACGTTGGTGTCAACTCCAGCGGCCGGTCGGAGCCCATTGATTTGCCCCAAGAATACCCGATGAGGCTGCAACTGGCGGTCGGGAGTAGAAAGCCCTCGGATTGGTGAAGAGCCGGCGAGTGGATCATTCTCTCAAGGCGTGTGTCGAGAAGAACTGCCAGATCACAGCGGTCGCATCGATTTCCTCTCTCGCCCAGGAGTGGCCGAGGCCGTCAATGCGGATCATGCGAACGTCGGCGCCGCCCTGGCAGCCCTCGTAGCGCATGGTCGACAGCGGGCCCGATGGATCCTCCAGAAACACTTTGAGATCACAGCGGTTGTGTCGCGCCCAACCCGCCAGGGCGTCAGGGATGCTCTCCCTCCACTCGGCGCCTCGGCCTGGAGCGTTCCCGTCGTACGGGTTCTGCGTGTCCGCCAGGCCGTGAAACGTCAGCACCGGCACGGGACTCCCTTCGCAGGGCGCCGGCCACCGCAACCCTGATACCGGTGCGATCGCGGCGATCCGCGCATTGAGCTTGCAGCCAAGGAGCGATGACATGCGTGCGCCGCCCGAGAATCCCGTCGCATACACACGCGCGGCGTCGACGCACACGCGAGCAGCCACGTGATCGATGACGTCGGACACGTAGGCGACGTCGTCGGGCCGGTCGTTCGCGACCGGGACGTTCCAGCGGGCGCCGTCGGCTTCCAGCGTCGCGACGGCGAAGCCCGTTCGTGCGGCGACGATCTCGAAGCTGCTGTTTCTGGCCTGACCCGCCGCCGTTCCGCCACTGCCGTGCAGGTCGAGCACGAGGGGCAGCCGTGAGCGGGCGTCATAGCCCGGCGGCACGAACAGCCGGTAGGCACGCTGGCGCTGGCCGGATACGAGCCGCTCCTGGACGACGCCGGACGCGTGAGGCAGATTGCACGACGAGCGGGTCGCGGGGCTTTGCGCCCGCGCGTTCGAAGAGATCCCAACCGCGAGGATGGCGCCGACGATGACGCATGCCGCGCGCATGCTCATCATCCTCTGATATCGCCTATCGCCGGCCGATGACTCAGCCAATCGCGATCAGTACCAACTCGGCTTCTTGGGATTGGGCGGCCACACCGGCACTTCCGGCACGAAATTGTTGCGATTCGGCATCTGGATCTTCGGCAAGGTCTGCGCGTCCATGACGTCGGACTCCTGGACGATGCCGTTCCTATAGAGCAGAAACGCGGTCACCGCGTAGACTTCGTCGGGGGTGAGCGACCCACCTTTGTTGGCGGGCATGGCGCGGTTGATGTAGTCCCACACGGTCGTCGCATACGGCCAGTAGGCGATCGGGTGGCCCTCGTTGTCCTTGAACGTTCCGCGATGAGGGTTGCCGGGACTGCCCGTCACCAGCTTGTTGGCGACCCCTCCTTGCCCGTCCTTCCCGTGGCAGGCCGAGCACTGCTTGGCATAGAGCTCCGCACCTTCCTTGGCGGTTCCACGTCCAGGAGGAAGTTCCTTCCCCTCCGGGCCGACGATGATGCCCAGGCTCCGGATCTCTTCCTCGCTCGGGGTCCTGCCCACATTGCTATAGGTGCGCGATTGTGCCAGCCCCGCTACCGGGGCCGCCAGGATGATCAAAGGCACGAGGAAATTAAGCGAATAGCGCATCGGTGATGCTCCCATCGCGGGCGATCTTCCAGGGTTGAATCGCGTTCCAATGGAAGGTGCTGGTTGGTTGGCTCCAAACGGTCTTTTTCGGAGCGGCCCCAGCTTCGATTCAGCTGCGCGAACGTCGGTTGAACTTCGCCCTGATCATCGGTGCAACGGGATTGGATCACCGCCTCTTCTCCGTTCCATGTCCAGTCGAAATTGAACCGGGTATGCGCCATCGGAAGCACCGGATCCTGGATTGTTGCTTCCTTCCAGGTCTTGCCGCCGTCGACGGATACCTCTACCTTACGGACCTTGCCCCAACCCGACCATGCCAGGCCGGTAATCTCGTAATAGCCGGGTCCGGGCAGCTGTTGTCCCGCCGACGGGCGCGTGATCACCGACTTCGGCGGCCACACGAAATTGTACCAGCGCGATTTGTTGTCCAGATCCGCCCGCGGGACGCTGTGGTGCACACTCTGATCCCACGTCATGTAGGGTCGATCCACCACCATGATTCGCCTGAGCCACTTGACGCTGTGGTTGGCTCCAAAGCCGGGGACGAACATCCTCGCCGGGAAACCTTGCTCCGGCCGCAACGGTTCGCCGTTTTGCATGTAGGCCACCAAAACGTCATCGTTGGCCTTGGTCAAAGGGATGGCAGTACGTGTATTTACTTCCGTCCGCCCCCTCGGCAACCAGCCAGCTTGCCTCTTTCTTCACGCCGACCTCTTTCAACAGCACCGACATCGGCACCCCGGCCCATTCGTTGCAGCTCATGATGCCGTGCGTGAACTGGACCGTCACGGGAGTCGACCCCGGCTTCCCGTCTGCTGACATGGCGCCGCGGGGAGCTGTTGCCCAGGCACTCGAGGAAACGGATCCTGGATACCGAAGGCAGGCGCTTCAGATCCTCCAGGCTGAACATCAGCGGGCGATCGACCATGCCGTGGATGGTGAGGCTGTACTTGGCGGGATCGATATCCGGCATGCTGGAGTGAGCCTGCATGAAGTGGAGCGACGCCGGCGTGATGATGCCTACAGATTCCCCAATCGGAGTGTAGTAGGTCGTATGCGTAATGCTCTTCGTGACCGCTCGTCCCGCCGGCGCCGCAAGAGGCGAGGGCTGGCCGTGGGAATGCGTGTCGTTGGGTTTCGCTTCAGAGCCGGCTGACTGGCCGCTCGCGACCCGTGCAGCTCCTGCGCCCAAACCAGCCAATGCAGCACTTTTCAGGAACTGCCTCCGGCCAGATCGATTGGAACCCATGATGACCTCCCCTAACTTCTGAATTTTCCGGCTCGAGCCTTGCCTTGGCCTCATTGTCTTCGGCGACCGCGTGCCGATCGGCGGTATCAGCGGCCCCCGGGAGTTGACGGAACGCCCGTTCTCAGCCCTCCTTCACCGACAGCGCGGATCAGGCCCCTGTCTGCGGCCGATTATCGCCAAATCGGCGGGAATACGAAAGGAAAATTGTGGGTATACTCGCTCATCCGGCTTATCGTTCGGGAGGAACCATGGCGAAAAGGTTGTTCGGTGTGCTCGCGCTGCTCGTCGTTCTGGGTGCCGGGATGCCCGCCCAGCAGTTTCCCCCCGGGTATGTCGATCCCGCGCCGCTGCTGGCCGCGGCCGCCAAGGAGATCGGTGAGGCCAATTTCAAGTGTGTGACGCTGTCCGGCGCCGGCTACAGCGGGGCCGTCGGCCAGACGTTCGAGAACGCCCCGAACATCGATTGGCCCAGGACGCCGGGTGGAATGACCAACTACACGCGCACCATCAATTGGGAAACGGGGACCAGCAAGGAGACATTCGATCGCACCCCGGGCTTGAATCCGGCGTCATGGAAGTACGGCCCGGGCTGGCAGGGCGGCACGCCGACTCAGAAGTTCGCGCGTCAGACCCACATCGTGAACGGCAAATTTGCCTGGCACATGGACGGCGACGGTCCGCCCGTGGCCGCCTTGCCTGAAGATGCGGAGCGGTACCAGCTGGACATCTGGCTGAACCCCCCCGGATTCCTCAAGGCCGCCCGCCTGCCGGGCGCCAATCCTCGAGCCGTCTGGCGGTGGGAGCAGATCGAGATGGGCCGGGATGGGAATGTGGTGGCTCCTCAGAAGATGCACGTGGTGATGATCAATATCGGCAAGTTCCGCGTGGATGCCACGATCAACGGGGAGAATCAGATTCAGCGGATCAAGACAACGGTGAACGATCCCACGCTGGGCGACTTCAATATCGAGCAGGAATCCACGGACCAGATGACATTCGGCAACGTGAAATGGCCGATCACCTGGCATTCGCACCACGGATGGGATGACAACTGGCAGTTCTACCGCCTGAGCACCGGCCACAACGGCTACGGAGGGAAGTTCCCGAACGTGCAGCCGAACGTCTGCTCCGATCCGGTGCCCGTGCCGGAGCCGGTGAGACAGGCGACTTTCCCCTTGACGGTCACCGTCGACAAAATGGCCAATGGCGTGTATCTACTCGGGGGCGGGCCCGCCAACAGCTACATGGTGGAGTTCCGCGATTTCGTCGCGGTGTTCGAGGCGCCCATCAACGAGAAACGCAGTCTGGCGGTCATCGAGCAGGTCGCGAAGCTGGCTCCCAACAAACCGATTCGCTGGCTCATCGTGTCCCACCCGCACTTCGATCACATCGGAGGAATACGCACCTACAACCACATAGGCGCCACCATCATTCAGCACCGGAAGAACATCGAGTTCCTGAACAAGGATGTGCTGGTCTACGAGCCCAGGACCGTCGAGCCCGATATTGTCGCGTTGATGCCGCCGACCGAATTGGCCGAAGGCTACAACTACGAAGCCATCAACGAGAATTTCGTGATCACCGATGGTTCCCGAATCCTGCATGTCTACTACGTGCAGCCCCTGCAACACGTGGCCGGCATGCTGATGGCGTATCTGCCGGCTGAGCGCATCGCGTTCGAAGCGGATCTCTTCGATACGCATGAAGCACCGCCCGCGATGCCCACCCCGGCGATGCGCAGCTTCTTCACCCAGGTGAAACGGATGAAACTTGACGTGGCGACGCTCGCGCCCGTGCACGGCAAGCCGGTCCCCTGGAGCACGTTCGTCGCCGCGATGGGCCCCGCGGCCAAATAGACGCCCGACGTGGACGGGGCTGAGCCGGAAATCGGCCCCCCCGTCTCTCGTTGACCGCCGCCTGCGAGCGCACGGGCATCAGCGCCCGCAGTCGTCAGGCGCACCCGTCTTAAGGGCCAGCGCGCTTACGTGCCGCGCCCCCAAAGACCGCAATAGCGTCGCAGCACGAATTGCATATTGGCCTCGTAGCCCGGCCATTTTTCGTACTTCGGCAGCCGCACTTCCTTCTCCACCGGCTCCCAGCACTTCCCCTCGCGCGCCAAGGGCTTCACCGCTTCGGAGGCGTCCTGGAGGAACGTCAACTGATCCTGAACGTCCTTCTTCGTGCCCAGCCGGTCGCCCACGCCCGGATGACCCGGGATCAGCTGTTCCCAATCCATCGCCAGGATCTGCTTGATCGAGCTCTCCGCCTCGAGGGGATAGAAGTCGATCATGCCGCGGCCCGGCACCTGTCCGACCGGCAGGAGGTCGACCACGAAGAGGACTCTCTCCTTCGGCAGCCGCATGACGAGCGTGCTGTCGGAATGATTGAGACCCACGAAGGTCAACTCGAGCGCGGTGCCGCCCAGGGTGATGGTTCTCCTCTTGTCGAATGTCTCGTCGGCGGGAGGGGTCGCCGCATCGTTCTGAACCGAAAGGCGCTCGTTCACCCGCTTGTGCGCGACGATTTTCGCGCCGGCATCCTTGAACGGCTTGCCGCCGGTTATGTGATCGAAATGGTGATGGCTGTAAACCAGGTACTTGATCGGCTTGTCGGTGACCTTCTTGATCTCCTCGATGTAGGTGGCGCCTCCCGTGGGGCGTCCATAAGAGACTGGATCGGTGGCGATGACGCCCTCGTTGGTGACGACGAACATCGACTGGTTGTTGCCGTTGCGGAAGATATAGACGTTGTCGGTGCCTGGAACCTTCGTGGTCGCGATCTGCGGCCGTTGCGCGGCCGCCGCTGGCTGGCCCTGCGACCAGGCCGGCGCTGCCGCCGCTAGTACACCGAGAAGCGCTGCGGCGATGGTACGGTGGTGCATGTCTCCTCCAAGTCAGGTACGGGGATGTCGGTACTCTCGATGTGAGCGTCCCGAGTATCTTATATATACCGGCCTGGTGGAACAATGACGGAGAATCGCCCCCTGGTCTACTGGTGAGCGACCCCGGCGCGCCCCGCGCTCGCAGGTCCTTGGTTACGGGTAAATAGACCGCTGCACACGCCACGTCTGCGCGGCGCCTGGAGCGCATGTCACCTGGACCAGGGCCGCGCCTTTCAGAGCCCCCGGCGTGACCGCGACGCATTTACCAGAGTGCCTGACCACGAGCTGAGTGCCGTGCCCGATGGCGTTCAGCGAAAAGATCTGACTGTCGGTGATTCAGCACTTCCGCCATAGGGTTCCACTTCGGGCTTCCTCGTAAACAATCCGGCGCCACAACCCGTTCGTGGCGCCGCCGCCAGCCAAGAGCGTGCGACCCGATCAAATTGCAAAGCCCGGGCCGGCCGGAAAGAGGTTGCGGTAGAGGTGGCGAGCGAGGCCGTCGGCGTGATGCCCTTCGAGCTATTTTTCAGCGATGGCCTTCAGGTTGGCCAGGCCAGCCTCGAAATCCTGCCCGATCATCGTGTCCATGTTCACGAACACGCCAATCAGCTTCCCGATGAAAGGGGTTGGTCCGTCCATCGACCAGATGACGTTCGTGGCGCCACCTTCAGGGACCAGAGCGAACTCAGCCACGTTGTGGCCTTCAAAGGGCTTGATGAAGTCCAGCTTGATCGTGATCCGCGAGGGATCCGACGTGTCCGTAATCTCCATGCGCCCCTGGCCTATCTCGCTGTTGCCCTCCCACTCATAAACGGCGCCCTTGCCCTGGGCTGCGCCCCCGTAGGTTCTCTTCATCGCCGGGTCGCGCTTTTCCCACGGCGACCAGGAGGTCCAGCGGTGAAAGTCGCTGATGAGCGGGAAGATCTCTTCCGGCGGCGCCTTGACACTTGCAGAGCGCTGAACGTGCAGCGTGTCGGGCCTGGTGGCCGCGTAGGCGAGAACAGCGACGACCAGGACGAGCACGACAAGCGCAATCTTCTTGAACATGGATCCCCCTCACAAGCTCGCCGCTACAATTGCCGTACAACCAATACGGGCCGCTGCCAGGCTGCTGAAAAACGCAGCCTGAAGGTTGCTGGCTTTTCCAGCAACCTGCTACGGCTGCAACTCACGGATCGGCCGTACTTCGACGCTTCCCTCCCGCGCCGGCGGGATCTTCGCGGCCACCTGTATTGCGTCGTTCAAGTCTCTCGCCTCAATCAGGTAGAAACCCGCCAGCTGCTCCTTGGTCTCCGCGAAGGGGCCGTCACTGATCGAGACCTTCCCGTTCCGGACGCGCACCGTCGTCGCCGTCTCGACGGGCTGGAGCGCCTCGGCCGCAATCAAGAGACCGCTGTGCCTCAAGCCGGTCCCGCACGCGACGCACTCGCTGTCCGGCACGGCGTGCAGTTTCTGCTCCTCGAGGTAGACAAGGCATAGGTACTTCATCGGGTCTCCACAATCAGCTATCAGCTGTCAGCTTGCATCGGGTAGTCGAACAGGCGCCTCGTCGATCGACATCAAGCGGAGCTCCCAGCATTCCCGCCCCTCCTGCCCTTCCCGCCCTTCCCGCCCGCCCTTCCCACCCGTCCTAGCCTCCCTACCCCTCCTGCCCTTCCTGCCGCTCCTGCCTTTCCCGCCCTTCCTGCCCTCTCCCGCCCCTCCTGCCCTTCCCGCCCCTCCTGCCCCTCCCGCCCTGCTCAGGCCCCGAGGTCAGCAAGCCGCCGCTCGAGAAACCGCCGCTCGGGCTCCTGTCGCGTGAGCGCAAGCGCCCGCTCGTACGCGGTGCGGGCTTCCGCCGTTCGCCCGAGCCGCCGGCACAACTCCGCGCGCGCCGCGTGCGCAAGCCGGTAGTCCAGCAATACGCCACGATCGAGGATGGCTTCGACGAGGGCGAGACCCGCCGCCGGACCGTCGCGCATCGCGACCGCGACCGCGCGGTTCAGCTCGATCACGGGGGAGGCATCTGCTCGTGACAGCACGTCGTAGAGGCCGACGATCTCCGCCCAGTCGGTGGCGGCGGCCGTGGGCGCCTCCGCGTGCACGGCCGCGATGGCGGCCTGAAGGGTGTACGGACCGAACCGCCGGGACGCGAGCGTTCGTTCCACGAGTTGTATTCCCTCGGCAATCTGAGCACGGTCCCACAGCGATCGATCCTGCTCGTCGAGCAGGATCAGTTCACCCGACGCGGAAGCGCGCGCAGCGCGCCGCGAGTCGTGCAGCAGCATCAGCGCCAGGAGCCCAAGGGCCTCCGGCTCCGGAAGGAGCTCCACAAGCAGCCGACCCAAACGGATCGCCTCGGCGGAGAGATCGTGCCGCGTCAACGCGGCGCCAGACGATGCGTCGTAGCCCTCGTTGAACACGAGATAGATGACGCGCAGCACGGCGTCGAGCCTTTCCGGCAGCTCGGTCCGCGTCGGAACCTGATAGGGAATGCGCGCGTCGCGAATCTTGGCCTTCGCGCGCACGATGCGTTGCGCCAGCGTCGGCGCAGGCGTGAGAAACGCCCGGCCAATCTCCTCCGTCGTCAGACCGCAGACCTCGCGCAGCGTCAGCGCGACTTGGGCATCGGGGGACAGCGCCGGATGACAACACGTGAAGATCAGGCGAAGGCGGTCGTCTTCGACGGCCTCATCGTCTGCCCAGGCCGCGGCGTCGACGACGGCGATGTCGGCTTCGGCGCCGACGTCCTCGAGGGCATCGAAGCGAGCGCGCCGGCGCAGGCTGTCGATGGCCTTGAAGCGGCCGGCCGACACCAGCCACGCACGAGGATTGGCGGGGACGCCGTCGCGCGGCCACTGCTCGAGCGCTGCCCTGAACGCATCGTGCAGCGCCTCTTCGGCCAGATCGAAATCTCCGAGCAGCCGGATCAGCGTCGCGAGCACGCGACGGGAGTCGGAGAGATAGACGGCGTTCACCGTCTCGTGCACTGGACCTGTCTCCGCCACCGCGACCGATCAGACCATCTTCACTGTCCTGGCGCAAGGCCGGTGGCGTGGCAGACAAGCCTCATGGTCGTGAAATTTTGATTTTGCGAGGTGATTTCTTGTACGCTTCCGGTTCATCCGGCTTACGTCCTCTAACTCGATTCCGGCAGGTGTGCTCATGAACGTGACGAATGACGATCATCATCGTGTTGTGCCTGCTGTCGTTCCAGTCAGCACGCGATGTGGCGAGGGGTCAGGCAAATCCGGCGCCGGCCGCCGTCGGCGTCGCGGTCGACATCCCCGGAGTGGTCAAGGGCGGCACGACGATCGAGCGGATCAAGGAAGGGTTCAGCGGGCTGGACGATCCGATTGGCCTGATGGACGGGACGCTGGTGTTTTCGGAACCGGGAACCCGCCGGCTGCACAGGATGGATCCGAAGACCAACCAGAGCTCGGTGCTCGTCGCGGAATCCAATGAGTCGCACGGCGTCTCCCAGGACGGCAAGGGCCGCTTGATCTCGGCTCAGGCGCTGGACGGATCGACGAGGATCGGGGTGATCTACCCGCCCGACAGCCAAGCCGTCCTTGCGGACAACTTCGAGGGCAAGCCGTTCAGCCGTCCGAACGATGTGATCGTCGCCAAGACTGGCGCCATCTACTTCACGGAACCAGGGCTGACCGCTCAACAGGCTGATGCGCTGGTGAAGAAACAGGGCGGCAAGCCTCTGGCGCCGCGGCTCCCGCCGGCCGTGTACTTCATCCCGCCGGGCGGAAAGGCGATCAGGATTGAAGACAAATTGATCCGTCCGAACGGCATCAGTCTCAGTCGCGACGAGAAAACGTTGTACGTCAGCGACTCGAACGGCGTGCACGTCACGGCGTGGGATATCCAGCCGGATGGCAATGTGCGGAACCGGCGCGACTTCGGCACGCTGACAGGCCGAAGCACGCGGGACAACGGGTTGGGTGGCGTCAAGACGTTCGCGGACGGCATGACCATCGACAACGACGGCCGCCTCTACGTGGCCACCGGAGGGGGAATCGAGGTTCTCGAGCCCACAGGGCGAGCACGTCGGCACCATCCCGGTGAAGTGTCCGCCGGCGGACTGCCAGAACGTCGCCTTCGGCGGGCCGGAGAAGAAGACCCTGTACGTCGCCGGCGCAGGTTCTCTCTACAGAGTCGAGATGATTGCCCGGGGGTTCACCGGACGCGCGAAGTAGCCAGAAGCCTGGATGACCACTCGTTGGCGCATCGGTCATCCCGCAGGAGTCCGTTGCGATGATGCGCGCCGTGGCGGCTCCTCACGTTCTGAACATCGCCGATCTGCGACGTCTCGCCAAACGCCGGCTGCCACGCGTGGTGTTCGATTACATCGACGGCGGGGCGGATGCCGAAGTCACTCTGCGCGGGAACGCTCTCGCGTTCGAGGCGCTGACCTTCCGTCCGCGCTGCGCCGTGGTCACCCCGATTCCCAGCGGGCAGACGAAGGTCGTCGGCACGACGCTCGACCTGCCCTTCCTTCTGGCACCGGTCGGCAGCAGCCGGATGTTCTATCCACGCGGCGAGGCGGTGGCCGCTCGTGCGGCGGGTGCCGCGGGCACTGTCTACATCCTCTCGACATTCTCGGGAACTCCCATGGAGGAGGTCCGAGCTGCGTCGAGCGGGCCAGTCTGGTACCAGGTCTATCTTGTGGGCGGTCGCGACGTGGCGACCGCGATGATCGATCGCGTGAAGACGGCAGGCTTTGCGGCGCTTGTCGTCACGATCGATACGCCGGTGGCCGGCATGCGCGAACGTGACCTGCGCAACGGCACAAAGGAGCTGTTGCGTGGCGGGTTGTCGATGCTCCCCTATCTGCCGCAGATGCTCGCCAGGCCGCGCTGGCTCGCCGCCTTTCTCGCCGATGGCGGGCTGATGAAGTTTCCCAACGTCATGCTTCCGGAAGGGCCGATGCCGTACGCGGAGGTGGGTGCCGCGCTCGAGCAATCAGCCGTGTGCTGGGACGACCTGCGCTGGATCCGCGAGCTGTGGAAGGGACCGTTGATCGTCAAGGGCGTGCAGACGGCCGATGACGCACGTCGTGCCGCCGACAAGGGCGCCGACGCCATCGTCGTTTCGAACCACGGAGGCCGGCAGCTCGACGGCGTCGCTCCCAGCGTGCGTGTGCTCCCGGAAGTCGTCGCCGCGATCAACGGTCAGATCGAGATCCTCGTGGACGGCGGGATCCGACGCGGCAGCGATGTCGTCAAGGCGCTTTGCCTGGGCGCCCGCGCCGTCCTTGTCGGACGCGCGTACGCGTACGGGCTCGGAGCGTCCGGCGAAGCCGGCGTCGCGCGCGCCATCGAGATTCTTCGCGCTGACCTGATCCGCACCCTCAAGCTCTTGGGATGTCCCTCGGTCGCTGCGCTCGATCGCTCGTACATCGACGGGTAAGGGCTCCAGCCTGTTTGAACACCGTTGTAACGAACGGATCTGCCGGACTCGGTACCACCTGCCATCGCCACCGCGCCAGGGTGGCGTTTCAGCGCGGCATGCCACGTGTCCGCGATCGCGGCGAGTCGGGTCGGGGCAGCCACGATGAGCGCCCGCGCGGTCGTCCGTACAAGTGCTTTCGCTGCCTCACTCGTGACGTACTCCACGGGGGATTTGCCGTCCACTCGCGCGAGCAGTAATGCCGGCAGCAGGCTGGCCGCACGGCCTTCGATGCCCGCGGACGGTTCCCAGCCTGCGGCTGAGAGATAGGTGTCGGTGAACGCGGCGAAGCAGTCGAGATAGGCGCACGTCGACGCGGGCCGCGCGAGACACTTCAGGAGGAGCTGGTTCAGACAAAACGCGGCATCGAACGCCGGGTCGCCGAACCACGCGCATTCGGCGTCGAGAAAGACCGGCCCGTCGGGCCCGATCAGGATGTTCTTCGGGCTCACGTCGCCGTGAACGAGCGCGATGCGCGCCGCCGCCGTGCGATCGGCCAGCGCATGCAGCTGTACCGCGATGTCGGGATGCCGTTGCGCCGTCGCGAGAAGATACGGCTCGAGACGAATCGCGAAAAAGATCTCGCTGGTCTGGAACGCCGCCGCGACCTCGGCGTCGGCCGCGCTGGCTCCATGCAATTGCGCCAGGAGCGTCGCGACGGCGGCCGCCGTTCCGGAATCGGCCGTGCCTTGCAACAGCAGCTGTTTCCAGTTCGGGTACTCGGCCGGATCGAGGAACTCCATGGCGAACATCCCGAAGGCCGCATCGTAGACGAGCGGCGCCGGCACGGCGCCCGGTGCATGGCGCGAGGCATAGCAGATCCACGCCCACTCGTACGCGTTACGCGCCGTCGGCACCTGCCAGTGTGCGGCGACCTTGAGCGTGCCGAGCGCTCGTTTCACGCACAGGGAGCGCGTGGGCACATCGACGCGCCAGATGTCGGACGCCACGCCGCCCTGGAGCGGCGTCCACGCGATCGCGTCACCGCGCGCCGCGAGCCCGTGTCGATACAGAAATTCGTTCAGCTCGTCGTTCACCGTGGGCAGGCCCCCACTCACGTCGTCATCCCGGAACGGGCTCGGCCTGGCGGTCAACGCAAACGCCTTCCAGGACCTCAGGTGCGCATCGCGCACCGTTCAAGCCCATCATAGATGCATGAGTTCCCTGACAGCGACCGGAGCGAGGATTGCCTCCGTCTGGGCCCGCGAGATCCTGGACTCGCGCGGGCGCCCCACCGTCGAAGCGGAGGTCACGCTCGAGGATGGATCGTCCGGACGAGCGAGTGTGCCGTCGGGGGCATCGACCGGCCGTCACGAAGCGCGTGAGCTCCGCGACGGCGATTCGGATCACTACGAGGGCCGGGGGGTTCGCCGGGCGGTCGTCAATGTTCGCCGCGAAATCGCCGCGGCCCTGCTGGGACGGTCGGCTCTCGATCAGCCCGCGGCCGACGAGACGATGATCGCGCTCGATCCGGACGAGCACCTTGGCCGGCTCGGCGCGAACGCGGTGCTCGCGACTTCGCTTGCCGTCGCGCGGGCCGCTGCCGCGTATCTCCGGCAGCCGCTGTATCGCTACCTCGGCACCCTGGCCGGCGTGAAGGCCGAGGCGACGCTGCCGATGCCGATGACGAACATTCTGAGCGGCGGCGCGCACGCGGGCCGCGCCATGGACTTTCAGGACTTCCTCGCCGTGCCCGTGGGCGCTCGAAGCTATTCGCAGGCGCTCGAATGGATCGCGCGTGTTCGCGACGAGGCCGCGAAACTCATGACGACACAGGACCTGTCGGTCCTGCTTGCCGACGAAGGCGGCCTCGCCCCCGGGTACCCGGACGCCGAGCAGGCGCTGCAGCTCATGACGGCGAGCATCGACGCGGCGCGGCTCGAGCCGCAGCGCGACGTCGCGCTTGCGATCGACGTGGCTTCGAGCCAGCTCTTTTCCGCGGAAGCCCAGGTGTACGAGCTGCGCAGGCTCGGCCGGCGCCTGAGCGGCGAGGCCATGGCCGCTTACGTCGCGGGGCTCTGCCAAGAAGTACCCGGTCATATCGGTTGAAGACCCGCTGGAGCAGGACGATTGGGAACACTGGCGGCGCTTCACCGCGATGGTCGCAGGACCGGGGACTCCAGATACTCGGCGACGATCTCTTCGTGACGAATGCGACGCGCATCGCGATGGGGATCGAGCGCGGCGTGGCCAACGCCGTGCTCATCAAGCTCAATCAGAACGGCACGCTCAGCGGCACGCTCGAGGCCATGAGCGTCGCGCGCAAGGCCGGCTACGCAACGGTCGTGTCCGCCCGCTCGGGCGAAACAGAGGACTCGTTCATCGCGGACTTCGCGGTGGCGACCGGCGCCGGGCAAATCAAGATCGGCTCCGTGCGCAACGCCGAGCGCCAGGCGAAGTACAACCAACTGCTGCGAATCGAAGAAGATACGGCGGTTGGATTCGCAGGAGTCCGCGGAATAGCCGGCTTCGAATAGATCCCGCCGGCATGATGCGCGATGCTCGGATCGATCGCGGAGAAGTCCTCGTGCTCTTCGTGCCCTGGTGGCTCAACCGAATCATTCCAGTCCTCGACGAGGCGCAGCAGTGCCTTGATCGCTGCTGGCCCGCGATGAGAACCGCTGCGACATGATCGCCCACCCCGGTACGTACACATCGCGCGAAGGCGCGCTTTCCTCGCGACGGGACCGGCTGAGCGTCGTCGATTCGACCCTGCATCCAGTCGCTGTCCGCGTGTCAGCGCATGCCTCGCAGCCCTTCGAGGAATACGGCATTATGCGGTGTGGTTTTCGCGGCGTCGTCAGAACGGCGGCGAATGCGGTTCGACGATGTCTGGAAGGCTCCGCCGCTGCCATCGAAATGCTCTGTTGCGTCGCCCATTGATATAGACGTGCCGAGCATCTCCAGCTGCGACTCGCCGGATCGCCTGAAGCCTGTACGATCACGCGACCGCGATACCGCGCGATTGCCGACATCGTCCGTGAGCGGTGATTGCGTCTTGTAGCCGGGTGAACGTCAGCGCCGGCTTCTCGGCGGCCGGATCGTGACGGGTAACCGGGGACGCTGGAACACTGGACCTTCGTCAGTACTCCAGAGTCCGCGGAGGAGCGGCTCGAGGATACGCTTCGACGGCTTGAACTCGTATCGCGAGCCGGCAGCGTCTGACCCGTCCACGAGGAACGGGAACGGGACCGTCACGTCTGAACTGCGGCGCCCGGAAATCCGCGGCCAACACCCGCAGACTTGCCGCATCACCGACACAACCGAGCCTGAGGTTTCGCCGCGCCGTCGAGCAGTTGACGCGCGGGTCTGAAGCGGGGATGAATCGGTGGATCAATTCCTGCCGAAGTGACAAGTCGCACGAGAGTCGACCGGCGATGACAGGCGATTCGCATGCGATCGCGTCTTCACGTCATGAAGATCCGCCGGTAGCCGCCGGCGATCAGCGCCGAGACGTCGGCGAGGATGCGCGGCAAGCGCAGGCCGCCGGGGTAGGCGAGGTAGCGCGGCTCCCACACCGGATTGAACTTCTCCTTGTAGGCGCGCAAGCCCTGGAAGTTGTAGACCGCCTCGCCGTGCTCGTAGAGGAACGCGCCGAGCCGGTTCCACAGCGGCGCCACCGGCGAGCTGCTCGAAGCCGGAGAGCGGCGCCATGCCGAGCGAGAACCGACTGGTAGCCCTGCTGCCTTGCCCCACAGCATCACGTGGACGAGCAGCGCCTCCATGACGCCCCTCGGCGCGTCGGCGGTGAAGCGCATGAGATCGACCGAGAGCTCGACACGCTGTGCGCGCCGGGCCAGAGGTTGGCGAAGGCCTGACGATCGCGGCCGTCGCGCTCGATGACGGCGACCGGGAATCGCGGCAGATAGTCGGGCCGTCGAAGAAGCCGAGCGAGAAGCCCTTCTCGCGCCGGCTCGCCTTGTGGCGAGCCAGTCGTCGGACACGGCGCGCAGCTGCGTCAGATGCGCCGGCACCGTCCGCGGCGGCACGATGCGGAACGTCGCCGCCGTCCTTCTCGAGGCGGCGCATCGCCTGGCGGTAATTCGCGGCCGTGGCCGCCTTCGAGCGTGAACGCTCGTCAGATCGACCCTCGCCTCCTCGCCGAGCTTGACGAACGTCGAGCCCGAAGTCGGCGTAGCGGTGCAGGTGCGTCGTTGCGCGACCTCGTAGAAGACCGGCATGCCGCCGAAGTCGTCGCAGCGCTCGAGGAACAGCCGGATCAGCGCCCGAGCTGCGCTCCGGCGGCCCGACCGGATCGCCCAGCGCCACCCACGTGCGCCCCTGCACGCCGTACATCACGAACGCCGCGTCGCTCGTCGTCGAACAGCAGCGCCTTGTCGCGCAGGATAGACCAGGTACGGCGACGTCGCCGGTCTGCGCGCGCGATCGACGCGCGGCGGCCTCGTCGAGATCGCCGTCGGTCGGGTCGGCTCGACCTCGTGCGGCGCGTGGCCGCATCAGCCGGGCAGACGCCGACGAGCAGCACCACGATCGCGGCGCCGACCGAGGCGCGCAGGAAGCGCGACGCTTCGCCGTGCAGCTCGAACTGCCACCACAGCTCGGCGCGAGTACTCGACGTGCTTGAACGCGAACAGCCCGAGCCAGATCGAGGCGCCGAGCGCGCCGGCGACCGCCGCGATCCAGGCCGGGCGAGAACCGCGTCTCGAAGAACGCGGCGCGCCGATCGAAGGCCGGCCGCGCGCGGCGCAGACGACCAGCAGGATCAGCCGAGGAGCAGCGCGGCTTCTTCGTAGTCGAACGCCCTTGAGCAGCGAGGCGCGCGATGCCGACCACGATCGCGATCGACGGTCAGGTAGTACGCGGCATCGAGCCGCCGCGCCAGCCCCTGCGACAGCAGCAGCAGCGCCGGCGCCGACGACGCTGCCGAGGAAGTGCGACGCCTCGATGACGCCGAGCGGCAGCACGCGATCGAGCAGCGCGAGCCGTCCGGCGGCGGCCGGCGTCGCGCCGGAGAACAGCAGCACGACGCCGGCCAGGAACGTGAAGACGGCGAGCACGCGCGGCGTGAGCTGCTCGGCGAGCCAGCCGAACGCGGCGCCGACGCGCGCGCGGCCTGCGACGCGTCGCTGGCGCAGCTTCGTCGGCGACCAGGACGAGCAGCGCGACGGCGAGCGGCAGCAGGTAGTAGACGGCGCGATAGACGACGAGCGCCGGCAGCAGCTGCCGCGGCCGGCAGGTACGGCTCGCAGCAGCAGCACCATCAGCCCCTCGAAGACGCCCGACGCCGCCCGGCACGTGGCTCGCGAGGCCGAGCAGACTGCGCCGCCAGGAACGCGCCGAGGAGCGGCAGGAACGGCAGCTCGCCCGGCGGCAGCAGCACGTAGAGGACCGCGCCGGCCAGCACCCAGTCGAGCGACCGAGATGGCGAGCTGCGCGACGGCAATCGCCGGCGACGGCAGCGGCAGCTCGAAGCGCCGGAACGCGGATCGGCGCGCGGCGAACGAACGCGGCCGCGACGTACGCCAGGCTGGCGAGCATCAGCAGCCCAGCCGACGGGCGCGACGAGCGCGGGCGCGGGCAGACCCTGGTCGCTCGGGCAGCGGGCTCAGCGGCGAGGCTCAGGCCGCCGAGCGCGAGCAGGCCGAGCCAGAAGGTGACCGAGTACGAGAAGACGATGCGCGAGAGCTCGTCGGCGCGTCACGCCCCAGCGCGTGTAGAAGCGGTAGCGGACCGACGCGCCCGACAGCATCGCGAAGCCGACGTTGTTCGCGATCGCGTAGGCGAGGAACGACGGCCACGGCCATGCGCCGCCACGGCAGCGTCCTGCCGATGTAGGCGAAGGCGAGGAAGTCGTAGCCGGTCAGGACGGCGTAGTTGAGCGACGGTCAGGACCACGGCGGCGCCGAGTCGCGACGGCGGGGTGCCGAAGACGTCGCGTCGTCAGCTCGTGCCAGGTGACGGCGCGCAGCTCGCGTTCGCAGGACTTCGAGCGCGGCGAGGAAGACGACCGAGGCCGATCAGAGCGGGAAGCGCGCGGCGCAGCCGTTCGGGCATGACCACCGTCCGTCAGCGCGGGGCGTTGGCGCTTCACCCAGGCGATCGCCTCGAGCAGACGTCGATCGAACTCCGCGAGGTTGTCGCTGAAGCGATGATCCGAGGCGTTGACGATCCAGAGCCGCTTCGGCTCGTCGCGCCGCTGCAGAATCCGCTGCGACGTCGGCGACGCGGCACGAACTCGTCGTGCGTCGAATGAATCGCCGCCAGCGGCAGCCGGCGCGACCCGATCGACGATCGACGCGGCGCTGAACGTCGGTTCGTTCGGCGCCCGGTGCGTCAGGTAGATCAGCGCGTCCTTCCACCGCCAGCCGAGCTCGTTCAGATCCGGCAGCCCGAGGCCGACCACGCCGGCGATCGCCGCTTTGGTCCGCGGATCGGTCGCGGCGAGGACCGACAGGCCGGCGCCTTCGGAGACGCCGATCAGGATCGGCTTCCGGCCGTTCCGCGTCCTCGCGAACTCGGCCAGGATCTGGTAGTCGCCCGGTTCATCGTCGGTCCGCAGCGTCGAGCGCGCGGTGGTGAAGCTCTCGAGGTACGCCCGCACATCGAAGCCGACGACGAAGAACCCGCGGCGGCCGAGCAATTCCGCGACGTGAGGCGCGAGATGAATCCAGCCGCCGTCGCCGCTCGAGACGATGACCGGATCGGCTCGTGGCGAGCCGTAGACGTGGAGGGTCTGTGCGTGTCCACGAATCGCGATCGTCTGGTTCGTTTGCGACCACGCCGGCCACGGGTGGCTCAACCAGAGGATGACGATCGATATCCATGTCGAGATTCGCGTGCGTCGCGGAGGTGTCAGTCGGATCATGGTCACGTCACTCGAGGGAGGGCGGTCCTCCCCTTCAGATATACCAGACTGGGCCCAAAACCCCACATTCCCCGGGCCGGGCGTATAATTTCGTCATGATCCGGCGCAACGGCCAGGTGACTTCCGGCATAGGGTATTGAACATGCGAATACAGACGTTCTGGGCGACCGTGGCCGCGAGTTCTGCGGTCATCCTCACGCTTTCCGCCTCCAACTCCTGGAGCCTCGCGCCGGAGAACCCGGTCGCCCTGGCCGGACAGGTTCGATCCACCGGGGAAGGTCTGATGGAGGGGGTGCTGGTCAGCGCGAAGAAAGCGGATTCGACCGTTACGGTCACCGTCGCGAGCGACGCGCAAGGGCGCTACAGCTTTCCCCAGGATAGGCTGGGACCTGGTCGATACGCGCTCAGCGTGCGGGCTGTCGGCTTCGATGTGGAAGATCC
This sequence comes from uncultured Acidobacteriota bacterium, assembly GCA_963745495.1. Taxonomy (GTDB): domain Bacteria; phylum Acidobacteriota; class Vicinamibacteria; order Vicinamibacterales; family CAVVIG01; genus CAVUXJ01. Next base: position 128,000 of record CAVUXJ010000002.1, read on the forward strand.
CGGCGCGGTCAACATTGCGGCGGAGCGAACGGCGACGGTCAATCTCACGCTGAACCCCACGAAGGATTTGTCGGCTCAGTTGACGAACGCGGAATGGGTCGCAAGCATGCCGGGCACCGACGACCAGAAGGCCCCCCTGCTCGCTTGCACCGTTTGCCATACGCTTGAACGCATCGTCAAGTCGCGGCACGACGCGGCGAAATGGGTTGGCGTGTTACAGCGTATGGGCGGGTACACGAATTCGTCCATGCCAGGCCACATCCAGAAGCGGCCGGCGCGCTGGCTGCTCGCGCCGCGCGGCGAGGCGCTGCGGCAGTCGCAGGAGCGGTTCGCGCAGTATCTCAGCACGGTCAACCTGAATGGCCGCGAGACATGGTCGTATCCGCTGAAGACCTTCCCGCGTCCCAAGGGCAAGGACACTCAGGTCATCGTCACCGAGTACGACCTTCCCCGCGCCATCATCGAACCCCACGATGTCATCGTCGATCGCCAGGGGATCGCGTGGTATTCGAACTTCGGCGAGCAGAACATCGGAAGGCTCGACCCGAAAACCGCCGCCGTCACGGAGTATCCCGTGCCGGTGATGAAACCGGGCTTTCCGACCGGGAACCTCGGGCTGCAGTTCGATCACGAAGGCAGCGTGTGGCTTGCCGCGATGAATCAGGGCGGCATCGCGAAGTTCGACCCGAAGACCAGCACGTTCAGTACCTGGAAACTGCCGCCGGAGTGGAACAACGATGCCACGCAGGTCAACATGGTCCATCCCGAGCGCTCGTCGGTTGACGGGAAGGTCTGGCTCGAAAACCACGGCTACACCATGATTCTCCGGCTGGATCTGGCGACCGGCGCGTTCGAGCCGATCGAACCGTTCAAGGGCGCGTTCGAGAAGGGCGAGACGCACAACATCTACGATGTCGTGCCCGATTCAAAGAACAACGCGTATTTCACCGATTTCGAACAGGGCCAGATCGGCAGGGTCGACGCGAAAACCGGGACCATCACCTTCTACCAGACCCCGACGCCCAATTCGCGACCGCGCCGGGCCTGGATGGATCCAACCGACCGCCTCTGGATTGCCGAATACCGCGCCAATCGAGTCGCCATGTTCGACACGCGTACCGAGCGCTTCCAGGAGTGGCTGGCGCCGACGCCCTGGAGTGCGCCGTACGATGTCGTCCAGGACAAGACCGGTGACGTGTGGATCGGATCGGTGATGACCGATCGTGTGCTGCGCCTCGATCCGAAATCGGGTCAGTTTCGGGAATACCTGCTGCCGCGGTCCACGAATATCCGGCGGGTGTTCGTCGACAACTCGACGAACCCGGTGACGTTCTGGGTCGGCAGCAATCACGGCGCGTCCGTCGTCAAGCTCGAGCTCCTTCAGTAGTTCTACGTTCTACGTTCGTCGTGCTCCGTGGCCGCACGAAGAACGGAGCGCGCGGAACGTAGAACGCAGAAGGTAGAACGTTGAATGGTTAGCCGGCCGCTCCGCGATCTGGTCGAACTCGGAAGTCCGAGGTCTGAACGTCCCTGCTGAGACTTCAGGTTTGAGACTTCAGACTTTCGGGTACCCACAATGAATCCGTCCGCCGTCGTGCAATTCGAAGACGCCGGCTTTGCCTATCCCAATCGTCCTCCGCTGCTCGGCGGGTTGAACCTTTCCGTCGAGCCCGGCGAAATCGTCGTCTTCGTCGGACGCAGCGGCGCCGGGAAGAGCACCATTCTCAAGCTGGTCAATCGCCTGATCCTCCCCGCTTCCGGCGCCGTCCGGGTCGAAGGTCGCGATACCCGCGAATGGGACGGAATTCGGTTGCGGCGGCGCATCGGATACGTGCTGCAGGATGTCGGGCTGTTTCCGCACATGACCGTGGAAGAGAACATCGGCCTGGTGCCGCGCCTGGAGCGCTGGCGGGCCGATCGCACCGCCGCCCGGACCCGTGCGCTGCTCGATCTGATCGGCCTGCCGCCAGGAGTGTTCGCGTCACGCTGGCCCTCGGAGCTCTCCGGCGGTCAGCGGCAACGGGTCGGGGTGGCCCGGGCCCTCGCCGTCGATCCCCCCATCCTCTTGATGGATGAACCATTCGGCGCGCTCGATCCGGTGACACGCCTCGAGCTCCGGCGGGAATTCCTCCGGATCCAGCGGCAGCTCGGCACGACCGTGATCCTCGTGACCCACGACATGTCCGAGGCGTTCGCGCTGGCGCACCGTATCGGCGTGCTCGACGCAGGCGAGCTCGTCGTGTGCGACGCGCCTGAGGCCGTCGCCCGATCGCGTGATCCGCGCGTCACGGTGCTCCTCGACACGCTGGGTCCACCTCCTTCCAACGGCGCCTCATGAGCGAGCTGCTTCGTTTCTGGGTGACGCATCGGATCGAGCTCGCGCGGCTGCTCGAACAGCACGTCGTGCTCGTCGTGATCTCGACCGGCGTGGCCGCACTGCTCGGCATTCCCGCCGGCGTTCTGGCGTTTCGGCGGCCCAGGCTCGGTCGTCCGCTCCTGTTTGCCGCGAACGTCGCGCAAACGATTCCCAGCCTCGCGTTGTTCGGCTTCCTGCTGCCGCTCCCGTTCATCGGCGGGATCGGACCACGCACGGCGCTGGTGACGCTGACGCTGTATGCGCTGTTGCCGATCGTCCGAACGACCGTCGGGGGCCTGCAGAGCCTCGACCGGAGCGTCGTTGACGCCGGGGTGGCCATGGGAATGACCTCCCGTCAATTGTTGTTCCTGGTCGAGCTCCCCCTCGCTCTGCCTTCCATCGTGGCGGGCCTCCGGGTCGCCACGGTCATCGGGGTGGGCACGGCCACGATCGCGGCTGCTATCGGGGCGGGCGGGCTCGGAGAGGTACATCTTCCGCGGGTTGTCCATGGTGGACAGCACGACAATCCTGGCAGGGGCCCTTCCTGCCGCCGCGCTCGCGCTCGCCGCCGACGGATGCCTGGCGTGGCTCGAGCATCGGCTGCGATCGCGGCGCGGATCCACATTCCGGGGCCCTGCGCTCGGCGCGATCGCCGGGCTCGCGCTCGTCGCCTCCGCGGCCTGGTGGATGTCGCCCGGATCATCGGGCACGAGCGTCGTCGTCGGATCGAAGAATTTCACCGAGCAGGTGGTGCTGGGCGAACTGCTGGCGCAGGCGATCGAGGCCGAAGGCGTCCCGGTGGTGCGCAAGCTGAACCTCGGGGGCACATTCATCTGCGACCGGGCGCTGCGGTCGGGTGATATCGACTTGTACGTCGAATACACCGGCACGGCCGTCACCGCCGTCTTCAACCAGGACGTGCCGCACGACCCACGGCAGGCATTCGAGCAGGCGCGCGGGCTCTACGCGCGCGGCGGCGTCACGGCGCTCGAGCCACTCGGGTTCAACAACACCTTCGCCATTCTGGTGAGAACCCGGGATGCGCGCCGGCTCGGTCTTCGCTCGATCGACGACGTGCGCGCCGTGGCGAGCGCGTGGACGCCGGGCTTCGGGTACGAGTTCCTGCAGCGCGCCGACGGCTATCCAGGACTCGTCGAGACGTACGGTCTGACGTTCGGCGGCGCTCCGCGCGCCATGGATCTGTCGCTCACGTACAAGGCTCTCGGCGACGGCCAGGTCGATCTCATCGCTGGAGATGCCACCAGTGCCCTGATTGACGCCCTCGATCTCACCGCGCTCGACGACACCCGCCAATACTTCCCTCCGTACGATGCGGCGCCGGTCGTCCGGACGGCTGCGCTGCTGCGGCATCCCGAGATTGGACGAGCACTGAGCCGCCTCGTGGGTCGAGTGACGGGGCGGGACATGCGGGCGATGAACCGGGCGGTCGATCTCGATCGCCGAGGCCCCGCCGAAGTCGCACGCGAGTTTCTCGCGCGGCTCGAGTAGTGCCGTTTAATCCGCGACTAGATCACGTCGATTACCTGGCGTCGACCAGCGTCAGGGCGAATTGCGCGGTGGGTTCGATCCACTGCCGGGGGCGGCCGAACCCGGCCCTGTCGAGCATCGCCATGAGCTCGTTCCGTCGGTACTTGTACGAGCTTTCCGTCCAGATCGTGTCGCCTTCGTTCATGACGAACTCGATGCGTGCGGCGGGGACGCGGACGTCTTGAAACCGCGTGCTGACCAGGTGCATTTCGATTCGCGAGGCGTCGTGGTTCCAGACCGCGCGATGCGCGAAGCCGCCGAGGTCGACATTGGCGCCAAGTTCGCGGTTGATTCGGACGAGAAGGTTGCGATTGAACGCCGCTGTGACCCCGAGGGGATCGTCGTAGGCCAGCAACAGGTCGCGCTCGGGCTTCATGAGGTCTGCGCCCAGAAGCAACCCGTCGCCAGGTGCGAGCGCCGCGCGGATCAGGTGGAGCATCGCGTCGGCGCCGGGCGGGTCGAAATTGCCGATATTCGATCCCAGAAACAACAGCAGCGTTCGGCCACCGGCAAAGCCTTCGCGAACCACCTGTTCGAGTCCGGTCTCGTATGGCGCCTGGTGGGTGACGACCCGCACACCCTCGAACGCGCTCAGGGCGCGCGATGCGGTGTCGAGCGCCAGCCTCGAAACGTCCACAAGGTGCAGATCAAGGGACGATCCCCGGCGGCCCGCCGTCAGAAGCGTCGCCAGCTTCTCGCCACTGCCCGAGCCGAGCTCGACGATCCGGGTGAGCGGACTGAGGGCCGCAAACACCTCCGCCGCGTGCTGCGTCAGGAGAGCGGTCTCCGCGCGTGTCAGACCGTACCAGGGCAGCTGGCAGATGGCGTCGAACAAGGCCGATCCGAGCTCGTCATACAGGTAGCGCGACGGAAGCTGGCGGGGGCTTTGGATGAGGTAGTACCCCACGTCATTAGCAAACTGCTGCGTCGACGTATCCACGGTCGGCCGTCTCGCCAGGACGCGGGCGTTTGTCGGGCTCACGTTCTCAGCTCCTTGGTTAGGGCCAGCGAAGGAGTAAGGTTCGCATCAGGCGACTCACGGCATCACCGCAAGGGGCCTGCCGTCGCGGGCGCAACGGAACGTCGCATAAACGTACGGATAACGCGGACGGAACCAGTTGCGAAACGTTGGCCGCACCAGCTCTCGAGCCGTGGCCGGGGACGCTCCCTTCATCACGAAATGTTCGCCGTCGAAGAAGTCGGCCGAGTATTCCGGATATGACGCCATGGGGGTGAAGCCGGGGAACGGCGCGAAGATGGAGCTCGTCCACTCCCAACCGTTGCCGACCAGATCGTCGACGCCCCATGCGCTGCGGCCATCCTGGTGACTGCCGGCCGGCTGTGGATCCCAGGTCGCCCAATCGAGCACGCCATGCTCGGGTGTCGGGTTGGACTCGCCCCACGGATGGGTTCGAGTCCCGCCCGACGGCATGCCGTAGGCGGCTCGCTGGAACTCGGCTTCCGTGGGCAGACGGGCGCCGCGCCACCGGGCGTACGCCGAGGCCTCGGCATGACTCACGTAGACGGGCCACGCGGCAGGCAGCGGGATCAGATCGAACATGCCGCGCCAGTACCAGGCTGTGTCGTGCCGTTCCCAGAACAACGGATGGCGTATGTGTTCGGCCTGCACCCAGGCCCAGTCCTCGGGGCGCCACCATTGGGGGTCGCCATAGCCACCCGCTTCGATGAATTCGAGGAAGGCCGCGTTGGTCACGTCGTGCCGCTCGAGGCTGAAGGCGGCGACGTCGGCCGTCAGGCCTGGCCGCTCGTTGTCCCAGCCGAACACGAGGTCTCCGCGGTCGCGGCCGAGCGTGGCTCGACCGGCCGGGACGTGGACCCACTCTGCGCCTGGCACCGCACCGTCAACCACCGGCCTGTACCCTGCCGGCCGTTGCTTCTGCTCGAGCGGCAGCCGATGCCACATGTAGAGAAGCGTCTCCTGGTGCATCGCTTCGTGCTCGAGGATTGCGAAGGCGGCTTCCGCGCGCTCGAGCAGCGGATGGCCCGGCTGATCGAGGTCGGCGTTTTCGAGGGCATCCAGCACTTGACGGTCGGCTTCAGCGGCAAAACGCTGAACGAGGTCGCGAGCGGGCCACCCGTCCCGCGGATCGCGCATGCGGGCGGCCGCGGTCCCTTCGGCCTCATGCGGATCGATGCCTCTGGCGAACAGCGTCTCGAGACGATCATCGATGCCAGGACGGCCCAGACCGCGCTTCACGAGCGTGTTGAAGCTGAAGGCCGGCAGATGCCCCTCGTAGAAGACAATCGGGTGCCGCAGGGCGATCGGACGGCCGTAGTACGCTTCCTCGTCGATCAGGTCGAAGAGCGTCTTCGACCGGGCGCGGTTGCGCACATACCAGTCGACGAGGGCCTCGCGAGTGAACGTCGACACGGTCGTTGATCGAAGCATAACGGAGGCCGCATCGGGCAGCCTATCTGAGCTGTTGAGTTTTGGACGTCGGAAACCGCGACATTCGAGTGAGTAACGTTCACCTCTCGAGTTTCACGTCTCATGACTTCCAGTGGCGCGGTCACGAGACTTGAGAGCTCAGTAGTACTCCGCGAACACCTCGTCGGGATAGCAATAGAGCCAGCGCTCGCCGGGCTCGGCGGACGCAACGACCGGGTGGTTGGTTGCGCGGGCGTGGGCGGAGGCGTGGCGGTTGGGCGACGAATCGCAGCAGAGGGTCGTCTCGCACGTCTGGCAGGTGCGCAGGTGCATCCATTTTGCGCCGATCTTCACGCAGGCATCGCAGACGCGCTGTTTCGCGTGCTTCACGGTTTTGATGCTGCCGATGTGCGTGCAGGTGCTGGCGTCGGTCATTGTGTGGCCCTCCCGGCGGCGCGTGCAGCCGGGCGTTCCAGTTCGGCGCGGTTCCAGCTGCCGAGCGCGGCGCCGGCGTCATACGTGGTTTGCAGGAACTGAAGCAGGGCGTCACGCGGGGATACCGCCCGCCGCACATCGTCGTACTTCAATATGAACTCGCTGAAATCCGGGCTGTAGAACGCGGCCGCCGGATCGACGTGCGCGTCCTTGAAGCCGGCCGGCTCCGGCGCCGCATACGCGTAGAATGCCGGCTCCGCGATGGCGCCGCTGCCCGGCCAGAAGCCCGCGCTGATGACTTCGTGCGAGTACCCCTCGCGCGTGATCGGATCGGCCTCCGGCCGCTCCGGCGCGCGGCGTCCGCTGAAGCGCGTGACCGCGAGATCGAACCCCCCCACCAGAAGTGGACCGGACTGGACTTCCCGATGAATCCGCCGCGAAATTCCTGCAGCACGGTGTCGACCTGCACCAGAGCGCGCCACCATTGGTGCGCAGCGTCCGCGTCGTAGGCCCCGTGAACGCGATCCTCGTTGAATCGAATCGGCGCCGGGACCTCGACCGGCATCGGCCAGATGTGCACGCGGATGTGCATGTCGTCGAGCGCGCGCCTGAAGAGGTCGAAGAAATCGGCGACCATGCGCGGCTGGAGGGCGATCGTGTGGCGGCGTCCGTCGCTCATCTCGATCGTCAGCGTATGGTCGATGAAGTCGAACACGATCTCGAAGGCGCCGTCGCCGTACGGAATCGGCGAGGTGGTCAGACCGCGCGCCGTCACATAGAGGGCGACGCCCCACCAGTGGTTGATGCGGGGGCCGAGGGCGAGCCGAACTTTGCCAGCCATCTGCGTCCACATGTGCAACGAGGCGCAGGTGGCGGGCCAGGCTGCGGAGGAGAGCGAGGGCCAGGTGCTGTCGTCGGCTGCCATCCCGCCATTGTAGCGAATATGAAATCAGGGACCGCAAGCCCGGCCGGACGATACCGTCGAGCGGTTCATCAACGGCGATCGTCGACGCGGTACGACGTCGATGTAACTGATTGATCTATGATCGATCGACGGGCAGACAGCATCCCGCCGGGTCGAGGTTCGTGGTCCACGGCCCCGCTTACCCGCGAGGAGGACACTGAATGGTGGTCATACGGAGCGGCCTGGTGAGCCTGTTGATCCCGGCCGCCCTGATGGCGATCCCCGCGTGCCAGCGCGACATCCCCGTTCCTGACCCGCCCGCCGGCAACGGCCGAATCCCCCGCCAACGCGCCGGCGACCGAGCGTGTCGTCGGGCCGTTGTCGGCCGCGGATGCGGACGCGCTGGCGACGATGAATGATCGGATCAAGGAATATATGGCCCTTCACCAGAAGCTCGAGCGCACGCTTCCCGCTGTGCCGAAAGAGGCGACTCCCCAGCAGATCGACCAGAACCAGCGCGCTTGGAGAAACTCGTGCGGGACACACCGGCCGACCGCCAAGCCTGGCGACATCTTCACGCCGGCGGCGCAGCCGGTCATCAAACGTCTGCTCGCCACGGTCTTCGGTGGCCCCGACGGCAAGCAGTTGAAGTCGTCGATCATGGACGAGAATCCCGTGGGGATCGCAAGCTCGCCGTCAACGCCCGCTACCCTGACAGCGTTCCGCTCTCGACCGTGCCGCCCGAGGTGCTGCAAACATTGCCGAAGCTGCCCGAGGAGCTGCGAGTACCGGTTCGTCGGGAATCGGCTCATCATCCTGGATGCCCACGCGCACGTGGTCGCTGATTTCATCGAAGACGCTCTGCCCAACCAATAACCGAGGTCATATGCGCCCGCGTCCCGTCGTTCGCTTGTTCTCTGTGTTCACGCTGCTCCTGCTCGGGACGGAGTTTCGCGATGCCGTTGATTTCGCTCGCCCGCGCGAGCCTCGTCCAGGCCCAGCAAACGCCGTCAACCGAAGTGGCGGTCCCGCTGCCCAACCGGGACGGCTCGTTCAAGTTCGCCGTTCTCGGCGACTTCGGGACGGGCGACAAGCCGCAGTACCAGATGGCGGAGCAGATGTTCGCCGTTTACAAGAAGTTCAAGTACGACTCCGTCGCTGCTCGTCGGGGACAACCTGTACGGAGCGCAGCGCCCGCAGGACTTCCGGAGCAAGTTCGAGGTGCCGTACAAGCCACTTCTCGATGCCGGCGTGAAGTTCTACGCGTCGCTGGGCAATCACGACGCGCGCGAGCAGCGGTACTACAAGCCGTTCAACATGGAAGGCCAGCTGTACTACACGTTCAGTCCGAAGCCGGACATCCGCTTCTTCGCCCTCGAAAGCACCTACCCGGTGCCGGAGCAGTTTCAGTGGCTCGAAAAGGAGCTCAAGGCATCGAGCAGCGACTGGAAGATCGCCTTCTTCCACCACCCTCTGTACTCGTCAGGCGACCGCCATGGCTCGGATATCCGCCTGCGCGAGGTGCTCGAGCCTCTCTTCCTCAAGTACAACGTCAGCGTCGTCCTCACCGGGCACGACCACTTCTACGAGCGCGTCAAGCCGCAGAAGGGCATCACCTACTTCGTCGTCGGATCGGGAGGTCAGCTTCGGGAGGGCAACATCGACCGGAAGTCCGGCCTGACTGCCAAAGGTTTCGATACCGACCTGGCGTTCATGGTTGCCGAAATCGTCGGCGATGAGATGTACTTCAACGCCGTCTCGCGCACCGGACAGATTGTCGATTCGGGCGCAATCACGCGCCGCAAGATCGTCCCCTGAACAGTCGCCTTTTCACCGTTTACACGACCCTCACGATGGCACGCGGATTCGAGAGCAAGGACGTCGAGTTCCAACAGGCTGAAGCGGAGCGGCCGAAAGGAACGGAAGCGGGCGTTGACGCCTCTCGAACGCGAGACACAGGACAGGCAGCGGACCGTCGCGATGGCCTTGACGAACGTTCGCGCGGAACTGGCGTCGGCGACGAACCCGAGGCATCGGGAGATGCTGACGCAGGCCATCGCTGCTCTGGAAGAGCAGCTTGCTTCTCGCGAATAACGACCCGCGGCTATTTCAGGAACGATCCGAAAATCCGAAGTCTCAAACCTGCAGTTCGATCAGACTTCAGGCTTCAGCCTTGAGACGTACCAGGGCGGGCGTCATGTCTGGATCTCGACGCGTCCGCCGCGTGCGCGGAATCCCTCGATCAGCCTGTCGAGATCCTGCCGCACGTCGCCGACGAGCCACCGGCCGTTGACGATCTTCAGCACGGCGACCTCGCGGAGCTCGCGATCCAGTGCTTCGAACAATTGCTCGCGGGAGCGTCCGGCAAACCTCGCTGGCGGCTCGCCCTCGCCCGCCGATGTCTCGGCCGTATCGACGGGATCTTCGAGCTGAGGCCCGGTCACCCCGGCATCCAGACACTGCATGTAAAGCCGGTCGCATGCCAGCTCGAACTCGCGGGGCTGCGGGTCCTTCCTGAGCAGGAGAAAATCACGGCGGTTCATGGCTGCTCGACGCTCGAACGCAGCGGAAGTTGCATCTGCGGTCAGGCCCGGCCGGACAAATCGACGAGCGTCCGCCGGACGACCCCTTTCGTCAGCGGAACCTTGTACGCATTCTTGCCGAGCGGGCGCGCGCCGGCCACGGCCGTCTCGGCGGCTTTCACGGCGAGCTCCGGTGTCATCCGCTGACCAGCCAGCAGGCGTTCCACCTCCGGCAGCCGCCAGGGGATCGGCGCCACGCCGCCGAGGACGATCCGCGCGCTGCGGCACACGTCCCGGTCCATCTCCAGCACGATCGCCGCGCTCACGACGGCGTGCGTCCATGCCTCGCGATCCAGCACCTTGTGATACGTGCTGCGGGTACCGGGGCGCGCCGCCGGAATCCGAACCGACGCCAGCACATCTTCCGGGCCCAGGACATTCTCGCGGGCGGAATTCTCGCGCGGCAGCACGAAGAACTCGGCGGCCGGCACGAGCCGCTCGCCCGACGGCCCGACAATGCGGAAGGTCGCGTCGAGCGCGACGAGCGCCGGCGCCGTGTCCGACGGATGGACGATGTAGCTTGGACCGCCGCCGAAGATCGCATGGAACTGATTCTCTCCGGCGGCGGAAAAACAGGTCTTCCCGCCGTTCTTGAAGCAGGGAAAATCGTTCCGGAAATACCAGCACCACGGACGCTGGCAGACGTTGCCCGCCAGCGTGCCGACGTTCCGGATTTGCGGCGTCGCGACGGTGCCGGCCGCTTCCGCGAGCACGGCGTACTCCTGGCGGACGATCGGATGCTGGCTGAGCGCGTCAAGGGTGACCAATCCACCGATCTCGATCCCGCCGGCTGCCCTCGTCACCCGATCGAGACCCTTGATGGTCTTCAGGTTGATGACCACGTCGGGTGTGATGATGCGCTCCTTCGCGAGCACGAGCAGGTCGCTGCCGCCGCCGGCGAACGACGCCTCCCGGCCGTCGCGGCGGGCCTGTCCGGCGAGCGTCACCGCGTGCTTGAGATCGCGAGCGTTGGCGTTGGCAAAGTCCTTCATGCGAGCGCTCCCAGGATCCTGACGCGCGTGATGGGCAGATCCTTCATGCGAACGCCGATCGCGTTGTAGATCGCGTTGGCGACCGCGGCCGGCCCGAGAATATTGCCCGCTTCGCCGATGCTCTTCGCGCCGTACGCCCCGTAGCCGTCGTCGTTCTCGATGAACGTCACTTCGATATCGGGCGCGTCGCGGTGAGTGGGAATGCGGGCGCCGTAGAAACCCGCGTTCAACGGCTGTCCGTTGCGGCGGTCGTAGAGCAGCTCCTCGTGCAGCGCCTGGCCGATGCCCATGATCGACGGCGCCCTTGATCTGGCTCTCGGCCGTCAGCGGATTGATCAGCCGGCCGCTGTCGTGGACGGCCACGTATTTCGAGACTCGCGTGTGGCCGAGCTCCGTGTCGACCTCGACCTCGACAAAATGCGCGGCGAAGGAGTTCCGGGTCAGGCCTTTCGGAAGGGTCGGATTGGGCGCCGCCGACGCGATCAGCACCGCGCCTTCCTTCGGCATGCCCTTTTCCGCGATCTGCCGCTTCAGATCGCGAGCCGCCTCGACGACGGCGGAGCCGGTCATGATGGTCGTGCGGCTGCCGGACTCGCCGACCGAATACGGGCAGCGGTCCGTATCGCCCCAGACGAGCTCCACCTGGGAGAGCGGCACGCCGAGCGCCTCTGCGGCAATCAGGTTCATCGTCGTTTTCGCGCCGGTGCCCACGTCGGTGACACCGACGAACACCGTGTAGCGTCCCCGCGAATCGACCTGCGCGACTGCATTGCTGCGTCCGAGCCCCGCGCGAAACGCCATGAACGACACGCCGGCGCCGCGCTTGATCGGCCCGGCGTCCGACCCGGGCCGCGGACGCCACCTCGCCTTCCAGTCGAAAATCTCGGCGCCCCGCCGGATGCACTCTTCGAGCGTGTAATTCGTGAACGGTGCGTCCGCGGTCGGCCGGATCATGTTCTTCAACATGAAGTCCACCGGGTCCATCTTCATCTTGTACGCCACGTCATCCATCATCGACTGGATGCCGAAGTACCCCTGCGGATACGCCGGGCCCCGAAAGTTTCCCGAGACGGTCCTGTTCGTGTAGACCGGGTGGATCACCGTCTCGATGGGGGTTTCATACAGCTCGTAGCCGGCGATGCCACCGGCGTTCTTGCGGTACGGGCCCATGCCGCTGTATCCGCGCAGATGGACGGCGGTCAGCGTGCCATCGTTCTTGACGCCAACCTTGTACGTATTGGGTGGTCGCACCAACGCCCGTGGACGCCGATGAAGTCCTCCTTGCGCGACATCTCCAGCTTCACCGGGGCGCCCGCTTCCTTCGCGAGCACCGCGGCGATCAGATCGGCATCCTGGTTCTGGTTCTTGTTCCCGAAGTTGCCGCCCATGTACAGGCAGACGACGCGGACCTTCTCGTCGGGGATGCCCAGATCCCGGGCGATGTCGTGACGGCAGTTGGCGATGCCGCCGGTCGGCGTGTACACCGTGAGCTTGTCGCCCTCCCACGCCGCGACCGCCGAGCGGGGCTCCATCTGGGCGTTGTGCTGGAACGCCGTCGTGTAGCGATCCTCGAAGATGCGGTCGGCGTCGCGGAACCCGGCTTCGACATCGCCGTGCTTCGTGCCGGTCGGCAGCGGTTCGTTGCGATTGTTCAAACAGAGGTTGCCCTCGGGCCAGATCTGGAGGGCGCCCGGCTTCAGCGCCTCCTCCGGATCGAGGACGAAGGGAAGTTCCTCGTAATCAACGGCGATCGAGCAGCAGGGCTTCCTCGGCCACGTGACGATTGACCGCGGCGACGGCCGCGACCGGCTCGCCAACGAATCGAACCGGGTTGTTGAAGGCATAGCGGCGCTGCTTCGTGATCCGTTTCATCTCGTCGTTGTACTGGACACCGCCGGCAATCGAACCCGCGCCCCAGACGACCCTGCAATTCTCGTGTGTGAGCACCGCCCGGACGCCCGGCAGCGCCTTCGCTTTCGAGACATCGATTGACCGGATGCGCGCGTGCGGGTGCGGGCTTCGCAGGACGCCCGCGAACAGCATGCCCGGCAGCTGGACGTCGCGAGAGTACGTCGCCTTGCCGCTCACCCGTTCGACCGCGTCGATCCTCGGCGTCGAATGGCCGACCGTCTTGAGGGACATCATGGACGAGCGGTCGCGTGTGGTTGTTTGCTGGCTCATTGCGCGTCTCCACGTGCCGAGGAACCAGTCGAGGGACGCGGGGCCGTGCCGGCCGCGACGACTGCTTCGACGTACCGGTTGTAGTTCGCGCAGCGGCATAGATTTCCGGTCATGGCCGCACGCGCCTGATCGGCGGTCGGATGCGGATTCGCACGCAGCAGGGCGGTGGCCGCCATCAGCTGACCCGACGTGCAGAAGCCACACTGCGGCGCGTCGTGCTCGACGAACATCTGCTGCAGGCGGGTCAGCTGCCCGTTGCGTGCGAGCCCCTCGACGGTCTCGATCGACCGGCCGTCCATCCACACGGCCAGGTTGCTGCAGGAGTACACCGGCTTGCCGTCCAGCAGCACCGTGCACGCACCGCACTCGCCGCGGTCGCAGCCGATCTTCGTGCCGGTCAAGCCCAGGTGATCGCGCAGCAGCTCCGCCAGCGTCCACCGATCTTCGACCTCGACGCGCCGCGCGGCGCCGTTGAGCGTGAAGCGAATCGCGGTGCGCGGGACCGGGACGGCCGACGCTGCCGGGGTCTGCGCCGCGACAGCCGTCTCGCCAGCGAGCGCAGGCAGGGCCGTTGTCACCACCAGGGCGGTTCCCGTGCCTTCGAGAAACTTGCGCCTCGAAATCTCCGGTTTCGGCTTGGACTTGTTCTTCATGTTGGCGTTCCCGGGTCGGGCCTCGAGACGGGTGAACGGCAAGATTGGCACATTTGACGCGAATATTCCAGTAAAGCGGCGCCGGAAGGCGCGAGTTCCTGAGGAGTGCCAGAGCGCCCGAAAAAGGGATACGACGGCTGCGCCAAGCCCAGCGTTCCCGGAGTAGTTCCCAAGGAGCGCCGGCGGTCGTTATAATCCGCTGAACGAATATCTGTCATACGAGCTCCGGGCTGGACAGAGGAGGCCGAGATGAAGCGGAAGCGTAATTTTCTGGTCGGTGGTACGTTCGTCGTTCTGCTGGTGGCGCTCGGCGCCGGCCAGGCGATGATGGAGCGCGCGGCGGCGCAGCAGCGCAACAGCAGCAACATACAGGCGCCGCGGTTCGAAGTCGATCCGTTTTGGCCCAAGCCGCTGCCGAACCATTGGATCCTGGGAAACAACATCGGGGTGTGGGCCGACGAACAGGACGTCATCTGGACGATCAACCGGAGTGGTGACTCGCTGGCGCCCCAGGAGAAAGCCCTTGATCTGAAGAACGGCGAATGCTGCGCCGGGGCGCCACCCGTCCTCGGGTACGATGCCGGAGGCAATCGTCGTGCGGCACTGGGGAGGCGAGGGGCAGGGCTACGACTGGCCTGACTCGAACCATGGCATCTTCGTCGATCACACCGGCAGCGTGTGGATCGGCGGAAACGGCCCGGGCGACTCCCACATCCTGAAGTTCACGAAGGATGGAAAGTTCCTGTTGCAGATCGGCAAGCCGAACGCCCGCCAGGTTCCGGGCGCGGCTGCCGGAGCCAAGCCGACGTTCCGCCGCAACAGCAACGACCAGACGAGCTTCGGCCGCGTGGCGAAGATCACGGTCGATCCGAAGGCCAACGAGGCCTACATCGCGGACGGCTATTTCAACACGCGCGTGGCAGTGCTCGACGCCAGCACCGGCACGATGAAGCGGTACTGGGGCGCGTACGGCGGCAAGCCGGACGACGCCGACCTCGGCCCATACGATCCCAACGCTCCGCCCGCCAAGCAGTTCCGCAACCCGGTGCACTGCGCCGATCTGTCGAAGGACGGACTGCTGTATGTGTGCGACCGCGTGAACGATCGGCTGCAGGTGTTTCAAAGCGGACGGGACCTTCGTGAAGGAAGGGTTCATCATGAAGAACACCAAGGCTGCCGGGTCGGTGTGGGACGTGGCGTTCTCGAGGGATCCGCAACAGCGGTACATCTACGTCGCCGACGGCATCAACAACCGCGTCCACATCCTTCAGCGCGACACGCTCGAACTGCTGACCAGTTTCGGCGATGGCGGCCGGCAGCCGGGCCAGTTCTACGGCGTGCACAGCATCGCCACCGACTCGAAGGGCAACATCTACACGACCGAGACCTGGGAAGGCAAACGCCTCCAGAAGTTCGTGTTCAAGGGCGTCGGACGGGTGACCAGTCCGAATCAAGGCGTGCTCTGGCCGCGATCGACCAACTAGGCAATCGACCAGCTCGATAGCGTCGTCTTCCTCTAACAACAGCCTCGGGGCGCCGGTGAAAGCCGATCCGGCGCCCCGAACGACTGTGCCGCGCTCGCATCACGTCCTGTGTGCGGACGACGTTCCTCAGGTTCGTCATTCAAGCTTTCCCCAAAATCCGCTCGAGCCGTCGATACTCGAACGGGTGTGTCCGCCAGTTCCATGTTTCTTGGCACCGCGCTTGCTGAATACCTTGACAGCATCGCTCGGTCGCCGTTCTGGCAGACTGACAAGAGCTTTCCGAAGCTCCCCCACACACTGGACGGGAGGCGTAAGTGGCCTCCCGACACGTCTGTACACGCATCATTCGGTTGAACACACGGGTCGTCAGTAGGACGACAGGTTCCACAGAAAGGGAAACGCGTTACTACTTGGAAGTTTCCTTGTCGCAAGCCGAATCCGTGGTTGGTAGTCCACAGATCGCAGATGGCGAGCGCGAGCGTCCGGCTGAGCTGGCAGCGCACGGCCGAAGTTCTGGGAGGCGAGACCTGCACCGCGGAAAATAGGCCTCCAATTTGCAGCCCGTTCAGCGACGGATCTGCGACACTTGACCGGTGCGGAACGTGACACGCAGATCGCAGAGCGCCCGTGCTGACGCGATAGCGAAGTCTGCTCGCCCTCAACCGGCTTCCCCGTCATTCTCGATGTCGGCCGTCAACGGAGGCTGACGTCTCGCAGAGTCGCGGTCCGACCGCGCCGAATGTTTCCCACCGATGACCGACGCCACCGCGACGCGACCGGACGCCCCGCCGCAGGCATCCGTTGACCAGCCCGTGAGCCGGCCCGAGCTGTTCAGTCAGGAACAGCTCGAGGCGCACGCGATTGCGCTCGCGCAGTCGCACCAGCTCGCGCCGGATCGGGCGGCCGGCCGCCCGCTCCTCGCCCGGCTCGACGAGAGCGTGCGGCACCTGGACGCCGCGTACAAGCTCCTTCAAGCCGAGGCCAGCGCCGGCGCGCCGCCAGTCGGCTCCGAAGACTGGCTGCGCGACAACTATCACGTCGTGCAGGATCAGGTCCGCGAGATTCGACGCGATCTGCCCAAGAAGTACTACGTCGAGCTTCCGAAGCTCGCGGGCGGTCCGCTGGCGGGCTACCCTCGCGTCTACATGATCGCGCGCGAGCTGATCGCGCACACGGCCGGCCGGCTGGATCTCGACACGCTCGTGGAGTTCTTGACCGCGTACCAGCGCGTCGCGCCGCTCTCGATGGGCGAAACCTGGGCGGTGCCCATCATGCTCCGCGTCGCGCTGGTCGAGGAACTGCGCCGGCTGGCCGACGGGGTGGTATCGGCGCGCCGCAGCCGCGGCCAGGCCCGCCGGTGGATCGCGCTCCTCGCGGACGGCGCGTCGGATTCGGCCGGCGCCATCGATCAGCTTCTCCGCACCGAGCTCCAGGCGAACGGACGGTTGTCGGCGGCCTTCATCGTCGAACTCCTGCAGTGGCTGCGCGATCAGCCTCCCTCGGCGGCTCCCGCCTGGCAGGCGTTGCAGCGTGCGCTGCAGGCGCAGGGTGACACCCCGGAGGAGATGCTGCGGAGCGAGCATCAGCGCGAAGCGGCCGATCAACTCGCGATCGGGAACGTGATCACGAGCATGCGACTGCTCTCGTCGATTGAGTGGCCGGTGTTTTTCGATCGCGTCGGCCTGGTCGAGCAGACGCTTCGAGAGGATCCGTCGGGCGCGTACGTCGAGATGGATTTTCCGACGCGCGACCGCTACCGCCATTCCGTCGAGCAGTTGGCGAGGGGCGCGAAGCAGCCTGAATTGACGGTCGCGCGACGCGCCGTCACCCTGGCCAGCGAGGCGCACCTGGCGGACGCCCGAAAACGACCGGCGCCATCACGTCGGGTACTACCTGATTTCCCGCGGCCGGTTCCTGCTCGAAAAGGAGCTGGGCTATCGCAGCCACCGTCCGCGAGCGACTCGCGCGTTTCATCTTCCAGCACCCCGTGCTCGGGTACTTGAGCACGATCGCGGCCGCCATCGGACTGACGATCACCAGCCTGCTGGTGTACGCGGCGCGCCGCGGCGCGACCGACGGCGAGCTGTGGCTCGTGGCGCTCATCACCCTGATCCCGGTGAGCGAGCTGGCGATCAGTCTGCTGAACCTGATCATCACCTCGCAGGTGCGCCCCCGCCAGCTCCCCAAGCTGGAGATGCGCGGGGGTATTCCCGCGCGCGATCGCACGATGGTCGTCGTCCCGGCCATCGTGGATTCGCGTGAACGCCTCGACTCGCTGCTCGACGACCTCGAGGTGCGCTTCTTCGCGAATCGCGATCCGAACCTGCACTTCGCGCTGCTGAGCGACTTCGCCGACAGCGAGCAGCCGTCACAGCCTGGCGACGAAGCCCTCGTCGCGGCCGCGACGCACCGGGTGACCGAGCTCAACGCGCAGCACGGCGCCGATCGGTTCTTCCTGTTTCACCGCGAGCGGCGGTGGAATCCCCGCGAGCGGTGCTGGATGGGATGGGAGCGCAAGCGCGGCAAGCTGGCGGAGTTCAACCGGCTGCTTCGCGGCGACACGAGGCACCAGCTTCGTCGTGCGCCACGGCAACGTCTCGCTTCTGCCGTCGGTCCGCTACGTCATCACGCTCGATTCCGACACCCAGCTGCCGATTCAGACCGCCCGGCGCCTGGTCGGGACGCTGTCGCATCCGTTGAACCGGCCGCGCTTCGACCCGCAGCTGCAGCCGGGTCACCGAAGGCTACGGCGTGCTTCAGCCGCGCATCGCCGTCAACCTGGTCAGTGCCAACCGCACGACGTTCGCGAAGGTGTTCTCCGGCCATGTCGGCGTCGATCCGTACACCACGGCCGTGTCGGACGTCTATCAGGATCTGTTTCATGAAGGCAGCTACGTCGGCAAGGGCATCTACGATGTCGACGCGTTCGAAGCGGCGCTGGCGAACCGGGTGCCGGAAAACCGGCTGCTCAGCCACGATCTCTTCGAGGGATCCTACGCCCGCGCCGGGCTGTGCACCGATATCCATCTGGTCGACGACTACCCGGCGCACTATCTGACCGCCGCCGCCCGCCTGCACCGATGGGTCCGCGGCGACTGGCAGATTGCGCGCTGGCTCTGGCGCACGGTACCCGACGCGACGGGCCGCGCCGTGCCGAACACGTTGCCGGTCATCGCGCGCTGGAAGATCCTCGACAACCTCCGGCGCAGCCTCATCGCGCCGTCGCTGCTGGCCCTGCTCGGCGCGGGATGGACGGTGCTCCCGGGGTCGCCCGGGCTCTGGACTGCGCTCGCCCTGCTCGTGCTGGCGTTCCCTGCGTATACCCAGGTGGCGCGGTCGCTCAGAGGTCCGGTGCCTGGCGTGCCGTTCCGCGAGCACCTGCGGGCTGAAGGCGACAACATCCGGACGAGCCTGCGTCAGTCGTTCCTTTCCGTGGCGCTGCTGGCCCATCAGAGCGTCGTGATGGTCGATGCCATCACGCGCGCGCTCGTGCGGGTCTGTTTCACCCAGCGATCGCGGCTCGAGTGGGTCACGGCCGATCGCGTCGAACCGGCGCAGAATTCCGCCGCCGACGTGTTCCGTCGCATGTGGCAGGCCCCCGTGCTGGCGCTCGCCGCCACGCTCGTTGTCGCCACGGTGGCGCCGGCCAACCTCTGGCTCGCCCTGCCGATCGTCGGTCCTCTGGCTGGTGTCTCCGGCCCTGGCGCACGCGACTGGCCAGCCGCTGACGCACCGCCGCCTGCCCGCTCGGCCGCAGCGACCGCCTGGCGCTCCGGAAGGTCGCCCGCCGCACCTGGCTCTTTTTCGAGGAGATGGTCCTTCCTCGCGACAACCATCTCGTGCCCGACAACTACCAGGAGGATCGCCCGCATCCGGTCGCCCACCGAACCTCGCCCACCAATATCGGTCTGCAGCTGCTGTCGACGCTGTCGGCGTACGACTTCGGGTATCTGAGCTTCACGACCGTCCTGGATCGCCTCGAGCCGACCTTCGATACGTTGCTGCGCATGCCGCGCTACCGGGGGCATTTCTACAACTGGTACGACACGCAAACCCTCGCGTCCGCTGGCGCCGCCTTACATCTCCACGGTCGACAGCGGAAACCTGGCGGCGTATCTCCTCACGTTGCGATCGGGGCTCAATCACATCGTGGAAACAGCGCCGATCATCGGCGGATCGTTTCTGCGCGGCCTCGAGGACGTCGTCGCCCTCTGCGAGGACGACATCGCGAAGGCGACCGGCGCGGCGACCAGGTGGGCCTTGCGAAAGGAACTGAGCAGCCTGCGGGCGCTGCTGCGCGAGACGCCGTCCACGCTCGCCGGGTGGCGACGGCTGCTTCCGCACCTGGCCGATCGTCTGTCGGCCGTCAGCGTGTTGTTCCACGAGATCGAGGAGCCGATGCTCGTGGAAGCGCACGGGCCGACCTCGCTCGCGTTGACGAGCGCGGGACAGTGGCTCGAGCGGGCGGCGATCGCGGTCGGGGATCGCCAGCAGGAACTGGATCGCCTGGCGGGATGGACAGACGCCGTCGCGGGCGGATCGGCAGCGGCACCCGCGTCCGTCCCGAGCCTGTCGCAGCTGGTCGCGTGGTGTGAAGACCGGCTGAGCTCGCTTTCCTCCGATGCGACCGCTGCCGACACGTACGGCGCACATCGAGAACGCGCTGCGATACGCCGAAGAACTGATCGAGCGCGCGGAGCGCCTCGGCGTCCTGGCCGACGACCTGATCGAGGAAACCGAGTTCGGATTCCTCTTCAATCCGGAGCGGCGTCTGTTCTCGATCGGGTTCAGCGTCTCAGACGGCCGGCTGGACAACTCGTATTACGACCTCCTCGCATCCGAAGCCCGGCTCGCGAGCTTCATGGCGATCTTGACGGGGACGATTTCCCACGAGCACTGGTTCAAGCTGGGACGATTGCTGACGCCGGCCGGACACTCGCGCGCGCTGTTGTCCTGGAGCGGGTCGATGTTCGAGTACCTGATGCCGCTCCTCGTGATGCGCGTGTATCCCGGGACGCTGCTCGACG
Organism: uncultured Acidobacteriota bacterium; assembly: GCA_963745495.1. Classification (GTDB taxonomy): domain Bacteria; phylum Acidobacteriota; class Vicinamibacteria; order Vicinamibacterales; family CAVVIG01; genus CAVUXJ01. The sequence continues at coordinate 148,551 of CAVUXJ010000002.1, forward strand.
AGACGTACGACGCGGTGGTCGAGCGCCAAATCCAGTACGGTGCGCAGCGCGGCGTGCCGTGGGGCATATCCGAGTCGGCGTATTACGCGCAGGACATGGAGGGGAACTACCAGTACCGCGCCTTCGGCGTGCCCGGCGTGGGCCTGAAGCGCGGCCTCGCCGACGATCTCGTCGTCGCGCCGTATGCCTGCCTGCTCGCCGCGCCGCTGGAGCCGGCCGAGGTCGTGCGAAACCTCGAGCGGCTCCGCGCCGCGGGCATGATGGGCCGGTACGGATTCTATGAAGCGATTGACTACACCGCGGATCGGCTGCCCGAGGCCCGGAGCGGCGGCGTCGTGCTGCGCACCTTCATGGCGCACCACCAGGGCATGAGCCTGCTCTCTCTCGATAACCTGCTGAACGGGTCGCCGATGCAGAACCGATTTCACGCGGATCCGCGGGTCCAGGCCGCCGACCTGTTGCTCCAGGAGCGGGTGCCGCACCAGGTGCCGCTGAGGGAGCCTCCGATCGAGCAGGGGGATCATCTCCCCATCAGCCGCCGGCTGCAGGCGCCAGCCGTCCGCCGCTACGTGACGCCGCACACCCGGAGCCCTCGCGTCCACCTCCTGTCGAACGGGTCGTACACCGTCATGGTGACAAATGCGGGCGGTGGATACAGCCGGCGCCAGAACCTCGCGATGACCCGGTGGCGCGAGGACATCACGACCGATGCGTGGGGCAGCTTCTGTTACGTCCGCGATCTGCAGACCGGAAAGTTCTGGTCGACGACCCATCAACCGAGCGGGCGCAGCGCAGACGAATACGAAGCGACGTTCGCGCTCGATCGTGCGATCTGGCGGCGGCTCGACGAGGAACTCGAGATTCGGACCGAAGTGGTGGTATCGCCCGAGGACGATGCCGAGTTGAGGCGCGTGTCGATCACCAATCACAGCCGCCGGCTGCGAACGCTCGACCTGACCAGTTATGCGGAGGTCGTGCTCGCCCCGGCAAGCGCCGACCTGGCGCACCCGGCATTCAGCAACCTGTTCATTGAAACGATCGCGGTGCCGGAGCGCGACGCGCTGATCTGTGTGCGGCGCCCACGCTCCGGCACCGAGCGCCCGTACCTGATTCACGTGCTCACCGGCCGCGGGCGCATCGGCGGCGTCACGCAATACGAAACCGACCGAGCCCGCTTCATCGGACGCGGCCGCACGATCGAATCTCCCATTGCGCTCGTCGGGATCGAGCGCCTCTCGAATACCACCGGACCGGTCCTGGACCCGATCGTCAGCCTGCGCCAGTCGATCCGCCTGCCTCCGGGCGGGACCGCCCGGCTGTCATTCACCACCGGCTATGCCGACAGCGAGGAGAGCGCGCGTCGTCTCATCGAGAAGTATCACGATCGGCGGGCGGTGGCGCGCGCGCTCGCGCTGGCAAGCACGCACAGCGAGATCGAGATGCGTCATCTCGGCTTGACTGTCGAGGACACAATGCGCTTCCAGCGGCTCGCCGGGCGGCTGCTCTACGGCGATCCACGGCTGCGATCCGCCGAGGCCCAGCTCACGAACCGCAGCGGTCAGAGCGAGCTGTGGAAATTCGGCATCTCCGGCGATCTTCCGATCCTGCTCCTCTGCGTGTCTGACGGCGCGCAGCTGCCGTTGTTCCGCGAATTGCTCAAGGCGCACGAATACCTTCGGGGAAAAGGGCTCTCCTTCGATCTCGTCGTGCTGAACACCTACGGCGCCAGCTATCGGCAGGAGCTCTCCGAGGCGTTGCGTCAGGTCGTCGAGAGCGGCCCCGAGCAGGCGTGGCTGGACCGGCCGGGCGGTGTCTTCCTGTTGCGGGTGGATTTGATGTCCCGCGAGGAGCAAACGCTTCTGCAGGCCGCCGCCCGGATGGTGCTCGACGGCGCTGGCGGCAATCTGCAACAACAACTGGGACATCTTCAAGCGCCCTTCGAGTCGCTGCCCGAGCGGGCGCTGCACGTGGCGCTTTCCAAGCCGGCGCCGAGCGATGAGACCGATGCATCGGGTGTCGCCACGGCCGATCTCGAGATGTTCAACGGCTTCGGCGGCTTCGCCGACGGGGGCCGCGAGTACGTGATTCACGTCCATCAGGCCGCCGACGCCATCGGACCCCGGCCCTGGGCGAACGTCGTGGCCCATTCGGGGTTCGGATTCGCCGCGACGGAATCGGGGCCGGGCTTCACCTGGTCCGAAAACAGCCACGACAACAGGCTGACGCCGTGGCGCAACGACCCGGTCAGCGATCCTTCGGGCGAGGCGGTCTTCATCCGCGACGAGCACACCGGCCGCTTCTGGTCGGCCACGCCGCTGCCGGCCGGCGATGGCCGGCGGTATACCGTCCGTCACGGCCAGGGCTACACCGCCTGGCAGCACACGCGCGACGAGATCGCGTCGAGCCTTCGTGTTTTCGTGCCGATGAACCAGCCGGTCAAGGTGTTCCAGCTCGCGCTGCGCAACCAGTCGGCGCGACCCAGGGAGTGCTCGGTGACGCTGTACGCTGAATGGGTGCTCGGCGATGACCCGTCGCGGACGGCCCTGCATATCGTCACGAGCCGCGAGCCTACGACGGGAGCGGTTCTGGCGCGCAACGCCTTTCGGGACCACTTTGCCGACCGCGTGGCATTCCTCGATCTGTATTCCGGCGCGGGGCGGACCATCACCGGCGATCGAACCGAATTCATCGGACGGAACGGCACGCTCCGGCAGCCCGCCGCGTTGACGCGCGAAGCGCTGTCGGATCGGACGGGCGCCGCTCTCGATCCGTGCGGCGCCGTTCAGGTCCGCGTCACCCTCGATCCCTCCGAGGAACGGACGCTGATCGGGCGTGCTGGGCGAAGCCGTCGATGTGGCGGCGGCGCGAACGCTGGTGCAGCGCTACCGGGACCCGGAGAACGCCGCGTCGGCCTTCGACGAGACATCCGCCTTCTGGGAACAGACCCTCGGCACCCTGGTCGTGAAAACGCCCGATCGATCGATGGACCTGATGATGAATCGGTGGCTCCTGTACCAGACGCTCGCCTGCCGCGTCTGGGGACGCTCGGCCTTCTATCAATCGAGCGGCGCCTTCGGATTCCGCGATCAGCTCCAGGACGTGCTCGCGCTGCTCCCGTCGGCGCCCCACCTGGCTCGCGAACATGTGCTTCGTGCGGCGTCGCGGCAATTCGTGGAAGGAGACGTCCAGCACTGGTGGCACGAACCGGCCGGCCAGGGCGTCCGCACGCGGTGCTCGGACGACCGGTTGTGGCTGGCGTTCGCGACGCTGCAGTATGTCGGCGCAACAGCCGACGACTCGGTGCTGGACGAACTGGTCCCGTTTCTCGAAGGCCGCCGGCTGAATCCTGGCGAAGACGAAGCCTACGAACAGCCCGACTGTCTCGCACGAACGGGCCTCCTTGTACGAGCATTGCGTGCGCGCCGTGGCGCTCAACATGGAGACCGGCGCTCATGGCTTGCCGCTGATGGGCACCTGCGACTGGAACGACGGGATGAACCTGGTCGGTCGCGAGGGAAAGGGTGAAAGCGTGTGGCTCGGGTGGTTCCTGCTTCACATTCTTCCACCGCTCGCCGACATCGCGGCCGCGCGCGGCGATCTCGATCGCGCGGAGTCCTACCGGCGCCACGCCTCTCGCCTGGCCGTCGCGGTCGAGGAGGCGTGGGACGGAGCCTGGTACCGTCGCGCGTACTTCGACGACGGAACGCCGTTGGGATCGGCATCGAACGAGGAATGCCGCATCGACTCGATCGCCCAGTCCTGGGCGGTCATCTCCGGCGCCGCCGATCCGGTACGCGCGCGGCGCGCGATGGAATCGACCGATGAGCAGCTCGTGAGACGCGAGGATGGCCTCATCCTGCTGTTGACGCCGCCCTTCAATCGGACGGTGCCCGATCCCGGCTACATCAAGGGGTACGTGCCGGGCGTGCGCGAGAACGGCGGTCAATATACCCACGCCGCGCTCTGGACCGTCCTCGCCTTCGCCCGGATGGGCGATGGTGATCGAGCGGCGGAGCTCTTCGCGCTGCTGAACCCGGTGAATCACACGCGGACGAGCGCGGCAGTCTGGCGCTACAAGGTCGAGCCGTACGTGGTGGCAGCCGACGTGTACTCACAACCGCCGCATACGGGCCGCGGGGGATGGACCTGGTATACGGGATCGGCTGGGTGGATGTATCGAGTCGGCATGGAGAGCATGCTGGGCATCACCCTGCGCCGCGGCGCGCTTCGAATCGATCCCTGTATTCCGCGCGACTGGCCGCAGTACGAAGTTCGCTTCAAAGCCCGTGACGCCGAATACCGCATCCTCGTCGAGAATCCCGCCAGGGTGAACCGGGGCGTGCAGCGACTGGAGGTGGATGGCGTCGAGTGCGCCGGCCAGGAAGTCGCCATCGTCAACGACGGCGCGGTTCACACGGTGCGAGTCGTTCTCGGATGACGCGGCCATGAGCGTCATGGTGATCTACGGCTGGGGGATCCGCGCGCCGTCGCGCGGCTCGCGCTGGCGTTTCCACAGGTGCCCTTCATCATTCCGCATTTTCGAGCCGGCACGCTGCACGACGTCCTGATGGCGGCCGATGTCTGCCCGAACCTCCACGCGGACACGTCGAGTTCCAACAACTGGACGAGATACACCCCGGGCCTCACGCTTCAGGCGGTCTTCAGGTCCGCCCTGGCAGTGCTCGGCCCAAGTCGGCTCCTGTTCGGTACCGATTCGTTCTTTTTTTCCGCGCGGGTGGCAGTGGGGCGTCTACGAGGAACAGAAGCGGATCGTCGATGCGCTGGGAACGAGCGCCGCGGACGCCGCGCTTGTCTTCGGAGGGAACTTCGACGCTTGTTCACCGTGCCGGTGAAGCCGTAACCGGTCGGTCGGCTGTGAGAAACGGCCGATGTCGCGCTTTAGCCCGCGTCCCTCCGCGCGCTATTCCTGCTGCACGACGCCACGATGGCGGCCGGAACCATATGACCCTCAACAATTGGCTCACGGCGCACGTCGCGTTCAGTCACCTGGGTAGCGCGCGTGGCCCGCGCGTATTCACCCGCTCGCGGGTAAACGCGGCAACGGCCCTGGGCATCTCCGGCGTGCTACTATCCTTCGCTCGTTGCACTTGCGGTTTCTGGACGCCGCAAGTGATCCGTCCCGGTCGACAGCGTAGCTGACTGTTCTTCGACACTCGTTCGGGACACGAGTACCTCTGGAATTGGAGTATGCGGCGCCAATGCAAACGACTTGCTACGCGAACAATGTTGCCGCGGGGCGCGGCTCGATGTTGCGACGTTGATATGACTTCGACTTGTCAAGCGAGTCACGGACGAGACACACCCGTCTTGTCGTGAGCGATCTGCCGACCTGGCTCTCGGTGACGGCGATGCGGCACGCTGTCCAGGCCGCCGAGCAGACCGCCCACCCCAGAGCGGTCCGCGCAGGCGGCCGGGTCAGCGAGGCGCGATCGGTCGTGACCGATTCGTCGCGGTATGACCGCGCGGCAGGGCAGGAGCGGGACCAGTAAGACCGACGGTTGATCCTGCTGATATTCGTGGGTTGGGTACCACCGTACTGTGCTCCGTCGAGCGCCTGCCTCGGTCTAGGCACGAGGGTCGACTCGCGTCGCCTCTTAACGTCGTCGAGGATTGCGCTGATACCGGGGCCCACGCCCCTGCCCTGCCGCGACGGTCGGCGCCGATCGCGTTACGCCGGGAGCGGCACCGCCTTCGCGAGAGCCCACATGAAGGCGATCAGTTCCCGCGCGACGGCGGTCACGGCGACGTTGGGATGCTTGCCGCGCGCGACGAGTCGCCGAAAGCGTTTGCACAGGCGCACCTGCGCTTTCCACCCGAGATCTTGCAACGGCTTCGGCAAACGATCGATGCGCTGACTGAATGTGCAACGATACTTTCGCGGGATGGCGATAGGCCCACGCGGCCTCGATCAACGCGCGCCGCGCGCGCCCATTGCCCGCTTTGGTAATCCCGCCCTGGCGCCGCGACCCACCACTGGAGTACTCCGACGGAATGAGGCCGACGAAGGCGGCCAGTTGCCGCGGGTTGTCAAAGCGCGTGAGATCGCCGAGTTCGGCGACGACGGTGATCGCGACGAGAAATTGGACACCGCGGAGGGCTTGCAGCGCCTGGACGACCGGATAGAGGCGCCACGCGGGCGCGCGCTCGAGCAATTCCGCGTCGAGCCGTTGCAGGCGATCGATCTGTTCATCGACGGCCCGCACGGATTCCTGGAAGACGATCTGCTGCGCCGGCGTCGGACACACGACCTTCGCGAGGTAGCGTCGGTGCGCGTCGTTCCAGGTCGCGCGCCCGACGTAGTGCCGACCCAACCGCAGCAGGAACGCTTTCAACCGCAGCTTCGCGTCCTTGCCCGTCACGCGGGCGGCATCGCGCGCGCGACACAGATCGCGGAGGGCTTCGTCCTCGACCGACGGCACGTAGACGGCGGTGAGATCGCCCGAGCGCAAGAGCCGCGCGAGCTCGACGGCGTCACGCCGATCTGTCTTCACGCGGTCGCCCGGCTTCTTCGGGATCAGCGACGGCGCGACGACCTGACACGGCAGACCCTTCGCGGTCAGATAGCGGTAGAGGCCGTACCCGCTCGGCCCCGCTTCATAGGCGAACGTGAGCGCGCTCGTCTTGCCCTGCAGGCGTCGCAGCAATTGATCGATGTCCGCCTGGCGTGGGCCAATGGCACCGACGAACACGGGCGGCTCGGCGCTCCCGCCGGCGGCGTGCGCGACGGCGATGGAATCTTTGTGGACGTCCAGACCGACGAACAGTGCAGTAGACTGCGCGACGAAGTGTCTTGTTCCGATCATGCGTTGACCATGGTTCTGGATGATGGTCGAACAGTCTCGGTTCCGTTGGTGTGGTTTCCACGCCTGCTCAACGCGACTCCTCAACAAAGAGAGCATTGGGAACCTATCGGTGACGGCATCGGCATCCATTGGGAAGAAATCGACGAAGACATTTCTGTCGCGGCGCGCGAAGGGGTATGGGTGGTTCAGACGGGCGTGGAGATGACGTGCGAATCCCGTGGAGCAACGTCGCCGCGACAACCGCAAGCACGGTTGACCTGCGAGACGCGCTATGGCCAAACGCCAGAGCTTCAGCCGCAGGCAACATTCGACGCAACCGGTCGTTCATGATGCGGACCTCGAGCGCAGCTTCTGCGCGAGTTCTGGCCGGGCGGCTGCCATACCACGACAGGAGCACCATGCTCAGCAACAGAAATGAACAGCTATCATTGACGGCGTCAGCACACGCAGGCACGCAGCGATCGGCGATGCCGTGGCACGTACACTGTAACTCGGCGTCGCGGAGCCGAGCTGCTTGGTCCGTCGGTGCGACACCGACTCGCCGTTGCGCAGCGCGAGTCCGAGCCCAGCCGACGCGCTCGGTGGCGTCCGCACGTTCCTGGCGAGTCGGTGCCTGCACGCCGACGGGCGCGGCGCGCCCGACTCATCGGCTGCGCCCACTCTGGACCGGCGACGACCAGCGTCGCCCGTCCGCTGCAGCCGGAGCCATGGCTCGTCAGCAGGCCCTTGACGCGGTTCGTGCCGCGTGCACTGTCCTTCACCGATGCGCGGCGCTCGCGGCCGAGCGCAGGCGTCTTCACCGGCGACACGTGGCACGTGCAATCGACGCGCGCGGCGAGGCGCCAGCCGTTGCATCGCACAGCATCTTGAGCAACTCGCAGACGTCAGCGGACCCGCCCGAAAGCGCCGCGCCCGCCGGTCGTACTGCGCATTCGCGATGAATCGGCCACACGACTCATCATCCCGACCTGGCGAAGACTCCGGTGCAGCCTTGACGCGCGGCACGGCCGGACTTCGTCGGAAGATCACGACGGGAGTTTAGCCGCACGCGAGGTGGCCACGCATGCTACCGGTTTCCGCACGCTCGTACCCGGATCGTCCGTTCATGCTGCCGGCGGCGCACGCTCGGCGCGCTCGCGAAGCGGCCGCCGCTGACGTGCAGCCAGACGGCCGCGAGGCCTGCCCCGCGCGACGATGTCGCCGCAGACGACGCGGCCCTATCTGCCGGCGCCTCGATGGCCCGCGAGGGGTCGCGCGCCTCTTCCACCACGGGCCTGGGGTTACGGCGCCTCTTTCGCGGGCACTCTCGCGACGACGGCGTCCGGCTCGCTGTCCGACTCCAGCGTGGTCATTTCGGCCGTGAGCAACTGCTCGCCCGCGCCAGTTGGAACGCCGCGCGCAAAATCCACTGGCGGCAGAAAGAACGACGCCACGAGCCCGATCGCCGACATGACGGCTCCGGCCGCGAAGACACGATTGAGCGCGTGGGCAAACTGCGCGCGGCCGGCCGCGTCCAGCTGAATGCCCGCCGACGTCATTCCCTGAACTCCACCGGGCAGGTGCAGGCTGGAGAGGCTGCGCGCGAAGATCGCGCCCATGACGGCGACGCCAATTGCCGCCCCCACGCTTCGCGCGAACTGGTTCAGAGACGTGGCGAGCCCTAGCAGAGAACGATCGACGCCGTGCTGGGCCGCGAGCAGCAGCGACAGCATCAGCAGACCCATGCCGCAGCCAAGCAGGAACACGGCCGCCAGGAGCGCCAGCACGCTCGTATCGGCCTCGATCATCATCAGCGCCACGAACCCGGCGGTCAACAGCACTCCGCCGCTGACCGCCACCGGGCGGTACCCGACACGGACGGTCAGGCGCGCGCCGGCCACCGATGTGGCGACCCATCCCAGGAACAGCGGCGTCAGTACCTGGCCCGCCTCGGTCGCGGTGCCGCCCTTCACGCCCTGCACGAACAGCGGCACGAAGGCGATCGCGCCGAACATCGCCATCCCGGTCATGAAGACGACGGCAAGCGAGCGGGAGACGACCGGTTGGCGGAAGAGTCCGAGTGGGAGGATCGGATCGGCCGTTCGCCCCTCGACGAACACGAACACGACCAGCAGGACGGCCGCTGCCGCCAGCCACGGCACCACCGCGTCCGTGACATCGCCGAGCGCGATGAGCAGCGCGGTGACGCCGCCGAACAGCAGTGCCGCCCCGGCCCAGTCCACGCGGGCGGTCGTCGTTCGCGTGCTCTTCGGATACGCGAGCGCGATGACCAGCATGCCGAGCGCACCGAAGGGCAGATTCAGAAAGAAGACCCACCGCCATGAGATGGCGTCGGTGATGTAGCCGCCGACCAGCGGCCCCGCGATCGACGCCACGCCCCACACGCCGCTGAAGAGAGCCTGGGTGCGTGCGCGCTCCTCGAGCGCGTACAACTCGCCGACAATCGTCATGCTGAGCGGGATGACGGCGCCCGCGCCGAGCCCCTGCAGCGCGCGGAACACGATGAGCTGCGTCATCGTGGTGGCGGCGCCCGACAAGGCCGACCCGACGACGAACGTGAAGATGCCCGCCAGGTAGAGCCGGCGCCGCCCGTACAGATCGGAGAGCCGGCCCCAGATCGGGACCGAAGCGGTCGAGGTGAGCAGGTACGCGGCGAAGACCCAGCTGTAATGCGCGAGGCCGCCGAGCGTGGAGATGACCGTCGGCATGGCCGTGCCGACGACCGTGGCTTCGAGCGCGCCGAGACTCATGCCGAGAAGAAGGCCGGCCGTGATCGCGCGCCGGCGGCGGAGGCCGATCGAGGGCGTGAAGGCATTGAGCGACATGGTCTGCAACGTAAGGTAGCACGGCGCCTCTCGTTGATCTCCACGGCAAGTTGGGTCACACTCTCACCGCTTGTCCACAAAGGGGACGGGGATATTTTTTCCGGCCGTCACCGCATCGACTCAAAAAGCCCCGATGGCCACAATCCTCGGACTCTCCGGCAGCCTCAGGCGCGGTTCCTTCAACACACTGCTGCTCCGCGCGGCGATCGAGGTCCAGCCGGCCGGCACGACCATCGACATCGGATCGATCCGGGGGATTCCGCTGTACGACGCCGACGTCGAGGCGGCGGAGGGAATACCCGCGGCCGTGCAGGAACTCAAGGCCAGAATCACTGCCGCCGATGGTCTGCTGATCTCGACGCCGGAATACAACAACTCGATTCCCGGAGTGCTGAAGAACGCGGTGGACTGGCTCTCGAGGCCGAATGCCGATATTCCGCGCGTGTTCGGCGGCCTGCCGGTGGCGATCATCGGTGCGACACCAGGGGCCGGCGGCACGATACTGTCGCAGGCGGCGTGGCTGCCGGTGCTCCGGACGCTCGGCACGGCGCCCTGGTTCGGCGGCCGCCTGATCGTTTCCGCGGCGGGGAAAGCGTTCGACCAGGAGGGGCGGCTTCTCGATCAGACGATTCGGACGCGACTTGAAACGTTCGTGGCCGGCTTTGCCGCGTTCGTGACGGAACGCCGGAGGAATCGCACAAGTCTGAAGTCTGAAACCTGAAGTCTGATCAGCTTTCAGCTTTCAGCCTTCAGATTTCAGATTTCAGGTGTTCGAGAGTCGCCCCTCGGCCGCTGACCAGCGCGGCGATGACCAGATCGCCGCTGACGTTCACGGTCGTCCGGCACATGTCGAGAAAGCGATCCACGCCGAGAATCAGCCCCAGGCCTTCGGCCGGCACGCCGACCGATTGCGCGACGATCATGACCATCGGCAGCGAGCCGCCCGGCACCCCGGCCGTCCCGATGCCGGCCAGGATCGACATGAGCATCACGCGGACCTGCTGGCCCGCGGTGAGATCCAGGGCGTAGGCCTGAGCGAGAAAGAGCACCGTCACGCCCTCGAACAGCGCGGTCCCGTTCTGGTTGGCCGTCGATCCGACCGTCAGCACGAACCTCGAAATCCGGGGCGGCAGGCGGAGCTTCGTTTCCGCGACCTCGAGCGAGAGCGGCAGCGTCGCGTTCGACGAGGCGGTCGAGAAGGCGTACAGGTAGACCTCGCGGCAATTCCTGAAGAACGCCACGGGGGAGCGGCGCGCGACTGCTCCCAACAGCGCCGCGTACACGCCGAACTGCTGAATGAGGAGGCCGAGGGTGACGGTCAGGACATAGAGGAACAACGAGGCGAACACGCCGGTGCCGAAGGTGAGCGCCGTGTTGAACACGATCGCGAAGACCGCGACCGGCGAGAGTTTCATCACGGCGTGCACGATGATCAGGCAGGCTTCGAACACCTGATCGAGCACGCGCACCAGAATATTGCGCCCTTCCCCTTCGGCGTGCAGGCGGCTGAGCGCCACGCCGAAGATCAGGGCGAAGACCATCAGCGGCAACATCTCCCCGTCGAGGGCGCGCACGGCGGACTCGATCGGGTTGCGCGGGATCAACTCGGCGAGCGTCTCGCCGAGCGGCTTGACCGCCGCCGCATTGGCGCGCACCTGGTCGACAACCGACGGGGCGGGCAGAACCGCCTGCAGCTCGAGGCCGGCCCCCGGCTGCAGCAGGTTGACGAGCGTCACGCCGATGACCACCGAGGCCGCACTCATGATCACCGTGAAGCCGAGCGTGCGCGCGGCCACGCCTGACAGACCGTGGCCCTGCCCCAGCTCGTAGACGCCGATGACGAGCGCCGAGAACACCATCGGCACGACGATCATGAAGATCGATCGCAGGAAGATCTGGCCGATTGGCCGCAGGAGGTTCGCGTTGACGGCGCTCACGGACGCCGACGCCGCGTACGGATGGAGCGCGGCGCCGAGCACCACGCCTAGCACGAGCCCGATGAACAAACGGACGTGGAGCTTCATCGCCGGGCGCCGGTTCCCGCACGCTTCGCCTGCATCCTCGTCATGGTGACGTTATACTAATCCCTGTTTCATGACCCTGTAGGCGACGGAGGATACGGAGCGAACGGGATCACACGGAGCCACGAAGAATGGAGTGTCACGCTGTCAGAGAACAGAGGGGAACCATGAAGCGCACGTTCGGAATGGTATTCGGCACGCTGGCCGTATCGGCTCTCGCCTGGAACGGTCATCGGCTCGCCGCGCAGCCGTCGGCCTCGACGCCGACCGTCGAATGGCGATCGTATGCCGGCGACCTCCGGCATCAGCATTACTCACCGGTCAGCCAGGTCAACGCGGACAATTTCAACAAGCTCGAAGTGGCCTGGCGGTTCAAGACCGACAGCCTTGGGACTCGTCCCGAATACAAGCTCGAGGGCACCCCGCTGATGGTGAACGGCGTGCTGTACACCACGGGCGGTACCAGACGATCGGTCGTCGCGCTCGACGCCGACACCGGCGAGCTTCGGTGGGTGCACTCCGTGCGCGAAGGCGCGCGCGCAGCCGCGTCTCCACGCCAGCTGTCCGGACGCGGCGTGGGGTACTGGTCCGACGGACGTGAGGAACGCATTCTCTACGTCACGACCGGCTACCAACTGGTCGCACTCGACGCAAAGACCGGCAACCGTATCCCGTCATTCGGCAAGGGGGGCATCGTCGATCTGAAGGAAGGGATCGTGTTCGGCGCGAGTCAACCGATCGATCCCGAGGCCGGCGAAATCGGATTGCACGCCACGCCGAGCGTGACGAAGGACGGCGTCGTGCTGATCGGATCGTCGTTTCTGGAGGGCGGCACACCCAAGACGCACAACAACACGAAGGGCACGGTGCGCGGGTTCGACGTGCGGACGGGAAAGCGGTTGTGGACGTTCAATACGATTCCACGTCCGGGAGAGTTCGGCAACGAGACGTGGGAGAACGACTCGTGGGCGGTGAATGGCAATACCGGCGTCTGGAATCAGATTTCCGTCGACGAAGACCTCGGGCTCGCCTATCTGCCGGTGGAAACACCGAGCTCGGATTTCTACGGGGGCCTCCGGCCAGGCAACAATCTCTTTGCGGAGAGCCTCGTCGCGATCGATTACAAGACCGGCCGGCGCAGATGGCACTTCCAGCTCGTTCATCACCCGATCTGGAACATGGATATCGCCGCCGCGCCGATTCTCGTCGACATCGCCCCCAACGGCCAGCCGGTGAAAGCCGTCGCGGTGATGGGCAAACAGGCCATGCTGTACCTGTTCAATCGTGTCACCGGCGAGCCGATCTTCCCGATCGAAGAGCGGCCCGTCGCGCAGTCGGACGTGCCGGGCGAGAAGACGTCGCCGACCCAGCCGTTCCCGACGAAACCGCCCCCGTACGATCATCAGGGCATCACGCTGGACAACCTGATTGACTTCACGCCGGAGCTGCGGGCTGAGGCCCTGAAGATTGCGTCCCGCTTCAAGATCGGGCCCATCTTCACGCCGCCGCCTGTCAGCCGGGCCGAGGGGCCGATTGGCGGCTTCAGGTCGGCCGGAGGCACGAACTGGCCCGGCGGGTCGTTCGATCCCGAAACCCACGTGGCCTATGTGCCCTCGTACACGTCGTTTCCCATACTCGGCCTGATGCCGCCGCCGAGCAAGGAGTTCTCCGACGTCCCGTACGTCTCCGGCAATGCGCTGACGGGCGTCCGCTACATCACCGGCCCTGGCGAGAACGCCGGCGCAGATGCGCCGGCCCGCGCGGGCGCCACCGGTGGTGAGACGGCTGCCGCTCCGGCGGGGCGCGGCGGCGCCCCGCTCTCGAGCACGAACGATCCCGCCACCAACAGCAATGCGACGCCTCAAGGCCTTCCGCTCCTGAAGCCGCCCTACGGCCGGCTCACGGCGATCAACCTCGATCGTGGCGAGATCGTCTGGCAGGTGCCGCACGGCGAGACACCGGACTTCGTCCGCAACCATCCGGCGCTGAAAGGCCTCAATATCCCGCGCACGGGACAATCGGGCGCCGTCGGCGCCCTGGTGACCAAGACGCTCGTCATCATCGGCGATCCGTTGGCGACGACTGGCGCCAATCGGCCGCGTGGCGCGATGCTCCGCGCCTACGACAAGGCGACGGGCAAAGAGGTGGGCACGATCTACATGCCCGCGCAGCAATCAGGGACGCCAATGTCGTATGCGTTGAAGGGCAAGCAATACATCGTGGTCCCGATCAGCGGAGGCACCTACTCGGGCGAGTACCTGGCGTTGGCGTTGCCGTAGATCGCCGGAGCCGACCACTACCACTCGTGGCTCCGTCAGCCGGGTGATCACGCCACGCCTGCGAGCCGCGGGCTATGACGTCCTCTATCGCGAATTCGACGGACCACACCAGCTGCTGCCTGAAATCGCGCGCGAGGCGTTTGCCTGGCTCGTGAAGTAAGCGCCCACGACGTTTTCACAACCTGACGCACGGCCCGCGATCTCTTCACACCTGCTGCTCGTGGCTGGACCATTTCTGGTGACTGTGCTATTCCTGAGGTAGCGAGCTCTCGCAAGTGGCTGTCTATCCCATGGGTTTCATACCAGCGTGCCGGCACAGATGAGCGAGGGCGATCGGCCGGAATCTCCCGGCGTGGCTGCCGTACGCAAGACCGGCCGTGCGCGAGTCCCGTTCGCCGGAGGCGTGCACCGGCGGGCCAATCCCTTCCTGCGGCGTATTTTCGAGCGGCTGGCGCAGCCGATAGCGCGAAGGCCGCCTGGCGACGGGGCGCGCACGACAGATCGTGTCCGTGTGCCGCGCGCTGTTGTCCGAGCTCGGCGAGGTTTCGGGCCCTCGCCTCGCGACCGAAGTACTGGCGATGTATCAGGATCTCGACGCACAGGCGCGCGAGAAGTTTTTCGATCAGCTGGTCGACGACTTCTCGGCGGATCCGGTGGAGATCGAGCGCGCAGCCGACGCCTATCGCCGGACGCCGTCGCCGGCCACCCTGAAGAATCTGCAGACGGCCGTGGAATCTCCGCGTCAGGAGCTCTTCCGACGTCTGAATCTGGCGCCCGGCGGCCTCCGCGTCCTCCTCGACATGAGGCGACAGCTCCTGACCACGCTCGATCGGCAGCCGGCACGCGAGGTCATCGACAGCGACCTTTCGCATCTGTTCCGATCCTGGTTCAACGGCGGCTTCCTGGTCCTGCAGCGGATCGACTGGCGGACATCGGCGGTCGTGCTCGAGCGGCTGATCGAGTACGAAGCCGTTCATCAGATTCAAGGATGGGACGACCTTCGCCGCCGCCTCGAAGCCGACCGCCGCTGTTACGCGTTTTTTCATCCGGCGCTGCTCGAGGAACCGCTGATCTTCATCGAGGTCGCCCTGACTCGCGGCATCAGCGCAGAGGTGCAGCCGCTGCTCGATCCACGATCGGCCGTCGTTGATCCCACAGTCGCCACCTGCGCGGTGTTCTATTCCATCACGAACTGCCAGGAGGGCCTGCGCGGGATCTCGCTAGGGAACCTCCTGATCAAGCAGGTGGTCGACGATCTCAGGAGAAGATTCCCGCGACTGAAGACGTTTGCCTCGCTTTCGCCGATTCCCGGCTTCCGGCAATGGCTGGCGGGCGTCAGTGGATCGAAGGACGGCCCTCACGTCTCCGCCGCGCTCGCCACCCTGCTTGCCAGCCTCGACCTCGACGTTGCGCCTCCGGACAAGGCCGTGTCCCCGGCCCTCCGCGAGGAAATCAGCCGCCTCTGCGCGTACTATCTTCTTCACGCCAAGCACGGGAAGACACCGCTCGATCGCGTCGAGCGTTTTCACCTGTCCAACGGGGCCAGCCTCGAGCGGCTCAACTGGCTGGGAGACACCTCGCCCATCGGGACACGCCGCTCCCTGGGGTTGATGGTCAACTACCGCTACCGGCTCGCGGACATGGAGCGGAACCACGAAGCGTACGCGACCAACTACACGATCGTCGCGTCCCGCGAGCTCGAGCGCCTGGCTAAACAGGCGGTGCTGGCGTGAGAGGTGATCTCCGCCTGCCGCACGACGCGTCTCACGAGTACCGCGGATCCTCGCCTCAAGTAAAGTGACCTTCAGGCGGTCGGAACCGCGCCGGTTGGCGCACGCACCCTTCCGTCATCTTCCGACACCTGGTTTGCGCTGTCCTCAAGCGCCGGCAGTTCGACCGTAAAGCGAGCGCCCTGCCCCTCGCTGCTTTCGCAGCGGATCTGGCCGCCGTGGCTCTCGACGATCCATTTGCAGATGGCCAGCCCAAGCCCGGCGCCGCCGGAAGCGCGCGATCGAACCTTGTTCGCCCGATAAAAGCGCTCGAAGATGTGCGGCAAGTCGTCGGAACCGACACCGGGCCCGGTATCGGACACCACCAGGCGTGTCTTCGGGCCGAGGGTCGAGACAGAGCAGGTCACGGTTCCGCCGGGGACACTATGTTGAACGGCGTTGATCAAGAGATTCGAGATCAGCTCGCGTAGACGATTCGAGTCGCCATCGACGATCGCCGGCACCGAGTCGATGCGAATGGCAATGCCGCGCTCGGCGGCGATCGATCCGACGCCCGAGGCGGCATCCTCGACGACACTCGCCAGGTTGACGGGCTCTCGCTGCGGCTCAATCGCGCCGGCATCCGCTCTCGCGAGGGTGAGAAGGCCTTCGACCACCCCCCGCATGCGCTGCGCGGCCCTGAGGCAGACGGCCAGCGAGCCCCGATACTCGCCGCTTGCGCGCGGCCTCGCCAGTGCCCACTCGAGCTCGGCCATCAACGACGCCAGCGGTGTTCGGAGCTCGTGGGACGCATCGGCCGTGAAAGCGCGTCTGACGTTCGAACGCCTCCTGCAAGCGATCGAACGCCCGATTGAGCGAGGTGGCCACCCTGCCGAGCTCGTCTTCCGTGCGGGCGACGTCAATCCGCAGGCCGAGATTGGACTCGGACATCGCCTCCGCGGTCTCTCCGATCCGTTCGATTGGCGCAAGCGCCCGCCCGACGAGGAACCAGCCGCCTCCCAATGCCAGGGCCAGCGCGATTCCGGCCGCCGCGACGAAGCCGAGAATGACGCGCCATAAGTCCGAACGGAACTGGCCGAGGGAGTCGCCCACGAGCACCAGCGCGCCCTGGTTGCCGGCGACAATCACCTCGCGATTGCCGCCTCGACTGCGGACCTGCGGCGTGCGCGGAGACGTTGGATCGATGGAAGGATCCGAGCGATCGATCAACAGTCCCGCGCTGGTCCACACCGCGTAGTAAGGACCGTCGTCAGCTCACGGTAAACTCCGCAAGGTCCGGGGCTGTGAGGTTCACTTCGTAGCGTCCGCTCGAGTCGAGATTGATCGCGCGCGCCAGGACCGAGGCCGTGGCCGTCAGCCGGCTGTCGAAGTCCCGAAGGCCCGACTGCCACACCGTCCAGACGGCAAGCGCCGCAAAGGTCGCGAGGACCGCCACCAGCACCAGCGAGTACCACGCGAGCAGCTTGGCCCGCAGTGACCAGGTCACCATCCGAGACAGGTCACGCATCGATGATGTACCCCGAACCGCGGCAGGTCCGGATCAGCGCATGCCCCAGCTTTCTTCGCAGGGCCGACACGTAGACGTCCACGAGGTTCGACATGCTGTCGTCGCGATCGTCGTAGATGTGCTCGTAGAGCACGGTTCGTGTCACGAGCGTGCCCCGGTGCAGCGCCAGAAACTCCAGCAGCGCATATTCCTTCGGGGCGAGATCCACCGCGGCGCCTGCGCGCGTGACCCGCCGGGCGCTGGTCTCGATTTCCACGTCGGCCAGTCGGATGACCGGCGCCGGTGAGACAGCGGCCCGTCTGATGAGTGCCCTGATGCGCGCCAGCAGCTCGTCGAGGGTGAACGGCTTCGTCAGGTAGTCGTCTGCGCCGGCGTCGAGCGCGCGCACTTTGTCGATCGTCGCATCACGGGCGGTGAGGACGAGCACGGGCGAGCGATCGCCGCGCGCGCGGATCCGTTTCAGGACCTCCCATCCATCCACGATCGGAATCATCAGGTCCAGGACGATCACGTCGTAGGCCGTCCCCTCGGTCTGCCAGAGCGCTTCTTCGCCGTCGGCTGTGAGGTCGACGGAGAACCCCGATTCAATCAGCGACTTGCGCAGGGTGGCGGCGAGGTCCGGCTCATCCTCCACGAGGAGTATGCGCATGGCAGTGTCTGCGCGCTTAGTCCTTCGGTCGCTCCTGTCCCCGCTCCCCGGGTGCCGGCTGGACGGACAGATCGTCAAACCACGCCGCGGAATCGCTCGTCCACAGTCCGACGGCGCCGGCCTCCTGCCCCGTGCGATCGCGGGCGTCTCCCACCGGAACGCCATTGATCAACAACCGCATCCTCGTGCCCCGGTGTTCCACTTTGAGTACGTGCCAGGCGCCTGCCTCGAGCTCCAGGTCGTCTTCTTCCTCCAATCGCGTCCGTTGGCCCGCCACGACGCGGTAGATCCGAACGTCCTGCTCTCTGGAGATCGAGGCGCGCGAGGTAGTAGTTGTCGGCATCGCGGTAGTGCCACACGACGCCAGCCGACCGCGCGCCTTCCAGAAGCCGCACGCGCACCGACAGCACCAGATCGGCGAAGGACGGGCCCTCAGCCACCGCCAGCTGAACACCAGAGGGACCCTGGCGGAGCTGGCCAAGCACACTGTTCGTCCCGTCGCGCACGACGGTCCATTGACCGCTCTGATCCTTGGGACTGCTGGCAAACAGGAAGCCGGCGGGCGGGCGGCCAGCCGGGAGATCCTCGAAGCTCCATGCCGTGCGCTGAGCGACGCCGGATCCCTGCGTTGCGAGCAGGACGATCAGGACCGAGGCGCCCATGATCCCGATCCGACCCGCTCGCCGGTCTCGTGGCGGTCATCATCTCACACCAAACCAGAACGTCGTCTTGATCGCAAGGACATTATCGCCCGGCGACCGAAGCGACCCGAACAGATCGCCTAGCCCGACGCGTGCCGACCGGACTTCCGACTCCTCGCGATCACGCTGCCAGACGACGTAGAGCGTGCTCCCGAGCCGCCACTCCCACCGTAACACCAGGTTGCTGCGGAAGGAGAGGACGTTGAAATCGCGGTTGGGAAGCGTGAACGTGCTGGCCCCGTCGGTCACAGTCAGGCTCCCGTCAGGCTGAACCACCGCCTCTGTGCCCTGTGTTCCATAGGTGCGCCGCGCCCGGACGCCCGGCGCGGCGAGCTCGCCGAAGCTGTAATACCGGCCGCTGGCGGCGAACGGCTCTCCGTAGAACTCGAGGCTCAGGTCCGGCTTGAACGTGTAGTTGAGGCGCACCTCGCTCGAAATCGTGCTGCGGTCGATGAACGCAAAGACATAGCGCCGGCCGAACGTCTCGGCTCTGCCTCCGTCGAGCGTTGTCACGTACTGTTGGTCGTCGACACGCCGCTCGTAGCCGGGCCTGATCGAGAGTTGCCAGCGGGGCGCCGGCCGCACTGTCAGGTCTCCCTCGATGGCAAACGCGAATCCACCGTCTTCGTTCCTGCCGTACTCCAGGTCCACGGTGCCGCGTGTGGCGGCGGCGTCGCGATTGCTGATTTGCAGGCTGGTCGACCAGCCGCGCGGCGTGGCCATCGACGGCCCGCCCCGCGTCAAGCGCTGGTCGTGTGCGGGAAGATTGAGGTCGAATCCAAACTCCGTGCTCCAGAAGTTCTTCCAGATCAATTCGACCGATGAATCCACCTCATCTTCCTGAAGTTCCCCGTCGTAGTTCCACCGACGATCGCTTTCCAGGCTCACCGCATAGCTCCTGAACAGCCGGCCAGGCTGCGTCTCGCGGTACTCGAGCTCGGCAGACGCCGAGATCTCGTCGGCGGTCGACAATCGGCCCACATCGTTTATCTCGAACTCGGGGGAGACGAAACCTGTCGCCGCCTGCCAGAGCCAGTGGCGTCC
The DNA here is from genome assembly GCA_963745495.1 of uncultured Acidobacteriota bacterium. Lineage (GTDB taxonomy): Bacteria > Acidobacteriota > Vicinamibacteria > Vicinamibacterales > CAVVIG01 > CAVUXJ01. The sequence goes on from CAVUXJ010000002.1 coordinate 168,131, forward strand.
GCTTCTGCGCTCCGCCCTCACGCCACCCTTCACACCGGTCATCGACGTGCGGCTCGGATCGTAGGTGACGTGGCGTGCGTCCGGACGCTGAAAGTAGCGGGCGCTCGAGCCTTGAATCCTGGCAATCGCTGGCGCTCCGCCTACGACGTGGCTGAGACCCATGTTCATCCCGATTTCGTATTCGCCACCCTTGAATCGCAACAGCGAGTCGCCACTGGCGCTGAACGCGTTTCTCGTCAGGAGCGAGGCGAGGGGATCGCCGGCGGCCAGGTTGCGGTGCAGAGCCGTCCCCATGAAGGCCACGGTCGATCCCGCCGGCCCGAACTCCTGCTGTACTCGGCCCACCCCATATGTCGTCCACGGTGCCACCGGCACCCGGTCGAAGGCCGCGCTTTGAGCGCCATAGGTACGCGCGGATTCCGACGTGGTCAACGCGCTCAGGACGCCAATCGAGGTGCCGGTCGGCAGGCGCCCCGTGACTTTGGCCGCACCCAGCGTCGTCGTCGTCGACGGATGCTGCACGAAATCACCCACCGCCGATTCCGCCGGCGGCGCGCCAATGCGGCGCGAATAGAAGTAGGCGGCCTCACTGTCGTCCGACGCTTCCCCGGCGAGCAGCTGGCTCCCCTCCAGAAAGAACGGTCGCCGCTCGTCGAAGAACGTCTCGAACGCGGTGAGGTTGACCTCTGCGGGATTGGCCTCGATTTGGCCGAAATCAGGATTGAACGTGGCCTCCAGCGTGAGGTTCGGTCCGAGACCCATTTTCATGTCGACCCCTGCCCCTCCCACCAGATTCAGGCCGTCGTCGAACGGGTTGGCCTGCTCGCTCAGACCCGCCAGAGTCGAGGAACCTGCGACGTATGGGAGAAGCTCGAGACGGCTGGTCGGCCGGATGCCGACGATGCCGTGCAGTTCGCCGAACCGCGACGCCCACACTTCCTCGGTCCGGGGCAGGAGCGACCAGTACACCTCTTCGTTTCGCCCGGGCACCAACCGGTAGATGTTCAACCCCCACACCTGGGCGTCGGTGCTCGTGAATCGGAGTTGGTTGAACGGAATCCGCAACTCCGCGATCCATCCGTCCTCGTCGACGCCGACGCGCGCTTCCCACACCGGGTCGAACCCGGGGTCTGTATTCGATCGGTCGTCGTCGGCATGGTAGTGGTCGAACCGCGCGCCCGCCGCGGTGACCCCAAATGTGTATGCGGTCCGCCGGTCCAGGTACGTATCGAGCGAAACGAAGACATGTTCCGCCTGCCCGGTGCCCTCGTCGCGACGGCTCAGCGGCGCCTGAATCTCCGAGGGAGCGCGAGTGAACATTCGCGCGCCGACGAACAATGCGTCGTCGTCATACAGGAATCTCACCTCCATCGGGTCGGTCGGCGGGGCGCCCTCGACGGGTTCCACCTGGAGGAAGTCCTTCGCGGGCGACGCCCGTCGCCAGACTTCGTCGTCCAACCGGCCGTCAACGCGGATCGATGCCGTCGGGACCCGCACTGCAGTCGCCTGCTTTCGTTCGGGGGTTTGGACCGATTGAGCCGCACCTGGCCACGGGAGCGCCACACCCAGGGCGAACAGCGCGCAGAGGACCCACGTCCGCACGGACGTGGGTTTCCACGCAAGCACTCTCGCGGACGAGCACCTCCACTCGTGGTCCGGAAACCGCGCTCGACTGCACGATCGATAGGGGTCGGCTGGCGACGGACGGGCACCCATGCGCGATCCTTTGTAGCGAAACCATGATGAAGAAAGGATGAAGTCGACGAAGGACGGTTTCCTGAGGGGTGCGCTGACTGCCCGTCTGTTGACGTCAAGCAATCTGCATCAGTATTGTGTGCCTGTGGCACACGATTGGATTGACGAGGGACTACGACATACTTGTCAGGAGGCTCCTGTGCGTGGACTAAAGAGGACGTCGGCGTGTGTGCTTGGCGTCGCGTGTCTCCTGGCAGCAGCGTGTACCTCCAAGCCGGAAGGCGCTGCCCCCGGGGCGTCGCGCGCGACGGTGTTCGAAGGAGCGCGGCTCATCACGGGGGAGGGCACCGCACCGATCGAAAACGCCGTCTTCATCGTCGAGAACGACCAGTTCACCGGCGTCGGCCGGCAGGGCGAACTGCAGGTCCCGGCCGGTGCGGCGCGCGTCGACCTGACGGGCAAGACCGTCATGCCTGCGAAGGTCGACGTGCACGGTCACCTCGGGTTCGAGAACGTCGTCGAGGGGACGACGTCGAAGGAGAACTTCACGCGCGAGAATCTCATCGACCACCTGGAGCGTTACGCCTACCTCGGGTACAGCGCCGTCCTCAGCATCGCCGATCTCGCAGAGCGCGAGATCATGCCGGGCGATCATCTCAACGTGTACCAGGCGCCACGAGACCCGCAGATGCCGAAGACCGGCCGGTTCCCCTGGGGGGACGTGCCGTTTCGCCTGCAGCAGGAGGTCGTTCCCGGTGCGGCTCTCTTTCGTACGGCGGGCCAGGGAATGTCCTGGCCGGGAGCCGGGGCGGGCGGCCACGCCTCCAGAAATGACGTGATGTATCCGGTGACAACGGAGGAGGAGGCTCGAAGGGCCGTTCAGGACTACGTCAAGCAAGACGTCGCATTCGTCAAGATCTGGGTGGACGACCGAGAGGGAAAACTGAAAACGCTGCCGCCGGCTCTTTATCGGGCGATTATCGACGAGGCCCGGAAGCACAACATGCCCGTCGCGGCGCATACCGTCAAGTTGGCTGATGCCAAGGAACTGTACAAAGCGGGCCTCGTGGGCGCCACGCATCTTCCGGTTCGCGGGGGTGAAGTTCCAGACGACGAACTGATCGCCATCGTCAAGGAACAGGTCGCCAAGAGCGATCGACCTGTCTGGTTCACCGAGCCCGGCAACTTGATCGCCCTGGGCCCCGAAGCGTGGGACGATCCGCTCCTGTGGGAGATGCTGTCTCGCGAACAGGTTCAGAAGCAGCAGGGCGACGCGATCAAGAAAATGACGCCGCAGGCCGTCCAGCGGGCCCGCGAGGAATCCAAGGCGATGGGAGACGCGTCGAAGACGCTCATGAAAGCGGGCATGAAGCTCGTCTTCGGGAGCGACAACGGATCGGCCGGGCGTGGCTTCGGCTGGTATAACCAGTTGAAGTTCGAGAATTGGGTGACGATGGGCTTCACGCCGGCTGAGGCGATCGTCATGGCGACGCGCGACGCGAGCCGAGGTCATGAAGATCAACACCGGGGTGGTGGCGGCGGGCAAGAGCGCCGACTTCATCGTTCTCGACGCCAATCCCCTCGAGAACATCGCAAACACGCGCCGGATCAACAAGGTCTACCTCCGGGGAGCGGAAGTGGACCGCGCCTCGATGAGAGCCAGGTGGCAAGCGAAGTGGACCCGCGCAAACGCGACGCAGTAGCCGGGACGACCGCCTATAACGGAGCACGTCAAGAGGGGGTGGCACAGTGAAGCGAGTGGCCTTGTTCTTCCTGTTGTCCGGCCTGGTCGGTCTCGCTGAGTCCCCAACCAAGCATCGCGTGCTGTTCAACCGGTATCTCGTGCCGGCGATGACGGTGTACATCGCGGATGCCGACGGGCAGAACGAACGAGCGCTGGTGCCGACCAAGGGTCTGGAGTACTCCCCTTCCTATTCGGCCGACGGCCAGTGGGTGGTCTACACCGTGGAACGCGAAGGGCAGTCCGACATCTACCGGATTCATCCGGACGGCTCAGGCCTTCAGCAACTGACGAACGACCCCGCCTTTGACGATCAGGGAGCCCTGTCGCCAGACGGGAAGACGCTGGCGTTCGTGTCGACGCGGAGCGGCGGCACCGCCGGCATCTGGTTGATGGACATCAACTCGAAGACGTACACCAACCTGACGAAGCATCCCTCCGGAAACTTCCGCCCGAGCTGGTCGCCCGATGGTGCCTGGATCGCGTTCACATCCGATCGTGATGCGCAGCCCGGGGACCTTCCTGGCCAGTGGGAGCATCTGCAGTCGACCGGCGTTTTCGTGATCCGGCCAGACGGGAAGGGGCTGCGCCGTCTTACGCGGAAAGACGGCGTTGCGGGAAGCCCGTCGTGGTCGCCGGACGGCAAGAAGGTCCTGTTCTACGAGACCGACGAAGTGGGTGCGTATCTCGCAAAGTACGCTCAGAGCCGTACCGAGATCGTTTCAATTGATGTCACGACGGGAGAGCGCAAACAGCACACAGCCTCCAATGAGACCAAGCTGTCGCCGCAGTGGCTGTCGGGCGGGAGGATCGGCTACGTCACTCGTGCCGCCGACGACACCGCGGGCTTGAAGGTCTGGCATCCCAGCCGACGAGTGGACACGATCGCCCGCGGGGGCCGTACGCAATCCGAGCTGGTCTCCCGACGGCACACGCGTCGTCTACCAGCGAATGAGTCGAATCGGATCGACTCAACACCTGCTTCCCACGTCGAGCCGTGATGCCGACTTCGAGCTGCTGTTGAGCGAGCCGTTTCCGGCGTTCTCCCGGGACGGGAAGAAACTACTCTACAGCCAGTACCGCATGGGCAGGACCAACGGCCTGGAGTCGACGAGCGCGCGCGACACCAGCATCGAAATCATGAACGCCGACGGCAGCGAACAACGCACGCTGTTCCATCGCGAGGGCTTCAGTGCCTTTGCCGGCGCGTGGTCGCCCGCGGGTGACGAGGTCGCGCTTTCGGTCGGACGATATTTCCGCCAGGCCGGTCTGCCACCGGGACAAATCGCACTAGTCAAACCGGACGGCTCCAACTTCCGCCTCCTCGTCGATGACGAGGTGAACAACGGCTTCCCGAGCTGGTCGCCCGATGGCAAGAGGCTCGTGTTCAAACGGGGACGGCAGCTCGTGACGATGTCGCTCGCGGATCGGAGCATTGCGCCCTTGACCGACGGCGCTCATTACGACAACTTCCCCCAGTGGTCGCCCAGGGGAGACGTGATCATGTTCACCAGCGATCGCGATGGAGATTTCGAGCTGTATGCCATCCGGGCCGACGGCACCCAGCTTCGCCGCCTGACGCATAGCCCTGGCAACGACGCCCATTCCGCATGGTCTTCGGACGGCCAGTGGATCCTGTTCAGCAGCGGACGAATGGGATTCAAGGACGAAATGGCGTTGTACGAAGGCGTTCCCCAACCCTACGGCGAGATCTTCGCGATGCGCGCGGATGGGTCCGACGTCCGCCAGCTGACGGATAACAAATGGGAGGACGCCAGCCCCGGCGCCAGGCCGTAGTTCTGGAAAACGGGATCCGAAATCTGAAACCTGAAACCTGAATTCTGAGGACACTTCAGACTTCAGACTTCAGACTTCAGACTTCAGATTTCCCTCCCCGTCACTTCGTCCCCACCCACGCCATGCCGTCGGGATCCATACCGCTGGAAATACGGCCCGTCAGTTCAAGCGTCTTCAGGTCGATCACGGCGACGTTGCTATCGGCGTTGACCGACGCATACACCCGCGAGCCATCGGGCTGGATCAGGAACTTCGTCACGCTGCTGCCCACCTTGATTCGCTTAATCTCTTTTCGAGCGGCCGCGTCGAGCACCACCAGCTCGCCGCCTTTGGGATGGGACAGGACCACGCGCCTGCCGTCTGGCGTGAATTGCAGATGGTTGTAGCCTTGATACGGCAGCTTGACGGTCTGTTTGAGCTTCTTGGTGGCCACGTCGATGATCGAGACGCCGCCGTCGCCCCCATGTCCTGTCCAGACCTCCGTGCCATCCGGAGACATGTCGATCGCCTGCGGCGCCGGGCCAACGGGAATGACGGTGATGTTCCAGTCGCCGGCGGCATTCGCCACGGGCTTGCCCGTCACACGCTCGAACGCCGTAATGCTCCCGGAGCCCATATTGGCGGCAAAGATATGATTGAGGTCTTTGCTGACGACGAGGTTGTGGGTGCCGTTTTGTCCGGTGCCGAGCGTCAAGTCCACCTTGTTGGTTGCCGGGTCATATCGCGCAATCGCCTTGCTGCCTTGCGCGGTGAAGTACACCTTTCCGCCCGCGACGAACATCCCGTGCGGATAGGGAGTGAGCCCAGGTCGATGCGGCGCACCTCCTTCCGAGCCGCCAGATCAACGACAGAAATGGAATTGCCCGGACGACCGGCCTCCGAGAAATTGACCACGAACGCCATCTTCCCGTCACCCGACACGGCCACTGAGTGGCCATGATCGACCGTCGGCACGCGGCCCATCACCTTCCGCGTCGACGGATCGACGATCGACAGCGTGTTCTCCCCCTGGTGAACGACCAGGAGCGCGGGAGCGGGAGTTTGCGCGCGCCCTGCTGCCGGGACCAGCGCGAAAGCGGCGAGCAAGACCGTCCGGCGGACAAACATCGTTTCTGAAGTCATCGACCTCTCCTTTCGAACTCCGCCTCATCAGCAGGCGACCAAGCCTCGATTCCTCACCCGTCCACTCCCAGGCGCGCCGCGACGTTGATCTCCGTGTTGGAATTATAAGCCACGGAAATCGGGGTCCTCCGCCGGACCCCTCCAACTCCATCGAGATACGCGGCCAACAAGACGATTGATTGAGGGCGGGACGCCAGTCCTTCGCCCGATTCGGCGTCGATCGCCACACGAAGATGTCGCTGTGTGGTTTGGTTTTGAATTAGGATGAGGGACCCTCGTGGTCTGGAGCTTCCCAAGATGAAGGCCCTCATTGCTCTGGCTCTGCTTGCCGAACTGCTGCAGCCGCCTGCGCCACGTTTCCAGCGGCTGACATTCCGGAGCGCCCGACGGGACCAAGCTTCTGTACGGCCGGGCCATTCCGGCAGACTACGATCCAAGCCGGCCACGCCCCCTCGTCCTCGCCCTGCATCCTGGCGGCGCAGAGGTTGCCCTTCTACGGCGATCAGTTCATGCGGCAGATCGCTCTGCCCGGACTGGCCGCGCTCGACCCGATCATGGTGGCACCGGATTGTCCGACGCCTGACTGGTCGGATCCGGTCGCCGACCAGGCGGTGATGGCTCTCATCGATAACGTGATGGCCGAATACGCGATCGACCGCCGGCGGGTTCTCGTCACCGGCTTCAGCTTCGGAGGAAGGGGGACGTGGTTCATGTCGTCGCACCACGCCGATCAGTTCACCGCGGCCATCGTGATGGCCGGAAGGACGGACGAGCCGCTCGAACGACTGGCGAAGATCCCGACGTACATCATTCACAGTCGGGATGATGAGGTCGTGCCCTTCGCACAGGCCGAACAGCGCGCCGCCGGGCTCACCGCCATGGGCCGGGTCGTCAAGTTCGAGGCGCTCCAGGGTGTGGGACACTACGCCATGCGCGGATATGTAGGGGCGCTTGAACGGGCTGGGCGGTGGGTCGCCGAGCGCTGGGAGAAATAGACCATGCGGCTGAGCCGGAAAGAGTTTCTCGCCCTCGTGGCCCGTGGCGCCGTCGCAGCCGGGGCGACGACGCTGCCCTGGACGCGCCTGCGCGCGGATTCTCCGGGGCCGATCATGACCGCGCTCAGCAACTACATGGCGGCCGCCGCCGGGCGCGCGCTCCCCGCGGACGTCATCGAGAAGACCAAGCAGCACATCCTGGATACGTTCGCCGCGATGATTTCCGGATCCAAGCTGCCGCCCGGCGAGGCCGCGATCGCGATTTGCCCGTGCCGTGGGCGGTGACACCACTGGCAACGGTTGCGGGCTCCGTCGTGCTCACCAGCCCCCTGGAAGCGGCGCTGGCCAATGGGGTGCTGGCCCATTCCGACGAAACCGACGATTCGCACGGCCCTTCGCAATCGCACCCGGGCGCGGCGATCGTGCCGGCCGCGTTGGCGGCCGCCGAGAAGTTTGGCGTCGACGGAACGGGCTTCATGCGCGCCGTGGCGCTCGGCTACGACGTCGGTCCACGGGTGACGATGGCGCTCGGCGGCGTCAAGTTTCGGCGCGAGAGCCACCGCAGCACTCACAGCATCGCGGGGACCTTCGGCGCCTCGGCGGCTGCCGGATGCGATCGCACGCCTGAATGCGCAGCAGATGCGCTGGCTGCTCGACTACGCCGCCCAGCAGGCATCCGGCTTTGCGGCGTGGGAGCGCGACACCGATCACATCGAGAAGGGCTTCGTGTTCGGCGGGATGCCGGCGCGCAACGGTGTCACGGCCGCGCTCCTCGTGAGCTTGGGCTGGAACGGCGTCGATGACGTGTTCTCCGGCGACGACAACTTCTTCGAGGCGACGTCGCCGGCAGGCACTCCGGCGACGCTCGTCGATCGCCTGGGCGAGCGCTACGAGGTGACGCGGACCGACATCAAGAAATGGACCGTCGGCTCCCCTATCCAGGCGCCGCTCGATGCGCTCGACAACCTTCTGCGCCGCCGGCCCTTCGAGGCCGACCAGGTGCAGCGCATCGTCGTTCGCCTCGCGACCAGCGCCGGCGAGGTCGTGAACAATCGCGAGATGCCGGACATCTGTCTGCAGCACATGGTCGCGGTCATGATCCTCGACAAGACCGCATCGTTCGCGGCCGCGCACGACAAGGCGCGGATGCAGGACCCGGTGGTTCTCAAGCACCGCGCGAAAGTCGAGCTCGTGGCCGACGAAGAACTCCAGCGCCGGCTGCCGCAGCGCCAGGCGATCGTCGAGGTCACTCTCGAGCGATGGCACCCGGCTCACCGAGCGCGTCGAGGCCGTGCGCGGCACCTCCGCGAACCCGATGGATCCTGCCGAGGTCGTCAGCAAGTGCCGCGACCTGACGGCGCCCGTTCTGGGTGTCGGCGAAGGCTGATCGGCTGATTCAGACGGTGATGACGCTCGAAGCGACGCGCGACGTGAGGCTGCTCCGTCCGCTGCTCCAGCGCGTCCTGACCAGCGATCACGGCCGGTTGCCTCCATCCATCGTTCGTGCACGTCCCGGCCGCCATCTCAATGCACACATCTCTGCTTCCCGGCTGGGTTCACGGGGCGGAACACCATGAACGCTGCGGGCAAGACGGGCAGTGCTCTTCGAAAAGCCGGATCGTCGGAGACCTTCCGGAACGTGTGCTCAACCCCGGCGCGGATGTACGAGATGGTCGCGTCTGGTCTTCGCCGAATCTCGAAGTACGGCAGCAGCGCCTCCCTCCCCGCGAACGTCTTCAAGTACCGGTCGGACGATTGCGTCACCTTGACCAGATCGCGCTGGTAGCCGAACATCTGGACGCTCGCGGGTACGAGCCAGTGGTTGGACCTCCCGCCTTCGGTTCGAAGATTCGAGAACATCGCCCATGTCGCGGTGGTCTTGAGCCCCAGATAGGGCATCAGACCGTTGAGGACCACGACGATCGGCAAGAGGGCCAGGACTGGTTGCGGCAGCGCGAAAAAGCGTGCGGGATCTTGCGGCGCCGGCTTCCACCTGAGGAGGAGCAGGCCGAAGACCGCGAGCAGAGCCGCGCCGCAGGCCGCCCAGAACAGCACCATGAAGTGAGGGAGGTCAATCGCCTGGTTGAATCTTCTCTGGCCGATGAGCGCACAGCCGGCGAAGATGCTCGCGAGCGCCCACGAGAAGAGTTGAACGCGACGCCGTCCCAGTCGATCGACCGAGTCGGCGACGAGTTCCGGCGCGGCGAACAGGGCAAAGACCGCCACGAGCATTGCCGAGAAATTGTAGAAATGGCTGAGAGGGTTGAAGCCGAGAAGCCAGTGGAAGAGCACGCCGACCAGGATGCCCGCATGTCGCGTGCGCCGGAATACGAGCAGCAGCGGGATGACCGCTTCGATCCCAATCGCCAGATAGATGGCGACGAGATCGATGGTCGTCGAGTCCGGCAGAAAGGGAAGCCGCGAGCGATGCGCCGCGTAGAAGACACGGCCACAGCTCACTTCGGGATCGAACCAATCGGCGTTCAGCTTGTGAAACACCGCGAAGAAATACAACAGGAGAACCGCCAGTCGTGCGGCCGGGGCCCACACCCTGAAGAGATCGCGACGGTCAATCGTGAAGCGCCGCTCCTTCAGCGCCAGCAGGGCGATGGAGGCGAGCAGCGACAGGTTCACGAACGCGGCGAACAGCGCGTGATTCGGGGTGTCGAGCGCGGTCGGAAATGTCTTCTCGATCTGGACCGCCGCGAGCGTCGCGAGCGCGAGCAAGGAGCCGGGCTGAAGGAGGACACAAAGGGCGACGAGCACCTCCAGGCGCCAGGCCCTCCACAAATCGTAGGAGGCAATGTGGAAGAGCGTGGCGGCGCCCCAGAGGTACGAAAAGAGGATGAACGCCTCCTCGAGTCCTCGGCTGCTGCACGGCGGGACGGGTCGGGCCGCCGGCAGGACCTCCGGCGCGCCTGATTCTGAATGTCGGGTCAGCATTGCGCCTGATCGGATCGGATCCGAACCGCGTCAATATAGCGTATCGGAGGCGGCCAGGTGCCGTGTCGCATGCCGAGTAGAATAGCCGCGATGTCCGAGGCCGTGCGTTCCGAAGGCAACTGGTTCGGTGTGCAAACGCTCTCGCCCCTTGCGCTTGGCGTGAGCCTGTACGGCGTGTCAGGCCTTTTCACCTTGATCCTCCTGAAAACGCTCGGCGGAGCCCCTCAGGGTCTTGCCCTGCCTCTTCTGATGCTGGCATTGGGTACGGTGCTGCCAGTGGGCTTGAGCCTGTGTCTTCGTGCGGGATGGCCCGTTTCAAGAGTCTTCGAGCTGAGTTACGGAATCCTGATGGTTGTCGTGGTTCTTGCTATCTGCCGCGACGTCCTTCCGCCCCGGCCGTACGGCGACAGGATCACGAGGTTCGTCGAGGCCGGCTATGTCTTTCCTCGATGGCTGCTCGGGATGGCGGTTGCAACCTGGCTGCACGTCGGCGTGTGGAAGTTTCCCCCCTCGCCGCGCGGCTCCCGCCCGAGTTGTCGGGGACAGACACGTTCGCGGCGCTTCTTTGCTCGCTGGTGATGGGAATCGGGACGATCGCGCTCCTTCGGCGTTGGCCCGGCCGCCTATCCGTGATGCTGCCCCTGCTCACCCCGGTCTGGGTTCTGTTCGCGACCGGCTATACGGAGTACTACACGCTCGTCGCGGGGGCATGGCTCGCGTGCTTGATCTGGTTGTTCGAGAAGCCACTGGACGAGCGTTCGCCCTTTGCGATTGGCGCGATGATAGGCATTCTGCCCGCCCTCTATGTGGGGTTTGCCGGCCTTGGCTTGATCGTCGGCCTGATTTGTCTCGTGTCGCGGCCGAACCGTTCGCTGGCGCTTTTTGGCGCGGCCGCCGCGACACTGGCCGCCACCATCGCCATATGCTGGCCTGATGGAGTCGCACGCTATCTGATGAGCTTGTATGCCGAAATGAACTTCGGCGAGGAACACACCATGTTCCGCCGCTACGTCTCGCATTCGGCCGGCGCCCATTCGATTTTCTTCTCGACCGAGTACGCACTGTCTCCCTCTCATCTTGGCGATCTGGCCTACATGGCGACATGGAGCGGCGGCTGGATGCTGGGCCCGGCCCTCGGCGCCGCACTTGTCGCGGCGCTGCGGCAGAGCGGGACTGCCCGGCTTGCGAGGGTCGTTCGGACAGACACGCGGATCCCGTTGGCCCTCCTTCTCGCGCTATGGCAGATCTACTATTTCCTGTTCATGATCCCCAAAGCGGGGCCGACACGGGATGTCGATCTGTTCTTCTCGACGATTGTGACACTCGGGTTTCTTGCGGGGCGATTACTGGACCTCTCTGCGAATCCGCGTCGGAGCCTCTCGATTCTGTCGGCCCTCGCCGGCAGCGCTGTGGTCACGGCCGTCTTCCTTGCCTGGATCGGTTTGCCTCGGCGGCCGTGAGCTCGGTTCATTACCGGATTCAGCCACTCACGTCATGTTTGTGAACGGTCCCCTCAGCGACGCCACCCATGACTACGTCGTCATCGGGCTGGGCCCGGCCGGCGTGACACTGGCGCTCGAGCTGGGCAAGGGTTCGAAGAGAGTGCTCGTCATCGAGTCCGGCGAGGAAGGCCAGTCCCGGGGAGAACTGGCCAATTCGATTGGCTACGGTCACTACTCCGGCACGTATTGGAACGCGCATTCAGTGCGCGCGCTCGGCGGCACGTCGAATGTGTGGAGCGGATGGTGCACGACGCTGCGCGATATCGACTTCGACAATCCGGCGGTCGGGGTCAGGTGGCCGATCAGCCGCTCGGATCTCCTGCCCTACTACCGGAGGGCCGCTGACATCCTGGATCGGCACGGCTCAATCGTCGATTTCGAGAAGAGTCTGTTCGGGGGATTTCTCTACCGGCCATACTCTCGCCATTCCCCCACGCGATTCATCGGCAAGTACGTGGATGTGTTGAAGAACTCAGCCACTATCGACGTCGTCGGAGGGTGCACCGTCGTCGGCTTCGAGGCCGTCGACTCCCGAAGATTCGTCCGTGCCGTTCGCTACTTTCACCATGCATCAGGCACGACGCACCAGCTGAGCGTCACCGCGGCGCAGTCGATTGTCCTGGCGGCTGGCGGAATCGGCAATGCGCAACTCCTGCTGCAACCGCGAAGCGATGGCAACGTGTCGGTGGGCAACGAGAGTGGTCAGGTCGGCAAGTTCATCATGGAACACCCGCATTTCTACGACGCAGCCGAGGTTGTTCTCGATGAGGATCTCGACCGCCATGCCCCGCCTGTCGAGTTTGGCCGGTCGGAGCACACCCTCGTCGCCGACAGCACGACGTCGACCAAGCACCGGTTGTTCGGCTGCAGCTTGACGTGCCATGGGATGACCACCGGGGACGAACTGACCGAATATCTTTCGCGAGAGTCCGGCAGGCCCTTTTACCATTACCGGGTCGATCTCCGGGCTGAAATGCTGCCGTCTCCTGGCAACCGAGTGTTTCTGACCGGTGAACGGGACCGCACTGGCTTGTACAGACCTGGCGTTCGTTGTGTCATTGACGCGGGAGACTTCATGAACGCGGAGACGACCCTTCGGGTGTTCGGCGAAGCGTTGATCCAGGCGAAGAAAGGTAGAATTCGGATACTCAACGATCGCATCTATAAGCAACTGAGGGGTGGAGGCCACATCATGGGAACCACCACGATGGGCTCGAGCGCGTCGGCCTCCGTCGTCGATCGAAATTGTCGCGTGCACGGCTACGGCAATCTGTTCATCGTCGGGTCGTCTGTGTTTCCCACTGGCGGGTACGCCAATCCCACGTTGACGATCGTGGCGCTGGCCTTGCGACTGGCCGAACAGATTGCGACCCGTGGGTAACGGATCATGGGCACAACAGTTTCCCGCAGAGCGCTCCTGATCGCGCTCGGCGGTGGTCTCGCCACATCGGTGTGGTGTGGATTCGAGAGGTTCTATCCCTGGCCGATCCTGGTTGGGCCGACCGGGAATTCCGGGCGACCCTGCTGTGACTACGTGGACTATCAGGGATGGCTGGTGACCACCACAGACAAGGAAACGCTGACCGCCCAGCGTCAGATACGCCAGATCGAGGATACCGATCTTCCGGGGGGTGATGTGGCGAACAAGGTCGTCGCCGACGCCTCAGCGTGTGCGTCGTGGTGTCTGTCGGAGTCGAGGTGCAGGAGTTTCACCTTCGCGAAACCGCAGCATCCGGTTGCCGCCAGGCGGAACATGTGCTGGATCAAGGGGTCCAACCAGCTCCGCGCCGTGGCCAATCCCTCGTACACGTCCGGCGTCGTGGAGTAGCTTCGAACGCTCCCTACCGACCGAACGCAACCGCCGCGATGGCTCTCCAGCGGCGCCTGGCCCAGAGGGGTCCCTGCGTAATCAGCTTCAGTTGCTCGTAGCGGGCCGCAACGGCAGGATCAGCAAGCCTGTTCTGTCCGGTCTGCAGTGTCTCGACGTACCCTTCCGGGACTTTGCGCTCGAAATGACCGATCCGCCAGCGGCCCTCGGCAGGCAGTCGGGCCAGCAGGGGATCCCCGAGACCCATGGTGTCGACCACGTGAACGGCCGGTCCCGCATAGTAGCCGAAAAGGCCGACGGTCGCTCGAACCACCACAACCGGTCCGGTCCTGGCTTGCCTGCCCGAATCCACGGTTGCGTTGTGCGGCAGGGGGACTTCGCGCGTCCATCGGAGCAGGCCCGTGTAACGGTAGTAGTACGCGCGTTCGTCTGCGACCCCGGCGACGCCCATTGCGGCATTGGGGGTCAGCACGAAGGTATCCGTTCCGCTCGTGATCGGCGGACGTTCGGTCGCGAAGACTCCCAGGACGATGCACACGGCGGCAACAACCGGTGCAACGCGAGCGGCGGACGCGATCGGGAGCCGCACGAACAGCGCGACGGCCACGAAGAGCGGTGCGGCCAGAAAGCGGCCACTCATGAAGTCGCCGCCGATGCGCACGACGTACGCGTAGTACAGCAGGATTCCAACAGCAAACGGCCAGTGCTCCCGGGTCGGGACGCGAAGAGCGGCGGCCGTGAACGCCGCGGTCGCCAGCAGGGTGACTGGATCCTCGGCGATTGAGTCCACGAAATACAGCAGCCCCTGCCCTATCAGAGCGCTCTCGCTGATGCCATGCCGCAGCTTCGCGTAGGCGGTGTTCGGAAATGGGAAACCATAGTAGACAGTCGCAAACGCTTCCCAGAGGATGAGCGGTGCAAGACCTATGACAGCGGCCCTGAGGGCCCGCCGCCAGGGCATGCGGATTCCTCGCATCAGGAGCGCGGGGAGCACCAGCAGGCCGGCGTCCAGCCGGTTCAGCAGCAGCAGTCCGCACGCGAGCCACGGCAAGGTGAGATCGGCTGTCTCGAGCGAGCGCCAGTACGAGATGACGAACGTTGCGAGCAACACGTGCGTCAGCGGGTTCTCGAGACCGGACGTCGAGTAATCGACGAAGGCCTTCGAAACCGTCAACACGAGGGCCCCGAGGGCCCCGCTGATGGGCGTCACGGCCAGGCGCGTCAGGAGCAGCCAGACCGTCAGTGCGGACAGGACCATCGATACGATCAACGGCGTGAAGTACGGGTCGCGCGTGAAGTAGTACGGAACACTCAGCATCAGCATCCAGAGCGGATGCGTGTACGTCTGAACGCGCTCCACTACATTCCATCGGACGCCGTAGCCAGCCACGAAATTGTCGACCGTCCTGAGCGTGATATATGCGTCGTCGCACAGCCATGCCGTGCGCACCAGGACGATCACGAAGAGGCCGAACGCGGATGCCCGCAGGAGTTCAGCGTCGAGGGCTTGAGCCGGCCGGGACACCACCGTGTTGTCGATTGCTCGATCGTCCAACGTGAGTTGCCTTGGGGAATCAGGTTTCAGCGGGTGCGAGTGGACCTATTTGTATCATTTCGACGGCTTTATCGTCCCGACGGTCCGCGGAAGGCCGGCCCAGGCCAAGGTCCTCTGTCTCGGGCCGGCCTCCAGGAAATCGCCAGAGACCGGCAGCCCCTCGAAAAGTGACTGATCCTCGCAGAGTGTTGCGATGGAGCCCACGCGTCGTTACGCTTGATGCATGAAGGCCGAAAGCGTCGCCGCGGGCGTCGGCCGGAAACCGGCTGTTCCGTGGTACCTCTGGTGTTCCGCGCTGGCGGTGACGTCCGCCTACGTCGGCGGCTACTGGGACATCTCGTGGCACCGATCGATCGGCCGCGACTCGTTCTGGAGCGCTCCGCATATGGCGATCTACGCCTGCGGCGTCCTTGCCGGCATTTCATCGGCGTATCTGATCTTCACGACGACGCTGGGCAGGACGGCGCCGCTGCGAGATGCGAGCGTGCGCATCTGGGGGTTGTCCGGACCGCTGGGCGCGTTTCTGTTGGCCTGGGGCGGCGCCGCCATGCTGGTGTCCGCGCCCTTCGACGACTGGTGGCACAACGCCTACGGTCTCGACGTGCGGATCATCAGCCCGCCGCACATGGTGCTCGCCGCCGGATTCTTCGGGATCGAATTCGGCACGATCATGCTGCTGCTGGCCTTCATGAATCGCGCCGGCGACCCTGAGCGGCCGGCGCTGCAGCGGCTGTTTCTGTACGTCGGCGGCACCGCCGTCTGCGAGTCGCTGCTCCTCAAGCTCGAATACATCGCCCGGCCCGACATGCACTCGGCGTTCTTTTACATCGTCGTGAGCCTCGGCACGCTGGGGATTCTCACCGCGGTGGCTGTCGCGTCACGGCAGCGCTGGGCGTGCACCATCATGGCTGCGGTGTACACGGGTTCGGCGTGGCCTTTCTCTGGATTCTTCCGCTCATCCCGGCCCAGCCGAAGCTCGGGCCCGTCTACCGGCAGATCAGCCATTTCATCCCGTGGGAGTTCCCGCTGCTGGTCATCGTGCCCGCATTCGCGATCGATCTGATCCTCCAGCGGACCACCGACCTGGCGGCCGATCGTTCGCGCGCTGGCCGCGGGTGTGGCCTTTCTCGGTGTCTTCGTCGCGGTTCAATGGCCGTTCGCGGAGTTCCTGATGACGCCGCTCGCGCGCAATTGGGTGTTCGGCACGGACTACATGGATTTCAGCACGCCCGCACGATCCCTCTACGCGCGGTTCGTGTTCGTTCCGCCCGAAGCCGCCGCGCAGTTCTGGCGCGGGATGCTCGTCGCGACGATCACGTCCTGCGTGATGGTCTGGCTCGGGATTCACGCGGGACGCTCCATGCAGAAGGTCCAGCGATGAACGGCGACGCCGGCCGCGCCGCGATCGCGTTCGTCGCTGGCGCTCGTCGTCCTGCCCTGGACTGCGTCTGCTCACGTCGGCAGCCCCGACGTGTTTCTCGACGCCCAGGCCGGACCGTATCGCGTGTTCGTCACCGTCAGGCCCCCGCGCGCGATTCCGGGCGTCGCCGCGGTCGAAGTCCTGACCTCCGAGGCCGACGTCCGCGAGGTGCGGATCGTGCCGATGCCGTTGGCCGGACCCGGCGCGCAGTTCGCACCGGCGCCCGATGTCGCGACGCAGTCCCGCGACGATCCACGGTTGTATCACCGGACAGCTCTGGATGATGACCGCCGGCGCCTGGCAGGTGCGCGTCGCGGTGGACGGCAGTCGCGGATCAGGCGTGGTGGCCGTGCCGGTGCCGACGCTGCCGCAGGCGACGCTCGACATGAGCCCGCTGCTTCGCGCGGGGCTGTTTGCGTTGATGGTCCTGCTGTCCGCCGGCTTCGTCAGCATCGTCGCGGCGCTGGGGCGCGAGGCCGGGCTCGCGCCGGGCGAGGCGCCCGGGCCGCGCGCGCGCCGCCGCGGCAGAATCGCGGGCGCCGTCGCGACAGGCATCGTCATCACCGTCGTCGTTCTCGGCAACTGGTGGTGGACCGCGGAAGCGTCGAGCTACGCGCGATACGTCTACAAGCCGCTGGAAGCGTCGACGGCGGTGGCGTCCGACGGACGGCTGACGCTGGCGTTGCGCGATCCCGGATGGATTTCCCTGCGCCGGACGGACGACCTGGTCGCCGATCACGGTCACCTGATGCATCTGTTCATCGTGTCGCCGGCGCTCGATCGGTTCTGGCATCTCCACCCCGACGAAACCGGCAACGGCACGTTCGAACAGCCGCTCCCGAATGTTCCCCAGGGCGACTACGAGCTGTTCGCGGATGTCGTGCATTCGACCGGCATCTCGGAAACCATCACCGGCCGGCTCTCCACTTCGGAGATTCACGGCTCTCGGTTGACGGGCGACGATAGCGCGTGGTCCACGCCATCGTCCGGGGTGACCATGGATGCCGCGCCGCTGTCGGACGAGGGCCGGATGGTGTGGGTGCGCGACGGACGGCCGCTCGAGATCGGCCAGCTGACGATGTTCACGTTTCGCGTCGACGATGCGACGGGCCGGCCGGCGACCGATCTCGAGCTGTACATGGGCATGCCGGGACACGCGATTTTCGTCAGCCGCGACCGTCGAGTGTTCGCGCACGTGCACCCGTCAGGATCGGCGCCGATGGCGGCGATGCAAATCGGTGAGCGGTCGCTCGGTGGCGCCGCGAGCGCGGCGGATCAGGATCACACGCATGGCGGCGGTCGTCTGCCCGCCGTCGTGTCATTCCCGTTCGGGTTGCCGGAGCGTGGGGACTATCGGATTTTCGTGCAGATCAAGAGGAAGGGACGCATCGAGACCGGCGCCTTCGACGCTCGCGTCGAATGAACCGACGCAGATGCGGCCGCACGTGGTGACCGGCTTTGACCGGTTGCTGAAAAGCCAGCAACTTGAAGTGCGAAGTGAAAACTTAGAAGTTAAAAGTCGAGAGCTGGCCTGGACCATCTGCGGCCTTCTAACTTCTAAGTTCTAAGTTCTAAAGAGGGGCTTCAAGCTGCGATTCCGACTCTGAACGTCGCCGTCAGTCCGCTGGCCGGATCGCCAGACACGGTGGCCAACTCGGAATCAATGCTGTCCGCAAAGATGTTGTCCCGGGCGTTCGAGGTGGGATTCGACCCTCGGGCCGCATACACGCCGGTCGCATAGCACAGTCGCGTTGGTGGATTCGGGGAACGCAATCTGCGTCACCTTGACGGACGAGCCGTTGCGCGCCACCTCCACGTGAATGTGCGTCGCGCGCCCCTGGTACCAGCCCGGGTAGATGGTCGTAAAGGTCACCGCGCCATCGCTGTTGGTCGTCTGGATCCCCCGCAGGAACGTCTGCGCCGCCTGGCTTCCGTACTGCGAGTAGTTTCCCGTCGCATCGCACTGCCAGATCTCGACCTGCGCGTTTTCGACCGGAGCACAGTTGTTGTTCGTGTTGACCACGGTAATCGCGAGGGTCAGCGCCGTTCCGCTCTTGCCCTCGCGGATATCGCTCCGGATGAGGTCGGTGAGCGATGGGAACGGCCCGGCTGTTTCGGTCGGTGTGACCGCGCACGCGGCATTCGTGTTCCCGGTGGTCGTGCCGCCCGTTGTGGTGGTCGGACTCGCCGGCGTGTCCCCGCATCCCGCCATCAATGCCGCTCCGGCGGCTCCCAGCATCGCAATGGCTTCTCGCCGGCCAATTTGATTGCGTTCCATGTTTCCTCCGAGTTGTCTGTACGAAACCCTTCATCGAGAGTAGACCGCACGCGGCGTTCGCGGGGAGTCAGTATTCTGTACACCCAGTGTTAAGATGACCTTCACAATGGACCTTCGCCGGATGGCCATGCTGGTGACCGTGGTCGAGAGCGGTTCGATGCGCCGCGCGTCGCGGACGCTCGGCCTCACGCCCTCGGCGGTGAGTCAACAGATCCGGCAGTTGGAACGCGAGACCGGCGTCACGTTGCTGCGCCGGTCGACCAGGCGGATGGTGTTGACGGATGCGGGCGAGGCCTTCTACGAGGGGTGCCGGTCGATGGTGGCGGCCGCCCGATCGGCGCACGAGCGGTTGACGGGCCTGCAGGAAGGGGTGCTGGGCGAGCTGAGCATCAGCGCCCCCGTGGGCTTTGCCACAACCCACCTGGCGCGCGCGCTCGTCCCATTGCTGAAGGCCCATCCGGGGCTTTCCCTGCGTCTCGTCGCGACCGACGATCTCCAGGATCTCATGCGCGAGCGCATCGATATTGCGATTGCCATCGGGACGACGGCGCCCGCGACCAGCCTGGTGCGCCGGCACCTGGCCGACTGGACCAACGTCATTGTCGCGGCGCCGGCATATCTGAAGGCGCGCGGCACCCCGCGGACAGCCGACGACCTGGCTGGGCATGATTTCGTCGCGCTTCCTGTCTGGCATCACGGCGCCGATGTGCTGAAGGGGCCCGATGGCGGCCGTCACCGCATCACGTCCAACCGGCGCGTGACGAGCAACAACCAGCTCACCCTCAAGCAGCTCGCCATTGCAGGTTGTGGTCTCTGTCTCAATGTCGAGCCCGAAGTCGTGGAGGAGCTCGCGGACGGCAGACTTGTGCGGGTCTTGCCGGATTGGTCGTTGCCGATGCTCGGTGTTGACGCACTGCTCCCGCCCCGGACGAAGCAACCGGCGAAAGTGCGCGCGGCGCTCGAGGCCCTGACGGCGTACTTGTCGAATGCAGCGACCCGTCCGGAGCCGTCGCGAGCGCGCAGCCGATCGGCGCACGTATCCAGACCGAAACCAGGATGAGGGTCGGCGGACCCTGATCACGCGGACTCAGGTTGACGCGTTCCGGAGATCGGCCGCGAGCGGCCGGGGTCACCCTGCAACCGCAGGAGCGCAGGACGATCGTGATAGTCTGCCGATCGGTGGACCCGCATCTCTCAACGCATCACAGGCCCTTTGTTGCCCGTCTGATCGCGCTTTCGCTTTTCATGATTGTGTCGGCGACCGTCGAGGCGGCGAATGAGGGACCGGTGCCGATCTGCGCGATCGACATGGGGAGCAACACGTTCAGGCGGATCGTCGGATCGTTCGAGAACGGGCGATACGAGCAAAGGAGCATCGAGAACGCAACGCTGGGCGTCGGCGATGACGTCGCCCGCCGGGGGAGGATCAGCGACTCGAAGCTCGCCGAAATCGAAAGGACGCTCTCCCGCTTCAAGATCGCCTGCGAGAAGGAAGGCGTGAGGCGGGTGGCCGCGATCGGGACGTCGGCCTTCCGAGAGGCCGCGAACGGGACCCGGGCGATCGCGATAGCGGCGACCGTCGGTATTCCGATGGAGATCGCCACCGAACGGCGCGAATCCGAGCTCGCCTACCTCGTTGGCTCGCTTGGTCAGGACGGATATGCCGTCATCGACAACGGCAGCCGAAGCATCGAGCTGGTCTCACGGCGGGGGCGCGGGCCGCGCTACATGGTGTTCAACCTGGGATATCGGATTGCGCACGAAATGTTCTTCGCCGCGACCAGCGATCCCAGGACAGCCACCCTCGCCTTTCGCGATCAGTTGAGGAAGCAGGCGTTGAAGGCCCCCTTCATGAAAGGCATGAAGAAGCTCATCGGCATCGAGTTCGGGGAGATGGCCGACCTCCTCTTCCCGCCGGCCCCTCTCGAGGGACGGGTCTTCACGCTCCGGGAGCTGCAGCAGAGGCTTCACGAGATCACGATCTCGCGAAACAACGAGTTCCAGGTCCTCAGGAAAAAGAAGGACTTCGATCGCGCGCTGCCGCGGCTCGTCGTCGCCGCCTCCCTGACCGAGGAATTCGGTTACTCGCGGCTCGAGCTGACCGGCAGGGAGCTCGGCACCGGGCCTGATCATCGAGGCGGGCGCCAAGCAGCGGTGAACCAGATCGCGCGTCGCCGCGTTCACCGAGCGGCGGCCCGCACCTGTCGATGACTCGCCGACGAGGCCGCGCTCGGGCGGCGTTCACAAGCCCTGCAGTTTCTAGCGTTCTCGATCCATACCCCCAGGAACCGCTCGTCCGCGCTCTTCGGATCGACGTCGACGGGACGGAAGCCGTTCGTCGCGGCCACCCTCAACGGCGTCGCCTGGCTTCGACCATCGGTCGGGATCTGCACCATCCGTACTTCGTCAGGCCCGAGCATGAGACGGTCGCGCCACCCCGCGCTCTCGAGCGTCACAGTGTTGTCCGCCGATCCGTTGCGGAGAGCCAGATGAACGGGAGACTGACGGTCCGGTGCGATGGCGAATTCCGCGTTCGAGCCGCCGGCGATCCAGATGCCGGCTGGTTCCATCCACGCGTCCCCGCTCATGAGAAAGACGACGACGGGCCCGTAGCGTGCGCCGCTTTTCGCTTCGCGATCCTCCAGCCCGCGCGGTGGTCCTGTCAGCGACGCGGCGCGGATCGACCCGTCCCTGACCGTGCGCCGCGCCGCAGTATCCAGGTCGATCTCCAGTGCCGCGACGGCGACCGGCAGCGCCACCTGCCTCTTCCAGTGCGTGCCGAACGAGGCGACGTCCCAGTCAGCGATGGGCGGTGACACACGATCGATCCTCAACCGCAGGCGCCCAGTTGACGCACCGGCCGCCGTGCCCGTCACGTCATAGATCCCCGCGGGCAGATGCACCGTCGATGCCGATGCCGCCCGGGTCATCGCCGGCAGGGCCCTGGCCAGAACAATCCGGCCCGGAAGATCCGCGGGCTCGAGTCGTTGAAACGGCCGATAGGCGACCACAATCTGATTCGTCCCGGGATCGTGAACGCTTCAACACCACTGGACCCGCCACATACGGCGTCGCGACGGACACGCGGTTGCTCCTCCACACCAACGACACCGCCGCCATCGTCGCCGCCTCCAACGTCAGGCCGAAGACCAAGGATCATCGCCGCATGGCTGCGGCGACCCAAGACCGCGCCCACGGCCACCGCTGACGAGATCGCCGCCAGCCAGACCGCCGTCTGCAGCAGCACGGTCGGGAGAGGATTCTGAAACATGCTGGGAAGCGCCTTGGTCAGATCGACGACAGGCGTGAGCCAGAGAGCGACGCGCGACATCCCATCGCGGAAGTTGAACAGCAACGCACCACGACCTACCGTTGCGATGGTGGCCGTCATGAACAGGCTGACGACCAGCGCGCTGATACTGGCGGTCCGTGCCGCGACGCTCTTCGCCGTCGCGAACCAGACGGCTGCCGGGACGACCAGCAGCAGCGCGATCGGCACGGCGTATCGTGCCGGCGCGGTCGTGCCGCCCCACCACGCAGGAAAGGATGTCGCGACGAGATAGTACGGGACGGCGAGCGCGAGGATCTCGAGGGCAAGGCGCCGCGGACCGCGCCAGACCATGACCACAATGCCCGCACACGCACAGAGATAGACCGGCGCGTTTGGAATGAGCCCGAACTGCTGATCGAATAGCAAGCCCGGGGCGCCGCGCACGATGGTTCCCACCGCCATCCTGGTCGCGCCACCGTAGACCACCGAAGGGTTCGGCGTTCCGTAGATGACCTGGAAGAACCCGAAAAAGGCGATGGCGCTGATCACCGGGCAGACGGCGATGGCCGCCAGGCGCGACCCCAGTCGAGACCGATCCTCGATGAGGCGCACCGCGATCAGGAGCGCCGACATGACCGCCAGCGGAACAAATCGCGTGCTGCAGCCAGGGCAACACGCCGAGCGCCGCGCCGACCGCAACCAGACCGTCGTGGCTCGCGCGCGCGCTCATCGACCAGCGGCAGAAGGGCGACGAGGGTCAGGACGGCGCCCAGACCATCTGGAAACAGCGCGGACGCGTGAAAGAAAAAGGGGACCGATAGTGCGACGGCGGCCCAGCCGAACCAGCTGGCCGCCTGATCACCTGTGACGCGCCACGCGACGAGCCAGGCGAGCGCGCTGGCCGCGGCGCTGACGAGGCACAGGCCGACGAGCACGCCGGGATACCCGAAGAGCGCGAAGGCCGGCGCCACGATCAGCGGCAGCCCGGGCGCATGAATCGAATAGATCTGGCCGTCCTTCCCACGCTTGAGAAAGTCCGGCTTCAGCGGTCGGTTCACATACGCGCGATAGTCACCCTGCCGGTGGTTGTTCTCGATCTTGAGGTCACGATCGTCGAGGATGCTCTGCGTGATGACGAGATAGTGCGGCTCGTCTCCGTCGGGATGTTGCGGCGCCACGGACCATGTGCCGAGCCCGAACGCGACCGCTGCGAGCATGCCGGCGAGGGATGCGGCGCTTCTCGGCGGCAGCCGCGTGAGTGCAGCCGAGCGAGCCATGCGGCTGATGGACGGCGCGACCAGCGCCACGGCAATGGCTGCCCACAACCAGATCAGCAGATGACCGGTCCAGATGAACACCGACAGCGGCATCGGAATGGGAAGCCAGGGAAGGAGGGCGACGGCCGAGAGCCACAGGGGCGCTACCTGGCGCGGCGACGGGCGGGCGAGGATCGTCACGGCACCGGCCGCGACGAGCAAAGCGGCCAGCCAGACGAGCGGCGGCAGGACACCGACATACGCGCCGCGATCGTCCGCATCCACGAAACTCAACGCCCCGAAAGACACCCACAACGCGAGCGCGGCACACGTCAGAGCCATCGCCGCGGTCGTTGCTGCGAGGGAGAGTCGCCCGGTCATCGCGCCGGGTGATGCTATCGCATTGTGAACGCAGACAGATGGCGTTTCCGGCCGATTCGCAGGACCGGGTGCGCCCGGCAACGAGCCGTACGGATTTTCTTCGCCGGCGGTTGGTGGCGTCGGCAGGAATCGCGTAAAGTGAGATGCTCATTGTCTCCTTTCATGAGCATGGAGGTCACCGTGAAACGCGCGTTACTTACCCTGCTGCTCCTGGGAACCGGGGCGATGCCGTCCGCCGCCCAGGGCGTTCCCCAGATTCCGTTCGAGTCGGTTCCCAATCCGCTGACAATGCCGAGCGATGTCCACTTCGGCGAAATCGCCGGCGTTGCCGTGAACTCGAAAGGGCACGTCTTCGTGTTCTCGCGGGGCAACTCGATCGGTCCGGCCTACATGGCGACCGCCGCTCAGCTGCTCGAGTTCGATCCCAAGGGCAAGTTCGTCCGCGAGATCGGCAAGAACCTCTACGCATGGTCGTACGCCCATGCCGTGCGCATCGACAAGAACGACAACATCTGGGTCGTGGACAAGGGCTCGGACATGATCCTGAAGCTCAACCCGCAGGGCAGGGTCGAATGGGTGTTCGGCCGCAAGGGTGAGGCGTCGCACTACTCAGTGCCGCCCGACATGGCGAGCACGCTGACGGGGCTGCTCAGCCGGGCTGGCGTCGCCGTCACCGCGCCGGCGAACAACAACCCGCGTAATCCGGTGCCGGTCCACCGCGACAACGCCTTCAACCAGCCGACCGACGTGGCGTGGGATTCCCAGGGCAATTCGTACTTCAGCGACGGCTACGTCAACTCGCGCGTCGGCAAGGCCAATGCGCGTGGCGAGTGGGTGGCGAGCTGGGGCTCGCTCGGCAGTGGACCCGGTCAATTCGACACGCCGCACGGCATCGCCGTCGGCCCGAAGGACGAGGTTTTCGTGGCCGACCGGGGCAACCGCCGCATCCAGGTCTTCGATCCGTCAGGAAAGTTCCTCCGGCAGTTCACGATCGACGTGCCGGTGCCGACGACGGGAAAGGTCGTGTACGGCGAACCCCGCCCCGAGCTGAAGACCGGCTCGCAGGCGCCGGGCGCGCCCGACGCTCTGTGCATAACACCAGGGCCGAACCCCGTCATGTTCGTCGGCGATCTATACCCGAGCCGCATCTACAAGGTGTCGCTCGAGGGCAAGCTGCTTGGCGTCTATGGCGGTCCGGGCCGGAACCTCGGTGAGTTCGGCTGGATTCACGCCATCGCGTGTCCCTCCGAGAACGAGATCTGGGTCGGCGAGCTGATCAACTGGCGTGTCCAGAAGCTCGTCGCCAAGAGCGGCGCCGCGCCGCGAACGGCCGCGCGGTAGGCCGCTCGCGACATCGATGGCGGAGCGCCAACCGCTCCGCCATCGCTCCGCCAGGAAGACGCCCCCGATCCCGATTGGAAGGACGAAGGAGGCTGGTGGAACCGCGGTGCCAGGTTTCAGAAGTCGATCAACCTGGTGTATTTGACGATGAACGAGCGGCCCAACAACTCCTCCGGCGTGAAGGCGGAGGTGTCGCGCCGGTCGTTATAGACGAGGAACAACCCCGTCCCGCTGCGGTTCAGCAGCGCCAGCCGGATGTTGGACGAGATCGTCGCCGTCTGCCGGTTGTACTGAATGAGTCCCTGGAGGTTCGCCAGGCTCGTGAACGAATAGCTGATCTTCACGGGCACCAAATCGTTCGTGAAGCTGCCGACCGGCAGCTTGATGTCGTCCCGCTTCCATCCCACCTGCGAGAGAAGCCGCGCGCCTGCACGCAGCCCGATCGTCACGTCCCAGCCGTTGTAGTCGCCATCGTAGTAGGTGCCCGTTCGTTGAACGACCGACGCGCTGATCGGCGCGCTGAGATCCGTGTTGCCCTCGAACACTCCGTTCGTCCACGCGTACTCGCCGGGAGGAACCACCACCTGACGGCCCGTGGAGTCCTCGTACACGACAAAGGGAAGTCTGGGCCGGTCCTGCTGCGTCTCGAAGAGATATCCGAAGCGGGCGCCTGAGGAATGATGGATATCGAAGAAATGCCAGTGCCCCCACGTGCTCTCGAGCCTGTTCTGGAGGTCCGAGTACGCTCTGAAGTTGAGGTGCGGTTGAATGCGGCGAATCCACGGCCACCTCTTCGGCTGGTAACTGACGAAATACCGTCCCTCGAGATGCCGGTAGGCCTGCCGCTGCAGAAAGCCGACTTCGGGGTTGAAGCTGTCGCCGACTTGCGAGTAGCCGAGGTTTCCGCCCCACAGCTGGTTGGCATAGTTGTAGTAGAGACGGCCGGCGTAGTCCGATCCCCCTTTGCGCTGGGGCGAGTCGGTTCGCGCGAGAAAGGCGAACAGCCTGCCGTTGGTGGTCGCCTGCCACCCGAGATCGAGTCCGTACGCGCGGTTGTAGTCGTCGGCTGCCGCAAGATCGCCGACGCCCTGGCGGTTCACGAACATCGCGCCGAAATTCGACCGGCCCACCTCCCGCTGCAGCCGCATGACGGTGAAATTGTTGGCGGGGGCCACTGTCTCGCCTGTTCGGGCGTTCACGGCCTGGTCGGTCTGCATGTTCAGCAGACCGACGTTGTAGCCGCCCAGATTTGCCGCTGAGACGTCCGCCCGCGACGATGTCGATCGGCTGCCCGCTGTCCGACAGACCGATCCGCCGTGAGAAGAACAGGTCGATCGCTTCGGTCTGCCCGAGCTGAAAGAGCTGCGCGTTTTCGAGAAAGAAGGGACGTTTTTCGGGAAAGAAGAGCGGAAAGCGCGTCAGGTTGACCTGCTGCTCGTCGGCCTCGACCTGGGCGAAATCGGTATTGACGGTCACATCGAGGGTGAGGTCGGCGCGCACTCCCCATTTGAGGTCGAGCCCGATGTCGCCCGTGCGATCGACCGTATTGGTCCCCAGCGCCTTGACATCGTCGACCGAGCCGGCGACGTACGGGACGAATTTCAGGTCTCGCCGGGCCGGCAGGCTCAGGCCGCCCAGCTTGCCGGCGACCGACACGCGGTAGAGGTTATAGCCTCGCGGCACTGGCGACAGAAAGACCTGCTCGTTTTTCCGTCGAATGTTACGCAGGACGTTCACGCCCCAGATGCGTTCGTCACCCGGGTTGTACCGCAGCGTCTTCAGGGGAACGTTGAATTCAGCTTCCCAGCCGCGCTCCGTGATCCGGGCGCCAACGGTCCAGTCGGCGTTCCAGTTGAGATTGAGCTCGGCGCGACCTCGCTGACCGCCTTGCCCCTCGGCCGTGACCTGGCCGTCGTATTCGATCCCGAACGGGTTGGTACCGAAGACAAAGGCGTTCTGTCCGTCATTGAACGTATCGAGGAGGATCTCGATCGAATCGGTCTCCACTAGCTCGGCATCGCGGCGGCTCTGACTGACGATGATCCTGTCAGGCTCGGAGTCGAAGCTGACGACCCCGATGTAAAGAGTGAGGCGATCGAGGAGGAACCTGATCTCGGTTCTCTCAGTCGCGGGCTCGCCTTCGTCCGGTTCCTGCTGAATGAATGCCCCGAACGGCTCTGCCGTCGACCAGATCGCCTCGTCCACGCGGCCGTCGATGACCGGCCGCGCCTCGCCGTCGGACAAGCGGCCAACGCTCAACTGGGGAACCGGCCTGGCTTCCTGGGCTCGGGCGACCGAAAACCCGCAGACAGCCACGGAACTCACGGCGAGAATCTGCCGAAGACGCCGCCGCCCAATCGGGGTGCTCATCAAGAACAAGGGAAATCACGATGATGGCGACGTGATGAAGAGGAATGAGACAGGACGCCTATTTCGGCATCCGTTTCATCATCTCCTCGACCGTGAGCGTCTCCTTGACCGTGGCGAAATGCCAGCTGTGACCGAACGGGTCTTGCAGGCTCACCGTCCGTTCGCCGTAGAACTGATCCGCGACGGGTCGGAGCACCTTCGCCCCGGCATCTTGAGCTCGCTGAGCCACCCTGTCGACGTCCTCAACGTAGATCGAGACCGTCACGGTGGTCCCGCCGAGCTGTTGTGGGCTTTGCATGGCGGCTTCCGGGCTCTCGTCGGCAAGAAAGACCGGCGCGCCTTCAATCCGGATCTCCGCATGCCCGATTTTTCCGTCCGGCATCGGAAATCGCATTGTCTCCTCTGCGGCGAAGGCCTTGGTGTAGAAGGCCAGGGCCTCCGCTGCTCCACGAACCATCAGGTAGGGAATGGCGGCAGCGTGATACGTAGGATTCATGCTCATGGTTTCTCCGCGCTCCTCATCGACCGACGAATCATACTCGTTACGCGACGATTGTCGAGCACGACCACCCCTCCTCGTCGTTTGCGGTTGGCGCCGAGAGGGCGCTCGTCAAGGCCGCCGCGTCGGCCCTACGGCACGCTCAACAGCGTGATGTCGAAGACCAGGGTCGAGTTGGGGGGAATTCCCGGACCAGGGCTCGAGCTCCCGTATGCAAGCTCGGGCGGGATGACGAGCCGGCGTTGTCCGCCAACCCTCATGCCGGCGACGCCCTGGCTCCATCCTCTGATGACACCCGTGCCGATGGTGAACGTGAAGCTGGTCCGCGAGTCGAACTGCGTGCCCTTGCCGTCCGCCCTGCTCGCGTCATAGAGCCAGCCGGTGTAGGCAACGGTCACCCGGTCACCCGTCGCGGCCTGCGTCCCCGTACCCACGACGAGATCGGTCTGAGAATACGGAGCAGTCGATGTCGGCGATGTCGGGCTCGAGCTCGAGTCGCCGCATGCGGATACGGCGGCCGCCACAAGAAGAACAGCGATGGGTAACAGACGGCGAATCACACGCTCACCTCGGTTCTGGACGGCTGCTGCTGGCGCCAATCATGATATCCGACACGCCGGCGATCGCCATCTGACGGCCCCGTGATAGACAGCCGTTCATCGAGCCACGACGGCCACCCTGCGTTAAGATGTGCGGGTGCTCCTTCCTCGTCTCCTGACCCTGGCGTTCGCCGCCGGCTCGATTGTCCTCTCGGCGCAGACCTCGCCGCTGACGCCGGAGCAGCGCGCACCGTTCCACGGCCCCTACAGCGAGCGCGAAGAGCCGTTCCGTCTCGTCGGCAACATCTACTACGTCGGGGCGAAGAACATCGCGTCGCACCTGATCACCACGCCGGAGGGTCACATCCTGATCGACACGGGGACCGTCGAGATGACGCCGGTCATCACCGGCAACGTCGAGAAGCTCGGCTTCGGCGTGCGCGACATCAGGGTCATGCTCTCGAGCCACGCTCACTTCGATCACGTCGGCGGCCATGCCGCGATGCAGCAGAGGACCGGCGCGCGGGTGATGGCGATTCGCCAGGACGCCGAGGCGCTCGAAGCGGGGACGGACAAGTCGCCGCTCGGCGACGAAGGATGGGCGCCGGTCAAGGTCGATCGCGTGCTTCGGGACGGCGACGAGGTGACGCTCGGCGGCACGACCTTGCGCGCCGTGTGGGCACCCGGACACACGCCCGGCTGCACGGTCTGGACGACGTCCGTGCCCGACGCAGGGAAGACCTACTCGGTGGCGATTTTCGGATGCGGGGGACCGAACGGCGGTGTGAAGGTCGTGGGCAATCCGATGTTTCCGACGCTCGTCGACGACACGCTGGCCACGTTCAGCAAGCTGAAGAAGCTCAAGCCGGATCTGTACGTCACGGGGCACCCGCGGATGCTGTTTGCCGGGAAGATCGATCGCATGAAGGCCGGCGAGCGGCCGCATCCGCTGCTCGATCCCGAGGGCTGGATGAGCATGCTCAGCGACGCCGAGATGAACTTCCGGAAGCGCGTTGAGGCCGAGCGCGCCTCGTCGCCGGGTCGCTGATCGTCGCCGCCTGGCGTGCGGCCGTTGCGGGATCGTGAACGGAGGTTGAGGGGAACAGCGAAACCATGGGGGGGATGCTCGGAGGCGCGCGCGCCGAGGAGCAGGCGGGCGGCGCGTCGGCGCCGAAGTGAAAGACCCGTCGTTCACTGAAGTCTCGTCGTTCAGCGAGGTCATGATGCGACGCCTGATCGTTCCGATAGCCGCCTTGTCGCTCGCAGGCGCTTCGCTCCAGCCATCACCCGCTGCCCAGCGATCGGGCGACGGACAAGCGACGCTGTTCACGGGCGCCCGTTTGATCACAGACGGCGACAAGCCTCCGATCGAGGACTCGTCCTTTCTCGTCGTGGGAGACAGGATCGTCAAGGTGGGAAAGCGGAGCGGCGTGCAGGCCCCCGCTGGCGCCCTCCGCGTCGACCTGCGCGGGAAAACCGTGATCCCGGCGCTCGTCAACGCCCACGGTCACGTCGGATTCCAGAAGGACGTCTCCTTCGACAAGGCCAACTACACAACGGAAACCATCGTCAACCAGCTGAAACAGTACGCGTACTACGGTGTCGGCGCGGTCATGACGGCCGGGACCGATGCGGGCGAGATCAGCTATCAGCTTCGGGCGCACCCCGTGCCTGGCGCCGCGCTCTTGCGCACGGCGGGACGCGGGTTCGCCATGCCCAACGCCGGTCCGGGAGGACCGGCGATGAGAGACGCGCCATACGGCATCACAACCGAAGAGGGCGCGCGGAAGGACGTCCGGGAGATCGCCGCGAAGAAGCCCGATCTCATCAAGATCTGGGTCGACGACCGGGGTGGCACCGTGCAGAAGCTCACTCCCCCGCTGTACCGCGCGATCATCGACGAAGCGCACAGGCACCAGATTCGGGTGATGGCGCACGTGTTCTATCTGGCCGACGCACGCGATCTCGTGGAAGCGGGCGTGGACGGCTTCCTGCACTCGGTCCGCGACGCGGAAATGGACGATGCGCTCGTGGCGAGGATGCGGCAGAGGCACGTGTATATCACCCCAAACCTCAGCATCAACGGTCGCGGAGCCGCCACCGGGCAGCGGCCCTGGTTCGACGACCCAATGCTCGCTGAGGTGTTCTCGCCGGCGGCGATCGCGCTGGCGCGCCCCGCAGGGAATCAGAACGCGACTGCGGGAAGGGGAGGAAGCGTGACGACTCCGAACCAACCGAGCTCGTACGAGATGCAGATTCGCAGCCTGACGAAATTGAACAGGGCCGGCGTGACCATCGCCCTCGGAGACGACAGCGGCATTCAGAACAGCTACCCCGGTTACGCGGCGCTGCGGCAGCTGGAACGGATGGCGGAATCCGGGATGACGCCGCAGCAGGTGCTCGTCGCCGCCACGCGCACGGCAGCCGAGGTCCTTCGCCTCACGGACATGGGTTCGCTCGCACCCGGCAAGAGCGCGAGTTTCGTCGTGCTCGATGCGAACCCGCTCGACAGCCTCGCGAACGCCAGAAAGATCTCGAGGGTCTATCTGCGCGGGCAGGAAATCGATCGCGCGGCGCTCCGCGCGCAGTGGACGGGCAGAACGACCCGCGGCATTTCCTCGCGTGCGGGTCAGCGTGTCGCGGCAAGCTCGTCGTAGAGCGGCTCGATTCTCTCCTTCGGGAACGGCCAGTTCAAGTCATCCGTTTTGAGCTTCAGCGTGAAGTCCGTCCTCCGCACGCCCGACTTCACGAGCTGCTCGGCGCGCTGCCGCAGCGTCACCAGCTTCTGCCTGAACGCCCGGACCTCGTCCTTCGACAACACCGGCCCGTGCCCGGGAATCGCCGAATCGAAATCGAGCTGAAGCAGCTTGTCGAGCGTCCCGATCCACTCCGTGAGGCTGCCCCCGTTTTCGTAGTCCATGAACGGCGTGAGCACACTGCCATCGGTGCGCTTGCCCCAGACGACGAGATCGCCAGTGTGGACGGTCCGCAGGTCACGGAAATAGACAACCGCGTCACCGTTCGTGTGACCGCGCCCCAGATGCTGCGTCTCCACCTCGACCCCGCCAAGGAACACGGCCGCCTGGTCGCTGAACACGAGACGGGGCGGGGCCGCCTGCTTGCCGGTGACCATGTTCCGCCGCGCGTTTCTGTGCGCGATGATTTCCGCTGTCTTGATGAGCTCCGGGTGTCCGCCCGTGTGATCGCCGTGATGATGCGTGCTGAGGACGTACTTGATGGGCTGCGACGTCACGGACCTGACCTTTGGCGTGATTTCGGCGGAGCTCGGCGGAAACCGGTCGTCGACGATCACCACCCCTTCGCTCGTCACCCGCACGGCGACGTTGCCGCCGGTCACTGCGCCGTCATAACCCGGAATGACGTACAGGCCTTCTTTGAGTTTCGTGATCGCCGTCGAAAACGGATCGCCTTTCGGCTGCTGACCAGTCGCCATGGAGCCCGCCGCAATCGCCGCGGCCGACAGCACGATCGCGACGATGACTCTCGCGTGACGCATACACGCCCTCCTCGTGTTCATCAGGGCAACCCGCCATCCGCCATCAGTGCTCCGCTCGAACGACGCCGTGCGGCGCGTGCACGGAAGATCGATGGGAGTGTGCCCTTACGGGAGCTTGCCGGTCAGTTGCTGATACAGCCGCCGAACAGCCGTCTCCCGTTGGGTGTTGTATCCCTGAAGATTTTCATACTGCGGCCATCGGATCGCGGCAACCGCTTGCTCCTCCGTCGCGCCGCGCGCGATCTCCTTCTCGACGGCGTCACGCACGTCCACCAGCATCTGCCGGAAGCGCCGGAGGCCTTGTCGAGTGTCCCGCGGGTCTGCCGGCATCGGTCCATGTCCCGGCACGAAAATGTCCGCGCCGAGCGCCTCGACCGCATCCAGTGCGCGCAGCCAGTCGAGCCCGTACCCGTCGGTGATGAACAAGAACTGGTCGGCAAAGTAGAGCTCGCTCAGATAGGCGATGCGATCTTGCGGAACGAAGATGATGCTGTCGCCCCTGGTGTGCGCCCGTCCCACGTGGAGAATCTGAATTTCCTTGCCGCCGAGATAGAGCGTCATGCGGTCCCGAAAGGTCAGATTCGGGAGCCGGGCATCCTGTTCCGCGGCAGCCACCTTGTCCCGTTGCATCAATTCGAGCAGATCGGTCCGATAGTGTTCGTGCCCGATTCTCAGCACGTCCGCATAGGCCGCGTTTCCTCGTGAGTAGTTGTTGTGGAACGTCGAGGACACCAGAATGCGGACCGGCTGCGGAATGGACCCGGCCATCGCTTCTCGTTGGGCCCGCGTGACCGCCACGGAATTCAAGGCGTCGAGCACGACCACCCCTTCGCTGGTGACGATGATCCCGCTGTTGAGCGTGTTGGAGCTGTACACGTAGTGGCCGGGAACGATCTGCCGTAAGGCGCCCGGCGGATTGGACTCGGCCGCGGCCTGGGCGGCGGCGTTGGGCGGCGGCTGCTGGGAGAAGGCGGAGACGCAGCCGCACAGCAGCAGGAGCCCTCCAAGAAATGACTTCGACATTGCTTCTCCCTTCTCCCGTCTATGACACCTCGCGAATCGCGACCATTGCGTCGCGATGGGTGACATGCTCTTGAACAGGAATCGCCGTGTGCCCCGTCCGGTCTCCGCGCGAGGATGCGGGCATCTTGGCGATTTGGGTAATATGAGACTCCACCTTGGATCTCGAGAAAAAGCCAGGGGGCCCGGCTGCGGTCAAGTCTACACGCGTTCGCACGATTGGACGCGGGCAGGCGCAAGGCCGCGTCATTCGGCTGACTGGACGGCAGAGTCACGCTCCATCAAGTACCCTGGCTTACAAACCGCGTCAGGCACGGAGGCGCACCGCTGCCGGCGGAACGGCGCCAGGCGAACGACACAGATAAGGCGGAGGAGACCACTATGACGGCTAAGGAATTTCTGGACCTCTCCACCAAGCTCTTTGCTGACATGAAGGCTTGGATTGCTGAAGCAGCCAAAGACGATACGCTGTCGGCGTCCGATCTGGCGATGCTCAGCGCCTCGATGAAGATCATCGAACGGGTCACCCTGAAGGAAGTCGAAATCAAGCCTGACACGAGCAACTGACAGGCACGCCGCCCGATCGGTAATCGGACCCTTGTGACGCAGAAGATCATGCCGCCGTACTTGATACGCAGTTGGTGGATGCGCGTGCTGCTGAGCGCCGCTGTGAGCGCGGCGATCGCCGGGGCCGCGCGGGCCCAGTTCCGCAGGGCGCCGGCAACCGTCGCTCCGCGGCCGAACATTCCCTACGATGGCCGCTTCACCTTCGTTCGCTTGAACTATACGACCGCTCCGGGCGGATATTTTTACAGGGGCGAACCGGCCTGGGCTCACGGCTATCCGCTCGCCGAGCAGAACCTCATGGCGATCATGAGCGAAGTCAGCTTTCTTGGGCCGCACGTCCGCGAGATCAACAGCCTCCGGCTGGACGATCCGGCGCTGTTCCGATATCCCATCGCCTACATCATCGAGCCCGACTGGTGGACGATGACCGACAGCGAAGCGCGCGCCCTCGGCGACTATCTCCAGAAGGGCGGCTTCCTCATCGTCGACGACTTCAAAGGGCGAAACTTTCGCGGTGGTGGGGGCTGGGAGGTCTTCGAGCGACACGTGAAGCGCGCACTCCCGCAGGGGAAGTTCGTCGACCTCGACCTCTCCCATCCGATCTTCCACTCGTTCTTCGAGATCAAATCGTTGGACGTCCCGCAGGCGTACGTGAACGGCGATCCGGTGTTTCGCGGGTTGTTCGAAGAGAACGACCCGGCGAAGCGCCTGCAGATCATGGTGAACTTCAATACGGACATCTCACAGTTCTGGGAGTGGTCGGGCACGGGCCTTCGCTCTATTCCGGACACCAACGAGTCCTACAAGCTCGGCGTGAACTACCTGATCTACGGCTTGACCCACTAGCACGTGCTGAAAACGCAGCCTGAAGTGAGACTTGGAACTGAGAAGTCAGAAGGCCGCATACTTGCCATGTTCTTCACTTTTGACTTCTAAGTTTTCACTTCTCCTTCAGGTTGCTGGCTATTTCAGCAACCTGGAGTGACCGAAGGTCGATCGCAGCACACCTTTAGTCAGGCTCTCCGACGCTTACGCGACCCGCCTGCCGCAATTGATTGGTCTTCGCAGGCAGACAGGCGGCATGCGCCTTGCGCTGCAGAGTCGGCGACAATGCGACGACACACCGCGGTTGTCGTACGTGCGCTTGTCATCGGTCTGCTCGGCCTGGTGGCAAGTGCCTGCGGAGACGAGTCACCGACCGCGGCGTCACAAGCCGTCCCGGCTCCATCGGCCCCTGCTCCCGTCCCAGCGCCACACGCTCCAGACCTGGTCGGCGAATGGGCGGGAACCTACACGATTGCCACCGTTGATCGTGGGACTGGACTACGATCGTCAAACACGTGCCACGAGTCATGGATGGTGACGATGCAGACTCGCGGACAGTTTTGGGGCACCTTTCGGCTGAGCGCCGGAACAACCATCACGTGTGCCCAGTCTGGAACGTTTTCCGGCACTGTCTCCACGACCGGCGCACTATCAGCACTCACCCACAGCGTCCCGCTTGCGTCCCTTCCATGTGCGCGCATCTCTGGTGATGGCACGATGAATGGAACCGCATCATCAACGGCCGTGACCGCGCAGGCAACTGATAGAGTCCGCTGCACCAACATTCTCACGTACGAGACCGACCGCTCCCTGTCGCTGGTGATGAACAAGCGCTGACGCCGCGGCCAGTCGCCCATGTGTGCCAATTTGGGACTGAATGCGATTCCAACCTTTGCTATCCTGCCGTTCGCATCGTGCGAAAGGAGCAAGCGCCGTGGACGGTCTCACCCTCAGTATCGGTGTCGTCGTGTGCGTCGGGGGTCTCTACGCCTTCCGGACGGTGATTCGCAAGATGAAGGGGCGGCGCGCGGTCGTCGACGAGACGCGCCTCGATGCTCTCCGCAGAATCGACCAGGCGCGGTAAGGAGCCATCGCTGGCACTCTCGAGCCGGAAGCTCCGCGTCAGGCGATCAAGCGGCCGACGTGGGCGCTGACGGCCCGCGCGAGGCCGTCGATCGAATAGCCTCCCTCGAGCACCGAGACGACGCGTCCGCGCGCGTGCTGTCGAGCGATCTCGGCGACGAGCGCCGTCAGTTCGGCGAAGTCGGCGTCCGTGAGGGTGAACCGGCCGAGCGGATCGCGCACACGCGAATCGAACCCGGCGGAAATCATCACGAGCTCGGGCTTGAACCTCTCTGCTGCCGGCACGAGCTCGGTGCGAAACGCACCGAGAATCTCGCTGCGGCCGGCGCCGGCCGGAAAGGGCCGATTGACGATCAAGCCGCGGCCTTTACCCTCCCCGGTTTCGGCCGGGCTACCGGTACCCGGATACCAAGGGTGCTGGTGCGTGTCGAAGAACAGCACCGAGCCGTCGCTCCAGAACACCTCCTGCGTGCCGTTGCCATGGTGCACGTCCCAGTCGGCGATGAGGATCCGCTCGACGCCGTATCGTCGCGCGGCGTAGCGCGCGCCAATCGCGACATTGTTGAAAATGCAGAAGCCCATGCCGCGGCCCTGAGACGCATGATGACCAGGCGGCCGCACGGCGCAGAACGCATTGGCGGCGCGACCGCTCAACACCGCGTCGACGGCTGACACGACGGTACCCGCCGCGGCCAGCGCAGCGCCCAACGATCCGGAAGAGACCTCGGTGTCGCCCGTGCTGAGCATCCGCAGCCCCGCCCCGATCTCGCCACGCACGAGTTTCACGTATTGTGGCGAATGCACCAGCAGGATCTCATCGTCGACTGCGGGTCGCGGTGCCTTCACGGACAGCCGGCCCTGCCGCTCGAGGGTGCGAAGGGCTTCCATCACGGCATCGATTCGCTTCGGGCTTTCCGGGTGATCGCTGCCCGGCTCGTGCTGAAGGGTGGCGGGGTCGAAGAACACCTGCGTGGCCGGATTCTGTGCGGCAGCCGGGAGCAGTCCCTCCGCAAACGACAGCAGCGTGCCCGACGCCCGTCGCAGGAATGTGCGCCGGCTCAGCGAGAGGGTCATGACGGCCGTATCGTAGCGCTTCTCGCGCGTTCCTGGTCCTCGCCGGCGCCTGACGCGCGGCTGCCAGGCTCACGAATCTCTAGTGTCGTGTCTCCGATGTTCGTTTGCATTCGGCCGCCGATGCTCCCACCGCGCTGCGTTGCTCGTCGGTCACATACTCCCGGATCGCATGACGCGCGCCGGACGTGTGCAGTTTAGGACATCGACAATCCCTGCGCCCGCGGTACCGTTTCTCCTACATGGCAGCCGCAGATCGCACCGAGTTCAGGCGCCTCACCTTGCAAGTCGAGCGGGATCTGGTCGCCCGATCTCGCCTCAGACTTCTGGTCGCCGCCGCTGACCACACGCTCGCCCGTCACCGCCAGGCGCTGCGAGCTGTCAACGCCCGGATCAGGCGCGCGCAGAGCGCCTCACGAGATGCAGGCTGAGCGCAGATTCCTGTAGCCTGCGGCAGCGCGACTATCCTCTCGAGCCAGAGCCCTGACGCCGCCTCTTCCGCGCCAGCGCGGCCAATGAAGCCCGGGCGCCCTGTGCAATATTGCACACCTCCGCCTGAGAAGGCGAGATACAGTCGTCCCCGTACTCCAATGACCCTGAACGACGTCCTTCCCCGTCTGGGACCGCCCTGTCCGGAGTGTCATTCGGTGAAGACGATCCAGACGTACGACCACCTCGACGAAACGATGTATTTCTGTCCCGCCTGCGAGTATTCGTGGATGCTCGTCCAATCTCGATATGTGACGGTGAAGAAGAGGGTTCCACCCTCACCGTAGGGCGTCGCGGCCGACGGTTGACTCCGTTGGACTTCGTGCGACACTAGAGCTGCCATGGGTCGGCCCATCCGAATCCCGGTCCTTTCCGCGATCCTGATCATCGCGACCTCGGTGACAAGCGCCCAGCAAGCGCGGGATCCATTTCATCTCCAAGAGACGACCATCGCCGGCATCCACGAGGCGTTCGCCGCCGGCCAATTGACCTGCGCGCAGCTGACGAGACTGTATCTGGACCGGATTGACGCCTACAATCTGCGCGGTCCGGCGCTCCACGCCATCATCGCGGTGAATCCGAAGTCCCTGGAGATCGCGGCGGAGATGGATCGGCAGTACAGGGCAAATCGATCCGGCGCCGGTTCGTTGCACTGCATCCCGATCGTCCTCAAGGACAATTTCAACACCTTCGACATGCCCACGACGGGGGGCAATGCCGGCATGAGGAATTCGGTGCCAGCGGCCGACGCCTTCACGGTGGCGAGGATGCGCAAAGCCGGCGCCCTGATACTGGCCAAGGCGAACCTGCAGGAGTTCGCGCGCGGCGGCATGTCGATCAGCAGCCTCGGCGGTCAGGTGCTGAACCCCTACGACCTCACCCGCACGCCCGGCGGTTCCAGCGGCGGCACCGGCGCGGCCCTCGCCGCGAACTTCGCCGCTCTGGTACCGGCAGCGACACGGGCCAGTCCATCCGCTCGCCCGCGTCCGCCAACAGTCTGGTGGGCATCCGCCCGACGCGCGGCCTGGTCAGCCGGAGCGGCGTGATCCCAAACAGCCAGACGCAGGATGAGGTGGGCCCGATCGCACGAACGGTGACGGACGCCGCCTTATTGCTCGACGTCATGGCCGGCTACGACGCGGGCGATCCTGTCACGGCGTTCGGCCACCGACGCATCCCGAAAAGCTACACGCATCTTTTGAGCAAGGATGCCCTCAAGGGTGCGCGGATCGGCGTCATGACGAACCTGTTCGGGGACGCGGAGCGTCATCGCGAGGTCAACAGAGTGATGGACGGGGTCATGGCCAAGATGGAGTCTCTGGGCGCCACGTTCGTCCGTTTCCAGCTTCCGGAGTACGACAGGCTCTTGACCGCGATCGACACGCAACCCTTCGAGGCCCGCACAGTGATGGAGCGCTATTTCTCCGCGCTGGGTCCCAACGCGCCGGTCAAGAACTTCGTCCAATTGGTCGCCGCGAAGACCTCCGCGGTCCAGAAGACGCTCGAAGCGGAGCTCGCCATCGTCGACGGCATGAACAGCCAGACGTACAAGGACCGGATGTTGAATCGGGACAAGCTCCGGCTCGCGGTGGCGACGAAAATCGCGGATCTCAATCTGGACGCGATCCTGTACCCGCTGCAGAAGATCCTTGTCGTGCCGGTGGACGCGGGCGAGCAAGCGGAGCGAAACGGCACGTTGTCCAACGGCACGGGGTTTCCGGCGGTCACCTTCCCGGCTGGGTTCTCCGCGACAAGCGCTTCGGCGCCGCGTGGCGTCCCGGTGGGCGGCGAGCTGCTCGGGCTCGACTATGCGGAGGACAAACTCCTGTCCTACGCCTACGCATTCGAGCAGGCAGCCGGGCTCCGCAAGCCGCCGGCGAGCACGCCGCCCCTGCCGCACGAGCCATAGCAGATTGCTGAAAAAGCCAGCAACCTGAAGTTAGAAGTGAAAACTTAGAAGTCAGAAGTGAAGAACATGGCCAAGAATAGCGGCCTTCTAACTTCTCAGTTCTAAGTTCTCACTTCAGGCTGCGTTTTTCGGCAGCCTGCCACGATCCACTGGGACGGGACACTAGAAGATCGCCAGCGGATTGAGAGGCGATCCCATTCCTTGCTCGATTCGTAGCGGCGCAGCCATGAAGAGGAACTCGTAGCGATTCAGCCGCCTGGCCTCCTCGGCGGCTCTTTCGAAATCGAGGTTGTCGAAAATGCTCACCCCCATCGCCACGAGCGCCAGTTTGTGGAGCGGGATCGTGATGGACGGAGGAAGGCCTGTCGGCGAGACATCATTCGGTCCGTCGCCTCCGATGAACGAAACGCCGCGCTCCTTTATGAAGTACGCAACGTCTGCGTGATAGCCCGCGAACCCGTCCGTGTTCGGCCACGGACCAAGCGCCGCCCGTCGCTTCCATCGGCCCGTATAGAGAAGGATGACGTCGCCGGAAGAAACCTTGACCCGCTCTATCTTTTCCAAGGCCTCGAGGTCCTCGCGGTGGAGAGCCGTTCCCGGCTCCAGCCAGCCCTGCGGACTCGCCTTCCCCGGCAGGCGTGTCGCGTCGAACAGGACGCCTCGCGTCACGACGCCATCTTTGAGCGCGTTGATATTTCCCTTGGGGCAACCTCCCGTGGCCTTGATGTCTTCCATCGCCCGGCCGTTGTATCCCTTCCCTTCGAACATGATGTGACAGTCCACGGCATCGAGATGGCTGTGAATCACTCCATGGTAGGTGCCCGTATATTGGTACCGATCGGTGGCGACGGTCGGACTGACGTTGACGATCACGCGCTCCAGTATGTTCGGAGCGTCCGCGGCCTTTTCCTGGACGACGTCGTGCGCCAGAGATAGCGCCCGGCCCTCCTTTGCCAGGGCCAGCGCCTGCTTCCGTTTGGCAGGCGTGATCAAATTGGCTGCGCCCAGCTCGTCGTCACTTCCCCATCGGCCCCAGTTCGACAGCTCCTTCATCGCCCGGTTGAAGTCAGCTTCCGTTGTGAGAGTCGGGCGTCCGTTACTGGTGTTCTGCGCAGTGTGGACGGACATCCCTGCGAGGATCACAGTGGCGATCAGGCTCCCCGTCATCACAAATCTCGTCGAAGGCCTCATGCAACCTCCTCTGTGCGAACCCAAGAGGGCTCCCCCTGACTTGATGGCGTCACCGCCTACGAAAGCCGTGCTGCTTCCGCCGTTGTCGGAGAAATGCCTACGCCGTTGTCCACGAGAAACGGCCGACTCCGGACCGGCGTATCGTCAAGTATGCCTGGCCTCGCCTTCGATAAATTCATACTTCTGCTCTTCGTTCTTCTGGTCGTCGTCGGTATTTTTCTGACATGGCCGCTGGAGGCTCAGATGATGGTGAGAATCGCCCTCGGGTACCTCACGTGGGCGCGTGGCTAGCGGCACGTCTCGATGACTGAGGCGCGCCGGCTCAACCTACAACGAGTAAGTGGCCGCTCGATGGGCGGCGCCGGCAATGACCTCGATGCGGCCGGCGGAGAGGTACGGCGAGACGGTGCCTGGATTGATGGCAGGTATCCTGCGCTATCGCGCGGAGCCCCTGTCTTCAGCGCGCGCCGCTCCCAGAATCCCTTCCATGCTGGCCGCATTGCCCTCGTGGCAGGCGAATTCGAAAATCGGCCCCGCCGTGGCGCGCATCGGAATGACGGCAGTCCATGGCTGCGTCCAGACGGTCGGATCCTCCACCGTGAACCGATACTCGATCGTGTCGACGCCGGTGCGCGTGAAGCGTTCGACAAGGTGCAGGTTCCGGCCTGATCCCCTGAAGCTTGCCTTGTCGCTGAAATTCACCGTGTCGACGACGAGCGTGCTGCCCTCCCAATGGCCCCGCGAGTCTCCCGTCCATTGCCGGATGGTTCCATGCGGGCGCCCGTCCATGGGCACGATGCGCGCCGAATGAATCATCTCGTTGTAGATCGTGACGTATTCGCGCGTCTGGAAGATCTGGACGTTGTTGTTGAAAATGAATGGAAGCATCGGGGGGCCGGTGCTCGCCCATTGGAGGCATCGCACGTTCAGCCCGAGAGCTTCGAGCGACTCGGCCGCCCCCCGTTCACGGGACTGTGCGAGGGCCGCCGCGCGCTTCTGCGCCTCGGGCGTCAGCGGCGGTATTCTCCCGTTCGGCGGATCGACGATCAACGACGTCCGCCTGTTCGCCAGGTGGACCTCGTCCCACCAATCCGGACCGCCGACGATCTCGGCCCGGTTTGCTTGCCGTTCCAGAAATTGCCGCTCGTAGGCGGCCGCCTCTTCCTCGGTGAAGACGGCTTTCTCGGCCAGTTCTCGAGCGCGCTCGAGCGGCGTCATCGTCGCGTAATCCCAGATACCCCGCAGATCGGGATCGCCCCATGCCGTGAGCGGGGGTTTCCCCGCCCGTTGATCACCGGCGGACGTCTGGGCGTGTAGTGCAACGGACGCGACCACGATCGCTGGCGACAGGATGCCAATCAACGTCAGAAGCCGACCGCGCATGTGGAGCTCCCCCTACGTCATCTTAAAGTACTGCCGAGTTGTTCGGAAGGCCGAACAGCAGACAGCCGGAGACGGCTTGGCTTGGCTCCGGCCCATGCTACAGTGGCGCCCAAGATGGTCTCCACTAGCAGACTCCAAGTCCTGGACGGCGACGATGTGCTCGCACGGTTCAGGACGTTGCGCTCACGTCAGCCAGTGAAGTACTGGGCGTTCTACTCCAGTCAGCTGGGGGGCATCGTCACCGATCCCGCGCTCATGGTGCTCCCCTTCGACGATCACATCGTGCACCGCGGCCACGGCATCTTCGACACCGCGGGCCTGGTTGGCGGAAAGATCTACGATCTGGAAGCGCACCTCGATCGCTTTCTGCTTTCGGCCGAACGGTCCAGGCTTCGCCTCCCCGGCTCACGTCAGGAGATCCGCGACATCATCGTCACGACGGCTGCCGTCAGCGGTCAGCGGGACGGCTCAATCCGCTATTGGCTGTCGTCGGGGCCCGGCAGCTTCGAGCTCAGTCCGGCGGCCGGCGCCGATCCTGGTTTCTTCGTGATGGTTTTCGCCGGTCTCTCGGCGACGGAGCGGTGGTACACCGAGGGTCTGCGAGTGATGACCACGACGTACCCGATCAAGGCGCCGCTCTACGCCATCACGAAAGCCACCAACTACCTGCCGAACGTTCTGATGCAGATGGAGGCCAAGGCGGCAGGATTCGACAACGGGGTGTTCATCGATGCAGATGGTCACGTCGGCGAAAGCTCCAACATGAATGTGGCCTTCGTGACCCCCGACGGCGTGCTCGCCCACCCGAAGTTCGACCACATCCTGTCCGGCTGTACATCGCTCCGGCTCCTCGAGCTCGCCGGCGCGCTCCGGGAGAAGGGCCTCCTCAAGGGCGTTGCGGTCCGCGATATTCCTGTGGCCGACGCGCGCGCTTCCCGCGAGATGCTGCTCCTCGGGAGCTCGGTGAAAGTCGCGCCGATCGTCCAATGGGACGGGCAGGCGATCGGCGACGGGAGGCCGGGGCCTGTCGCGAAGGCACTCCTCCACCTGCTAGAGGAGGACATGCGGAACGGCGATCGACTGATCGACGTACCCTACTGAGGCTTCACCTGCAAATCTGAAGTCTGAACCGGAACTGCACGGCGCCCCCGTGCTGGCGACGCGAGCAGCACGACGGCCACCGACGCGATGCCCGCCCAGCGACCGGGGCCGGACGCGAACACAATCGCCGCGTTCACGAACATGAACAGAAATCCGGCGAGCCGTGCGACCTCGATTCGAATCGATCGTGAAGCGTGCGACGCTGGCGCGGCCCACCACCAGCAGACGTCGGCAAACCACAACGCCAAAAAGAGGTAGTTCACGTAGATCCCACCCCGCCAGCTCCAGCCGACGCGCGTGGCGGCTTGACGCGCGGTCGCCGCCACCGCCGCTTCGTGATTCCATCCGTACACGAAGTGGAAGGCCAGACCGACATGTATCAGGGTCAGCGCGATGGCCGCGGTCCAGCTCACGCGAGCCCACGAGTCGGCGCGGGGCGATCGCCGCATCAAGGCTTCGCCGGTCGCCCACCCCAGGGTCGCCAGGATCATCGTACCGCGGACGGCGGTATCAGAGGTCACCGCCTGATCTTAGACTGGGCGGCAGGCTCATGGCGCGCTATCATGTTGCGACTAGAAAGGGCAACTTTCCATGAGGCTCGTTCGCCACATGATGGGAATCGCGATTGTCGTCCTGGTGGTGCTGGCGATCTTCTCGGGCGGCTGGCTCGTCGGACGGCTTGGCATCGGCGCCGTCGTCGATCCGGTGTCGCTCAGCGAAGCGGAGCGTCAGTTCACCGACCGTATGCGCGACGTGACACTGGTGGGTTCGTTCACGGTGACCGGCCCCGACAGCGGCCCGCCCCGCGACGATCGGTACGACATCTCCAGCGTGGAGAAAGTCGGGACCGATCAGTGGCGGTTCAACGCGAATATGCAGTGCTGCGGCATCAACGGCGCCGTGCCGGTTGTGGTGCCGATGCGGTGGGTCGGCGACACGCCCGTGATCATGATGACGGACACGACCCTGCCCGGGATCGGGTCGTTCACCGTGCGGTTGTTCTTCTATGGCGATCGATACGCCGGTACCTGGCAGCACGGCGACGCCGGCGGCCACATGTCGGGACGCATCGAGAAGCAGACCCGAACGAATCAGTAAGACCTCGGTCCGCCGAGCCGGCCTCACCACCAGCGTCCGAACACCGCAGCCGACGCCCTCAATCCTCGAGCAACCGTTGAATGAAGCACGCCCCCTGAACGAAGCGTCCGGTTCGCGTGAGACGGACGTCAGCGCACGGCGGCTCGCTGCAGTTCAGCGTCACCGAGGAGGCTGACGCGCATGAACTGATCGCCGTGCCGCTCGAACAGATCGGCACGGACCAGGGAATCGAGAACAAGTTCCGCTGACTCTGCTCCCATCCCTGTTTCCCCAACAATCCGGTCCACGGTGATCACATCGCCCGCGTGCATCGCACCGAGCGTCGCCAGGAGCCGTGCCCACGTCATCTGACTGGCCATGTTGCTCATGCCCCTCACACCGCAATGGTCATTCCGACCGTTATCCCCGTGAAATCGCCTCCTGACCGGGAACGGTTGAGGTTCGGTAATACGGACACGTAGAAGTTACATGACACGCTTCGCGCATGATGGGAACGTGCGGGCGCATGGTGTCCCGTCCCAGTGGATCGTGGCATAAGTCCCGGGCGCGGCGCCCGGATCGCAAGGCGCGACGAGCGAGCATACAGGCCGTATGTGAGCGAGGAGCAACGCCGCGAGGCGGGATGCCCCGCCCGGGAATTGTGTCGCGAACCACTGGGACGGGACACTAGATGCAGGCGTGTCGGTCGCAGTCCGACCACGCTGCTGAACGGCTCGCCGCCGTGACCCATCTGGTGCGAGCCGGGCTACCGTCCGGTCCGCAGCGGGGGCGTCGTCTTAGGCGGAATGCGATGGTGCGTCGCCTGCTCGTAACTGTAGGCGAGTTTGATCAGCGTCGGCTCACTGTATGGAAGGCCGAAAAAGGTGATGCCGACCGGTAGATTGTCCGACGTGAACCCCGACGGGACGGTCAGCGAGGCCGCGTATACCAGGAAGGTGTTCAGCGCGGGCACGCCTTTGCCGCTGACGTAGGGCGGGTTGATGCCGGCCTCGATGAGGGTCGGCTGATGCTCCACGGACTTGTGGACGATGGCATCGAGCTTGTGGTCGGCCATGACCTTCGA
Source organism: uncultured Acidobacteriota bacterium (assembly GCA_963745495.1). GTDB lineage: Bacteria > Acidobacteriota > Vicinamibacteria > Vicinamibacterales > CAVVIG01 > CAVUXJ01. The sequence continues at coordinate 212,981 of CAVUXJ010000002.1, forward strand.
AATGTTGATGAGGAGCTGCTCTCGCGCCTGCAGATACTCGCCCCACCTGGATAGGTCGGTCCTGGGGCGCGGTCCTTCCCACGCGCTGGCTTTGCCAGGTGGAATGCTCTTGGCCATGTCCGGCGACTTGGCGATGTCTTCGCGCGATTTCAACGGAGAGTCGGGGTTGCGAGCCAGATAGCGCTGCAGCGCCGCGTCAGCGACGTCTGGATTGCGCGCTCGCGTTGCCAGCAGCGCGGTCAGGTCCGGGATCGAGACGGGATCGATAAGGATGGCGCCAGCGGCCCCGAGCTCCGCGACGTGTTTCTGGAAGGCGACGTCGACCTTCTTGAAATCTTGCGATCCTGGCTCCGATTGACCGCCAATCGATTCGCGGAGAATACCGATCCGCGCGCCCTTCAAGCCGTTCGGGTCCAGCGCGCTGGTGTAACTGTCTGGGGCGCGGCCGATCCCGAGTGCCGTCACGGGATCCTCGGGATCGTAGCCGACCATTGCGTCCAGCAGCTGGGCCAAATCGCGCACCGAACGCGCCATCGGTCCCATTTGCGCCGTGGGCGACGGATAGCCATCCCACATCCCGCTCCGGCTGACGAGTCCGGGCGTCGGGCGCAAGCTCACAACCGCGTTCCACGCGCCCGGCCGTCGAATCGAGGCGACTGTTTCCTCGCCGAGCGCGAGTGTGGAGAAGTTGGCCGCAAGCGCGGCGCCAGAGCCGCCCGAGGAGCCGCCGACGGTCCGCTGGAGGTCGTACGGATTCCTCGTCACGCCGAACATCGAGCCGAACGTGTCTCCAGCCGCGAACTCACTCAATGTCGTCTTGCCGAGGATGATTGCGCCCGCCTGACGCAGCCGCTCGACAACGAAGGCGTCTTTGATCGGGCGGTAGTTCTTGAACACCAGGGTGCCCTGGGTCGTGGGCATACCGGCGGTGTCGATCTCATCCTTGACAAGGATCGGAATGCCGTACAGCGATCCCGCGAACGTGCCCGACCTCTTGAACGCCGCGTCGAGTGCGTCGGCCTCCGCGAGAGCGCGTGGATTAATCGTAATGATGGAATTGATCGTCGGCCCCTTCTTGTCGTACGCGTCGATGCGGTCCAGGTACGCCTGCACCAGCTCGTGCGCGGTCAGCGATCCGGCCTTGTAGGCAGCGTGCACCTCGTCGACTGATGTTTCGACGAGCCGGAACGACCCGTCCCGGTCCTCCGTGCGTTGAGCGCGCTGGCCTCCCTGTGGGGTCTGGGAATGACCGAACCCCGCGCACAGCGCGGCGGCCACCACGGCGGCGCCTGTTCGTATGGCTCCGTGCCTCACGGGATGGCTCCTTCGAAACGGATACGGGGTACCCCGAGTGGAGAGGAACGTGCAGAGGCTACAGGCGCCGACGGTCAATCGTCAAATCGCGCCCTCGTCCGAGCAGCTGGCCGGACACGATTTCCTTCGGCGCCAGACATAAAGTCTCCTCTACGGGTGCGAACCGTCCCCGGTTGCATCAATCTGCGCAGGACGACGCGGCATGGCCGCTGCAACAGCCGTTGTTGTGGAACGCATCATGTTGAAACCGATCCTCCGCCAGACACGAACATCGCCGGTCGTCAGGCTCGATCCGCAGCAGGAGCTCGCGCGCGCCGTCCTGGCACAGGCCGTAGCCGACGCCTGCAACCTCACGATTGACGAACGCGAGCGGCTTGCCGCTGCCGCCTTTCTTTTCAACGGCGCCGAGGTTCTCTGGTTCTGGTGTGCGGTGGGAGGGCTCGATCCACATCTCGTCCGCCGCTATGCCCGCCAGCTCCTCGACTGTCCCGACGAGTTCGAGTTGCTGCCGGCCCGCGCGGCGTCGTAGCAAGGCTCGCGAACCGCTCTAACAGGCTCCTGAAAAACGCAGCCTGAAGTGAGAACTTGGAACTGAGAAGTTAGAAGGCCGCTAGTGTCCTGCGTCATGTTCTTCACTGTTAACTTCTAGGTTTTCACTTCTAACTTCAGGTTGCTGGGTTCCTCAGCAACCTGCTAAGTATCGGTCCCCCGCAACAGCCCCATCTGATCTCTGACGGCCCGGGCTCCAGGCTACACTTGTTCCATGGCCGGCAGCGCGTTCTACCAGCTCGGTCGGATAGTCGGGCGCCAGGCCCGCAAGGCCAAGTGGATGTGGGAGTCCGTCGCCGGAACCGAGGCGGCAGCCATTCAGGCGGAGCACGCCGTCGGACGCGACATGGCCGCGGTCGTCCTCGAGGAAACGCCGCGCGACTCGGATCGGGCCACCCAAGCGTTGCTGGACGAGATTGGCGAGAAGCTCGCGGCGGTCGTTCGGAACCGCCTTCATCGCTTCCAGGTAACCGTCATCGACGCCGATCGGCCAGCCGCCTTTGCGCTGCCGGGCGGGTTCATTTTCGTCGCGCGGGCGCTCGTCTCTCTTGGCGACCGGAACACGGATGCGATCGCTTTTGTCCTTGCCCACGAAATGGCGCATGTCATCCGGCGCCACGCCATCGAACGGCTGCTCCAGCAGAAGGTCGTCTCTGCGGTCGCGCTCGCGTCGCCGGGCCGAGGGGCGCTGGCATCCTGGATTCGAAAGGCCGGCTTTCAAGGGTTGGAGCGCGCCTACGCGCGGGACGAAGAGTTCGAGGCGGACGAGCTCGGCCTTCTGCTCATGCGCGCGGCCGGCTTCGACCCTGCCGGAGCGATCCGGATGCTGCAATGCTTGGGCGCTCTCAGTCCGAGTCCTGACTCCCTCGGTCTGAGCCGCTATCTGTCGACTCATCCGCCGATCGAGGAGCGTGTGCGTCGACTCCGACGTCTGTCACTCACCCGATGGGGGGTTGAAATCACCCCGTGATTGTCGTGTGCTGATTGATCAGTCGAGAATGAACCGGATGCCGACGAATACGCGAAAGTCGTTTTCACCAGACTCGCCGTCCTCGTCCTTGTCGAGGAATACCCGGCGATAGTCGACCTGTCCCAGAATGCCCCACCCGTCGCCGGCGACCACAATGGCGCCCGCACCCGGTTGCAGCATGAACTTGGTTCGTGAATCGCTGTCGCCCCCCGAGAGGTCGGTGCTCGCGCGGGCATGGACGAAGCCCCCGAAGACCTGGGCGAACGGCCAGATCTTAGCGGTCGATCGGTGCGTCCACCGGGGACCGGCGCCCATATTGAACATGTGGTACGACACGTCGTCGCTCTTGTCGTACGCCCATCCCAGTTCGGCGGCGATGGACCACGGACCAAAGTTGCGCGCGCCGTCGACGTTGAGGCCGAACGGAAATGTCTGGTCGGGAACGTGCAGCAGTTGATAGCCGGCCGATGTGTCCCAGAGCGGCGTGAGAATCGTGCCGGTCGGGTGCTCGCCGGCGCCAGCCTGGGCGCTGGTTTGTGCATAGGTGGGTGTAACCAGTACAGCGAGGAACGCAGCAGTTATGGACAGACGCGCGGTTAGTTTTGACATGGCGGGGCTGCGGTGCAAACCGCTTGCCAGCGATCTTCGATCGATATTCGAACATTGAAATCTCTCGCGTTGGTATTCCTCAGTTGACGGTTCGACGGGAGAGGATCTCGTACGGGCCAAGGAGAGTCCCAGCCGCGATCGTCATTTCTTCAGCGCCGCCGTCCAGTTTTGGACGATGGTGATGGGAACCAACGCGGGGTCGCCGGTCGGCCTGTTGATGAGGAATCGCCGCCCGTCGCGGCTGGGGACGTAATGCGTGCGCGAGAGACTCACGCCTCCGGAGAGACGCACCTGAGACAGTTCCGTCGGCGCGCCAAACGAAGGACCCGGGCCAACGCTCACGGCCATGAGCTTCTGGTCCGCCGAGAGGTAGTACATCTCACGGCCATCAGCCCGCCAGCGGGGCTCGTATCCGCCTGTCGTGGAGACGGGCCACTGCCGATCGGTCAGGGGAAAAGTTTGAACGTGAACTTCGAAGCGGCCGGACTCGTTCGAGCTGTACGCCACGAGCCTGCCATCCGGCGAAAAATTGCCGTGCCACTGGTCGCCCGGCGCCGTCAGGAAACTCACTGGCTTCGGTTCGCCCGCGAGCGGCACCAACCACAGGTCGTAATCCGACCTCAACGCCGAGAAGAGCAGATGCCGCCCATCAGGAGACCAATCCGAGGGGACCACGAGGGGGACAGACAAACTCGAGGCGCGCATCACCGTCTGCGACAGCACAGGCTCTTCTTTGCCGCCGCCACCGGCGCTCTTGGCATAGAACTCAGTCAATCCACCGGTCCTGGTTGTCCGGAACACGATCCGTGCCCCGTCGGGCGCCCAGGCTGGTGAGGCATTCAGTGCCGGCCCGAACGTGAACGGCGCTGAACCGCCCCGCGTGAGGTCCGTGATCCAGATATCGGGGAAGCCGGTCTTCGGATCCACTAAAGAGGCCGCCAGACGAGTCTGGTCGGGGGACAGCCGGAAATCCGTGTAGTCACCCAGAGACCCTGCCGCGTCGGATGGGTTTCCGCCCCGATCGAACCAGGTCAGCCGGCCTGGTGTCGAAAGGGTGCCCGCGTAGGCCAGCGTGCCCGTGCCGGAGACTGAATAAGAACCACCGCCCGTGCTGGAACGGCCGACACCTCCTTCCACGAGGAACGCCTGTCCCCGAAGCTCGAGACGCTCGGGCATCAAATGCCTGGCCCATCAGAGTGTCGCCATCCAGAAACAGCAGATGGCCGGAGGGCGCGTAGAGCGCGCTCGTGTTGCCATGAATGAGCAGCTTCTTCGTCTTGCCGTCGAGGGAACCCGCGTACACACCGGTCTGATCCGCCAGGCTGCTTCGAACCGTGAACAGGAAGTGACGACCGTCTGGCAGGAATTGCGGGAATCGATGCGATCCTTCCTGACGGGACGCGTCCAGTTCAGTGACTGGCGTGACCGTGCCGCCGGACGATGACACCCGCAGAATGCCAGTCGTGCCCCTGGCGAAGAGGATCGTGTCGTCCGGCCCCCATGAGGCCTGACGGTTGTCGGGAACATTCGCGATCACCTGAGAGGGTCCGCCGCTGGCAGGAATCTTCTTCAGCTTTCCATCCGCGAAATAACCGATCCAGCTGATTGTCTGGCGACCAGAACGGGGATTCGGCCCCTTCGGTGCCCGGCAGCGGATGGGCGGTCACGGCGTCCAGCGATCGAAGCCACAGCGTGGGTCTCGCGCCGGGAGCGGCAGCGGCGAACACGATGGCCCGGCCATCTGGGGAGAGGGCCAACTGCGGAACGCCGACGGTGGCTGCGCTCTGACCGGTAAACAGGGTCTTGTCTGGAGGGAGGATACTCAATCGGACCACGTCTCCCGTCGCCGGCGCGGATGCCGGACGCAGGATGATGAAGAGCGCGATCAGCACGCCGGCGGCGGCCGTGATCCACGCGGCGCGCTCAGGCCAGGGGTTGCGCGTCGCGCCAACAGGGACGACCGCGGGCCCACCTTCCGCGATCCACTTCAGCTCGTCGTGCAGGTCGTGCGCGGTCTGCCAGCGGTCGTCCGGATCCTTCGCGAGGCATTTCCGGACGACGCGGTCGAGCGCCGGCGGCGTGAGCGGTTGAGCTTGCGACAATCGGCGGTGGCTCGTCTTCGAGGATCGCGCCGATCAGGCTCGCCTGGCTCTTGCCCTCGAACGCCTTCTTGCCCGGTGACCATCTCGTAGAGCACCGCGCCGAACGCAAAGATGTCGGTGCGCGCGTCGGCCTCCTGGCCTTCGAGCTGCTCGGGCGCCATGTACTGGAACGTGCCGAGGATCGTCCCCTGCGCCGTCAGATTGGGCGGCGTCGTCGGCAGCATCGAGAGTGCCCGCACCGGCGATCGACCGGCGCGCTCGCCTTCGCCAGCCCGAAGTCGAGCAGCTTCTCGCGCCGCGGCTTCGTCAGCATGACGTTGCCGGGCTTCAGATCGCGATGGACGATGCCCGCGCGGTGCGCCTTGTCGAGCGCGTCGCGATCTGGATCGCGATCGTCAGCGCCTGATCGAGCGGCAGCGCGCCCTTGCGTCAGCCGATCGCGCGAGCGTCTCGCCTTCGAGGTACTCCATGACGAGGAAGTCGGTGCCGTCCTGCTCGACCGACGTCGTACAGCGTGCAGATGTGCGGATGATTGAGCTCGGAGATCGCGCGCGCTTCGCGCTCGAACCGCTCGCGGAACTGCGGGTCAGCAGCGACGGGCTTCGGAAGCATCTTGATGGCGACGGTGCGATCGAGGCGCGTGTCGCGCGCCTTGTAGACCTCGCCCATGCCGCCGGCGCCGAGCGGCGGAGAGGATCTCGTACGGGCCGAGGCGGAC
>CAVUXJ010000003.1:0-296441 GCA_963745495.1 uncultured Acidobacteriota bacterium
ACCGGACGATTGATCAGTTTGAGCAGCTCTTATCTGAGTCAGTGTAGCTACGTGCGTCCTGTGCTTCACGATGCACCCCTATATCATGGGTGCCCCGCATCGAGCGAAGCATGTCCGGCGTATCTTCGAGCATATCGCCAATCGGACGGATGTGAAGATTCGGCAGGCGAGCAGATCCTCGCCTGGTATCAGCGGTGCAAAGGCCGGGCTTAGATTACCATGTTTGAGTCTAACGCGAGCAGCATCCATCACGCCGCTTTGCACCCAGGTAGCGTCTCATGGTGCCCTTCAGCGTCGTGTCGATGGCAGGCGGGACCCAGGTAGCAACCAAATGCCATGGGCCCAAGAGGCCAGGCTCATTTCGCCAGCGCCTGGCGCATACGGGCCAGAGCGGTGCCATACACGTGCTCGGGCCGCAGGATCATCGCGACGCGCTTGTCGGCGGCGGCGATGCGGTCGTACTCGTCCCAGTCCGCGCTGCGTCGTCTCGTGGTGGCGCTGAAGATGTAGCGGCGTGCCATACGGAGTGCTTCGGGATCGGTGTTGCCGGAGTGGGTGAGCTCCGCCTTGCCCTCAAATACCAGGAACCCGGACCACCAGTCGGCGTGTGAGATCAGCACCGAGCAGCGCGGGTCGCGGAGCAGGTTCTTGAACTTGATGCGGTTCTCCGTAATGGAGATACCAACGCCGCCATCGCGGGGGTAGACGGTGACAATGCTGAGCTGGGGCATGCCGTTCCGCCTGAACGAGGTCAGAACGCCCTGCGGGTTGTCATGGATGAACTGCTCGATCTGGGGTGCCAGCGGGGCTTCTATTGGCATTGGTGCGCTCCTTCATGGACGCGGCGCCATTGTCTGGTTATGCCGGGTGTCCCTGTTGACGCGTTGCATTCCACCACCCACCGCCGAGCTTTGCAATGAGCCTCCTGCTTGACTGCCCTGGCTTGTTCCTGGCGCGCGGATATGGGCGGTGAAATCACACTCTGTCAGCAACACGCGCACTGTATCATAGTCATACCCTTTGTCCAAACACATCCCCTGGGGCGTGTCTAGTCTAGGCCATATCTCCACATGGGGGCGCGTCACGGTTTCCCTCTTGTACGGCCCCACATATCACATGTGGGGCACGGTTAGCCCTGGGTGCGTTGGGTAATCCGCCGGCACCACGCGTCCGTGCTGATGACCTCGCTGAGCAGCATCTGTTGCGCACACAAAATGGCCCGCTGTAATTCCTCGGCACTGACTTCCCCTGCCGTGTTACTGAGGGGCAAGGTGCCCGTCGCGTCACTCAGAAACTCGACGGTGAAGCCCCGATGGACCGCCTGCCGCGCGGTGGTGTCACAGCACATATGCGTCATGTAGCCCGCAATCACCACCGTATCGATGGCCTGCTGGCGCAGCCAGGGCTCTAACGCCGTCCCGGTAAAACTGCCCGGCAGATTCTTCTCAATCAAGAGATTATGCGGGCGTGCCTGCACCTCCGGGTGCAGTTCCCACTGGGGCGTGCCGCGCTGGAAGAACGGCTTGTCGGGCTGCGGGAAGGTGTGCTGCACCACCACGAGAGGAATGTCTGGGCCGCCGCCGCATCCATGACCCGTAGAATATTGGTCAAGTGCCCTTGGGGGTGGTGATGGGCAGCAAACCAGAAAAATATTCATTCTGCACATCGACGACGACGAGCGCTCGTTTCATAGGTCACTCCCTCTTGTTGCCCTTGTGCTTGTAATGGCCGGCGCGGACCACTGCGCCCTCCCCAGCACGCGTTCGGGTGTCCTGTGCCACGCCTGGACACGACGCGCTATACACGTGCACAGACTGTACACCCGGGCACGCCGTGAGTCTTGAAGATGCCATGACGGATATGTAGAGATCTCTTGAAGTTTTTGTAAAGAAATGTTACCCCTCAGGCGCTACTATGGTGTCTGTCTCTCAACCTGGCGGGGCGTTGTCAAGCGTCGTCATCGTCCAGGCAGCAGCTCGAGGAGAGCGGATGATCTACGTCTTTGGCGACTATACCCTGGATACGCAACGCTATGAACTGCGCCATGTGGGAGTGCTCTGTAAACTCGAACCTCAGGTGTTCAACGTCTTAGCCTACCTGCTGGAGCATCACACCCGGGTCGTCAGCAAGGACGAACTCCTCGAACAATACTGGCCACAGCAGTTCGTCAATGATGTGAACGTGAACCAGCGCGTCATGGCAGCCCGTAAGGTGCTGGGGGATAATGGCCGGGTGCAGCGCTACATCAAGACGGTGCACGGGCGCGGCTATCGATTTGTGGCGGACGTGACGCTTGTGGAGTCGTCCCTGGTAGCTCCGAGCCCGACGGCAGCCATGGCTATGGTGCCACCCGCGCCCTCTGGTCTAGCCAGCCAGCCCCCGCGGTTGCCCGAGACGTTTGTGGGACGCGAGGCCGCACTGGAGGCCTTGCAGCAGGACGTCCTCATGGCGCTCCATGGAGAGCGGCAGGTCGTCTTTCTGACTGGGGAAGCAGGTATTGGTAAGACCACGCTGGTGGATGCCCTGGTGACCAACCTGGCGTCGACGATGCAGTGGTGGATAGGACGCGGTCAGTGTATCGACCAGTATGGCGCCGGGGAAGCGTATCTGCCGCTCCTCGAGGCGCTGGGGCAGTGGTGTCGGGGACCTGAAGGCCACCATCTGGTGGCGCTGTTGCGTCAGCAAGCCCCACACTGGCTGCTCCAGATGCCAGCCTTCCTCTCTCCCACCGAGTACGATGAGATCCAGCGCCGGTGTAGCGGCACCACGCGGGACCGTATGCTCCGAGAACTCACCGAGAGCCTCGAAACGCTGAGCGCCACGTATCCCCTCCTGGTGGTCTTGGAAGATTTGCACTGGAGTGACACGGCCACCCTCGACTGGCTCGGCTCCGTGGCGCGCCGCCGGATGCCAGCGCGCCTCGTCGTGCTCGGAACATATCGGCCTGCTGAGGCGCATCGGCACGAGCCTTCCGTGTGGAGAGTGGCTGAGGAACTGCAACGGCAGGGCCACGCCCAATCCGCCCCCTGCCCACTCTCCCAGAAGCCGGGGTCGCAGCATATCTGCGACAGCGTTTTGGCGACGGAGCCTGGACCACGGGCCTCGCCGAGATGCTCTATCAACGGACGCAGGGTCATCCCTTCTTTTTCGTCACCATGATCGATGCCCTTGTGCGTCAGGGGTATCTGGTGGCGCACCCGGCTGGCTGGGCTTTCCACGGGGAACTGGACACGGTGCGCCTCGGCGTCCCCGACAGCGTGCGCCAGTTGATCGAACGGCAACTGGAGGATGCCCAGCCGGGCGAGCAAGCGATCCTCGTGGCGGCGAGTGTGGCCGGTGCTGAGTTCTCAGCAGCAGCGGTGGCCGCGGCCCTGGACCAGGCAATGGAGCCGGTGGAAGTGTGCTGTGCCACCCTGGCGCGTCATGGGCAGTTTCTGCAACTGCAGGGCACCGTGGAATGGCCCGACGGGACCGTTGCTGGGCACTATGGCTTCCGCCATGCCCTGTATCACGATGTGCTTTACGAGCGCATACCCCCAAGCCAGCGGCTGCGGTGGCACTGCCAGATCGGTCTCCGCATGGAGGCGGCGTATGGTATGCAGACACGCGACATCGCCGTTGAACTGGCCATGCATTTTACGCGGGGGCGTGACTACACACGGGCGATCCACTATCTGCAGCACGCCGCGGATAATGCCTTGTCCCGCTATGCGAATCGCGAAGCGATCGATCATCTCACCGCCGGCCTGGCGTTACTCCACACGCTGCCGTCCAGTGTGACGCATCAGCAGCACGAACTGGCCATGCTGCTCACACTCAGCTCTGCCTGCCTTGCTCTCCAAGGCTATGCAGCGCCCGAGGTCGAGCAGATTTATAGGCGCGCCCGTACGCTCTGTGAGCAGGTAGGCACCCCCCAGCAGCTCTATAAGATCCTGTTAGGTCTGTGGCACTGTCACTTTGTGCGGGGAGAGCCGCAGACCGCCTGCGCGTTGGGCGCCCAATTACTCGCCGAGGCCCAGCGTCAACCCGATGTCGTGCTCCAGGTGGCGGGCCATTTTGCCTGTGGGGTGTCCCTCGCCTTTGTTGGCGAGTTGGTCACCGCATGCGAGCATTTGACGCAGGCGGTGGCGCTCTCGACCCCCACCCAACATCAGCAGTCGCTTGCTCTCATCGGCGTAGATCTGGGCGTGTTTTGCCGCGCCTGGCTGTCGCATGTGTTGTGGCTGCTCGGCGTGCCTGCACAAGCCCTCACTATGAATCAGGCGGCTCAGGGGCTGGCCCAGGACCTTGGCCACCCGTTTACTCAGGCCCTCGTTCTCGACTATGCGGCCTTGCTGCATCAATGGCGTGGCGAGGTCTCCGGCACCCTGGCTCTGGCCAATACTGCCATGACTTTGGGGACAGAGCAAGGATTTGCCTACTACCTCGCCTGGGCCACGATTCTCCAGGGCTGGGCGCTGACGGCACAACACCAGGAGGCTACCGGCATCGCGCAGATGCGCCAGGGTCTGGCAGCCTTACAGGCCACCGGAGGCGAAGCCCGGCTGCCGTATTATCTGGCCCTGCTCGCCGAGGCACATGCCCGTGCTGGGCAGGCGGATGAGGGGCTGATAGCGGTGTCAGATGCTCTGGCCCACCTCAACGCCACGGGGGAAGTGTGGTACGAGGCAGAGCTTCATCGTCTCCGTGGTGTACTCCTCGTCCAGCAGGCCACGGGGCGCGGAGCGGACGCTCCTGAGCGAAGCAGAAGCCTGCCTGCACCGAGCCTTGAGCATAGCGCACCGCCAGCACGCTCGAGTATCCTTGCTCTCCGCGCCGCCATGAGCTTGAGCCGACTGTGGCAGAGCCAGGGCAAGCGCACCGAGGCTCGTGAGTTGCTGGCACCCATCTACGACTGGTTCACTGAGGGCTTTGATACGGCCGACCTGCAGGAGGCTAAGGCGTTACTGGAGGAGCTGGGGGAATAAAGTTGTAGGCGCAGCCCCGCGAGGTTGCAGATTTTTTTTGACGGCGCGGGTACGTTTCCCTTGATGCGTGCCGTCTTGTGGTATGCTAAGTCCCTGGACGTCATTTTGATGCCATTGTGGTCTGGCATCCCCGCAGTAGCTCCAGGTATAATGCGCCCATGTATAAGAAAGACCTGAGCGAAGCCGACATCTGCGCCAAGTACATCACGCCCGCTGTTGTCCAGGCCGGTTGGGATGAAGCCAGCCAGATCCGCCGCGAGGTGAGTTTTACCAGGGGCCGCATCATCGTGCGCGGCAAGCTGGTCACCCGCGGTAAGGCCAGGCGGGCGGATTACGTGCTCTATTACCAGCATATTCCCATTGCCCTGATCGAGGCCAAGGATAACCACCACGCCGTGGGCGATGGCATGCAGCAGGCGCTGGAGTACGCCACCACGCTCGACATCCCTTTTGTGTTCTCGTCCAATGGTGATGGTTTTGTCTGGCACGACCGTACCGGCACCAACGCCCAGCTCGAAACGACGCTAGCTCTCGACCAGTTCCCCAGCCCCGCCACGCTGTGGGCCTACTACCGTGCCTGGAAGGGGCTTGATGCCGCGCAGGAACAGATCGTCCTGTATCCCTATCATGACGACGGCGGCGGCAAGGAACCACGCTATTACCAGCGTAACGCCATCAATGCCACGGTGGAAGCAATTGCCAAAGGGCAGAACCGTATCCTGCTGGTGATGGCCACTGGCACCGGCAAAACCTACACCGCCTTCCAGATCATCTGGCGGCTGTGGAAGGCGGGAGTCAAAAAGCGCATCCTGTATCTGGCCGACCGCAATGTGCTAATCGACCAGACCATGGTCAACGACTTCCGCCCCTTCGGCGCTGCCATGGCCAAGCTGAGCATCAGTAGCAAGACCATCGAGCGCGACGACGGTAGCACGACCGAACTCACCATGGCTATCGACAGGCATCGCCGCATTGATACTGCCTATGAAATCTACCTCGGGCTCTATCAGGCCATTACGGGACCAGAAGAGCGGCAAAAGATCTTTCGTGAGTTCTCCCCCGGCTTTTTTGATCTGATCGTGATCGATGAGTGTCACCGCGGCAGCGCTGCTGAAGATTCCGCCTGGCGGGAAATTCTTGACTATTTTACTTCGGCAACCCAGATCGGCCTGACCGCCACACCCAGAGAAACCGCATATGTTTCCAACATTCACTACTTTGGTGCGCCAGTCTACACCTATTCGCTCAAGCAGGGCATCCGCGCTGGTTTCCTGGCTCCATACAAGGTCATCAAGGTGCATCTGGACGTGGATATAGAGGGCTACCGCCTCAGGCCGGGCGAAACCGACTGGTATGGCTACGAGATTGAAGACCGTCTCTACAACCAGAAAGATTTTGATCGTAACCTGGTCATTGACGAGCGCACCCGGCGCGTCGCCAGGTGGGTATCGGACTTCCTCAAGCAGAGCGGTGACCGCTGGCAAAAGACCATTGTCTTCTGCGTGGATACCGAGCACGCCGCGCGCATGCGTCAGGCCCTGATCAATGAAAACGCCGACCTCGCCCGGCAGAACCCACGCTACGTCATGCGCATCACTGGCGACGATCCCGAAGGCACCGCACAGCTCGGCAATTTTATCGACCCCGAGGCGACCTACCCGGTGATTGTCACCACCTCGCGCCTGCTCTCCACCGGGGTCGACGCACAGACCTGCCGCCTGATCGTGCTCGACCGCGAAGTCGGCTCCATGACCGAGTTCAAGCAGATCGTCGGGCGCGGCACGCGGGTACATGAGGACACCCGCAAGTATTACTTTAACTTGATTGACTTCCGCAAGGCTACCAACCACTTTGCCGACCCGGACTTCGACGGCGAACCGGTGCAGATTTACGAGCCGGGCGAAGACGATCCCGTCACGCCCCCAGACGACGTCCTCTCGCCAGATGACGACGGCGATGCCCCCATTCCTCCCGTGCCCGGCGAGGATGAAACCATAGTGTATGATCCTACCCCACCAGATATCACCCTGCCGCCTGGTATTGTCAAGACACCTCTCAAGTATTACATTAAAGATGAGCCGGTCACCGTGCTCGCCGAACGGGTAGAATATCTCGATGAAAATGGCACCCTGGTCACGGAATCACTCCGCGACTACAGCCGGAAAACCATCCGCCGGCACTACGCCAGCCTCGACCAATTTTTACATCGCTGGCAGGCCACAGAGCGCAAGGAGGCCATTATCGCAGAACTGGCTGCAGAGGGGCTATTTCTTGATCCTTTACTTGAAGAAATTGGCAAGGCTCTGGATCCCTTCGACCTCATATGCCACATCGCCTTCGACCAGCCACCGCTCACCCGCCGCGACCGCGTGGCCAATGTGCGCAAGCGCGATGTGTTCACCCAGTACGGCCCGCAGGCCCGTGCCGTGCTCGAAGCCCTGCTGGACAAATATCAGGACGACGGTGTGGTCACCGGTCTCGATGACCCGCGTCTGCTGCAAATCGCCCCCTTCGCGAGCATGGGTACGGTGCCGCAACTCATCAAACACTTCGGCACGCGCGCTGACTTCGAGCGCGCTGTGCATGCCCTACAAACCGCTCTCTATCAGGAATCCGCCTAGTGCTGCGCCCGGGTGCTGCGCACGGCTACTGCGTAGGGCTAATGACCCCCGCCATACTGGCGGGGACAGTTGCCGTGCGCAGCACCTGGCGGGGCCAATTGCGGTACGCAGTACCCAGTTTGGCGGGGGAAAGCTTTGTTTTTCGTGGAAGGAGCACTCGCTCATGTCAGTCAGAACAACCGTCAAATCCATTCAGGACATCATGCGCCAGGACGTCGGCGTTGATGGCGATGCCCAGCGCCTTTCGCAACTGTGCTGGATGTTTTTTCTCAAGATCATCGATGACCAGGATATAGAACTCGAACTGCTCAACGTTGATTACCGCTCGCCAATCCCTGAATCTCTGCAATGGCGCACCTGGGCCGCCAACCCCGAGGGCATCACCGGCGACGAACTTTTAGCATTTGTCAACAACACCCTGTTCCCACAGCTCAAGGAGCTGCCCGTCAGCGGCCCCAACGCCAACCGCCGTCGCGTAGTACGCGACGTGTTCGAGGACGCCTACAACTACATGAAGTCCGGCCAGCTCATGCGCCAGGTCATCAACAGGATCAGCGGTGTAGATTTCAACGACCTCGCCGAGCGCAAGCATTTTGGTGATATCTACGAGCAACTGCTGAACGACCTGCAGAGCGCCGGCAACGCCGGTGAGTACTACACCCCGCGCGCTGTCACCGCCTTCATGGTGGACCGCATCGACCCCAGACCCGGCGAAACCCTGTTCGATCCCGCCTGCGGCACTGGTGGCTTTCTCACCTGTGCCATCCGTCACATGCGCGACCGCTATGTCAAAAAGGTGGAAGACGAGCAAGCCATGCAGGCCGGCCTGCACGCCGTGGAGAAAAAGCAACTGCCGCACATGCTGTGCGTCACCAACATGCTGCTGCACGGCATCGAAGACCCCAGCTTCGTGCGCCACGACAACACCCTGGCACGGCCCTACATCAGCTACAGCCAGTCCGACCGGGTGGACATCGTCCTCACCAACCCGCCCTTCGGCGGCCGGGAAGAGGACGGTATCGAGAGCAACTTCCCCAGACATTTCCAGACCCGCGAAACCGCCGACCTGTTTCTGGCCCTGATCATCCGCCTGCTCAAAACCGGTGGCCGCGCTGCCGTGGTACTGCCCGATGGCTCGCTGTTCGGCGAAGGCGTGAAAACCCGCCTCAAGGAGCACCTGCTGGAAGAGTGCAACCTGCACACCATCGTGCGCCTGCCCAACAGCGTGTTCAAACCCTATGCGTCCATCGGCACCAACCTGCTGTTCTTTGAAAAGGGTGTGCCGACCCGTGAAGTCTGGTTCTACGAGCACCGCGTGCCCGCCGGCCAGAAGGCCTACTCCATGACCAGACCGATCCGCATCGAGCACTTGCATGGCTGCATCGACTGGTGGGGCGGGGCAGAGCGTAAAGACCGCCAGGAGACCGACGTCGCCTGGAAGGTCAGCCTCGACGAGATCAAGGCGCGCAACTACAATCTCGACTTCAAGAACCCCCACACCGTCGCGGACGACCACGGTGCCCCCGAAGAGTTACTGGAACAACTCGAACGCCGCCGAACAGCGGACCACTATCCTGCGCGATCAGCTCAAGGCCATTCTTGCGGAGGCGTTGTTACGGTGAAAAGAGGCGGTTTGAGCAGAGGGCAAAGGCTTGCGGAGAACTGCGCATGCTCCTCGCAAAAGTGAAACAAGCTGTTTCACTAATTACGCCATCGGTACCGCATTTTTGCAACAGGCTGTTGCAAAAATATGAGCTGGAGGGCAGGCAATGAACTCTGACCAACCCCGTACCAGGACACCCAGGGCAGGCACGAACGACCAGGCCTTTGACGCCTTGCTGGAACAGATACGCATCCTGGTGCAGTCCGCCAGAAAAACCGCCGCGACCTCCATCAATTCGCTGCAAGTCATCACCAGCTTTGAGATTCGGACGTATGATTGTTGAACACGAGCAGCAAGGCGTACAGCGGGCCAAGTACGGCCAACGAGTGCTCAAAACCTTGTCAGATCGGCTGACTGCCGAGTTTGGTCGCGGCTTTTCCCGTTCGAATTTGCAGAATATGCGTCTGTTTTTTCTGGCCTATCATGATCGCTTGCCACCAAAACGCCAGATGCCATCTGGCAAATTAACCGGTGAGAAAAGCCAGACAGCGTCTGGCGCATCCGCGTTTGCAGCCAGCCCCGCTCGTCCCGACCAACAGCCACCCTTCCAGCTTAGTTGGTCACAATATGTGTTTCTTCTCTCTATCGCCGACACAAACGAACGGAATTTCTACGAAATCGAATCAGTCACCAACGGCTGGACCTTGCCTGAGCTACGCCGCCAGTTCAACTCAAGCCTGTATGAGCGTCTGGCGTTGAGCCGGAATAAAAACGAAGTGCGCCGGCTGGCGCAGGTAGGCCAGATCGTCAGCAATCCCAAAGACTTGATGAAAGAGCCTTATGTTCTGGAGTTTTTGGGCATTGATGAAAAGGCAACATACTCAGAATCCGATCTTGAAACCGCCATCATCGACAAGCTCGGACATTTTCTGCTGGAGCTTGGCAAAGGCTTTTTGTTTGAGGCGCGTCAAAAACGCTTTACCTTTGACGATGACCATTTCTTCGTTGACCTCGTTTTCTACAACCGCTTGCTGCGTTGCTATGTCCTGATCGACCTGAAAATCGGTAGGCTCACTCATCAAGACCTTGGCCAGATGCAGATGTATGTCAACTATTTTGACCGCTATGTGAAGACGCCTGATGAGCACCCGACTGTTGGCATGATTCTCTGTAAGCAGAAACGCACAGCCCTAGTAGAACTGACTCTCCCCAAAGATGCCAATATCCATGCCAGCCAGTATCAGCTTTATTTGCCATCCAAAGAGGATTTGAAGCAACGCCTGATGGAGTGGGCTAGGGAGGAGGACGAGCAATGAACGATGCAAGTCTGCTCCAGCACTTTGAGCGCATCAGCGAGGCGCCGGACGCCATTCCGCGCCTGCGGAACTTCATTCTCGATCTGGCCGTACGCGGCAAACTGATGGAACAAGACCCCAACGCTGAACCGGCCACCACGTTGCTATGCGAACTTCGGGAGGCAAAAGAGAGGCTCCAGGAGGAAGAGAACATTCGTGGTCGGCAGCCTGTGCCGCGGACTGAATCAGCAGAACTCGGTTTTACTGTCCCTGACTCTTGGGAAGTTCCGGCTTTCGACGATGTCTTTGTAATAGTGAGCGGAGTCACGAAAGGCAGAAACCTCACGGGAAGAAAAACTATCGAACTCCCTTACCTGCGCGTTGCCAACGTTCAACGGGGTTATCTCGACCTGTCTGCAATGAAGACAATCTATATTCCCGAAGATGAGCTTCCCCGCTATGCTCTACGTCATGGGGACGTCTTAATGACCGAAGGAGGCGATTGGGATAAACTCGGCAGAGCCGCAATTTGGTTGGGCGAGATAGCGCAATGCATCCACCAGAACCATGTGTTTCGCGTTCGGTCACCATTGCCAGAAAAGCTGCACCCCAAGTGGGTAGTCACATACACCAATAGCCTGCTCGGACGCAGCTACTTTGAGAATGCCTCAAAACAGACGACAAATTTGGCATCTATCAATATGACGCAACTACGAGGATGCCCACTTCCTCTCCCTCCCCTCGCCGAGCAACACCGCATCGTCGCCAAGGTGGACGAACTAATGGCGCTGTGCGACCAGTTGGAGGCGGCGAAAACGGAGCGGGAGCAGAGCCGCGACCGGCTGGTGGCGGCCAGCCTGCACCGCCTGAACTCCCCCGCCGACACGGCAGAAACCGATGCGCCCGACCTGCCAGCCCGGCAGGCAGACGCCTTCCGCGACCACGCCCGCTTCGTCTTCAATCACCTGCCGCGCCTCACCACCCGCCCGGAGCACATCAAGCAACTGCGCCAAACCATCCTCAACCTCGCCGTGCGCGGCAAACTCGTCCCCCAAGACCCCAACGACGAACCTGCGGCGGAACTGCTGAAACGGATTCAGGCGGAGAAGGAGCGCTTAGCAATGATAGAGCGATAAATCGTCTAAAGGCCATGCCGCTAATTGAAGTCACGAGGTTCCCTGCTCGATTGCCTGAAACTTGGGCAGGGTGAGGCTTGGCGAATTGTTGGGGCGACTCGCAAAATGGCTACTCGAAAGAACCTGACGACGCATCAACGGGATTCCAATCCTGCGAATCAGTGTGAACTATTCGGAAAGCGGAATTGTAGTTTGAAGAGGAGCCAAGCAATCGGCGGAGTCTCGCCCTTGCAACAGGAGCAATATCAATTGCAACCTGGTGATGTGCGTGGCATGCCGATTCAACGGCACCGCAGCTTTGTTGGACGTCTTTCGCACGATTTGGGTTACTGGAATCAGACCCAATTTACCAGACAAGCTAATCCGGCTTCGGATTCGGTCAAGTTCGTGCTTCCAATGCTTGTCAGGTGTTTCGCGGAATCGAGCGTCTGCGTAGGGACATCGAAGGATATTGCGCTACCAGCCGTCGGAAATTGGGGGATTAAGGCGTCGAACCTCAAGGAAGTGAAGATTCCCCTCCCGCCCCTCGCCGAACAACACCGCATCGTCGCCAGGGTAGACGAACTGATGGCCCTGTGCGACCAGCTCGAAGCCCAACTCACCGCCACTGAGGCCGACAGCCACCGCCTGCTCGAAGCCGTGCTACATGAAGCCTTGAATCCGCTGGTGGAGAGAACCGAACGGCCTTGATCACGGCATCGGCCACCCTACGCCCTTTTGGCCTAGCCCACTGCTCGTCGTGGAGGACTGAGGAGGAGCAGGCGGTATCTCCACGGATTCCACGATGGTGGCAAACAACGAGCGGGGCTTTTGTCCAAAAAACCACTCTGTCGCAGTCGTCCCGTTAGGACACGTGAGCAGGAAGTTGTGTACGGCAGCACGAGCAAAGAGCGCAAGGAGTATGAGCCACAGAATGGCTAGACGAGGTGCCGGACCCTGTCAACTCGCGAGCTTTAGTATAGAGGCTCATGGGGTGTGTTGTACATCCCTACACATCGCCTGCATAGCGTGTCGGGATACGGGATAAGCAAGAGAAGCGGCACGCCTGTCCCATACCGCCCAGGAAGGCGATAAGGCGTGTTCTACAACGACCTGGGGTGGATGACGTAGGGGAACTCGAAGTAGTTGTCGTGCTCGCGCAGAACATCTGATGATAGCAGGCCATTATTCACCAGATGGGTTTCCACAGCCGTGTGACTTACACCAAAGTGCTCTGCAGCTTCCTCGGTTGCATCGCTTGAAAAATCATCACCCAGAAACTCTGTCAGGCTCTGAATTGGACAGAGAAACTCTATCGCAAAAGCCCGTTGCATCTTTTGTCGCGCGGTCTTCGCATCGGTCACAGGAAGCCACCTGTCATTGGTGTCAGCCATGAGAGCATCGCCGAGCAGGCGAGCGAGTTCAAATCTCCGTCCGGGTTTGTTACGTTTCCGTAGAAGAAATTTCAGTTGCCGTGATTCTCCGTGACGTATGGCCATACTTAGAGGGGAGCGAGTCCTGGGAGTGTCTTCGGTGTTGAGTGCCCGCTCCACCGGAAGGTTGACTAACTCGCACAGGAGTTTATCCGTCACGGCAACACCGTTCAGTCCCACCGCAGCTCGCACTCGCCTTGCTAAGGCCCTTCCCCGCTGCCACGCTGGTGTTGGAACGGCAGCGGTCGAGTCACTTAGAG
Organism: uncultured Acidobacteriota bacterium; assembly: GCA_963745495.1. Classification (GTDB taxonomy): domain Bacteria; phylum Acidobacteriota; class Vicinamibacteria; order Vicinamibacterales; family CAVVIG01; genus CAVUXJ01. The sequence goes on from CAVUXJ010000003.1 coordinate 13,295, forward strand.
GGATGGCAAGATCGATGCGCCCTTCCAGGCCTTCTGCATTGGCAAAGGCCAGCACCCGTTCGAGGGTCGCACCGGGGTCGGCAGAGGCACACACAGGGGCAAGCTCGGTTATGGCAGCAGCCCCGGCCCTTGGAATGAGGCTTGCAAACTTGTGATGCAGCTCTGCCGGGCATTCGTCCGGATCGAAGCCCAACATGGCTTCCAGACGGCGATACGCTGCCAGAGTCGGCATCGTGGCGCTCTTCCATAATTTCATGCCAGAGATCGTGTAAGGTTGTGCGATGCACGTCCACGGCGTCGAGTCGGGCAATGACGTGCGCCATAAACTCGTCAAGCGTATGTTCAAAGGCAGAACCAGGTATGGCATGATGTGCATCCAAGAGGTAGCGGACAGCCGCTTGCGCATCAGGGGCAGACTGACGTGCCCACACATGCATGCTCTCGCCATCAAACGCCAAGAACAGCTGTGGCCACAGGTACCCGTAACCGGCTGCGGCCATCTCATGCGCCATGCGCCAGGCATGATTAGGCGTTGGGCTCATTGGCAGGGGTTCCCAGCGTAGCCGCCACCACGAAGCAGCGCACCAGAGAGCCAGTGGATAGGCGGACAGCCGGACCTCGTCGCGTACAGTACGCGACCATACATCCTCATTCCGAGTTACGACTGTATTGCCGAGCATGATGGTGAGCAGGCCAGATGTTTCACGCACTTCAGGAGCATCATGCAGCGCTGACTCCCACTGGCAACGGATAGCAAAGTCTCTGGTCACGAGTTGCTCCAGCGTTCCCGTACTTCATCCGCTAACGGATCGCTCTCTAGCATTGGATAGCCATGATACCGCCCTGTGAGAGGGTTTTCCAGCATGGCTTCGACAGCGACACCATTTGCAGCCATAGCCCAGACGTTCTGCGGCCAACCATCACGTTCTTGCACACTTACCAGACCGCGGCGAGCGCCTTCACGTAGTAAAGACTGTGCGTCGCGTCGCGTAAATATTTCTGCTTCGTCGCAGAGGGTTTTACCCTGCCTGGGTTGGCTAGGCGGTTGCGCCGCGGCGCACGACACCGGGTTGCCGCCGAAGGTGCTGGCGTGCGCGCCGGGGGGCCACGTCATGAGATCGGCGCGCGCGGCGGTCACGCCGAGCGGCATGCCCGAGGCGACGCCTTTCGCGATCGCGACGACGTCGGGCTCCACGCCGGCGTGCTCGATCGCGAACATCTTGCCCGTGCGTCCCATGCCCGACTGGACTTCGTCGACGACGAGCAGGATCCCCTGCGCCCGCGTCAGCTCGCGCAGCCGCTGCAGGAACTGATCGGGCGCGACCACGTAGCCGCCCTCGCCCTGGATGGGTTCGACGACGATGGCGGCGACTTCGTCTGGCGAAAGAAGATGAACGAAGAGCTGGTGCTCGATGTAGTCGAGGCATTCCGCCGCGCACGTCTCCGGCTTCAGTCCCACTGGACAGCGGTAGCAGTCGGCGTACGGGGCGTGATAGACGCCGGCCATCAGCGGTCCGAAGCCTCGGCGCTGCACCGGCTTGCTCGCCGTCAACGCCAGCGCGCCCATGGTCCGGCCGTGAAAGCCGCCGAGAAACGCGAGGATATTGGGGCGGCCGGTCGCGAACCGCGCCAGCTTGATCGCGGCCTCCATGGCTTCGGTCCCGGAATTGCCGAAGAACGACTTCACGCCGCCCTCGATCGGGACGATCGCCGCTATCTCCTCCGCCAGCCGCACCTGCAGCTCGTAGTAGAAGTCGGTGCCCGACATGTGCAGGAACCGGCCGGCCTGGTCGGCAATCGCCTTGACGACCTCAGGATGCGAATGGCCGGTCGAATTGACGGCAATTCCGGCGGCGCAGTCGAGGAACACGTTGCCGTCCACGTCCTCGACGGTCGAGCCGGAGGCGTGATCGATGACCAGCGGATACCCGCGGGTGTACGACGGCGAGACCACTTTCGCGTCCCGCGCGATGAGCGCCGCGGCCTTTGGCCCAGGGAGCGCGGTCTTGATCAGGGGCGCTTTCATGAACCTGCAGTCTGCAGTCTGAAATCTGGAATGTAAGGGCTCATTTCCGTTTCCACCGCGTGCCGGCGGCGGAGTCTTCCAGGAGCACACCGCGGGCCGCCAGGTCGTCCCGAATCCGATCCGCCGCGGCGAAGTCGCGGCGCGTCCTGGCGGCGCGGCGATCCTCGATCAGCCGCTCGATGTCCTCGACCGGCACGGCGGGCTGCGCGTCTTCCGCGCGGCGCAGCGAGAGGATCCCAAGGACCCGATCCCACTCGTCGAACGCGGCGCGAACCGCAGGTACGTCGCCCGTTCCGAACTGGCCGGCGTCGATCGCCGAGTGGAGCGACCGGACAAGCTCGAACATCGTCCCGAGCGCGGCTGCCGTGTTGAGGTCATCCTGCATCGCGCCCGAGAACGCGGTGCGCGATTCCTGCACGCGGGCCAGGACCTCGGGATGCGACCCTTCAGCGCTCACCGCCTCGGCGCGCGCGAGACAGTCGGTCAGCCGCCGCAGCGCTTCCTCGGCCTGCGTGAGGCCGGCCCACGTGAAATTGAGCTGTTTACGGTAGTGCGACGAGAGCAGCAAGAATCGCATCGCCGAAGGACGGAAGCCCTTGGCGACGACGTCGGGATCGTGTAGGTGTTCCCCAGCGACTTCGACATCTTCTGGTCTTCGACGAGCAGGAACTCGACGTGCATCCAGAAGCGCGAAAACGGCTTGCCGGTCGCCCCCTCGCTCTGCGCGATCTCGTTCTCGTGATGCGGAAAGATCAAGTCGACACCGCCCGTGTGCACGTCGATCGGCGGCTCGCCGAGCAGCCGCAGCGCCATGGCCGAGCACTCGAGGTGCCAGCCGGGACGGCCGGGCGGATCGGCGACATCCCAAGTCGGTTCACCGGGTTTGGTCGCTTTCCAGAGGACGAAATCCCTGGCGTCCTCCTTGCCGTAGTTGTCGCTGTCGACACGCGCGCCAGGCTTCATGCCGTCGTGATCGAGTCGCGCCAGCTTGCCGTAGTCGGGCATCGTGGCGATCCGGAAGTACACGGAACCGTCGCTGCGGTACGTGTGCCCCTTCTCGTCAAGCGTACGCACCAGATCCGCCATCGCCTTCAGGTTGGCGGGATCGGTGGCGCGCGGCATCTCCTCCACCTCCTCGAGCCCGAGCGCACGCGAGTCCTCGCGGAACGCCTCCACCCACTGATCGGTGTACGTCCGCAGATCCATCCCGGCATTCTGCGCGCCGTGGATGGTGCGATCGTCCACGTCGGTGAAGTTCATGACCTGCCTGATCTGATAGCCGAGCAGATGACGCAGCGTGCGCCGCAGCACGTCGGCACACACGAACGTCCTGAAGTTGCCGATGTGCCCGCGCGCGTAGACGGTGAGGCCGCAGGTGTACATGCGGACCGTCTTTCCGTCACCCGGCGAGAAAGGCTCTTCCGTTCGCGTCAGGGTGTTATAGAGACGCATGGTCCATCTGAATCAGGCCGTCCGCCGGGAGGCGTGCCAGATCCGGCCGCCGCCGCTCGAGGTCACGTCTATTTCAAGCTCGCCGGCATGCGCGCGAAACCGCAGTCCGCACACGACTTCCCCGGCCGACGCACAGCCGGCGACAGCCGATTGCAGCGCGTCCACGATCGCCGGCAGGTCGACGTCCGAACAGCCCGCCTGCGCGAACACCTGGCAGGCGAGGTCGCTCAACAGGTCTCTGGACGGAACCGGGCCGGAGAGCTCGATTTCAAACAGGAACTCGCGGGCGGCCACGTCACGCGATCTTACAGCGAAAGGCGATCGAAGAGCACCCGGGCCCGGCTGCAGTCGACGCCGATTTGTGTCTTCAGCGCGTCGAGGGACTCGAACGCGCGCTCGTCGCGAAGCCGCAGCACGAACCCGAGGCGGATCGTCTGTCCGTAGATGTTGCGATCGAAGTCGAAGACGTGTGTCTCAATCGAGGTGCGTCTCGACGAATCGATCGTCGGTCTGACGCCGATGTTGGTCGCCGACGGCCGCACCACACCGTCGATCGTCACCGTCGTCGCGTACACCCCGTGGGGCGGCAGCAGCTCGTTGGCGGTCTGGAGGTTCGCGGTCGGAAAGCCGATCGTCCGGCCTCGATGGTCGCCCTCGACGACCGTGCCGTCGATGTAGTACTGGTGGCCGAGGAGGGCGCCGGCTTCGTCCACGCGTCCCTCGCCGATCAGCCGGCGGATGCGGGTGCTGCTTACGACGAAGTCCTTGTAGCGGACCGGATCGATCTTCTCCGCCTTGAAGCCGTAGCGGCCGCCGAGCACGCGCAGCAACGAGAAGTTGCCGGCGCGATCGTGCCCGAACAGGAAGTTGGCGCCTACCCACACGTCGGCCACCCGGAGCCAGTCCACGAGGACCGTCTGCACGAACCTCTCGGGCTCCCACCGCGACATATCGGCCGTGAAGCGCACGATGGCGGCGCCCTGCAGGCCCGCGGCGGCGATCGCCTCGAGCCGCTGCGCCGTCGTCATGAGCAGCGGCGGCGCCTTGTCGGGCCGTACGACCCGCGGCGGGTGGGGATCGAAGGTCATCACGACCGAGGTGGCGCCGCGTTCGCCTGCGACGCGGCGAACGCGATCGAGGATCTTGCGGTGGCCGCGATGGACGCCGTCGAAATTGCCGAGGGCGAGCACCGGCTGGTTCCAGCGCGCGGGACGCTGATCGTCGGGGAAGTGGATGACGTCCATTGAACGACGATCACCGCCGGAAGCGCAGAGAACTCACATTTTCACCACGAAGAGCACGAAGACCACAAAGGACTTCCACAACACGATCAACACAGCCGCCTTCGCGCTGAAGGCGCTTCGGCGAGCCTCGCCGAAGCTCGCGGATGACAACGCCGAGCGGAGGCGGGAGGCCTAGAGAACGCAGGTTGAGCTCTCGCTCTCAGCGGACTCCACAGTCATCGTCACCGATGTCGAGAACCAGCCCATCATAGGCCAACTCGACCCCAGGAGGCAGGCGCGCGCAGGTGGACGCGTGCGGGAGATCGTGGCAGATATGCGTGAAGTAGGCGCGCTCGGGCGCGAGCCGCGCCACGACCTGAAGCGCCTCGTCGACGGAGAAATGTGTCGGATGAGGCCGATTACGCAACGCGTCGACGACGAGCGTGCGGACGCCGGCGAGCAGCGGCCACGACTCGTCGGGGATGCGGCTGCAATCGGTCAGATACGCGAACGACCCGACGCGGAAACCGAGAACCGGCTGGTGGCCGTGCATGAGCGGCACCGGCGTGATCCCGAGGCCGCCGAGCAGGAACGGGCCGCCGATGCGGAAGAGCGTGAGCCTCGGAACACCGCCGCCTTCCGACGGCGGCGCGAAGATGTACGCGAAGATCCGCCGCAGGTCGGCCAGCGTACGCTCGTCGCCGAAGCACGGAATCGGCGCGCCCAGAACCACATTGAAGCGGCGGACCTCGTCGAGTCCGAAAATGTGGTCGGCGTGGCTGTGCGTGAAGAGTATCGCGTCGACGCGCGTCACGCCGTACGCGAGCGCCTGCGAACGCAAATCGGTGGACGTGTCGACAAGGATGGCGATTCGCCCTCGATCACCGGCCCGCTCGATCAGAATCGATGGCCGCGTGCGACGATCCCGCGGATCGGTGGAGGTGCACACGGCACAGGCGCAGCCGATCATCGGCACCCCGTGCGAGGTTCCGGTGCCGAGAAGCGTGATCTTCAAGCTCACCTGTCGGCCTTCTCGTGTACTTGGTGCGGTGTCACCGGCGGCGCCGCCCTCAGTGTGGCATGATCGCGTTCCCCGGTGGAGTGATCAGGGCTCGATAATCCGCTTGCCGCCGCCCGAGACCTCGACGAACCGCAACCGCAACTCGTAGAGCACCTGCTCGAGCACCTGACGCTCTTCCGCGGTCAGATTGCCCCGAGTCTTCTGGTCGAGTAGCGAGAGAATCTCGATCATCTGCGCCGCGCCCTCGAGATTCGGTTCGCCCTTGCCGCCGGAAGGGTCCGGCAGATCACCGAAATGGATCGCCGCAGTGCTCGCCAGCGACAGCACGAACAACGTGAAGGTCAGAGGCTCAGACATCGGAATTGGATAATTGGAGAATCGAGTAATCGGGTGATTGAATTTTGATAGTCTCGTGAGCGGCTCGGTTCGAACCGCTGACTCGATGAGCCGATTGTCAGATTACCAGATTACCCAATTACCCAATTACCCAACTACTCCAATGCCCACCTCCTCTGAGTTCGATCGCCTTGTCGAAGTCGTCGCGACGCTGCGGAGTCCCGAGGGCTGCCCGTGGGACCGAGAGCAGACGCTCGAGTCGCTGACCCAGTTCGTGCTCGAAGAGGCGCACGAAGTGATCGACGCCATCGAGCGAGGCGACCTCGCCGCCTTGCGCGAGGAGATCGGGGACCACATCTTCGAAGGCGTGCTGCTGGCGCAGGTCGCCGCTGAACTCGGCGCCTTCCGGGTCGAGGACGCGCTCCGCGCCGTGGCCGACAAACTGGTGCGGCGCCATCCGCATGTCTTCAACGAGGACGGCCGCCTGCACGACGCGGCCTCGAAGGAACGGGCGCCGTCGGCGGATGCGGCCCTCTCGCGGTGGGACACACAGAAGGCGCAGGAGCGGCTGGCCGCCGGCGAGACGAAGCGCGACACTTGGCGGACTGCCCAGGAGCCTGCCTGCACTGCTCCGTGCGTACAAACTCGGCAAGCGCGCCGCCGGCGTCGGGTTCGACTGGGCCCGTCCGGCCGACGTCGTCGACAAGATCCGGGAGGAAGTGGACGAACTGGCCGAGGTGGTGGCGTCGGGTGACCGGCCCGATCCGGCGCGCGCCGAGGAGGAGATGGGCGATCTGCTGTTTGCCATCGCCAATCTCTCGCGAAAACTGGACATCGAACCGGAAGCGGCGCTGCGCAAGGCGAACGAGAAGTTCACGCGCCGCTTCGACGACGATGGAGCAGGGGATCGTCGAATCGGGACGGCGGATGCAGGACCTGTCGCTGGAGGAGCTCGAGGAGCGGTGGCAGGAAGTGAAACGACGTTAACCACGAAGACACGAAAGCACGAAGAACGTCAGGTCACGCCGAACCCTTCAGAGCACGACTCACGAGGCACAGATGGCAAGCATTGCCGCCGGCAAAGCATGCCGTCGTCGGCGTTTCTTGACTACCCACAAATTCCACCACGGAGACAGGAAGCGCCTTGAACTCGTTTAGCGAGAAGACTTCGTGTCCTTCGTGGCTTCCTGGTTGACCTCTTGCAACTCGTGGCTGCATGCGCGCGGTGGCTGTCATCCCCGCCGGCGGTCTCCTCGCAGGATCAGCGGCTGGTCTTCTCGTTCCCGAAGTGACCTCGATCTTCGGCCATGTTGCGGTCGCCGCTGCGCTGGCCTGGACCGTGTGGAGCTGGAAGGCGTCAGGCCAGTGGTCGATCGTGGCCGCCGTCGCCCTCACGTTCTTCTCCGGCGGCGCTCTGCTTGCCGCCGACGCGTGGCACAAGGCGTGGCGGCCGCCCCTCCGTCTGCTCTTCGAACAGCTGGCGGGCGAAAGACGGCGGGAAGCGGAAGCTCTCGGCCAGGCGCTGCCGGACGAGGACAGCGTGTTTGCGGTCGCTGACAGGGGTGCTGCGTGCGGATGCCTCCGCTCGTCCCAACGGCGTGGCCCTCAGCCTCGACGTTCGGTCCGTGGCCGTCCCCCGGACGCGCCGTCTCGAGACCCTTTCAGCTGCCGCGGCCGCGAGCCGGGAATCGCCCGCTTCGATCGAGGCCGGGGCCGATCGTCCTGCCCGCGGCGGCGTCCTGCTCAGTGTCGCCGGTACGCTTGCGGCCGAGCGCATCGACAGATGGCGCGCGGGCCGCGCCATCCGCGTGCCGGCGGAGCTTCGTCGTCCTTCTCGTTACCTGAATCCGGGCGTCGCGGATGAAGAGCGCGCGCTGGCGCGCCGCGGGACGACACTCGTTGGATCGGTGAAAAGCGGCGTGCTCGTGGACGTCCTCGCGAACGGCGGCCGCCTGTCGGAAGCAGCCGCGGGCGTGCGCGCATTCGTGCGCGGCGCCATCGCCTCAGCCGTCGGCCCTTGGAGCGCTCGATCGGCCGCGATTGTCACGGCGATTGTCATCGGCGATCGCGCCGGCCTCGACGAAGGCCTCGAGCGGCGGCTGCAGGAAGCGGGGACCTATCACGTCATCGCAATTTCCGGGGGCAACATCGCCATTCTCGCCGGGCTCACGCTCGTCGGATTCCGCGTCGCGGGGCTCCTTGGCCGCGCGGCCATGCTGACGGCCATCGCGGGGCTCGTGGCGTACGGCTCCATCATTGGCGGCAGCGCCTCGGTCAACCGTGCGACGCTGATGGCCATCGTCCACTTCGCCGCGCGGGCAGTGGATCTGCGCGGTCCGCCGGTCAACCGGCTGGCGCTCGTTGCCGGGCTGCTCGTCGCGACGCAGCCGCTGACGGTCGCGGATCCTGGCTTTCTCCTCACGTTCGGGGCCACTGCCGCGATCATCCTCGTCGTACCGCTCGCACAGTTGCGCGCCTTTCCGCGTCTCGTCGCGCCGCTTGCCGCGATGCTGGCCGCCACGGTTGCGGCGGAGGCGGCGCTCCTGCCGATCGGCGCGTTCTTCTTCTCGCGGATCACCGTCGCCGGTCTCGTGCTCAACTTCGCCGCGATTCCCTTGATGGCTGTCGCCCAGATTGCCGGAATGGCTTTGGTGCCCGCCTCTGCGGGCTCGCCCCTGCTCGCCTCCGCCCTCGGCTGGATGGCCCACGTAGGCGCGGAAGGACTCGTGCGCTCCGCCAACCTGGTCGACGTGGTCCCGATGCTCACGTGGCGCGTTCCCCCGCCGTCCTGGATCGCGATCATCGGTGTATTACTGCGGGCTGGTCACCGCATGGGGCCTCTGGCGTCTCGCAGTCCAGGCTCTCGGCAGCCGGGAGAGCCGGATGCTCCGGTTCGTACGCCGGGGCGCCGCATGCGCCGCCAGTCCTGTCGTTGCTCTGGATTGTCGCGAAGCCCTGGATCGCGCCCGCATCGGCGGGCGACGGCCGTCTGCACGTCACCTTCATCGATGTCGGGCAGGGCGATGCCGCGCTCGTGCGGTTTCCCAATGGCTCGACACTGCTCGTCGATGCCGGCGGCCTGCCCGGCGCGTCGCCGTTCGATATCGGCGATCGGATCGTCGCGCCCGTGCTCCGGCACGGCGGCATCCGCAGGCTCGATTCGGTCGCGCTGACGCACGGCGACGTCGATCACATCGGAGGCGCGGACGCGATCCTGACTGAATTCAGGCCGGCCGACGTGTGGGAAGGGATTCCGGTTCCGCCGCACGAGACTCTTCGCGCCCTCCAGCGCACCGCCGGCCGGGTCGGCGCCGCCTGGACGAATGTTCAAACGAACGACATGGTCACCATCGATGGCGTGCAGGTTCTGGTGCGGCATCCGGCTCTCGCCGACTGGCAGCGTCAGGACGTCCGCAACGACGACTCGATCGTGCTCGAGATCATCTGGCGCGACGTATCGATCGTCCTGACGGGCGACATCGGCAGCGAGGCCGAGCGGCTGATTGCACCGCTCTTTTCACCCTCGCCGCTCCGGATCGTGAAGGTGCCGCATCATGGGAGCCTCACCTCCAGCAGCCTCGAGTTCGTTCGCGCGCTATCGCCCCAGGCGGCCGTCGTCAGCGTCGGCCGCAGCAATACGTTCGGGCATCCCGCGCCCGAGGTCATCGACCGGTACCGGCGAATCGGGGCCGACGTATTCCGCACCGATCAGGACGGCGCCGTCAGTATGAGTACCGACGGCTACGTCGTGGATATCCAGACTTTCACGGGACGGAGGACGTTTCTCCGAAACAGGTTCCGCCACGAAGCAGGACGAAGAGGACAGGCCGTAGCAATGATGCTCTCCACGAACCACGAAGACACGAAGGACGAACAGGACTACGCAGTTACACGTCGAACACGACGCCAGCGGTCTGAGTCCGAGACCGCGTCGGCCGTCACGGAGCTACGGACGGGCTGGCTTCAGGCCATATCCGCGGCAGTGCTGAGGAACCGCGACAGGTTCGAGCTCGAACGCGATCCTCGTGAAGGCCAGACCGATCGATCGATTCTCAGATCAGCGTTGGCGGTTCGATCGCCAGGTGATCAGCTTTGCGGTACCCGCATCGTCTTGATCAATTTCAATGTCCGATCCTTCGGTGGCTTCAGGTGCGGCACGCGAGACTCTGCTCGATGTGCGTGTTCGGGCTCTTCGTGTCTTCGTGGTGAGTCGGTCGTGTGGTGTGCTCTTCGTGGCTTCTTCGGTGTCTTCGTGGTTAACGTGATGCGTGCACGCTACACGCTGCCGGCGGCGATGCCCGCGTAGTAGTCCTGCAGTGCGCGGACGCCGACGCCGTGCTCCCGCATGGCTCGAATCGCGCTGACCGCGGCGGCGGCGCCGGTCAGGGTCGTGATGCACGGCACTTCGTACATCATCGCGGCCCGCCGGACGGCGCGATCGTCGAAGAACGATTCGCGGCCGAGCGGCGTGTTGATGACGAGATCGACCGTGCGGTTCACGATCTCGTCCGCGATATTGGGACGGCCTTCGTTCACCTTGAAGACGACGTCGACGGTGAGGCCGTAGGCGCGCAGGTAGGCGGCGGTGCCGCGCGTGGCGATCAGCCGGAACCCGAGCTCGGCGAGATCGCGTGCGATCGGGATCAGGTTCGGTTTGTCGTCGTTGTTCACGCTCACGAACGCGCGGCCGCCCTCCGGCAGCCGCTGCCCCACCGCCAGCTGCGCCTTGGCGAACGCCACGCCGAAGGTGGTCGAACCGCCCATCACCTCGCCGGTCGACTTCATCTCGGGGCCGAGAATCGTGTCGACGCCGGGGAACCGCACGAACGGAAACACCGGGCTCTTCACGAAGACGCCGGCGACCTCGATGTCCTTGGTGAAGCCGAGCTCCGCAAGGGTGCGGCCGGCCATCACCTTCGCGGCGATCTTGGCGAGCGCCACGCCCGACGCCTTCGAGAGGTACGGCACGGTGCGCGAGGCGCGCGGGTTCACCTCGAGCACGTACACCGTGTCGTCCTTGATCGCGTACTGGACGTTCATCAGCCCGACGACCTTGAGCGCGCGCGCGACGCGACGGGTGTAGTCGCGGATGGTCGCCAGGTGGCGCTCCGGGCAGATGAACGGCGGCACCACGCAGGAGCTGTCGCCCGAGTGAATCCCCGCCTCCTCGATGTGCTCCATGATGCCGCCGATGACGACGGCGCCGGTCGCGTCGGCGAGGGCATCGACGTCGAACTCGAAGGCGTCCTCGAGGAATCGATCGATGAGAACCGGGTGCTCGGGCGACGCATCGACGGCGTGCGTCATGTACCGATCGAGCGTGCCGACGTCGTACACGATCGCCATCCCGCGGCCCCCGAGGACGTAGGACGGGCGGACGACGACCGGGAAGCCGATCGCGGCGGCAGCCTCGCGGGCCTCTTCGCGCGAGGTGGCGGTGCCGCTGGCCGGCTGCGGGATCTCGAGGCGCGACAGCAGCGCCGAGAACCGCTGGCGGTCTTCCGCGAGATCGATCGAATCGGGCGACGTCCCGAGAATCCGCACGCCGGCCTCCTGCAGGGCGAGCGCGAGCTTGAGCGGCGTCTGCCCGCCGAACTGCACGAGGCACGAGACATCGCCGCCGGCCGAGCCCTCCTTCTCGATGACGGCCATCACGTCCTCGAAGGTGAGCGGCTGGAAGTAGAGGCGATCGGCCGTGTCGTAGTCGGTCGAGACCGTCTCGGGATTGCAATTGATCATCACCGTCTCGAGGCCTTCGTCGCGCAGCGCGAAGGCCGCATGGCAGCAGCAGTAGTCGAACTCGATGCCCTGCCCGATCCGGTTCGGACCGCTCCCCAGGATGACGACCTTGTTGCGGGAATTGGGATTCGACTCGCAGGTCGGCTCGTACGAGCTGTAGAGGTACGGCGTGAACGATTCGAATTCCGCAGCGCACGTGTCGACGCGCTTGTAGACCGGCTGCAGACCCTGGGCGACGCGGCGCTCGCGGATCGTGGTTTCGCTCGACGCCAGCGGCCTGCGCCAGCTCGGCGTCCCCGAAGCCGGCCCGCTTCATGCGGCGCATCCGCTCCGGATCGAGGCCGGCGAGCCCGGTTTCCGCGACCTGCCGCTGCATCTCGTTGATGTCGGCGAACTGGCGCAGGAACCACGGGTCGATCTTGGTCAGCTCGTGGATACGTTCGACGCTCCAGCCGCGGCCGAGCGCCCGGAACAGATCCCACATGCGCCGGTCGTGCGGCACCACCAGCCGCTTTCGCAGCGCGGCGTCGTCCTCCGCGTCGCTCACGCCAGGGAGGGCGCGGTCGCTTCCCGTGGGCGCAAACAGCAGGCCGCTCTTCCCGAGCTCGAGCGACCGCACCCCCTTCATGAACGCTTCCTTGAAGGTGCGGCCGATGGCCATCGCCTCGCCCACCGATTTCATCTGCGTGGTGAGCGTCCGATCGGCCTGCGGAAACTTCTCGAAGTTCCAGCGCGGAATCTTGACCACGACGTAGTCGATCGTCGGCTCGAAGGAGGCTGGCGTGACGCGCGTGATGTCGTTGGGGATCTCGTCGAGGTGATAGCCGAGCGCCAGCTTCGCGGCGATCTTCGCGATTGGAAACCCGGTGGCCTTCGACGCGAGCGCCGACGAGCGCGAGACGCGCGGGTTCATTTCGATCACGACCATCCGCCCGTTGGCCGGATCGACGGCGAACTGAATGTTCGACCCGCCGGTTTCGACGCCGACCTTGCGGATGATGAGCCGCGCCGCGTCGCGCATGCGCTGGTATTCCTTGTCGCTCAGCGTCAGGATCGGCGCCACGGTGATGCTGTCGCCCGTGTGCACGCCCATCGGATCGATGTTCTCGATCGAGCAGACCACGACGAAATTGTCGGCGACGTCGCGCATCACCTCGAGCTCGAACTCTTTCCAGCCGATGACCGATTCCTCGATCAGCACTTCGTGGACCGGACTGAGCTCGAGGCCACGCTCGGCGAGATCGCGGAACTCCTCGATGTTGTAGGCGATGCCGCCGCCGACGCCGCCCAGCGTGAACGACGGCCTGATCACGATCGGGAACCCGAGCGTGTGCGCCAGCTCCATCGCTTCGGCCGGGTTGCGCGCCAGGCCGCTCTGCGGGACGTCGAGGCCGATCGACCGCATCGCGTCCTTGAACAGCTGGCGGTCTTCGGCGATCTTGATCGCTTCGATCGAGGCGCCGATCAGCCGGACGTTGTACTTCGCCAGCGTGCCGGCGTCGGCGAGATCCACGGCCAGATTGAGGGCGGTCTGGCCGCCGACGGTCGGCAGAATCGCGTCCGGCCGCTCGCGCTCGATGATGGCGGCGAGAAATTCCGGCGTCAGCGGCTCCACGTAGGTGCGATCCGCCAGCTCCGGGTCGGTCATGATCGTGGCTGGATTGCTGTTCACCAGGATGACCTCGAGGCCCTCGGCGCGCAGCGCCTTGCACGCCTGGGAGCCGGAGTAGTCGAACTCGCAGGCCTGCCCGATCACGATCGGACCGGAGCCAAGGACGAGCACCCGGCGAAGGTCGGTTCTCTTCGGCATCCTACCTAATGACAGTGGGCGAATTGGAGACTCAGCCGTTTCTCTCTTCAATCAGTTTGATGAAATCGTAGAACAGGTAATCGGCGTCGTGGGGACCCGGTGAGGCCTCCGGATGATACTGGACGCAGAACACCGGCTGCGTCTTGTGGCGGAGGCCTTCCACCGTTCCGTCGTACAGGTTCTTGTGCGTGACCTCGACATCCTCGGGCAGCGACGCCGGATCGACGGCGAACCCATGGTTCTGCGACGTGATCTCGATCTTGCCGGTCGCGAGCTGCTTGACCGGGTGATTCGCGCCGCGATGGCCGAACTTCAACTTGTAGGTCGTCCCGCCCATCGCGAGGCCGAGAATCTGGTGCCCCAGACAGATGCCGAACACCGGCACGTCCGACTGCACCAGCGCCCTGGCGTTGTCGATCGCGTAGGTCAGCGGCGCCGGATCGCCCGGGCCGTTGCTCAGGAACACGCCGTCGGGGCCGTTCGCCAGCAGTTCCGCGGCGGCCGTCCCGGCCGGATACACCCGCACGTCGCAGCCATGCGCGCTCAGCCGGCGCATGATGTTCCATTTCATCCCGAAGTCGTACGCCGCGATCTTCAGGCGCCGCTTCGCGAGGTGTTCCGTCGCTATGCCGAACTCGCCGGGGTCTTCCGCGGGCCAGTCGAAGATCCTGTCCGTTGTCACGGTTCGCACGAGATCGGACCCCTCCATCCGGGGTATCGACCGCGCCCGCTCGACGAGCGCGTTCACGTCGAGCGCGTCCCCTGTCGCGACGACGCCGCGCATCACACCCGAGGAGCGCAGCAGGCGGGTCAGCGCGCGCGTGTCGATGTCGGAGATGGCGACGATGTCGTGCGCGACGAGATAGTCGCGCAGCGTCCCTTCGGCACGCCAGTTGCTCGCCACCGGCGATTCATCGCGAATGACGAAGCCGGCAATCTGCGGCTTGCGGGACTCGACGTCGTTCGGCGACACGCCGTAATTGCCGATCTCCGCGCACGTCATCGTGACGATCTGCCCGGCGTAGGACGGATCGGTCAGCACCTCCTGATAGCCGGTCATGCTCGTGTTGAACACGACCTCCCCGCGCGCCTCTCCGTCGGCGCCGGCGGCGGCGCCGCGGTAGAAGGTGCCGTCTTCAAGAGCCAGTATGGCGTGCATGAATCTCACGTGAACCGCAGCGGATTGACAGCCGTCGCGACCGGTCGTGCGCACCCTCGGGTCCGCCGGCAGGTCGTACCACGAGGCCTGCTCAGCAGAGCGCTCCGAGCTTCGTCGAGCTCTCGCCGCAGCGCTTCGCGCGAAGGCGGACAAGGCTGCGGCGCTCCAGCTTCAGCAAGAGCGGAAGCGGCCGCGGCGCGAAGGACTCCTGCGATCACTCCCACGTCATCGCTCCAACGACGCGGCGACGCGACGGCGCTCACCCGGCGCAACGCGGACGGTTGAAGACCAGCGCCGGTAGCCATCGAGCTCCAGCCGTACGTCGTGATCCCCCACGGCGATCTCGCCCACCTGGAGCGGAGTCGTGCCGATTGGCTTTCCGTCCAGGAACACGCTCGCGCCAGCTGGCCGGGACTCGACGTTGAGCGCGGCCGTCGACTGCCCGGGCCCAGGTGGGATCGACGTCGCCTCCCCGGCCCGACGGGCGCGCACGAGCGCGACCGTGACCGACTGCGCCGGGTTCGCCGCCGAAACGACGACACGCCGCTGGTCGGCGACATACCCGTCGCGGGCGATGCGAACAGTGTGCGCACCCGGCGCGACGTTCCGCACCGTGAGCGGCGTCTCGCCGACGTCCCGTCCGTCCAGCACCACGCGCGCGCCGGCAGGCGTCGAGCGGACGAGGAGCCGCCCTGCCGCGACCGGTGCTGGCATCGTCGTTCGAGCGCCGGCAGCCGGGCGGGCGGCGTTCGCGGCGTTCGGCGTCAGCAGCACGTCGGTACCTGGCGTGCCCGGCGTCGTTGCCGCAGCTGATTCGCGATACGGCGCTTTCGGTGAACTCACGAACCGAGCTCCCGCTGGTGGCCTGCGTTGCGGGGCGGGACGGGGCGACGGCCTCGAGTCCAGCTCCTGGACGGCGCTGCCAGCTCGCTACCTCGTAGCCTGCCGCAAAGCCGAACGAGACCCCCAGGATCAGCGCGAGCCCGAGCGGCCACACCGCGGATCGCGTGGCGTCGAGCGCACCGTTGACGCGTCCGAACGGCCCTCGATCCGCGGGGAATGGGCCCCGGTCGTCCTGCCCGAATGGCGATGCGGATTCGGTGAAACGGAACGCGGATTCTGATTCTGCGCGATGCGGAGGCTTGTCGGCAGCCACCGGCACGATCACCAGATCGGGATCGTCAGCGGATCTCCGGGGCTCGAAGCCCGAGATCGCTCGAACCGCCGGGCCCCTCCGCCGGACGTTGGGCGAGGTCGGGCTGCGCCGACGGGTTCGCCTCAGCGGTGCCGGGCTCGATCACGATTTCGGCAGGTTTCACGGATTCCTCCGATCCCTCGAGCGGCAGGCGAGGCGTTGTCAGAGCCCTCCGACGTGAGCCGTGAGACATGGGACGGGAGGTCACTGCCAGCGCGTGCGTCAGCTCCGCCGCGAACTGCGAGCGCGGTGTTGAACCGATCATCCGCCTTGTCGGCAAGCGCACGCGTGAAGAGCTGTTGCAGCGCTGCCAGATCGGCGCCGGGTAGTGCCGTCAGCGCGTCTGCCGCCTGTCTCCCGAGACCGGTGACCCGTTTCGCCCACAGCCATTCGTGGACCAGGACGGCGAGGCTGAACACGTCGGCCCGCCGATCCCAGCGCCGTTCCCGCTATCCGTTCGGGAGCGGTGTACGGCCGCCGTATCGGAGCAGCCGCCCCTGCCCGCTCGAGCGCGTGCGCGATCCCAAGGCCCGTCAACCTGACCTCGTCGGCCGACACGAGCACATCGCGCGGGTGCAGCGCCCCGTGGACGATCTGCCGGTCCGCCGCCGCATCGAGCGCGCCGGCCAGGTGTGCAACCATCCTCACCGCCTCGGCAGGAGAAGCCGCCCCCTGGTCCCGCATGACGATATCGACCGAGTCGGCGGTGACGAACTCGTGCGCGAGGTACGCCGCGGCGTTGACGATCCCGGTCGGCCCGAGGCGCAGCGATTGCCGGGTGCGTCAGATCGGACGCGATCAGCTGCTCGAGTTCGGCGACCAGGCGGTGCGTTCGCTCCGGCGGCAGATCCAGACGGAACCACTTGACCGCGACGAGTTTCTCCTGCTCCGGATCGTACGCGCGAAACACGGGACCGAGCGCGCCCGCGCCGATCTGATGGAGAACGCGAAATGGACCGAAGGCGTCAGGAGGCGCAGTACCGGCGGCGTCCGTGTGCAGTGAGGTACTCCTGAGGGAACGTCGACGGGATCGTAACACACCTCGTCACCGCGTGAACCTTGCGTGAGCCTCCGTTCTTTGACACAGTAGACGACAGGTGTCGACCAACTCAACCGGCAGGTGAATCTTCGCTGAGAATCCCGGTCGACGTCCGCCGATTTCCCTGGATCCGGCGCTTCGCCGCCGACTACGCGTACGACTTCTCCGCCGTCGCGCCGTTCTTCTCGGGCGATCCGTCGGATCGCGGCGCGTGGGCGCAGGCGATCGCCCGCGCGCAGACCCACAACCGGCGGCGTGCGGAGATTGCGTCGATCGTCGGCGCTCAGCAGCGGCTCCGCAGCGCCCCTCCACGCGCGGTCGAAGCCGGCCAGGCGCTCGCCGACCCCACGACCGTCGCGATCGTCACGGGACAGCAGGCCGGGCTGTTTGGCGGGCCGCTGTTCACACTGCTCAAGGCGATCACGGCGCTCAGACTCGCCGAGCAGGTGGCGCGCGATCATCAGGTGCGGACGGTGGCGGTGTTCTGGATCGATGCGGAAGATCACGACTGGGACGAAGTCCGCGCGTGCACGGTCTTCGACGAGGCGCTGACACCGCGGACCATCGAGCTGCCGCCGCACGCTGATGGTGGACCCCGCGCCGGTGGCGGCGGTTCGACTCGACGATTCGATCCTCGACGGCGCTTCAGGAGCTCGAGGCGGCGCTGCCGGCGACCGAATTCAGGCCGCAGCTCCTGGCAGATCTTCGCCAGGCGTACGCCCCTGGCGCCGGCATGGCCGACGCCTTCGGCCGCTGGCTCGAACGCGTCCTCGGCGATCGCGGGCTCATCGTCTTCGACGGGTCGGACCCGGCCGCGAAGCCGCTGGCCGGCAGGATATTCGCCTCCGAGCTCTCGATACCGGGCGAGACCGCGAAGCTCGCCGGCGTCGCCGGCGCGGATCTTCAGGCCCGCGGCTACCACTCGCAGGTGCAGGGAACCGACGGGAGCCCTGCGCTCTTCCACCTCGACGGCGGACGCCAGCCGATACGCCGGGACAACGGGCAGTTCGTCGTCGGCGCCCAGAACTACCAGGCGGCCGCGCTCGTGCAGGAAGCGACGGAGCACCCGGTCAGCTTCAGTCCGAACGTCCTGCTGCGTCCGATCGTGCAGGACACGCTGTTCCCCACGATCTGTTACGTGGCGGGGCCGAACGAGCTCGCCTACCTCGGGCAGCTTCGGGCGGTCTACGAGCGTTTCGGCGTGCCGATGCCGCTGATGTATCCGCGCGCGTCGGCCACGCTGGTCGATTCCGCCGCGCTCCGATTCCTCACCAAATACGAGCTTCCGCTCGAAGCGCTGCAGCCGCAGGACGAAGCGGCGTTGAACGAGCTGCTCAGATCGCAGATTCCCTCGGCCGTCGAAGACGCGTTTGAAGCCGCGTCGCAGGCGATCGACGCGCAGATGACGCGGCTGATGACGGTGCTGCCGGCCCTCGACCCCACGCTCGAGGGGGCGGCGAAATCGACGCTCGGGCGGATGCAGCACGATCTCCAGACGCTGCACGGCAAGATGATTCAGGCGGCGAAGCGCCGCGACGACATCCTGCGGCGCCAATACATGCGGACGCGCGCGCTCGCCTTCCCCGACGGCCAGCCCCAGGAGCGGATGATCGGGTTCATCTCGTTCCTCAACCAATACGGCCCGGCGCTCGTCGACCGATTGCACGAGGAGCTGCCCCTCGAGATGGGCCGACATTGGATTGTTTCGATCTGAATCTGTGCGCCTGAAAGTTCGAATCGCCGCCCTGTGGCGCAGGAAGTGGGTGCGCGTCACCGCGCTGGCGGCGATCATCCCGGTCGTCGCGCTGTGCTTCGCCGCCGGTTACTACTATGTGTCGTTCGCGCGGCTGATCGACCAGCGCCTGCACGGCGCGCGGCTCGCTGGTGCTGCCACGCGTCTTCGCGCGGCCGCTCGAGCTCCGGCACGGCCAGTCGCTGACCGATCGCCAGCTCGTCGATCGCCTGAACGACCTCGGCTACGCGCAACGGCCGAGCGCGGACAAGCCGGGCGAGTTCGTCGTCGAAAGCGGGGTGGTATCGATCCGGCCGCGACCCGCGCAGTTCAAGGGGGAGCTGGTCCGCGTCGCGTTTCAACTGCCGGCGCCGCCTCGCCAGAAGCCGGCGCGCCGGACACCGCCGCCGGCGCCGGCGGACCACGTGCTGCGAATCGAGATCGGCGAAGAAGGCCACCGAACGGGTCACGCTCGACGCCCCGGTGCTGACCGCGCTCATCGGCGGCGAGCGCGAAAAGCGCCGGCCGGTTGCGTTGACGGCGATTCCCCCTCGCGTGGTGCAGGCGGTGCTGGCGATCGAGGATCGCCGCTACTACTACCACCCGGGAGTCGATCCGATCCGGCTCGTCGGCGCGATCGTCGGCGAGCCTCACCAGCGACACCGGACGGATCGCGGCCACCAGCACGATCACGCAGCAGCTGGTCAGAAATGTCTTCCTGCCGCAGTTCGCCGGCTGGACGCTGCAGAGCGCCCGCGAGCGGAGCGTCCGGCGCAAGCTGCTCGAGCAGTTTCTCGCGCTCGTGCTCGACACGCGCGCGTCGAAGGACGAGATTCTCGAGATGTATCTGAACGACATGCCGCTCGGGCAGCGCGGGTCGTTCGCCATTTTCGGGGTCGCCGAGGCCGCGCGGCTGTTCTTCGGCAAGGACGTCAGCAACGTCTCGCTGGCCGAAGCGGCGACCATGGCCGGCGTGCTGCAGTCGCCCTCGGCGCTTTCGCCGTTCAACAACCCGGACCGGTGCAAAGAGCGCCGCAACGTCGTCCTCCAGGCGATGGTCGATGCCGATTTCATCACGGCGGAAGAAGGCTTCGCCGCGTCCCGGGAGCCACTCGCCGTCGTTCAGCGCGCGCTCGAAGCCGAAGCGCCGTATTTCGTCGACTACGTCACGCAGACGATCGACAAGGACTACCCCGGCCTCACGACCACGACCGACCAGGCCGTCGACGTGTACACGACGCTGGACCTGCACCTGCAGCGGATCGCGCAGGACGCCGTCCGCGGCGGCCTGATCCGCGTGGACGAACTGCTCTCGCGGCGCCGCCGCAAGGGGCGCGCGGAGGCGGCGCTCATCGCCGTCGATCCGCGCAGCGGCGAGATCGTCGCGTTCGTCGGCGGCCGCTCGTACAACCAGTCCCAGTACAACCGCGCCGTCGCGGCGCGGCGTCAGCCGGGATCGGTCTTCAAGCCGTTCGTGTACCTCACGGCGTTCGAGACCGCCGCCGAAGCCGGGCAGACCGACGTCACGCCGGCGTCGCTCGTGGACGACGCCCCGACGACCTGGTCGTTCGACGACCAAACGTGGGCGCCGGAGAACTACGAGCACGAGTACGACGGTTTCATCACGTTGCGGCGCGCGCTCGCGCTTTCGCGCAATGTCGCGACGATCAAGGTCGCCGAACGCGCCGGCTACGACCGCGTGGCCGATCTGTGGACGACAGATCGGCGTCGGCAGCGCGCCGAAAGCGTATCCCGTCGATCGCGCTTGGGCGTGTTCGAAGCGACGCCGTACGAGATCGCCACGCGCCTATACGATCTTCCCGAACATGGGGGTGGTTCGTCCGCTCCGCCACATCCTCAAGATCGAAGCGCGGGGCCAAGGACGTCACCCGGAAGCCAAGCAGCCGAGCCGAAAGCGGTCGCACGGCCCGAGACGACGTTCCTCGTGACCAACATGATGCGCAGCGTGCTCAACGAGGGCACCGGCGCCGGGGCGCGGAGCGCCGGCTTCAGGCTCGACGCCGCCGGCAAGACCGGCACGACCAACGATCTGCGCGACGCCTGGTTCGTCGGCTTCACGCCCGGACCTCCTGACGGTCGTCTGGGTCGGGTTCGACGACAACCAGCCGCTCGGGTTGTCGGGCGCGCAGGCGGCGCTGCCGATCTGGACCGAGTTCATGAAGCGGGCGCTCGCCGGCACGCCCAGCGTCCCCTTCGACGCGCCCGAAGGCGTCTCGTTCGTCGACATCGATCCCGATACCGGCAAGCTCGCCGTCCCGGGCTGCCCGCGGGTGATCCGCGAGGCGTTCCTCGCCGGCACCGAGCCGACGCAGGCCTGCGAGCTGCACCGGTTCTGACGGACCGGCAGGAACGGCAGGGCCGCTCCCGCCCTTCCTGGCCCTCCTGCCCTTCCTGCCCCTCCTGCCCCTCCAGCCCCTCGCCCCGTATAATCGCAAGGAAGCATGAACCAGGAAGTGTTCGCGGCGGTCGCCGACGCGCTCGAGCGCGGGGAGCCGGCCGCGCTCGTCACGATCGTCTCGGCGATCGGCTCGACGCCGCAGCGGGTCGGCGCGAAGATGCTCGTCTTCGCCGACGGCCGCATCGTCGGCACGATCGGCGGCGGCTGCTACGAGAACGACGCGTTCTGGAAGGCCCGCGAGGCGATCACCAGCCGCCGGCCACAGCTCGTCCACTACGAGCTCTCGGACGATTTCGCGCAGGAAACCGGGCTCATCTGCGGCGGGCAGATGGATGTCTACATCGAGCCGATCGAGCCATCGCCCGAGCTCTACGTCGTCGGCGCGGGCCACGTCGGCTTTCATCTCGCGCGGCTGGCGCACGATGTCGGCTTCCGCGTCCACGTCGTCGACGATCGGGAAAAGTTCGCGAACCGCGAGCGGTTTCCGTTCGCCGCGGAAATCGTCGGCGGAAGACATTCCGGCCTGGGTGGCACGCACGTCCCTGCCGCCGCACGCGTACGTGGTCATCGTCACGCGCGGCCACACCAACGATCTCGAAGCGCTGCGGGCGCTTGCGCCGCGCGACCTCCGGTATCTCGGGCTCATCGGCAGCCGCGCGAAGGTGGCGCGCATCTACGACGCGCTGATCGCCGACGGCATGCCCGCCGCGATCGCTCCAGCACGTCCACGCTCCGATCGGTCTCGACATCGGCGCCGTCACGCCCCAGGAAATCGCGGTGAGCATCCTCGCGGAGCTCATCGCCGTCAAGCACGGCAAGGTGAAGGGCCGCGACGCCGCCGAGCTGTCGATGAAATGGACGCCGGCCTCGGCGAAGCGCTGACACGCCAGGTCCCACGGCAGCTGGCCGCGTTCAGGTTGTTGCCGCCTCCGGACCGCCAAGCGCAGGCAAGGTGCCGACTCGTCCAACATTCAACCTGCAGGCAGACGCTGAACTCTGCAATTCCATGTTGTATAATGGCTTAGCAGTCTCACAGCTAGAGTGCCAATGGAAACCGACAAACGCTCGAAGCGGGTGTTGGCCGCGCTTGTGCGCGAGTACATCTCGTCTGGCGAGCCCGTTCCCTCGTCTCTTCTCGTCGGCGCCGCCGGGCTCGGCGTGTCGTCGGCGACTGTACGCAGCATCCTCGCCCGGCTCGAGGACGAAGGCTTCGTTCAGCAGCCGCACACTTCGGCCGGCCGCATCCCCACGGATCGCGGCTACCGCTTCTACGTCGACCTGCTGCTCGAATCGAAGCGCTCGCCGCGTACCGCCAGCGCGGTCGAAGCGCAGCTGCGGCGCGAGAGCTCGGGGACGCTCGTCGACTCTCTGTTCTCGCAGGCCTCGCACGTGGTGTCTCAGGCGTCGCGCCACGTCGGTTTCGCGCTTCGCCCGGCGCACGAGGCGGCGGTGTTCGATCGCGTCGAGTTCATTCCGCTCGGCGGCGCCCGCGTGCTCGTCGTGATCGTCGCGCGCGGCGGTCATGTCGTCCAGAAGGTCATCGACGTCGGCGAACCGCTCGGCGCCGACGATCTGCGCCAGGCGGCCAACTATCTGAACGCCGAGTTTTCGGGACTGCCGCTGTCGCGGGCGCGCGAAGCCGTGCTCGAGCGGATGGACGAGGAACGGCTGCTGTACGACGCGCTGATGGCGCGCGCGATGCGGCTCGCGTCGTCGACGTTTACGGATCTGCCCGAGGCGCGCACGCTGTACGTGGACGGCGCGGCGTCGCTGCTCGGCGAAGATCAGGGGCTCACGCTCGGCACCCTGCAGGCGCTGCTGCTGATGATCGAGGAGAAGCAGCGGCTCGTCCGGCTGCTCAACGAGTACATCGACGGCCAGGGCCTGACGGTCGTCATCGGCGCGGAACATCTCGATCCCAGCCTTCGCTCGTTCAGCCTCGTCGCGTGCACCTACGAAGACGGCGCGAGCCTCGGCACGATCGGCGTCATCGGTCCGACGCGCATGCGCTACTCGCGCGCCATCGCGGTGGTCGACGGCACGGCGCAGGCGATCTCGCGCATGCTGCGCGACCCCAACTAGGCAGACACATGGCTGACAAGCATTCCCCTGATGCGGCGGGCCCCGCGCCGGCCGTGACCGACCCACCCCAGACGGACGAAGCCCAGACCGCCGCGGCGGAATCACCGGAGACCTCGGCGATCAAGCGCGAGCGCGACGACCTCTACGATCGCCTGCTGCGCAAGACGGCGGAGTTCGACAATTACCGGAAGCGCATCGAGCGCGAGCGCCGCGAACAGGCCGATCAGGCCGTCGTCGATCTGCTGCAGGATCTCCTGCTGGTGGTCGACGATTTCGACCTGGCGCTCGAGCGTCGAGGCGGGCGAAGGCGCGAAGAGCTACCGCAAGGGCGTCGAGCTGATCCACGCGAAGCTGCAGGACCTCCTGCGGAAGCAGGGCGTGCGGCGGATTCGAGGCGCTCGGCGCCGATTTCGATCCGAACGTGCATCAGGCCGTGGCGCACGAGGTCAGCCCCGAGCACCGCGAGGGCGAAGTCATCGGCGAACTGAGGCGCGGGTACATGCTCGGCGACCGCCTGCTTCGCCCCGCGATGGTGAAGGTGGCAAAAGCGTGAGCAAACGCGACTACTACGAAGTGCTCGGCGTCTCCAGAACGGCCGACGAGAGCGAGCTCAAGAGCGCCTACCGGAAGATCGCGATGAAGTCCCATCCCGATCGGCACCCCGGCGACAAGGCCGCGGAAGAACGGTTCAAGGAGGCGGCCGAGGCGTATGCGGTTCTGGCCGATGCCGAGAAGCGCAGCCTCTACGACCGCTTCGGCCACGCCGGCGTGAAATCCGCCGCGGGCGGCGCCGGCTTCGACCCGTCGGTCTTCAGCGAGTTCGGCGACTTCGCCGACATTCTCGGCGGCATGTTCGGGTTCGGCGATCTCTTCGGCGGCGGCCGCCGGCGCGGCGGACCGCAGCGCGGCGCCGACCTCCGCTACGACCTCGAAATCTCGTTCGAGGAATCGGCGAAAGGCACCGAGACGACGATCCAGATCCCGCGCCAGGAGACTTGCGAGACCTGCAGCGGGTCGGGCGCGCGCCAAGGGATCGTCGCCGAGCGTGTGCTCGCAGTGCCGCGGGCAAGGGCAGGTCCGGTTCCAGCAGGGCTTCTTCACGGTCGCTCGTACCTGTCCCCAGTGCCGCGGGCACCGGCCAGATCGATCACCAAGCCGTGCCAGACATGCCGCGGCGCCGGCCGCGTGTCGCACGACCGCAAGCTCACGGTGAAGATTCCCGCGGGCATCGCGGACGGCCAGCAGCTTCGTCTGCAGGGCGAGGGCGAAGCGGGCGCCGCAGGCGGACCGGCGGGCCATCTGTACGTCGTCGTGCACGTGCACGAGCACGAGTTCTTCCGGCGCGATGGCCTCAATCTGTTCTGCGAGATTCCGGTCAACTTCACGACGCTCGCCCTCGGCGGCGAGATCGTCGTGCCGACACTCGATGGCCCGGACAGCGTGAAGGTACCCGAAGGCACGCGAGACGGGCACGACGCTGCGGCTGCGCGGCAAGGGCATGCAGGATGTGGGCGGCCGCGGACGCGGCGACCTCTTTGCCACCGTGCAGGTGCAGACACCGAAAAAGCTGACGAAGGAACAGCGCCACCTGCTCGAGCAGCTCGCGAAGGTGCTTCCGAAGGAGCGAGTTCGAACCGCGAACGCACGACAACGAGCAGGACGAACGCAACCTGTTCGATCGCGTGAAACGCATGTTCGGATAAGAGAGTCGGGAATCGGTCGTTGCTCTATCCCGCCCTGGATGTCGTGAGCGCGGACGGGGACCTCGTGCTCGCCGTCGTCGACGACTATTCCCCGACGGCCGTCGAAGAACGCGACGGGCTCCTGACGATTTTCTTCTCCGACCGCGTGCGCCGCGACAACGCTCGCGAGGCGATTGCGAACGCATGGCCGCTGACCGTCACCACGCCGCGCGAGGTCGACGACGAAGACTGGGCGCGCCGATCCCAGCAGAACCTGAAGCCTGTCACCGTCGGCCGAGTGACGCTCTTCGCCGACACCCTGCCATCATTCCTTCCTCCGCATCCGCAATCGCCGATCGTGATTCCGCCCTCGATGGGCTTCGGGACGGGTCACCACGCGACGACGCGACTCTGCCTCGCGGCGCTGCAGACGATCGACCTGGCCGGCACGTACGTCGTCGACGTCGGCACCGGCTCAGGCGTGCTCGCGATTGCGGCGCGGCTGCTCGGTGCAGACCGGGCCGTGGGAATCGACAACGATCCTGACGCCGTGCAGGCGGCGCACGATGAACCTTGCCGTGAATCCAGGTGTGGACGCGGTCATCTTCGAGGAAGCGGACCTCAGGTCCTGGCTGCCGACGGCGGCGGCCATGCCGTCGGCGCAGAAGCAACGAGAGGGGCTGACCGCGCCGGCACTTGACCTGCTGGTGACCAAGCGAAACCGGGGGCCTGGCGCGCCGAAGCTCGACCGGTTGGCACCCGAGCGAAGGCGGGCCGATGTGGTGACCGCGAACCTCACCGGCGCAGTCCTGGTCCGCGAAGCGGCGTGGCTCGCCGCCGCGATGGTCCGCCGGCGGCTCGCTGATCGTGAGCGGCGTGCTGGCCGCCGAGCGTCGTGACGTCGTCGCCGAGTTCGAGCGCGCGGCGGACTTCCGGGTCGTTTGGGAGTCGCAGGAGGACGGGTGGGTGGGGCTAATCTTGAAGTCTCAAGTCTGAAGTCTCAAGTCTGAAGCCAAGGCTCAGAACCTGTCTAGCCCGAGATTTCGAGTCTAATGATCATGACGGTCTCGCCTGGTGCATGATGTCTCGGTCTCTTGAACCAGGGCATGGGCGCCATGTTGACGATGGGGCTCGTACTGGCTGCGGCAACCGCGCCTGCCCTGTCGCAGGGCGTGGCGCGCGACACGCCGGCGCAGCCGAGCAACAAGCGCGCGGCGGCCTCCTCTGGCCGGATCGCCGGACGCGTCCTCGGCGCCGACAACGGCCGTCCGATCAGCCGCGCCCTGGTCGGGCTCACGGCGCCCGAGCTTCCCGGCGGACGCAGCGTCCTGACCGACAATTCCGGCGCGTTCGAGTTCACCGGCCTGCCCTCCGGCCGTTACACCGTTACCGCGTCCAAGGCCGGTTACGTCAGGCTGTCGTTCGGCCAGCGCCGGCCGCTCCAGGCCGGCACACCGCTCCAGCTCGCGCGATGGTCAGGACCTGAAAGCGGTTGATTTCCGGCTGCCGCGCGGCAGCGCGATCACGGGCCACGTATATGACGAGAACGGCGATCCGTCTGCCGGGCGCCGCTGTGCGGGTGGGGCGCTACCAGTACGGTCAGGGCATGCGCCAGCTCGTGCCGGCCGGCACGGCGCAAACCGACGACCGGGGTGAGTATCGGGTGTGGGGCCTCAACCCCGGCGAGTATTACATCAGCGCGATCGCGCGGAATCCTGGCGCCCCAACAGGCGGGGCGCCCGCGGCGCCGATGAGGCCGGGCGTCGCCTCGGACGGGGGCGGGTTGCGCCGACGGCCGCCGACGGACGGAGACGATCTCGACCAGGAAGCCTACGCGCCCACGTATTTCCCCGGCGTCCCTTCTGTGAACGAGGCGCGCGCGGTGACGATCGGACTGGCGGCTGAGGTCGCCGGCATCGATTTCAACGTGCTGCTCGTGCGCGCGGCCAGAATCTCTGGACGGGTGACGAACGCCGACGGGTCGGCGGCATCGGCGGGCAATGTGAACCTGATGCCGGAAGGCGCAAGGGGACGCAACGGCGGGCCGTTGGGTGGCAGCTACCAGCAGTCGCCTTCAGGACGACGGCACGTTCTCCCTCGTCAACGTGCCGCCGGGCCGCTACGTTCTGCGCGCACGTGGCGACGGACCGCGCGGCCGCGACGGCGATTACGTGCCTCCGCAGTTCGCATTGCTGCCCCTGACCGTCAACGGCGACATCAACGACCTGCATGTCGCGCTTGCGATGGGCGCGACCATCAGCGGCACGGTGACATTCCAGGGCAGTCGGTCGACGCAGCCACCTCAGGTCAACCAGTTTCGGATCATCGCATCGCTCGTCGATCGTTCCGAGATGGGTCCGAACTCGACTGCGCGCATCGAACAGGACGGCACATTCCTGCTGGTCGGTGTTCCGGCAGGAGCGCTGTGGCTTCGCTCCCAGGCGCCGGGCAGCTGGTCCCTCAAGTCGGCGGTCGTTGACGGACGAGACACGATCGACACGCCGTTCGAGGTCGGGGCAGGCGACAAGGTCACCGGCGTGGAAGTGACGTTCACCGACAGGCAATCGGAGATCATCGGCACCGTCACCGACGCGCAGGGCCTCCCGGCCACCGAATACACCGTGCTGGCGTTCCCGACCGATTCGGCCTTGTGGCGGCCGCAGGCCCGCCAGATTGTGACCGCCCGGCCCGACCAGACCGGCACATTCCAGCTGCGCGGTCTCCCGCCCGGCGACTACTACGTTGCGACCATCGATCCCGCGGAGCAGGGCGAGTGGTTCGAGCCGGCCTTTCTCGAACAGCACCGCGGCGGCGCGACGCGGGTCAGACTTGGCGATGGCGAGGTGCAGGACCCAGAATTTCAAGGTCACGCCGCCCCGCTGATCCTCAGCCCCCGTCCCACAAGAACTGCAGGATGCTGATCGCGGCGATCGGCACCGCGTCGGCCCGCAACGTTCGATGGCCAAGGGTCACGAGCTCCACGCCTCTGGCCTGCGCGGCCGTCCACTCTTCCTCGTCCCACCCGCCTTCGGGGCCCACCAGGATGGCGGCGTCGGACGGCACGGGCCGGCCCCGGAGGACCGCGAGGGGCTGTGCGCTCGCGCCGGCGCCCGGCTCGATGAACATCAGGCTGAGAGGCGGACGCGGCTCGTTCAGATAGGCCTCGAGCGTCAGCGGACGTCCGGACGTCCGGGAGCGTCGCGCGGCGGGACTGCTTCACCGAGGCGAGCGCCACGCGGCTCCAGCGGTCGCGCCGCGCCCCGCGCATGAGAGCCGCCACGGTCGTCTCGCTGCGCTTGGTGATGAGCGGCTGGATGGCGGCGACGCCGAGCATCACCGCGTCGCGCACGACCTCGTCCATCTTGTCGGCCTTCAGGACGGCCTGCGCCAGCGTGAGCGGGACCGGCGGTTCCGCGGCGGGCTCGACACGCGACAGCAACTGGACGCGCACGTCACGGCGCGAGGCGCTGGCGACGCGCGCCAGAAACTCGTGGCCGCGGCCGTCGAAGATCGCCACCGTGTCGCCGACGCCAAGCCGCAGCACCCGCGTCAGGTGTTCGGCTTCGTCTTTCGGCAGCATGACCGTTTCGTCGCCCGGATCCAGCGCGGGCGCGAAAAACCTGTGCACGGGACGGAATTATACGAGCCTTGCCGGCCGACACCCATCAACCCGCCCGAACAGACGCTGCTATACTCGCGGCGCGTCCATGTTCTTCCGCGGGCAGATCATCGGCAAGTACAAGATCCTCTCGACGATCGGCAGCGGCGGCTTCGGCACCGTGTATCTCGCCGAAGACACCTGGATCGACAAGAAAGTCGCGCTCAAGGTTCCTCACAAACAGAACCTCGATTTCGGCGAGCTGCTGCGCGAGCCGCGGCTGCTCGCGACGCTGAACCACCCGAACATCGTCACGATCCTCACCGCGGAGAAGCAGGAGAACGTCTTCTTCATCGTGATGGAGTTCGTGCCCGGCGAGACGCTCGAATCGATCATCGCGCGCGACGGCGCGCTGGACGTGCCGGCGGCGCTCGACTACACGTGCCAGATCTGCAACGCCGTCGATCACGCCCATCAGCACGGCGTGCTCCATCGGGACCTGCGGCCGTCGAACGTCCTCGTGACCGGCAGCGGCATGGTCAAGGTCGCCGATTTCGGGACCTCGCGCTTCCTCGAGATTGCGGCGC
Source organism: uncultured Acidobacteriota bacterium (assembly GCA_963745495.1). Lineage (GTDB taxonomy): Bacteria > Acidobacteriota > Vicinamibacteria > Vicinamibacterales > CAVVIG01 > CAVUXJ01. Next base: position 42,395 of record CAVUXJ010000003.1, read on the forward strand.
ACGGCACGACGGTGATCGGCAGCCCGCCGTACATGGCGCCCGAGCAGTTCCGCGGCAAGGCGGTGTTCGCGAGCGATATCTACTCGCTCGGCGTCACGATGTTTCAGATGCTGACGGGGCTGCTCCCCTACGACACCCCCTCCCCCGCCGATCTCGATCGGCTCATGCGCGGCGAGCTTCTGATGTCCGCACGGCTCAAGAATCCGAAAGTGCCGAAGGCGATTGACGACATCGTGCTGAAGGCCATGGCGCCGGACATCCACGCCCGGTACGCGCGCGCCGGCGATCTGCTGGACGACGTCCTCGCGTTCCGGGGCGCCTGGGGCCGCCGCACCCCGCGATCGGCGGCTCCGGCCGAGTCGGCGTCGGACGAGGTTCAGGACATCCAGAGCCGCTTGAAAGCGCGGGAGACGCCCCAGCCACGCTTCTGCTGGCATTGCCGCAAGCCGCTGCACGCGCGCTCGGATCGGTGCCCCTTCTGCGGCGAGGCCCAGTAGCGACGATCGCGCCGAGCTGGCGCGATCGCGGGTTGGACGCGTGCGCGAGTGAGCGGCTCGCTCGCGCACGCATGAATCCTGCACAATCCAACTCACCAATTCACCGATCCGCCGGTACGCCAGTCTTCCCGGATACGATAGAATTCCAAGAGAGGGAGCACGTATGAGTTTTCCGGGGACGGGCCAGATTTGGATGAACGGCAAGCTGGTTGAGTGGAAGGACGCGACGATTCACATCGGCTCGCACGTCATCCACTACGGCAGCGGCGTCTTCGAAGGGGCGCGCTGCTATGCGACACCGAAGGGCTCCGCCTGCTTCCGGCTGGACGAGCATCTGACGCGCCTGCAGAACTCGGCCAAGATCTATCGCATGGAGTATCCGCTGGATCTCGCCGGCTGGCGCGACGCCGTGCTCCAGACGATCCGCGCGAACAAGATGAAGGCGTGCTACATCCGGCCGCTCGTCTACCGCGGCTACGACACGCTCGGCGTGAACCCGCTCCCCAACCCGGTCGACGCGGCCATTCTCGTCTGGGAATGGGGCGCGTACCTCGGGCAGGACGCGCTCGAGAACGGCGTGGACATGAAGATCAGCACGCTGGGCGCGCATGGCGCCGAACACGCTGCCGGCAATGGCGAAGGCGACGGCGAACTACGCCAATTCGGCGCTGATCAAGATGGAGGCGCTCGCCGACGGATATTCCGAAGGGCTTGCGCTCGACGTGTCCGGCAATGTCAGCGAAGGCAGCGGCCAGAACGTGTTCATCGTGCGCGACGGCGTCGATCTTCACGCCGCCGCTGTCGGCCTCGATTCTCGGCGGCATCACGCGCGATTCGATCATCACGCTGGCGCGCGAGCTCGGGTACCAGGTGACGGAAATGAACCTCCCGCGCGAAGCGCTGTACATCGCGGACGAAGTGTTCTGTCGTCGGCACGGCGGCCGAGGTCACGCCGATCCGCTCGATCGACAAGCTCAAGATCGGCTCCGGCCGGCGCGGACCCGTCACCGAGGCGCTGCAGCGGGCGTTCTTCCAGGTGATCAACGGCGAGGTCCCCGATCGACGCACGGCTGGCTCACGTACGTGTACCAGGAGGAAGCCGCGCTCCGGGGGGCGCCCGCGGCGAAGGTGGCGCGCGCCCGGTAGGGCCTGGGCTTTGGGCTCTTGGCGGCTTCAGGTTCTGACGCGCCTGTGATCTCGGCCAAGGCCTATAGCCTGAAGCCCAAGCCGACTTCTAACCATGCATGTCAACGATCTCCTGAAGATCGGCCGTCGACAACGGCGCGTCGGATCTCCACCTCAAGGTCGGCAGCTTCCCGATGATGCGCGTCCGCGGCACGCTCATGCCCGTGCGGCGAGGAAAAGCGGCTCGATCACGAGGACGTCGTCGCGATGAGCGCGGCGGTCATGTCCACCTCGCAGCGCCAGCGCTTCAAGGAAACGCAGGAAGTGGACCTCGCCTACAGCGTGCCCGGCCTCGGCCGCTTCCGCTGCAACATCTTCCAGCAGCGCGGCACCATCGGCCTGGTCCTCCGCGTCATCCCGATGCAGATCCGGACCGTCGACGAGCTCGGGCTGCCCCCGGTTCTGAAGAAGATCGCCGCCGAGGAGCGCGGGCTCGTCCTCGTCACCGGCACGACCGGCAGCGGCAAGAGCACCACGCTCGCCGCGCTCATCGACTACATCAACCGGACACGGGCGGCGCACGTGATGACCGTCGAGGATCCGATCGAGTTCCTCCATCGCGACCAGCTGTCGCTCGTCAACCAGCGCGAGGTGTCGGTCGACACACGGTCGTTCGCACAGGCGCTGCGCAGCGCGCTGCGGCAGGATCCGGACGTCATCCTCGTCGGCGAAATGCGGGACTTCGAGACGATCGAAACCGCGCTCCTCGCGGCCGAGACCGGCCATCTGGTCTTCTCGACTCTGCACACGCTCGACGCGACCGAGACGGTCAACCGCATCATCGCCGTCTTCCCGCCGCACCAGCAGAAGCAGGTGCGCATGCAGCTGGCCAGCGTCCTCAAGGCCGTGGTCTCCCAGCGGCTCATGCCGAAGATCGACGGCAAGGGACGCGCCCCGGCCGTCGAGGTGATGATCGCCACCGCCTTCATCCGGGACTGCATCGTGGACAAGGAGAAGACCCATCTCATCCCCGGCGCGATCGCGGCCGGCACGTCGCAATACGGCATGCAGACGTTCGATCAATCGATCTTCGGCCTGTTCCAGCAGGGGCTCGTCGCGTACGAAGAGGCGCTGCGCTGGGCCAGCAACGTGGACGAGTTCAAGCTGAAGGTGCAGGGCATCTCCACGACAGGCGACATCAGCCGCGACCAGATGGCCAGGACCGTCGTCGGCGGCGAGGCGCCGGAAATCACGCGGTTTGGGGCGTGACTCCTGACACTTGCAAGTCTCAAGTCTGAAGTCTGACTCCTGAACCCTCACCTCGGAAGCACCTAATGGTCGCGTCCGCCTATCTCGACGGCCTGAAGATGCTGGCCCGGCGCGAGCTTTCCGAAGCGCAGGTCCGCCAGCGTCTCGTCCCGTCGTGGCCACGAGCCCGAATCGATCGACGCGGCCGTCGGGCGCCTGAAGAGCGAGCGCGCCATCGACGACGTGCGCGTCGCGGAAGCCATCGCGCGGACCGAGACGACCATCAAGCGACGCGGGAGGCTGCGCGTGCGGCGGCAGATCGAACACGCCGGCATCGCCCCGCCGACCGCGCGGCGCGCCGTCGACGAGGTCTTCAGCGGCATCGACGATCAGGTCCTGATCGAAGCCGCCCTCGCCAAACGCCTTCGCGACCGCACCGGCATTGCCGACGACCGCGAGTTCCAGAAGCTGTATCGCTATCTGATCGCGCAGGGATTCGAGGCCGACAGCGTGATGCGGACGCTCACCGCTCATCGGCGGCGGCCGTGAGCGGGCAGTTCTTCGTGACGTGCCCGTACTGCGGCGAAGAGGTGGAGATCTTCATCGAGCCGGACGTCTCGGGCAGCTTCGTCCAGGACTGCGAGGTCTGCTGTAACCCCTGGACGGTGCGCGTATCCGGGTCGGGCGAGGATCGGTGGCTCGAGGTCGGCCGCGCCGACGGATCCGAGTAGTCTTCTGGTCACACCGCGACGCTGCTCTTAGAATAAGACGATGACCTCGAACGAGATCCGCGCGTCGTTCCTCAAGTACTTCGAGAAGAACGGCCACCGCATCGTGCCCAGCTCGCCGCTGGTGCCCGGTGACGACCCGACGCTGCTGTTCACGAACGCGGGGATGAACCAGTTCAAGGACGTCTTTCTCGGCCGGGAGAAGCGCGAATACGCGCGCGCGACGACCTCGCAGAAGTGCATGCGCGTGAGCGGCAAGCACAACGATCTCGACAACGTCGGGCCCTCGCTCAGGCACCACACCTTCTTCGAGATGCTCGGGAATTTCTCCTTCGGCGACTACTTCAAGACGCGACGCCATCGCCTTCGCGTGGACGCTGCTGACCGACGTCTGGAAGATCCCGCCGGACGCGGCTGATCGTGTCGATCTTCAAGGGCGAGCACGGGATCCCGCGAGACGACGAGGCGTACGACATCTGGCGGTCGCTGCTGCCGGCCGACCGCATCCTCGAGCTCGGCACCGACGACAACTTCTGGCAGATGGGCGACACCGGACCGTGCGGCCGTTGCTCGGAGATCTACTACGTGCGGGGCGAGGGCAGCGATCCCGAGATCGAAATCTGGAACAACGTGTTCATGGAATTCGACCGGAGCGCAGACGGCACGCTCAAACCCCTCCCCGCCCCGTCGATCGACACCGGCATGGGCCTCGAGCGGATCACGGCGGTTCTGCAGCAGAAGACGTCGAACTACGACACCGATCTCTTCACGCCGCTGCTGGCGCGCATCGGCGAGCTGTCCGGCGTGAGATACGGCACGGCGCAGGAGACCGACATCTCGATGCGCGTCGTGGCCGACCACATCCGCGCCACCACGTTTCTCATCGGTGACGGCGTGATCCCGTCGAATGAATTCCGCGGCTACGTGCTGCGCAAGATCATGCGGCGGGCGATGCGCCACGGCAAGCACCTGGGCATGACCGAGCCGTTCCTGCACCGGCTGGTGGACGTTCTGGTCCGCGAGATGGGCGATGCGTATCCGGAGCTCCGACCGAATCGCGAGATGATCCAGAAGACGATTCTCGCCGAGGAACACCGGTTCGAGGCGGTGCTGACCGAAGGGCTGCCGCGGCTGGAAGGGGAGATCGCGAAGGCGCTCGAGACGCCCGACCATGTGCTCCCGGGCGAAGCCGCCTTCCGCCTGTACGACACGTTCGGCGTCCCCTACGAATTCATCGAGGACACCGCAGCCACTCATGGCGTGCGGGTCGATCAGGCCGGCTACGAGACCGCCATGGCCGCGCAACGCGTCCGCGCGCGAAGCAAGAGCGCGTTTGGGGGCGAGAAACGGGCGGCCGATTTCAGCATCGAGGACGATGCCGCGCTGAAGGGCGCCGGCGATCAGTTCGAAGGATACGCGAGCACTCGCGTCACGGGGGTCCCGATCGTGGCGCTGTTCGACGAGGAACGGCGGCCGGTCGACGCCCTGCCCGCGGGGAGCACCGGCTATGTGGCGCTGGCGCGCACGCCGTTCTATCTCGAGGCCGGCGGCCAGGTGTCCGACTCCGGACGCCTCGTGAACGAGGCCACTGGCGCGCTCGGCCACGGTCGAAGGCCTCGTCCGGATGCAACCTGGCCTTCCACGGGCGCATCGTGTCCACATGTCCGCGGGCGCGTTGCGGCTCCGGGACATCGTGACGGCGGAAGTGGACGCGGTCGTGCGCGACGCCACTCGCCGGAACCATACGGCCACGCACCTGCTCCACGCGGCGCTGCGCGAGGTCCTCGGCAGTCACGTCAAGCAGGCGGGATCGCTCGTGGCCCCGGATCGCCTGCGTTTCGACTTCGTGCATTTCCAGCCGGTCAGCCGCGAGGAGTTGACGCGCATCGAACGCATCGTCAACGAACAGATCATGCGCAACGCGCCGGTGCAGACCGAGGTGCGATCGACCGACGAAGCCGTCGCGGCGGGCGCCATGGCCCTCTTCGGCGAGAAGTACGGCGACAAGGTGCGGGTGGTCAGCGTTCCAGGCTTCAGCATGGAGCTCTGCGGCGGCACGCACGTCACCGCCACCGGCGATATCGGCCTCTTCGTGATCGTCGCGGAGGGCGGCGTGGCCGCGGGTGTCCGCCGGATCGAAGCGCTCACCGGCATGGGCGCGGTCGCCTGGGCGCAGCAGCAACGGGAGACGCTCCAACGTGTCTTCGAGGCGCTGCACGTGACCGACGCCCGGGCCGTCGAGGGGATCGAGCAGCTCCAGGCCGATACCAAGCGGCTGACCCGGGAGCTCAGCGAGCTTCAGGATGAAAGCGGCCATGGGGGGCGGCGGCAGCGCCGAGGTCGACGATACGGTCGAGGTGGCGGGCGTACAGCTCATCCGGCGCAAGGTCGCCGATCTCGACAAGGACGCACTGCGGGGTGTCGTCGACTCCCTCAAGGCCAAGATCAAGAGCGGCATCGTGGTGCTCGCCGCCGTCAACAACGGCAAGGTCCAGATCGTCGTTGCCGTCACCCCCGACCTGACGGCCCGAATAAAGGCCGGCCAAATCGTCAAGGAGCTCGCGCCGATCGTCGGCGGGGCCGGCGGTGGACGGCCCGAGTTCGCCGAAGCCGGCGGCAAAGATCCAGCGAAGATCGACGAAATGCTCAGGGCTTCCGAGCCTGTTCTCGCGAGACTGCTCGGAACCTGAGCCCCCTGGGATTCGAGTCCCTCAGCCTACTGTCGCTCCAGCCTTCCGCCGATACGCTCTACGGAGCTGTTCATTGACTAGCTTGTGGTGTAAACTATTGACCTTGAACGAGATCCTGAATCGGAGGCGCCGGCTTGTCGATCGGCGGCGAAGCGGGGGCGGCCCTTCCCCGCGGTCGCTGACCGACGCAGGGCCGGGACCGCCGCAGCAGTCTGCGCTCCCTCGGGTTCTCGTTGCTGTGTCTGGGTCTGGCCGCCCCCGCGAGCGCGCAGATTTACTCGTGGAGGGACGCGAATGGGCACCTGGTGCTCTCCGACCGGCCGCAGCCCGGAACGACCATGGCCCCGGTCCGGTCCTATTCGGTTCCCCACACGGAGAAGGTGCGGGCCACCCGATACGTCACCGCCGACCGTGCCAGCGCCTACGACGACGTGATCGTCGAGCACGCCCGGCTGAACGGCGTGCGACCCGACCTGGTTCGCGCGGTCGTCCAGGTCGAATCAGGCTTCAATCCCTACGCGCGGTCGCCAAAGGGCGCCCTTGGGCTCATGCAGCTGATGCCGGCGACGGCCCGGGAACTCGGCGTGTCGAACCCGTTCAACGCGGCCGAGAACGTGCGCGGCGGCGTGGCATATCTGCGGCGGCTGCTGGATCGCTACGGCAACGACGAGCAGCTGGCGCTGGCGGCGTACAATGCCGGCCCAGGGGCCGTCGACCGGTACGGCGAGAGCGTCCCTCCCTATCGGGAGACGCAGAACTACGTCTCCCGGATCAAGCAGATCGCCGGGCCGGCGGTGCGTGTTCCGGGGCCAGGATCGACAAGATCTACAAGATCGTCGAGATCGTCGACGGCCGCGAGTCTGTGACCTACACCAACAGGCCGGCTGCCGCCGACTCGCTGAGCCCGGCCGTTCCGCTTCCCGTGCTAAAATCAGGGCTTTTCGGAGGGTACTGATTACGTGGCTACGCATGCATCCGCGCTGAAAGCGCACAAACAGAGTCTCAAGAACCGCGAGCGCAACCGCCAGCTCCGTTCGCGGCTGCGGAGCGCGCTCAGAAACATCCGCACGGCCGTCGACGGCAACGATCTGCCCGGCGCGAAGACGGCCCTGAAGCAGACGATCTCGCTCATCGACAGGATGGCGAGCAAGGGCATCATCCACCGCAACGCGGCCGGCCGCTACAAGTCGCGGATCACGACGCGGCTCGCGGCGCGCACGAAAGCGGCGTAAGCCGGGCTCACGCCCCTCGGCGGTACCCCGCCCTCTTCCCGGCACACAACTCCACGACCAGCCGTTCGAGCAGCACCCGTGGGTCGCCGGCCGAGCGCTTCAGATCGAGGTCTGTCCGGAACAGCGCGTCGACGGCCCCGCGGAGTGCGCCCGGCATCATCATCGGGAACTTCGTGCGAACCAGCCAGCCGAGCTGACCGAGAATCTTCTCGGGCGGCGCACCGGCATCGAGCATCAGCGCGAGCTGGCGGAGCGCCACCGCGCCGTCGCCAGCCTCTATCGCGTTGGTCATCGCCCAATCGTCCTGCAGCGCCGCCGGCCCGGCGATCTGCCGCGCATCGTCCAGCGTAATCGTCTTCTGCCCGAGCGCGTACAACAGCAGCCGCTCGACGTCGTTGCGCAGCCGCTTCACATCGGTGCCGGCGCGCTCGGCCAGGAGCCGCGCGGCGGCGGGCTGAATCTCGAGACCCGCGGCCACCACCCGGTTTCGAATCCAGCGCTCGGCCGCCGCCTGGTCTTCGATCACCCCGCATTCGACGAGCGTCGCCTGCTTCGCCAGCAGCTTGAACATGCGGCTGCGCCGGTCGAGCGTGCCGGCCACGAAGACCAGGGTGGTCGTGAGGCTCCGGCCGCTTCAGCAGCGACTCCAGCTCGTCGAGCGCCCGCGCGGCCGCGTCGCTCTCGCGCTTGGGGGCCAGCAGCGAGTCCGCCTGAAGGACGAGAACGACGCGCCGGGGCGACATCATCGGCAGCGTGCGCACCGCGGCGACGAGCGACGCCACCCCGGCCGCGAGTTGATCACCGGTCGTCAGGTCACCCGCGTGTATCCGGTCGACATTGAAGGCGCGCAGCCCCTCCTCGACGAGCTCCTCGAACTCGTGGGCCAGGCCCGACTTCTCGACGTCGTCCTCGCCCTGCAGGAGGTAGATCGCATCGGTGGCGCCGGCCTTGATCTGCTTGCGGACGGCTGAGGGGGTGAGCAGGGACATTCAATCAACCACGAAAACCAGGAAACCACGAAGAAGAACAAAACCGATGGTTTGGTGACAAGCGCTGGAACGTCAAAACGCCTCGAGGATCGCGCTGACGATGGTCTGCGCGAAATCGGTGCTCATGCGCTCGAGCGCGTTGAGATCCTGACCGAAGAACGCCGCGGGATCGAGCACGTTCACGCCGCTCTGGGCCTCGTACTCCTGCCGGAAGACCATTCCCGGGTTCTCCCAGAGGACCTTGTTGCCGCGCAGCTCGCGCAGCGAGACGCTCGCGCTCATCGTGATGATGTAGCGGGATGCGATCTGCTGCGGATCGAAGCTGGCGGGAACGATCGACACCGCGGTCACTTCGCCGGTCAGCACCGCGTCGACGCCGCTTGCCTCCGACAGAATCTTGTACTTGCCGCGGCTGATGAACTCGGATTGCACCTTCTGCGTCAGCTGCGTTTCCAGGTTGAAGACCGGGGTCCGGTTCACGAACGTCGGAATGCCGATGGTCGTGATGTACGCCGGCAGAAAGGAGCCGCGGCCTGCGAGAGAGTAGCCGCATCCGGCAGCCCCGAGTGCCGCGCACAACACGAACACCACCATGCCTCCGGCACGGGCGGATTGGAACCTGACGTTGCTCACGAAATCACCACGCTCACCAGCGGACCTTTCGCGACCACGACTTTCCGAATCGTCTTGCCGATCGTGTACGTCCGCACGACGCTGTCCGCCAGGGCCCGATCGCGCAGCTCGTCGTCCGACGAGACCTGCGGGCACCGTCAGGCGGGCCCGCACCTTGCCGTTGATCTGCACAGGCACGACGACTTCATCGGCCTTCGCCACCTCGGGGTCGAAGGATGGCCAGACCGCCTTCGCGAGGCCGTCGGGATGGCCGAGCAGGCACCACAGCTCTTCGGCCGTATGCGGCGCGAACGGCGACAGCATCACGATCGAGCGCGTCGATGGCCTCGCGCAGCACGGCAATTGTCTCGGCTGCGCTCGGCGCGGACCACCGGCGGCTCGCCGCGGGTGGGCGTGCCATGCGACGTGGTGTCGCTGAACGCGTAGAGATCGTTGACCAGCTCCATGAGCGACGAGACCGCCGTATTCAGGTGCACCCGCTCTTCGATGTCGACGGTGACGCGCCGGATCGTCTCGTGGGTCTTGCGTCGCAGCGCCCGCTCGCTCTCGAGGCAGTCGGGGCCGCACATCGGTATGCCCTTCGCCGCCGATGGTCTCGGCCCAGTAGGTCCACGAGCCGCCAGACACGCATCAGGAACCGGAAGCTCCCTTCGAGGCCGGCGTCGCTCCACTCGACTTCCTTCTCGGGCGGCGCCACGAACATGACGTACAGCCGCAGCGCGTCGGCGCCGTATTTCGCCAGCATGTCGTCCGGATCGACGACATTGCCCTTGGATTTCGACATCACCGCGCCGTTCTTGAGGACCATGCCCTGCGTCAGCAGCCGCTTGAATGGCTCGTCGAACGAGACCAGGCCGACATCGCGCAGCACGCGCGTGAAGAAGCGCGAGTACAGCAGGTGCAGAATCGCATGCTCGACGCCGCCGCTGTAGAAATCGACGGGCATCCAGTACGCGGCGCTGTCGGGGCTGAACGGCAGCTCCGTGTTCCGCGGATCGCAAAAGCGAAGGAAATACCACGACGAGTCGACGAACGTGTCCATCGTGTCGGTCTCGCGCCGTGCGGGACCGCCGCACGTCGGACACGTCGTGTTCACGAACTCCGGCACCTGCGCAAGTGGCGAATCGCCGCGGCCCGTGAAGCTCGCCATCTTCGGGAGCTCGATCGGCAGCTGTTCGTACGGGACCGCGACGACGCCGTCCTTCTCGCAGTGCACGACAGGAATCGGCGTACCCCAATACCGCTGCCTGGAAATGCCCCAGTCCTTCAGCCTCCACTGCACTTCGCCGGTCCCGATGCCCTGCCGCTCGGCGTCGGCAATCATCCGCGTCATGACGGCGGGCGCCTCCTGGCCGGTGTACTCGCCGGACGCGACGAGGCGGCCGTAGTTGGTCGTGGCCTCCGTCATGTTGCCCGCCGAGGCCGCCGGCGACGGGGATGAAGCCGCCGGCACGACCACGATCGTGATCGGAAGGTTGTATTTGCGCGCGAATTCGAAGTCGCGCTGATCGTGGGCGGGAACGGCCATGATCGCGCCGGTGCCGTATTCGGCCAGCACGAAATTGGCCACCCAGATCGGCACCTCCTGCTTCGTGAACGGGTTGAGCGCCGTTCGTCCGGTGTCGAAGCCTTCCTTTTCGATGGCCCCCGTCAGCCGCGCTTCCCGATCGAGCGCGCGAAACTCGGCGACGCGCGCGCGAAAGCTCACCGGATCCGGGCTTTCCGCGGCGAAGCGATCGACCATCGGATGCTCGGGCGCCAGCAGCACGAACGTCGCGCCGTAGATCGTGTCGATACGAGTCGTGAAGATCTCGACGGCCTCGCCGGCCGAGCCGACGCTCTCGCCGCCGCGGCCCGAGCGCGCGATCGGAAACTTGAGGCGGGCCCCCTCCGATCGCCCGATCCAGTTGCGCTGCATCACGACGACTTTTTCCGGCCACTCGGTGAGCGTGTCGAGGCCCTTCAGCAACTCCTCGGCATAGGCAGTAATGCGAAAGAACCACTGTTCCAGGTCCCGCGTCACGACCGTCGTGCCGCACCGCCAGCAGGCGCCGTCGACGACCTGCTCGTTGGCGAGCACGGTCTGGCAGCTCGGGCACCAGTTGACGGTCGAGCGCTTGCGGTACGCGAGGCCGCGCTCGAACATCTTCAGGAAGATCCACTGGTTGAACTTGTAGTACTCGGGCAGACACGTCGCGATCTCGCGGTCCCACGCGTAGCTGATGCCGAGGCGCTGGAGCTGCCCTTTCATGTGGGCGATGTTCTCCAGCGTCGACTGCTCGGGGTGCGTGCCGGACTTGATGGCGGCGTTCTCGGCCGGCAGGCCAAACGCGTCCCAGCCGAACGGGTGCAGCACGTTGAAGCCGCGCATGCGCTTGGTGCGGGCCATCACGTCGCCGATGATGTAGTTCCGAACGTGGCCGACGTGCGCATGCCCGGATGGGTAGGCGAACATCTCCAGGCAGTAGAACTTCGGGCGCGTCGGGATCCGCCTCGACCTCGAAGGCGCGGGCGGACGTCCACTCCTGCTGCCACTTCTTGTCGAGCTGCTGCGGCTTGTACTCGGTCATCCCTCTCCAATTCTACTGGACACAAATGCACGGCGAATTGGCGCGTGGCGGGGCCTGTCCGCGAACAGCCCCTCCGGGTGCTCGGCGAACAGCATCTGCCACGGCCCGCGCCTCCGCGCCCAGCGCCGGGCGGCGCAGGTCGTTCGCGGCCACCCGCCAGGTGCGTCAAGCTGGTCAGCCAGCTTCCAGCGGTTCCGAGCGCCGCCTTCGCGGCGGCGACCGCGGTGCGGCCGCGCGACGGCGACGCGAGGTCGGATGTCGGCCAATCGGGCGCCGCCGCGCGGTCGAGCGACAGCACCGACACGACGGCACGCAGCGATTCGGTCAGCGCCAGGAAATCGTAGCCGCCCTCCGTCACCATCGCCATCCTTCCCTCGCAGCACTCCTCCGCCACCCGCCGCAGCTCCATGGTCATCGCCGCGAACCCTCCGGCGGTCAGCCGCATGCCGCCGAGCGGATCGCGTTCGTGCGCGTCGAACCCCGCCGACACGAGCAGGAGATCGGGCTTGAACTGGCGCAAGGCCGGCGCGACGACATCCGAGAACACGAGCTGGTAGTCCGCGTCGACGGCGCCGACCACGAGCGGGCACGTTGATGGTGAACCCTTCGCCCGCGCCCGCGTCCGATTTCGTCAGCCGCGCCAGTGCCCGGGTAGTAAGGGAATTGATGGGTTGAGATGTACAGCACGTCGGGACGGCTCTCGAACATATGCTGCGTGCCGTTCCCATGATGCACGTCGTAGTCGACGATGGCCACGCGAGCCGCGCCCAGCGTGCGCGGCGTGCGCGGCCGCGACGGCGATGTTGTTGTAGATGCAGAACCCCATGGCCCGGGCCGCGCTCGGCGTGATGGCCGGGCGGACGCACCAGCGCGATCGCCTGCTGGTGATGGCCGCCCATGACCCGCTCAACCGCATCGACCGCCGCTCCCGCCGCGAGCCTCGCGATCTCGTAGGTTTCAGACGAGGTATACGTGTCCGGATCGAGCACGATCGCGCGGCCGGCGGTTCCGGCAATGCGCTCGAGATAGGCAGCGTCGTGCACACGGGCGAGCTGCTCGTGGGTCGCGAGCGGCGGAGCCACGACCTCGCCGCCCTGTCGCCGCCATTCGCTCGCGATCACGTCCATCACGTCGGCGCGCTCGGGGCACTCCGGATGCCCGGGCGGCGTCTGATGCTCGGCAAATCGTTCGGACGAGATCAGGATGAGCGCCATTATTCAGTGTCCAGCAGCAGCACGTGCGCGCCCTTCCAGCGCCCGGAGCCGGGCTTCCAGCACTCCCCGCGCGGACTTCGATCCCTTCCGCGTCCGCATCCCGCGGCACCTCGAGCGGTTCCCCCATGGCGAGCGCCACGCGGGCGTACGGCTTGGGAATCTGGGTGCGATCCCAGCTCTTGAGGCTCCAGTGGCGATCCGACTCGATGTGAAACGGCAGCACGGGGTTCCCGGTGACCTTCGCCAGCCACACGGCACCCGCCTGGGCGATCCGCGCAGGACCGCGCGGGCCGTCGACGGTGAATGCCGCCGGACGGCCGGCCGCCATCTCGCGCGTCAACTGCAGAAGAGCTCTGCGGGCGCCGCGCGAAGTGGATCCTCTCGCGGTCCCGTACCCGAAGCGCTCGATGATGCCCGCAATCCATTCGCCGTCGAAGTTCTCGCTCGTGATGACCACGATCGCGCGGTGCCGGAAGAAGTAGGTGGCCGGCAGGATGCGGCCGTGCCAGAAGGCAAAGATCGGCGCCCGGCCGGCTCGCGCGATCGCTTCGAGGTGCTCGAGGCCGTCCGTGCGCCAGCGAAACGTTGCGGTCAGCGCTGCGACCAGCCGGTATCCGACGATCGAGATGGCCGCCGCCTCGAGCCGTTTGAGCCTCGACGCCCGCCAGCCCGCCACTTCGCTCGGTCACGGTTTCGTCAGTTGGCCGTTGACGTACGTCATGAGGTCGACGAATCGAAGCTCGGCGCCGGGAGCGCTGGTCTGTGCCCCCTTGAGCATGATCGAACAGAACGGGCACGCGGTCACGACCGTCCCCGCCCCAGTCTCGCGAAGCTGCTGGAAGCGGACGTCGCTGATGCGGCTGCCCGGCTCTTCCTCCTTGTCCGCAAACAGCAGGCCGCCGCCGGCGCCGCAGCAGTACGGGTTCTCGCGATTGCGCACCGGCTCGCTGATCTCGCCTCCAAATCTCGTCAGCAGCTCGCGGGGCTCGTCGACGTGGCCGCCATAACGTCCGAGATAGCACGGATCATGAAACGTCACCGACTCTCGTCGCCGTCCCATTGCCGCGGAGGTCCCGCGTGATCTCCTCGACGAACACCGCCGAATGCACGATGTCGACCTCATAGCCCAACCGGCGGTAGTCGTCGCCGATGGTTTTCACGCAGTGCGGACACGAAGTGAGAATCTTCTTGGGACCGGCGCTCTTGAGGTCGGCGATATTCGCGCGTGCCAGCTCCTGGAACATGTACTCGTTGCCGGTCCGCTTTGCCGGATCGCCCGTGCAGCGCTCTTTCGCGAGCACGCCGTAGCGCACGCTGGCGCGCGGTGAGAATCTCGAACAGCGAACGCAGCGACTTCTGAAAATCGGCCTCGAAGGCGCCGGCGCATCCGAGCCAGACGAGGACGTCGTGCTTCGTCGGATCGAAGGTGGCGAGCCCCGCGGAGCTGACAAACCTCTCCCGCTGATCGTAGCTCAGTCCCCAGATGTTTCCGCGCCGCTCCAGGTGGTTGTACACCCCGCCGAGATACTCCGGCGCGTCGCCGTTCGACACCAGACCGCGGCGCGCCCCGATGATGAGCGGCAGGTGCTCGATGCCGACGGGACACTGGTTCTCGCAGGCGCCGCACGACGTGCACTGCCACAGAACCTTTTCCGTATAGATCTCGCCCAGCTTCGTGTCGCGCAGGCCCGCCAGAAGCGCGTGCTGGGTCTGCAGAATCAGCGTCTTCGGGTTCAGCTCCTTGCCTGCGCCCCACGCCGGACAGTTCACCTGGCAGCGTCCGCACTCCACGCAGGTGAACGCGTCGAGCACCGTCTTGCTGCCGAGGTCCTTCACGACCTCCAGCCCGACCTGCTCCTTCTCGAAATCGAGGTTCGGCACGCTCCCGAGCTCGGGCGACTTCAGGAACACGGTGATCGGCGACAGCACGAGGTGGAAGTGTTTCGAGGCCGGGATGAGCGCCAGAAACACCAGGATGACGATCATGTGGACCCACCAGTTGGCCCGGCCCGCCGGCGACGATTCGTCCAGGCGCCACCCGAGCAGGAACGTCACCATCAACGTCGCGATGAGCAGCCCGATCACGATCGATTCAATCGAGACCTTGTCGCCGAGCCCGGCGGGCCGGATGACCGCCCGACGGATCAGGAGGTAGACAATGCCGGCGAGGACGCCGACGGCAAAGGGCGTCAGCACCATCCGGTACGCCTGAAACCACTGGGTATCGGTGAGATCGACGATGCCGAGGCCCCTGAGGAACTCGACCACCGTGTAGCCGCCGAACGCCACGAACCCCCAGAACACGAGCGCATGCGCCAGACCGGCGAGGGGCCGTTCGGCGATGGTCTTGCGCTGAAGGACGACGTCGATGAGGAAGCGACCCACCCGGAAACCGAGACGATCGATCGAGAACGTGTTGGGGGCGGCCGCAATCAGGCGGACGCGGGTCGAGACCTGCGCCACGAACGCGCCGGTGAAGACCAGCACCAGAGCCCAGAGGATCAGCGTTTCCATGGCCGGCTGCACTAACACGGAGCACGCGACTCTGACGGAGTATGACTGCCACGAAGATCACGAAGCCCGAGTGGTCCTTTCGTGCTCCTGGTTCGTGGCGATCAGTTGGCTTCCTTCAACGCCTGCACGAGCGCCGGCACGATGTCGAACAGGTCGCCCACGATGCCGTAGTCCGCGACCTCGAAGATCGGCGCGTCGGGATCCTTGTTGATCGCGACGATCGTGTGCGCGCCCTTCATGCCGACCAGGTGCTGAATGGCGCCGGAAATTCCGAGCGCCAGGTACAGCTTCGGCGCCACCGTCTGTCCGGAGCTGCCCACCTGCCGCTCCATCGGCAGCCATCCGGAGTCGCAGATCGGACGCGAGGCCGCCAGCTCGGCGCCCAGCGCCTCGGCCAGCGTCCGGGCGACCGCGATGTTCGCCTGCTCCTTGATGCCGCGGCCGACGCTGACGATTCGTTCCGCCTTTGACAGATCGACGGCCTGTTTGGCCTGCTGGAACGGCGCTTCGGGCTTCTGGCGGATGGCCCCGGCGTCGACGGTCGATCGGCAACGCGCGTCCTGGGGCTGGCGCTCCGCCCCGCGCGGCCTGATCGGCCCGGAACGCGCCGATCTGCATCGTGATGAAGTGCGGCGTCGGGCCCTGCGGCACGACATCCGCCGTCAGCTTGCCCTGGAACATCGGCCGTACGAATGCCGTCTGTCCGTCCGACGTCTTGAACGCGATCACATCGGTGATGATCGATCGATCCATGCGCGCGGCGAGCTTCGGGGCGAAATCGCGCGTCTGATAGGTATGCGGGAGGAGGACCAACGACGGCGACAGTTGATCGATGGCGGCCTGCAAGGCCGCGGTATAACCGTCCGGGGTGTACGGCTCGAGGGCCGGACTCTCGATCGTGACGAGCTCGGTGACCGCGGCGGCCTCGAGCTCGGAAGCCGCCGATGCGAGGCTGGCGCCGACGCAGTGCGATCGTGATCGGTTGACCGGAGGCCAGCTGCTGCGCCGCCGCAATGGTTTCCCACGTCGCGCGATTGAGCGTCCCGCCGCGTTGCTCCGCGATCAACCAGAATCATGTCAGCGTCACGACCACGAGACTCGAGCCACGATACGAAGACTCGATGACAAAGACCTTTCGTGTTCTCTCGCGGCTTAGATCACCCTCGCCTCGTCGCGCAATCTGCGCACCAGCTCCCGGGCGGCTTCTGCCGGCGAGCCGGATATGATCTGCGTCTTCTTCGTCTTCTCCGGCACGTACAGGCTGACGATCTTCTGGCGCGCCGCGGAGCCGGAAGGGGCGGCCGCCTTGCGGATCTCCTTCTTTTTCGCCCCCATGATGCCCTTGAGCGTCGCGTATCGCAGCTGATTGATCCCGCTTTGAATCGTCAGCACGGCGGGCATCGGCATCGTGACCCACTGGAACCAGCCGCCCTCGAGCTCGCGCTTGACCCGCAGGCCGGCGGCGCCCGACCTCCACCTCCATGATGATGGTCGCATGCGGCAGGCCGAGCCGCTCCGCCAGGACGACGCCGGTCTGCGCGAACCCCTGGTCGTCGGACTGAAGGCCGGTGAGCACGAGGTCGAACGCCTCGTCCTTCATCGCACCCGCCAGCGCCTCCGCGATCACGAAGGCATCGGCGGCGCCGAGCCCCTCGTCCTCGATATGGATCGCGCGGTCGGCCCCGCGCGCCAGCGCCTCGCGAATCACCTGAGAGACACGCGCCGGCCCCGCCGAGCAGACCACGACCTCGCCGCCGTGCTTCTCCTTGAGGCGCAGGCTCTCCTCGAGCGCGTACGCGTCGGGCTCGTTCATCTCGTAGGTGGCATCCTGCTCGCGAATCCATGTCCGCGATTCGTTCAGCCGCGGCTGCCAGTCGCGGGTGGGCACCTGCTTGATGCATACGGCGATTTTCATAGATCATGCAGATTGCAGATTGCAGATTGCAGAGATTGCAGGAGATCTGCACTACTTCTGCAATCCGTCGCAATCTGCAATCTGCAATATCTGAAACGTGGAACTCTACCCGTCATATCTCTTGAACAAGCAGGGCCGCATTGGTGCCGCCGAAGCCGAACGAGTTCGAGAGGGCGTACTCGATCGGCATCGCGCGCTTCGTGTTGGCCACGTAGTCGAGGTCGCACTCCGGATCCGCCTCGTCGAGATTGATCGTCGGCGGCACGACCTGATGATAGACGGCCAGCGTCGTGATGCCCGCCTCGAGGCCGCCGGCGGCGCCAAGCAGATGGCCGGTCATCGACTTCGTCGAGGACACCGCGAGCTCGGTCGCGTGCTCGCCGAAGCACCGTTTGATGGCGAGCGTCTCGATCTTGTCGCCATGCTCGGTCGACGTGCCGTGCGCGTTGATGTAGGCGACCGACGAGGGTTCGATGCCCGCGCTCTTGAGGGCCGCGCGCATCACACGGTACGCGCCGTCGCCGTCCTCGGACGGCGCGGTGATGTGGTAGGCGTCGGCCGACATGCCGTAGCCGACCAGCTCGGCGTACACCCGCGCGCCGCGCTGCCTGGCACCCTCGAGCTCCTCGAGGATGATGACCCCGGCGCCCTCTCCGACGATGAACCCGTCGCGATCCTTGTCGAACGGCCGGCTCGCGCGCTCGGGCTCGTCGTTCCGCGTCGACAGCGCCCGGAGCGCGCCGAAGCCGCCGATCCCCATCGGCGTGATGGCCGCCTCCGACCCGCCCGCGATCATCACGTCGGCGTCGCCGCGGCGGATGACCTCGAACGCATCGCCGATCGCGTGGGCTGACGCCGAGCAGGCCGTGCAGGTCGCCGAATTCGGTCCCTGGGCGCCGAACCGGATCGAGACCTGGCCGGCCGCGAGATTGATGATCGCCGAAGGAATGAAAAACGGTGAGATCTTGCGCGGGCCACCTTCGAGCAGCGCCTTGTGCTCGCGCTCGATCGTCGTGAAGCCGCCGATGCCCGAGGCAATGAACACGCCGACGCGCGCGCGCGCCTCGGGCGCGATCGTCAGGCTGGCGTCATCCATGGCGAACTGCGCCGCGGCAATCGCGTACTGGATGAAGACGTCCATCTTCTTGACGTCTTTCTTGTCGATGAACTGCAGCGGATCGAAGCCCTTGACCTCGCTCGCGATGCGGGTGGCAAAGCGCGAGGAGTCGAACTTGGTAATCGTGCCGACGCCGCTCGTGCCGGCGTCGAGCGCCGTCCAGTTGGCCTCGGTCCCAATGCCGAGCGAGGACACCAGGCCGATCCCAGTGACAACGACTCGCCGATTGCTCGCCATGCCGCTCTGTTCCGCCCCCCAGGGAAACCGAGACGCTACTTCTTGCCCTTGCCGTGCGACTCGATGTACTCCACGGCTTCCTTGACGCGCGTGATCTTCTCGGCGTCTTCGTCGGGGATCTCGATCCCGAACTCCTCCTCGAACGCCATGACCAGCTCAACCGTGTCGAGCGAGTCCGCGCCCAGATCGTCGACGAACGACGCATCCGGCGTCACCTCTTCTTCGTCCACTCCAAGCTGCTCCACGATGATGCTCTTGACCTTGTCGGCTACCGCCATTCACGCCTCCTCATCGATAGTCCGGCTGAAGCCGGACACTACGTACCGTCTGCTCCACCGCCGCATACGTAGTGTCCGCCTGCAGGCGGACCGTCCGTACTTCACCTGGCCGCGCGATGCCTCAGCGGACGACGTCCGCACTCGAGACGCGACCGTCCACCTACATGTACATCCCGCCGTTCACGGCCAGCACGTGCCCTGTAATATACGCTGCCTCATCCGATGCAAGATAGCACGCCGCGGCGGCGACCTCGTCCACGGTACCGAGCCGGCCGAGCGGAATCTCCGCCGCCCAGTCCACGTGCGTCTTGTCGCTGATCGCGCGGGTCATGTCGGTATCGATCATGCCCGGCGCGATCACGTTCACCGTAATGCCGCGCGAGGCGACCTCGCGCGCCAGCGCCTTGGCAAATCCAATCAGCCCCGCCTTCGACGCGGCGTAATTGGTCTGCCCCGCGTTCCCTATCTGGCCGACGACCGAACCGACGGCGATGATCCGGCCGCCGCGCTGCTTCAGCATCGGCCGCATGGCCGCCTGCGCCAGCGTGAACATCGCGGTGAGATTGGTGGCGATCACCGCATCCCACTCCTCGCGCTTCATCCGCATCAGGAGCTGATCCCGCGTGATGCCGGCGTTGCTGACGACCACGTCGAGACGCCCGTGATCCCTCACGATCGCGCCGGGCAGCTGTGCGAGCGCCACGCTGTCGGTCACGTCGACATCGACCGCCTCGGCTCGCCCGCCCCGCTCGGCGATCGCCGCGGCCGTGGCGGCGGCGTTCCCGCCCCGTCCCGCGGCGACGACAGTCGCTCCCTGCGCGGCGAGCTTGAGGGCGATCGCGCGCCCGATCCCTCGTGAGGCGCCCGTCACGAGCGCCACACGATCCGTCAGGTCAAACATCATGAAAGGAGCGCCTCGACGGCCCCAAGATCGTCCGGGCTGCCGAAGCTCGCGACCGAAGCCTCGCGATGGATCTTCTTGACCAATCCGCTCAGAACGACGCCCGGACCCACCTCAACATACGTTGTGACGCCTTCCGACGCAAGGCGGCGAACCACTGCGTCCCAACGGACCGGTGATGAGACCTGCTTGACAAGCGCCTCGATCGCGCCGTCAGTTCCGGACGCCACGCGCTTGGGGGCGCCGTCCACGTTCGCGACGATGGGAATGCGCGGATCCCGGACGGCGAGCGCGCGCAGCTCGGGCGCGAGCCGGTCTTCCGCAGGTTTCATCAGGGCGCAGTGGAACGGCGCGCTGACCGGAAGCGGCACGACCCGCTTCGCGCCAAGCGCCCTGGCGCGATCGCCGGCGCGCGCCACGGCGTCGCGCGAGCCCGCAATCACAACCTGGCCGCCGCCGTTCAGGTTCGCGGGGCTGACGACCTCGCCCTCGGCCGCTTCCTCGCACGCCTGCGCCACCTTGTCGGCGTCGAGGCCGAGCACCGCAGCCATGGCGCCGGTGCCGACCGGCACGGCTTCCTGCATGTAGCGGCCGCGGCGGCTCACGATGCGCACCGCGTCGGCGAAATCGAACGTGCCCGCGGCGACGTTGGCGGAGTACTCGCCGAGGCTGTGGCCGGCGACAAAGGCCGGTTCGATGCCCCTGGACGCGAGGAGCCGCTGCGCGGCGATGCTGACGGCGAGAACGGCCGGCTGGGTATTCGCGGTCAGCATCAACTGATCGTCGGGGCCTTCGAAGCAGAGACGGCTCAACGGTCGTCCAAGCGCCGCGTCCGCTTCGTCGAATAGCTGCGCGGCAGATCGGAAAGGCGTCGGCGAGCGCCTTTCCCATGCCGACTTTCTGCGAGCCTTGTCCGGGAAAAATAAACGCGATCACTGGTGCAGGCCAACGGCGGCGGCGGCGATCTCGCGCTCGACGTGTTCGATGAAGCGGTCGGACGCAAACCGGAATGCCATCGCGACCGCGTTGCGCACGGCCTTGGCGCTCGAGCGCCCATGACCGACGATGGCGATCCCGGCGACGCCCAGCAGGGGCGCACCGCCGTACTCGGAATAATCGACGCGCTTGCGGAAATGGCGGAGCGCCCGACGTGCCAGCAGCGATCCCACGCGCATCGTGATCGTCGCCGACAGCTCTTCGCCCAGCAGAGCCTCGACCATTTCGACGAGGCCTTCGCTGACTTTCAGCGCGATGTTGCCCGTGAATCCGTCGGCGACGATCACGTCGGCCGCGCCGCTGTAGACGTCCCGCGCCTCGATGTTGCCGATGAATGGCAGCTGTGACGCTTTGAGGAGCCGGTGCGCTTCGCGGGTCAGCTCATTGCCCTTGGTCTCCTCCTCGCCAATCGAGAGAAGCGCGACCCGCGGAGTATCCAGGCCGAACGCCACGCGCGCATACACGCTGCCCATCACCGCGAACTGAAGGAGGTGCTGCGGCCGGCACTCGACGCTGGCGCCGACGTCCAGCAGGATCGCCGGGTGACGCCGGGTCGGAATCGTCGCCGCGAGGGCGGGGCGGTCGACGCCCGGCAACATGCCGAAGGCGCCATGCGCGGCCATGACGGTGGCGCCCGTGTGGCCGGCACTGAAGAGCGCCGCGGCCTCGCCACGGGCCACCAGGTCGGCCGCGATCTTGATCGAGGCGTTCGGCTTCCGCCGCAGCGCGGCGGCCGGCGCCTCGGCCATGTCCACGACGGCGCCGGCGTCGACGATGCGGACGTGCTGCGGGACGGCGCCGCTCTCGTGCCGC
Source organism: uncultured Acidobacteriota bacterium (assembly GCA_963745495.1). Classification (GTDB taxonomy): domain Bacteria; phylum Acidobacteriota; class Vicinamibacteria; order Vicinamibacterales; family CAVVIG01; genus CAVUXJ01. The sequence continues at coordinate 64,092 of CAVUXJ010000003.1, forward strand.
TCCAGCTCGGCCTGCAGCCGTTCGGCGGGTCCGACAAGGGCGACGCCAAGCTCGAAGTGCCGCGCCGCCGCAAGGGCACCCTCGACGACGTGCCCCGGCGCCTGGTCGCCTCCCATGGCGTCGACGGCAATCCAAATCATCTAGAGGTTCAAGGGGTTCTAAGGTTCTAGGGGTTCTAGAGGTTCTAGAGGTTCTAGAGGTTCTAGAGGTGCTAAGAGCCTAAAGGTGCCAAAAGGCTTCGAACAAATGCGGCATCGAACGCGAAGTCGTTCTGGAACCTGCTAGAACCTCTAGAACCTATTCCTCGTCGACCGCCCTCGCCTGTCGTCCGCGGTAATAGCCGCAATTCGCGCACACGCGGTGCGGCGGCTTGGGCTCGTGGCAGTGTGGGCATTCGCCGAGGCCCACCGGCTTCAGCGTATCGTGCGTCCGGCGCTTGGCCGTCCGCGTTTTCGAATGTCGTCGCTTTGGATTTGGCATCTCGTTCTCTAGCTTTCACCTTTCAGCTCGCTTCAAGACGGCGAACCTCGGATCCTCCCACCCTCGCTTGCAGGTGCACGTCGCGCGATTGAGATTCGCGCCGCACTCCGGGCAGAGGCCCTTGCATTCCTCGCTACACAACGGCTTCATCGGCAGCGCCAGGTAGAACTGTTCCGCCATCAGCAGGCCAAGATCGATCGTCTCGTTCTCGTAAAACGCCGTCGTGAGATCGTCCTCTTCGACTTCCCGCTCCCCCTCGCCCGTGTTCAGGGCATGCGGATGGTAGCGGAGATCGAACGAGGCATCAACCGGCAACGTGAAGGGTTCGAGACACCGGCTGCACATCAACTCCAGCTTCGTCTGCACACCGCCCACGAGACGAAACTGGTCCTTGTCCTTGTAGATGTCGAACGCCAGCTTGATCGGCGCGACGACCCCAAAGCTTTCGCCCTTCTCGGGAAACGCCTCAGGCTCGTAGACGAACTCGAAGCGCTCCTGCGCCGTCCGGATCCTCGCAAGATGCAGCGACAGCATGAACTCACCAATATACCACAGGGAATTTGGTAATCGGGTAATCGGGGGATCTGGTCATTGGCCCGGTCCGGTGCTCCTCGATCGCTCGCTCACTCGACTATCCAATTACCCAATCACCCGATCACCCGATTACCCAATTACCCGATTACCCGATTCCCTAGTCTATGGACCAGGGCTTCGGAATGAAGAGCTGCTCGAACAGCCGGATGGCGTACCGATCGGTCATGCCCGCGATGAAGTCGCGCACGGCGGTGTCGATGCCCTCGGTTTCGATCGTCGTGCGATCGAGAAACTCGTCGGGGCGATCCCGAACCTTCTCCCAGAGACCGGACAGAATACCGGAGGCCTTCTGGAACTCCGCCGTCGCCGTCGTGTTCTCGTAGACGGCCTCGAACAGGAAACCCCTGAGACGCAGGACGGCGTCGAGGATGCCGGGGCTCATCCGGATCTCGGAGAGGTCGCCCGCCAGCGTGTGGGTGACGACGTCCTTCACCATCGTGCCGATACGGATCGACGAGGAAGAGCCGAGGGCGCTGACCAGATCGCGTGGAAGATCGTCGGTCTTCAACAGCCCGGCGCGAACCGCATCGTCGATGTCGTGATTGACATACGCGATGAGATCCGCCACGCGCATGATCTGTCCTTCGATCGTGCTCGCGCGAACCCCGGCCGCCATGCCGACCGGGGCGCCCGACTTCCCCTTCGAGTGCTTCGCGATGCCGTCGCGGACTTCCCAGGTGAGATTGAGGCCCGCGCGGTCGTTTTCGAGCACGTCGATGATGCGCAGGCTCTGCTCGTAATGGTTGAAGCCGCCGGGCATCAGGGTGTCGATGACGCGTTCGCCGGCGTGCCCGAACGGCGTGTGTCCCAGATCGTGGCCGAGCGCAATCGCCTCGGTGAGCTCTTCGTTCAGCTGCAGGACCTTGGCGATGGTCCGAGCGATCTGCGACACCTCCAGCGTATGGGTCAGCCGCGTTCGATAGTGATCGCCGGTCGGCGCGAAGAACACCTGGGTCTTGTGTTTGAGACGGCGAAACGCCTTGCAGTGGATGATCCGATCGCGGTCGCGCTGAAACGCCGGCCGGACGTCGTCTTCACGCTCCGGCCGCAGACGTCCGCTCGAGTCGGCGCTCTTGGCGGCCTGCGGGGCGAGCAGGGCCCGCTCGCGTGCTTCGAGTTGTTCGCGAATCGTCACGATGATCACGCGATCACGCGGCGCACGAGACGCAGGACTCGCTGGGTCTGCGGTCTCGCGTGACGTGGTCTACGTAATCTCATGAAGGAAACTGGTGCCGTGCGCGAGCCTGGGCACGTCGAACGCGTGTGCCAGCGTCTGGCCGAGATCCGCAAATGTCTGTCTGCGTGCCGAGATCGACCGGGCTCACGCCCCGGCCGCTGACAAGCAGCGGCACGTACTCGCGCGAGTGATCCGTGCTGGCCGTCGTCGGATCGTTGCCGTGATCCGCGGTGACGATCAGCAGGTCGCCGTCCCCCAGCTGCGGCAACAACTCCGCAAGCCTGGCGTCGAAGCGCTCCAGGTTGCGCGCGTACCCTTCCACGTCGTTACGGTGACCGTACTGAGTGTCGAAGTCCACCAGGTTCGTGACGATCAGGCCCTCAGGCGTTTGCGGCAGCTGCCGCATCAGCTCGTCCATGCCTTCATCGTCATTGGCCGTGTGAATCGCCCGGGTGATGCCGCGGCCCGCGAACAGATCCTCGATCTTGCCAATCGCGACGACGGCTCTGGAGGACGGCTTTCAGGCGATCCAGCAGCGTCTCGCCTGGCGGCGGGAGCACATAGTCGCGCCGGTTGGCGGTCCGGCGGAACTGCCCGGGCGCGCCCGCGAAGGGCCGCGCGATCACGCGGCCGACGCCGAGGCCCTCTGCCACCAGCGAATATGCGATTTCGCAGGCGCGATACAGCTCCGGAAGCGGAACGACGTCTTCGTGCGCTGCGATTTGAAAGACGCTGTCCGCCGATGTGTAGACGATGAAGGCCCCGGTGCGCAGGTGTTCGGGACCCAGCTCGTCGATGATGGCCGTGCCAGACGCCGCCTTGTTGCCCAGCACGCCGCGGCCGGTCAGGCGCGCGAACTCCGCGATCGTCCCGGAAGAGAAGCCGTTCGAGAATACCGGGAACGGCCGCGCGAGCACGAGTCCCATCATCTCCCAATGTCCGGTGACCGAGTCCTTGCCGGGCGAGGCTTCCCTCATCCTGCCGACGGCGGCCCCGCGTCCGCCGGCGTCCGAATCGGATCCGCCGAGCGTCACGACGCGTCCGAGACCCATGCGTGCGGAGCGTCGGAAGCTTCAGCGGGACGCGCCGCGCGATATTGCCCAGTGTGTTGCTGCCTCGATCCCCATAGGCGTCCGCGTCCGGCAGCTCGCCGATGCCGACACCGTCGAGGACGATCACGATGGCTCTGGTAAACGGCACTTAGCTGCGAGGCGAGCGGCCTGTCTCATTGAGCCGTTCGTCGAGCAGGCGACTCGCGGCTGCGATCGTCGAAGGCGATTCGCCGGGGCCGACGAACCACCGTAGATTAGGCTCTTTGCGGAACCAGATCAACTGACGCCTGGCGTACCGGCGATTCTCCTGCGCGATCAGCGCGCGCGTCGCGCCCTCGTCCCGGACCCCGTGCAGATGCTCGAGGGCCTGGCGGTAGACGAGACCTCCAAACGGATGGGCGGTTTCAGGAATCCCACGGGCGAGCAACGCCCGGATCTCGTCCAGCAACCCGCGCTCGAACTGCTGATCCACACGCTTCCTCACGCGGACCGCCGTCTCTTCCGCCGGCAGCCGGACGGCAAGCGGCAGCACCTCGATGTCCGGGATCGGCGACACCGTCGATGCAAAGTGTTCGGTCAGCGGCCGGCCGGTCAGAAAGAACACTTCGATCGCGCGAACGCTCCGTTTCAGGTCGCGCGGCTGAATTCGGTCGGCAGACGCCGGGTCGATCCGCCTGAGCAGGCGGTGCAGAAACATCACGCCGCGGCGGGTGGCCATCGCTTCGAGTCGCGCGCGCAGCCGGCTGTCCCGTCCCGGTCCCGGGAACAGGCCGCGCGTCAGCGCGCGATAGTAGAAGCCGGTGCCGCCGACGAGGAAAGGCAATCCGTCCCGCGCATGGATGTCGCGGATCGCGGCGGCCGCGTCGCGGGCATATTGCGCGGCCGTATACTCCGCGGTCGGCTCGACGATGTCGACAAGATGGTGCGGGATGCCACGCTGTTCGGCCAGCGGCACTTTGTCGGTGCCGATGTCGAATCCACGATAGACGGCGGTCGAATCGCAATTGATGATCTCACCGCCACGGCTCGCCGGCGAGCGCGAGGGCGAGTGCGCTCTTCCCCGCCGCGGTCGGACCCAGGATGGCGACGACCTGACGGCGCCGCATTACCCGCGGAGGCGAACGACGAGATACGCGACGAAGAGGCAGACGAGAATCAGCAGCCCGAGCCGTTGCGATCGCGTGAGCATGATCTCATCGTGCGTCTTCATTGTAGAAAAACGTCACGGTGAAGAACGCGGTATCCGAAGGGTACTCGGGCGGCAGCGGCGCGGTCGGATTCGACGCGACGAGCGCTCCATACGCGGCGTGGTTGAACGCTTCGACCGGACACGGGCCGACGATCGTGAGGTCCGTCAGGGCGCCGTTCTTGTGGACGTTGAACGTGATGACGACGTGCCCGCTCATCGACATCACGGCCATCGGAATCAGCCAGTTCCGCTTGACCTGCTGGACGAACCGGCGGATCCACGGACCGAATTCCACGCCTTTGGTATCGAACTGAATGGCGGGACCGAACGCCCCGCTGCCCTGCGAGTTCTCGAACTGATCGGACTGGACATAGCGATCGAGGTTGCGCAGGGCCTCACCGAGCGACCCTCCGGCCGCGCGCGCGCTGCTCTGCGGCGCCCTGGCGGAGGGCAGCTGTAAAGCCGTCGGCGAGGGCGGCAGCTTCGGCGCGTCCGTGGTGTCGGCGGGCGGCTGGTTCTGAGGTTGAGCGAGCGCCTGCTGATCGGGTGAGGGATCGGGAGACGGCCCTCGGCCGCGCGCCGTTTCGGGCCGCGTCTCCTCGACGCGTTCGCGGGTGTTGCCGCGCGAGAACGGGAGAGGATTGGGCTTTTTGGCCTGCTCGAGCGCGCGCGCCAGTCGATCGGCATCGGAGGCTTCACCGCGTTCGGGCGGCTTCGGGGCCTTGAGATCGACGCGCGGCTGCACGAAGACAAACCGCGTCTTTTCCGTTCACGCGCGAGCTGCTGCTCGAGCCGAGCCGCGCGGGCCCTCGCGGCTTCCTCGTCGAACGGAAAGAGTTTTGGCGCCAGCAGCAGCACGATCACCATCGCCATGTGGGCGATGATCGAGATGAGGATTCCCTCGCGCCACGAAATGGCGCGCCCCACCGGGCTGATATCGGGCCGGTAATCCTCGAAATCGAAGTACATCAGGAGCTTACAGCAGTATATCAGTCACGGATCAGACGTCCAGGCACCAGAGCCTAGGAGATTCTAATCCCTCTCAACCCCAGCCTCCAGCCCCTCCCTCAGCCCTGGGCGCCCTGGCCCGAGCCCTTACGGGCCGTATACAGAAAAACGATTCCAAACGTGAGCGGACTGGCAGCGACGTCCGTCAATCCTGCCTGTCTCAGAAGTTTCACAAACTCTTCAGGCGGCGCGAACGTGCCGACCGAGGCTGGCAGATACCCGTACGCCGCACCGTGGCGCGACACGAGGCGGCCGATTCGCGGCAGCACGCGATTGAAGTACCAGAGGTAGACCGGCCGCACGCCGCGCATCGTCGGAATCGCGAACTCGAGGATGGCGAGCCGGCCACCAGGCCTGAGCACGCGGCGGATCTCCGCGCAGGCCGCTTCGACGTTCTCCACGTTGCGGATGCCGAACGCGATCGTGACCGCATCCACCGACGCGATCGGCGAGCGGGCGTCCGGGTCGCGTCGCCTCGCACGAGGGCAACCGACTCCTCGAGGCGCCGACGCCGCAGCTTGTCCCGCGCGACTCCCAGCATCGCGCCCGAAAAATCGATGCCGACCACGCTGGCGGCCGCCGGCCTCGCCGTGCGCGCCGCAATCGCGAGATCCGCCGTGCCCGTGCAGAGATCGAGGACGCGCTCGCGCCCGGTCAACTGCAGCGACCGGATCGCGCGGCGCCTCCAGCGGCCATCGATGCCGGCGCTCAGAAGGCGGTTGAGGAAATCGTACTTGCCCGCAATCGCATCGAACATCCCCGCGATGCGGTCGGGGGACTTGGACACCTCCGGCAATGACCGTTCCTCATCCACGACGTTAGCCGCAGCCGCCGTCGCGCTGCCGTGCATCACGGCACGACGCTGCCGGTCCATGGCGGGTACAAATCGTGATCGAACCCCAGAGCGCTCACAATCTTCCCCGCCATGAAATCGGCGAGGTCGTCCAGCGTCTTCGGCAGCTGATAGAACGCGGGCATCGCGGGGAGGATCACGGCGCCGGCTTCGGCGCAGAGCACCATGTTCTTGAGCTGCGGCAGGCTCATCGGCGTCTCGCGGGGCACGATGATCGAGCGGGCGGCGCTCCTTCAGCATCACATCGGCGGCCCGCTCGACAAGCGTTCGGGAGAGTCCGTGGGCGACGCCTGCCAGCGTCTTCATCGAACAGGGAACGATCACCATCCCCGAACAGGAGTGACTGCCGCTCGCAATCGTCGCCCCGAGATCGCGGTTGCTGTGGAGCGTGAAACTGCCGGCGCTCACGTCGCCGCCGTACTTCTCCGTGAGGTACGGCATCAGGCGCTCGACGGCTGCCTGCTCGCCGAGCTCGTCGCGCAGCAGCCGCCGGCCGTAGTCGGTCACGATGAGCTCCACGTGGACCCCGCGCGCGAGCAGCGTCGCCAGCGTTCGGGTGGCGTAGATCGCTCCGCTGGCGCCCGTGACGGCGATGGCGACGGACCGCCGCCGTTCTTCAGCGCCCATAGATCGATGCCGCGAGCACGAGCAGATAGAGGATGCCGACGTAGCCGTTCAGGTCGAACGCTCGTTTGACCTGCGACAGGTCGTCCGCCCGCACCAGCGACTGCTCGTAGGCGAGCAGCAGCGCGACCACGCCGACGCCTGCCAGGTAGAACGTCGAGAGCGGCGTCACCCAGGCAAGCGCCAGCAGGCACGCCACCGTGACGACGTGGAGCGCGCGGGAGATCACCAGCGCCGCGGGCGACGCCGAATCGCGCCGGAATCGACCGCAGCCGGTTCGCTCGATCGAAGTCGATGTCCTGGCAGGCGTACAGCACATCGAACCCGCCCACCCAGGCGCCGATGGCCAGCCCCGAGAAGCCAGGGTTCCCAGCCGCCACGGCCGCCTGCTGCCAGCCATCCGCCGACAGGCGCAATCGCCATCGCCAGGCCGAGGAACAACTGCGTCCAGGTCGTGTACCGCTTCGCCAGCGAATACCAGAAGACCACGGCGAGCGCGACGGGCGAGAGCAGAAGGCACAGCGGATTGAGCCTCCAGGCGGCATAGACGAAGACGAGCGGACGACAACGCGACGAACGCACCGGCTTCCCCCACGCTCATGGCGCCGCGAGGAATCTCGCGGTTCGCCGTTCGCGGATTCAGGGCGTCGAACCGCGCGTCGACGAGACGGTTGAATCCCATGGCCGCGCTCCGCGCCGTCACCATCGCGAGCAGAATCCAGCCGACCGTCGCCCACGTCACCATTGAATGCCGCGCCGCCAGCAGCGTGCCCGCGAGCGCAAACGGCAGCGCAAACACCGAGTGGCTGAAGCGGACGAAGGAGAGATAGGTTGCCAGGCGCTTGAACATCTTCAATCTACGACGGACGATCGACGATTCAAGCTCGATCGGACAATCGTCGATCGCCGATTGTCGATCTCCCGAGTCACTCGATCCACCGTATCTGCTCGGGCTGGATTCCCGACACCAGATATTCTTCCACATCGTCGGTGCCACGCGGAATGGTGACGGCGAGCAGGCGCGCGCGCTTTCCGGGCTCGATCGAGCCGTACTCCGACTCGAAGCCGAGGGCGCGCGCCCCCTGACGCGTCGCGCTGTCGAGCAGGGTGGACGCCGGCACCGACGGCGCGAGCGCGCGCATCGTCGCCAACTCGGCGAAGACGCTCAGGTCTGGCGAGCTCGCCAGGCTGTCGGTGCCGACCGCCACCCGCACGCCGGATTCGTAGAACTCCTCGATGGGCGGCGCCCCGGCGCCCGTATGGCCGTTGCTGCGGGGACAGGTGACGAGCGTGACGCCGCGAGCGACCAGCCGCGAGAGATCGCCGGACGACATCTGCACGCCGTGCACCGCCAGCACGCGCGAATCGAGAAATCCGCTCTCGTCCAGATACTGCACCGGGCTGACGCCCGGAGCGACCCACGACGGATTCCACGCTCCCAGATCCTCCAGAAGGGCGCGACACGGTCCCCCGCCCGTCTTGATGAACTCGACTTCCTCGACGGCCTCCGACAGATGGACGCTGCAGCGCGCGAACGGATCGCGATCCGACGCGCGCCGAATCGCCCGCAGGACGAGCGGCGCGACCGAATACGGCGCGTGCGCGGCCAGGCTCGTTCTCACGCGCGCGGTGGGGACGAGCGCGTCCAGCTGACGACACGCCGCCTCGACGAACCGGTCGGCGTCGGTTGGCGCGAAGCGAATCAGCTCGTAGAAGACGAGAGCGGCGAGCGGACTGCGCTCCAGCGGGCCGAATGTCACCAGCGTATTGCTGATGTCGCCGACGACCGCGGTGCCCGAGCGGATCGACTCCTCGATGCCGCATTCGATGGACTGAACGATCTCGGCCGCCTCAGGGTCTGGCCGGCTTCGGCGCGCGCCGATGACGCTGCGGATCCAGGCGACGAACTCGGACGCCGGCGGCACCTGCGTCGCGCAGGTACGACAGCTCGAGGTGCGTGTGGGCGTTCACCAGACCGGGCAGGATCGCGACGCTGCCCAGATCGCGCTCGGCGGTCGTATCGCCGGGAGCCCGCTTGCCCAGCGCGACGACGCGATCGCGATCGACCGCCACCCAGCCGTCGCGGATCGGCGGATCGCCGATCGGGAGGACCCAGGAGGCGTGATAGCGGATCATCACCCTGTCCGGCCATCCGGCGATCGCTCGATCTTGGCGGTGCGGCTTCGGGCCGGATACAGGCGAAGCTCCTCCGGGACGCTGTGGTCGCCCGCCTCCCGCGCGGTCGACAGCTCCAGCATGCGCGGCACGTCGCGCTCGCGGAAGATCGGATCTCCAAGAATCTCGTAGTGCATGTTGCGGCGCTTCGGGACGAAGCCGGCATCCTCGATGTTTCTGACGATCTCGACTTCGTCCATGCAGTAGCTGGCGCCCGCCGCGCGCACGACGTTCTCTTCGATCATCACGCTGCCCATGTCGTTGGCGCCGTAGGCGAGACTCAACTGCCCCACCTTGCCTCCCTGCGTCACCCACGAGGCCTGCAGGTTGTCGAAGTTGTCCAGCACGATGCGCGCCAGCGCGAGCGTGCGGAGATAGTCGACGCCCGTCGCCTCGCTGCCGGCGAGCTCGGTGTGCTCCGGCTGATAGCTCCAGGTGATGAAGGCGGTGAAGCCGCCCGTCTCATCCTGCAAGCGCCCGCAGCCGCAGCAGATGCTCGAGCCGCTCTTCATCGGTTTCGACCGTCCCGTACATCATCGTCGCGGTGGTGCGAAGCCCCTGCGCGATGCGCGTGACGCATGACGTCCAGCCACTCGTCGGCGGTCGCCTTGCCGTAGCAGTGAAGCAGCTTGCGCACACGATCGACCAGAATCTCGGCGCCGCCGCCCGGGACGCTGTCGAGCCCTGCGGCGATCAGCCGCTCGAGCACTTCGGGCACCGGCAGGCGGCGAGAGACGCGAAAGATGGATGACCTCAGGCGGTGACAGCGCGTGGAGCTTGAACGCCGGATAGCGTTCCTTGATCGCCCGGAACAGGTCCTCGTACCATCCCAGCGGCAGATCCGGGTTGTGTCCCCCCTGCAGCAGGAGCTGCACGCCGCCGACGGCGATGGTCTCGTCGATCTTTCGGAAGATTTCCTCGAAGCCGAGCACGTAGCCTTCGGCCGAGCCCACCGGCCGGTAGAACGCGCAGAAGTTGCACTTCGCGACGCACACGTTCGTGTAGTTCACGTTGCGATCGATGATGTAGGTGACGATGGGCTCCGGGTGCTTGCGCTGCCGCACGAGGTCGGCCAGCTGGCCGATGACCAGGCGTCGGCGCACCGCGATAGAGGGCGAGCGCCTCGTCGGCGTCAATGCGCTCTCCCGCGCGGACCTTGTCGGCGATGCAATCGAGTGTCATCGCAATCAGTGCGGACCTGGAGCGTCGCTTTCGCGCGTCAGCCTTCAGGCCTGCTCAGAAACAATCGCAGCTCACGGCGTCTCCGGCACCACGTGCGCTTCCACCGCGTATCGGTAGAACAGCTCGAGCCCTGCACGCTCTTCAGGGCCGAGATGGTACTTGATATTATCCCGAAGATATCGGGCGCCGACCTCCTGGCGCGCCGGCGCGCCGGGAAAGTACTGGCGCGCAGATCTCGTCGATCCGCTCGACGCCGGCGTCCCGCGCCTGCTGCAGCGCCAGCACGTCGCCGGGTGTCAGAGCGTCGGCCCGGCCGGCCCAGAACGCATACACGAACGGCAAGCCGGTCATCGCCGTCCAGACCTCGCCGAGATCGATCGTTTCGATCGGCGGACGTTGACAGTTGACCGTTGACAGTTGACCCTCGACGGCTGACGGTCGTCGACGGATGAAGGGTCGACGTCGACGGCTCGTGACGCGCCGTCAACTGTCGGCCGTGCACTGTCCGCTGACTCGTATCCGCAAACAGCGCCTGGTCGCCGATGATCAGCGCCGCATCGTGGTGCGCCAGCATCGATTCGAGATCAGGACCGTGCGGCTCGAACCGTCGGCTGAATATGGAACGCCCGCGCGCACAGGACGCGCGCGAGCGCCACCGACGTCCGGGAGCTCGTGTCGAGCGCGATCGATCGGACCTCCGCCATCGGCCGGGTGGTGTAGAGCATGACGGACGACACGGGCCCGCGAGACGCAATGGCGATATCGGGAACGATCGGCATAGCTCCCGCGGAGATACTCAATCGAAGGAATCAGGCCGACGTCGACCTCGCCGTCGTGCAGCAGCGCGGCGCACTGCGACGGCACGTCGAAGCGAAGGGTCGAACCGGGGTGCGCGATCCAGACCGAACACGAGAGGGCGGGCATTCAGGTACCCGACGGCCCCAAGGCGGACGCGCGTCATCGACCGAGCAACTCGAAGCGCCCGTTACGCTCGACGGGCTCGAGACCCGCCGCCCGGATGTTCCGCCGGATCTCCTCGAGCGGAGCACGCCGGGGTCCCTCCGACAGGTCGTCGGCCGGCGACACGCCATCCACATCGTCGGCGCCGACCGTCAGCGCGACCTGCGCGAGCTTCGGGCCGTAGAGCGACCAGTCCACCTGAATCGACGGCACGTTGTCCAGGAAGAGCCTCGCCAGCGCCACGCGCTTGACGTCTTCGTACCCTGTCGTCGGGACCGCGGGATTCACGTGGCGCGGCAGCGGCGCAAATGCGCGAATGACCGCCACGGCGTACTGGAGCGCCGCCGATCTGTTTCAGGAGCGGCGGCGCGTCGGCGGCGGGAAGGCGATGGATGGTGAGGCGCGCCAGCGCCAGGCCGGCGATGTTCACCTCTTCGATCGAGCGATGCGCATCCTTCAGTCGATCGAAGGGCGCTTCGGCGATGAGATCCAGGCCGGCGGCACGCAGCGCTTCGAGCAGCGCCCGCAGCGTCACCCGCTCTCGACCGGCCAGCTCCTCGAGATCGGCGAGCGAGAAGCCTGACACTGGAACGCCGTGCGCCTGCGCCACGACCTCCTTGACCCGCTCGATGGCGGCCGCGCGGCTCGCTGGCGATCCCACAATGCGAATCTCACCGGCGCCGGCGGGAGACGCGATCGGCGCCCCGGGCTCGGACGACACGTCCGCGACGCGCACGAACGTCGTGCGCGCGCCGTGACGCGCGCGCCGCGCGTCGTCGGCGAGCATCCCGAGGCTGATGATGTCGTGGCTGGCGGCGAGCGACGCGAGCTCGGCTTCGGTGACGGGCATTCCGAGCACCGATCATATCACAGTCTCAGTCCGTCGAAGTCTCAGTCGCTCAGCTGAGACTTGAAACGTCAGACTTGAGACTGTCGTCAACTGTTCATGAAACCGACGGCCCGAACACCAGTCCGAGCCCGACTGCGAACGCCAGGGCGAGAACCCAACCCAGGACGCAGACGGCGACGGCTCGCGGGGTGCTGCGGTAGTCGAGCGCCTGGCGCACGGCGACGATCATCGCCAGCAGCATCCAGATGGAGGTGATGACGAAGACGGGCATCGTCGCGCGCGGCATGACGCCGCAGCGCGCGCAGCATTCCGGGCGTCGACGCGAAGCCGATTGTCCGCAGCAGCTCGCCCACGTCGACGCGCGTCTGCGGCTCTGGCATCAGGCGCCCGCCAATCTCGAAGGTCAGCAAGGGCCCAGGCCGCCCAGGCGAGCAGCGAGATGATGCTGATGAACGCGATGTTGGCGACGCGTGTTCTCGGCGAAGCCTCGCGCGCCGATGCCCGCGGCGAGGCTCGAGAGGACGACGACCGCGAACGCCTGCGTCGTCGCGCCGCGATCGCCCTCGACCTCTTCGTAGATCGCGACGTCGAGGGCCAGCGCGCCGATGAGCCGCTGAAGAAAGCTGTTCTTGCCGGTGAGAGTGGCCATGAGGATCTCGCATGCCAAGAGTCGTCCCGTCGGCAGGACGCTCGTTCCCTTACATTATGGACGTGGCAGACGCCCCCAGATGTCCGCTGCCCGCCGGGCAGCCGCCTCGGTTGTTCTGATCCGCGCGGGCCACGTGCGCGTGTAGCCCTCGGACGCCCATTTCCGGGTCGCGTCGATTCCCATCTTCCCGCCGTATGCCGGCAATTCGGCGGCATCGTCCAGATCGTCCACCGGGCCCCTTGGTCATCTGCACGTCGCGCATCGGATCCATGTGCGTGCCGACGATCCAGGCCACTTCGCGCACGTCGTGGACGTTCACGTCCTTGTCCACGACGACCACTGTCTTCGAGAACATCAACTGCCCGAGGCCCCAGACGGCGTTCATGATCTTGCGCGCGTGGCCCGGATACCGCTTGTCGATCGAGATGATCACGAGATTGTGAAAGATGCCTTCCGCCGGAAAGTGCATGTCGACGATTTCCGGCACGGTCTTCTGAATCATCGGCAGAAAGATCCGCTCGCTCGCCATCCCGAGGTAGTAGTCCTCCATCGGCGGGACACCGACGATGGTCGACAGATACGTCGGCCGCTTGCGGGAGGTGATACAGGTGAGGTGGAACACGGGATAGTCGTCAGGTTGCGAGTAGAAGCCCGGTGTGATCGCCGAACGGTCCTTCGCGACGCCGCTCGCCCGGATCCACGTAGCCCTCGAGCACGATATGCGCGCTCGCCGGCACCTCGAGATCCACCGTTACGCACTTGACCAGCTCGATGCGCCGGCGGGACAGAAAGCCGCCGAGCAGCAATTCGTCGAGGCCCTCGGGCATCGGCGCGGTGGCGCAGTAGGTCAGCACCGGCTCGGGGCTCAACGCCACGGCGACCTCGAGCCGCTTGCCCAGGCGCTCGGCCACACGGTGATGCTGCGCTCCCCCCTTGTGCCGCTGCCAGTGCATGCCGGTCGTGCGGCCGTCGAACACCTGCATCCGGTAGGTGCCGATGTTGCGCATGCCGGTCTCGGGATCCTTCGTGAAGACGAGCGGCAGCGTGATGAACCGGCCGCCGTCTTCGGGCCAGCATTTCAGGATCGGCAGCTCGTCGAGCGTGCCGTTCTCACGCACGACTTCCTGACAGGCCGCGTCCTTGACGGTCTTCGGCATCAGGTCCTTCAGCCGCGCGATCGCCGGCAGCATCTTCAACGCGTCCACGATCCCCTGCGGCATCGCGGGCGTCATCAGCTCGTTGATCTCCGCCGCCAGGTCGTCGAGCGACTTCACGTCGAGCGCCAGACACATCCGTTCGGTCGATCCGAACACGTTGGTCGCCACCGGGATGTCGAACCCCGCCGGCCGCTCGAACAGCAGCGCGGGTCCTCCGCCCGGCGCCTTGCACGCGCGATCGGTGACGGCGGCGATCTCGAGATCCGGGCTCACCGGCTCGCCGACGCGGGCCAGAAGCCGGCGCTTGTCCAGGTCGGCGAGAAAGTCGTTCGAGGTCGGAGTACATGGAAGAACGGCTCCAGGCTGATGACTCGCAGGCTCCTGGCGTTGAGGTCCTGCTGATGCCTAGTAGCTCCGTGAGCCGCATGAGCCATCTTATCGGTAATCTGCTGCGCGAGCGCGAGCGCGCGGCGGCCCTGCTCGCCGGTGACCAGCGGCGGGCGGCGCGCCGCAACGGCCTCGACGAAATCCGTGAGCTCCCGTTTGAGCGGCTCTTCGCTGGCGACCTCCACCAGGCCACCCTCAATGGCCGGCTTCGGCCCCTCGCCCTTGACCAGCCGCCACACCGCGACCTTCTGATCGGCGTAGTCGATCGACACGTATGCCGCCGGCTGGAAGAATCGGATCTTCCGCACGCGGTCGCGGCTGATGCGGCTGGCCGTGATGTTCGCGATGCAGCCGTTGACGAATCGAAGACGGGCGTTCGCGATGTCCACGCGATCGGTCAGCACCGGCACTCCGACGGCCTCGACCGATGCGACCTCCGACTTCACGAGCGACAGCACGACGTCGAGGTCGTGGATCATCAGGTCGAAGACGACGTCGATGTCGAGGCTGCGGTCGGGAAAGGTGCCGAGGCGGTGGACCTCGATGAACCGCGGATCGTCGATGAGCGGCCGCGCGGCGGCGATGGCCGGGTTGAAGCGCTCCGTGTGTCCGACCGCGAGCGGCACTCCGGCGCGGGCGGCCGCGTCGATCATCTCGTCGGCTTCTTCCACCGACCGCGCCATGGGCTTCTCGACGAGGACCGGCACGCCCGCCGACAGGAACGCGATCGCGATGTCCCGGTGCAGCTCCGTGGGAACGGCGATCGTCACCGCGTCGACCCGGCCGAGGAGCTCCCGGAAGTCGCCGAGCGGCCGGGTCCGGTTTGCGACGGCGACCTCGGCGGCGCGGGCGGTATTGATGTCGACGACCGCCACCAGATCGATGCCTGGCAGCGACGACAGGATCCGGGCGTGATGGCGGCCGAGATACCCGACCCCGACGACGCCAGCGCATCAGAGCTCACGAACACGACGTCAAGCCACGAAATCACGAAGTCACGAAACCGATCTGTACGATCTTCGTGTTTCGTTGCTTCGTGGACCTACAGCCGTGTCAGCTGCGTGCAGGCCGGCCGACGATGGCGATGCCGGCTTCGTCGGCGGCTCGCACGATGGCCTCGCCGTCGATCATGAGCGTCCTGCCGGCGTCGACCGACAGCAGCGTGGCGCCGGCCGCCTGCATCGCCTCAATCGTCGAGACCCCGACCACCGGCACGTCGAACCGCATGTCCTGGTTCGGCTTGGCCACCTTGACGATTCGCACGCCCTTGCCGGCGAGCTGAGCGGCGCGCGCAATCACCGCGTCGGTGCCCTCCATGCGCCTCGACGGCGACGATGGCCGCCGACTTGACGGCAATCGTCTGTCCGATGTCCAGGCCGGCGATGGCATCGGCCACGGCGTAGCCGCATTCCAGATCGGCGGCCTCCTCGTCATTGGGCGCGCGCGTCGTCAGCACGCCTTCGCGGGCGAGCAGCGGCGCCAGAAAGGCGGTCGAATCCAGCAGGTTGATGCCGTGTTCGCGAAGCACATCGGCCACGCCTGAAATCAGCGCGTCGGTATGACGGCCCTTGAGGCGCATCAGGACGCCCATGAGGGTCATGTCGGGCACGATATCGGCGAAGAGCTTGGTGTGCTTCACCTGCCCCGCCATCACGGCCTCGGTGATGCCGGCTTCCTTCAGGAGGCTGATGCAGCGTCCGAGCTGGCCGAGCGAGACCCAGTGCACCACGGCCCGCGGCGGCCGCGCGGCCGCGGTCTCCAGATCCGCAAAGGCCTCTTCCTTGATGGCGATGACGGTGACGTCGTAGCCGGCGCCGCGGGCGGCGTCGAGCACCAGGAACGGGAACCTTCCATTGCCGGCAATCAGACCGAGACGCATGGCTGTGAACCACGAAAGCACGAAAGACACGAAGATATCGTCCCGGACGAGTCGCGCACTCGTGATCGTCGCGATCTTCGTGTCTTCGTGCTGAATCACGTCGTGACTATTCCTCGGCAAGCACTTCCTCGGTCCGCCGGGTGGCTCGCCGCAGAATGACGCCGCGCTGCGAGGAGCGGATGAAGTCGAGCAGATACTGCACTTCGGCGCAGGCCAGCGAGCGATCCTGCTGGATGTGCTGCAGCGCGCTCGTGGTGTTGAGCTTCGACTGCAGCAGGTAGCGGAACGTCCCTTTCAGCTTGGCCAGGACCTCCGGCGAGAAGCCGCGGCGCATCAGCCCGATGATGTTGAGGCCGTAGATACGGGCCGGGCGGCTGCCCACGGTGCGCGCGTACGGCAGGGCGTCCTTCGTCACGACGGAGTAACCGCCGATGAAGGCATGGCGCCCGACGCGGCAGAACTGGTGGACGCCGGAGCCGGCGCTCACGTTGGCAAAGTCCTCGACAGTCACGTGACCGCCAAGGGTCGCCATGTTCCCGAAGATCGTGTCGTTGCCGACGTGGCAGTCGTGCGCGATATGCACGTACGCCATGAACACGTTGCGATCGCCGATCTCGGTGAGGCCGCCGCCGCCGCGCGTCCCGCGGTGCATCGGTGACGAACTCACGGAAGATATTGCGCTTGCCGATCACCAGGCGGGTGTCCTCGCCGCGAAACTTCAAGTCCTGCGGGATGAGGCCGATCGACGCGAACGGAAAGATCTCGGTCCCCTCGCCGATCTCGGTCCAGCCGTCGATGACCGCCGACGCGCCGATCCGGCAGTCCGCACCGAGCCGCACGTGCGGTCCGATGGTGGCGTGCGGACCGATCGTCGTTCCCGGGCCAATCTCGGCCGATGGGTGGACGATGGCGGTGGAGGCGATCTCGGTGGTGTCGGGGATCAGCCCCAGCAGGAGGTCGCACTCCGCGACGACCTGATCGCCGAGATACGCAATCGCCCGTGCGCGCGCGAGCGACGCCCGCCGCCGTCCGAGCACGATTTCCAGCCGCAGCCGGTCGCCGGGGACGACCTGCCGCCGGAATTTCGCGTCGTTGACGCCGCGCAGGTAGACGCGCGCGTTGGGCGCGCCGTCCCCGCGGTCGCAGCAGCAGCATCGCCGCCACCTGCGACAGCGACTCGAGCATGAGCACGCCGGGCATGAGCGGCGCCCCCGGAAAGTGTCCTTGAAAGAACTCCTCGTTGACGGTGACGTTCTTGACAGCGACGAGACGCCGCCCCGGTTCATGCTCGGTGATCGCGTCGACGAGCATCGACGGATACCGGTAGCACAGCCGGTCGAGGAGAACGGGGATGTTAATCACAGACGGGAAATGCTAAATGCTGAGTGGCAAATGCTAAATGTTGACGGTTAGCGGTCATTTAGCATCTGGCATTCAGCACTTGGCAATTCGGAGCCTACGGCTTGGCGCCTGCGTCCAGCTTCTTCACCGCCTCGAGCGTCAGGTCGAGTCCATCGGCGCCCCAGATCACCGTCTCGCTCGGGACGTTGAGCAGGAGGTGCAGCCCCTTCTCGACCGAGAGCTGCTGCAGCACGGGAAACATCTTCTTCTGGAATTCGGCCTGCAGCTCCTGCTGGAGCTCGTTGAGGTCCGCCTGCGCGTCCTGCTGCAGGCGCTCGAGCTCGCGCGTCTGACGATCGATGTCCTTTTCGAGCGTCCCGCGCGCCTGGTCGTTCATGACGCTGCCGCCGGTCTGCAGCTTCTGCTGGCTCGCTTGCAGCGCTTTGGTCTTGTCGGCGATCTCGGCCTGCTTCTTCTGCGTCAGCGCCTGCACCTTGGCGTTGGCCGCCTTGCCTTCGACGGACAATTGAGCAACCGCCTGCAGGTTCACGTACGCGACCTTCGCGCCCTGCGGGAACGGCGCGGGCGGCGGAGGCGGCGTCGCCGGTTGCGCGGGCGCCGGCGGCGCCGGCTTGGGCGGAGCGGCAGGCTGCGCCGGTTTGGCCTGAGTGGCCGGTGCCGCGGGCTTGGCCTGAGTGGCCGGTTGAGCGAACAGCGGCACGGCGCCGATCGCGAGAGCCCCCGACGGCAGCAATGGCAAAACCTCTCATCACGACAATCCCTTCCTCTCCAACTGAAAGCGCACGATTTTACACCAGATCTCGCAGTCAAGTAAGATCGCGTCCAGCGCGCTGGCCGGTACACAAGGAGAGACATGCGGCGATCTGATTGCTCATTACCTGATTGTTCCTGCCCTGTTTGCTCTCGCGAGCGCGGCCTGCGGCGACGACCTGACGACGACGATCCCCACCGATCCGACGCCAGCGACGCACCACGACCGACACCTTTTCCGGGACGATCAATCCAAATGGCGGCGGCCACCCACACGTTCGCGACCGCTCAGATCGGGATCGGTGACCGTGACGCTCAGCGCCCTCAGCCCCGACAACACCGTGACGGTCGGACTCAGCCTTGGCACCTGGAACGGCGAGAGCTGTCAGACCGTGATCGCGCGAGACAGCACCGTGGTGGGCAATTCCATCGTGGGCGCCGCGTCGGCAGCCGGCAACTTCTGCGTCAGAGTCTACGACGTGGGCAAGCTCGCGGCGGCGACGTCGTACGATGTGCAGGTCGTTCATCCCTGACGCAGGAATCGGGTAATCGGGTAATTGGGTAATCGGGTAATCGGGAATGGGTAATTGGGCAACGGGAGTGGCGCATCTCACTCTTCAATTACCCAACGACCAGATTATCCAATTACCCGATTCTAGAAGGTCGTGCCGACCGCGAAGCGGAACTGGAACGCCTTCTGCGGCTGAAGCTGGTTGTTCAGCACGCCGTAACGCTGCGGGTTGTAGGCAAAGATCAGCCGGAACGGCACGTTCAGCACCGGCATGAAGAACCGAATTTCGGCCCCGGTTGACGTCTTGAACGCGCTCGTGCTGGCCGACCACCACTGTCTGAACGCCGGGCGGCTTTGACGGATCCGTCAAGCCGGCGTTCGCAAACGGATCGAACAGGAGCGGCGGCGCCGCTGGCACCCGCTCGATCTGGTCTTCTGTCCACGCGAAGGGCTGACCGGTATCTCGCACCTGGCCCGCATCGTAGAACAGAATCAGCCGCACCGGTCCCGCGATCGTGATGATCTGCTCCACGTTGAACAGCAGGGTCTTGTTTCCGCCGAGGACGATGCCTGTAAACGGATCCCGCGGGCCGATTGAGCGAATGTCGAACCCTCGCACGCTGTACTCGCCGCCAAGGAAGAGCTTCTGGAAGATCGGCAGATAGGTCGTGTTGCCGTAGGCGCGGATGTAATCGATCTGTCCACGCATGCCAAGACTCATCCGCGCGTTCTGCCTCAGGAACCAGATGGCTTCGAACATCGGCTTCAGGAAGTTGGTGTTGCCGCCAAGACCGGCCACGTCAAACGACGCCGTGATGCGCTTGCCCGTCGTCGGGAAAATCGGCTGGTCCACGGTGTTGTACACGAGGCTGGGCACGACCTTGCTGATTCTCCGCTCCGGAGCGCCACCGGCGATCGCCACCGTGACTGGTTCGCCCGTCAACGGATTGATCTCGGTCGAGGTTCCCGTGCCGAACCCGCAGTCCGCGCCGCTCAGCAGGAGCGAGTCGCGGAGGAACGGGTTTCGCGCCAGCAGGATCGGATCGCAGAAGGCCGCGTTGATTTCGCTGACCTGCGTCTGTTCGTAGCTGTAGTTCGCGAACATCCGCGTGAATCCGTTGCCGACGGGAAAGCCGAAGGTCAGCACGCCACCGACCGACTCCTGCGTGAACTGGCCGATATACCGGACCTCGTTCTTGAACAGGTTCACGCCACCGGTGATGTTGCGGTCGAAGAGAAACGGCTCGGTGAAGGAGAGCGTGTAGTTCTGCGCGCGCGATCCCGCCTGGACCGCGACCGTGAGGCTCTCACCGCGGCCGAGGAAGTTGGATGTCTGGAACGACAGCTGGCCGAAGAAGCCCTCGTACTGCGACACGCCGGCGCCGAACGTCAGCTGGTTGCGGTTCTGCTCCTGGAGCTGCAGCCGCACGTCCACTCTCGTGTCCTGGCCAGTTCGTCTTGTCGACCGTCACGTCCTTCGGCGGGCCTTCGAGCGCCTTGAAGTAGCCGAGCTGATTGAGCCGCCGGATGCTGTACTTCAGCGCCTCGCTGTTGAAGACGCCGTTCTCGTAGAGGCGCATTTCCCGCCGGATCACGCTGTCGCGCGTCGTGGTGTTGCCGACGAACACGATCCGGTTGACGAAGTACTGCTTGCCTTCCTGAATCCGGAGCGTGAGGTCGACGATCGGCGGCCCGGCGGACTCTCGGCTCCGCGGCGAGCGCGGCCGGCGCCTCCGGCGCGGCAGGATTCGGCGCGTCGCGCGGCTTCGGCTCCGGATAGCCGGTGAACTCCATGTAGCCCACCGCGCCGTACATTTCCTGCGCCTTCTGGAATCCCTTGGTGATTTCCTTGTGGCTGTAGAATTCGCCGGGCGCCAGTTTGAACAGCGGCCTCAGCGCGTCGGTCTTGACGATGGTATTGCCGTCGAAATCGAGGTTCCCGATCCGGTAACGCCGCCCTTCCCGTACGGGAATCCGCACGTCGACCCACCGGGTCTTCTTGTTCGACGAATCTTCGATGAACTTGAGCTCCGGCGTCCCCACCTGCGCGTTGATGTACCCGCGATCGAGGTAATACTGCATCACCCGATCGGCGTCCTCCTCGAACTTGGCCTCCTGATACGTCCCGTGGCTCGTGAAGAAGGGCAGGAACTTCTTGATCTTGTTCGTCTTCATCTGCTTCCGCAGCGTTCCATCGCTGGCCACTTCGTTGCCGTCGAACGTGATCGTCTTGATCTTGACCTTCGGCCCCTCGTCCAGGTTGAAGACCAGGTTCACGAGCTTTGGCCCGCCGGCCACCTCCGTGATCGTTGTGCGTGACGGTGGAGAACTGAAAGCCCTTCTCCTTGAGCATCTCCCGGACGATGCCTTCGATCTTCTTGACGACCGCAGGATCGATGAAGGAGTCGAGGCGAAGCTCGGTGTGCAGCTCCTTGAGCCTCTCCTCAATCTTCGTCCTCTCGACCTGCTTGGACCCGACGTAATCGATCGTCCGGATCCGCTGCCGTTCCTCGAGGTTGTAGGTCACGAGCCGGCCGACGACGCCGTTCGCGAACGTGTAGTCGTGGTATTCGATCTTGATGTCGTCGAGGAAGCCGGTCGCCCAGAGCCGCTGAAAGTCGTCGCGGACGATCTGCTCGATGCTCTCGTCGTAGGGCACCCAGACGCCGCGCGAGGGGCTGCTCAGCTTGTCCTTGAGCTGGATGTAATACAGGTACGTCTGGATGTCGACGAGGGAGACGTTGCCCTGGGCCTCGAAACAGGGCGCCATCACCCACAGCACCGGCCCCGACCCGGCCGGAGGCAGGTTCGCCGGAGGCGCCACCGACTGGCCACAAATCGTGGCGGCCGCAGGTGGCGCGGCGGGCGGCTGCCCGCCTGCGGCCGCCGGATTCTGTGCGGCTTCGGCGCGGCCTCGCCAAAGCCGGCCCGGAATCTCCTGGCTGGCGGCGGCGGGTCCGTCCCCGGCGCCGACACCTGGGCGGCCGAAGGCCGGACGGCCAGCATCAGGGCGGCGAGACAAGATAAGGCGCACCAAGAGCATAGTTTACCGGATCTTAAGACGTCCCGGAGAGGGCCGCGGCTTTGGGAACATTCAGTGACGTTGGTGGCGCAGCGACCCGGGTGAACCGGTCGCCGGCTGGTCAGGCGCCGATACCCGATGTCCGACGCGCTCCTAGGCCAGCTTCCGTCCGGCTTCCAGCTCGCCGGCCGGACGGTAGGCGAGCGCTCCAGCGTCCATATACACCTCGATCTCGCCGCCGTGCAGATGCCCGCGGATGAGCTCCTCGGACAGCGGGTCCTCGACATACCGCTGAATCGCGCGCCGAAGCGGACGGGCGCCGTACGAGCGGTCTTTGCAGGTGACCTCGATGATCCAGTCGATCACGTCCGGGCTGAGCGCGATCTTGAGCTTCCGGTCCGTGAGGTTCTCGTTGAGCTGCGTGACCAGCAACGCCATGATCTTCCGGAGATCGTCGTCGTTCAGGGCCTCGAACACGATGATCTCGTCGATCCGGTTGATGAACTCCGGGTTGAACGTGCGCTTCACCTCGCCGAGCACCATGTCCGACACGTTCTTGGCGATCTCGCCGGTGTCGGTCGACTGAAAGCCCATCGAGCTCTTCTTCTGGATGAAGCGAGCCCCGATGTTGGAGGTCATGATGATGATCGAGTTCTTGAAGTTCACCCGGTTTCCAAGACCATCGGTGAGGTGCCCGTCCTCGAAGACCTGCAGCAGGATGTTGAAGATATCGGGGTGCGCCTTCTCGATCTCGTCGAGCAGCACGACCGAATACGGATTGCGTTTCACCTTTTCGGTGAGCTGTCCGCCCTCTTCGTGGCCGACGTAGCCGGGGGGCGAGCCGATCAACTTCGAGACCGAGTGCTTCTCCATGTACTCCGACATGTCGAAGCGGATCAGCGCATGGTCGCTGCCGAACAGGAAATTGGCGAGGGCGCGGGCGAGCTCCGTCTTGCCGACGCCGGTGGGACCAAGGAACACGAAGCTGCCGACCGGGCGATTGGGGTTCTTGAGCCCCGCGCGCGACCGGCGGATGGCGCGGGAGATTGCGGAAATCGCCTTCTCCTGGCTGATCACCCGGCGGTGCAACTCCAGCTCCATCCGGAGCAGCTTGTCGCCCTCGTCCTGGTTGATCGAGGCCATCGGCACGCCGGTCCACTTCGACACGACCTCGTCGATTTCCTGCTTGCCGACGACGACCTTCCGCGCGCTCGACTTGACGTCGAACTTCTCGCGGACGAACTGAAGGTTCTCGCGCGCCGTCACTTCCTGCTCGCGATAGAACTGCGCCTTCTCGAAATCCTTCTGCGAGACCGCGCTCTCCATCTGCTCGACCGCGACACGGATGCTCTTGTTGATCTCCCCGAACTCCTCGCTGTAGCCCGCCTCGCGCAGCTTGGCGCGGGCGCCGGCTTCGTCCACCAGGTCGATGGCCTTGTCCGGCAGGAACCGATCCGTGATGTACCGGTTCGACTGATACACGGCCGCTTCGATCGCCTCACGCGTGTACTCGACGTGATGGAAGCCTTCGTAGCGATCCTTGACGCCCAGGAGAATCTCGATCGTTTCGCGTTCACCGGGCGGATCGACCTTGATCGCCTGGAACCGGCGCTCGAGCGAGCGATCCTTCTCGATGTACTTCCGGTACTCCGAGGGCGTCGTCGCGCCGATGCAGCGGATCTCGCCGCGCGAGAGCGCCGGCTTCAGGATGTTCGCCGCGTCGAGCGAGCCCTCGGCCGATCCCGCCCCCACCAGCGTGTGCAGCTCGTCGATGAAGACGATGATGTTCGGGTTGTCGGTCAGCTCTTTCATGATCGCCTTGAGGCGTTCCTCGAACTGACCGCGGTACTTCGTGCCGGCCACAATCAGCGAGATGTCCAGGGCGAGAATGCGCTTGTCCGCCAGAAAATGCGGCACGTCGCCGTACACGATCTTCTGGGCCAGCCCCTCGACGATCGCCGTCTTGCCGACGCCCGGCTCGCCGATGAGCACGGCGTTGTTCTTGGTGCGCCGGCAGAGCACCTGCTGCACGCGTTCCAGCTCGTGCTCGCGGCCCACCAGCGGGTCGAGCTGGTTCTTCATGGCCGACTCGGTGAGGTCGCGGCTGAACTCCGCGAGCAGCGGCGTCTCCTTCACCCGCGTCAGCGTCGTCTTCTCGTTGAGGAGCTGCACGATGTCCTCGCGGACGGCGTTCAGGCGCATCCCCTTTTCCATGAGGATCGAAGCCGCCACGGAGCGCTCCTCGCGCAGGATGCCGAGCAGCAGGTGCTCGGTGCCGATGTAGTTGTGCAGCAGCCGATCCGCTTCCTCCGCCGCAAACTGCAGAACCCGCTTGGTTTCGGCGCTGAACGGGATCTCGACCGAGGTCGAGACCTTCTCGCGGAAGACCGTACGGCCTTCGATTTCCTTCCGGATATTCTCGAGCGACAGATGCGAGCGCGCAAAGATTCGGCTGGTGAGCCCCTTGCCTTCCCGGATCAGGCCGAGGAGAAGGTGCTCCGTCTCGATGGAAATGCTGCCGAGTTGGCTGGCTTCGTATCGAGCGAAGAAAAGGACTCGACGGGCCCGTTCGGTGTAACGTTCGAACATCCAGCTTACCTAGGTGAAAGCAGACGGGGTTGTGGTCATCGCGGCGATGACCACAGTATACGGCATCGTTGGGTCTGGCCAAACCTCAATCTGCTGATAAGTAGCTGCCAGCATTAGGGTTCCCGACCCACCGTTAAGACGCTCAAACACTCCTGATGGTTCCCCCTCGGGCTGGGGTCATCCCGTCCCCGGAAGCCGCGCGTGGAGATCCTAACGGCCGCGAAACGTTTCGGCCGAGCCGGGCGCCTGAAACGCCACGCGCCGGTGCCCTGCGGTCCCCGCGACGGTGTATCGGCCGCGCAGCTGCAGAAAATCCATCGCGCTGGCGAGCGGTCCCGCCTGCATGCGATTCACAACGAGGTCCTCAACCGAAAACGCCAACGTGAGATCGATGGACGGGCTCTGCGCACGCACGGTGATGCGCTGCGGCCGCGACGCATCCGACGCATTCGCCTCCTCGATGGTGACGTTGGTGGCATAGCCGATCGGGCCGCCGGGCCCAAGGGCGGCGAGAAAACCCGGGATCCGCGCCGGGTCCGCGGCGTCGCGCGGCGGAAACACGCGGCCGTAGACGATCGAGATGTCCTCGTGCTGCACCTGACCCCACTGCCAGGACACGCCTTCCCAGAACCCCCAGTTGTGATCGTGATAGCCGACGCCGTCGTCGAAGCTGACACGTTCACCGTCGACGAGGAGCGTGCCGCCCAGCACGCCGAACATGACGGGCACGACGTACCCGGACTGCCATCCGCCCGCGCCGTGAATCTGAATGGGCGGCATCAACTGGTCGGCTGCGCCAGCGATGGAGAGATGCGCCCGTCACCCTGCGGCCGTTCCGGTCGCTGAGGTCGAGGGCGAGGTTGTAGCGCAGACCATCCAGCGTGATCCGGCTGGCACCAATCGTCGAGCTCCGGTGCCGCGTCAATCGCGTCCCGGTCGAGTGCGGCGGTCGCGCTGAACGACTCGACCCCGCGACCGCGATCCAGCTGAAGCCGCACGCCGGCGGTGCGGCGGCCATCGGCCTGCGCTGGACCGACGAGGAATGTCAGATAGAACCGCGCGGAAGCCGATCGGCCGTTGAAGTACAGCCACTCGGCCCACGACGCGGCGCGTGCAGGAACGTCTGGCACCGGCCGGAACCGATCGATCGCGCGAAGCACCGCAGCCGGATCGGGCGAGGTCCACGCGGCGTCGGACGGCGCATCGACCCAGGAGGCCACACCGGACACTTCCGGGTCGCCGAGAGCGCGTTCCAGGCTCGGAATGCCGGCGCGCGCGCGCACCGGCAACGTGCCGTCGGGGCGCACGACGTACAGCGTGGCGCGGCTCGAGGGCGACGCCGTGCGCACGCGCGGCCCAAGCGGCGGCGTCCGCAGCGCGCCCGAGAGGAGCACGCGAGCGGCGGCGACGCCGCGCGCCGGCGCCGCCAATCACGACCTCGCCGCCGCCGACCAGCGCCGGGGATCGCGCCTGCTGGAGCACGACCTGGCCCACTCCGAGCAGGATCGCCATCACGGCGACGCCGGTCCCGAAACCGGCCGCGAGCACGGCGCTGCGGACCGGATGGGCGAACAGCAGCCGGATCGCCATCTTGACGATCACGGCCGGCGCTCCCCATCGACGATCATCCCGTCGCGCATCGTCAGAGTCCGCCGGGCGCGCCGCGCCAGCGAATCGTCATGCGTGACGATCACGATGCGCGGTGCCGTCGGCGTTCACGCGATCGAGCAGCGCGGCAATCTGCGCGCCGGTCGCCTGGTCGAGCTCCCCCGTCGGCTCGTCCGCCAGCAGCAGCCGCGGCCGGTTCGCAAGCGCCCGCGCGATGGCCACCCGCTGCATCTCGCCTCCCGACAGCTGCGAGGGCCGGTGATCGGCGCGTGCCGAGAGCCCCACGTACTCGAGCAGTTCCGCCGTCCGGCGCTGACGGGCTGCGCGCGCGACGCCGGCCTCGGCCTGGGGCAGCTCGACGTTCTCCGCCGCCGTCAGCATCGGCAGCAGGAAGAAGCGCTGGAAGATGAACCCGATGCGGGTCAGCCGGATCTGGCTTCGCTGCCGGTCGGCCGAGTGTTGCCACATCGCTGGCCGTCGAACAGCAGCGTGCCGCCGCTCGGCGCGTCGACGCAACCCAGCAGGTGCAGGAGGGTCGATTTTCCACAGCCGGACGGCCCGCAGATCGCGACGTGGTCGCCGGCACCAATCTGCAGGGAGAAATGCCGGACAGCGACCACCGGCCCCGCGGGCATGGGGAAGACGCGCGACACGTCGCGCGCCTCGACCACGGCCGCGAATGCGGGAGCCGCCGTCACGACACCACCTCCCTGCGCAGCGTCGCGGCGATCGGAAGCCGCGCGACAATCCACATCGGATAGACCGCGGCGAGAATCGTGGTGGCCACGAGCAGGGCGACGTGCACGGCGACGGCACGCGGCTGGAACACGAAGAAGTGCAGATCCGCAGGAACCCCGGGCATCGCTTTCAGGATCCGGTCGAGCCCCCGAGCGAGCGCCATCCCGATCGGCAGGGCCAAGCGCGCCGCCGATGCCGATGATCAGCGCGGCCTCACACAGCACGTCGGCGACGACACGGCGTTGAGAGAAGCCCAGCGCGCGAAGGGCCGCAATCTCGCCGAGCCGCTGGTTGACCGAAACGGTCAGCAGCACGGTAATCAGAAGGACGCCGAACGACAGCGTCACGGCGGTCAGCACCGTGGAAATCTGCCGGAAGTACGAGAACTCGGCCTGTTGCAGACGCGCCACGACTTCGTCGTTGGTGAGGGCGTAAAGGTCCGGGCGCAGCCGGCGTATCGCCCCGCGAACCTCGTCCGGATCGCCGCGCGGGGAGAGGGCGACGAGCATCAGGTCCGCTTCGTCCGCGTCGCCGCCGCCGCATGCCCGCGCCGCGTCGCGCAGCGTCGATGCAGCCGTCATCTGCGTCGGGTCGTCGAAGGGGAACGTCACGATACCGGCGACCTCCAGCACAACGGGCGGCACGGCCGAGGGACCGGTGCTGCACGAGGCGCGCAGGGTCACCGTGTCCCCTGGTCGTCGCCTCAGGATGTCTGCCAGACGACGATTGAGGAGTATCTGCCCGGTGAGCGCCGCGTCTTCAGCCAGGTCGCGCCCTTCGACAAGCGTCCACGGACGGCGGGTCGATGCGTTGGCCGCGAAAAAGGAGATCGAGAGCGGTCGAGTCCGGGCCGGCGACGTGACTTCTGCGTCGCCGAACACCAGCGGCACCGCTTCGGCCACGCCGGGTAGCGCGGCGATTGCCGCGGCGACCTGCGCGGCGCCCCGGATGCGCGGCCCGCTGCCGGGCAGCGCCTGCGTGGCCGTCACGCGGATCGCGAAGCCGACCTGCTCGAGAAGGTCCTGCATCGAGAGGACGAGCCCCCGCGACAACAGCAGCATGTCGAAGAGCAACGCGCACACTGCGGCCACACCGACAATTCCGAGAACGGCTCGTGCCGGCTGACGAATCAGGCTGCGCCACGCGAACGCGAGCGCGTTCATCGGCGGGCCAGGGACAGCAAGTCCCGGCGCAGCAGCACCCAGGACGCCGCGACGCTGGCCAGCGCGCCGAGCGGCACGGCCAATCCCGCGCACCGGAGGGCGACCTCCGGCGTGATCCGGACGAACACGAGCGCGGTGTCGTAGTGCCACTGGAAATAGCGGTTGATGAGGCCCTGCGACGCCACGGCCAGCCCGAGACCAAACAGCGATCCGGCCGCCGCGATGAGCAGGCCCTCCACCAGCACCTGCACCAGGATGCGCCTGGTCGTGAGGCCGATGAGCCTGAGAAAGCCGACTGTCTCGCGCCGCTCGTCCACGAGCATCACCGAGAGCGCCAGCAGGAACACGGTGCTCGCCGCGATCGTGACGATGGCGATCGCGAGGTGGAAACGCTCCAGCACGACGAACGTCCGGGCTTCTCCCGAGGCGCCCCGAGCCGGACGGGCGGCGATGCCCGGGATCCGCGCAACGACGTCCCCGGCAAACGCCTGCGCCTCATCCGGGTTCGCGAGCGAGACATTGATGGCGTCGACGGCCTCGCCGGAAAGAGGATCGGCGCCATCCGCGGTCATGCCGATCAAATCGGGCAGGTGCAGACGCACTTCGTGCTTCGGCGCGTTGATCCGCATCGGATCGGCGACCGGCTCGTAGACGCCCGCGACCCGAAAGTCGCGCGCATTCGCGCCGGAGGAATCGGGCGACAGACGAAGGGGGGCGCCGGCCGTGAGGTGCAGCGCGTCAGCGAGCTGCCGCGAGATGAGCACGTCCGGCGGCGCGTCAGCGATCGGCAGGCGACGCGCGCCGGCAGCCAGGCCGCGGCAAGCGCCATCGCGAACGGAGATGCAGTATCACACGCGCGATGACGGCCCATCGCTCGGATTATAGCGGGTCGGCACAGGTCGTTCGTCGTGCTACGTTCTACGTTCGGCGTTCACAACGCGGGTTGTTCGTCGTGCGCCGTCCTGCGCGCGTCGCTCGGAACGCTGAACGGAGAACGGTCGAACGAGGATTTCGGAACGAAGAACGGAGAACGGAGAACGGAGCGAACGATCGATCCAGGCGGGAATGAGTCGTCCGCATTCGAGACGCAGGATCCGGTCGCACGCGGCAGCCAGCCGCGGGATTGTGCGTGGCGATGATCGACGTGAGACCGTGGGCGGCGTGCATCTCTCGCAGCAGGGCATGCAGCGAGTCGGCGGTCTGCTCGTCGAGATCACCGGTCGGTTCATCGGCGAGCAGGACCGCCGGTTCCATGATGAGCGCCCGCGCGACGGCCACCCGCTGCTGCTCCCCGCCGGACAGCATGCCGGGACGATGGGTCAGGCGCTCGCTGAGGCCCACGCGACCGAGCAGCGCTGTGGCACGCGACCGCGCCTCGGCGAGCGGGGCGCGCGCGATACGCATCGGCATCTCGGTGTTCTCGAGCGCGCTGAACTCCGGCAGCAGGTGGTGGAACTGAAAGACGAAGCCGACCCGGCGGTTGCGAAAGGCGACGATCTCGCTGTCGGCGAGCGCCGTCAGCTCGCTGCCGGCGATGGCGATGCGGCCCTCGTCGGCCCGATCCAGCCCGCCGAGGACGTGCAGCAGCGTGCTCTTGCCGACGCCCGAGGCGCCGACAACCGCGACCATCTCGCCGGCCTCGACCGTGAGGTCGAGGTCGCGAAGCACGGTCAGCACCGTCGTGCCGGCGGTGTAGCTCTTGCGAATCCCGCGCGCCTCGAGAAAAGCCACGGCCTACCGGGAACCACGAAGCGTCGAAGCACGAAGCATTCATGAAGACCCATCGTGGGCTTCGTCTTCGTGCTCTTCGTGGCTTCGTGGTGTGAGATTCATTCGTATCTCAGCGCCTGCACCGGATCGAGACGTGCCGCCTGGCGCGACGGATAGATGGTGGCGACAAAGCAGATGAGCACCGCCACGCCGACGACGAGCGCGACGTCGAGCGGGAGCACCGTGAACGGCATGTGCGAGACCTGATAGACGTCGATCGGCACCTTGATGAGCTCATATCGATCGGCCA
Source organism: uncultured Acidobacteriota bacterium (assembly GCA_963745495.1). GTDB lineage: Bacteria > Acidobacteriota > Vicinamibacteria > Vicinamibacterales > CAVVIG01 > CAVUXJ01. The sequence continues at coordinate 94,071 of CAVUXJ010000003.1, forward strand.
GACGGGCAATCAGGTAGCCGCTCACCGCGCCGACGAGAGTCCCCACCAGCCCGATGATCAGTCCCTGCAGCATGAAGATGATCGTCATGCTCCGCGCGCTCGCCCCCATGGTCTTGAGAATCGCGATGTCGCGATGCTTCTCCATCACGAGCAGGACGAGCGACGCGACGATATTCAGTGCGGCCACCATCACGATCAAGCCGATGGCCATGGCGATGGCGACTTTCTCCAGCGTGAGCGCCTCGAACAGCGACCGGTTCATGTCGGCCCAGTCCTGGGTGATGTACTCGCTGCCGAGCGTCGCGGGAATCGACTCGGCAATCTGCGGCGCGTCGTAGATGTCGTCCACCTTGAGCTGGATGAGTTCGACGCCAGGCTTGCCGAGCAGCCGCCTGGCGACATCCAGCGACACCAGGCCCCATTGCGAGTCGATCTCGTACAAGCCCAGGGCGAACACGCCGGCGACGCGCAGCTGGCGCGTCCGGGGAATCATGCCCATCGGCGAGAGCGTCCCTTGGGGCGTCAGCACCAGCACGGAGTCGCCCATCTTGACGCCGAGCTTGGCCGCCAGATCCTTTCCTATCAGAATGCCGTCCCGCTGCTCATCGGCTGGCGCGGCCAGGGCGTCCAGACTACCGCTCTCCAGGGCGCCCACGATGTCGGTGACCCGCGGCTCGAGCGCCGGGTCGATGCCCTTGATCTGAATCGGCAGCGAATCCTGGCCGGCCGAAATCAGTCCCTGACCGAGAATCTCTGGCGCCGCGCCGATGACGTGCGGGATCCGGCCCAGCCGGTCGGCCTCGGTTTGATAGTCGGCGATCCCGCCCTGCTTCCACACGTAGATGTGCGGGTTGGCGCCGACGATGCGATCGCGCAGTTCCTGCTGGAGTCCCGTCATCAGGGCGAGCGCGATGATCACGGCCATGACGCCCACCGTGACGCCCAGCGTCGAGATGAACGAGATGACCGAGATGAACGCCTGCTTCCGCTTGGCGAGCAGATACCGGAGCGCGACGTGCAGTTCGAAGGGGATGTTCATCATCGAAGCTATCAGCTGACAGCTGACAGTTGACAGCCTGTGAACTGTCGACTGACTGAACTACTCCCTCTTGCGCATCAGCGGAAACAGTATGACATCCCGAATCGACGGACTATTGGTCAGCAGCATGACGAGCCGGTCGATCCCCACTCCTTCGCCGGCGGTAGGCGGCAGACCGTACTCGAGCGCGCGGATGTAGTCCTCGTCCATCTCGTGCGCTTCCAGATCGCCGCCCGCCCGCTGCTTCAGCTGCATCTCGAATCGGCGGCGCTGTTCGTCCGGATCGTTCAGCTCGCTGAAGGCATTGGCGACCTCGAACCCGCCGATATACAGCTCGAAACGTTCGACCGTTTCGGGATCGTCTGGCTTCTGCTTGGAGAGCGGCGAGACTTCCGTCGGGAAATCGTAGACGAAGGTCGGCTGAATCAACCGGTCTTCGCACAGCGCCTCGAACATCGCGGTCGTGATCCGGCCCGCGCCTGAGCCGGGCTGCACCTCGATGCCGAGCTGTCGCGCCAGGCCGGCTGCCTGCTCGCGATCGCGCAGCTCGGCCTCCGCGATCTCCCGGCCGAGCCGGCGGGACGCGGCCTCGCGCGCGGCCTCGCGCAGCGACACCCGCGCGAATGGCGGCGCCAGCGAAATCTGATGGTCGCCGAACGTCATGAGATCGGTGCCGATCGCCTGCCGCGCGGTGCTCGACACGAGCTCCTCGGTCATCGTCATCAGCGCCTGGTAGTCGGCGTACGCCTCGTAGAATTCCATCATCGTGAACTCGGGGTTGTGCTGCGTCGAAATCCCCTCGTTCCTGAAGTTGCGATTGATTTCGAAGACCTTCTCCAGGCCTCCGACCGTCAGTCGCTTCAGATACAGCTCCGGCGCGATCCGGAGAAAGAGATCCATGTCGAGCGCGTTGTGATGGGTCTCGAACGGCCGCGCCAGCGCGCCTCCCGCGATCGGCTGCATCATCGGCGTCTCGACCTCGAGGTAGCCTCGAGCGGTCATGAATTCGCGAATCGCGGCCACGATGCGGCTGCGCGTTTCGAAGACCCGGCGCGAGTCGGGATTCACGATGAGATCGAGGTACCGCTGCCGGTACCGAATCTCGACATCGGTCAGACCGTGCCACTTCTCGGGCAGCGGCAGCAGGCACTTCGAGAGGAAGGAGAGGCGCGAGGCCCAGATGGTCAGCTCATGGGTCTTCGTGCGGAACAACCGCCCCTCGACGCCGACCCAGTCGCCGAAATCGAGCAGCTTGAAGATCTGGAAGTCGAGCGGCGGCAGCGCGTCCTGGCGGATGTAGATCTGGATTTTCGCGCGGCCGTCGGAGATGGCCAGAAAGCTCGCCTTCCCGAAGGATCGAATGGCCAGAATGCGCCCGGCTGTGACCGTCTCGGGACGTTCGGCTTCGAGCTCGTCGTGCGTTCGCTCGCCATGGGCCGCCACCAGATCGGCGACCGTGTGCTTCCGCGCGAACGTGCGCGGATAGATCTCGACACCGAGCTTCGCGAGCTCCTGCAGATTCGCCCGCCGCTGCTGAATTTGTTCTTCTTGAGACGACATATTTGAGCCGGAGCTCAACCGCAGCTTCAGCTCTCAGCTGTTCAGCTCTTGAGACTTTCAGACTTGAGACTTCAGACTTCCGACCCGACCGCTATCTTCTTCCTGATCCCATCCAGCATCCCGTTGATGAACTTGACGGCGTCCTCGGTGCTGAACGTGCGCGCGAGCTCGAGCGCTTCGTTGATGACGACTGCGGGCGGCGTTTCCGGGTCGCGCACCAGCTCGCAGACCGCCATGCGCAGAATGAGGCGATCGAGCACCGCCATGCGCTCGGGCCGCCACCTCTCGGCCGTGTCCGCAATCAGGGGATCGATCGCCGGCAGCTGACGGACCGTCTCCTGCGCCAGCTCCGCGGCAAACGTCCGCAGATCCCCGGGGGCCGGCTCGGCATGGGGCCACTGGAGACCGAAGAACGTCTCGACCGCCTGGGCGATCTCACACCGCCCAATCTCGTGCTGGTACAGGATCTGAAGCGCGGCCTCCCGCGCGCGGTGCCGGTCGGCCTTGTTCATCCCGGGCTCGCTGCGGCGCGGAGGCCTCATGATCGGGCCGCGTTGCCCGGCGAGCTTCGTGACGACAACGGCCATCTCGACGGCAGCGCAGGCCGCTTCCCACCCTTTGTTGGACGGGCCCTCGCCCGCGCGTTCCAACGCCTCCTCGACCGAGTTGGTCGTCAGCACGCCGAACAGAATCGGTACCCCGGTCGCGGCAGCGGCGCTGACGAGCCCGTGCGAAACGGCCGACGCGATGTATTCGAAATGCGGTGTGGCGCCCCGAATCAGGCATCCCAGGCAGATAATCGCCTGGTGGCGGCCGCTCCCGGCGGCGTGCCGTGCGGCAATCGGCAGTTCGAAGGCGCCGGGCACACGCACGATCGTGATGTCGTCGGGACGGACCCCGGCCGCCGCGAGCGCCGCGAGCGCCCCGGTCTGCAGGCGGCCGGTCACGAAGTCGTGGTACTTCGAGACGACGATCGCAAACCGGAACCCGGTCCCCGACTGCCCGCCTTCGATCGTGGTCATGTTTTCAATGGCCTTCGGCTGATCCGTCCTACCCCTGCCCTGCCTACCGTTGAACTCCGGCTTCCGCTTCTCGAGGAAGGACCGTGTCCCCTCCCGCATGTCGTCACTCCCCGCGACCAGACCGAACAGCGTGGCCTCGAACCGGCAGCCTTCGCGGAACGGCATCTCGAGCCCATGGTTGATGGCGTCGATGATGTAACGCACGGCGATCGGCGCCTGCCTGGCCAGTTGCCCCGCGAGCTTTTTCGCTTCGGTGAGCAATGCCGCCGCCGGCACGACGCGATTGACGAGCCCGATGCGCTCGGCCTCGCTCGCGGTGATCTGCGCGCCCGTGAGGATCAGCTCCATCGCCCGGGCCTTCCCCACGAGCCGAGGCAGCCGCTGCGTTCCTGCATACCCTGGAAGGATGCCGAGATTGATTTCGGGCTGACCCAGCCTGGCGGTGTCGGCCGCGATCCGCAGCGTGCACGCCAGCGCCAGCTCGCAGCCGCCGCCGAGCGCGTACCCGTTGATCGCCGCGATCACGGGCTTCCCCATGTTCTCGATCAGATCCAGCACGTGCTGGCCGGAGAGCGCATGCTCGCGGCCCGCGATCGGGGTCTGCACGGCCAGCTCGTTGACGTCGGCGCCGGCGACGAACGCCTTCTCACCCGAGCCGGTGAGGATGACGGCGCGCACCGAATCGTCCCTCTTCAAGTCGAGGATGACGCGCCTGAGCTCGTCGAGCGTCGCCAGGTTGAGGGCGTTGAGAACCTGGGGCCGGTTGATCGTGACGAGGGCAACCGCGTCGTCGCGCTCGAGAAGCAGGTTGTCAAAGGGCATGGCGGGTTCGAATTATACCCCACGCCTTCGCTCCGCTTCGGCCGGGCGAGGCACTGGTCCGCGGCTCGTCCGCGCCGGGCACGCGCGGTCGTTTCGCGTGGGCGATGCAGGACCAGATGTACAGCGCGCCGGCCGCCACCGAAGCCCCGATGGCGTCCGCGAGGACGTCGCGCACCTCGACCTGGCGTGGCGGCACGAAAGTACTGATGAATCTCGTCGCTGATGCCGTACAGCGTCGCAACGACGATCGCCGCCGCGGCAATGCCGAGCGTCACCGGACGCCGCCACCCGCCGGCGCGCGCGCGAACCAGCAGCGCGCCGAGACCGCAGTACAAAAGCCCGTGCGCGGCTTTATCCGAAACGCCGCTCGGCAGGTCCGGCGGTCGCGAGATCGACGACAGCCAGAAGATGAACATCATGTAGAGCGACGACGGGCGCCCACAGCGACAGGCGATGAGTGTTCTGGCGGGTCACAACATCAAGTTGACAGTTGACAGTTGACAGTTCCCACGTTTCTGAAGCTCTCAGCTCTCGGCTCTCAGCTCTCACGTCTCGTTGTCCATCAGCGCCAAACCCGCGTGAGCCAAGCTGACAGCTGAAAGCCGACAGCTGAAAGCTACTGTGCGCAACTGTGAACTGTGAACTACAGCGGAACCGGGTACATCAACCAGCCGAGCACGATGGCCGTGGCGACAAACCCCGCGAACAGGAGGCCGCCGAACCGGATCTGCTCGCGCAGATCGTCCTTGGTGAGGAAGGCAAAAATCAACGACACGAAGAACGAAAAGACGATGAGCAGCAGGAGGTGGCTCTGCATCACTTGCGGCCGACCGCGATGTCGTACGCGTCGATGACGACGAGCAGATTCAGGAGGCCCACGACGATGAGAAAGGCATTACCGTACTCGTAGGTGACCGCGCGCACTTCGCCCGCACCCAGGCCGAGCGCCCCCGCGATGAAATACGGCACGCCGATGCCGAGATTGGCGAATGCGGCAAGGCCGACGAGCGGCTCGGTCATATCGAAGGGAAACAGCCGGCCGTGAAGACCCAGCCCGATGGCGAACATCAGCGGGAGGGCGAGGAGGAACACGATCCCCTTCGAACGCCGGCCCAGCCACAGGTGGCCGGCGCCGGGCACGGCCCAGGCTGCGAGCGACAGCAGCACGAGCCCGCCCGACTGTGTTTCTTCAGCAGCGCTGGCACGCACGATACGCTAAGTCTACCTCAGGGCTTCCGCCGCCCCGGAGCGCCGCGGTCATTCGCGGTCGAGCGGACCCGTCGGCCGCGTCTGCGGCGCCGGCAGCGTCGGGATCGGCGCCGATCTCGCCGGCCACCCGACGAAAGAAGTCCTGCGTGAGCTTGCGGGCGAGCGGCGACCATCAGGCGCGATCCGACCGCGGCAATGGCGCCTCCGACCTGGACGTCGGCCTCGCAGTCCACGCGGGCAGTTCCCTGGTCGTCGGCAATGCTGACGGCGGCGATGCCGCGCACGAATCCTGTCTTGCCTTTGCCGTCGAACGCGAGCGTGAACGATTCAGGCGGCTGCAGATTCTGATACGTGACCTTGCCGGCGTACTGCCCCGTGAGGCCGGCGACCCCCAGCTTGAGCCGCACGCGATAGGTGTCGCTGCCCTCCGCCGTCAACTCCTCGCATCCGGGAATGCAGCGCCGCAGCACGTCGGGATTGTTCAGGGCCTCGAACAGGCGTTCGCGCGGAGCCACGACCGCAGCGGCGGCGCTGATCTTCATCGTCCCGGACGCGGGCGCCCCGCACCTTCCGTCATCGAGCCTTGAACGCGCGCGTCAGCGCACGTCGGGTGTTGATCTCGGCAAGGTGCACCCGGAACTCCGGCGTGGCGTGAATGTCGCCGAGCGCATCGACGCCGTCAGCGGCGTGCCGGGCGGCGCGGGCGATGGCTTCGGCAGTCGGCGGCGCCTGTCCACGGAGGGCGCTCTCCACCGCACTCGCGCGATACGCTTTCGGCCCGACGCCGGTGATGCCCACGCGCACGTCGCCGGTGTTCCCGACGACGACGGCGACGCCCGCGAGCGCGAATCCGCTCGCCTTCTGCTCGGTCTTCTCGTACGCCACCGCCCGCGACGACGCGGGCACGCGAATCTCGCAGAGGACTTCATCGGAGGCAAGAGCGGTCTGCAGCAGATCGACGAAGAACGCCTCGGCGCGAACGGTACGCCGGCCCTTCGGTCCCGCGAGCTCGATCTCCGCGTCGAGCGCGAGAATGGCAGCGGGCCAGTCGCCGGCCGGGTCGGCATGAGCAAGGCTGCCGCCGATCGTGCCGCGGTTGCGGACCTGGACGTCGCCGATGTGCGCGGCGGTTTCGGGCAGCAACGGACAGCGCTCGCGCAGCATCTCGGAGGATTCCACCGCGTAATGAGTCGTCATCGCGCCGATGGCGAAGCCGTCGCCGCGTTCACGAATGTAGCTGAGGTCGGCGACACGGCCGATGTCGACGATGAACCTCGGTACGGCGAGACGGAGCTTCATCGCCGGAATCAGGCTGTGGCCGCCCGCCAGCAGCTTGGCCTGGTCGCCATGCCGGACGAGCAGGTCGATCGCTTCGTCGAGGGTCGCCGGCCGGTGATATTCGAAGGATGCCGGATACATGGGCGTCTCCTATACCGCGACAACCGAATGCTGCTGAATGGCCCGCCAGACGCGCTCGGGCGTCAGCGGAAGATCGAGATGGCGCACGCCGAGCGGTTCGAGCGCATCGATGACGGCATTGGCGATCGCCGGAGTCGCGCCGATCGTCCCGGCCTCCCCGACGCCCTTGACCCCCAGGGGATTGACCGGGGAGGGCGTGACGGTACTGCCCATGATGTAGTCGGGGATATCGCCGGCCCTCGCGGCATCGCGTAGTCCATGAACTCGCCCGTCAGGAGCTGGCCGTTCTCGTCGTAGACCGTACGCTCGAAGAGCACCTGGCCGAGCGAATGCGCGATCCCGCCTTGCACCTGTCCCTCGATCAGCAACGGGTTGATCTGGGTCCCGCAATCGTCGACAGCGACATATTTGTTGATCGTGACCTTTCCGGTGTCGCGATCGACGTCGACCGCAACGATGTGCGTGCCGAACGGATAGGTGAAGTTCTCCGGCTCGAAGAAACTCGACGCCTCGAGACCAGGCTCCAGGCCGGGCGGCAGGTTCTTCGCGATGAACGCTTCGCCCGCCAGTTCCGCCCAGGTGAGCCGCCGCTCGACGCCGGGCGCCGAGAAGCGCCCGTCGGCGAATACCACGCGGTCGGCCGTGACGCCCAGCAGGTGCGCCACCAGCGTCGTCGCCTTGGCGACGATCTTGTCGATGCACATGACGAGCGCCGAACCGCCGAGCGCGTGCCGCGGCTGCCGTACGTGTCGCGGCCGTAATGCGCGACCCCGGTGTCGCCGTGCAACACGACGACATCGTCGATGAGCACCCCCAGCCGGTCGGCGACGATCTGCGCGAGGCTCGTCTCCTGGCCCTGTCCGTGCGGCGAGACACCGGTGATCGCGGTGACCTTTCCCGAGATCTCGATGCGCACGCAGCCCCACTCCCAGCCGCCCGCGGGCATCGCCTTCGACGGTCCCATCGCGCAAATCTCGACGTAGGTCGACACGCCGATGCCGAACAGCCGCCCCGCCGCGCGCGCGTCGGCGCGCTCGGCCACCAGCTGGTCCCAGCCGGCGAGCTGACGCGCCTTCGCCAGCGCGCCCTGGTAGTTGCCGCTGTCGTACGTCACGCCGCAGGCGGTCTGGAACGGAAAGTCGGCGACGGCCGGGAAGTGCTTCGATCGCAGTTCGACGCGGTCGGTCCCGACCTCCCGCGCGACAATGTCCATCAGGCGTTCGATGAGGTAGGTCGCTTCGGGCCGCCCCGCGCCGCGATACGCGTCGGTCGCCATCTTGTTCGTGTAGACGCCGACGATCTCGACCTTGATCGCCGGAATGCGATAACACCCGGTGAGCACGAGGCCGGTGAGCGTCGGGATGGCGGGGGTCAGCAACTGGCAGTAGGATCCGAGATCGGCGACGGTCCGCGCCTTCAGGCCGAGGATTGTGCCGTCGTTCTTGACAGCGACTTCGTACTCGCCGATCTGATCGCGACCGTGAATGGTCGCGGCCGCATTCTCGCGCCGCGATTCGATCCACTTGACCGGCGCGCCGAGACGCATCGCGAGGTGGCCGCAGAGCGCCTCCTCGGCGTAGACCTGGAGTTTCGCGCCGAACCCGCCGCCCACTTCCGGCGCGACGATCCTGAGCTTGTTCTCGGCGACGGCAATCATGCCGGGCAGCAGCGTCCGAACCAGGTGAGGCACCTGCGTCGAAGTCCAGATGGTCAGCGTTCCCTCGCCCGGGTGATACGACGCCACGACCGCGCGCGGCTCGATGGGCATGGGCGTCAGCCGCTGATGGACCATCCGCTCTTTGACGATCTTGTCGGCCCGCCGGAACGCATCGTCGATGTCGGTCCCGCCGGTCACGCGATGGGTGAAGGCGATGTTCGTGCCGAGATCGGGATGCGTCAGCGGCGAACCCGCTTTGATCGCCTCTTCCGGGTCGACGACGACCGGCAGCGGATCGTAATCCACCTCGATGGCGTCGATCGCGTCGCGCGCCACATAGGGGTCGGTCGCAACGGCGACAGCGACCGGGTGGCCGACGAAATACACGCGATCGCCGGCCAGGACGGTGTGACGGGGCGCCTTCAAGTCCGGAATCTCGGCCGCGCACGGCACGATGCCGCAGTGCGCGTTGACGTCGGCCCCTGTCAGCACGGCGACGACGCCGGGAAGCGTCCGCGCGGCGCTGGTGTCGATCCGATCGACGCGCGCATGCGCATGGGGGCTTCGCAGGAAGCAGACGTGCACCAGCCCCGGGAGCCGCAGGTCGTCGGTGTACGTGGCGAGCCCCTTGATCAGACGCGGGTCCTCGACGCGTTTGAGCGCACGGCCGATATAAGGACCTTTCACCGGATCGCTCATCGCGCACCTCCCGTGGCCGGACGTCCTGCCGCGTATTCAATCGCATCGATGATGTGCGTGTACCCGGTGCACCGGCACAGGTTGCCGCGAATGGCCTCGGCGATCTCGGCGCGCGTGGGCGTGGCGTTTCGTGCCAGAAGCTGCACCCCCGACATGATCATTCCGGGCGTGCAGTAGCCGCACTGCAGACCATGGCGTTCCCAGAAGCCGTCCTGCATCGGGTGAAGGTGCCCGTTGGTGGCAAGGCCCTCGATCGTCGTGATCTCCGCTCCATCGGCCTGCGCGGCGAACAGCGTGCAGGCCTTGACCGCGTTCCCGTCCATGAGGACGGTGCACGCGCCGCAGATGCCGGTCTCGCACCCGACGTGGGTGCCGGTCAGACCGCAGACCTCGCGCAGGAAATGAACCAGCAACAGCCGCGGCTCGATCTCGCGACGATGTTCGCCGCCGTTGACGCGAAGTCGGACGGAAATCATGGGCTACCTCCTGAAGGACTGGAAACCTGCGGCTGAACCCTTTCGCTGATCGGGCGGCGATCGTGTTGTAGGAGGCATGCTGCTGTCAAGTGAGGCGGCGACGCGGAGGTTCGAACACGACGTGTCGCACCAGCGAAGAACGAGGGGCGCGGTGAAGTTCGCGATTGAACGTCGCCTCGACTACACTCGGCTCATGACCCGTCTGTCGCTCGTCGCGGTGGCCTGCACCTCAGCGGCTCTCCTCGTCACCGAACTCGCGTTCACGCGCATCTTTTCCGTGGTCATGTATTACCATTTCGCGTTCCTCGCGATCTCGATCGCGTTGTTCGGCCTCAGCGCGAGCGGCGTCTTCGCCTATCTCTGGCGTGAGCGCCTCGACCGGACGCCGACCGGCACGCTGCTCGCCGTGCAGTCGATCGTTCATGCCCTGTGCACGATTGTCGCGGTGTTCGTGCTCGTCCGGATCCGGGTGGGTCTGAACTACTCGCCCACCAACCTCGCCTTGATGCTGACGATCTATGCGCTCGCGGCGGTGCCGTTCTTTACCGGTGGGCTCGTCATCACGCTGGCCATCGCGCGGTTCTCCTCGCGTATCAACGCCGTGTACGCCGCCGACCTGCTGGGCGCGGCCGCTGGCTGCCTCGTCCTGATTCCGTTGCTCAACCGGCTCGGCGCGCCCGGGGTCGTGCTGACGGCGGCCGCGCTCGCCGCGATTGCTGCGGTCCTGTTTGCCTCGCCCGGCCGGCGCCTGCGCTTCGCCGCGGCCGGCGCCGCGGTCATGATGGTTCCCCTCGTCGGCCAGCTGACCGGCCTCGCCGGCTTCGACATCGTCGATACCAAAGGCCATCAGGGCGACAGGATTCTGTTCAGCAAGTGGAATTCGTTCTCGAGAATCGGCGTCTACGAGCGCGAGCATGGCGACTGGTCGCTCAGCCCCACCTACACCGGGCCGCTGCCTGAGACCCGCTTCATGGATATCGATTCGGCGGCCTCCACGCCGATTCTGCGCATCGCACCGGATCTGTCGAACGCGCAACACCTCCGGTATGAGCTCACCTCGCTGGCATATCATCTGAAGGAACAGGGGGCGGGGATCAGAGATCAGGAGTCGGGGATCGGGCAGGAACCCGAACTGAACGCGCACGGCACCGGCGTCGCGGGAAAGGGATCAGGCTTTACGGCGCTTGTCATTGGACCGGGCGGCGGACGCGATCTCGTGTCCGCGCTCGTGTTCGGGGCCAGCCGCGTCGACGCGGTCGAGATCAATCCGATCATCGCCGACGACGTGATGCGCGATCGCTTCAAGGACTTTTCCGGCGGCATCTACACGCATCCGCGGGTGCACGTGTTTGTCGACGATGGTCGGAGCTTCGTGAGACGGTCCGAGGCGCGGTACGACATCATTCAGGCGTCGCTCGTCGACACGTGGGCCGCCACGGCGGCGGGTGCCTACACGTTGACGGAAAACACCCTCTACACAGTCGAAGCCTTCGACGACTACCTCGACCACCTCACTGACGACGGCGTGCTGACAATCACGCGCTGGGTGTTCGATGGGCTGCGCCTGGTCTCGCTCGCCCAGGCGGCGTGCGAGGCGCGCGGCTGGGACGCAGCCTCCCGCCTCGCGATCATCCAGTACGACCGGGTCGCCACCTTTCTGTTGAAGAAGACCCCCTTTACGGCGGTCGAGGTGAATCGGCTCCGCAGCGCCGCCGCCGATCTCCGCTTCAGCGTGCTCTATGCGCCGTCCTTTCCGCCAGACGCGCCCGGTTCGGTCCCCGCGGAAGGCACCGATAGCACGGCAGACGAGTGGATTGACGGCACCTCGATACGCGACTACGCGCGCTTGATTCTCGCGCCAGATCGCGAACAGTTCTATGCCACGTATCCGCAGGACATCCGGCCGACGACCGACGACCGGCCGTTCTTCTTTCATACGACGAAGCTGGCCGACCAGTTCGATGTCGCCTTCGGGCGTTCCATGCTGTTCGGCAACGGCCTGAGCGCGCTGCTCACACTGATGGGGATCTCGGGCGCGCTCGTCGTGCTCTTCGTCGTGGGGCCGCTCGCCGTCGCCGCCGGCAGCCGGCCTCCGGGTTGGTTGGCCTGGCTGGGGTACTTCGGCGCCCTCGGCGCGGGCTTCATGCTGATCGAGGTCGCCGTGCTCCAGCGGTTCGTGCTGCTGCTGGGCCACCCGGTGTTCGCGCTCACGGTGACGCTGTTCTCGCTTCTGCTGGGCACCGGGTTGGGCGCCGCGCTGAGCCGCCGGCTGGCGGGGCCCCACTTGAAGCGATCGACGGTGCTGACGATCGCCGGTATCGCGCTCATCGGCGTGGCATGCGTCGCTGGAGTCACGCCGCTGGTGAACTGGGCGATTCCCTTCGCGCGCCCCCTCCGCATCGCGATCGCGGTGGCGGTGCTCGTCCCGATTGGAATGGTCCTGGGTGTGCCGATGCCTGCCGGCATTCAGCTTCTGCGCGCGCGCGCGCCCCAGATGCTGACCTGGGCCTGGGGCATGAACGGCGCACTGTCGGTCGTCGGAGCGACCCTGGCGATCTTCATCGCCATGAACTGGGGATTCCAGGTCACCCTGCTGGTCGCCTCCGCCACGTACCTGATGGGACTCGGTTGCCTGCTCGCCGCGGAGCGGCCTCGATAGCTGAAATTTCAGACTTCAGATAACTCGAGATTTCAAACTTTCAAAGCCCCGAACTGTTCCTCGAATCGCTGCCTGAACTCGTCCCACGAATACGCATGGCTCTGTCCGCCCAGATGTTCCAGGGCGTAGGTCGCGGCGACGCTGCCGATCTGCGCGCACGCCGCGTACGGCAGACCGAGCGCGATCCCCTTCAGCAGCCCGCCGCGGAACGCATCGCCGACGCCTGTCGGATCGACGACCCGGCGCGTGGCGACGGCGGGCACGTCGGTGCGCCCATCTCGCGCAATCACCGAGCAGCCGTGCTCCCCGCGTGTCACGATCAGCACCTCGCTCCGCAGGAGGATCTCTTCTTCGCTCAGCCCTGACTTCTGCCTGAGCAGCTCGAACTCGTAGTCGTTGCAGATGAGGACGGTGGCGCCGAGCGCCCCGGCCCTGAGCTCGTCGCCTGACATCCGCGCACACTGCTGGCCGGGATCGAAGATGTACCGCAGGCCCAGGGCGCGGCATTCCTCCGCGTACTGGACCATGGCGCCCGGATCGTTGGGCGAGATGATCGCGACGCCGCAGTCCCGGACGGCGCGAAAGGACAGTTCGCCGGCGTCGGCCATCGCGCCGGTGTAGAACGACGCAATCTGGTTGTTGTGCTGATCGGTGCTGCAGAAGAACGACGCGGTGAACTTCCCGGGCACCTGTTCGACGAGCGAGGTGTCCACCCCGGCCGCTTCGAGCCACGTGCGATACTCGCCGAAGTCCTCTCCCGCCGTCGCCATCAGCAGCGGCCGCTCGCCGAGCAACGCCAGGGTATAGGCAATGTTCGGAGCGCAGCCGCCGCGACGCTTGTCCATCGTGTCGACGAGAAAGCTGAGGCTCAGCCGTTCCATGTGCTCCGGCAGGAAGTGCTCGGTGAATCTCCCGGGGAACGACATCAGGTAGTCGAAGGCAATCGAGCCGGTGACGACGATTTTCATAATTGGACTGTGACCCTTCGGAACGTCTAGCCTTCGGAACCTTACGAACCCCTCGAACCTCTCGAACCTATTTCATGTATCGCCCGATGATGGGCTCGAGCTCGCGCTTCACCGACGCCGGGATGTGCTCGGGCCGGGTGATGATGGCCGTGGCGAGCGCGTCCTTGCAGGCGCAGGTTCGCGGTCCCTCGATCCGCGACACCGCCCGGACGATCGTCTTGCGCGCGGTCACCGCATTCTGCACCAGGTTGGCGACGATCAGGTCGACGGTGACCGAGTCGTGATCGGGATGCCAGCAGTCATAGTCGGTGACCAGCGCGAGAGTGGTGTAGCAGATCTCGGCCTCGCGCGCGAGCTTGGCTTCCTGCAGGTTCGTCATGCCGATGACATCCATCCCCCAGGAACGATACAGATTCGACTCCGCGAGGGTCGAGAACTGCGGGCCTTCCATGTTGACGTAGGTCCCGCCGCGATGCACCCGCGCGCCCACGCTGTCGGCCGCATCGGCGGCGATGGCCGCCAGCGTCCCGCAGATCGGATGCGCGAACGCGATGTGCGCGGCGATCCCCCGTCCGAAGAACGTGCTGACGCGCCCGGCGGTCCGGTCGAAGAACTGATCGGGCACGAGAATGTCGAGCGGGCGGTACTCCTCCTTCAGGCTGCCGACAGCGCTGGCCGACACGATGCGCTCGACGCCAAGCACCTTGAAGCCATAGATGTTCGCCCGGAAGTTCAACTCCGACGGCAGGAGCCGATGGCCGACGCCGTGCCGCGCGAGGAACGCCACACGCTTCCCCCCGAGCGTCCCGAGCACGTACGGCGCCGACGGATCGCCGAACGGCGTGCTGACGCGCTTCTCTTCCCGGTCGGTCAATTCCGCCATGTCGTACAGACCGCTGCCGCCGATGATGCCGATTTCAACGGGCATGAGTGTCACCTTCTCGCGATTGGATCCTACAGGGGTGTCACGTGGCGCTTGCCGCTGTCCTCCGTGATGTAGCCGGCCGCCACGACTGGGTCGTGCTCGAAGTACACGAGGTCCCGGCGCTCGAGGGCCTCTTGGACGAATGCCTTCTTCGCCGCGAGCGTGTCCATCGGATAGAGATCGAACCCCATGATCCACGCATCCGGCAGATGCGCCGTTGTCGGAATGAGATCGCCGACGAACGCCGCGCGCCGGCCCGCCGATTCCATCCAGACCATCTGATGATGCATGTTGTGACCGCCCGTGCGGCGGACGCGCACGCCCGGCATGATCGTCTGATCCTCGTCCACCAGGTCCAGGACGCCCGCCTCGGCGAGCGGGACGTAGTTGTCCGGCCGGTAGCTGGCGCGATTCCGCTCGTGCGGGTGGGTCGCATCCTCCCATTCGCCGCGCCGCACGACGTATCGAGCGCGGGGGAAACGGGGGCGCACTCGTCCCGAGGCCTCCCGGGTCGTGAACCCGCCCGCGTGATCGAAATGCAGGTGGGTGGCCAGCACGATGTCGATGTCCTCGGGGGAGAGACCGGCTTCATCGAGCGACGCGTCGAGGCCCGGCACGCGATCGACGCCGTAGATGTCGCTGAACTTCGCGTCCTCCTTGTCCCCCAGCCCGGCGTCGATGATCATCGTCTTGTCGCCGCGCACCACGAGCGGCCTCATCGCGAGCCGGATGCGGTTTCGATCGTCAGGGACGGCCTTCGCCGACCATAAGGGCTTGGGGACGACGCCGAACATCGAACCACCGTCGAGCCTGAAGCACCCGTCGTGCAGCGAGATCAGCTCGAGATCGCCAAGGGTGTGCTTGGTGACCCACGAACAATCGGCCGGCACGCGGAAGGCCTGCTTGAGCTCGACGAGCACGCCGTGCGCGCTGGAAGGGTGAATGAACGCGATGAGCGCGCCTTCGGCGCCTGGCCGCGGCTGTTCGTCGATGAGGCGCGCTCCGCGGCTCTTGAGCTGCGCCAGCGCCGCCGCAATGTCCTCGACGCGCAGCGTGATGTGGTGCAGTCCGGGGCCGTGCTTCTCGACGTATCTCGCGATCGGCGAGTCCGCCGCCGTCGCCTCCAGAAGCTCGAGGCTGGCGCTGCCCACAGGCACGAAGCGGGCGCGCACTCGCTGCGAGATGACGTCCTCAGGCGCTTCGATCTCGAGGCCGAGCCCGTCGCGATAGAAGGCGAGCGCGGCGTCCAGGTCGCGCACGGCGATGCCGATATGGTCCAGAACAGCTTTCATGACACGTCAGCTTTCACCACGAAGGCACCACAGTACAAGCCTGACTTCGTGCTCTTCGTGACTTCGCGGTCAAATACGCATGCCCACGGCTCTAGCGAGCAGCTCGTTTGCGGCGGTGTAAGGATCGAGCTCCCGCGCGGCGATCCGCTCGACCACCGAGGCCAGTTCGTTCGGCGCAAGCACCTCCCGCTCGAGGCGATCCATGAATCGCTGCGCCACCAGCTCGCGCAGGCGGTACTCGATGCGGCTGCGCTGCCGCGAGGCCAGGGCCGCCCCTGGCGCCCGCCGGGCCTGCGCCGATCGTTCGCGGAACGTCCAGATCGCGGCAACGAGGTCGGCAACGCCCCCTCCGGTCGTTGCGGTGGTTTTCAGGATCGGAGGGCGCCACTCCCCGGGACCGTACGCGCGCAGCGCGAGGTTCGCCTCGATCTCCCCCACGAGCCGGTCGGCGCCTTCGCGGTCCGCCTTGTTCACGACGAAGATATCCGCGATCTCCATGATGCCGGCCTTGAGCGCCTGCACTTCGTCGCCGGCGCCCGGCACCAGCGTCACGACCGAGACGTCCGCCGTCCGGATGATGTCGACTTCGTCCTGCCCCACGCCGACCGTCTCGATGAGGATCACCTCCTTGCCCGCGGCATCCAGCACGAGCGCGGCGTCGCCGGTCGCTCGCGCCAGACCGCCGAGGTGACCGCGCGTCGCCATGCTCCGGATGAACACGGCGTGATCCTCCGGCATGCGTCTGCATGCGCAGCCGGTCGCCGAGGACGGCCCCGCCGGTGAAGGGACTCGTAGGGTCGACTGCGATCACGCCGACAGTCTGCCCCAGGCGGCGGATCTCGGAGGTCAGCCGGTCGACGAGCGTGCTCTTGCCCGCGCCGGGCGGACCGGTGACGCCCACCAGATACGCCCGTCCCGTCCGGCTGAAGATCGCGCGGATGAGATCGGCGGCCTCGGGACTCTCGTCCTCGATCAGCGAAATGGCGCGAGCCATCGCGCGCGGATCGCCCGCCAGCACACGCTCCGCCAGAGGTGACGACATTTACTGTAGCAATTGTCGCGCAATGACGAGCCGCTGGATCTCGCTCGTGCCTTCGCCGATCGTGGTGAGCTTCACATCGCGAAAGAACTTCTCGGCCGGGTAGTCTTTGACGAGACCGTAGCCGCCGTGGATCTGCACGCAGTCGTCGGCCGCCTTGACCGCGATCTCGCTGGCATACAGCTTCGCCATCGACGACTCGAGCGTCGTCCGGCCGCCGCGGTCCTTCAGGTAGGCCGCGCGGTACGTGAGGAGCCGAGCGCCTTCTATCCGCGTCGCGTTGTCCGCCAGCTTCCATTGAATCGCCTGGAAGCTGCTGATCGGCTTTCCGAACGCCCGGCGCTCCTGCGCATAGCGCAGCGCCGCTTCGTAGGCTCCCTGCGCGAGCCCGACCGACAGCGCGGCGATGCCAATCCGCCCGGCATCAAGAACCTGCATGGCGTTGACGAAGCCTTGTCCTTCCTCGCCAAGCAACCGATCGCCGGGAATGCGGCAGTTCTCGAAGAGGACCTCGCTCGTGTCGCTCGCCCGCATGCCGAGCTTGTCTTCCTTCCGCCCTGGTGTCATGCCAGGGGTGCCGTGTTCGACGATGAAGGCCGAGATGCCCTTGGCGCCCGCGGCGCGCATCCGTCACCGCCATCGTGACCATGATGTGGCCCACGCGGCCGTGCGTCGTGAAGGTTTTCGATCCGTTCAGGACCCACCCGCCGTCCGCCCTCACGGCGCTGGTCCGCATGCCGGCGGCATCGCTCCCGGAGGTCGATTCGGTCAACCCCCACGCGCCGATCTGCTCGCCCTTGGCCAGCGGCACGAGAAACGTCCGTTTCTGCGCCTCGGTGCCGAACATCAGGATGTGCGCGGAGCACAGACCGTTGTGCGCCGCGACCGAGAGAGCGAGCCCGGGATCGATGCGCGCCAGCTCTTCGATGCAGATGCAGTAATCGACGGCCGAGAGACCTGCGCCGCCGTACTCTTCCGGAATCTGGATCCCGAGAAGACCGAGGGCGGCGAGCGCCGGCACCACCTCGCTCGGAAAATGCTGGGCTTCATCCCACTCGCGAACGTGGGGACGGATTTCCGTTTCCGCGAACTCGCGGACGCTTCTGCGCAGCAGCTCCTGCTCGTCGCTGAGCCGGAAGTCCATCAGCGATCACTCTCTCGCACTATTATTGCACTCGGGAGGCTGCATGAAACTCACGCGGGCGACGATCGCGGCGATGCTGCTGACACTGGTGGGATCGGCACCCGCATTCGCCGACCTGACGGGATTCATCGGCGCGAACATGACCCCGGCGAACCGCCTGGTCCGGGGCGTCTCCGCGGGGGCGGGCCTTCTTCTCGTCGGGGTGGAGTTCGAGTACGGCAACACGCTCGAGGATGCGGAATCGCTGGCGCCCAGGTTGACGACCGGAATGGGAAACGTGCTGCTGCAGACGCCCTTTGCGATTCTGGGCATGCAGCCGTACTTCACGACCGGTGCAGGCGTGTATCGGGAGCGACTCGGCACTCTCCAGCACACCGGCCTTGGATTGAACACGGGCGGCGGCGTCAAGATATCACTGGTGGGACCGATCCGATTGCGCGTCGACTATCGGGTGTTCAAACTGGGGAGCGGTGCGCTGCATTCGCCAGCGCACCGCATCTACGCCGGATTGAATCTCAAATTCTGATCTACTTGCCCATGTCCTGGAGCAGGTTCAGGTTGACGATGTTCATGCCCTGCGCGTAGGCGTCGGCATATTTCTGCAGGATCGCATTGGCCTCGGTCGGAAACGCTTCGGCGATGATGTTCGAGATCTGGTAGTCCGCGCCCTTGACCGCGGGGTAGATGACGAACACATAGAGATGGTTCGCGCCCGCCATCTCCGGGGACTTGAACACGCGCCAACCCGCTGCCTGTTCCTTGCGTTCGGGCTTCGTGCTCTTCATCAGCGCTTCCTTCAGCTTCGCCATGACTTCCTCGAAGTCGGCGGTCTTGTCCGGCTTGATGAAGTTCAGCACCATCCCGCCGTCATTGGCAAACAATCGAGCGTTGGGCGCAGCCGGCGCCTGGGCACTGGCCGGCGCCGACCACAGCACGCCAAGCGCGATCGCAAGAGCTATCCATCCTGGCCGGCTTCCGGCCGAGCGGTCCGCAGGTGAAAACCATCACGGCCTCCTTCATAGGGGTGTCTCAACGGCGTGCTACTTTAGCGTACTCCGGGCTCCGATTCTGTTAGATCCGATTCGAGGCATTCCTACACGAAAACGGTCATGACTTCATGGGCGAGGAGCATCCCCCGGCGAGTCAACCAGAGCCGACGATTCTGTCGCTTTAGCAGCCCAATGTCCAGAAAGCGGTCGAGCTCGGCTCCGTACCGCTGCCAGAGGTCCACACCGTAGCGCCGCTCGATGGTAGTCTCGTCCAGCCCCGCCGAGAGGCGCAGCCCGGTAAAGAGCGCGTCGCCCAGGCGTTCGGCGTCCGAGAGACGGCGGACGTCAACCGCCGCCGGCTCGCCCCTGCCGATTCGATCGATGTAGCCCTCGGTGGCGGACACGTTCTTCCAGCGCACGCCATCCCGAGTGGAATGCGCGCCGCAGCCGAAGCCGAGCCACTCGCCGTCGGTCCAGTACTTGGTGTTGTGGCGCGATCGGCGCCCGACGCGCGACACGTTCGAGATCTCGTACTGCTCGTAGCCGGCCGCTTCGAGTCGGTCCATCGCCGCCATATACATCGCCGCCGCATCGTCGTCGGGCGCCTGAGACCAGCGCGCGCGGGCCATTTCCTCTTTGAGCGGTGCGTTCGGGTACACCTCGAGCAGGTACAAGGAGAGATGCTCCGGCCCGAGGGCAATGGCCTGATCGACCGACTCGAGCCACTCTTCCACCTGCTGGCCGGGCAGCCACATCATCAGGTCGAGGCTGACGTTGTCGAACCCAGCCGCCCGAGCTTCCGCCAACGGCCGCGCGGGCGCGATCGGCGCCGTGCAGGCGCGACAACCGCCGCAACTCGTCGTCGCGGAACGACTGGACGCCGAAGCTCAGACGATTGACGCCGGCTGAGCGATACGCCCGAAGGCGATCGGTCGTGGTCGTTTCGGGATTGGCTTCGAGCGTCACTTCGCAATCGGCGGCCACGTCGAACGACCGCCGGCAGGCCGCGATGATCCGATCGATCTCCGCGGCATCGAGGAGCGACGGCGTGCCGCCGCCGAAGTAGATCGTATCGGCCTTTGTCGCCACCGGCCTGGTCCGCCTTCCTGCCCTTCCTGCCTTCCTGCCCTCCTGCCTTCCTGCCCGTCCTGCCCTCCTGCCCGCCTGCCTCCTGCCCCTTCGATTTCAGCAACGAGCGCGTCGACGTAACGGTCCTTGAGCGCCGCGTCGAACAGACCTCGATTGAAGTTGCAATAGTTGCAGATGGCGGAACAGAAGGGGACGTGGAGGTATAGACCGAGCATTGCGAAATTGCGAGATGTTGATGGCTTGGAGAATGGGTGAACCTGATCTGTCGAACGTCAATTCACCAATTCGTCAATTCACCAATTCACCAATTCTTACGATCCCGCCCTGCCTCCCGGCCATTTCAGGTCGGCGCGGCCGTCGCGCGCCGAAGGCTCGCGCAGTTGCGCGCGGGCCTGGCGCCCGGACCGCCCCGGCGCAGGCAGCGACTTCTTCCGCATCTTCCACATGGCGAGGAGGTCGTCGGTACCGGCGTTCGGGGGCCGCTCCCGGTAGTCGGCCGCGTCGAGTATCGACGAAGTCGCACATTTCGTGCAGGCGCGATCGCATACGATGCCCGATCCGGAAGATGAGCGAGTTCGGCTCGGTCTCGTCGGGGATGTCTTCGTAGTTCGAGGTGAACATCGTCAACCGCCGTTCGCTGTATCTCGTGTTGACGATCAGGTTCATCGTCTCTTCGACCCATTCGGAGGTTTTCTCGGCGCCGAGATCATCGAGCACGAGCAGATCCGCCGTCATGACCGGTCGCAGAATTTCCAGCTCGGTGGTGCGAATCGCAGGGTCGTACGTGCTCCTGATCACGCGCAACAGGTCGCGGGTGTCGTAAAAGAGACCCCGGGCGCCAGTCGTCTCCACCACCTGCCTGAGGACGGCCGACCGCCAGATGCGTCTTTCCCACACCGGGCTGCCCTTCGAGCAGGAGTCCCTTGCCGACGACCGGAAAGGCCTCTGCGATGCGGCGCGCCTGCGCCGCCGCCCGCTCGAGCGACTCGTTGTAGGCCGTGAAATTCGCGATCGTGCAGTGCTGATACCGCCGTGGGATGTTGGCCGCGACGAGCCGCAGCCTGCCCGAGGTTCTCGCGCCAGCAATCGCAGCGTGCCACGCGCCGCACGCCGCCGGATTGGCCGTTACCCCCGACTGGTTTCCACCCGGTATCGTCGCACAACGGACAAGGCATGGGCTGGTGGCGACAAAAATCTGAAATCTGAAGTTACTGAAGTCCGAAATTTCTCGGCTGAGGAAGGAGACACCGACAGCATACACCCGCCAGCGTCGTTTTGAACTTTCAGTTTTTGGCTTTTGCGGTCTCTTGCGGCGTCGCGCGGACGAGATCGGTGGGCGACGACTTGACCAGCGCGGTGGAGAGGCGCTGCTCCCAGTCGTCGATGCCGCGTGACAGCTCGTGCTTGACGTATTCCATGAACTCGTTGACCTCGTGCTGCATTCGCTCGATCTTACGGCGCATGTTGAGGATGATTTCCACGCCAGCAAGATTCACACCGAGGTCTCGGGTAAGTGACAGAATCGTTTCGAGCTGTTCCAGATCCTCTTCCGAGTACAGCCGCGTGTTGCCGTCGGTGCGTGACGGCGCGAGCAGGCCTTCCCGTTCGTACAGCCGCAGCGTCTGCGGATGGATCTTGTACTTCTGGGCCACCGCGCTGATCATGTAATACGCTTTGCCGCTTTTCTTCATGGCTCTCGTGGCTCAGCCCTTCACCAGGTCCCGCCTCACATCGTCGGCGTTGATCCGTCCGAACTCCCGCAGCAGTTCCTTCGATCGTTCGTCGAGCAGTCGCGGCAGCACCAGCCGGACCTCGACGACGAGGTCGCCTCGACGGTGGTCGAGTGGGGACGGCACGCCACGTTCGCGCAGACGGAACCGCTGACCCGATTGGGTGCCCGGCGGCACCCGCAGCCGCGCGTGCCCTTCGAGCGACGGCACCTCGATCTTGGCGCCGAGGGCGGCCTCGTGGACCGCGACCGGCACGATGAGGTGGAGGTCGTCGCCCTCGCGCCTGAACAGCGGATGCGGTTCGACACGCACCGTGATGTAGAGGTCGCCGTGCTCACCGGGCCCGCCTCCCGCGTGACCCATTCCCGGGAACGCGGATGCGCGCGCCGTCCGCGAGCCCTCCGGGCACGGTGATCGTCAGCGGCTCGGTTCGTATCCCCGTCCGGTGGCCGCCGCAGGCATGACACCGCGTTTCCGCCTGGCGGCCAGTGCCGCGGCACAGCGCACACGGCTTGGAGAACACCATGTGCCCGCGCGCCGACTTCACGACGCCCGCGCCGTGACACTGCAGGCACCGGCTCTCCTCCATCTGCAGGTGTCCGGTGCCGCGGCAGGTGCGGCAGTGCTCGTGACGGGTGACCGTCAGCTGCCGCTCGCCGCCCCGCATCGCGTCTTCGAAGCTGAGCGTGATCGTCTGATGCAGATCGGCGCCGCGCAGCGGCGTCGGTTTCCGCGCGGCGTTGCTGCAGCACGTCAGCGAAGAGGTCGCCGAAGGTCGGGGCCGACGCTCCGTTGACGCTGGCGGAGAAGTCGAACCCTTCGAAACCGAACGTGGCCGCCTGCACGGCCGGCCCGGCCGGACCCACGGTGTCGTACCGCCGGCGGCGATCGGGATCGCTGAGCGTCTCGTACGCTTCCGCGATTTGACGGAACTGCGCCGCCGCCGTGCGGTCGCCCGGGTTGATGTCGGGGTGGAACCGCCGCGCCAGACGCCGGTACGCGCGCTTGACATCGCCCAGCGTCGCGGCGCGCTCCAACCCGAGGATCAAGTAGAAATCCATATCGCGAATTGCTAGGAGCGACAGACTTGCCGAGGACTTCAGGTCTCAGCACTTCATTCCTCAATCCTAGCATTCCGCATTCCTCAGTTCTACTGCTTTCCCTCGTCCACCACCTCGGCGTCGATGACGTCTCCCTTCGCATCGCCTGCGCTCGACGCGCCACCACTCGCGCCGGTCGGCTGCGCCTCGCCCCGCGCCCTGGCCGGCGCCGCCGCTCGCGGTCTGCTGGTACAGCGACGCGGCGGCCTTGTGCTGCGCCTGCGTCAGGCTCCTCCATCGCGCGGTCGATCGCGGCCGGATCGTTCGATTCGAGCGCCTTCTTGAGCGATTCCGCCGCGGATTCGATCGCCTGCCGATCGCCGGCCGACAGCTTGTCGCCCGTGTCCTTGATGAACCGCTCGGCGCCGTACACCGCCTGATCGGCTTTGTTGCGCGCCTCGATCTCGTCGCGGCGCTTCTTGTCCTCCTCGGCGTGCGATTCGGCCTCCTTCATCATCCGGTCGACCTCGTCCTTGCTGAGGCCGCTCGTCGCGGTGATCGTGATCTTCTGCTCCTTGCCGGTGCCGAGGTCCTTGGCCGAGACGTTCACGATGCCGTTCGCGTCGATGTCGAAGGTCACCTCGATCTGCGGCACGCCGCGCGGCGCCGGCGGCAGCCCGATCAGATGGAACTTGCCGAGCGTGCGGTTGTCGCGCGCGAGCGATCGCTCGCCCTGCAGCACGTGCACCTCGACGCTCGTCTGGCTGTCGGATGCCGTGGAGAAGATTTCACTCTTGCGTGTCGGAATCGTCGTGTTCCTCGGAATCAGGGTCGTCATCACGCCGCCCATCGTCTCGATGCCGAGCGAGAGGGGCGTCACATCGAGCAGGAGGAGATCCTTGACGTCGCCCGCCAGCACGCCCGCCTGGATCGCGGCGCCGACGGCCACCACTTCATCAGGGTTGACGCCCTTGTGCGGCTCCCTGCCGAAGAGCTCCTTGACGATCTGCTGGACCTTCGGAATACGCGTCGAGCCGCCGACGAGCACCACCTCGTCGATCTTCGAGAGCTCGACGCCCGCATCGGCGAGCGCCTGCTTGGTCGGGCCGACCGTTCTCTGCAGCAGATCCTCCACGAGCTGCTCGAACTTCGCGCGCGTGAGCTTCAATTGCAGGTGCTTGGGCCCGGTCTGGTCGGCGGTCACGAACGGGAGGTTGATGTCGGTCTCCATCACGGTGGAGAGCTCCATCTTGGCCTTCTCAGCCGCCTCTTTCAGGCGCTGCAGCGCCATCCGATCCTTGCTCAGATCGATGCCTTCGCTCTTTTTGAATTCCGAGCTGATCCAGTCGATGATGCGCTGATCGAGGTTGTCGCCGCCGAGATGCGTATCGCCGTTGGTCGCCTTGACTTCGACCACGCCCTCGCCGACTTCGAGAATCGAGATATCGAACGTGCCGCCGCCAAAGTCGTAGACGGCAATCGTCTCGTCTTTCTTCTTGTCCAAGCCGTACGCCAGCGCCGCAGCGGTCGGCTCGTTGACGATCCGCATCACTTCGAGCCCGGCAATCTGCCCGGCGTCCTTGGTGGCCTGCCGCTGCGCATCGTTGAAATACGCCGGGACCGTGATGACCGCCTTGCTCACCGGTTGACCGAGGTATTCCTCCGCGGCCTGCTTGAGCTTCTGCAGGATCATCGCGGAGATCTCGGGGGGCGAGTATTCCTTGCCGTTCGCCGTGACGCGCGCGTCGGCGTTGCTCGCGCGCACGACTCGGTACGGCACCATTTTCATTTCTTCGGAGACCTCGTCGAACTTGCGTCCCATGAAACGCTTGATCGAGAAGACGGTGTTCTCGGGATTCGTCACCGCCTGGCGCTTGGCCACCTGGCCGACAAGGCGCTCGCCGGTCTTCGTGAAGGCGACGACCGACGGCGTCAGCCGGCCGCCCTCCGGGTTGGTGATCACGACCGGCTCACCGCCTTCCATGACGGCGACGACCGAGTTTGTCGTGCCCAAATCGATACCGATGATTTTGCTCATTGCACATCCTCGCGAGGCTGGAGCTGACCAACCAATGTCTGATAGTTGTGTAAGTATAAAACATGAGTGTCATATCGTCAATATCAAATTCCAGTCGTCGGCACGGTCGTGCCAGGGCGGGCCCCGCCAGGGAGCATCGAGGACAGGGACTGGCGAAATCGCGTATATAATTGCCCCGCCAGCCAGTCCTGCCCTTCGGGCCCTCGACGCTCGAGCCGAGCGCGTCGAGGGGTCAGTCGAGGCGGTTTATGCGTGCCCATCGGCGCTCCTTCCACGGTTATTACCCGGGGTCTGTGCCTCGCCGTCCTCTTGTCTGCGTGGGCCGCGGTCGCCCACGCGCAGGACTCCTGCCCCACCGGCTCACATCGCGTTCGCGGAAGGCACGGCCTCGCTCGATCGCGACGGGCAGGCGCAAACCGGTGACGGCCGGTGTGCCGTTTCTTGTCGGCGATCGGCTGCGCACGACCGGCGGGCGCGTCGAGGTCCTGTTCCCCGACGGATCGGCGCTCGACATCGACGAATACTCGGTGGTCGATCTGCTGTCGCCCACGCTCCTGCGCGTCACGGGCGGCCGCATCATGCTGATCGTCCCGGGCGTCGAGGATCCGGCGAGCGCGCTTCGCTATCAAGTCGACACGCCGGTCGCTTCCGCCAGCACTGACGGTCCCGGCGAGTATCGGGTCGCGCTGCTCTCCGGCCCCGCCGGGCTCGAAGCCGAGCTCGCCGTGTTGCGCGGGCTGGCATCGCTCAGGACCGAACAGGGATCGACGCCGGTCCGCGCCGGCGAGCGGAGTCTGGCGCGCGATCTCGAAGCGCCGTCATTCCCGCACACCTTCAACTCCGCGCGGTTCGACGCGTTCGATCGGTGGTCGGCTCTCCGACGCGACGCCCGAACGGGTACCGCGCAGTCGGCGCAATATCTCCCGCGCGAGTTGCAGATGTACGGCGGCACCTTCGACCGTTATGGCGCGTGGCAGCACGAACCGCAGTACGGGTACGTGTGGTATCCCGCCGCCTCTCCCGACTGGCGGCCGTACTACAACGGCTACTGGGCGGCGAACCGTCCGTACGGATGGACATGGATCGGCCTCGACGTCTGGGGATGGCCGACGCATCACTATGGCCGCTGGGGCATCTCGCACAGCCGCTGGTTCTGGATTCCGGAGCGCCGGTGGGCGCCCTCGTGGGTGACCTGGGCCGCGGCGCCTGGATACGTGAGCTGGTGCCCGCTCGGTTTCGACAACCGTCCCGTCTTCGCACTCTCGGTGAATGTCGGCAACCCCTGGCTCGGCTGGGTCGCCGTCCCGCGCACGCACTTCGGCGCGCCTGGCGCGTACGTGCACCACTATGCGGTCCCGCATCTGCCCGCCGCGGCGCCGGTGGTTCTGCAAGCGGCGGCGCCTGATCTGCCCCGCGCGGTCGCTCGGGGAACTGGCGCGGGAGCGCTTGCCGTCGATACGGCCGTGCCCCGTGGCGTCGGGTCGAGACGTCGCCGTTCAGAGGGGCAGCGGGTACGCCGCATATGGTCGTCCACGCTCCGCGCCGGGCACCGCACCGTCCGCAGGTGGCCATCAGTCATTGGCGGCTCGCCGCGAGCCCGGCGTCAGGGTTCCCGGATCTCGCGCGCCCGGCGCGTCGCAGGACTTCGCGGCTGGTCAGGCCGGGCGCGCGCCCGAGCGGCTTCGATCAGGCGGTCGGACGATCACCAGCCGCGGCGATCAAGGTGCCCGCTCGCCGAGGTGCCGCGGGGGTATCAACGAAATCCCGCCGCAGCCATTCAGCGCGCGCCGGCCGGCGACGCCAATGCCGGCGCCGTCGGGCGTCGCCGTCTCGCGCTCGCGTCTCCCTGGTACGGACAACAGCCAACGCCGGGTACGGCGGCGCCGGCCGCGCCGCTCAACCGGTCACGCCGAATGATCCCGCGGCTGCTTCACGGGCAGACGGACAACGGCGGGCGTACCTTCGTGGCCCGGCCGGCACGCCTGCGGCGCCGCCGCAGATGCCCATCGCGCCTGCGCCGCAAGGTGCGGTGCCGCGTTGGGGCGCTCCACCGGCCGTGCAGCGTGCGCAGCCAATCTACGCTCCGCCGGCCGCCGCGCAGCCGTCGGCTCCGGTTGTGCCCGGGATGCGCGCACCCGCGATGCGCGCACCGGCGCCATCCGCGCCGGTAGCGGTGCCGCGCGGCGCCGCGGCCGAGCCCACCGCCGAGCGGCGCACCGGCCGCTGCCCCCGCGCGAGAGGCGGCGCCGCGACACGCTCCTTCGTCGCGGCGGTCGTCTTAGGGTAGGCTGTAAACCTCAGGCTTCGGCTGCGGGCTCCGGCTGGAGCCTGGAGGCGACAGCCTAGAGCCCAGCAGCCCGTGGTAAAAGTCCGGCGCGGCACCGAGGCCGGCGATGCGCCTGGCTGGTAAGGCGCGACGAGCGAGAATATCGGGAGTACTTGAACGAGGAGCAACGCAGCCAGACGGGATGCAGCGCCGGCCGAATGCAGCCGGAGTTTCACCACGGCTGCTAAACCATCAACTTGGCGCATTACGTCATCCGCGTCGCCCGCAACGCCGGCATCGTCGCCTTGTTCATCGTGGCGGCGATGCTGGGCCTTCTGAGCGGCGTGCTCTTCGCGTATGCCGGCGATCTGCCGCAGATCTCGGCGCTCGACAACTACGCCCCGAACACCATCACGCGCGTTTACGCGATCAACGGCCAGACGATCGGCGAGTTCGCCACCGCAACGCCGGCTCGTGATCGGCTACGACGACATCGCCCCGCGTCTCCGCCAGGCCATCATTTCCGCCGAAGACGGCGATTTCGAGCGGCACTTCGGTCTGAGCATCTCGAGCATCGCCATCACGGTGACCCGCGACATTTTTCAAGGGATGAAGGACATGGCCGCGGGCCGGCCGTCGCGGCCCGCCGGCGCGAGCACGCTGACGCAGCAGCTCGCCCGGAATATTCTTCCCGAGGCCGTCGGCTTCAAGGCCGGCGACGTCAGCCTCGAACGAAAAATCAAGGAGGCGATCGTCGCCGTCCAGATAGAGAAGCGCTACACCAAGCGCGAGATCCTCACACTGTACGCGAACCATATTCTCTTCGGCCACGGCACCTACGGTGTCGAAGCGGCGGCCCGCCTCTACTTCGGACGATCGGCGAAGGAGGTCACGCTCGAGGAGGCCGCGCTGCTGGCCGGCATCATTCAGGCGCCGGCGCGGCAGAGCCCCTTCGTCAACATGGAAGCCGCCGTGCGGCGGCGCAACTACGCGCTGCAGCGGATGGTCGATGAAGGCTACATCCCGCAGGCGGAAGCCGACACCGCCAAACAGCAGTCCGATCATCGTGCGCGGGCAGCCGCAGCAGCCGCGATCGGTGGCGCCGTATTTCGTCGAAGAAGTCCGCAAGCATCTCGAGCAGCGCTACGGCGCGAAGGCGCTGTACGAGAGCGGGCTGTCGGTGAAGACCACGCTCGATGCCACGCTGCAGGAAGCCGCGAATCGCGCCGTCGAGCGCGGACTGCGGCAGCTCGACAAGCGCCGCGGCTATCGACGCCCGAAGCGCAACGTGCTGGCCGAGGGGCGCACCATCGATAATTTCAAGGATGAGCGCTGGACGCGACGGATGGCCGTCGGGCGACGTCGTGCCGGCCGTGGTGGTGGCGCTCGGCAAGCCGGCGGCGGGCGCGCGACTGCGAATCGGAAACCTGCACGCCGATCTGACGCCCCAGGGATTTGCCTGGACGCGGCGGACAACAGCCGGCGCGCTGTTCACCGCAGGCGACGTGATCGAGGTCGAGATTACCGCCCTCGACGAGGCGAACGGCGTCGCGACGGTCCTGCTGGAACAGACGCCGCTCGTCGAAGGCGCGCTGGTCGCCATCGACAATCGCACGGGTCAGATCAGGGCGATGGTCGGCGGCTGGAGCTTTGCGCGCAGCAAGTTCAACCGCGCCGTGCAGGCGTACCGTCAGCTGGGCTCCACGTTCAAGCCGATCGTGTACACGGCGGCCATCGATCGCGGCTTCACCCCGGCGTCCGTGATCATCGATGAACCCGTCAGCTATCCCGCGGGCAGCGGAGACCTGTACAGCCCGCAGAACTACGACCATAAGTTCGAGGGTCCGGTCACGATCCGCCACGCCCTCGAGGCGTCGCGCAATGTCCCCGCCATCCGGATGATGGAGACAATCGGACCGAAGAACGTGCTCACCTACGCGAAGCGCTTCGGGTTCGAGAAAGACTTCCCGCCGTATCTGCCGATCGCGCTCGGCGCCGGGGACGGGACCCTGCTCGAGGTCACGAGCGCCTACACCGTGTTTCCGAACCAGGGCGTTCGCATGACGCCGATCGAGATCCTCACGGTGACCGATCGGGACGGGAATCTGCTCGAGGAAAGCCGCGCGGAGCCCTCCGACGTGATCCGCGCCGACACGGCTTACGTGATGACGAACATGTTGCGCGGCGTCGTGCAGCGCGGCACCGCCACCGCGGCAGCGGCGCTGAAGTGGCCCCTCGGCAGGCAAGACCGGGACGGTGGACGACAACACCGATGCGTGGTTCGTGGGCTTCGATCCGAACCTGACCGTCGGGGTCTGGGTGGGGCTCGACGAAAAGAAACCGCTCGGCGCGAACGAAACCGGCGCGGTCGCCGCCCTGCCGATCTGGATGGAGTTCATGAAGGCCTACATCGCAGGCCGGCCCGACAAAGACCAGCCGCCTGACTTCGAAGCCCCCGGCAACATCGTATTCCTGCCCGTGGATCGGACCAGTGGCGTCGTGACCGACCCCGAAGTGCCCGGGGCCATTCCTGAAGCGTTCATTTCCGGCACCCAGCCCGGCGGCCTCGGTCATTGACCGCCACGATCTGCTGACAGGCGTCTCGAATCGTTGGCAGGAGCGCGCGACGGACGCTGTAGGTCTTTGTCCCACATGGCTCACATGACCGGTTGAGCAGCGGCCGAACAACGTATTATCGAAGGCGCTCCGAGACGACCTGCCATCGGCATCTCTTATCGGACAGCTGACAATGATCGCGCGCAAGCTCCACGCGGACCGAACGCGACCTCACTGGGTGGCGCCATCCAGAACCGCTGCTTCCGAAGCCGCCTTTCGCGCGGCTTTGGATGACGCGCCGATCATGCTCTGGATCGCCGACCCACAGGGTCGCCTCACGTTCGTCAATCGGGGCTGGCTCGATTTTACCGGCCGCCCCGCTCAGCCAGGAGCTGGGCCGCGGGTGGCTCGACGGCGTGCACCCGGCCGACCACGATCTCGCTCTCCAAGGGATGGCGGGAGGGCATCCGGACCCGAGCTCCTTTCACGCTCGAGTACCGCGCGCGTCACGCGGACGGACAATACCGGTGGGTGCTCACGCATGGGGCGCCGCGCCTTCAGGCCGACGGCACGCGCGCCGGGTATCTGGTGATTGCTATTGAAGGCATCGGCCGCGACATCACCGAGCCGATCGAAACCCGGCCCCATTTGCAGGAGTCGGAGGAACAGATGCGCCGGCTCGCGGCGCGCGTCCAGACGGCGCGCGAGGAGGAGCGCGCCACGCTGGCGCGCGAGCTGCACGACGAGCTCGGCCAGACGCTGACCGCCATCAAGCTCGAGCTCGGCCGCGCCAGCGCGGAAATCAACAAGCAACATCTCGGATCGATGGTCGTCGATCGCCTGCAATCGCTCATCGGCTTTGTCGAGATCGGCATCGCGACGGTGAGGCGAATCGCCACGGATCTGCGTCCCGCGACGCTGGATCATCAGGGTCTCGCGGCAGCGATCCGGTGGGAGGCGATGACGTTCCGCGCCCGGACGGGCCTGCGGTGTCACGTCCGCTCCGACAGAGAAG
This sequence comes from uncultured Acidobacteriota bacterium, assembly GCA_963745495.1. Taxonomy (GTDB): domain Bacteria; phylum Acidobacteriota; class Vicinamibacteria; order Vicinamibacterales; family CAVVIG01; genus CAVUXJ01. Next base: position 124,724 of record CAVUXJ010000003.1, read on the forward strand.
TGCCGCGACTCAGCTCAGAGCGGCAGACCGTGGTGTTCCGGATCTTCCAGGAAGCCTTGACCAACGTGGTCCGGCACGCGAGCGCCAGCGCCGTCCACGTCGCCCTCGCGCACCGCCGCGGCGTGTTCGAGCTGCAGATCCGGGACAACGGACGCGGGATCTCCGACGCGCGGCTCGCCGACCCCGGCAGCGTCGGGCTGCTCGGGATGCAGGAACGCGCATCGCTCATCGGGGGTACGTTCAACATCATCGGCAAACGCGGAAAAGGTACGACCGTCACCGTGCGCGTGCCGATTGTCGAGACCACGTCGCGCACGCGGAGACCGGTGTCCCGCGCAGGCGACACGCTGACGGAGCATGGAGGCCGATGATTCGCATTCTGCTCGTCGATGACCATCCGGTCGTGCGGCACGGTATCCGTAGCATTCTCACCGACCGGCTGAAGGGCTCGGTTGTCGGCGAGGCGAGCGATGCGGAAGAGGCGCTGGCTCAGGTGAGCGCCAGCCAATGGGATGTCGTCGTCGCCGACATCTCGCTGCCGGGCATGAGCGGGATCGATCTGATCAAGCAGCTCCACCGCGTGAAACCTGGCCTTCCGACGCTGGTCGTCAGCATGCATCCGGCCGCGCAGTTTGCGCGTCGGGCCCTCGGCGCGGGCGCGATCGGGTATCTGACGAAGGACAGCTCGCCTGAGGAATTCGTGAAAGCCATCGAGGACGCGCGCCGCGGACGCCGCTACCTGGGCCGCGACGCGGGCGACGTCCTGCTCAACTGGACGACGAAGTCGATCGCGACCCCGCACGACTCGCTTTCCGACCGCGAATATCAGGTTCTGCGGCTGCTGGGATCCGGACAGACCGCCTCCGACATCGCACGGGATCTCGGGTTGAGCGTCAAGACGGTGAGCACGTATCGCATGCGCGTCCTCGAGAAGCTTGGCATGCGCACGAGCGCGGAGCTGATGCGCTATGCGATCGAGAACGGATTGCTCGATTCGTGAGTGGTGTCCAGGTTCGTGCGCTCATCGCCGGCGCAGGAGCGGCTTGACGGCAGTGGACGCCTCGGAGAGACCCAGGGCAAAGGTCCCTGCCAGAAACACCGCGCCATAGGGTGTGAGGACGACGAGCGCGGTCAGGACGGGGTGCAGCGGCGGAATCATCACCTTCAACGCCCACGCCGAGCCCGCCGCCGAGCCCGCCGCGATCCACAGTTTCGCAAGGTAGCTGGCCGGAAGCCCGGTGTGCCCGATCCGCTGATTGAGCGTCCGGCGCAGCAGCAGCATCTCGACCCATCCCGCGATGCCCGCCGATGCCGTCAGCCCCGCTGCGCCCCAGAGCGCTGGCACGCCGAGCCACCGGGGAAGCGGAATGGCGAACACATAGCCCAGCACTGTCGTGAGCCCAAGGCGGACCATCGCGAAAGCGAGCGGCGTCCGCGTGTCGCGCAGCGCATAGTAGGTGGACGAGTACAGCCGCCCGAGCGTCGAGGCGAGCAGTCCGACGGCGGATCCGGCCAGAATGCCCCAGACATACAGCGCGTCTTCATGCCGGAAGCGTCCCGTCTGCAGCAGCGCCGCGGCGATCACGTCGCCGAGCGCCAGAAACGCCAGCGCGGATGGCACGACGAAGAACGCGATCTGACGCAAGCCCGCATTCAGCCTGGTGCGCACCGCTTCGGTGCCGAAGCGATCGGCCGCGTGCTCTCCGGCCATCGCCGGCAGTTCGGCGGCCGCGATCGACATGCCGAACAGGCTGACGGGCAGCGTATACAGCACCTGAGCGTTTGCGAGCCCGGTGACCGCCCCGGTCGGCAGCAGGCTCGCCAGCAGCGAGTCGATGTACGCGCTCACCTGCACGACGCCGCGGCTGAGGAACGCCGGAGCGAAATTGCGGACGACCTCGCGAACGTGATCCGACACCAGATCGAGCGTGGGCCGCGCGCCTGGCGCGACACGCACGATCGCAGGCAGCTGCACGGCGAACTGCAGGGCGCTGCCGGCGACCGATCCCCACGCGAGCAGAACCGCGAGGCGTGGAAGCGGAGCCGTCGGCGCCAAACGCCACCAGCGTCGCGATCATCGCGGCGTTCCACATGACCGGGGCCGCGTACGACAGCAGGAAGCGGCCGTGGCTATTGAGGACCCCGAGACACCAGGCCGACAGCACCAGCAGACCGGCCCCGGGAAACAGGATCCGGACGAGGGTGATCGTCAGCGCCCGCTTGTCACCCGTGAAGCCGGGCGCGATGACCGCGACCAGGAGCGGCGTCGCGAAGACGCCGACGAGCGACCACAACCGCGACGACGAGTGCGAGCAGCGCACCCACCGCCCCGGCGACGCGGTCGGCCTCGCGCCGCTCGCCGCGCGACACCAGCGCGGCGTACACGGGAATGAACGACGCGGAGAGCGCGCCTTCGCCGAACAGGTTCTGGAGAACGTTCGGGATGCGAAACGCGGCGTTGAACGCGTCGGCGGAGTCGGACTGCAGGCCGAAGTAATGCGCGAAGACGCGCAGCCGGACCAGGCCGGCGAGACGGCTCAGCAGGATGCCCGCGGCGACGAAAACAGCCCTGCTCACTCGGCTTCGTCGTCCACGGCCGCCTCACCGAGCGTGCCGCTCGACTTTTTCATCAGAAACGTCTTGATGAAGCCGTCGATGTCCCCGTCCAGCACGCGGTTGATGTCGCCGACCTGCTCCTTGGTGCGATGGTCCTTCACGAGCTGGTACGGGTGGAGGACGTAGCTCCGGATCTGATTGCCGAAGGCGATGTCCTTTTTCACGCCGCTGATCGAATCGAGCCTCGCCTGCTGTTCCTTCAGGCGCAGATCGTACAGGCGCGACTTGAGGACCCTCATCGCCGAATCGCGATTGCGATGCTGCGATCGCTCGTTCTGGCAGGACACGACGATGCCGGTGGGCAGATGGGTGAGGCGCACGGCCGAGTCGGTGACGTTGACGTGCTGTCCGCCCGCGCCGCTCGATCGATAGGTGTCGATCCGCAGGTCCTTGTCTTCGATGTCGATGTCGATGTCCTCGGACAGCTCGGGCCAGACGTAGACCGACGCGAAGGAGGTATGGCGCCGGGCGGCCTGATCGAATGGTGAGATGCGCACGAGCCGATGCACGCCGGCTTCGGCCGAAAGGAGTCCGTACGCGTACTCGCCGGCGACGGTGAGGGTGACGCTCTTCAGCCCGGCCTCGTCGCCCGGCTGGTAGTCGATGATCTCGCGCTTGAACCCGCGGCGCTCCATCCATCGCAGATACATGCGCAGCAGCATCTCGGCCCAATCCTGCGATTCGGTGCCGCCGGCGCCCGGGTGAATGGTGACGATCGCGTTCTTGCGATCGTGCTCGCCGCCGAGCATCTTCTTGATCTCGCCCGCCTCCACCTCCCGATCGAGCGCTTCGATCGCCTGCTCGAACTCGGCATCGACCATCTCGCCCGCCTCGGACCACTCGAGCAGGACGGCCAGGTCGTCGCTCTTCTTGCCAAGCGACAGCATCAGATCGCGATCCTGCTCCACTCGCCGGCGCCGCTGCTGGACCTTCTGGGCCTCGGCCTGATCCTTCCAGAAATCAGGCGCGGCGGCGCGCATCTCGAGGCGGCTCAGCTCCTCTTCGGGTCTGGCTGCTTCAAAGAAAACTCCGAAGATCGGCGGCGCGCCTGCTCAGATCGTCGTAACGTCGTCTCAGTTCGTCGACAGTTGGCATCGGACACCTTTCAGAACTATTGCAGATTGCAGATTGAATTGCAGATTTGCAGATTGCAGATTGAACTGCAGATTGCAGGGTCAATCGCGGTCGAATCCAGAATAAATCTGCAATCTGCAATCTGCAATCTGACAATTTCATGCCGTGAGTAGTCTGCGGCGCGCGACCATCAGCATCGCCAGCGTGGCGATGGCCGACAGGTGAGCGAACCCGTCGCCCGTTCGCGCGTAGAACGTCGACACACGCAGGAACCGGGCGTCGCTCACGATGACCGCGGGCTCGTAGAGCCGGCTCTGCGCGACGACGCGGCCGTACGGGTCGACCACCCCGCTGATGCCGGTGTTGGCCGCGCGGACGAGATACCGGCCGTTCTCGATCGCGCGCATCGACGCCTGGGCGAAATGCTGGTAGGGCGCCGAGGTCGCGCCGAACCACGCGTCGTTCGTGATGGTCGTGAGCAGCTCGCTTCCCGCCACGACGAACCGCCGCACGAGATCCGGATACACGATCTCGTAGCAGATCGCCGCGCTTATCAAGTGACCGTCGACCGGCAGCAGGACCGCCGACTCGCCGGCCGAGAAGTCCCCGGCGGCTTCGACCAGCGGTGCGGCGAAGAACAACACCCGTTTGAGCGGAACGTATTCGCCAAACGGAACGAGGTGCATCTTTCTGTAGACGCCTGCGTCTGTTCCGTCCGGCCGCAGCAGAAACGCCGAGTTGTAGTATCTGGTCGGCACCCCGCGCTCGATCTCGTCGCTGCCGATCAGAATCGGCACCTTCGCGTCGCGCGCCAGCGCTCTCACCCGTGCCGCTTGCTCGGGCTGCTCTTCGAAATGAAACGGCGTCGACGATTCGGGCCAGAGGACCATCGTCGCGCCGCCGTCGATCGCCTGCCTCGTCATGGAGAGATAACTCTGGAAGATCGCCGCGGCGCGGGCGGGATCCCATTTCTCCGCCTGATCGACGTTGCCCTGCACGAGGCCGACGCGGACCTGCTCCCCGGCGCGCGTCAGATCGCCCCTGGCGATGCGGAAGTGTCCCCACACGGCAATCACGGCGATCAGGGCCAACGCGACCAGCAGAGGCGCGTACCGGCTGGCGCGATTGGAGATCGGATGCGGCTTCCCGCTCGATCGGGGGCTCTCATGAGGACCGCGGCCAGGCACGGCGCTCGCGCCGGCCACGAGCGCCGATACGCCGTACACGCCGATCAGGCTCGCGAGCTGCGCGATGGGCAGCACGCCCGCCTGGCTGTATCCGAGCAGCACCCAGGGAAACCCGCTGAACAGGTGCGCGCGACCCAGCTCGGTGGCGACCCAGACGACCGGAGCGCCCAGCAGCGCCGCGGATCCGAGCCTTGCGACCGTGTATCGGACGACGAGGGCGAACAGCGCGGGGAAGAGCGCGAGGTACGCGACGAGCAAGGCGTTGACGAGCACAGCCACCCACGCCTGCAGCCCGCCATAGACCACCATGACGCGCGTGATCCAGTAGAGCGTGCCCGTGAAGTACACGACGCCGGTCGTCAGGCCGAGAGCAGAATGCCCGCCTGAGCGATCCTCCGCCGAGCGCCAGCAGCAGCGGCGCGAGCGCGATCCAGCTGAAGGCCGGGTGACCGAAGCGGGGAAAGCTGAGCGCCAGCAGAAGACCGGACGCGGCGGCCAGCGCGTACTCGAAACGAGTCGGAGGTCAGCGAGTGACCCAGGGCTTGAACTGCTCTTCCTTCTGCAGTCTGACGGCGACGCTGTCCGCCTCGCGCCGCGTATTGAACGGACCGATGCGGACGCGATAGACCGCCGGGGTACCGTTGGCCGGCGGAAGGACGAACGCGGCATACCCCTTGGAGGAAAGCCGCTTGGCCATCGCATCCGCTTCGCTGCGCACGTTGAGGGCGGCGATTTGCACCGCGAAGGGCTGTGTTGCGGCGTCCTGCGGGGCCGCGGCACGCGACGCATGTGGCGGCAACGCCGCAGGCGCGGCGGGCTCGCGTGCGGGCGGCGACAGCCGCGGGCTGCGGGCGCTCAGGCTTCGCCGGCGCCGGCGCGGGTGTCGCCTTCACCGTCAACTCCTCGACCGGAGGATTCGGCTGCTCGAGCCGGTTGAAGTAACTCAATTCGTCGTTGCCGGGCCGCGGCGCCTCCGCCGGCGCTCCCGCGGGCGGAGCGGAACCGCGCGGTGACTCGGCCGGCGGCAGCTCCGCTGGCGGTCGGATCCGCCAGCGCGGCGGTCTCGACGGCGGTCCCCCGCCCGGCGCGCACCCCGCGGCCGACCAGAACCCCGCAGAGAAAGATCACCACGGACACGACGGTCGCAGCCATGAACAGAAACACGAGCTGCTTGCCGTTCAGTTGAATTTCGTGAAACCCGTCGTCTTGAGTGTGTGAAGCCAAACGCTGCGATTTTACCACGCGTCGGCGCCACGTACCACCGCGGACACTAAGGAGGCGAAGAGCGCTCCAGGATCCGCTTCGCCTCCCCCGAGGCGGGGTCGAGGGCCAGCGCGCGTTCGGCTTCGGCGTGCGCCGCGGACGTGTCGTTCGCCTCCAGGTACGCCTGAGCGAGCACCGTATGCGCTTCGGCGGTCTCCGCGCTCCATAACGAAATCTTGAGCGCGTCGATGGCCTCCTGAACGCGACCGCCCCGCAGGTGGATGCGCGCCACCAGCAGGTGCGTCGCGGCGTCATACGGAGAGAGAAAGAGAGCCCGGTTGAGCTCCGTCGAGCGCCTCGCGGTCACTCTCCTGCGCATAGAGCCGCCGGCCGCGATCGAGATAAAAGCGAGCCAGCTCCTGCTGATCCTTCTGTCCGCTGCTCGCCAGGGTCTGATCGAACCGTCCCACGCCGGACAACTCGATGTCACTTGCAGCCGCTCCAGCCCCTTGGGGACGCCATCCGGGCCTGGCCGCTTCTCCCATTCCGCGTACGTCGACGACAATCGCCGTGCCAGCTCCCGCTCCCGGTTCGCTTCCGCCGTGCTTCCCGCGCCCAGCAACGCGGCGCCGAGCACGAAGTGCGCCTCCCCGTCGGCGGGATTGCGGCGGACCGCCTCGCGAAGCCAGTGGATGGCGGCCTGGGTGTCCCGCTCCAGCCAATACGTGTAGCCGAGATTGAAAAAATAGTCCGGCTCGGTCGGCTCGGTTTCGGCGGCCTTGTTGAAGTAATACGTCGGCTGCCCGGCCTGCGGCGTTCCGCCCCGGCGCAGCTGCACCACGCCAAGGTTATTGAGGACGGCCGCGGTCGGCCGTTCGTCCACGAGCGCTTTGTAGGTCGCGAACGCGTCGTCATGCTTGGCCAGGTACAGTTGCGACAGCCCGGCCAGGAAACGCGCGCGCCTCGTCCACGGCGATCCGGGAGCGACACGCTCGACGGCCGCGAGCGCCCGGTCATGGTTGCCCTGCTCGGTGTAGACATCCCACAACGCGAGCCGCGCGCGCGCGAACGTCGGCTGGAGCCGCAGCGCCGTGTTCAGATAGTTGATCGCCGTAGCGGGAGTCGCGGCGAGAAGCCCCTTGATGTAATTCTCGAAGGTCGCAATCGGCGGGTGCTGGCGCTCGACTTCCTCGGTGGTGCGGGCCGAATCAGGCGCGATCGTGCGCGCCACACGTTCGAAAATCGCGAACAGGTCGGAGATCGGTCCGCCTTCTGTCGCGTTGTGCTGGATGCGGCCCACGTCGAGAGCGATCGACCGCGCGTTGACGATCAGCGTGTCGCCCTGGCGCCTCAACGTGCCGACGACGACCTGGGACGCGCCGACAAGCTGACCGATCCGAATCACCGTCGCGTCGGTGAGCGAGGCCGCCGGCGGCACCTGCAGGCGGTCAAACGCCTCGCGCCGCTCCTCGCGCGCCATCGCATCGACGCCCAACGCGCTCAAGTCGTCGGCGAGGACGACGGCGGACGCCTCGCTCAACCAGAAAATCCGGCTGTCGCGCGTGACATTCTCGAACGGCATCACGAGGATGCGTCCCGCCGGCTGGGCGCCGGCGGGTCCGGCGAGGCACACCGAAGGATGCGAGCACCACGATGACGCGCGCGAGCCGCGTCATCCCTTGGCCTCCTGCGGAACGCCGTTCACGAGCGCGATTGTGAGCACGCAGGAGGTCTCGCCGGTGCCGCGGCACGAGACGACCTCGGCGCGCGAACGCATGTTGAACAGCGCCATTTGCCGCATGAACGCCGCGGCGTAGAAGCCGCACAGCGGATGCGCGACCGGCTCGCGAACCGAGCAGAAGATCGAGGCGCGCACGTCGACCCTGACCGTGCCGCGCCGGACCCTGGAGATCACCCGGCTGCCCGGATAGCTGGTGCGGACCAGCTTTCGCGCCAGCCACAGCAGAAGGCGCCTCCGCAGCCAGGTGGGCGCCGCCTTGATCGCCGAGCGCTGCAGCGGCGACATCGACTCCACGGTCCATTCCGCGGCATATTCCCCGGCGCGGGCCGTGATCAAGTGATAGGCGTCGCCTTCTTCCAGGCGGAGGAAGCTCAACACCGCGTAGAGCGGCGCCAGGCCAATCGTGCCGCCGCGCAGTCCTTCGGCGTTCAACCAGTTCTCGTAGAAGCCGAGGCGCGTCGGCAGAATGTCGGCGATGCCCTGATGCAGGCTGGCGACGAGCACACGGCCGACGCCAGGGTCGCGCATATTTCAGGCCGGGGGTAAGATCGACAGGAGATGCCGACCGCAGCCATTCTCGCCGGCGGCCGCGCCGCCCGCTTCGGCGGCCGCGACAAGAGCGCGCTCGTGATCGACGGCCGTTCGATCCTGGAGCGCCAGATCACGGAACTGCTGCGCGTGACCGACGATGTGCTGCTGGTCGACCGGCGGCTGAAGATGAGCGGGCTGCTGGAGGAGATGCGCGTGCGTGAGCTGACCGCCGGAGAGATCGACGCCTTCGGCGATCGCCACCGCCTGCTCGCAAATGTGAACACGCCGGCCGACTACGAAGAGTTCGGGGAACTGCTGGGCCACTAACCGTCATCGTATCAAACATGGCCGTCGTTCTGGCGGATTGGCAGGCACGAAAGGCCTCCTCAGGGTAGAACTCCATTCATGATTCTCAGCGTTCAACGCCACGTGCACGACGCCATCGCCGACGCGGTCCGCCGGGCGTTCGGCCTGACCGAGGTCCCCCCCTTCGCGGTCGAGGTGCCGCCCAGCCGGACCATGGGGGATCTGGCGGTCACGATTTCGTTTCAGCTGGCCCGCACGCTGCGCAAGGCCCCGAAAGCGATCGCCCAGGAGATCGCCAACGCCCTGGGCGCCATTCCCGGCGTCAGCCGCGTGGACGCGACGCCGACGGGATACCTGAACCTGTATCTCGATCGGCGCGAGTTCCTGCTGGCGCGGGCGCGCGGCGAGGTGGCGCCCGTCGCAGCGCCGGAGGAGAAAACCATCGTCGAGCACACGGCCATCAACCCGAACAAGGCGGCGCACGTCGGCCACCTGCGGAATGCGGCGCTCGGGGACACGCTCGTGAGGGTGCTCCGCTTTCGGGGCGCGCCGGTCGAGGTGCAGAACTACATCGACGACACCGGCGTCCAGGTCGCCGACATCATCGTCGGGTTCCGCGAGATCGAGCGCCGTACGCTCGATGACGTCAGGCGCATCGCCGACACCACGCGCTTCGATTACTACTGCTGGGACCTGTATTCGCGTGTCACCGAGTGGTACGAAGAAGACAAGAGCCGGCTCGCGATTCGCTCCGCCACGCTCCACGATCTCGAGCGTGGCGGCAACGAGGCCGCCGAGATCGGTGCGTTCGTGAGCGAGCGCATCGTGCGCGCGCACCTGAAGACGATGGCGCGGCTCAACATCTGGTACGACCTCCTCACACACGAAGGAGACATCCTTCGCCTGCAGTTCTGGGCGCACGCCTTCGAAATCCTGAAGGCGCAAGGCGCGGTGTTTCTTCAGACCGAGGGACGGCTCGCCGGCTGCTGGGTCATGCGGATCGACGAGGACGGCGCAAGCGCCGCCGCGACAGAGACCGCGGACGCCGCGGCAGGCGAGAGCGCCAGGCCGGAGCCGGACGAAGAGTCCAGGGAAAAAGTCATCGTGCGATCGAACGGGGTCGTCACCTACGTGGGCAAGGACATCGCCAACCAGTTCTGGAAGTTCGGGCTGCTCGGACGCGACTTCCGGTACCGGCGCTTCATGGAGCAGGCGAATGGCCGGACACTGTGGTCGACGACATCGGCGGCCGGCGAGCCGGACGCCCCGCCCTTCGGCCATGCGGGCCGCATCTTCAACGTCATCGACTCGCGGCAGATGTACCTGCAGGCGCTTCTCAGCCAGGCGCTGCGCGCGCTCGGCCATCCCCGCGAAGCCGAACACTCGATCCACTTTTCCTACGAGATGGTGGCGCTGTCGCACGCCACGGCTCGGGAGCTCGGCTACGAGAAGCCCGGCGATGGGGAGGGAACGAAGCCTTTCGTCGAGGTCTCGGGGCGCAAAGGCCTCGGCGTGAAGATCGACGACCTGCTGGACCTCCTCACGGAGAAGGCCTCCGCCGAAGTCGCCGCGCGCAATCCCGATGTCTCGGCAGAGGATTGCCGGCGAACCGCCGCCCAGATCGCCGTCGCCGCCATCCGGTACTTCATGCTGAAATTCTCGCGCACCAAGCTGATCGTGTTCGACATCGAGGAGGCGCTGAGCTTCGAGGGCGAGACCGGCCCTTACCTGCAATACGCGGTCGTGCGCGCGAACAATATCTTTCACAAGTTGCAGGAGCGCGAACGGGTGTCCGAACGCGAGGTCGTCGACAGCCTCGACGGCCTGTCGACCGACGAGCTCGACAGCGACGAAACCGATGGGCTCTGGAACCTGGTCTTGGAAGCGTCGCGTCTCGACGATGTCGTCGAACAGGTCGTGCGCGGCGCTGGAGTTTTCCGCGCTGGCCAAATACGCGTTCGGGCTCGCCCAGCTCTTCAACGCGTTCTACCACCACTACCCGATCCTGAACGAGGAGCGCGCCGATCGGAAGCGCTGGAGAGCCGCCGGCGTCGCGTACTTCCGGTCGCAGATGACCGCCGCGCTCGATCTGATGGGGATTGAAGTTCCCGCACGGATGTAGCACGATGGCGACGCGTCCATGTGGCATTGACAGGCGATAGTTCCCATGTGCATTGGAATAACGGGGTGTCGAAAGCTCGAAGACTACCGGCAGGCCATGCTGCACGTCGGCGGCGAGGTGCGCGTGCTGGACCCGTCGATGCGGGACGGTGGACGCGCTTGAAGGCATCGGCGGGCTCCTGCTGACCGGCGGCGGGGACCTCGCGCCGAGCCGGTACGGCGAGGCGACCCACGAGTCGGTGATCGGATGTCGACGAACAGCGTGATGAGTTCGAGTGGGCGTTGATTGCCGAAGCCCGCCGGCGCAATCTTCCCATCCTCGCGATTTGCCGCGGCATCCAGGTCCTGAACGTCGCCTGCGGCGGCACGCTCGTGCAGGACATCCCGACGCAGGTGCCTGGCGCGCTCGAGCACAGTTTCAAGGTGCCGCCGCACGAGCCGTATTCCCTCGCGCACGAGATGTGGCTCGACAAGGACACGCTGCTGGCGAAGTTGATGCGCGAACGGCTGAGCGATGCGGATTCCTGCGAAGTCAACAGCCGGCATCACCAGGCCGTCAAAGCGGTGGCGCCGGGATTTCAGGTGTCCGCAACCGCGCCAGACGGCGTGATTGAAGCCATCGAGGATCCCTCCGCGCGCTTCTGCCTCGGCGTCCAATGGCATCCCGAGAACTTCTGGCGGACGGGCGAATTTCGCCCGCTCTTCGAAGGCTTTCTCGAGGCCGCGCAGTCTGCAACCAAGAAGCCCTGACAGATTCATGTAAGTCTGAAGTCTGAAGTCTGAATCTCACGGTTCAGATTTCGACTTTCAGATCTTTGGTCGAAATCCGCGACAAGAGCAAGGAGCGCCCAGTGACGACGGAATTCATCTCGGTGACGTTCTGGCGGCGTACCCTCTCGTTCGCCTTGGCACTCTGCGCCGCTGCGTGGCCCTGCGCGGCACAAGACGTGCCCGCCAAAGGACGGCCGCTGATCTGGGTTCTCTCCACGGGTGGCACGATTGCCGGCAAAGGCAGGTCCGCGACCGACCTGTCCAACTACAAGAGCGGATCGCTGCTCGGCGAAGAGATTGTCCGCGCCGTTCCTGAAATCACGCAGATCGCGAACGTCAAGGTGGAACAGATCGTCAACGTCAACAGCTCGGACATCACGCTGGACAACTGGCTCACACTCGCGAATCGAATCAACACCATCCTGGCCGACGACCCTCAGGTCGCCGGCATCGTGGTGACGCACGGGACCAACACGCTCGAGGAGACGGCCTACTTCCTCAACCTGACCGTCAAGAGCGAACGGCCCGTCGTCCTGGTCGGATCGATGCGCCCCGCCACGGCGATCAGTGCGGACGGCCCGCTCAATTTGTTGAACGCGATCCGCACCGCGTCGGCTCCAGAGGCCAGGGGCAAGGGCGTGTTGATCGTCATGAACGACGAGATCAACGGGGCGCGGGACGTGACGAAGACGAACACGTACCGGGTCGAGACATTCCGCGCGCCCGAGCTCGGCTTGCTTGGATACGTCGACGAAGACAAGGTGAGCTTCTACCGCGCCTCCACGAGGAGACACACGCACAACTCTGAGTTCGAGGTCGGCGTCATCAAGAATCTGCCGAAGGTCGAGATCGTCTATTCCTACACCCAGCCCGGCGCCGAGATGCTTCAAGCCATCGTTCGAAGCGGCGTGCAGGGCATCGTCTTCGCCGGCGCCGGCGCCGGCGGCATTTCAAGCGTCGAGAAGTCGGCGCTCACCTCGCTCCTTCCAGCGTCTGGACAGGCGCCGATCCTCGTGCGCTCGAGCCGAGTTGGTAACGGTCGCGTCATCGCCCGTGAAGAGTACGACCGTATCGGCATGATCCCCGCAGACACCCTCAACCCGCAGAAGGCGCGCATCCTGCTCATGCTTGCGCTGACGAGAACGACCGATCCCAAAGAGATCCAGCGGATGTTTGCGGAGTACTGACCGACGGCCACGCCGGCCCCGGCGGTTGACGCTCGCGAGTTCCACGGTGCTGTCACATGGGTGGGCGCCTCTTCCCGTGCTGTGTCGCCTGCTCGAACGCATGCGCAAGCTGCAGCACACTCCAGTCGTCACGATGACGCCCGACGATCTGCACCCCGACAGGCAATCCACCCGCGGTGAAGCCGCCGGGGACGGAAATCGCGGGATTCGACATGAACGTCACGTACCAGCACGAGCGCATCCAGTCGATGTAGGTTGTCATCGGGGTGCCGGCGATCTGCGTCGGATACGGCACCGTCACGTCGAACGGCGTCACCTGTGTCACGGGAAGGATGAAGTAGTCGTAGCGCTCGAAGAACTGCCGGCTTTGCTCGTACATCTGGGCCTGCCTCGCCAGCGCGCGCCCGACGTCCGGTCCGGTAATCCGCTCGGCCTGGGTGACCTCGAACCTGATCGTGTCCTTGACCCAATCGGGCCTTTCGCGCACCAACGGGGCGTTCTGCGCATAGGTGGACACAAAGCGCAGAACCGGAAACGCCTCATCGACGCCGGCAAAGTCCGGTTCGGCTTCTTCGACCACGCAGCCGAGATCCTCGAAGACCCTGCGGTTCGCGTCGACGACAGGACGGATCTCCGGCTCGAAGGGGATTCCACCGAGGCCGCGCCACCAGGCGACGCGGACTCCCTTGAACGTCCGGCCGAGCGCCGCCCGGAAGCGGGCGCCGTCTTCGACGATGGAGAGGGAGCTCCGCGGGTCGGGTCCTGCAATCGCACTGAGAAAAAGCGCCACGTCTCCGACCGAGCGCGCCATTGGACCGGAAACGGAAAGCGGCGACCACGATCCCGACTCGCTCGGCACACGGCCAGGCGACGGACGGAAGCCGACCACGTTACAGAAGGCCGCGGGGTTCCGCAGCGAGCCGCCGGTGTCGCTGCCGTCGGCAATCGGCACCATCCCGCAGGCAAGCGACACTGCGGCACCGCCGCTGCTGCCGCCGCAGGTCCTGCCGAGGTCGTACGGGTTGCGTGTCGCCCCGAAGAGGGTATTGAACGTCTGCGACCCTGCGCCGAATTCCGGGGTGTTGGTCTTGCCGAGCGTCACCGCGCCTGCCCCTCGAATACGCGTCACGACGAGCGCGTCACGCGTCGGCACGTGATCGCGGTAGAACGGCGAACCGCGTGTCGTGCGTATCCCGGCGGTGTCGACGAGGTCCTTGTGGGCAACGGGGAGCCCGTGGAGCACCCCGAGCGGGCCACCGCGCATCAGAAGATCGTCGGCGGCGGCGGCGCCGGCCATCGCACGCTCACCCACGAGGGTGACGATGGCGTTCACCTTCGGGTTCACGCGTTCGATCTGCGCGAGATGGGCGGCCATGACTTCGCGGGCGGAGACCTGCTTGCTCCGCATGCGCGCCGCCAACTCGATCGCGCTCAAGTAGCAAAGCTCGTCACCGCCGTTTTTTGGCTGCTGCGCCGGCGGCGGCTGCCCTTCGAGGTCGCCGGACTCTGCGGAGCCGATTCCGAAAAACGCTGCCGGCAAGGTGCTGCCCATGGCGGCTGCGCCGATGGTTTGTCCAAAGGCGCGACGGTTCATCGATCCAAGAGGGGTGTCGCAAGTCGGGAGGTGCTGGAGGTGCGGATCACCGGCCATGAAGGCTCCTTTGCTGACGCAACGTCCGGCAGCGCTGCGCGGCCGATCCTCGCTAGTGACGCACAGAATAAGAGAGCCGGACCTGTGCGGGTCCGGCTCTCGGTGTAACAGAGTCCGTCTGCGATTCCTCTAGCCGCCTCACTGAAGCGAGGAGGTACGGGTGACCGACTTCTTCACCTCCACCACTCCGATCTTGTTAACCCCGCTGCCGGCAATCCAGATGTTGCCGTTCTTGTCGGGCATCATGTGGCGCACCACGCCGCCACCCGATGGGATGACCCAGCTCTGGAACTTCTCGGTCTTGGGATCGAAGCGCACGATGGTGTTCGGCCTGACGCCCGACTCGTTGTACCAGATGACGTCGTTCGAAACCGTGATTCCGTAAATCTGGGACGGTGGCCCGCTGGGAGACGGCCATTCCTTGAACTTCCCGGTCTTGGGATCGTAGCTGCCCAGATAGCCCCGGTCATAATCGCCGTACCAGATCACGTCGTCGGAGGTGACGGCGATGCGCCGCGGACGAATGCCGGGATTGGGCAGCACGTATTCCTTGATCTCCATGGTGTCCGGATTGATGCTACCCAGCTTGTTGGTTTCATACAGCGTGAAGAACGGAATACCCTTGGAATTCACCAGGATGCCGTAAGGGTTGGACTCCCGCTTGACCATCGTCACTTCACCGGTCTTGCCATTGACCCGGCCCACCATGTCGTTGCCCGAGGTTGTGAAGAACAGGTTTCCCTTCGGGTCGAGGATGGGTGTGTGGGGAGAGCGGGCGTCCGGGTGCGACAGCTTGTACTCGGTCACATTGCCCGTCTTCGGATCGAGCTTGCCGATGTAGTGACCCTGCTGCGCGGTGAACCAGATGTTGCCCGTCCTTGTCGTCCACCAGGCCGTGCGGGCCCGACTTGGGCTTCAGCGGATATTCCTTGATCTGGGCGGTCTTCGGATCGAAGCGGCCCAGAACGCTGAGGTTGATTCCCGCGTACCAAACGGAGCCGTCTCGTGCAACCAACGGATCGTGCGGCCGCGTGCCGGGCTTGGGAACGTCCCACTCTTTGATGGTGATTTCAATTGGTCCGGGCACCAGCGTCGGCCTGGGAGCTTTGTCCGGGAAATTGCTAGCCAGGTACTCGATGAACAACCTTGACCTGGTCAGGAGTCACCTTTGCGCCCTGCCCGACCATACTGTTCAAGACCAGCTGCCATCCTTCCGGGGTGTTCCCGATCGGCCGCACCACCCGCTCGAGGTTGTGGCACTGGACGCACGCGCCTTCAACGATCGCCTTGCCTGCTCCGGCCGGCAATTGAACAGGGTTCTGCTTTTGAGCCGCGTCCTGACCCAGGGCGGGAAGCGCGCCGCCCAGAACGATGACCGAAACGAGTAATGCTGCCTGTAGCCGCCGGTGAGGACCCCCGATTCCGGAGTTCACTTTCATAATTCCCCCTCATAGATTGACCAGGGCCCGACATTCACTCGCAGCGAAGCTTACGCTCGAACCCAGGGTATTTCAAGCACGCGAAGGACGATTTTTCCGGCCACCGGGGACGAGCAGATCGCGCATTCGCCGCCTGTTTCTGCCCCTCATTCGAGCCTGGCGCGGTTCTCAGTTGGGTTGGGAGGTGGAAGGCTGAGCCGGTGTCGGTTCGAGCGGATGGGCCGGGTCCGACTGGACCGGGCCCCGCCCTCATCTGCCGTCCGCAGCGAGCGACGCAGCGATGATTTCTTCGTCGTTGCGCGCGTAGATGCGCCTGTTCGCGTAGGCAGGGTGAGACCAGTTGACGTTCACCAGCTCGCGGCGGTTGGTGGGATCGGTCGTGGGCTTGATGAGTTGCGTCCGGCTGATCTCCTGGTAGCCCTGGGGACTTGGGTTCACGATCAGGAGCTCGCCGCGATCGTTGTTGATGAACAGCCGCTCGCCGTGCCGGACGATCTGCCCGGCCGCCCAACGGGCGTGTTCCTTGGTCACCGCTTGCGACTCCCAGAGACGCATTCCCGTCTTCGCCAGCAGGCAGCGGAACTGACCGTAGCTGCAGAGGCCGTAGATGTGATCGCCCACGACGACCGGCGTCCCGGTGACGGCATGCAGCGTGTCCGTCTCGATCTCGCTGTCGCTCTGTCCCTGCCACAGCCTGGTCGCGGCGGGTTTCTTGTCGTCGAGGACCATCATCATCCCGCCGTTGTAGAAGCTCGAGACGAAGAGGAGCGAGCCGCTCTGCACCGGTGTCGCGACGGTCATCGACGCGCCGACCTTCGTGGCCTGGTTCCAGTACGTCTTTCCGGTCGCAGGGTCGAGTGATACCAGGGAGTTTGGCAGCCAGATGATGAGCTGCCGCGTGCCCCCGGCGGTGATGATAATCGGCTGCGCGACGCCGAGATCGCCATCGAGAGAGAGAGCCCGCCAGATCTCTTTGCCCGTCAGCTTGTCGAACGCGACCACGGCCGCATTCGGTTTGCCTCCGACGAGCGCAATGAGGCGGGTGCCGTCGACGATCGGCGCGCTGGAGAAGCCCCAGGGAAAGCCCCACGACTGAGGGTCCGCCCCGAGATCGGCCACGTAGTCCTTCCTCCAGATGATCGCACCGGTCCTGACGTCGAGGCACAGCAGCTTGCCGTCCGAGCCGGCCGCGTACACACGATCGCCGTCAACGGTGGGGGTCGCACGAGGTCCGAAGGCATATCGGATCCCGCCGTAATTCACCTCCCACTCACGGGTCCACAGAACCTTGCCGGTTTTCTCGTCCAGTGCGAGGGCTCGCTCGGTGCCCCTCGGACGTTTTGTTTCGACGTAGTCGACGACGAACACGCGTCCGTCCGCGACGGCGGGTCCGGCGTAGCCGCCGCGAACGGGCGTGCGCCACAGGACCTTCAGCCCCTCTTTCGGAAACGTGTCGAGGATTCCGGTTTCGGTCCACACGCCGGTGCGCCCCTTGCCGCGAAACTCCGGCCAGTCTTCGGCGTGCGTCACGGCAACCGCCAGACATGCGACGACGGCGCACATCGCAACGGCTCCCGCTGCCGGTCTCAGAAGCGGACGCACCGACTGTTTCGCCGAGCGCCAGCCGAGTGTGCGGAACCGCGCTGAACGTTCAGTCATGGTGAACAGGCTCCATCGGACGTGTACGGCATTCCGCCGCTGCGGGCTTACGCGCGGGATCCTAGCATCGAGGAGCGCAGTGGCAAATGCGAGGTCGCGAAGCTTGATGAAGCCGGATCCGCGTTCTACCGCTACTTCTGGATCGTGGCTGTCCAGGGTCGAACAAGTGGACCGATGTTCATCGATTTTCGCGCTGCTTCCAGAGCGCTGATTGCCAGTTGACGACGACCGTCAGCGGCGCCGCGGCGGACTGCTGGGGCCTCGCGTTGACCAGGAATCGCTTGCCGTCCTTCGTCACGGCGTACACCTGGCTGCCGGTAAAACTTCGCGCGCCTGTCGGGAAGAGGGCCTGCGGCACTCCGGCATCGAATTGACCGGTCGCGTCGATTGGCACCGCCATCATCATCCCGTCTGCTCCGAGGTAAAACAGTTCCTTGCCGTCCGCTCGCCAGACAGGATGGCTCCCTCCATCCCTTGATACCTGATGTTTCCCGCCGGCCCGGAGAAACGGTTGAACGTAGACGTTGGGCTGTCCGCTTTCGTTGGTCGTGTACGCGATCCACCGTCCATCCGAAGAGAACACTCCTGAGGTCTCGACGAACTCGGTTTGTGCCAGCGGAAACGGTTTGCGATCGCCGAACAACGGAAGGATCCAAACATCGGATGTCCGCGGAAACGCACCCGAAAGCGTATACGCGATGAAACGCCCATCCGCGGACCAGCCACTCGGCGTGATAAAGCCCGAGCCCTCGAGGAGTGATTCATCGGCGGCCGTTCCGTCGATCAATTTCTGACGCATGGAAGCCTTCCCCGATCGCTGGCTTGCGAACGCGATGCGCGTGCCGTCTGCCGACCACACAGGCGACCCATCGGTTCCCGGATCGGATGTCAGGCGGGACCGTACATTACGGGCGATATCGATGATCCAGATGTCGAGGTTTTCTGGACTCCCGGTTCCCAGCGCGACGGCAGCGCGGCGTTCGTCTGGTGAGAGCGCGAGGTCGATGTACGGAGCCGCTTCGCCCAGCGTGTCGAGGGCGCGGCCCGCGCGATCGAACCATGTCAACTGCTGTGCCGCCTGTGAGCTGCCACGAGCGTACACCAGCGTGCCGTTCTCCGAGACGGACGCGCCCACGTAGCGGCTTCCCTCCGGGCCGACGTGCTCGGCCAGCGGAAAGGCATCGCCCTTCGGTTGACGCGCGTCAGGATCGAACGGCTGCGCCATCAGGGTCTCGTCGCGGGCGAACAACACATGGCCGGAGGCGTATGACACCGATGACTCGGCCTGAAGAAGCGTGATGGTGGCGTCGGCCGGGTCGAGCGAGCCGATTCTGATCGTCGACGGCTTCGCCGCAGGACAGCAGGGTCCCGTAATCGCGGTGTAGAAGAAGCGCCGGCCATCGGGCAGAAAGTGTGGCCACCGGTGGGCGTCTTCTCCGGTCGCCGGATCGAGGGTCGTGACGACGGTCGGCACGCCGCCGGCGCTTGACACGCGCAGGAGGCCGGTGCCGGCGCCGCCCACTGGTGCGAACAGGATCACGTTGTCGCGGCTCCAACTCCCGCCGCGCCCGGCCGGCGCGTCACACAGCACGATCGGTGGTCCGCCGGCGATCTGGACTTTCTTCAGCTTGCCAGCCGCGAAGAAGCCGATGAACCGACTGTCCGGCGACCAGAATGGGAAGGCCCCGCCTTCGGTTCCCGGAATTGGCCGTGCTGCCAGGGTGGCGACTGGTCGCAGCCAGATCTGGTAAGCGGATCGGGCGCCGGCGACGAACACGATGTTCCGGCCATCGGGAGACACCGCCACCTGTGGGGCGTTGCCAGTGCCTCCAGCCACAGGACCTCCAAACGATGTGTTCTCCGGCGGCGCGATCGTGAACTGCGCCGGGCCGGCTGCGGGCGCGACTTCGCCGGCGCGGCGCAGTGCGATGCCTGCCGTCGCGATCAATGCGATGGTTGACACTGCGGCGACCAGCCACGCGACACGGTTCGATCGGGCTGGCGGTGTCACCGTCCGTGCCGCGGCGCTCTCGCTCGCTCCGGAGGCCACCCATGTGAGGTCGCGTGACAGGTCGCGGGCGCTCTGATACCGGTCGTCGGGATCTTTGGCCAGGCAGGTGCCGACGATGCGGTCGAGCGCAGGCGGCGTAAGCGGTTGCAGCGCGGAGACTGGCTTCGGGTCGGACGACATGATCGCGGAAATCAGGCTCGCGTGGCTCTTGCCTTCGAACGCCTTCTTCCCGGTGAGCATCTCGTAGAGCACGGCGCCGAACGCGAAGATGTCGGTGCGCGCATCGGCGTCCTGGCCTTCGAGCTGCTCCGGCGCCATGTACTGAAATGTCCCGAGGATCGTTCCCTGCGCCGTCAAACCGGGCGGCGTCGTCGGCAGCATCGAGAGGCCCGCACCCGCGACCGCCGGCGCGCTGGCCTTCGCCAACCCGAAGTCGAGCAGCTTCGCCTGCGGCGAACCCTGTCGAGCCGCGCCCGCTCCCGCCTTGGTCAGCATGATGTTGCCGGGCTTCAAATCGCGATGCACGATGCCCGCGCGATGCGCGTGGTCGAGCGCACCCGCGATCTGGATCGCGATCGTCAGCGCCTGATCGAGCGGCAGCGCCCCTTTGGTCAGGCGATCGGCGAGCGTCTCGCCTTCCAGATACTCCATGACGAGAAAATCGGTGAGGTCCTGCCGGCCGATGTCATGGAGCGTGCAGATGTGCGCGTGGGTCAGCTGCGAGATCGCGCGCGCTTCACGCTCGAACCGGTCGCGGAACTGCGGGTCGGCCGCCAGCGACTCAGGGAGGATCTTGATGGCGACGACGCGATCGAGCCGCGTGTCGCGGGCCTTGTAGACCTCGCCCATGCCGCCGGCCCCGAGGGCGGAGAGGATCTCGTACGGGCCGAGGCGGACGCCGGGTTGCAAGGGCAACGTGCTGCGGTGTCTGGATTATATGGCTTCTTGACCCTCGAGGAACCTCCCCCGCGAGCCGCGACAATCCCGTGCGCTTGCGCCCACACCCAACAGCGATTCGGACGATAATCACGTCATGGGGTCCGACTCAGCCGACGCCCGTCGCGCACGAATCACCGTGCGCCGGTACGGGTCCGCGGCCGAAGCCGATCGGCACGACCTCGAGTTCTGGATGCAACTGCCCGAGGCCGAACGCATCCTTCAGGTCTGGCGACTCAGCCAGGAGATCTGGCGGCTGCGAGGCGACCTGCCCGATGAACCCGGACTTTGTCGATCTGTTGCGCGCGTTCGTCGCCGCTGACGTCCGCTTTCTCATCGTGGGGGCGTACGCCCTCGCGCTGCACGGCCGTCCGCGCGCCACCGGCGATCTCGATGTGTGGGTCGACGCCACGCCCGAGAATGCCGCGCGCGTGATGCGCGCGCTCGCCACGTTTGGCGCGCCGCTCGCTGACATCGCGGCCGACGATTTCTCGCGTGAAGGCGTCACGTATCAAATCGGCGTGCCCCCCGGCCGCATCGACATCCTGACGGAGCTGACAGGGCTTGCCTTTGCTGATGCCTGGGCAGACCGGGTGCGGCGTCCCTTCGGCGACGTGGACGTCGACTTCATCGGACGCGCGGCGTTCATCCGCAACAAGCGCGCGACCGGCCGGCCCAAGGACCTGGGCGACATCGACGGGATGGAGTGAAGAACGAGGAAACGACATGCGCCCTCCGAGTCCTTGCCCCCGCTCACTAGCTCTCATCGCTGCCCTCACCGTTGGTCTCTGTGCCGTGCGACCGGTCTGGACCTCAGGACAAATGCAGGCGATAGAGAGCGAAGGCTTTGCGGACCTCCCGACTGGAGCCCGCATCTGGTACAGCGATACCGGCGGAAGCGGAGCGCCCGTGGTGTTCCTGCATGCCGCGACCGGCAGCAGCCAGGTGTGGGAGCACCAGATTCCGGCCTTTACGGCGAGCGGTTATCCGTGTCGTCACGTACGACAGGCGAGGCTTCGGGAGTACCGTGATCGATCCGGCGGGCATTCAGCCTGGGACGGGCGCGGACGATCTCATCGCGTTGGTGGATCATCTGAGGGTCGACCGCTTCCACATCGTCGGCACGGCCGCCGGCGGCATCGTGGCGCTGGATTTCGCGCTGTCGTTCCCGCAACGGCTTCGAAGTCTCGTGCTCGCCAACAGCATCGGTGGTGTGCAGGACCCCGAGTATCTGGCGCTGGGCAACAGACTCAGGCCGGCGCCTCAGTTCAACGCGATGCCTCCGGAGTTCCGCGAGCTCGGTCCGTCGTATCGAGCCGCGAACCCTGAAGGCACTGAACGTTGGAAGGAGCTGGAGCGCACGAATCGAAGCCCGGGACCGCCGCTCCCCGCGCAGACGATGAGGAGCCGCATGACATTTTCGTCGCTGGAGGGGATCAAGGTGCCGACGCTCCTCCTCACTGGCGATGCCGATCTGTATGCCCCCCCGGCGGTGCTCCGTCTGTTTGCGGCTCGGATCAACGGCTCGGAATCGGTCATCGTGCCCGAGGCAGGCCACTCGGCGTACTGGGAGCAGCCCGAGATCTTCAACCGGACGGTCCTGGCGTTCATCCGCAAGCATTAAGTTCAGGAGAAAAACATGAGAGGAGGCGCGGTCAGATCCACTCTTGTGGGCGTGTCAGTCGTTTCAACGGTCCTGGTCGCGCAGAACCGGACGGAACCAGGTTGGGCGCGCGTGCAGGAGGAGACCATCCAGCACTTCCAGGCGCTCCTGCGGATGGACACCAGCGATCCCCCCGGCAACGAACGCCCCGCTGCCGAGTACCTCAAGCAGGCACTCGAGCGCGAGGGCATTCCCGGCGCAGTTGTTCGAATCGGAAGCGAACC
This sequence comes from uncultured Acidobacteriota bacterium, assembly GCA_963745495.1. Taxonomy (GTDB): domain Bacteria; phylum Acidobacteriota; class Vicinamibacteria; order Vicinamibacterales; family CAVVIG01; genus CAVUXJ01. Next base: position 147,044 of record CAVUXJ010000003.1, read on the forward strand.
GCGTCAATGTCGTCGCGCGGCTCAAAGGGAACGGCAGGAAACGGCCGCTGCTCATCATGGCGCATACCGACGTCGTGACGGTCGACCCGAAGAAATGGACTTCCCGCCGTTCAGCGCGACGCGCGATGGTGGGTATGTCTACGGTCGCGGCGCGATCGACGACAAAGACAACGTCGTCGCCGCGCTGATGACGATGGTGACGCTGAAGCGGATGAATGTGGCGCTCGACCGGGATGTGATCTTTCTGGCGGAGGCCGGCGAGGAAGGCACGACGCGCGTCGGGATTCAGTACATGGTGCAGCGGCACTTTTCGGAGATCGATGCGGAATTCTGCTATGCCGAGGGCGGGGACGGTGGCGCGGGTCGGGGGGCGGGTTCAGCACGCCGCGGTCCAGACGGGCGAGAAGATTCCATACTCGATTGAGCTGATCGCCTCGGGAACCTCAGGGCACGGATCGGTGCCCCTCGCGGACAATGCCGTGGTCCGTCTGTCGGCGGCGATTGCCGCCGTGGGTGCGTGGAAGCCTGCGAGTCCGGCTCAACGACACCACGCGGAGGTACTTCAAGCGTCTGGCCGACATCTCCTTGCCCGCAGCCGCGGCCCGTTATCGCGCCGTGCGTCGACCCGGCGCCGAAGTCAGCGTCGGACGCGGTGGACTACTTCGCGCAGCACGAACCACGGCATGCCTCGATGCTGCGGAGCTCGATCTCTCCGACGATGATCCAGGGTGGCTATCGCGTCAACGTCATTCCGTCCGAAGCCAGAGCCACGCTCGATGTCCGTCTTCTGCCGGATGAGGACCCAGCGCTCTTTCTTGACGCGGTGCGGAAGGCTGTGAACGACCCGGCCGTCAAGGTCGCGTATGCCGCACGCGACATACGGCCGGGAGCGCCGAGCGCGCGACTCGACTCGGAGGCCTTCAAAGTCCTCCAATCCGTTGCGCAGCGGCACTACGACACGATCGTGCTGCCGACGATGAGCACAGGGGCGACAGACATGGCATATCTGCGGGCAAGAGGCGTCCAGTGCTACGGCATAGGCCCCGCCACAGACGTGGAAGATGGCCCGAAGGGTTTCGGAGCCCACAGCGATCAGGAGCGCATTCTCGAAACGGAGCTCCATCGTTTCGTCCGATTCAGACTGGGATGTCGTGAAGGAGCTGGCCGGGACCAGGTGACCATGGGTTCGCGCGTCCTCGTTGGCGCGCCGATCAGCTACCGAGGATTCAGGCGGGTATCCAAAGCGAATCGTTTCTGTGTTTCCAATTCGTACCGTCCGGCAGCGCGATTCGGGTTGAACAGGAGGTTCCAACTTTCTTCGGACACCGCGCTTGGAATCAGGACGAAGTCTTCGACACCCCTTGGCGGTTTGTCTTACCGGCGCGGCTGCGAAAGCGGAGGGCTCGATCATGAGTGACGACAAATCTTCACCGGCGACGCGCGAAGCGGAGCATTCGCACACGAACGATCCCGGGGCGGAAGGCGGGGTCTCGCGGCGGGATTTTCTGAAGGGGGGCGCGGCGGGCCTGGCGGTCGGCGGCCTCGTCGGCGCGGGCGTGGGAGCGGGCTTGGCGATGAGCGCCCAGGCGCAGGCCGGGCCTCCGAAGGGTCCGGGCCGCATGCTGCTGAGAGGCGGCATCGTGCTGTCGCTGGATCCGGCCGTGGGCGATTTCGAACAGGCGGACGTGCTCATCGAGGGCAAGAAGATCATCGCGGTCGGACCCAACCTCCCTCCAGGGGGCCAGGTCGTCGACTGCAGGGGCACGATCGTGATGCCGGGGTTCATCAGCACGCACAATCACCAGTACGAGGCCATCCAGCGAAGCATCAATGCCGACGGTCTGATCGTGTTCGCCGGCGACGCGGATCAGCAGCCAACCGATCCGACGAGCGCGGTGTATGAAGCCTACGGGACGGTGGTCCAGAACATCTGGACCGCGGGCCGGCTTGTTGGACCTCCACCCGCGAACACGGTCGTCTGGGATCTCGGGCGCTCTCCCTACGATCCCGAGGATTGCTACATCTCGGAGCTGGTGGCGTGTTTGAGCCAGATCACTCAGGGCATCACCTGCGGAACGGATACGTCGCAGTCCTCCCATACGCCGGCGCATACCGACGCCATGATCAAGGGCCTCATGGACTCCGGACGCCGGTCGCTCTACGACTACACCGGCGGCATCGACCGGTCGGCCCAGGACCCGCGTCAACCCTACGAGTTTCCCTTCCCGGGCCTTCAGAGGATCGCGAAGACGTACTTCACTTCGAAAGACCAGCTCGTGACACTCGGCTTCGCAGGCGGTCCAATGCCGATCGCGAATCTTCCGGCACCGTACACCGGGATGACGGGGTGGAAGCTCGGCCGTGAATTCGGCGCGTTCATCAACAATCACAACGTCGGCAACGCGGCCATCCCTCGAACAGCTCTCGGCAACGGCCTTGCGCCCTTCGACGACGTCACGCTGGTCCACTGCGTCCGGTGGCAGGACCATGCCATCGCTCAGATCGGTCACGGCGATGCTGGCTATCCCAACGCCGCCACCTCAGAGGCGTGGAAAATCTGGGCCGACAACGGGGGACATGTCTCGATCGCCGTGCTCATCGAGCAGCAGATGCGACACGGGATGCCTCCCATGCAACTCGCGCTCAATCACGGCATCCTGCCGAGCCTGAGCCCGGACGTCGATACCAACATGACCGCGGACCCGTTTTCGATGATGCGCGGGGCCTTCTGCCTGCAGCGAGCGTTGGCCAACGACCTGGCCTTTCCCGTCAGCGACCCCGGTCATCTGCCGACGCCGCAGCTGGTCACCTCGCGGCAGTGCGTCGAGATGATGACCATCGCCGGCGCCGCAGCGAGCGGTCTCCTCGACAAAGTGGGCACGCTGACGCCTGGCAAGGAGGCCGACATCGTGATTCTGGATTACAACAACATCAACTACCAGCCGATGAACAACGTCTACGGCACCATCGTGACGATGATGGATACCAGGGCCGTGAAGCACGTGATGATCGCGGGCACGTTCGTGTATTGGCACGGCAAGCTGGTGGGCTGGGACGTGGACAAGCTGACCCGGCAGGTCGTCGAGTCGCGCGACCGTGTGCTCGCCCGAATCAACGGCCCCGCAACGGGCGCGAACCCGGACGTCATCAACAGAGGCAAGAACAGCGCCGGTCGTCCGTACAGGCCGGCCTTCTTGACGTCGTGCTGCTACAACGGCCAGAACGAGCTGCGCCGCACTATGTGTTGAGACCGTAGGACTGCACGACGGGATGAAAAGTCTGAAGTCTGAAGTCTCAAGTCTGAAGTCTGATCAGACTTCAGATTTCAGATTTCAGGTTTTCTATCGTGTCGTCGGCACGAGCCGCTTCAGCTCCTCCGTCCAGTTCTGCACGATCACGAGCTGGGGCGGCGGAGGTGCATCACCCGCGGGCCGCGCCTCCTTGATCATCAGAAACTTCTGGCCATCGGGCGAGACGTCGTACGTCCGCGGGACGGGAGTCTCCGCCTCCGAAGTAGTACTGCCCATCGATCAGCTTGGTCGGCGTGCCCGCTGTCCACGTGCGTACCGCGCTCCACGCGCACGCTCATGAGGGCGCCATTCGGCGCGAGGTAGAAAAGCTCCTGGCCGTTCCGCGCCCAGAGCGGCTGCGTGCCGCCGCCGGTGGACACTTGCCAACGCCCCTTGTTCACGTCGGGAAACGGCCGCACGGAAATCTGAACTGTCCCGAGTCGTTGGACTCGTACGCCAGCCACCGACCGTCGGGCGAGACTTCTCCGTTCCGCTCGTCGAACGGCGTTTGCACCAACGGTTGCACGCGGTGGTCTTTCTCCAACGTGACCATCATCACGTCAAATCCGGTCGAGGCTGTACCCTCCGAGAACACGATCCGTGTGCCGTCCAGGCGAGACCGCCGAAGGGAACTGAACGTTCGGACTCTGTGTCAGACGCTCCGCGGTGCCCGTCCCGTCGGCCGCTTGCCAGAAGAGAGACACACCTGCCGCACCAGCTTGGGAGCTGAACACCACGCGGCGTCCGTCTGGCGTCCACGCCGGCGCCCGGTCGAGTCCCGGATCGAACGTGACCCGTGAGAGCGTCTCGCGAGCAAAGTCCCAGACCCAGATATCGTTCTCCTGATCGCGAATGTCGAGCGCCATGCGCGTCCCATCCGGTGACAGCCGCGGATAGGCATAGGCGCGGACCGGCGCCGCCTTGATCGCTTCTTCACGACCTTGGCGATCGACCCACACGAGCGTCCGCGTCGGCGCAGTCACACCATCGCCGCCAGGACACGTACACCAGGGTGCCGTCATGGGCGACGTCGAACTCGGCCGTGCCGCTGGGCAGCGTCGCGACCTGTGACAGCACCGGAACCGGCGTGCCGATCGGTCTCCAAGCGTTTGAGGTCAAACGCGATGGCGCGCAGCGTGCCGGCCGCGGCGTACACCAGGTGGCCGCTCGGCACATACTGCGCCTGGCTGCCGCCCCGTACCAGGGTCTTCGGCATGCCGGTCCGCAGGTCGAGGACTGCGACCTGCGAGGCATCGAGGCCGCCCGTCGTCGCGGTGATCGTAAACAGAACAGCCTGACTCCCCGGCAAGAACTGCGGCCACAGATGATCGGCTTCCCCACGCTCGCGGTTCGGTTTCGTGAGAACCGTCGGCTCGCCGCCGGCCGACGACACGCGCTGGAGGCCTGTTACCGGCTCGGCCGTCGCAAAGATGATGCTGCCGTCGTCACCCCAGGTGGCGCCCCGGCTTGTACCTATCGAGGCGGCAGAGGGGGAGGGCCGGTCCGCCGCGTGAGGGCCACCTTCTTGAGAGTGACGGGGTTAGGACTGGTTTCGACGAAGCCGATCCATTGTCCATCCGGCGAGACGAACGGCGCGCGCGGCGTGCCGAGGCCCGCGAGCGGCGTCGGTTCGAGTTGGTCCAGTGCGCGCACGAAGAGCTGCGCGCCGGTGGTTCCGGCTTCCCTTGTAGGCGATGTGCGTGCCGTCCGGCGCGATCGCGAGGTCGCGAGACTGAGCGTCCAGCGACAACGCCGCAGCACCTGTTGGAGAGAGGGCGAAACGCGTGACGTGAGGCCCGATCGGACGCATCGCGAGCCAGACGGCCGTGCCAACCGCGGCACCGACCACGATGGCCGCGGCCGTCGGCATCACGAGGCGGCGCCACAGGGGTGGTCGTGGCGCGATCGTCGCTGAACCGCTGGCGGCAACGGCCGTGGCGGGTGCGACGCTCGCAGGGTCGTCGAGGACGAACAGCGCGACCGAGATGTCGGCGATGCGCCGACGTCGATCCTTCGCGAGACAGCCGCTGGATCAGCGTGCGAATCGACGCGGGCACGGTCGCGGGCAGCGCAGCCCAGTCCGGCTCGCCGCGCAGCACGGCCGCGAGCGTGTCGCTCACGTCCTCGCCGTCAAACGCGCGCTTGCCGGTCAGCATCTCGTAGAGCACGCAGCCGAACGCCCACACGTCACACCGCTTGTCGGCCGGGCGCCCTTTGGCCTGCTCCGGCGCCATGTAGGCCGCCGTGCCCAGAATCATGCCGACGCCGGTCATCATCAACGGCGACGTGATCGTCGGCGAGGCGGTCTGATCGCCCCCCGTCGCGCTCGCGGCTTCCGGCGCGAGCGCTTTGGCGAGGCCGAAGTCCAGCACCTTCACCTGCCCGTCGTGCGTGAGGGCGATGTTCGACGGCTTGAGGTCGCGGTGGATGATCCCCTTCTCGTGCGCGGCCTGGAGGGCATCCGCGACCTGGCGCGCGATCGCCACCGCCTCCGCGAGCGGCAGCGGCCCCGCCTTCAATCGATCGGCGAGGGTGTCGCCCTCGACGAGCTCGAGAATCGAGGCACTGCGCGCCGTTGACGTCTTCGAGACCATAGATGGCGGCGATGTGCGGATGATTCAGCGCGGCGAGGAGGTGCGCTTCGCGCTGAAACCGGGCGACCCGCTCGGGATCGTGGACGAAGCCGTCCGAGACCACCTTGAGGGCCACCTCGCGTCCGAGCTTCGTGTCGCGCGCGCGATACACTTCGCCCATCCCGCCGGCCCCGAGGGCGGAGAGAATCTCGTACGGGCCGAGGCGAGCGCCGGGCGCAAGACTCACAGGATGTTTGGATCGAGTACGGCCAGATTATACGGGAGGATGCGCAGCTTCCCGAGAACGATTCAGCGCCCCATTGTGAGGGGCATGGCCGACCGGTCCTCCGAGATATGGTGATAAAGTATCAACATGAAACCTATACAGGTGCTCTTCGACGAACCGCTGCTCCGGCGCCTCGACGCAGACGAGGAAGTGCGCGCCGTCGGACGCTCGGCGGTCCTGCGGCGGGCGGCGGCCGAATACCTTCGACGGCGTCGGGCAAAGGAGACGCGCGAGGCCTACCGCCGCGCCTACGCGAAGCGGCGCGGGATCGTCGACGAGTTCCGTGGTTGGGACGATGAGGGCGCATGGCCCGAACGGTGAACCGTGGTGAGATCTGGAGCTACAGCTTCAAATCGCCCGACAAACGGCGTCCTGTCCTCGTCCTGAGCCGGCAGGAGGTTATCGGCCTTCTGCACACCGTGATGGTCGCCCCGATCACATCCACGATTTACGGCGCTCCGAGCGAGGTCCTCGTCGGTATCGATGAGGGACTCAAGCACGATTCGGCGGTGAATCTCGATCACGTGCAGACGGTAGAACAGGCACGCCTGGCCGGTCACATCGGCCACCTGGGCCCCGCCAAGATGCGCGCGGTCTGCCGCGCACTGGCCGTGGCCGTCGGCTGTGCAGACTGAACCGGCAGAAGCGGGGCTTCAGACCCGCCCAACGCGGCGTTGAGGGTTCCGAGGTAGGGAGGCGACGGGTTGTACGGCGGAACGATCCTGACACCGGCCGGAATACCACGACGTGAATGTACCGGTCGAGCGAAGGCGACACTGACGGCCGCGGCCTCGGGAGGCTGGCCGTCAGTGTCGACGTGGAACGCTGAACGAGTCTATTGCGTCGACGAATTTCCCTTGAAGGTCAGCTTCTGGATGCCGGCGCCTGTCCCGGCGATATAGAGATTGCCTTTCGAATCGGTGGCGATTTCGTGGCCGCCACCGATCATGCCCGGCAGCGCAATCGACCCCACGAGCTCGAGCGCCTTGCGATCGACGATCGCGATCGTCTTACCGTCGCCAACGTACAGGAACTGCTGTTCGGGGTCCGCCGAAAAAGCCACGTTCCGCGCGAACGGCGTATCGGTCTTGCGTAGCTGCTTCACGAACTTGCCGTCGAGCGTGAACGACTGGACGCGCCGGTTTTCACGGTCAGCGAGGTACACCATGCCATCCTTCGAGACGCGAATGCCATGCGCGACGTTGAAACGGTCCGGACCCTGGCCGGCCTCGAACGTCTTCGGCGCAATGATCTCGCAGTTGTCCTCGTCGATCGGCTTGTTGCCGAATGCGCCCCACATCCGCTTGAACTTGCCGCTGTCCGCATCGAACACGACGACGCGGCGATTGCCGTAGCCGTCGGCCACGAACAACTCGTTGGTCTTCGGATGCACCTGCAGGTCCGCCGGCCGATGCGTATTCTGCGTGTCAGCATTACCCTTGCTCTGGTTGCTCTTTCCGATTTGCATGACGAACTTGCCGTCTGGAGTGAACTTCACGATCTGGTCATCGGCGACAGGCTTGAGCCCGACAGCGCCATTGGTCGGACAATTGTTTCCGGTGACCCACACCATGCCCTTGTGGTCGACATGAATGCCGTGCTCGCGCTCGGGCCATTCATAGCCGCTGCCCGCTCCGCCCCAGGCCTTGAGGAAGTTGCCCGCGTTGTCGAACACGATCACCGGCGGCGCGGCCATCGCGGCGTCCCCGGGCTTCAGCGTTCGTGGGCGGTGCAGTAGCAGGACGTTGTCCTGCGCGTCGATGGCGAAGTGGGACCCATCGCCGATCTTCCATTTCGCCGGAATTTTCGGCCAGCCCTTCTCCACTTCGAATACGGGCAGGGTGCGGGGCTTGGCCTGGGCCAAGGCTGCGGGAGAAACCCAGTTCCCGGCGGCGCCGGCGATGACGGCCAGTCCTGCGGCCGCCAGGACGGCAAGGCGAATATTCGTGCGCTTCACGGTTCCCTCCTCTTGTTTCTTGACATCTTTTCCACGCTTTTTCCAGCCGTTTCCACGGCCGAGCTGCGTGCCAGGTTGGCTAGGATACACCGAACGGTAAGGTAGAGAATCTCCCCGCGTATGTCAACTTGATGCCGCGCCGGAAGCCTGCAGCACGACGGCGCTGCCCTGGTCTATTGCGAGCGAAGCGCGAAGCCCGCCAGGGCGGCGTCCGGGCCCGCGCCGGTCGCCACGACGACAAACTGCCGGCCCGATCGTGTCTTGTAAGTCATCGGATTCGCGCTCACCCGGAACGGGGTGGCCACGCGTGACACCTCCCGTCCGGTCGCCTTGTCGAACGCATAGAGATACGGCTCGCCACTCCCGACGAAGACCAGACCACCCTTGGTCACGATGGATCCCGCATTGCCAGGAGTCCCCAGTCGAGCCGGGAGCGTGACCCCCTTCAACAGCGGATGGCCGCGGAGCTCCTCGGTTCCTTCACCGAAGGGCATCCGCCATGCGATTTCGCCTTTGTTGAGATCGATCGCCACCAGTTCGGCATACGGAGGCTTGGTGAGAGGGATCGCGCCGAGCGGGCTGACAGGAGCGTCGACAATGTCCGTGCAGTAGTTTCGATATGCGACGTCGATGCGCGAATCCTTCCCGTCGTTCCGGCAGACCTGGTTGATGTAGACGTAGTTGGAGGTTTTCACGTACAGCATGCCCGTTTCGGGATCGAAGGCCGCGCCGCCCCAATTGGCGCCGCCGGTATTCGACGGGCGCATGAGCGTGCCTCGAAGACTTGGCGGGGTGAAGATCGGGCCGAGGCGGTACTTCTTCATCTGTTCCAGCGCCAGCGCCCTGATTTCGGGCGTCAGGTCGTTCGCATCCTCCAGGGACACGCCTTGGGGCGTGAAGGCGGGCGGTCTGGTCGGAAAAGGCTGGGTCGGCCAGGGCTTCTCGCCGGGCACGTCGGTCGTCGTATCGACGGGGCGCTCTTCGATGGGCCACACCGGCTGTCCGGTCACGCGATCGAACACGTACGTGAACCCCTGCTTCGAGACTTGCGCGACCGCGTCAAGCCGTCGTCCGGCGACTTCGATCGTCACCAGATTGGGCGCCGCCGGGAAGTCGTAGTCCCAGAGGCCATGGTGGACCGCCTGGAAGTGCCACCGCCGCGTGCCGGTCGCCGCATCCAGACACAGCAGCGTTTCCGCGAACAGATTGGCGCCCAGCCTTCGGCCGCCGTAGTAGTCGCCGCTCGGCGTGCTCGTCGGCACGTAAAGCAGCCCGCGCGCGGCGTCGAGGGTCATGGCTCCCCACACATTCGCATGGCCGGTGATCGCCCACGCGTCGTTCTCCCATGTCTCGTTGCCAAATTCCCCGGGCCGCGGAACCGTATAGAAAACCCAGACGCGTTTACCGGTCCGCGCATCGAACGCCTGGACGGTCCCCGGCGGATCGCCCTTGTACTGCAGACGATCCGGGATGCTGCTGCCGACGATCACCAGATTCCGGTACACGACCGGAGGCGAAGTCTGTCGCATCTCGATCTTGTTCCCGTGGCTTCTCAGCCCCTCCCTCAGCATCGCGAAGCCGTTCTCGCCAAAACTGGTGATCAACTGACCTGTCTTCGCGTCCACCGAGAACAGCCGGTCGTGGCTGTTCATGAAGATGCGCGACTCGCTGCCCTCGCGCCAGGAGGCGACCCCGCGATGGTTGTAATAGAGGTTGATGCCCGGGCCGTCCAGGTAGGCTTTCGGATCGAACGCCCATCGTACCGCGCCTGTTTCCGCATTCAGCGCAACCACACGGTTGAACGACGTGCTCAAATAAAGCACGTCGTCGATCATGAGGGGCGTCGCCTGAAAATTCCCGGGCTGCGTCCCATCCGCCAGCCGTTGCTCGTCGGGGCGCCACTGCCACTCGAGCGCCAGTCGGCTGACGTTCGACGGGTTGATATCGGCCGCCGCCGAGTACTTTGTCTGAGACACCTCGGAGCCGGCATGGGGCCACTCGATCATGATCGGCGGCTGCCCCTGAGCGTCGAGCAGCACGGCGAAGCTGACAATCGCTGATCGCGCAGAGCCGTTTCACTGAAGCCTCCCTAGACTCTTCGAAAGCCGCTGTCCATGCGAATGAGGCACGTTTTCGGCTTCGGAAGCTGTCTTAGTGCGGCCGCAAGCGGCCGCTAGTAGCGAAGATTCGCCGTTCAAGCAGACGGGCCCGTTACTCGGCGGTTTGAGGCGAAGCATCGCTAGTATACAGCCGAAACAGGGCCTTGCCCGAGGCGACCGGACGATGCTACCGTCGTCCCGCCGAACCGAGTGCAAGGGTCTGGCATGGCGCTCGCAACGAGCCCCCAAGAACAGACGGTTCCGACGACCGAACCGTGGTGGCCAAGGGAGGCTTCGATGCCGCCGGAAACGCTCGCAAATCGCGTCGCAATCCTCGAGCACAAGATGCAGAGCCTGGAGGGACTCCCGGATCGCGTCGCCGCACTGGAGGTGCAGATTGTGCAATTCCGCGCGGAGGTGCGGGTGGAATTTTCTGCCGTGCGCCAGGAAATGCGCGACCTCGCGGAGACCCTTCGCGCTGAGATACGCGCCGGCGACGAGGAAACCCGCCGTCAAATGCGCGTGCTGCACGAGGAAGTCATCGCCCGCTTCGCACTCCTGGACGAACATCTGAACGGCCGAACACGTTCCCCGGAATCGCGCCGCCGCACGGGTAGCTCACGTCGCTCCCCGAAACGCTGACGGCAAGAGGTCATCAACCGGGCTTCCCAGGCTTTTTCATTTCCACCACGGTTTCGACGTGGGGCGTATTCGGGAAGAGGTCGAACCCGTCTACGCGACGGATCACGTAGCCCGCGTCGACGAGGTGTCGCGAATCGCGCGCCAGCGTCGCGACGTCGCACGAGACGTAGATGATTGTTCGGGCACCCAGGCCCGCGACACCGTCCCTCGCTTCCCGCGAGAGACCGGTGCGGGGAGGATCGAGAATGAGCGTGTCCGGCTGGATTCGCGCCGTGCGCGTGAAATTCTCGACCGACTGGTGAACGGCCACGACCCCGCCGTTCGCCGACACGGCATTCGCCTCGAGGTCCAAGGCGGCCAGACGATCGCCTTCGACCGCGGTGACGCGCGCGCCGCGCGTAAGCGCGGCGCCGACGGCCCACAGGCCCGCGCCCGCGTAGAGGTCGACGACGGTGCTGCCCTGCTCGACCAATCCAACGACGTGCGCGACAAGGTCGCTTATCAGGTACCGGTTCCCCTGAAAGAATGTCAGCACGTGGCGCCGCAGCCTGACAGTGGGTGCCGGCCACGTCGATAGTGTCCGTGACGCACGGGTCGCCGGCGATCGTGTCGGCGGGACCGAACTCCTGCTGGCCACCTGAGAAGCGACCGATCGTGAGACCGCTCAGGCCGGCGATCTGACCGACTGATGCGAGCAGGGAGTGATCCACCGGCGCGGCCGCGTCCAGATGGATCAACCCGCTCTGACGCCTCGATGTTCTCCGACACCTGGATCTGCCGCACCTGATCGACCTCGCGCGACTGCAGTGCGGCGGCGACGCGGTCGACCGCGTCGGCGGTCGCCGGCAGCAGCTGCCGCGTCGCGCGGGCGTCGCAGATCTCGTTGGTCCCTTCGCGGAAAAAGCCCACGCGGCGCCCGCGGACGTGCAGTCGCGCCCGCATCCGATACCCATCGTCACGTGAGCCGGCGACAGGGACCGGGCCGGGCAGCACCACCCGGCCGATGCGCGCGAACGCATCGGCGATGATCTGCGCCTTGATCTCGAGCTGCCGGGGATACGCGATGTGCGCGTAGAGACAGCCTCCGCACAGGGGATCGGCGAAGGGTTCGCGGCGATCGGCGGACGCGTCCTCGATGGACTCCGCCTGCGCGTAGACGACGCCCTTGCCGATCCGCTCGACCCGGGCGGTCAGCCGCTCACCTGGAATCGCGGCCGAGACGAGCACCACCTGCCCGCCGACCCGGGCGATCATGCGGCCGCCGGCCGCGGGCTTCTCGACAAGAAGAGGAATCAGCTGCCCGGGAACAATGCCCATGGTGAGCGGATCAACTATTGAAGCCCAGAATCCTCAAGTGAACGAGAGCGTCGGCAACCCGAACCGTTCGCGCGCGAGCTGGTCGATCGCGGCCTCGCGGGCCCGGCGATAGGCCTCAACGGTCATCGCGTCGCGAAATCCGGCCAGTTCCGCGTCGGCCTCCGATTCGAAGGCCTGCCGTTCGGAATCGCCGAGCGAGGCTCGAGCCATCGCCAGGAGCTCGGCATCGAGGGTGGCCAGCCGCTCGAGGAGCGCACGGCGCGCCTCGCCGCGAAGGCCGCGTGAAGACGCGCGCGCGGCATCGAGCTCGCGGGATGCGCGATCGACCAGGGCGTCGGCGTCGGCCCCGAGCGCGCCGGTCGCCCGCGCGTTTGTCAGACGGATCAGCGCGCGGGCAAGCTGCGCGGGCAGCGACGCTCCCGTGCGGCTCGGCGCCGCCTCGGCGCCCTCCTCGACGTCGGCAGACGATCTGGCGGCCGGCAGACCCAGCGCCCGGCGCCACTCGTCGAATACATCGAGCACGTCGGCCTCACAGAAATCGATCCGGACCGGCCGCCGGCGCGCACCCTTGCGGTAATAGCGCTCGAAATACCGATCGATGCCGCTGAACGCCACCTTGAGCGGCACTCCTTCGGCAGCCCAGCGGGAGATGAGCTCGAAGGACGGCCCGACAACGCGGATCAGGTGCCCGTCGTTCTTCTGACAGAGGTAGGTTTCGATCTCGCGGCAGTACCTGTGCAATCTGCAAGCTGAAATTTGCTATGTGATCTGAGCGTCAATCCACAATCTGCAATCTGCAATCTGCAATATTTTCTACTGGTTTCGTTCCCACACGATCCGCAGACCCTGGAGCGTGAGATCGACGTCGACGTGCTCGATCAATGGCGTTTCCGGTGAAATGATCGCCGCCAGGCCGCCGGTGGCGATGCCCATCGCGTGCCCGCCGAGCTCGTCGCTCATGCGGCGCATGAGCCCTTCGACCATCCCCACGTACCCGTAGAAAAGCCCGGATTCCATGGCCCCCACCGTCGTGCGACCGATGGCTCGCGACGGCTTGCGCACGTCGATCCGCGGAAGCCGCGCGGCACGTTGAAACAGCGCATCGGCCGAAATCGTCACGCCGGGGCAAATGGCTCCGCCCAGGTATTCGCCCTTCGCCGTCACCGCATCCAGCGTCGTCGCCGTTCCGAAATCGCAGACAACCAACGGCCGCCCCGCCTGCCTGCCAAACAGCTCGAACGCGGCGATCGCGGTGACGATACGATCGGCTCCAACTTCGGCGGGGCTCTCGTACAGGATCGGCATGCCGGTGTTGCCGGCGGGATCGACGACCAGCACGTCCAGGCCGAAGTAGCGTCCGACCGTGGCCTGCGTCGTTGCGGTCAGCGGCGGCACGACCGAGCTCAGGATCACGCCCTTCACGCGGCCTCGATTCACGCCGCTGTGAGCGAACAGTCCATCCACGAGCAGACCGAGCTCATCCGACGTGCGCTCCCGCAGGGTCTGGAGACGCCAGCTCTGCACCAGCGTTTTCCCGTCGAAGACGCCGAGCCCGATGTTGGTGTTGCCGACGTCGATTGCGAAGAGCATATTGATCGGACAGGCAGCGATCAGTTGTCGGCTCTCAGCTGTCAGTTCTCAGCTGGCAGCTGCCGGATCACTCCCACGAGACTTCACCTACGATCCGTTCCACGCGATCGCCGGCGCGCACGAGCAGTGCGCCGTGATCGTCGATGCCCGCCGTGATGCCCGATTGTTGTCCGGTGGGGGTTTCCCACGTGACGAGGGCGTCGCGACTGCGCGGCGCACGGTCGCGCCAGGAGTCGAGAATAGCATCGAAACGCCCGTCGAGCAGGTCCTCGTAGCGCGTCGCGAAGGCGGCCAGTGTTTCGGCGCACAACAGGGCGCGGTTCACGGGGCGGCCGGCCTCCCGCTCGAGCGAGGTCGCCCGATCGGCGAGCTCCGGCGCAAACCTCGTCGCGCCGACGTTGATCCCGTAGCCCACCACGATCGATGCGATCGGCCGCGCCGATCCGGCGACACCCTCGGCGAGGATGCCGGCGACCTTCCGGGCACTCACCAGCAAGTCGTTCGGCCATTTGATTTCCGGGCGCAGGCCGGTCACCGTGTCGATCGCTTCGGCGAGGGCGACGCCGGCCGCCAGAGTGACCAGCGCGGTCGCACGATCGGGCGCCAATCGCGCGCGACCGGGTGCGAGCACCAGAGACACATACAGACCGTTTCCCGGCGGCGAAAACCATCGTCGTCCTCTGCGCCCGCGCCCAGCCGTCTGCGTCTCCGCAATGACCACGGCGCCTTCGTGTCCCCCGGCGGCCGCCAGGCTCGATGCGGCATCGTTGGTCGACCCGATCGTCGAAAAGAATGCAATCGACGAGGCGAGGGAACCGAGCCGCGGGCGCGCGCGTTCAATCGCCTCGGAGAAGTCAGGCGGGAGCGTCACTGCTCGATTTCGAAGCTGATGTCGGCCGCGGGCGCCGAGTGCGTCAGCGCGCCGACCGACACATAGTCCGCGCCGGTGCTGGCGAGCTCAGGCAGACGTTCCAGCGTCACTCCGCCCGAGATCTCCACTTTCGCGCGTCCTCGCGCACGACGGACGGTCTCGCGCGTGTCCTCGAGCGACAGGTTGTCGGCCAGGATGATGTCGGCGCCGGCCTCGAGCGCCTCGTCCACCTGATCGAGGCTCTGTGCCTCGACTTCAACCGTCAGGTCCGGGCGATGTCTGCGAGCATGAGCGACAGCGGGGGCGACCCCACCGGCAAGCCGCACGTGGTTGTCCTTGATCAGAAACGCGTCGAACAGCCCGAAGCGATGGTTTGTGGCGCCCCCCGCGGTCACGGCGTACTTTTCCAGTGCCCTCAGCGTCGGGGTGGTCTTGCGCGTATCGAGGACCACGATGCGGCCGCCGGCGGCCGTCACGAACTCCCGGGCCAGCGTGGCGATGCCCGAGAGCCGCTGCAGAAAATTGAGAGCGGTTCGTTCGGCGATCAGAAGAGCCCTCGCCGATCCGATGATTTCGGCAATCTCTTCACCAGGACGCAGGCGGTCTCCGTCGCGTTTCCGCAGCCTCGCCTCGACCCTCGGATCGAGCTGACGGAAGGCCTCGACGGCGACATCGAGCCCTGCGAGCACGCAGTCGGCCTTGACCAGAAAGACGCCGCGCGCGCGAAGGCCGGAGGCGACCGTCGCGTCGGTCGTGACGTCGCCGGCACCCAGGTCTTCTTCGAGCGCCCGGCGCACAAGGTCACGGTAGAGTTCCGGATCCAACGCTTGCAAGGGCTCCCCGCGCAGAACGCGCGCGCTCGGCACATCGCCACGCGCCTTTCGGCGCCGCCGTGCACTCTCGGGCGGAGCCAGTCTAGCAGGTCGGCCTCACGAAGCGGTGCGCCAGACGCACGAAGGCCGGACTCGTTCAACCGCTACTTTTGAATTGACGGTGTTCGACCCGTTCTGATACGGTCGCGAGCCGCGACCGTATCGTTCGTGTCTCCCCGCGTCGAGGCAACCGAAGCGCTGTTTCAAGACGGAGTGCCGGGGTTTCGGAATTCTCGAAAACGAGGCATCAGGTGAGGAATCGCGTTTTCGTTCGCATGATGGCGTTCGCCGCGTGCCTGGGCGCGTTGACTGTGGTGCCGATCCCCACCGCGAGCCAGGCCTTGTATCCGCGAGACGCTCCGAAGGAGCCTGGCGCCAGGAGTTGGGCTCTCGAGCGCATGAAGCTGCCTCCTTTCACTCCGCCACGCACACGCGAAAACACTCCGGATCTCCGGGGACGGTGGGCGGGCACGCCCGGCGGCGACGACATCGAAGACCATCCGTATGTGGACATCAGCTCGCCGCCTGAGGAAAGCTTCATCTCCGATCCGCCGGACGGCAAGGTTCCTTATCAGCCGTGGGCGTTGGCTGTCCGCAACGAGCATCGGGCGGGGCTGGCGCGAGGGCTGCCAGGCGAATACGGGCGGTTATACCCGGATCCACAGACCTTCTGTCTGTACGCCGTCCCGCGCGCCACGTATCGGGGCGGGTTCGAGATCCTTCAGGGCCCTGGCTACGTGGTCCTTTTGTACAACCTCGGCCACTACTATCGATTCATCCCCACGGAGGCGCGTCCGCGGGGCGTTGGAGCGAATGTCAAGCTGTGGATGGGCAACTCCCGGGGCTCCTGGGAGGGCAATACGCTTGTCGTCGACGTGACCAATCTCAACGCGAAGAACTGGCTCGATCAGGTGGGAAATTTCTTCAGCGACAACGCACATGTGGTCGAGCGTTTCACGCTGGCCGCCGCGAACATCATCGATTACGAGGTCACAATTGAGGACCCGAAGGTGTTCACCAGGCCGTGGACGATTCGCCTCCCGATCCGGCGTGCCGGCGGAGGCGGCGGCGACCCGTATGCGGATGAAACCTGGGAGAACGCCTGCCACGAGGGTAACCATGCGACGGCGCACAATCGCGCCCTCGGGTTCAAGTGGTTCAGGGGAGTCATCCCTCCGAACTGAGGCTGCCGAGAGGAGTTGTCCCGTGAAACGCTGGTTCGTGGGGTCGTGGATCGCCCTGAGCATCGTGGCGGGGATCTTCACACTGGCGCCGCTGCCCATCGCCGGCCAGACCCCGGTGAAGCAGACCTATACACCACCGCGCACGCGAGACGGGCACCCGGACTTGCAGGGTGTTTGGCAGGTCCTCAACGCGGCCGCGTGGGACGTCGAGGATCATCCCGCGAGCCTCGGCGTGCCGCCCGGGCACGGCGTCGTGGTTGGCGGTGCGATTCCCTATCAGCCCTCGGCCCTCGCAAAGAAGAAGGAGAACTTCGCAAACCGCGCGAAGCTCGATCCAGAAACCCGGTGCTATCTCCCTGGAGTCCCGCGCATCACCTACATGCCGCACCCGTTTCGGATCGTGCAGCAGGCCGACCGGGTCACGATCCTTTACGAGTATCTGCACGCGGTTCGCTCAGTCTTCATGAATGGGAACCCGCATCCCGATGGCCCGATCGATTGGTGGATGGGGGACTCGCGCGGCCGGTGGGACGGAAACACGCTCGTCGTCGACGTGATTCACCTCAGCGACAGGACCTGGCTGGACCGCGCGGGAAACTTCCATAGCGAGGCGTTGCATGTCGTCGAACGCTACACCCCGACGGGCCCCGATCACCTGCTGTACGAAGCCACCCTTGAAGATCCGACGGTGTACACGCGGCCCTGGCAGATGAGCATGACCCTGTACCGGCGTCAGGGACTGAACGGCGACCTGCTGGAACTGGAATACGACTGCTATCCCGAGCTGCTCGAGCAGGAATGGGACAAGCCAGGTTCGACCTTGTTCGAGACACCATGAGTCCTGACGCGCCGCGAGCCCTGCCCGGTGTTTACAGCTCGTATCCCGCCACGACGAACTCCCGCGGTTCGCCGTGGATCGTTTCAAAGGCGTTCACGCGCAGGGCGGCTTTCAAATCCGCCTCCACGTGTGGCATCAACTGAGACACGGCGGCATCCGGCGCCTTGATCGTGACCTTGGTAATCGCAACCCGCATCGGTTGCTTGGCCTCAGAGCGTTGCTTGCGGACCTCGAACAGCACTTCAGTCGCCCAGTCGTAGATTCGCTGATCGGCCATCCGGCGCTCTTCGGAGTCCTCCCCCAGCAGCTGGTTGAGTTCCTCGCGCGACGGCCAGGCCGATGTATGAATGGAGCCGTCTTTCCACCACGACCAGACCTCTTCGGTGACAAAGGGCAGGAACGGCGCGAACAGACGCAGTAGAACGGACAGCGCCGCCACGAGCGTCGAGTTCGCGGATGCGGCGGCCTCAGGGCCCTGTTCGCCGTACCGGCGGCCCTTCACGAGCTCCAGATAGTCGTCGCAGAACCGCCAGAACAATTCCTCGGTGCGCTGCAGCACGCGGGCGTAGTCGTATCCATCGAGGTCGCGCGTCGCTTCGTCAACGAGGGTCGCCAGGTTCCGCAGCATGGCGCGGTCGACGGCCGCCATGATCGGGCCCTGCGGGTCCGCCGAGGCGAGGGCGAACCTCGAGGCGTTCAGCAGCTTGATCGCCAGTCGCCGGCCGACGCGCATCTGGTTGGTGTCGAATGCCGTATCGGTTCCCGGCCGGCCGCTCGCGGCCCAGTAGCGCACGCCGTCGGAGCCGTGCTCCTCGAGCAGCGCCATCGGTGTGACGACGTTCCCCTTCGACTTCGACATCTTCTTGCGATCCGGGTCCAGCACCCACCCCGAGATCGCGGCGTTGGTCCACGGCAACGTGCCGTGCTCGAGGTGCGCGCGCAGCACGGAGTCGAACAACCACGTCCGGATGATGTCGTGCGCCTGCGGACGCAGATCCATCGGAAAGGTCTGGCTGAAGAGCTCGGGGTCGTCGGGCCAGCCGCAGATGATCTGGGGCGTCAGCGAGGAGGTCGCCCAGGTGTCCATGACGTCGGGATCGCCGATGAAGCCCCCCGGCTGCCCCCGCTGCTCGGCCCGGTAGCCGTCGGGCGTGTCAGTGGACGGGTCGGCCGGCAGTTGATCTTCCCGCGCGGGCAGGACGCGGTCATACAGGATGCGCCCGGCCGCATCGATCGGATACCACACCGGGAACGGCACACCGAAAAAACGCTGACGGCTGATGCACCAATCGCCGTTCAGACCGTTGGTCCAGTTCTCGAAGCGCGTCCGCATGTACGCCGGATGCCACGCGATCTCCTGCCCGCGCGCGATCAGCGCCTCGCGGAAATCGAGCGTCTTGATGAACCACTGGCGGCTGGTCAGGATCTCGAGGGGTCGATCTCCCTTCTCGTAGAACTTGACGGCGTGGGTGATCGGCCGCGGCTCGCCGACGAGATCGCCCGAGGCGCGCAACTGATCCACGATCGCGGTTCGCGCCTTCGCCGCGGACAGTCCGGCCAGCGGAGCGTAGGAGCGGCTCGCCCGTCCGGCGTCGGTGGATTCCCAGCCGGGCGCTCCCCATTGCAGCGGCCGCAGCGTGCCATCGGGCTGAATCACGGCCCGCACCGGCAGGCTGAGCTCACGCCACCACGTGACGTCGGTGACGTCGCCGAAGGTACAGATCATCGCGATGCCGCTCCCCTTGTCGGGGTCGGCCAGCGGGTGGGCCCTGATCGGCACGCGCACGCCGAACAGCGGGGTAATGGCGTCGTGGCCGAACAGCTTCTGGTAGCGCGGATCATCCGGATGCGCGACGAGCGCCACGCATGCAGGAATCAGCTCGGGCCGCGTCGTTTCGATCTCGAGCACCGGACCTGGGCCACCCGATTGGCTCGAACCGGCCGCCGCGGGCAGCGAGGACGCGACGGCGAACCTGACGCGATGGTACGCTCCCGCGAGCTCGCGATCCTCGAGCTCGGCCTGCGCCACTGCCGTCTTGAAGTCCACGTCCCACAACGTCGGCGCTTCGACCTGATACGCTAATCCGCGCTGCAGAAGGTGAAGGAACGCCACCTGCGAGACGCGTTGTGCGCGCGAGCTGATCGTGGCGTACGTCATCGACCAGTCGACGGAGAGACCCAGATATCGCCACAGGTGCTCGAAGGCCTTCTCGTCTTCGGCCGTCAACCGGTTGCAGAGCTCGATGAAATTCCGCCGGGAGATCGAAATCGGGTGCTTGCCCGGTTTCTCCGGGCGGCGGAAGGCAGGGTCGTGCGCCAGCGACGGATCGCACCGGACGCCGTAGTAGTTCTGCACCCGGCGCTCGGTTGGCAGCCCGTTGTCATCCCACCCCATCGGATAGAAGACCGCCTTGCCTCGCATTCGTTGAAAGCGCGCGATGACATCGGTGTGCGTGTACGAGAAGACATGGCCGACGTGAAGCGATCCGCTCACGGTCGGTGGCGGCGTATCGACGGAGAAGACCTCAGCGCGCCGGCGCCCGCGCTCGAAGCGATAGACCCGCTCGTCTTCCCAGCGGGGCATCCACTTGGCTTCGAGGCCTTCCAACGCCGGTTTTTCCGGGAGCCGCAGGCGCGTGGGATCGAGACTTGTCAGGGAGGTCGGCGAACGAGACATCAGGAGATCGTATTACAAGTTGGCGAGTTGGTGAGTTGGCCACCAATTCACCAACTCACTCAAGCACTAACTCGCCAATCACTTGATCGAGCTCTTGATCCGTTCGATTTCTTCCCGCACCAGGCGTTCGGCCACTTCGGTCACGACGTCCCTGACCGTTTCGCGGACGACGCGATCGGAGAGCTGTTCGAGCACACTGCGCGTCACCTGCTCGACAAGATCTGGAATGAGCGGCGCTGGTGTGAGGCCAGCCGGCCATTCGGGCGCTCCTAACGGTGAAGGAGCGGACTGTTCCGCGGCCAGCAGAGCCGCGAATGCGTCGGCCAACGGCGGCATCGCCCGTGGCTGTTGCGGCGGCGTAACCTCGGGCGCGAGAGCCACACTGGCGGGCTCGGATTCAGGAATCGCGGGTGCGGCGTGCGGAGTGCGATGATTCCTCAGCCTCGCTGGCAGAACCCGAAACGGACGTCGGCGGGGCATGCGACAACTGAAGATCGGGCATATCCTGTGCCGAGGGCCGATCCCACGTGTCGGCGTCCAGCGGCACTTCGACGACGGGACTCGTCGACGCCAAACCAGTCGAGGTTGGCACCCAGGGTTGGGGGCTCGGCCTTCATCGTCTCAGGGGCCGGGAGATTCGCGATTACCTCGTCGAGCCGATCGAAATAGTCGCTCACGGCTGCGGGCAGTGGAGGTATCGTGACCTCGCCCGCCCGGCCCGTGGCAACGCCTGGCGGCGGCCACGATGCCGCAGGTTCGGACGCCGGAGGGGGAGGAGGAGCAGCCGGGGGAACCGCCGGCGAAGCGGCCGGGCGCTTTCGCTTTGGCGAGCAGCTCCTTGACACGTCCGATGACAAGCTGCGGTTCGAACGGTTTGGCCAGAACGCCGTCGCACCCGACGGCCGTCGCCTTCGCCTGATCGATGGGCTCGAACGCCCCGGTCAGGAGGACGACGGGAATATGCGCCAGACGGGGCGTGTCCTTGATGTGTTGCGCGATGTCGTAGCCGCTCGGCCCCGGCATGCCGACGTCGGCCAGCACGATATCCGGGGGCGTCCGGTTCAGCAGGGCAATCGCCTCCTCGCCGTTGCTGACCGCGATGACACGGACGTCCTCGTCGGCGAACGTCAGCTCGATCACGCGTTGGATCGTGACGCTGTCGTCGGCGAGAAGGAGCGTGGGAGGCACCTTGATACTATCGGTTATAGGACTGATTTCTGTAGCTTTCAGCTCTCAGCTGTCAGCGGCTCTCAGCCCGAGGTGCGTGGCGCCGCCCGAGGGCCGATAGCCAAAGCTGACGGCTGAGAGCTGAGCTACAGCTTCACCCGAGAGCCGTTCGTGCCCGTGCGTGCGTCTGGATGAATTCGATGATGGCCTGCATCGGCGTCCCCGGCAGAAAGATCCCTTTCACGCCGATGTCCTTCAGCTTCGGCACGTCCACATCCGGGATGATCCCGCCAATCACCACCAGGACGTCATCGAGCCCCTGTTCCTTGAGGAGCGCCATCAGCCGCGGCACGATGTGATTGTGAGCGCCCGACAGGATTGACAACCCGATGACGTCAGCGTCCTCCTGAAGGGCGGCCGACACGATCTGCTGAGGCGTCTGGCGCAGGCCCGTGTAGACGACCTCCATGCCCGCGTCGCGCAATGCGCGGGCAATGACCTTCGCCCCGCGATCGTGGCCATCCAGCCCGGGCTTCGCGATCACCACGCGCAGCTTTCGCATCTTCAGACCTTCGAGACTTCAGACTTGAGACTTGAGACTTCATATGACCGGCATTTCTTCGTATTCGCCCCACACCTCGCGCAGCGCATCGCACATCTCACCGAGCGTGGCATAGGCGCGGACGGCTTCGAGAATGGGCGGCATCAGGTTCTCGGTTCCGCTGGCGGCCGTGCGCAAGCCGTCCAGGGCCCGACCGACGCGCGCGTTATCGCGTGTCCGCTTCAGGTCCTCCAGCCTGCCGAGCTGTCGCTCCGAGGCGCTCTCGTCGATGTGCAGGATGTCGATCGACGGCTCGCTTTCCTGCACGAAGTCGTTGACACCGACGATGATCCGCTCTCTGCGCTCGACCTCACGCTGGAAGCGGTAGGAGCTCTCGGCGATCTCTCGTTGAGGAAAGCCCTCGTTCGATCGCCTCGACCATGCCGCCCATGCGGTTGATCTGGTCGAAGTACGCCAGCGCGCCCTCTTCCAGCTCCTTCGTCAGCTTCTCGACAACAAACGATCCGCCGAGCGCATCGACGAGGTTCGTGACGCCGCTCTCATGGGCGAGAATCTGCTGCGTTCGCAGCGCAAGCGTGGCCGCCTCCTCCGTCGGCAGCGCCAGCGCCTCGTCGAGCGAATTGGTGTGGAGCGAGTTGGTCCCGCCGAGCACCGCCGACAGCGCCTGCAGCGCGGTCCGGACGACGTTGTTGTACGGCTGCTGCGCGGTGAGCGACACACCGGCCGTCTGGGTGTGGAAGCGCAGCTTCCACGATCGCTCGTCCCTGGCGCCGAACCGGTCCCGCATGGCCGCGGCCCAGATTTTCCGCGCGGCCCGGTACTTCGCAATCTCCTCGAAGAAGTCGCTGTGCGCGTTGAAGAAGAACGAGATCCGCGGGACGAAGTCGTCGACGTCGAGACCCGCCTCCACGCCCCACTGCACGTACTCGAGCCCGTCGGCGAGCGTGAAGGCCAGTTCCTGGAGCGCGGTCGCGCCGGCCTCGCGGATGTGATACCCGCTCACCGAAATCGTGTTCCACCGGGGCACGTCCTTCGAGCAGAACGCGAAGATGTCCGTGATGATCCGCATCGACGGTCGCGGCGGGAAGATGTATTCCTTCTGCGCGATGAACTCTTTCAGGATGTCGTTCTGAATCGTGCCCGACAGCGCGTCCCACGCGACCCCCTGCTGTTCCGCGACGACCAGATACATCGCGAAGATCATGGCCGCCGGCGAATTGATCGTCATGGACGACGTGATGTCGCCGAGCGCGATGCCGTCGAACAGCATCTCCATGTCGGCCAGCGACGTGACGCTGACGCCGCACTTTCCGACCTCGCCCAAGCGAGAGCTCGTGGTCCGGATCGCGACCCATCAAGCGTCGGCAGATCGAACGCCACACTCAGGCCGGTGCCGCCGGCCTTGAGGAGCGCCCGGTAACGACGGTTGGTGTCCTCGGGCGTGCCGAACCCGGCAAATTGACGCATCGTCCACAGCTTGCCGCGGTAGCCGGTGGCATGGATGCCGCGGGTGTAAGGAAAGTGTCCGGGGTCGTTGATGTCCCGGACGGGTCGATTCCGGCAAGATCCTCCGGCGTGTAGAGTCGTTCGATCGGACGTCCGGAGATCGTCGTGAACGAGGCGGCGCGTTCGGGCGACTCCTTCAGCGCGGGCGCGAGCGTCTCGCGCTCCCACCGCTGCTTGTCCGTTTCCGCGGCCGTCTTCATGGTGATGATTATATCGGACGCGATCGGCTTTCGGCCCTGAACCGGGCGCTCGCAGTCATCCAGCGGTCAGCTTTCCGCGATCAGCTCTCAGCTGTGGGCCGGACGCTGAGCGCGAAAGCGGATCGCTGAGCGCTCTTGTGCTAGGCTGCCCTTGTCGGTACGGGGAGGGTGATGGCGGCCAACGGATCGATCTTCAATGCCATGCTGCAGGAGTTCGACGGAGCGGCCAGGCTCCTCAACCTCGAGCCGGGCATCTGGAAAATCCTGACGCACCCCAAGCGCCAGATCACCGTGTCGTGCCCGGTCCAGATGGACAACGGCGAGATCGAAGTCTTCACCGGCTACCGCGTCCAGTACAACATCACCCTCGGCCCGGCGAAGGGCGGCATCCGGTATCACCCGGGCGTTTCGCTGGACGAAGTGACGGCACTCGCGGCCTGGATGACATGGAAGTGCGCGGTCGCGCACATCCCGTTCGGCGGCGGCAAGGGCGGGGTCATCTGCGATCCGACGCGAATGTCGCGCCGCGAGCTCGAGGCGCTGACGCGCCGCTACATCGCCGAAATCATCGATGCCATCGGGCCCGAGAAGGACGTGCCGGCCCCCGACGTCAACACCAACGCCCAGGTGATGGCGTGGGTGATGGACACGTACAGCATGCACGTGGGCCACACCGAGACCGCCGTGGTCACGGGCAAGCCGCTCGAGCTCGGGGGCTCACTCGGCCGGACCGAGGCGACCGGTCGAGGCGTGATGATTGCCACACGCGAGGCCGCCAAGCACGTCGGGTTCGACATCAAGGGCGCGACGGTCGCCGTGCAGGGGTTCGGCAACGTCGGGTCGGTCAGCGCGCGGCTGCTCTCGGCGATCGGGGCGCAGATCGTCGCCGATCACCGACTGGAAGGGCGGCGTCTACAACCCGAACGGCCTCGACCTGACGAAGCTCGCGGAGCACGTCGAGCGCCGCAAGACCGTTGAAGGGTTCGAGGGCGGCGAGCCGATCACCAACGCACAGCTCTTCCAGCTGGAGGTCGACGTGCTTGATTCCGGCGGCGCTCGAGAACCAGATCACGATGGATAACGCGCCGTCGATCCGCGCAAAAATAGTCGTCGAAGGCGCCAACGGCCCCACGCTTCCCGAGGCGCACCGCCATCTCCACGAGCGAGGGGTGCTGGTCGTCCCGGATATCCTCGCCAACAGCGGCGGCGTCACTGCGTCGTACTTCGAGTGGGTGCAGGATCGGTATGGCTATTTCTGGACGGAAAAGGAAGTGAACGAACGGCTCGAGGCCAAGATGTGCGAAGCCCTGGACGCCGTCCTCAAGACCACGCTCAAGTACAAGGTGGACATGCGCACCGCCGCCTATATCGTCGCCATCAACCGCGTCGCCACGGTCACGCGAATGCGCGGGATGTATGCATGAGGACAGCTGTCAGCTGTCGGCTTCGACTCTCGGCCGTCGCGATCGGCTCCCCAGCTGCAACCGTACACATTTTCGAAGTGCTCCGCCTGGCGGCGAGTATCATGACGGAGGTCGCCCACGAGTAAGGTGGTCGCAGGCCATCGGCGCAGGTGTCCCGCCGCGCGCTTGGCGGCCGAAACGGAAATGCTGGTCAACCCAAGGGGAATGACACATGCCGAAGAGAGGCTCCGTCGACCGGCGCGGCTTCCTGAGGGGCGCCGCCGCGGGCGCGGCGGCATTGGTGACCAACCCCTCGGTGTCGATTGCGCAGCCGCAAACCCCGGCGCCGCGTGCAACGCCGCTGCCCTCGGGAGCGCTGGCGGCGGCTGAAACCAAGCCACCGCCACCGCGCGTCGCGACGTACACGACGGACCGTCCGGGCTCGGACTTCATGGTCGACGTGATCAAGTCGCTGGGCATTGAGTACGTGGCCGCCAACCCGGGCTCGACGTTCCGCGCGTTGCACGAGTCGATCATCAACTACGGCGGCAATCAGGCCCCTGAGCTGCTCACGTGCTGCCACGAAGAATCGTCTGTGGCAATGGCGCACGGTTACGCCAAGATCGAAGGCAAGCCGATCATGGTGATGGCGCACGGCACCGTGGGACTGCAGCACGCGTCGATGGCCATCTACAACGCCTACGCCGACCGCGTGCCGGTCTACATCGTCATCGGCAACATCGCCGACGGCCCCTGGCGGCGCAGCGACGTCGAATGGACCCACGCCGTGCAGGACGCGGCGGCGATGGTCCGCGACTACACGAAATTGGACGACGCGCCGATCTCGCTGACGCAGTTCGCCGAGTCGGCTGTCCGAGCGTACAAGATCGCCATGACGCCGCCGATGGCGCCCGTGGTGGTGGTGGCCGACGCGGTGTTGCAGGAGGAGCCGGTGTCGCAGGAGGACCGGCAGCGTTTGCGGGTGCCGAGACTATCGATGACGTCGCCGCCGGCCGGCGATTCCGGCGCCGTCGCCGAGGTCGCGCGGATGCTGGTCGCGGCCGAGAGCCCGCTCATCGTGGCGGGCCGATCGGCAAGGACGCCGAAGGGGCTCGCACTGCTGGTGGAGCTGGCCGAGCTGCTGCAAGCGCCGGTGTCCGACAGGCGGATGCGCATGAACTTTCCCACGCGGCATCCGCTGTACGACGCGGGGAACGTGGCCACCGCCGACGTCATTCTGGCGCTCGAAGTGCCGGATCTGCATTCGGTCACGCACAGGCTGACGCCGATCAACAGGATGGGCATGGAGTCGCGGCTCCTGACCAAGGCCGGCGCGAAGGTGGTGACGATCTCGTCTCTGGACCTGCTCGCGAAGAGCAACTATCAGGACATGGGGCGCTACAACGAAGTCGACCTGGCGATCGCGGCCGATGCGGAAGCGACGCTGCCGGCGCTCATCGAGGCGTGCAAGCGTCTCATCAGCCCGGATCGCAAAAGGGTCTTCGAGCAGCGCCGGACGAGCGTCGCGGAAGGCGCCAAACGCAGGCACGATCAGGCTCTGCGTGAAGCGGCGTGGGGCTGGGACGCGAGCCCGATCACCACTGCCCGGCTGTCGGCCGAGATCTGGAACCAGGTCAAGCGTGAAGACTGGTCGCTCGTGTCGGAGGTCGTATTCCAGAGCTGGTGGCCAACGCGGCTGTGGGACTTCACGAAGCACTATCAGTTCATCGGCGGACACGGCGCGTACGGCATCGGCTACGGGGCACCGGCCGCCGTGGGCGCGGCGCTCGCCAACAAGAAGTACGGCCGCCTGACGGTCAACATTCAGTCCGACGGCGATCTGAACTACGCGCCGAGCGTGTTGTGGACGGCCGCCCACCATCACATCCCGCTGCTGACCGTCATGCACAACAACCGCAGCTACCATCAGGAACGGATGTTCGTGGCCGACATGGCGGCACGCGCCGAGCGCGACGTATCGCGCGTGGGAATCGGCAACGACCTGACGAGCCCCAACATCGACTACGCGACGATGGCCAGGGCCTACGGCATGTTCGGTATCGGGCCCATCGAGAATCCAGCGGACCTTGGTCCGGCGCTCAAGAAGGCCGTCGAGGCCGTCAAACGCGGCGAGCCCGCGCTGGTCGACGTGGTGTCGCAGCCGAGATGAGGGTGACGCGATGAGGACGCACGTGTTTCTCGCGGTTGCGGCAGTCGCGGCGCTGGCCACGCTCGAAATCGCCGCGGCGGGTCAGGCCGCCGCAAGCCGGTCAGGCCGCCGCGGAAGGGGACATCGCAAGCGGCAAGCAGCTCTTCGAGAAAAAGAACTGCTACTACTGCCACGGCACCGCCGGGCAGGGCGGGCGGGACGGCGCGCGGCTCGCCGCGACCGCGATGAGCGTGCCGGCCTTTATCCGGTACGTGCGGCAGCCCGCGGGTGCCATGCCGGCGTTCACCGAAAAGATTCTGTCCGATAAGGAGCTGAGGGATATCTATGCCCACTTGAAGGCGCTTCCTGCGGCACGCGCGCCGAACGAGATTCCGCTGCTCGATCAGTTGCGGGAAAAGGAAAACTAGCATGCGCCAGATCGGTTTGCGGTCATGAAAACCGCTGTCGTCCGAGAGCTGAGAGCTACAAAGCTACTGATTTGTCGTTACTCCTCGCCCCCCCTACAACCCTGTCCAGGCGGATTCAGTTCTTGAACCGCCGCCAGTCGATGCCATATTTCCGCACGCGGTAGTTGAAGATCCGCTCGGTCGTGGCCAGCAGCCGGGCGGCCTTGGCCCGGTTCCCGCGGGCACTCTTCAGCGCATCCTGCAGCGCGTCCTTTTCGAACGCCTCCAGCGCGTCGCTCAGCGACGCGGTCTGCCCCGTGCCGGACGCTTCGGCCGTCTGCAGGGTGGGCGGCAGATGATGGGCGTGCAGCACCTGGCCGTCGCACACGACGGTCGCCCGTTCGATCGCGTTGGCGAGTTCACGGACGTTGCCCGGCCAGTGGTAGCTCGCCAGCATGTCGATGGCAGGCGTGGAAATCCGCTTGAGCTTCTTGCCGTGCTCGCGCGCGAACTTCTCGACGAAGTGATCCGCGAGGAGAAGTATGTCGGGCCGGCGCTCGCGCAGCGGCGGCACGAAGATCGCGAACACGTTGAGCCGGTAGAACAGGTCCTCGCGGAACTCCCCCGCCGTGATGGCCTTCTCCAGATCCTTGTTGGTGGCGGCGACGAGCCTGATGTTCGCGCGTGTGGTTTCGGTGCTTCCCAGACGCTCGAATTCGCGCTCCTGCAGCACGCGGAGCAGCTTCACCTGCGTGCTCAGGTTGAGCTCGCCAACTTCGTCGAGGAAGAGCGTGCCGCCCTCGGCGAGCTCGAAACGGCCTTTCTTCGCCGTCTGCGCGCCGGTGAAGGCCCCCTTCTCGTAGCCGAACAGTTCCGATTCGATGAGATCGTGCGGAAGCGCCGCGCAGCTCACTTTGATGAAGGGCTTTTTCGCGCGCGACGAGTTGTAGTGAATCGCGTGCGCGATCAGTTCCTTGCCGGTTCCCGACTCGCCCCTGAGCAGCACCGTGGTGTTGGTCCGCGCGACCTGCGCCACCTGTTCGTAGACCTGGCGCATCGGGCCGCTCGTGCCCACGATGTTCGAGAAATCGTACCGTTCCTTCAGCTCCTGGCGCAGGTGGGTGTTCTCGTCGACCAGGCGCTGGCGCTCGGCCTGAATCAGCCGATGCACCCTCACCGCCTGCGCGATCATCGAGGCGACCACGCCCAGAAACTTGACGGTGCGGTTGTAGTCGCGATCGGCCCTGAAGTTCAGATCGATGCCGACGGCGCCCACCGTCCGACCCTCGAGAGACACGGGCGCCGAGACGTAGCTGAGCTCCTGTTCGGGCAGCTCCGGGCGATCCGCGGCGCGATTGAGGAACATCGGCTCGCGGCTGACCCGCGGCACGACGATGGGCTTCCCGGTCTGCACGACCTTGCCGGTGATGCCTTCGCCGACCCGGTACCGCGCCCGCTTGCCGGCCGTGACCCTGCCGGCCGACGCCTCGACCTCGACCTCCCCCGTCTCCTCGTTGAGCAGCACCACCGTGCTGCGAATGGCACCGTGATGGCGGCCGAGAATCTCCAGCACGCGCCGCAGACCCTCCTTCAGATCGAGCGTCGACGACAACGCCTGGCTGGTTTCCAGCAGCGTCGACAGTTTTCTGACTTCACCCGCATGGGCGGCGGCCGGCTCCATCCAATTCGAGACCGAGCTCGAGGTCACGGGGAATCCGGGGACATTCAGTTGGACTCGTAGCAAGGGCGGTTCCAGCGCGGGCACGTCCACGAGGCGCCGAATCAGCTTTGTTTGCTCGCATTTCCGGGCAGACAGCCGCGGCGCGCGCCCTGTGGATGAGCTACATAATTGTGTGGCGACAATTGTCGTTCGACAGATTTGTTTGATTTGTGGGCGATCGCCTCACACGCGGGACAGCGACCGCGCGGCGGGGAATGAGAACCTGGCCGCCTCTGGCCATGTTCTCACGGCGCGCGACCAGCACCGGAGTGCAGGGCGCGGCAAGCCGCGCATAGGCGCGGACCTAGGCGTAGGCGAGGAGCAACGCCGCTGCGGGATGCCCCGCCCGGGAAGTGTCGCGAACCACTGGGACGGGACACTAGGGTGTGACGCGGAACGCGACGATGTCGTTGGCATCGCCGGCGGGACTCTTCGCGGTCAGCTCGACGACATAGTCGCCGGCGGCGAGGCCGGCAAGCGGCAGATCGACCTCATACAAGTCGGGACGTGACGACCGTGTCACCGTCAGCGCGCGCATCGACGTTCCCGGCTTGCTCGCGAGGCTCGCCTTCAACGAGGCTGACTGGTCCGCGGCATAGACCGGCACGCGAATGAGCAGCCGTTCGGTGCGGCTGAACACCCTGGCGGCGGCCGGCGCCGCGGCCGGATCGGCTGCAAGCGCGCGGAACGCACGCGCATTGCTGGCGCGCAGCACTTCGGCCGTTCCGAGGACCAGCGGTCCGCTGAGCGGACCCACGACCACGTCACGAACGTCGGTATCGACGACGCGGGAAGCGGCATCCTCAATCGACATCTGCACGCGCAACCGGCCCGGCGCCGCCTCGAACACGGCCTGCGGTGGTTCATCGCCCGGCTCTGCCGCCATCGTCGGGCCGGTCGGACGGATCGCGCCCTCGAATACCAGGGTTCCATCGGGCTTCGACGCTTTCAACGTGATGCGCACCGGCGCCAGCGTGCGGCTTCGATCGCCGGGGATTCTGGCAGCTGGTTCCCAGACAAAGCTGACGCGCGTCCTGCCGCCCTCGCCCCGCGAGAGCCCGAACCAGGGCCGAATCAGCGGGCTGGTCCGGCGGGGAAGCTCCCGGCGGACGGGCGGTTTCGGCGCTCGTCGACAACCGCGATCGCCATGCGCTGTCGGCCAAGGTCGCCCAATACCCCTTGCGAACGCGCAGCTGGATCCCGGGCCGCCGCACCTTGACGTCCAGCGCGTGGAATCTGCCGTCCGCTTCACGCTCCGATTGAAATGTGATCAGGTAGTAGCTGCTCGCCTCGCGGGCAATGCGACTCAAGTCGTCGGCGAGATCGGCCGACCGGAGAACCGCGCGGCCGCCAGTGTCGTTCGCCAGCGCGAGCAGCGCGTCCTGCCCCGTCGTGTCCTGGCCGGCCCCGTCGCCACGGCCGGGCGGCGCCACGAGTCCACGCGGATCGATCGGATAGATCGACGCGCCCGCCCGATTCGCCGATCGAATGACACTCTCCAGCGTCGGCAGCGACTCATCGCCCCGGCGTCGCGGGGCGGGGCTGAAACCTTCGCTCACGACGACGAGCGTCTTTCGGGAGGCGCCGAGCCCCGCGAGATGAGTGGCAAGCGCATTGAGCGCCGAGGTGACGATCTGCTCGCCGCACGGCCTCAACCCGCGCCGGGCTCGCACCGATGTAGTCCTTCTCGAACGCGCTCGCGTGGCTCGAGCGCGCCCTTGCGTCCCTCGAAGGTCGCGATCGCGCGACGGGCCGCCTCGAGATCTCGTGTCAGCCGCAGCGTGACCAGCGAATCAAGCGGCTTGACGACCAGCACGAGATCGCGAGGTCCGAGTTGTTCGTCCACGAACCGGCCCAGGGCCTCGCGGGCGCGGGCGGCATCGGCCCCGGGCGTCACGTGATACTCGTCGAGGAAGAATGCGAAGAGCCGCGTTCCGTCACGAGCGGCTTCCACCTGCTCGTCGGCCGCAGAAAGAACGGGCTGGAGCGCCTCGCCCGGTCGCGCGGAACCATCCGCTCTGATGAGGCGCACGCTTTCGACCGTCCGCGTACCGCCCTCGTCGAGGACCTCGAAGTCCGCCGGTGCGAGATCGGCGACGAGCCTGCCGCCCGCGTCGGCGGCAATCGCGTCGACGCGCACCGGCGTGCGCTCGGGACCGGCGGCCGAGCGTCTGATGGGAGAGGCCGAGCGCCAGCGCGCCGGCGAGAAAAACCCGCATCCGATCAGCTTACGCGAAACCCGACGAGCTCTTTGGCCTCGCCGCCCTCACCGGCGGCCGACACTTCGAGGACGTACTCGCCCGGCGCCAGGCCGGCAAGCGGCATGTCGATCTCGAACGGCGCACCGGGAGACGCGGCGGGACCGACCGGCAGGTCGCTCATCGCTTGACCGCCACGATTGAGCAACCGCGCGGTGAGCTTCGGTGTGCTGTTGGCAGGGACCCCAGGCGGGGATTCTGACGAGCAGCCGATCGGTCCGGCTGAACTCGCGCGCCGCAACCGGCACTGCCTTCGGGTCGCCCTTCAGCTGCTGAAAATCCCGTAACGTTCGCGCCCGAAATACTTCCGGTGTCCCAAGCGCCGTCTGTGGCGAGGTCAAATCCGGAACCGCGAATTCCCGCGTTTCCGCGTCGAGCACCTCGGAGGCGGCCCCTTCCACCGACAGGCGCAGCTGCATCTTGCCCGGCTTCGCCTCGAAGGTCACGCGCGCAGGTGCAGCGCCCGCCGGCGGCGGAGCGGTGACGAGGGCGTCGGGCACACGGCCGCGGAAGTAGGGGGCGCCGTCCGGCCCTACGGCTGTCAGGGCGACGCGCGCCGGTTGTCCGGCTGTGCCGCGGGCCGCTGCGCCCGGCGGCGCGGGCACCGGTTCCCAGACGAATGTGACGCGCGTCTTCCCGTTCTCGCCGCGGTCGGTCCCAATCCACGTGCGGATCAATCGGGCACGGGACGGTACGGTGATGGCGGCGATGGCAGTCTCCACCGCCTTGGGCGGAGCCGCTTTGACGGGAGCAAGCACGCGCGCGGCTTCCTGAGACGTGAGCGCCCAATAGCCCCTGCGCGCGCGCACCTGGATTCCGGGCCGCTTCACGCGAACCTTGATTTCGTGGAACTTCCCGTCCGATACCGCCTGCGTCGAGCTGTAACCGACGAGATAATACGCGCTCGAGTCGCGGACGATCTGTTTCATGGCGAGCGTGAGATCGTTGCGGTTGACGATCGCGCGGCCGTCCGTCTCCGAGGCGAGCACGCGAAGGGTGTCGATCGTGGAGTTCAGGAAGTCGCGACTGCTTCGGCCGCCGATGTTCTGATCGACCCCGAACTCCCCGGTGGACAGACCGCGCGGGTCGACCGGGTAGATCGCGACGTTGTTGCGGTTGGCCGCCGCATAGATCTCGCGCAGATCGCTGTCCATGTCGAGGCTCGCGATCCACTGCGCGCGCGCTTCATTGGGATCGTTATCCCCCGCGAACGGGTTCCCCGCCGCCGGATTGCCGTATCCCGGAAGCTGCGCATTCGCGTCCCGCATCTGCGGCGGCAGGATGTTCGAATAGCCTTCGCTCACGAGCACCAGCGCTTTGCGGCCTTCCTTGAGCCCGCCCATGCGGCTGATGAGCGCCTGCAGCGCGGACATCGACACCTGGTTGCGGATACGCTCGACGATCTCGGTGGGGTAATTCGCGTACTGCTGCTCGTAATCGTTCTGAGGATCGTAGTTGAATTTGCGGCCGAGAAAACCCTCGATGCCTTTCCTGACCGCGGCGTGGTTCCGCGAGAATCGCACCGCCGACGCCGGCTGGAGCGGATACATCAGGCCGACCATGTCAGAGGGGCCGAGCTGGGTCTCGATGAAGCGCGCGATCTGCTGGCGGGCGGCCAGGCTGTTTCCGTCGCGCACGTGATAGTCGTCGAGGAACACGCCGAACAGCCTCACGTCGTCGCGGGCGGCCTCCGACTCTTCGTCGTAGTCCGTGCGAATGGCGCGCGGCGGGCCATCCGGGCCGGGCAGCAGACCGCCATCGAGCTGGACGTACTTGAATGTTTCGATCTGCTGAGGCTTGCCTTCTTCGGTGATCTCGAAATCGGTGGCTTGCAGGTTCGTCACCGTGGCGCCCGCCTTGTCCGTGACGATGACGTCGACCCGGACGAAATTGATGCCGGCGCGAAACACCGGCGGCGGCTGATCGCCCGGGGGCGGCTGGCCCGGCGGCTGCGCCGGCTGTTGTTGCGGCTGTTGTTGCGGTTGCGGTTGCTGGGCATCGCCGCGCATCGAGCCCAAGGCGACCGCGAACAGACTGACGACCACGGCAGTCCGGAAACCCATGGCTCTATCTTAGCGCGGTAGGGCCGCGCCTGCCTGATGCGAAGCTGGGGTAACTGGACCGGGGGCTGGGGCGCCCGGGTCGAGCCCGCAGGGCCGCAGGCATCTCGACGCGCCGGTGGAGCATCGAAGAAATCGTCGGCTGCGTGGACACACGCGCTAGACTCGAGCCGGCCGCGTTGAGGGGTGGCATGATGAACCCAGCCATCACGAAGGCCCTTCGCTTGGCCGTCCCGTAACTGTTTACAAGCAAGCCACTTCGGTTGTACACTGCCCCCTTTGGTCAGGTGCTGAATATGTATGCAATCGTGCTGGCGGGTAGCCGTCAGGTGAAGGTGACGCCCGGCGGGGTGATCACGGTCGACGGGACCGCAGGAGAACCCGGCGCCGAGCTGACGTTCGATCAGGTGCTGCTCGTCGAAAAAGACGGCGGCGAGGTCGTGGCCGGGGCGCCGTTTGTCGCCAACGCCCGCATCGTCGGCGTGGTCGACGGCGAGATGCGCGGACCGAAGATCCGCGTGTTCAAGAAGAAACGCCGCAAGGGCATGCGGCGCACCAAAGGGCATCGCGCCACCTACACGCGCGTGCGCATCACGGACATCACATTCTGAAACTCGAGAGTTGGCGAGTTGGAGAATTGGGGAGTTGGAGAATTGGTGAGTTGAAAGTTTTGAAACGAGCGAGTCACCAATTCACTCATTCATCAACTCACCAATTTCTGGATTACAGCTATGGCTCACAAAAAAGGACAGGGCAGCTCCCGTAACGGCCGCGACTCGAACTCGCAGCGGCTCGGCGTCAAGGCGCACGACGGCAATGTCGTGTCCGGGGGCACGATCATCGTCCGCCAGCGCGGACGCCGGTTCCGGGCGGGGCTGAACGCCGGCCTCGGCAAGGACGACACCATCTTCGCGAAGATCGCGGGCCGGGTGAAGTTCGAGAACCACGGCGCCCACGGCCGCGTCATCAGCATCAGCCCCCTCGAATAGCAACACGTGAATTTGGTAATTGGATAATCTGGTGATCGGGTAATGGGGTAATTCAACTACCCGATTACTCAATTACTCGATTACTCGATTCCCAAATGCCCCATGTTCGTTGACGAGGTCGACATTCACATCGCGGCCGGCGACGGGGGCCGCGGGTGCCTCGCGTTCCGGCGCGAAAAGCGTGTGCCGCGCGGCGGGCCGAGCGGCGGCGATGGCGGACACGGCGGCTCGGTCTACATCGTCGCGAGTCCTCACACCAACACCCTCATCCACTATCGGTTCCATCCTGAATTCAGCGCCCCGCGCGGCGGTCACGGCGAAGGGTCCAACCGGACGGGCCGCACGGGCGGAGATCTCGACTTGCCGGTTCCCGTGGGCACCCTGGTCCATGAGAAGACGAACGATCCGGCCCACCCGTACCGGCTGCTCGCTGATCTCGCGGAAGAGGGCCAGCGGGTGCTGGTGGCGCAAGGCGGACGCGGGGGCCTCGGCAACGCGCATTTCGCGACCTCCACGAACCGGGCGCCGCGCAAAGTGCAGCCGGGTGAACCCGGTGAAGTCAAGGATCTCCGGCTCGAACTGAAGTTGCTCGCGGATGTCGGACTCGTGGGCTTCCCCAACGCGGGCAAGTCGACGCTCATCGCGCGCATCTCGGCGGCGCGGCCGAAAATCGCCGAGTACCCATTCACGACGCTGACGCCCAACCTCGGGGTCGTCAGCCTGAGCGAGGATCGCAGCTTCGTGGTCGCCGATGTACCAGGCTTGATCGAAGGCGCCCACCGCGGCCTCGGTCTCGGACATCAGTTCCTGCGCCACCTCGAACGCACCAAGGTGCTCGTCCATCTCGTGGACATCAGCGGCGGGAGCGGGCGCGACCCGGTCAGCGACCTCGACACCATCCGCCGCGAACTGGAGCTGTTCCGGCCGGAACTGGCGGCCAAGCCGCAACTGGTGGCCGCGAACAAGATCGACGCGGTCGACGACGAAAGCCGTGTGGCCGCCGTCGCCCGCCGGGCGGAGGAGCTGCAACTGCCCTTCTTCAGGATCTCCGCCGTCAGCGGACAAGGGGTCGCGCGGCTGCTCGAAGCGGCATGGCATCGGCTCCTTGCCGAACGCCACTCGTCTACACTTGTTCCATGACGCAGCGTTCACGCACGCAGCGCCTGCCGCCTCGACGCATCGGCATTCTCGGCGGCACCTTCGACCCGATTCATCGCGGGCACGTGGACCTGGGCCGCGCGGCCCAGTCCGCCCTCGGCCTGACGCAGGTGTTCGTGGTCCCGACCCACATTCCGCCGCACCGGCCGCAGCCGATCGCCTCCTCTTATCACCGGTTTGCGATGGTCGCACTGACGGTCGCGGGCCGCGCCGGATGGCAGGCCACCGACGTCGAGCTCGGCCACGATGCCCCCTCGTATACGTCCCTGACCCTGCGTCGTTTTCACGAGCGCGGCTTCGCGCCGTTGGAATTGTTTTTCCTGATCGGCGCCGATGCGTTCATCGAGATCGGCTCCTGGAAGGACTATCCGGACATTCTGGATCAGGCACACTTCGCGGTTGTTTCGCGCCCGGGATGTCCCGGTGATCGATCTGCCGCGGCGCCTGCCGGATCTGGCCGGGCGCATGACACCGGTACTCGATCCGGACCTGCACCGGGCGTGTGTGATCTTTTTGATCGAGGCGCCCACCGCGGACGTGTCATCTACTGCGATCCGGGCGCGGCTCGCGGATGGTCAGCCGATCGCGGGGCTGGTGGAGCCTGACGTCCAGCAACACATTGAACAGCATGACCTTTATACAGCGACGGTGCCGGGCCGACGTGACGACGATCGTTCGGCTGACGCCGCGGCAGGCAGGTTGCATGGCCAAGGTTGAGAAACGCCGCAAGCCGGCGCGTCTTCCGAAACAGATCAACGTTGCGATTTCCGCCGCCGAAGACAAGCAGGCGCTGAATCTCGTGGTCCTCGACCTGCGAAAGGCTGGCGGTTTCACCGACCACTTCATCCTGGCGTCCGGCAGCAACGCCCGGCAGATCCGGGCGATCGCCGACGGCGTCATGGCGGCGCTGGCCGCCGAGGGCGTGAAGCCCGCGCATGTCGAGGGCTACGACCGATCCGAATGGATTCTGATCGACTACTTCGATTTCATCGTCCACGTGTTCTCGCCCGGGACGCGACTGTTCTACGGTCTCGAGCGCCTGTGGGGCAGCGCGGAGCAGATCGAGCCACGAGCGTGAAGGCCGAACGGTTCGTTGCGCACAGCCGCGCAATGCGCGCG
Source organism: uncultured Acidobacteriota bacterium (assembly GCA_963745495.1). GTDB lineage: Bacteria > Acidobacteriota > Vicinamibacteria > Vicinamibacterales > CAVVIG01 > CAVUXJ01. Next base: position 183,938 of record CAVUXJ010000003.1, read on the forward strand.
CTCCTCGGGCAGGTCCGGCGATTCGCTGTCACCGATTCATCTCCGGGGAAACCGGCACCGACAAGAATGCCGTCGCGCGGGAGCTGCATCATGTTCGCGGGAATCAGACCGAGGCGGCAAAGCTGCTCGGCATCGGCCGGAAGGCGTTATGGGAGAAGCGCAAGCGCTACGGCTGGGAATAGCGTGCGTACAGTTCTGCGACGCCCTGCTGGCCGTTCTGTTCGCGCCCGCGTGCGCGGCCTGTAGCGCGCCCCTTGATCACCCGACCCGCGGGCCCGTGTGCTCGACCTGCTGGCGATCGATTCTGCCGCTGACCCCGCCACTCTGCGATGGTTGCGGCGATCCCCTGCCGACGTGGCGAACAATCAGCGTGCCGCTGGCCAGGTGCGCCCGATGCCGGCGCACGCGCCGGCACGTCGACCGATCCCGCGCGATCGGCGCGTACGAGGGGGCGCTTCGATCCATCGTCCACGCGCTGAAGTACGACGGGCACCGATCGCTTGCCGGGCCGCTGGCCGCATTGATGCGCGATCGAGGCAGGGATCTTCTCGACGGGGTCGACGCCGCCGTCGCCGTGCCGCTCCACCCGTCGCGACGAAGGGAGCGCGGGTTCAACCAGGCCGACGATCTGGCCCGGCGGCTGCACGTTCCGGTCTACCCGGCTCTGCGACGCATCCGCGCGACCTCGGCGCAGTCCAGCCTGCCGGCCGGGCGTCGCCACGGGAACGTGCGCGGCGCCTTTCGGTTGACGCGGACCGCCCGTCGGCTCATCGGGAAAACCGTGCTGCTGGTCGATGACGTGAGCACGACGGGTGCGACCCTCGAAGCGTGTGCGCGCGCGCTCAAGGAAGGCGGGGTCGCGCAGGTGCGCGCGCTCACGGCCGCCCGAGTCGTGACGCGACAGCATTGAAGACATCGGCAGCGACGGCGTCCTTCGGGCGTTCGCCGTCCAGCCAGATCCAATTCTGCTCCGCGGCCTGCCGGCGATAGCTGTCGCGAACGCGGGCTTGCATCGCGAGATCGCGCTCGTACCGGTCGCGGTCCACGGCTTTGCGTTGCAGGGCCGTTTCCGGCGCGATATCCAGCACGATCGTCACGGACGGCGCGGGCAGGAACTTCTGCACTTCCATCAGCCAGACCGGGTCGAGCCCCTGGGCCTCGCCGTAGGCGATGCTCGACGCGACGTACCGATCGCACACCAGCACCAACCCGCCGTCGAGCCAACGTTGCAGGTCGGGTTTCCGTTCGTAGCGATTGGCGATGTACAGCAGCTGCATGACGTCGGCGCCGTACTCGCGCTCCCCCTGCAACGCGCGCGCGATCTCCTCCCCGATCGTCGTCCCATAGTCGGGAAACGACACCAGGCGCGCCTTCCACCCCTCGTCCTTCAGACGATCGCGCAGCAGTTCGGCCTGCGTCTGCTTCCCGCTCTGATCCAGCCCTTCGAATGCGATCAGATGTCCCATGTGAATCGAAGCAGCGGCTGACGGCCGAGCGCGATCAGCTGTCAGCGCCCTTCAACCTCCATCGCGAGCATGTCGTCGACTGTCTGCCGGCGGCGGACGACGCGCCAGCGTCCGTCGTCGACCAGGACCTCGACCGGAAAGGGGCGGCGATTGTAGTTCGACGCCATCGCAGATCCGTACGCCCCGGTATCGAGGATGGCCAGAAGATCGTCGACCGCCAGCGGTGCCAGCTCGCGGTCGCGGCCGACGACGTCGCTGCTCTCGCAGACCGGTCCGACGATCTCATACTGCCGCGGCGCGCCGGGGCGCGGACGCACCGGATCGATCCGGTGAAACGCACCGTACAGCGCCGGGCGCATCAGCTCGGTCATACCCGCGTCGATGACCGCGAACTCGCTGAGCGCGTTTCGAGGCTTCAGATCGATCACGCGAGCGACCAGGACGCCCGCCTGGCCGAGGATCGACCGGCCGGGCTCGATGACGATGGAGAGGCCCGTGGGGCGCACGGCATCGACAAGTGCGGACACATACTCGCGCGCCGAGACCGCGGGGCCTCCGTCGTAGGGAATGCCGAGGCCGCCGCCCAGATCCACGTACTCGAGCGGCGTCCCGCGGCGTTTCAGCTCCTCGGCCACGCCGGCGACGAACGACGCCGCACTGCGCAGTGGCGTGATGCTCGTGATCTGCGAGCCGACATGGACATGAACAGCCACGAGCTGCAACAGCGGGCGCAGGGGGATGGAACCCATCAGCTCGCGTGCCGCATCAGCCGGCACACCGAACTTGTTGATCTTGAGACCGGTCGAGATATGGGGATGGCTCTTCGCGTCGATGTCCGGGTTGATGCGGACGGCGACGCGGACTGGACGGCCGACCCTTGCGGCGATCGCCTCGACGCGATCCAGCTCTCCGGTCGATTCGACGTTGATCGCCTTCAGCCCGAGCGGGACGGCGCATTCGAGCTCTGCCGCCGACTTGCCGACGCCAGTGAAGACGATGTCGGAAGGAGCAAAACCGGCTCGCCTCGCGACGTCGATCTCCCCAATCGAATTGGCATCCACGCCGCTGCCGAGATCACGCAGTGTCTTCACGATGCCGAAGGTCGAATTGGCCTTGAGCGCATAGTGCAGCCGGTGCGGGTAGTCGGCGAACGCGAGGTCGATCTCGCGATACCGATCGCGGATGGCGGCGGCGCTGTAGACGTAGACGGGCGTACCTTCGGCGCCCGCGATCGCCGACACCGACACGTCGTCGCACACGAGCTCGTTGTTGTGGAGGAAGAAACCTGTCGCCACGCTTGGTGACTGACGACTATATCACCTGATATCATCGGCTGGCCCGCGTTGCTTGACAACCCTGATGCCTGCCGATGTGCCGGACCACTCGCCGGAGGCGATCGACACGCTCATTGAACGGTGCCTGCGGGGCGATCAGACCGCCTGGGACGCCGTCGCTCGCCTGTACCGGCGGAAGGTCTTCAACGTCGCGTACAAGTTCGTCGGCGGGCACGAGGAAGCCGAGGATCTCACACAGGAGATCTTTCTGAAGATCTTCAAGTCGCTCGACACGTTCGACCGGCGCGCGAATTTTCAGACATGGCTGATCAGCGTCAGCCGGAACCTGTGCATCGACCACTATCGCAGCGTGCGAAGGGAACGCGCGACGATCGACCGCGCCGTCGATGCGAGCGAACTGGCGCCGGCGTCACGCGATCCGGGACCGATGGCCGCCCTCGAGCAACGCGACCGGCTGACGCTTCTGCGGGACGCGCTCGCCGCCCTGCCCGAGCCGCTCCGCAAGGCGGTGCTGATGCGGGACATCCACGAGCTGTCCTACCAGGAGATCGCGGACAGGCTGGGGCTGCCGGAAGGCACGGTCAAGTCGCGGATCAGTCGCGGGCGAGCCGGGCTGGCCCGCCAGATCCGGAAGCTGCGCGGCGAGCACTATCGCCCCAGCCGGTCGTCATCCGACGCCCGCTCACGCACGGGAGCATGTTGATGCACCTCACCACCGAACAGGCAGGCCGCGTGTCGATCGTCCGCGTCGGCGAAACACGCCTCATGTATCCGATCCTCGGCGACTTCTCGTCGGCGATAAGCGGCCTCGTCTCGGCGGGGCATCATGACATTCTCATCGACATGACTCCGGTCACCTATGTGGACAGCGCGACGATCGGCTGCCTGATGGATCTCTACCGTCAGGTCAGCGCCGCCGGCGGCCATCTGAAGCTTTCCGGCGTGCAGAAACGCGTCGAGACCATGTTGAGGCTGACCGGCTCTCACAATTTCATCGAGATGCACGTCGACGAGCCGGCCGCTCTCGAGAGCTTCGGGGCCTAGTGTCGGGACACCGTATGCGCAGCATCAAGACGTCGACGCGGGACCGAGATCGTGCTGGACGGCGACCTGCTCGCCGTCATGGAAGGGCTCTATCGGGAAGTGACCGCCAGGCGCGAGCTCGATCGCTCGTTCGAGGACATGGTCAGGGAAATCCAACACCTGATCGAGCAGATGACCGAGGCCGAACGCCGAGCCTATCTGGCGGAAAGCCTCTTTCTCAATACCGTCAAGTACGAGAACGACCGGCTCGAGGCATATATGAGGGGACTGTCGAAGAAGAAGTGCGCAGACTAGCAGCTGAGAAATCATGTCCCTAAACTACCTGGCAACCCGCTTCACGTGCTCGTGGCCGTGGGACATCCTCGTGATGCTCTGCGACGGCCGGATGGTGTGCGGCTGCGCGGATCCGTACGGCCACCGCGTGCTGGGCGACGCGCGCGCCACCTCGGTCGGAGATATCTGGACGGGACCGTTGATCAGCCGGCTGCGCGAGGAACTGAACCACGGCGGGTCGTCGTTTTGCGGCGACTGCCCCTTGAAGCTGCCGCTCAAGAAGGACCAGGTCCCGACCGCGCGGTCGATCGACGCGGGTCGGCTGCCCGCGCGGATGTTCATCGAGTGCACGGCCGCGTGCAATATCTCGTGCGCCGGGGCCTGCTGCGCCCCGGAAACCGGCATCACGCGGACGCGGCAGGCCGGCATGCTCGACTTCGAGCTGTTCCGGCGCGTGATCGACGAGGTCGGGCCGTCGCTCAACCGCGTCGATTTCTTCAACTACGGTGAGGCGTTCCTCCACAAGCGGGCGATCGAGATGTGCGAGTACATCAAGACGAGCTTCCCGCACATCTACCTCTATACGAGCACGAACGGCCTCGCGTTTTCCGAGGCCGAGGCGCGGCGGCTGGCGCACTCGGGCATCGACGAGGTCACCTTTTCGATCGACGGCGCGACCGCCGAGCAGCTACGAGCAAGTACCGGCAACGCGGCCGGTTCGACGTCGCGCTCGCGAACCTGCGCGCGATGGCTGACGAAAAGCGCGCCGCCGGCCGGGACCTGCCCTTCCTCAACTGGCGATACATCCTCTTCACCTGGAACGACAGCGACGAGGAGATGGACCTCGCGCGGCAGCTCGCCGCCGACGCCGGCGTGGACCGTCTCTGTTGGGAAATCACCGATCACCCGGAGAACGCGTACTCGCGCCGTTTCGTGCCGGGTTCGGTCGACGTCGAGGCCATCCGGCACGAGATCTGGGACAACAACAATCTCGGCAACGCCATTCCCGGGGCGACGCCCGAGGGCGCGAATCGACGTCCGCACGCTGGTGCCAGGCCTTCCCCTGATGGCGCACAGCGGCCGCGTGCTCCGCGTCCGCACCAGGGTGCGCAATTTGTCGACGCAGACCCTTCCCGGCTGACGCGACGTACGGGCGGCGACTCGTCCGCCTCGGCGCGCAGCTGTGCACCGCCGAAGGCGCGCTCATCAACCGCGACTTCGCGCGCGCGGGACTGCCGCAGACGATCCAGGCCGGGGACACCACTGACGTCTCGGTCGATTTCCCGCCCGTGCCCGAGCCAGGGCGCTACTCGATCAAGTTCGATCTGGTCAGTGAAGGGGTCGACTGGTTCGAGCGGTGCGGATCGAGACGACGGTGAAGACGTTCTGGGTAAGGTAGGCAGCTAGTGACAGTTCAGTTGACAGTTCAGCGGTTCAGCAACGAGCTGACGGCAGTCAGCTGAACTTCGGACGCAGCTAGCTCGCCAGCCGCGGCGCGGCGTTCTTCACGGGCACGCCCATCGGGAGCGCGACGCCGTCGGCCGGCGCTTCGACGAGCCGCCAGGCGTGGGTCTCTTCGAGAATCTTCGACGCGAACTCGGTGTGCAGCGCGTGTCCCGCGCGGTGCGCGACCAGATGACCGATCACCGGATAGCCGACCAGGGCGAGGTCGCCGACCGCATCGAGAATCTTGTGGCGCACGAACTCGTCTTCGAACCGCAGCGCGTTGTTGAGCACGCCGGTCTCGCCGAGCACGATCGCGTTGTCCAGCGAGCCGCCGAGCGCGAGGCCGTTCTGCCGGAGCATCTCGACGTCCTTCAGGAAGGTGAACGTCCGCGCCGGCGCGACTTCCTCGATGAAGCTCTCTTCGGTGATCCGCAGCGTGCGCGATTGATGGCGCAGCAGCGGGTGGTCGTAGCTGATGCTGTAGGTGACCTTGAAGTGATCCGACGGATACAGCGCGATCCGCTTGTCGCCGCGCGAAATCGCGATCGGCCGGACGATCTTCAGGTACTTCCGCGGCGCCTGGAGCTTCCGCACGCCCGCCTCGTGAATCAGGTAGATGAAGGGCGCCGCGCTGCCGTCCATGATCGGCACTTCCGGCGAGTTCAGCTCGATCAGCACGTTGTCGACGCCCATGGCGACGAGCGCCGCCATCAGGTGCTCGACCGTCTCCACCGAGACGTCGTTGCGCGCCAGCCCGGTCGCCAGTTGAATGCCGGCCAGGTGCTGAACGGTCGCCGGCACTTCGTGGTCGCCGAGATCGGTCCGACGGAACCGGATCCCGAAGTCCGCCGACGGCAGGCTTCAGCGACAGGTGAACCTTGTTGCCGGAGTGAAGACCGATTCCGACACAGGAAATTTGACGACGAAGGGTGCGCTGTGCGTCCATCAGCCTCTCGAGCAAAAGGGGACGAGCACTGCCAAGCTCAGCAAACTGAATGCCCGGCAGGCCCGAGCGGGACCCTCCGCCCTAAGGTACTGAGACGACAGTCGTTTAGGTGAGGTCGACACGAAGCGGTTGAGTCAGAGGCACGTACGAATTGTGGTGCCGTCACCACATCGTTACGCCCCAAAATTGTGGCAATCCTACCACAATCGTCTCAAACCGCCTCCGATCGCATTGGCCGATCGTCCCTGGCTGCGAGAATGCCTGCAAGGAACCGTCCGGTCGCCGAGGCGTCGTTCCGGGCGACCTCTTCCGGGGTGCCCTCGGCGACGATCCGGCCCCCGGCGGCGCCGCCCTCCGGCCCGAGATCGATGACGTAGTCGGCCGCCTTGACCACGTCCAGATTGTGCTCGATGACGACGATCGTGTTGCCCTGATCGACCAGCTTCTTGAGCACGTCGAGCAGCTTCCGCGTATCTTCGAAATGCAGGCCCGTCGTCGGCTCGTCGAGGATGTACAGCGTCCGGCCGGTGCCCCGCTTCGACAGCTCTTTCGCGAGCTTCACGCGCTGCGCCTCGCCGCCTGACAGCGTCGTCGCCGACTGGCCGAGCTCGATGTAGCCGAGCCCGACGTCCTGCAGCGTCCGCAGCTTGTTGGCGATGGCGGGGAAGTTCTCGAGCAGCGGCAGCGCCTGATCGACCGTGAGGTCGAGCACGTCGGCGATCGACTTGCCCCGGTACTTGATCTCCAGCGTCTCGCGGTTGTAGCGGCGGCCCTTGCACTGCTCGCAGGTCACGTAGACGTCGGGCAGGAAGTGCATTTCGATGGCGATGACGCCGTCGCCCTGGCACGCCTCGCAGCGCCCGCCCTTGACGTTGAACGAAAACCGCCCGGCGCGGAAGCCGCGGGCCTTCGCGTCGGGCATCATCGCGAACAGATCGCGGATGAACGTGAACAAGCCCGGTGTAGGTGGCCGGATTCGAGCGCGGCGTGCGCCCGATCGGCGACTGATCGATCTCGATGACCTTGTCGATGAGCTCGATGCCTTCGATGCCGATCGTGCGCGCCCGGCTCGTCGGCGGCCTTGTAGAGCGTGCGCGCGAGCGAGCGGTACAGGATGTCGTTGACGAGCGTCGACTTACCGGATCCGCTGACGCCGGTCACGGCGGTCAGCACGCCGAGCGGAATCCGGACGTCGATGTTCTTCAGGTTGTTCTCGCGCGCGCCGCGGATGACGAGTCTCGCCCTTCAGCGCCGGCCGCCGGCGCCTTCGGCGTCGGGATCGCGCGCGCGCCGGTCAGATAGGCGCCGGTCAGCGAAACGGGCGTCCGCTCCGGTCGCTCGTCCATCAGCTCGGCGGGCGTGCCCTGGAAGATCACGTGCCCGCCATGCTCGCCGGCGCCCGGACCGAGATCGATGACGTAGTCGGCGGTCCGGATCGTCTCCTCGTCGTGCTCGACGACGATGACCGTGTTGCCGAGGTCGCGCAGCCGCGCGAGCGTCGCCAGCAGCTTGCGGTTGTCGCGCTGATGCAGTCCGATCGACGGCTCGTCGAGCACGTAGAGCACGCCGGTCAGGTTCGCGCCGATCTGGGTCGCCAGCCGGATGCGCTGCCCTTCGCCGCCCGACAGCGTCGCCGCGCTGCGGCCGAGCGTCAGGTAGCCGACGCCGACATCGTTCAGGAACCGCAGCCGATCCTGGATCTCGCGGAGGATCCGCTCGGCGATGATCGCTTCGCGATCGGTCAGCTGCAGCCCGTCGAACGACACGCAGCGCTTCGGAAATCGGCAGGTCGACGTAGTCGGCGATCGTCCGTCCCTTCACCCGCACCGACAGACTCTGCGCCTTCAGCCGCTCGCCCGCTGGCAGGTCGGCGCACGGCCGCAGCGATCGGTACGGCTCGAGCTCCGCCTGCTCGGCCCAGGTGCCCTCGTCGTAGCGGCGGCGCAGGTTCGGCAGAATGCCTTCGAACTTCGCGCACTCCTTGCCCGCGCCGAACAGCAGCGACCTCGCGATGCTTCCGCGGCAGCTTGCCGAACGGCACCGTCAGGTCGATGCCGAAGTCGCGGCCGAGCGCCTGGAGCGCCTCGCGCACCAGCTTGCGATCGCCGCGCGCCCACGGCGCGATCGCGCCATCGGCGAGCGACTTCGACTCGTCCGGCACGACGCGGCGCGGATCGAAATCGACCATCGCGCCGAGCCCCTGGCAGTCCGGCACGCGCCGTGCGGCGAGTTGAAGGAAAACGCGCGCGGCGTCATCTCCGGCATGCTGAGGCCGCAGTCGACGCACGCCAGCCGCCGCGAGAACAGCCGGTCGCCGTCGTCGTACGAGTTGATGACGACGATGTCGTCGGCGAGGTTGAGCGCGACGTCGATCGACTCGGTGAGGCGCCGCTCGATGCCGCCGCGCACGATCAGCGCGATCGACGACGACGTCGATGGTGTGGTTGCGGCGCCGATCGAGCTTGATGTCCTCTTCGAGCGATCGGAACTGGCCGTCGATCCGCGCCTTGGTGAAGCCGCGCGCCCCGCAGCGCCGCGAGCTCCTTCTTGAACTCGCCCTTGCGGCCGCGGACGATCGGCGCCAGCACGTTGATGCGCGCGTCCTGCGGATAGAGCATCACCATGTCGACGATGCGCTCGAGCGACTGGCTGGTGATCTCCTTGCCGCAGTTCGGGCAGTGCGGCACGCCGATGCTGGCGAACAGCAGCCGCAGGTAGTCGTAGATCTCGGTGACCGTGCCGACCGTCGAGCGCGGATTCGAGCCGGTCGTCTTCTGCTCGATCGAGATGGCCGGCGACAGCCCGTCGATCAGATCGACGTCCGGCTTCTCCATCTGCTCGAGGAACTGCCGGGCGTACGCCGACAGCGACTCGACGTAGCGCCGCTGCCCTTCGGCGTAGATCGTGTCGAAGGCGAGCGACGACTTGCCCGATCCGGACAGACCGGTGATCACCACCAGCCGGTGCCGGGGGATGTCGACGTCGATGTTCTTGAGGTTGTGGACGCGGGCGCCGCGCACCGCGATCCAGTCGTGCGCCATGCGCTCTGGACTCTCTGCCGGGTTCTGAAACCTTCAGCTGTATCACGCCGACACGGCATGATCGTCAGCCGTTCGTATAATCCGCGCACCGCTCATGCGCAACCAGCTCTTCCGGACGAAGAGCCTCGACGCGCATCCTGTCGGAGGGCGCAGCGCCCGAGCATCAGCTCAAGCGCATCGCTCGGCGCCTTCGACGTCGTCATGCTCGGCATCGGCGCCATCGTCGGCGCCGGCATCTTCGCGACCATCGGCACCGCGGCCGCCGGCGACGCCGACGCGGCCCGGCGCCGGGCCGGCGCTCATCCTGTCGTTCGTCGCTCACCGGCGATCGCCTGCGGCTTCGCGGCGCTCTGCTACGCCGAGTTCGCGGCGATGGTGCCGATCTCGGGCAGCGCCTACACCTACGCCTACGCGACGCTCGGCGAGCTGGTCGCCTGGATCATCGGCTGGGATCTGATCATCGAGTACGCCGTCGGCAACGTCGCCGTCGCGATCAGCTGGGGCAACTACTTCAAGACGCTGCGTCGCCGGCTTCGGCATCGTCATCCCCGACTGGCTGTCGACCGACTACCGGACGGCCGCGCACATCCCCGGCCTGTTCGAGAGCGCGCCGCATCTGTTCGGCGTCCCGATCGTCTTCAACATCCTCGCGTTCGGCATCGTCGCGCTGATCACGATCGTGCTGGTGATCGGCATCCGCGAGAGCGCCTCGCTCAACACCGGCGATGGTGATGCTGAAGCTGATCGTGCTGGCGTTCTTCGTCGTCGTCGGCTGGAGCTACATGCACGCCGAGCAACTGGCATCCGTTCGCGCCGAACGGCTGGGCGGGCATCCAGGCCGGCGCGGCGATCGTGTTCTTCGCCTACATCGGCTTCGACGCCGTCTCGACGGTCGCCGAGGAAGTGCGCAACCCGAAGCGCGATCTGCCGATCGGCATCATCGGCTCGCTCGATCATCTGCACGGTCATCTACATCGTCGTCGCCGCCGTCTTCACCGGCATCATTCCGTACGACGTGCTCGGTCAGAAGCTCGCGACCGAGCAGGCCGAGCCGCTGACGATGGCGCTGCAGTACGCGAACATCGGGCGCTGGGGCAACCTGTTCGTCGGCATCGTCGCGTTCGGATCGGTCGTCGCGCACACGGCCGTGCTGCTCGTGTTTCAGCTCGGCCAGCCGCGGATCTTCTTCTCGATGGCGCGCGACGGACTGCTGCCGCCGAGCTTCGCGAGGGTGCATCCGCGCTTCCGCACGCCGCACGTGACGACGATCCTGACCGGCGTCGCCGTCGGCGTCTGCGCGATGTTCACGAGCATCGACGAGATGGTCGATCTGACGAACATCGGGACGCTGTTCGCGTTCATCCTCGTCTGCATCGGCATCCTGATCCTGCGGAAGCGCGATCCCGGACCGGCCGCGCGCCTTCAGGACGCCGTGGGTCCCGCTCGTGCCGGTGCTCGGCGTCCTCTCGTGCGTCTACCTGATGCTCGGCCTGCCGTGGATCACGTGGGTGCGCTTCGGCCTGTGGCTGCTCGTCGGCCTGGTGATCTATTTCGCGTACGGATATCGAAGCGGAGCGGATTGCGGCAGCGGACGATCGCGGTCGAGCGCGCAGCTCAGGTCTGAAGTTGCGCCAGCTGTCGCTCGGCGCAGTCGATACGCGGTGTCGTTCGAGCAGACGACGACGCCGCCGTTCGGATCGAAGGCGACGCCGACGAGACCGGGCCCGGCGAGCACCAGCTCCGGGCTCGCCCTTCGGCGGCAGCCGGTACAGGCCGCTCGCGCCCGCCAGCGCTTCGACGACGAACAGCGTGCCGCGCCGGATCGAACGCGAGCCCCTGCGGCCGGCCGAACGCCTGGCTGCGGATGCGTCACGGTGCCCTCGCGCGTCGATCCGATAGACCGACGTCGTACGGCGACAGCGTCGGCCCGGTGACGTACAGCGCGCCGTCCGGCCCGAGCGCGAGATGAAACGCGGCGACGCTCGGCGGCAGCGACGCGAACGTCGTCGCGCTGCCCGCCGCGATCGACGCTGAAGATCGTGCCCGATCGATCGCCGACAAACAGCGTGCCGTCGCGACGCGAACGCCAGCCCGCACGCGACGCCGAGATCGGTCGCGAACGGCTCGACCGATCCGTCCGGCATCAACGCGGTAGACGGTGCCCTCGAACCGGCTCGACACGTAGAGCCGGCCGTCGGCGTCGATCGCCATCGACGTCGGGTTGACGATGCCCGACGAGAACGTTTCGCGCGTGCCGTTCGGGCCGCACGCGGAAGATCGACACCGGCACCTGCTGGCCGCGCGTGCCGCTGTAGGTGACGTAGAGGTTGCCCTCGCGATCGAAGACCGGGTTGTCGACCTGATGCAGCCCGGTCGCGAACGGCGCCGCGATCTCGACGGACGCGTGCGTCCCGCGGGCGCCGCCGACGCGCACCGGCAGCCGGTCCGCCTGCCGTCGAGCCCGGCGGGCACGACGACGTCGAGTGCGCGTCGGCGACGCGAACACGACGCGCGCGCGCTCGTCGCCGACGCGCACCTCGGGCAGCTGCGGTCCGATCGACGGGAAACCCGGTGCCGTCGATGGTGATGCGGCCGCCCTCGATGGCGCGCGCGAGGCTGGACGGTCGGTCATGGCGGAGACTGTCAAGTCTGACACGACTCAGGCGCATGCTCAGGCTGGAGTGCAGGTGCGTCGAGACCGTCGAGACCGTCCTAGGTGTCGTCGAGCTCGACGTTCCAGTAGAGGTAGTCGCGCCAGCTCTCCGGCGCGTTTCGGAGTCCGACCGTGATGCGAATGGCCGGCGCCGACTCGGGCCGCTTCGGGATGCGGCGCAGATGCATGCCCGCTTCGGCCGGCGTCCGCCCGCCCTTCCGGCGGTTGCAGCGTGACGCAGCAGCGTGACGATGTTCTCCCAGTCCTTCCGGCCGCCCTGGGCGACCGGCACGACATGATCGAAGGTCAGCTCGCTCGTCGGGAACGTCGTCGCCGCAGTACTGGCACCGGTGATCGTCGCGCGCGTAGATGTTCGCCCGCGAAAACGGCACGTAGTCGAACCGCCGCTTGATCTTGATGTAGCGCAGCAGGCGGATGACCGACGGCAGCTTGAAGCTGAACGAAACAGCCCGGATCTCCCGGTCGTAGACAGAGATGACCTCGACCTTGCCCTGGCACCAGAGCGTGACCGCCTTCTGCCAGTGGACAATCTTGAGCGGCTCGTACGACGCGTTGAGGAGAAGCGTCTGTTCCATGTACGACCCGAGCTCATGAATTTTGCCCGACCGCCCGTCGAGGTGTCAAGACGCCGGCGCTGTAAACGTCTCGCAACGCGCCGGTTAGCGGCTATGGCGCCGCGCGGCTCCCGCCGATAGAATCAGCGTCGATGTCTCGTCCGTATTCTCCTCGTGTCTTGATGATGGCGCTGGCCGCCGCCGTCCTGCTGCTCGGCCTGCGCCTCGACGGGCGCGGTCCCGCGGCCGTTTCCCATGCCGGCACGGGCGGCAACGCCACAGACGGGGCCTGAGGGCCCGTCCACGCCGGCGCCGTGCTGCCAGCGGCCGCGAGCCGGACTGGTACGCGCTCGTGGGCACGGCGCTCGAGCTGCGGGGCGTCCGCTACCGGAACGGCGGCACCGATCCAGAGGGGTTCGACTGCAGCGGCTTCACGCAGTACGTCTTCGCTCGGCACGGGGTCGCGCTTCCGCGCGCGGTACGCGAGCAGTTCAGGATCGGCCGGCGAGGTTCGGGACGATCTCGCGCCGGGCGATCTGCTGTTCTTCACGACGGCCGAGCCGGGCGCCTCGCACGTGGCGATCGCGGTCGGCGGCGACGAGTTCGTGCACGCGCCCAGCTCGACCGGCGTCGTGCGCGTCGAGCGCCTGAGCGCGACGCTACTGGGCGCAGCGCTTTCTCGGCGCGCGCCGCGATTACGCCGCCCTGAACTGCCCTTTCCGCACCAGCCGCCTCGACGTGTCCTTCATGAACTGCCGGATGTGGAGGTCGTCTTCGGTGTAGTGCATCGGCTGCTGCCCTTTGCGGATCGGCTCGCACCTCGACGCCGCGGGGTATCGGCCTCGCACGGCAGGCTGAACCGGCGAGCGCCTCGATGAACCGCTGGGGATAGGACGGAAACGTCCGGAAGCTCGTGCCGACGACGCCGCCGTGGCGCGCCTCGAGCGCGGCGAAGTCGTGCCGGAGAAAATCGTACGACCGCCGGATCCGGGCGGCGTGTCGAGATACGTCGGCGACCATCGTCGGCCACCTGCTCGAAGAATTGATGACTGTGGCAGTGCGCCGAGTAGGTGCCGTCGCCGCGATCGATTCGGCGGATGCCGTTCTGCTCGGGATCGATGTGATACAGCTCGTGAACGACGGTGTCGAGCTTCGCGATCCACGGTTGTTCAGCGCCGGGATAGCACCGCTCCTTGCGCGATCGGTCGAGCGACTGATCGCAGAAGCGCGGCAGCGTGAACGAGATCATGTACTTCATCTGCCGCGCGCCGATCGTGACGACCGGCGACTTGGTGACGAACCATTCGGAGCGGCGCGTGATGCAGGCCGGTATGCGCGGTCGCGCCAGAAGTAGTAGCCGGGCTCGCTCGGCGGAAGACTGAGGCAGTGGCAGGTGGCGAAGGCGCCCTCGGCATTCGACCGTCCCGGCCGCGCGAACACCAGCACGTCGGCCATGTCGATGAACGACAAGCGCCGGCACGCGCGAGACGATGTCCTGCATCAGCAGCGTGAGGCGTTCGGTGTAGTTGATCATGCGTTCGCGCGCTAACTGCAAGCTGCCTGACCCGGCACACGTCGAATCTCGGCGCGCCAGCTAGCGGACGCAACTCCGGACCGGTCAGATTTTGCGAGGAAACTCTGAGCCTTTTGACTATAGCGAACGCGAATTCCGGAGGTCAAGCTGAGCGGCGCTCTTTCCGCGCAAATCTACGCAGGCTCGGCGGTTGGCGTCACCGCCGCTGGCGGTTCCGCCGGTTCTGTCACCGGGAACGAGCGGTCGGCGGCCGATCGACGGGTGGGACCGGGTCGGCCGGCGGCGGCGCTGGAGGCTCGGGCTGACCAGCGGGAGCATCCACGGGCGGTGTGACACGCGCCCATGCGGCTCAGAATCAGTTGCTGCCGGCGGGCGAGACGGGCCGTGGGCTTCGCCGGATTCAGCACCCGCGGGTTGATGATGGCGCCGGCCAGCAGCGCGGATTCCCTCGGTCCCAGCGCCGACGCGGAGGTCCCGAAGTACGTGCGGGCGGCCGCCTCGACGCCGTAGATGCCGTCGCCCCATTCGATCACATTCAGGTACAGCTCGAGAATCCGCGCCTTCTGCAGCTCCGCCTCGAGCCGGCGCGCGATGATCAGCTCGCGAAGCTTTCTGACGGGATTCCTCGACGGCGACAGGTACAGGTTCTTCGCGAGCTGCTGCGTGATGGTGCTCCCGCCGCGCAGCAGCTGGCCGCGCGCCCAGTCGAGCTCGATCGATTTCTGCAGCTCGCTCGAGATCGACGCCTTCGTGCTGCCAGAACGCGGCGTCTTCGGCGACGAGAACCGCGCGTGTGAGGTTCGGCGAGATCCGGCGATAGCTCACCCACTGCTGGACGCGCCGCGGCTGCTTCCCCTGCGCCCTCGCCTCGCGCGCGCGCAGCTCCATGAAGGCCGTCGTCGGCGGATTCGCGGTCTCGAGCTGCCGCACGTCAGGCAGCGTCAGGTACAGGTAACCGAGATAGGCGAACACGACCGCCGAGGGCGCCAGCGAACCATCGGCGAAGGGAGCGCATGAACACCCTGCGAGTCACCGCGTTTGCAGCGCGAAACGATCGAACGGAGTCGGAACCGGGGCGAGGACGCCGGTCACAGACATACGCTCATTGTAGACGAGCTCATAACTGTCGCGGAACGCCGTGGCCTTCACCGAGGCGCTCGGGCCTGTCCTGCAGCATGAGGTTCAGCCCGAGCACGACGAGGAACATCGCGGCGGCGGGACTGAGCAGCCACGGAAAATCGGCAAAGGCCCGGATGCTCGATGCATCCTGCAGCATCGTCCCCCAGCTCGCGACCGGCTCCGGAAAGCCCAGGCCGACGTACGACAGCGTCGCCTCGGCCACGATGAATGCCGGAATCAGCATCGTCAACTGCACGACGACGAAGCCGCGGGCCGCCGGCAGCAGGTGCCGGCCCAGGAGGCGCACGTGGCCGGCGCCGAGCGACGCGGCGGCGGCCGCGTAGTCGAGCCGGCGCTCGGTGCGGACGATGGCGCGCACGCCGCGCGTGATGAAGGGTGCGCCGACGACCGCGAAAATCCCGGCCAGCAGCAGAAAGACGGTGCCGCGCCGCGAGCACCAGCGGCATGATCGAACGCAGCGCCAGCGCGACATACATGGCCGGCAGGACCAGCACGAAGTCCGACGCCCGCATCAGCAGGTCGTCCACCGGGCCGCCGATGTAGCCGGCAAGGCCGCCGATGAGCCCGCCCACGATCGTGGCGCCGATGGCCGCCAGCAGCGACAGACCCAGCGAGATCCGCGCGCCGAACAGCAGGCGGCTGAACACGTCGCGGCCGTAGCTGTCGGCGCCGAGGATCAGCAGGGGCGCGGCGCGCTTCGTCGGCCGATCGCATCAAGCGTCCCCCGGCGAACCAGACGACCGGGACGGTTCTGAGTCGATCCTCCTCGTACCGCTGCTCGAGCTGGCTGACGCGCTTCCAAGGGTAGATGAACGGCGCCCGCCAGCGTCCCGCATCGTCGCGGACGCGGACGAGCGTCGGCGGCGCGTTCAACAGCCCGCCGAACTGCTGATCGATCGGATGCGGGGCGACCAGGGGCGCGGTGAGCGCGGCGACAGCCGCGAGGATCACGACGAAGGCGCCGAGCCTGCGCGTCATCTCGTTCGCGTCATTCCGTCGATCGCGGATCGACAACCGCCAGCGCGGCGTCCGACAGCAGCGTGCCGGCCGCGAGAAAGACCGATCCGGCCGCCGCGCAGCCGGCGACGAGGTACACGTCGCGGGCCCGCAGCGCGTCGAGCATCAGCCGCCCCAGCCCGGGCCAGGACGTGATGATCTCGACGGCGAACGATCCGCTGAGCAGCGTGCCGACGACGATGCCGTAGATCGAGGCGACCGGCCGGAGCGCGGCTTTGAGCGCGTCGCGCCAGATGACGCGCGCTCGCGGAACGCCGCGCGCCAGCGTGGCCAGCACGTACGGCTGACCGACGACCTCGGATATCGCCTGAGCCTGCAGACGCTCGAACATCGCGGTGAGCGGCAGGGCGAGCGCGAGAACCGGCACCACCATGTGCCACAGCAGGTCGAGCGCCGCCGCGCCGCCGCGCGCGCTGTCGATCGACCGCATGCCGCCAATCGGGAACCATCCGGTGCGCGCCGCGAGAAAGACCAGGAGCAGCGACGTGAGGAGCGGCGGCATCGACAGCAGCAGGACCGACACCGCGCGCACGGCACCCGGCAGCGCGCCGCCGCGGTAGCGTGCCCGTCAGGATGCCGAGCGGCAGGCCGACGATCGTCGCCAGGAACAGCGCGCTCAGCGCGAGGATGGCGGTATTGGCGGCGCGTTCAGGAATCAGATCGATGACCGGACGGTCGTAGGCGAGCGAGCGCCCGAAGTCGAGGCGCACGGCGCGGCCCAGCCAGTCCCGGTACTGCGCGCCGAGCGGCCGGTCGAGGCCGAAGCGCGCGCGCATCTGCGCGCGCGCTTCCTGGCTGGCGCCGAGCCCGAGCGCGCCGGTCGCGTAGTCGCCCGGCGCCAGCCGCGTGACCACCATCGACGCGGACGACACGGCGAACACCAGGAACGCGGCGAACAGGAGGCGGCGCAGCAGGTACGACAGCATGCGCCGCGGCTACGGCTTCACGGCGATCGTCTCCGCCGCCCACAGGAACTGCGGCCGCGTGATCGCGGGCGTGAGGTTCGTCGTGCGGCTCGAAGCCGCCACGAAGATCTTGGGCGCGACGAAATGCACGACCGGCAGATGCGCCGCGAACACGCGCTGCACCTGATCGAACAGCCGCTTGCGCTCCGCCTCCGTCGGTCGCCGTAATCTGCTTCGCCATCAGCTCGTCGATCTGCCGCTCCCAGTCGGTCGCCGGCGTCTTCTGCGCGAGGTTCCAGACGCGCGAGTCGCCGGAGCTCAACCAGAAATCCAGGCTCAACGCCGGGTCCGGGTTGGTCATGCCGAACTGAAAATAGATGGCGTCGTAAGGTTGACCCGAGAGGAACCGCTGAACCAGCGCGTTGCCCTCGAGCGGCACGACGTCGACGAGGAGGCCGATCTTCTTCAGCTCGTCGCGGATCACCGCAGCGCCACGCTCGAGGGCCGTCTGCCCTTTCTGAGTCAGCAGCGCGAAGCGCGCCGGCTGGTTGCGCGGATCGTCGAGCACGCCGTCGCCGTTACGGTCCGTCAAGCCAATTGAGGCCAGCAGCGTCTTCGCACGGGCCGGATCGTGCGGCGTCTGCGGCAGGTCGGCTGAATACCACTTCTTGTTGGCGGGCGTCACCGGGCCGAAGACCGGCGACGCCGGCGCCCAGGTACACCGTATCTGCAAACGCCTGACGATCGACCGCCAGCGAGATCGCCTGCCGCAGTTCGTCGCGCTGCATCCAGCCGGCACGGGGATCCTTGGCAAATGCGCCCGGCCGGAGGTTGATCCAGAAGCTGTCCGGGTCGGAGGCGACCCCTAGATCGAGCAACTGGACGCGCCCGGCGTCGGCCGCGCGCTTCAGCGGCGCGTAGTCTTCCGGCCGCACCTCGGATCCCGTCATGTCGAGGCTGCCGGCATCGAGCTGCAGCAACTGCGCGTTCTGGTCGGGCACGACCTCGACGATGACGCGATCGAGGTACGGGAGGGGCGCGCCGGCGGCGTCCTTCCGGAAGTACTTCGGGTTGCGCGCGAAGACCGTCCGCTGGCCCGGCACGTACTCGGCCAGCACGAACGGCCCGAGCCCGGCGATCTCGGCGACCGGCGTGGCCAGTCCCCAGGCGCTGCCGAACGTGCCGGCGTCGAGCGCGGCCTGGAGCTTGTGCTTCGGCAGAATCGGCAGGTTGTCGAGGAGCACGAGCCCGGGCGCAAACGCCACCGGAAAGGTGACGACGACGGTGAGGGGATCCACGGCGGCCGCCTGCAGCGGTTTGCCGGCGATTTTCATCGCGTCGGCCAGGATGCTCCCGGCGCGCTCGTTGTAGGCCGCCGCGAAGGAAAACACGACGTCGTCCGAGGTAAACGGATGGCCGTCGGCGAAGACGATGTTCGGCCGCAGCTTGATCGTGTACCGCAGGCCGTCGGCGGACCGCGTCGAGCCTTCGGCGAGCCACGGCTCGACTTCCTGCGTCGCGCGATTCACCTGGAACAGGCGGGCCTGCGTGAGGGCCGTGACGATGTACGTGGATCCGTCGTGGCGCGTGTACCAGTTGAAGGACTGCGGCTCGGTGCGGACCGCGACACGAAGGTCGCCGCCGCGGGGGATCCCCTGCGCGGCGGTCGCAGGCGGACGGTCGGCGGGCGCGGGCGGCACCCGATCGCCGCGGCGCGGCCAGGATCGCGACGAGGAACCGGAGGGTGTGGCGTTGTTGTCTGGTCAAAAGCTAGCTCAAGAGCCAACAAGCTGACCGATCACAAGTTGTACCAAGCTGGAGCATTTCGGATTGACTTTGCGTGCAAACTCGACCCAGCTCGGTCGTTCTTACGGTCTCGCTGGCTAGCTTACTGGCTGATCGCCGGCGAGTCCGGACTCCGCCGCCACGCGCATTCTAGATCAGCAACTCCATACCCATCAAACGTTTAACTCGATCTGGCCGTCCGCCCGAGCGCGCCTCGGCTGGGCTGGCCGTGCACGTGCGATTATAGATGCCGTGACCGGGAGGAACGGCTGATGGCATCGATAGACCGCGCACGTCGAAGGCAGCTTCGAAGCCCGTATCGGCCGAAGCGTTTCGTTGGACCACGCGGCGGAGGTCCTCGGGGTGTCACGCCGGACCATTTACAACCGCATCCGCGAGGGTCGTCTCCAGACGATTCGTACCCTCGGCGGATCCCAGCGCGTTCTGCTCGAGTCGCTGAACAAGCCCCGCGATCGAGGCAGCGACCTCTCTAAACCTGTAACTGATTGAATCGGAGACATTCCCGTGGACCAAATCCCGATGACCGTTGTCGCCCGCTTGTTCCCGCGCCGCCCTGGCCGCCCTGGTCGTCGTGTCGCTGGGCAGCCTCGCCGGCGTTTGCCGCCCGCCATGCGCGACTGAGCGCCGACCTCGAGGATCACCTCGCGGCCGGGTCGCAGACGATCGCCGTCATCGTGCACGGCACGCGGACGGAGGTGGACGCGCTGGCGGCGCGCTACAACCTGCGCGTCGCGCGGTACCTCAAGAGCGGCGCGGTGCTCCGGCTGACCGCCGGTCAGCTGGCCGCGCTCAGCGACGACCAGGCGGTCGAGCATCTGTCGGGCGACGCCCGGTTCCGCGCGTCGGAGGTGACCGCCGAGAGCATCGGGGCCGATCAGGTGTGGGCGGGCAGCGAGGGCCTCCCCGTGCTGACGGGCGCCGGCGTCGCGGTCGCCGTCATCGACTCGGGCATCGATTTCGGGCACGCCGCGCTGAAGAAGCGCGTCCTCGCCACGGTCGACTTCACGGGGGGGACCGGCCAGGACGCGTACGGGCACGGGACGCATGTGGCGGCGATCATCGCGGGGCAGCGGGGACGCACCGCGGACACCGCCGACTACCGCGGCATCGCGCCGGGCGCGTTCATCGTGAACCTGCGGGTGCTCGGCGCCGACGGGTCGGGCTATGCGAGCGACGTCGTCGAGGCGATCGACTGGGCGATCGAGCACCGCAAGGCGTACAACATCAAGGTCATCAACCTGTCGCTCGGGACGCCGGTGCTGCAGCCGTACCGGGACGACCCGGTGTGCGAGGCCGTCGAGCGGGCGATCGCCGCGGGCATGGTCGTCGTCGTGGCGGCGGGCAACAACGGGCAGAGCGTCGACGGCAAGCGCATTTTCGGCGGGATCACGTCGCCGGGCAACCATCCGGACGCGATCACGGTCGGCGCGGTCGACACGCACGGGACGCCGTACCGGTCCGACGACACCGTGGCGACGTACAGCTCGCGCGGCCCGACGCGGTTCGACCTGGCGCTCAAGCCGGATATGGTGGCGCCGGGCAGCCGCATCGTGTCGGCCGAAGCGCAGGGCTCGTATCTGGCGACCACGTATTCCCAGCGGCACGTGGCGGGCGCGGGCGCCAACGCCTACCTCCAGCTGTCGGGGACCAGCATGGCGACGGGCGTGGTGAGCGGCGCCGTCGGCGCTGCTGCTGGAGCAGAAAGGCAGACTTTCGCCTCGCGAAACCAAGGCCGTGCTTCAGATGACCAGCTCGTTCATGCCCGAAGAGGGGCTAATGGCGGGCGGGGCAGGAAGTCTGAATGTGCTTGCGGCGGCTGAATTCGTTGCCGATGGTCGAAAAGCATCAGCTTCCAGAGAACTGTCTTGGCCGGTCAGGAGGTCTTTGCTTCCGGTGTGGCCTTCACCACTCATGTCTTTGCGCAGCAGCACTCTGGAGTCGTAGGCAGCACCAGCATTTTCTGGGGCACTGCCAAGCCCCAATCAATCTTCTGGGGAACCACGAATGGCAACGACTCCATCTTCTGGGGCACTGACAAAGCCTCAATCAATTTTCTGGGGCACCAATAGCAACGATTCCATCTTCTGGGGCACCAACAGCAACGATTCCATCTTCTGGGGCACCAATAGCAACGATTCCATCTTCTGGGGCACCAATAGCAACGATTCCATCTTCTGGGGCACCAATAGCAACGATTCCATCTTTTGGGGCACCGGTCAGTTGGATTGAATAAGCGCAGGTGCTGCAATCATTTAGCAATTGAGCCACGTCAAGGAGAGTACAAAATGAGACAACTAATCCTCTGGGAAGATTGAACCGATAACGGGTAGGCCGCCTTGGAGCGGCCACCCGCAATGCCCGGATTCGCTCAACTGAAAGGCCCTGCCAGAGCCTACGTCGTCGGTGTGGTGCTAGCCGGCGCCGCAGCCGTGGCTTATTCAACCTTCAGGCTCTACCAAAACCCGCTTGCTCCTCAGTGGATTGTTATCGCGGCGCTAACGTTGCTTACGGGCTCCTTTAGCGTAAAAGTCGCGTCGATCAACGCCAGAATTTCAGTCTCCGAAGCGTTCGTCTTCCTCGCAGTTCTTCTCTTCGGTGCAGCCGCCGGTACGATCACGGTCCTTCTCGAAGCACTCACCGTGCTGTTCTGGATGAGTCCGGCCGGCCGGCCTCCTCATAGGCTCTTGTTCAACTTGGCGGCCCCAACAATCGCAATTTGGGTGTCCGCAACCGTCTTCTTTTTCTTCTCAGGTATCGAACCATACTCGATACGTCCGGCACCTCTGTCAGCACTCTTTCTTCCGCTTGCTGGTTTTACCACCCTGTATTTCCTGCTAAACAGTTCGCTGGTCGCAGTAGTCGTCGGACTCGAGACAAAACAGTCACCGCTGACTATTTGGTGGGAAAAGTTTATCTGGCTTTCTGTCACATACTTTAGCAGCGCTTCTGTCGCCGCGTTGATCGTTACCTATTCTCGCGAACTCGACGTTAGCACCCTCGCCATCATTGGTCCGTTGTTGCTAGTGTCGTACCTCACCTTTCGTACCGCAATGGGGCGCGTGGAGGACAGCAACAAGCACCTGAGCGATTTGAATCGATTGTACTTATCAACGATTGAAACCCTAGCGATGGCGATTGACGCCAAGGATCAGATCACCCACGGACACATTCGCCGGGTTCAGGCGTACGCGGTCGGGCTTGGCCAAACGCGTCGGAGTCGTTGACGAGAAGTTGATCAAAGCGATCGAGGCGGCCGCGCTACTTCACGACATGGGCAAACTAGCTGTTCCCGAATACATTCTCAACAAGCCAGGCCGACTATCCCCTGCCGAATTCGACAAAATGAAACTACACGCTAGTGTTGGAGCGGACATTCTGTCCGCAATTGACTTTCCGTACCCTGTTGTCCCAATGGTCAGACACCATCATGAGAGCTGGGATGGGAGTGGATACCCAGCTGGCCTTAAGAGGTACTGATATACCTATTGGCGCGAGAATTCTATCGGTCGTTGATTGCTTTGACGCTCTGACTTCTGACCGACCATACCGGCCTCGGTTGTCAACCGAGGAGGCGCTCCGAATTCTAATCGAGCGCCGAGGCTCAATGTACGATCCGTTGATTGTTGATACGTTCGTCAGAGTTCATGCCGACATAGCACCGGTAGCCGACTCCAGCCAGAGCCCAGCGCCAAGCACTCAACGAAATTACCGGCTCGATCCAAGACCCGACGACTGACCAGCCGACCTTCAGAGACTTGACGACATTACTGCCAGCGCGGATGAAATGCAGACGCTATATGAACTGGCTCACGCGCTAGCTGGTCAAGGAAGCATAAGCGAGACGGGTGATGTGATCGCGAAGCACCTCCGACGTCTGATTCCCTTCGTGCAATCTGTACTCTTCATACTCGATCCTGCGACGGATGAACTGGAAGCAAAGCACACTACCGGCGACGCCAGTTCAGTCGTCAAAGGGCTTCGCATTCCTTTGGGTCGACGATTAAGCGGTTGGGTAGGAGCGAATCGGAAGACTATCGTCAACTCAGATCCAACACTCGATCTAGGAGATGTGGCGAGAACCATAAATCCGAGGCTTGAGAAGTTGCCTGAGTACTCCACTGACCTGCAGGAGCTCAATTGATTGGCGTCTTGACGCTGTATTCTGAATCCATCGATGGATTCAACGAAGATCACCGAAGGGTTATTGAGGTGGTTGCGCGCCAAATCTCACATACCCTTAAGTGTGCGGCTGAGCTCGAGAGCACTACACGACTAGATTCCATCACAGGCCTTCCTAATCTGCATCAACTCGAACAACTCTTGCAGTCTACCGGCAGTGATAGCCTGGCAGTCGCCTCAGAATTGACGCTGGTATTCATCGACGTACTGGGCCTCAAAGACATCAACGCGCAGAATGGACGACAGGCGGGAGACGATGCTTTGCGGCACGTCGTGGGACAGACCAGAACTGAGTTAAGGGTCTCTGACATCTTGTTCCGGTACGGTAGCGCGCAGTTCGTCGCTCTCCTGCACCACACTAATCTTTCGGCCGCTAAGATGATTGCTGAGCGAATTCAAGAAAACATTCTAGAGCCACGCTGACGTTTCGAAGTCAGGCTCACATCTAGCGATCCAAGCGATCGTCACTTGTGTGTCGGCTCCTCGCGACGGCTCTTCTTTTCGGGAGCTACTGCTGGTGGCCCAGCGCCAGATTGCGTCCCGCCAAGATCAATCCTCAATTCAGGTTCATTAGATTCCCTCTCTGCTCGCGGCTGTGCGATCCCTCCGGCCATTGCCTGCGGCTGCACTGGCCAGTGCCACATTGCACGGAAAAGCTGCGACGTCATCGCAACAAGTGTCAGTCTAGGAACCAGTTGGTCACAATACGGTGCAGGGGAACGCGCACTCAAAAGGGTCCACCATGGAGAATTTGGCAACTGTTAAGGACCTCGTTCGAAACGGCCGATTTATTGAGGCTCTTACGGCACTTAGAGAGCCGACGTCGAACCGAGAAAGTCCGACAGCGGTTGACGTTCAAAGAGTAGCACTTCTTGAACGCGTCGGACGGTATGGTGAGAGTCGGCAGCTCGCCGCAAAGCTGCTGAGAACGAAGGAACTGAGCGACGTAGACCGTAGTATCTGCGAGTACACGATTGGTCTTATCGAGTGGGATGAAGGCAACACGAATGGCGCAATCGAACATGTCCAACGTTCTCTCCTACTTGCGAAGCGGGCAGACAATCTTGAGCGCCTCTGTTGGTCTCAACTGCGTCTGTGGACGATGTTCGGAAATCGCTCCGATATCGATACTGCGGCTCCGATATTGGCCGAACTCCGAGCGAATTCAATCAGACTCGGTGACCCGAGTGTTCTCGCCGCGGTCCACGTCTTTGTTGCCGAGATTGAGGCAAAACGTGGCCTTACAATTAGCGCTCGGACCCATACTGGAATTGCCGTGAACTTGCTGGCGTCTGAATCAAACTTGTGGTTAGAAGCGTGGGCTGAAAACATAAACGTCGCGATCGCTCTAATGTCATCCGATTGCTCTTCGGGCCTTGCACATGGTCAACGCGCTGTTGCCTTAGCCGAACAGGCGGGCGTCGCGGTGACACTGCGAGCGTGCCTTGCCAACTATGGAAATCTGCTTTGTCTCGGAGGGCGTTTCGAGGAGGCAATTGGATACTTTGAACGAGCTATGGCGATTTTGCCTTCTTGTGGAGACAACGCCAACGGTGCTATCGACGCAATCGCTTCGATTAGGCTGACTCAGAATCGCCTCGATCAGGCCGAGGAACTGTTGGATCGTATCGAGGAATCTATCCACAATCCGGACGATCGGCGGCTCTACGTCTTTAGGCATGCGTCCCTCACTCGTATCAGTACCTGATGCTGCGACTGCGCTGGCAGGAGTCTCTCGGCCAGGTGGACCAATTGCTAGATATCGCTCGCGATACAGGCGACCACTTTCTTAGAGCGATATCGTCCCTAACGCAGAGCCGAAATACTGCTGCACATCGGCCGTGATTTGGACTCAATGCAGGTCCTGTGCGGGTTGGTGTCGGATCTGCCTGATCTTCCATCAGATTTCCACGGCCGTTACGAGGGATTGTTTGCGTCGGCGCTCACGCTCGCTCAGAACCACGAAGCGGCCAACGTCCATGTGGATCGCGCGCGCCGCATCCTTACATCTCTCCATAACGTACCAGCCCTCCAGGATCTTGAGCGGCGTCAAACGACTGCCTCAGGCGTTCGGAGCGTGTCAGGAAATCCACGACTTGGAGGTTTCACGCCGGCGCAAGTAGCTCTGCAGGGAGCCGCAGCTCTAGTTGTGCACGTTCAGCAGCCGGAGTTCATAGCAGGGGAGATCATTCGGTTGGCGATCGACTCTGGCAGCGCGATACATGCACTGCTTTGGCAACGGCACCCTCAGGTGCAACAGAGGTGATTGCGGAAGATGGACTTAGCGCCGGCACAGCCCTGAGGCGCATTGATGTGGGAGTATCAGGCGATAGACGAATTGAGGTGACGTTGGAAGCTAATTCTGACATCGAGTCGACGGCAACGATAAACGCCATCACACTATTGTTATCAGCGACTCGTGAGCTTAACCGCGCTCGCGCAGACCGAGAAGATCACATTAGGCTCTGGCCTGCAGAAGATCTCGCTGCCGACTCTGCGGGTGCAATCGTTACTGGCCAGATGCAGAAGCTAATGTCCTCGCCCAGCGCGTCGCCAGAACAAATGTAAGTGTGCTCATCACCGGCGAAAGCGGCACCGGCAAGGAGATCCTGGCCCGCGCCATTCATCGCTACTCCCCGCGCGCGGACAAACCCTTCGTGCCCTTCAACTGCACCGCCATCCCGCGGGACCTGCTCGAGAGCCAGCTCTTCGGACATCGCCGCGGCGCATTTACCGGCGCCGACCGCGACAGTCCAGGCCTTATTCGCACCGCCAAGGACGGCACCCTGTTCCTCGATGAAATCGGCGAAATGAGCCTCGACCTGCAGCCGAAGCTCCTGCGGTTCCTCGAGTCCGGCGAGATCTCCCCCCTCGGCGAGCCCACCCCGCTCACCGTCGACGTCCGCATCGTCGCGGCCACCAACTCCAACGTCGAACAACTCGTCCACGAAGGACGCTTCCGCGAGGATCTCTTCTACCGGTTGAACGTGGTCCGCCTCACCATCCCTCCACTGCGCGAGCGCCGCGACGAAATTCCCGCGCTGGTCCATCATTTCGTGGCACGAGCCGCGGCCGAATTCTCGAAAGGCCGCGTGCGCCTCGCCGAAGAAACGATGGAATACCTGCTTCTCTGACCCCTGGCCGGGCAACGTGCGCCAGCTGCAGAACGAGCTCCGACGGATGACCGCCCTGGCCGAGACCGACGACCTGCTCACGCCCGCCGCGCTGGCTCCGGAAATTCGAAAGACCGGCAAGATCGCGCCCCTGGCAGCGGCTGGCCCCGAGTTGTCGGTGCCCCTGAACAACAAATTGATGCCGACGCTGGCGCGAATCGAAACGTGAAATGATCAAGGTCGCCCTCCGGACGCACCACGGACGCGTCGATGCAGCCGCCAGAGCGCTGGGGATTTCGCGAAAGGACTTTACCTGAAGCGGCAGCGCCTTGGTCTCTAACCGGCCCGAGCGTCTTATCTAGGCCGCTCTGATCGCCGAGAATCGTTTCGCATCCGCACCTCGGCGCTCGCCAGCATGCGTTGGACGCCCGGCCCGCGTACCTCCGCTCCTCGATGCCAGCGTCTACGACTCTCGCCGACAATGCCGTCTGCTCGATGCGGCCGACCTCATCCGTACGGCCCTCTTGACGGCCCTCTTGACGACCCTCCAGACGCCCCCGCATCAGCGCCTCCATGGACGACAGAAGCACGCGCTGCGACCCACACCGGGCGCGGATCGTGAGAAGCCGCCCCTCCCGAATGCGGTAATACACCGTGCGCCGCGACACGCCAAGCAAACGTGCCGCATCGTCGATGAGAAAACTGCGCTCCGCGCGCGCGCCGGCGTCTGACGACATCCGCCGTTCGAACTGGCAGGTTCGATGCCAGCTCCCTCCACGGGAAAATGCCATCAGATCTGGCCGAAATCCATCACGCGCCCCTCTCACCATTCCCTGGCGACGGGTAGCTGGTTCTCCTCTCGGGTAGTCCCTTCCCAGATCCTCGTCGTCCCGCGACACGCCGTTGTTGCCAGGCGGCGCGTTAGTTCGTCGCGGTGCGTCCTCCTGCCCTGACAACACTTCGTCGCGGGTGAGTATCCCTTGAACACGAACTTATACGCGCCCGTGCCACCGCTCTTTCCGTCGGCTCCGGTCAGCTCGGCCTGAACGACGTAGACGTTGCCTTTGTGATCGGCCGCGATCTGGTGGCCCGGCGGATGCTCCTGCGAGCGCGCCGATGTCGAATGAGCCCAGGACCTCGAGCGTCCTGCGATTCAGGATGTAGACGACCGGCGTCCCTCCGACGATAGAGAAATCTCTGGTCCGGCGAGAAGGCGATGGACCTCGCCTGCAGGTACTACTTGCTGTCGAGACCGACGAACTGCTCGGCGACGAATTTGCCTTCGGGCGTGAACACCTGGACTCGCTTGTTTCCGCGATCGGCGACATACACCAGCCCGTCGTTCGAAATATTGACGTCGTGGACCGGCGATGCAAACTGCTGAAGCACTTCCGACACGGCGACCCACGGAATCGGCGTCGGGGCTCGGAGCGCGGCGGACGGTCCGTCCATCGTCGAGCGGCTTGTTGCCGTACGCGCCCCACATGCGCTTGAACTTCCCCGTGTCCGCGTCATAGACCATCACGCGGCTGTTGCCGTAGCCGTCGGACACGAACAGTTCGTTCGTCTTGGGGTAGTAACGAAGGCCGGTTGCGCCCCTGAGGACCTCGGTCGCGTTGCTGCCGGTCTGGCCGCTCTTGCCGATGGCCATCACGAATTTGCCGGCCTTCGTGAACTTGAGAATCTGGTTGTCGTTCGGAAGATTCGCGGGATTGTTGCGCTTGCCGTCCGCGTTTCCCATGATCCACACGAAGCCCTTGGAATCGACGGTGATGCCGTGCTCGTTCGACGGCCATTGATATCCCGGACCGCTCTCCCCGCCCCAGCCCTGAATGAAGTTGCCGGCGTTGTCGAACTCCATCACGGGCGGCGCGGGCATGGATTTCGGTCGGGCGACGTCGACCGCGGATTCGCAAGCGTGTGCGGGCGGCTGAGGATCCAGACGTGATCCTGCGCGTCGACCGCGACCGCGGACCCGAATCCCATCTTCCACTTGGACGGAACCTTCGGCCAGGCGGGATCCTTCTCGAATTGCGGCAGTCCGCCCTCCCCGATATGAGGAGCCTGCGCCGATGGCGCCTGGCCCAGCACCGACGGAGAGAAAT
This sequence comes from uncultured Acidobacteriota bacterium, assembly GCA_963745495.1. Taxonomy (GTDB): domain Bacteria; phylum Acidobacteriota; class Vicinamibacteria; order Vicinamibacterales; family CAVVIG01; genus CAVUXJ01. The sequence goes on from CAVUXJ010000003.1 coordinate 212,476, forward strand.
GCGGGACGGTCCAGGCCAAAAGGGTCGCGATCGCGAGAAGAAGACCGACAGGCGTGCACTTCATGGGTTGTTCTCCACACAAAAACAGCGGGCCGACGCGCACTCAGGGCACGAATCGTAACACGCCGCCCTCAGCCCGATGGCTTCCAACGTGTTCAACGTCCTCAGCGATTCGAGCGTGGCGACCGCGCGTCGAACAGGAGTGCCAAGAGGTTCGAGGAATACCGTGGCCCCTTGAATTGAGCGCAGCTCTGTTATAATTTTGATGAATCAAAATCGTGGCTGTGACCAACAAAAAAGGCTCCCCTCCACCCAGCGGATGGCGCCTCCCCACCAGTACCCTGAGCCTCCCTGAGGTCCACGGCTCCATCGCGGTGCCCGAGGGCGCCGGATTCTGGCGCAAATTCTTCGCTTTCGCCGGCCCAGGCTACCTCGTCGCGGTCGGCTACATGGACCCCGGCAATTGGGCAACTGACCTGGCCGGGCGGCGCCCGTTTCGGCTACACGCTGCTCAGCGTCATCATGATCTCCAACCTGATGGCGATCCTGCTGCAGGCGCTCGCCGTCCGGCTCGGCATCGCCAGCGGCCGCGATCTCGCCCAGGCCTGCCGCGACCACTACTCCCGGCCGGCGACCATCGTGCTCTGGCTGCTCTGCGAGATCGCCATCGCCGCCTGCGACCTCGCCGAGGTCGTCGGCGCCGCCATCGCCCTCAACCTGCTCTTCGGCCTGCCGCTCATCTGGGGCGTCTGCCTCACAGCCCTCGACGTGCTGATCGTCCTCTTCCTGCAGCAGCACGGCTTCCGCTACGTCGAGGCCCTCGTCGTCGCGCTGATCGTGCTGATCGCCGGCTCGTTTGCGATCGAGATCTGGCTCGCGAAGCCCGACATGGCCGCCGTCGCCGCAGGCTTCGTGCCGCACACCGAGATCCTCCGCAACGGGCGAGATGCTCTACATCGCGATCGGCATCCTCGGCGCGACGGTGATGCCGCACAATCTGTATCTGCACTCGTCCATCGTGCAGACGCGGAAGTACCTCGACACCTTCGCCAGCAAGTCGCGAAGCCATTCGCTTCGCGACGCTCGATTCCTCGTTCGCCCTCATGTTCGCGCTCTTCATCAACGGCGCGATCCTCGTGATGGCGGCCGCCACGTTCCACGGCACCGGCTACGATCAAGTGGCGGACATCAACGACGCCTACAAACTCCTCACGCCGCTCATGGGGACGACGATGGCGAGCACCCTGTTTGCCGTGGCGTTGCTGTGCTCCGGTCAGAACTCGACGCTGACGGGCACGCTCGCCGGCCAGATCGTCATGGAAGGCTTCATCAACCTCCGGCTGCGCCCGTGGCTCCGGCGGCTGATCACCCGGCTCATCGCCATCATCCCGGCGATCATCGTGATCGTGATCTACGGCGATCAGGGCACCGGTCCGCTGCTCATCCTGAGCCAGGTCGTCCTGAGCCTGCAGCTGCCCTTCGCCGTTTTCCCGCTCGTGATGTTCACCGGCGATCGCGCGAAGATGGGCCCGTTTGCGAGCCCGCTCTGGGTGAAAATCCTGGCCTGGACAGTCGCCGTGATCATCGCTGCACTGAACGTCTGGCTGCTGTATCAAACCTTCGCGGGGATATAGGATCAACGCCCATGTACCGGCGCATCCTTGTCGCGCTCGAGAACTCGGCGGCAGATCGTACGATCATCAAGCATGTCACTCAGCTCGCCAAACTGACCGGCGCCGAGCTGCTGCTCGTCCACGTGGCCGACGGATGGGTGGCGCGCAACTTCGACCAGCTCCGCCTGCGCGAATCGGAAGAGATGAAGGCGGATCGTCTCTATCTTGATCAGGTCAGGGCAGGATCTCGCAGGGCAGGGCTTTACGGTCCAGGCAGAGCTTGCGATGGGCGATCCGGCAACGCGAGCTCATCCGCACGGCTGAAACGAATGACGTGGACCTGATCGCCATGTCGACGCACGGCCATCGGTTCCTGGCGGACGTGCTCCATGGAACGACGGCCGATCGGGTCCGCCATCTCGTGAAGGTTCCCGTCCTGCTGCTCCGCGCTCAGGAGATATAAGACGCGGCGAGGCGTCAGCGGCGCGATTCAAAGACAGACCGGCAGGCTTACTGCTCAGGCTGCGTTGCCCGAGCTGGATGGGCTTCAGATCTCCTCTTCGTCTCCCCAGGGATTCGGTTGCGGACCCGGCGTGATGCCGGCGATATCGGGATCCTCCCCGTCCCCCGCCCTGGGATTGGCGGCGCGCTGGACTTTGGCGCTGGCGCGGCGTTCTTCCTTTTGTTTGCGTTTTTCCTGGCGTGCGCGCTCCTTGGCGCGCTTTTCCAGGGTCGGTCGGGTTCGGTTTGCCACAAAGCCTCCTCAGGCGTCCTCCGTAATGTACCACTGGCAGGTCGAAAGCCGTATCAGGGCCCAGAAATGGGCACGAGGCGTGCACTCTCAGGTCCTGAGGTGTTCCGTGACGATTCAGAAGCTCATCAACATTTCGCTCGGCGGCGCGCTCCTGATCGTCGCTGCCGGCGTGCTCGACGCAGCGCCGAAGCCCCGCCCGCGACCCACCGGCTCGGCGTGCGGCGACCCGCTCGGATATCAAGTCCTGCTGGATCGTCGCGGATTCTCACCGGGGGAAATCGACGGCCAGCGAGGCGCCAATCTGCAGCGCGCGCTTGCGGCGTTTCAGAAGGCCAACAACCTGCCCGACAGTGGACAGGTCAACTGCGAAACCTGGAAAGCGCTCAGCTGCTGAACGCGCGCCGGTGACGACAGACTACAAGATCACCGAGGCCGACGCGAAGGGTCCCTTCGTCAACCCGCTGCCGCGCGATCTGATCGAGCAGTCCGAACTGCCCGCGCTTTCGTATCAGTCGATCACCGAGGCGCTCGCGGAACGGTTTCATGCCTCGCCGGCGCTTCTCACCCGTCTCAACCCGGGCAAGCGATTCGCTCCAGGAACGTCGATCACCGTCCCCGCTGTCACGCCGTTCGTGGACGGCGCGAAGCCGGCCGGCGCGGCGCCGGTTGAAGGGCTGACGATCGAGGTTTCACACGACGGAACACTGCGTGCCGTCCGCGCCGACGGCAGCGTCGAGTTTTTCGCGCCGGTGACCAGCGGCAGCGAGCACGATCCTCTTCCGCCCGGCCAGTGGAAGGTCACGGCGGTCAGCTGGCGTCCAACGTTCCATTACAACCCGGCGCTGTTCTGGGACGCCAACCCCGAACATTCCAAGGCCGCGATCAAGCCCGGGCCCAACAACCCGGTGGGCGTGGTGTGGATCGACCTCAATCTCGAACACTACGGCATACACGGAACGCCGGAGCCGAGCCATGTGGGCCATACGCAGTCGCACGGTTGTGTGCGGCTGACGAACTGGGACGCGGCGCGCGTCGCCGGGATGGTCAAGGTCGGCACGCCCGTGATCTTTGAATGATGGGCAAGCGCGGACCTCGCCGCGGCCGGATGATCCCGGCGCTCATCGCCTGCTTTTATGCCGGCGGGGTCGCCGGCTGGTTGCTGCACGGCACGTTCTCGCACAGCAGAGGCTCGCGTCCCCCACGCCCTCCACCGTGACGCGCCCTCGGAGCCGCACGAGATGCCGGCAGCCACCGCGGGTGAGGTCGCGTTGAGGCCGAGCGCCGCGGCGATGTGCCGGCGGAGCCGATGATCGGCCGGGATCCGATCGCCGAGCTGCGGCGGCATCGTCCAGGTCTGCCGCTCGAGAGCGCCGACGTAGAAAAGATGGAAGGCGGTTTCGCGGAGAAACGCGGTGGCGGCGGCCGCGGCCACGAAGCGGTGGACATTCTTGCGCCGCGCGCACACGCCGGTGCACGCCGTCGAGGACGGACGCATCGCCAAGCTGTTCTACAGCAAAGCGGGCGGCACGACCATCTATCAATTCGATCCGAGCGAGCGGTTCTGTTACTACTACGCCCACCTCGACCGCTACGCCGACGGCCTTCGCGAAGGACAGGAGGTCTCGGCGGGGGACGTGATCGGATACGTCGGGACGACAGGGAACGCGCCGGCCAACACGCCCCACTTGCATTTTGCCATCTTTGCGCTCACCGACGCCCGGCGCTGGTGGGAGGGACGGCCGCTCGATCCCTACCTCGTGTACGAGCGCTGAATCCACCGGGCTTGTCGCGACAGCGCTCGCCTGCACACGGTTGCAGCACGCGGCCCGGACCTGCCGCGCCTCGCAACCTGCCATCTTTGCCACGAACGGCAACGTCGCAATCTGGGAGAATGGGGTCCGTCCGTTTCGATGACTGAATCGGGCGCGCCGGCCGTCCGGTCGGCGTCACCAGGTCAGTTTGCGCAGAGCGAGGCATTCACATGGGTTTGATGGATTTCATCAAGGGCGAGCTGATCGAGATCATCGAGTGGACCGACGACTCGCGCGACACGCTGTCGTACCGCTTTCCGGACGACGACAAGGAAATCAAGCGCGGCGCGCAGCTCATCGTCCGCGAGTCGCAGGCGGTGCAGTTCGTCTACCTCGGGCAGTACGGCGATCTCTTCGGCCCGGGCAAGCACACGCTGACGACCGACAACATCCCGGTCCTGACGACGCTCAAGGGCTGGAAGTACGGCTTCGAGTCGCCGTTCAAGGCCGACGTCTACTTCGTGACGACGCGGCTGTTCACCGGCAACAAGTGGGGCACGTCGAACCCGGTCATGGTGCGCGACCAGGACTTCGGCATCGTCCGCCTGCGCGCGTTCGGGACCTACGACTTCCGCATCGTCGACGTCGCCGCGGTTCCTGAAGGAAGTGGCCGGCACCGACCATCACTTCCGGCTCGACGAGTTCGCCGACGCCATGCGCTCGCGCATCGTCAGCGTGTTCAGCGACGCGCTGGCCACGAGCAAGGTGCCGGCGCTCGACATCGCGACGCCGCTACAGCGAGCTCGGCGACGCGCTGCTGCCGCTCATCAATCCGGTGCTGAGGGAGAAGTACGGCCTCGAGATGGCCAGCTTCATCCTCGAGAACGTGTCGGTGCCGCCGGAGGTCGAGCAGGCGATCGACAAGCGCTCGGGCATGGCGGCGGTCGGCAACCTGAACGACTTCGTGAAGTACCAGATGGCGCAGGGCTTCGAGAAGGGCGGCGCGGGCGCGGGCGGCATCGGCGCCGAGATGGCCGTCGGCCTGGCGATGGCGCAGCAGATGATGAACCAGCCCGGCGGCATCGCCGCGCAGGCCACGCCGCTGCGGCGCCGCTGCGGCTCCCGGCGGCGTGCCCGAGATGCTGAGCCCGGCCGATGCCGCCAAGGTGCTCGGCGTCACCGAAGCCGACGTGATCGCGAGCCTCGAGGCCGGCGATCTGAAGGGCAAGAAGATCGGCACGCAGTGGCGGCTGACGCGCGCGCAGCTCGCCGCAGTTCCTGCAGTAGCAGCCGTGACGCGAGACCGCCACGATCCGTCGCCGCCGACCCGCGGTTGCCGTCGCGCGCGAGAAGTTCCACTGCCCGGCCTGCGGCGCCGAAGCCCACTGGAATCCCGCGAAGCAGGCGCTCATCTGCCCGTTCTGCGGCACGGAGTCGCCCGGCGACGCTCGCAGACGCGCGGCGCCGACACCGTCATCGTCGAGCACGACCTGGCCGCCGCGCTGCGGTCGCATTCCCGACGAGGCGCGCGGCTGGCAGGCCGAGAAGACATCGGTCCGCTGCCAGAGCTGCCAGGCGATCTCGGTGTTCGACGCCGACAAGGTCGGGCAGCGCTGCGATTTCTGCGGGTCGGCGCAGCTCGTGCCGTACGAGCAGGTGCAAGGACTGCATTCCGGCCCGAATCGCTGCTGCCGCTTCAAGGTCTCGGAATCGCAGGCGCGCGATCTGATTCGGCGCTGGTACGGACGCCAGTGGCTGGCGCCGAACACGCTGCGAGTCGAAGGCGCTGACCGACACGGCCAAAGGCATCTACCTGCCGTACTGGACGTTCGACGCGCACGCGCACGCGACCTGGACGGCGGAGTCCGGCAAGTACTACTACACCCGTGAAGGCGGCAAGCAGGTCGCAGCGCGTCCGGTGGCGCCCGGCCGTCGGGCGAGCTGTCGCACATCTTCGACGATGAGCTCGTGCCGGCGTCGCTGGGCGTCGACGCCGGCCTGCTTGCGCGGCGTGGAGCCGTTTCCGACCGCCGACGCGCTCGTCCCGTACGACCCGGCTATCTGGCCGGCTGGACCGTCGAGCGCTATCAGATCGATCTCGTGAGCGCCGCGGCCCGCTCGCGGCAGCAGATGGAGGCGACGCTCGAACGGCTGTGCGCCGCGCCAGGTGCCCGGCGACACGCACCGCAACCTGGTCGTGCAGCGCGACGTTCGCCGACCAACGCTTCAAGCACATCCTCGTGCCCGTCTGGCTGCTCACCTACACCTTCCGCGCAAGTCGTATCAGGTCGTCGTCAACGGCGTGACCGGGCAGATCGCGGGCGACCATCCCTGGAGCTGGATCAAGATCACGCTGCTCGTGATGGCCATCCTGCTGCTGCTCTTCTTGATCAACGTGTTCAACTCGTAGCCTTCTTGAGCAGGCGCGCCACGGCGGTGAGCCCCACCTCGACGAGCCCGAACGTGGAAGCATCGCTCCACCACTCGGCCGCAGTTCCCGAGCCGGCGAATGCCTCCTCTACCTCACGCCGCGCTCGTGCAAGCTCGAGAGGCAGCGAGGGATCCACCGATCGCGGCTCCGAGGCCTGCCTCAACTGCGCCACGACGGCCTCGGCCTGCTTCAGGTCGAGCATCGACAGCGGCGAGCCGCAGTGGCCGCACGAAGAAGCTCTGGCCAGATCGATCGGCGCACCGCAGTTGGAGCAGTTCACGGTCTGGATGTTGCGCCGCAGCTCGTCAACCTGCTGAGCGGACAGCGGACGAATGAAGTTCTTTTCGCGCAGAAACTCCAGGAAGGTGATCAACCGCCCGTGCTCGTGCGGGCATCGCCAGGTACCCGGAACGGCGTGTTCCGCTGCATGTCGTGTGTGTCGAGCAGGCGGGAGCGGCATCGCGGGCATTTCAGGACGGCCGCGACCGTCCCTCGTCTTTCTGATAATGCCTCGCCGATCAGCGTGAACAGCTTGAGCGTCGAGGCTGGAGACAGCTGGAGGCTTTCGCTGCGATCGAACCAGAATGCCTGGCATCCGGTGCAGGCGTCGATGTCCACGTTCCGGCCAAGATGACCGACGAGCGTATGGGCCGCCATCTGCGGTCGCGCAGCTCGGGCAGTTCATCCGGCGAATGATACCAAGCCCGAGCGCGCGACACGCCGTTTCGCTACTTGGCGTACTTCGTGAGCGTCCGGTGCCAGACGGCGACCGCGCTCGGTCTGCGTCTGAACCCGCCGTCCCGACGGGGCGCGGCGCCTGATCGATCAAGTCGCGGTTGCTCACCGGACGCCCGTAGAACCGGTTGTTTGCGTCCTCGTCTTCCTTGATGACTGACCCGTTCAACGTGACGCCGGCAAACAGCCCGCGCGCGCGGGAGTAGCTGAGGATCTCGGCCCTGAACTGAATGTCGGTCGCAGCTTCGGCGCTGCGCCCAACTGGTCCGGCCGCGACCGACGCATCGGCGCCGATCTTGAACTCGTTCTTCATGCAGGTTTTCCAGACCGCGCCGGTTCATCACGACCAGGATGAGATCAGTGGCCTGAGCGCCGATCTGCGCGCCGAAGCTTCCGCCGTTGACGGCTCAGGAACGCCGGCGGCGACCAGGCCCCGGCTTCGCGATTGCCGCGCGCTCATGACGCAGCGTCCGTGCTGGCCGCCGATGCCGAGGCCAGCCTTGATCACTGACGGGCACACCACGATCGCTTCAGCTTTCTCGAGAATCGACGGCCGGGATCGCCTTCTCCTGGACGTTCATCGTCTCGTCGAGGATCGTCGCCGCCTCGCGAAGACGCTCAGCTTCGTTCGACTCGGCCGCATACAGCGGCCAGACCGGCGAGAATCGCACACAGGCACATCAGCAAGAGCCATATTCGTTTCATCGGGGTTACCTCCAAGGATGAGCACTCGGCATGCGTTGACCACCATTGACTGCTTGCAAGAAACGTGCTCCGAATGGACGCAGTGCACACCCGGCAGACCACGCAAGCCGACACTGATGAGTGAAGGTGCCGAAGGTCAGGCAATTGAAAAAGCTACGTCAAGCGCGAAGATCTCGAGCCTGATGAGACGGCAGGCTCGAGACTTCAGATTTCCAGGGACCAGGACAGCTCATTCGGCTCCGCCGGTCAGCCCATAATACGTGGGAGTTCGCATATCCGACAATCGCCAGACGAGTCGCCATCCCGGTACCGACGTGGCGCGGACGATGCCAGGTCTGCGCCGGGGCGTAGACGATGTCGCCCTGGTTCGCAACGAAGATCGGGACCGACCCTATCTTGAACTCGTTCTGGCCCTCGAGCATGAACCAGAATTCGGGGCCGGTTAAGTGAAAGTGGCCCAGGTCGTCATCGCGCGCCGGAGGTTGCGTGGCCGGGTTGCCTCTGAGGATGTTGGAGATGCCCACGTTGACGTAGCCGCCGTCGTGAGGGTCGCCGACAAACTGATTTTGATTCTTCTTCGGTTTCGGGTGTCCAGCGATCGTCAGGTTGAAGTCGATGAACGGCACGTTTGCTTCGTCGTACGCGCCTTTCGCGTTCGCGACTCTGGTCCTCTCAAACCGTACACCAGGCACCGGCGTGGGCGTCTCGTCGGCCGGATACATGATGTTCGAATTTGCCATCGTCACCTCGAACCGCAGCGACGGTCTATCGCCGACCGTCTCCATGCTGTAGACGAGGCGTTTCGGCACCTGCACCAGGAATCCCTTCGAGGCGACAAACGGCTCCTGGCCTTCGATCGTAAAGCGGATTTGCCCGTCCTGTACGATCCAGAACGCACGGTTGTCCTGATGGAAGCGCCTCGGCGTCTTCCCGCCCGGGCCCATCGCGATGTAGTCGCCGTGGAACAGGTTGTCGCTGACCACGGTTTCGGTCCAACTCTGCTCGTTCTTGTGCTTGGCGAGCAGATCGGAAAGCTTCGTGAGGGGTTTGTTCGGAGGCACAAAGGGATTCGGCTTGACGGGCATCGGCGCCCACACATCGATCCGGCCTCCGCCGCCCCCCTGCCCCCGGGCGGCGCCACTCGCCGCGCTGCTGTCCCTGGAGCTCAGCCTGCCGGCCTGACAGCGCCAAGAACAGACCCAGGCTTGCGGTCGCCAACGCGCGTCGTTGTAGTCGCATGTCGCCTCGACTCCCCTCTCGCTAGGCAGCGCCGTTGCTGACGCCGCGCTCAAATGAAGCGCGGTCGTGGCGCCCGATGGCTGGCGTCACAAAAATACATCCACAGGTCATCGCGCGCAAGGATCATGGGTGGGCCCTCGGATTTGGTTGCAACGGACAGCGACTCTGGCACACTACCCTCTACAGACGGTTCACCTGGAGGGTACGATCACGCCCAGCGTCTTCATCAGCTACCGGCGCGAAGACTGTCCCGGTCATGCCGGCAGGCTCTTCGATCACCTGCGGGCACGGTTCGGCGGGGCCTCGGTGTTCATGGACGTCACGGACATCGAAGCGGGCGTCGACTTCGTGGACGTCCTCCAGCGCGCCGTCGGCTCTTGCGATGTGCTGCTCGCGGTCATGGGCCGGGAGTGGCTGACGTGCACCGACCGCAACGGACGGCGGCGGCTCGACGATCCGCACGATTTCATCCGTCTCGAGGTGGGGATCGCTCTCACCCGCAACGTGCGGGTCATTCCCGTGCTGGTCGAAGGAGCGGTCATGCCAACCGCTTCGGAGCTCCCTTCCGATCTCGAAGGGCTCACCAGACGGCAGGCTGTCGAGCTGCGCGACGGCCGATGGAACGCGGACGTCGAAAGCCTGGCGGGCGTTCTGGATCGCGTGCTTGGCTCGAGGACGGCCGGGAACGAATCGACCGGAACAGTCGACGGCACGCGACTTTGTGGAGGCTCGCCGCGGCAGCACGTCGTCGCCGCGCTCGTCGCCGTGGTGATGCTCGTTCGCCCGCGACGGCTCGACGCCATCTGCTCCCTGTGGTTCAGCCTGGGTCGGGCCCCGCAGCCGGTGAGGCGCAGCGCAACACTGTCCAGGCAGAACCGCCACGCTCTCCATCTTCGGGACCTGAAGCCAGGACGAATCCGGCGCCGGCTACCGAACAGCCGACTCGGGCGCCAACGCCGCGGTGCAGCCGCCTGCGGCAACGATCGACGACGCCACGCGCCTTCGACGAACGCAAGCCGCGATCAACGACTGTTTTGCCGGGACGCGACGTGCGCGATGACGTCGCGCCGCGAAGCCCGCGTCAGCCGTTGACGCCGGCAAACGGCTTTCTCGGCGTACAGCTCTCGAACGCCGGCGCTGACAACGACGGCACCGGGACGGGGGGAGCGATCGTGCAGTCGATCGCGCCGAAGGACCCGCCGCCACAGCGGGTCTTCTGGTCGGTGACCTGATCGTCGAGTACAGGCGCCAATCAGCAACGCCGCCGCTGCAATCGACTGGTTGGCGCCAGCGCGCCTGGCGACACCGTCACGATCCGCGTGCGTCGCGGGGGCACGGGGAGGACGCTGGAGGTTGTCGTCGGCGCCCGCACGAGCGCACTCCGGTCCGTCGGGCAGCGTGCTGGTCTACTACGCGGCCGACGACGATCGGAACACCGCAGAGGATCTGGCGGTCGAGCTGCGGAAGGCGATCAACGACCCGCGGTACGCGTGTTCGGACGCTCAAGACGTCGCGGGGCGTCGGCGGCGAAGGAGAGGTGCGACTACAGCTCATCTGGGTTCTCGACGCTGGCCGAGACCATGGCGCGAAGCGCGGGATCGTGGCTGTCCCGTGACGTACGGCCGCCGTGTCGTCTTCACGCCGACGGTGGAGCCACGGGTCACGTCGAGCGCCGTCGATCGTGATCATGCCGGCAAGGACGTCCGCGCCGGCAGGTGCCATCGCCGACGCGGTCGTCACGATCGCCTACCCCGCAGACGGACGATCCGACAATCGCCGAGGAGCTGGCCACGTTCCTGCGCACGACGCTCACGCACGAAATACCAGGTGCGGACCGTGCGGGCGACGACCGGCCGCGGGAAGGAAGGCCAGATCGAGTACGACAACGAACGCATGGCCGGAATGGCGCAGGTCCTCGCCGGTGACGCAGCAGCCTGGATCTCACGAGCGTACGGGCGACGGGTTCGTGCTGCAGCCAACACTGAACGGCAGGATCGGCAGCAACGCGGTCGTTCTCTGGCTGCCGAGCCGGTGAAGCAGCCTCACTCCACCAAGGCCCGCGATGCATGCGCGCCGAATCCTGCCACATCTCAATCAGGGTCAGCCGCCGCTTCAATCGCGCGAGCTTCGGCAAACAGTCTGGCAGTGGCCACAATCTTTCTGAAAACGTTCGCCCGGTAGATGCTCGATCGAAGCGTCGCGCGGAACTCCCGGACCCGACGGTAGACCCACATGAGATCGTCGAGCTCGCTGAGCGACAGGCTCTTGGCGTTTCCAAAGATGTCGAGCAGGACATCCATGGTGCCCTCGATCGTTCCAGAATGGATGGAGTGATCGTAGCCGCCGATGTCGCTGAGCGATTGATTCAAACGAAAGGGCACACGCTCGAGGGCACGCCACTGGTGCGTCACGCCGTCTTCGAACGCGATGGCGGCCGCCAATCCGAGCTCGAACGGCATGTTGAATCGCGGCACTCGAAATGGTCCCGGCGAGAGCTGAATCTGGGACAGGTCATGGATCGAGAACGGACACGCTCGGATGAGGCTGCAGAGCCGACGGAGTCTGTCCGTGGAAGGCGGCACTTCGAGCACGCAGCGCGGATTGAGTCCAAGAGCGACGAGGCCCGCGATCAGCGCGAGGAAGAGTTTCTCGTGCTGCGAATCGAAGGGAACGTTGATGAACACATCCGAAGGCGAAACGGAGTGACGTTTCGGCAAGCGTGAGGCTGTGACTATCGGTGCCCGCGGCTCTTTCGGCCAGAGACGGCCTTGTCCTGCCTGGCGGTGGACTTCTCGCTGGTGACCCGGCCCGACGCCGCTTCGCGCTTGATCACGAACGCTTTCACGCGCCGAAGCTCCTGCGGCGTCAGACCGTACTTCTCGGCGGTTTCCTCGATCGACAGAGGCGTCGAAATCGAGTTCACATGAATGGTGAAGGGCTTCGCCATTTGCTTCATGGTACCACAGCGCCAATCGAGTGTCAGGCGTCACGAGAGGTTCAGATCAGCTATCAGCTGTCAGCTATCAGCTTGCTCAGCTCTCGCGCCCTTCAGCTGAGAGCAGCTGACGGCTGAGAGCTGATAGCTGTGTCAATCGTTGATCACCGTTTGAACAGCCCGGCGACACGCCGCCCCAGGTTGGCGAAAAACCGCTCCACCTTGCGGCCGGCATTCTGCGGTCCGCCATGGATCAGGCACTGCCCGGCCGGCACGGTGTCGCTCTCTTTGAAATACTCCGAGTACGCCGGGCAGCCCTCGGTCGCGAGCAGGTGCGACACCTGACAGAGGCGCGTTTCCCGCACGCCCTCGGGTACCGCAAATGACCCCGGCGCCCACGCCCGGGCGGCGTCGCGCATGAAGTCGCTCCAGATGGGCAACGCGTATCGCGCCCCGTAGCCGTCGGGGCCGATCGGCGCCGGGTGATCGAAACCGACCCACACGCCGGCCACGATCGACGAAGAGAACCCGACAAACCACGCGTCCTTGAAGTCGTCGGTCGTGCCTGTTTTCCCGCCCGCCGGAAAGCGGATGCCGCGGGCGCGCGCGGCGGTGGCAGTGCCGCGGTCGAGGACGTCCTGCAGCATCATCACCATCTGAAAGGCGGACGCCGCGGACAACACGCGCGTCCGGTCAACGGCGGGGGCCTCCAGCACCGCTCCCGAATCGTCCACGACGCGGACGACCGCGCGCGGCACGACCCGAAAGCCCCCATTCGGGAATACCGCATACGCGGCGGTCAGCTCGAGCGGCGACACGACGCCCACCCCCAAGCGCGAGCGACGGCACGTCGGGAAGATCGCGCAGCCCCGCGGTCGCCGCCTGATCGAGAATCAGGCGGCTGCCAATTTGCTGCTGGAGGGCCACCGCCGCGCGGTTGTTCGACTCGAACAGCGCTTCCCGCAAGGTCAATCGATCGGGACGCTCGTCGTGCGCGTTCTGTGGCACCCATTCGTCGGGGCCTTCGACGCGCAGATGAGACAACCCCGAGAGGACGGAGACGGGCGACCATCCGTGCTCCAGCGCCGCGGCGTAGACGAACGGCTTGAACGCGGATCCAGCCTGCCGCCGGCCCTGCGTGGCGCGATCGAACGGCGACGATTTGAAATCGCGGCCGCCGACCAGGGCGAGCACGTCCCCGGTCTGCGGGTTCAGCGCCACGAGCGCCGCCTGCAACCCGGGACGAGCTGTCTGCCGCAGCCCGGCGCTGACGGCGCGCTCGGCGATCGTCTGCAGCGCGCGGACGAACGTCGTATGCACCTGCCAGTCGGGGCGATTGTCGCCGCCGAACGACTCCTCGAATTGCTGTCTGAGGAAGTCGCGCGCGTATCCTTCCGCCTCGACCTTCGAGGCGGGCCGCGGCTGGAGCGGCAGCTTCGTCTGGACGGCTGCGCGTTCCGCCGCAGCGTCGATCACTCCCTGCTCCCGCATCGTCGCCAGCACCAGTTGGCTGCGCCGCAGCGCGCCGTCAGGATTCGACCACGGCGACAGCGCAGACGGCGCCCGGATCAGGGCCGCGACGAGCGCGGCTTCGGCAAGCGTGAGATCGCGCGCCCGTTTTCCGAACAGCGCGTGCGATATCTTCTCCGCTCCGTAGAGACCGGCGCCGAAGTACACGCGATTCAAGTACAGCTCGAGAATCTGATCCTTGGACAGCTCCGCCTCGAGCATCACGGCCAGCACGGCCTCCTGGAGCTTCCGCGTGATCGTGCGTCGATTCGACAGGAACAACGTCCGCGCAAGTTGCTGCGTGATCGTGCTGGCGCCCTCGACCGCTGTGAGCGTGACGCGCGTTGTGCACAGCGGCCCGCGAGATCGCGAACAGATCGATGCCGTGATGATGAAAAACCGCCGGTCTTCGACGGCGATGACCGCGCGCCGCAGGTGGGGCGAGATGTCGGCGAGCGGCACGTCCTGGCGCCGGTCGTCCATGCTGAACCACGGCCGGCCGTCGGCGCTGTAGAAGATGGTGTCGCCCACCCCCTGCCGCAGCCGGTGGATACGGCGGGCGTGCGGTGCGATCCACGACGCCGTCAGGGTCAGAACGACGATCCCGATCGCGGCCGTCGCGACCAGAGACGCGACGTTTGGTCAGCTTGAACACCAAGTGCCTCGTGTATATCTGGCAATGTGAACCTATCGATCCAGTCGAGACGGTCGGCACGCTCGTCTGAAGCGTTGTGCTGTACCCGGCGCAGTACTCCGGAACTTACAGCCGTGACTGACGGCAGGCCAGGCCGCTCGTCAAGCGTCGGCCGCCGCGTCGGGCCGGATCGACATCTTGGAACCCAGCGCTGGCCGCCTGCAGGCGCCGCGTCCCAGCGAATCTTTTGGTTCGCGGGGGGTTGATGCTACCCCTAGAGCCGTTTCACATGCTTGTGACAGACACGTGAATTACACAGACGTGGCGCACCGTCCTCGGCCTGCCGGCGGTGCTGTGCCTGGTTGCGCTGCGGAGAAGCACCTTCGCAGCCTCCTCCGACAAGCGCTCCAAGCGCCGAGTCCACCCCGAGCGCCTCGCAGACCGCCGGAGCGTGCCGGCGCTCACCGCCGAGCAGCGGCAGGCAGCCGAGACGTTCTACCGCCGCAAGACCGTCAGCATCATCGTCGGATCGGGGGCGGGCGGCGGCTTCGACACGACGGCGCGTCTCGTGTCGCGCCATATTGGCAAGCACATTCCGGGCGCACCTGTCGTCATCGTCCAGAACATGCCCGGCGGCGGTGGCCTGGTGGCGGCGAACCACATGTTCAGCGCCGCATCGAAAGACGGCACGGTGATCGGTCTCTTCCACGAGGCGCAGGTCATGAGCCAGCTGACCGGCGTCGAGGGCGTGCAGTTCGACCTGCGGGAGTTCAACTGGCTGGGTAGCTCGTACGTCGATCCCAACGTGTGCATCGTGCGCACCGATGCGCCCGCCACGACCTTCAAGGACATGATCGGCCGCTCGACGCCAATCGCCGTCGGCGGAACGGGACCTGGCTCGAACACCTATGACGCACCCCGCGTGCTGGCGGTGGCGACTGGAGCGAACCTGAAGGCCGTGGCTGGCTACCCGACCACGAACGACGTGCGGATCGGTGTCGAGCGCGGCGAGATTCAGGGCATGTGTCTCGGTTGGGAGTCAGTGCGGTCGGCGTCGACCCAGTGGTTGGACGACAAGTACGCCATCGTCTTCGTCCAGAACGGGACCACACGGCACAAGGACCTGCCGAACGTTCCCTTGGCACTGGAGTTCGCCAAGGACGAGGGGAGTAGAGCCCTGCTCCGCCTGGTGGATGCGCCTGGCGCGATGAGCAAGCCCTTTACCCTGCCGCCGGGCGTGGACGAAAGCCGCGTGCGGGTGATGCGCAGTGCGCTCATGGCGACCTATCAGGATCCGGCCTTCCTCGAGGAGGCAAAGGCGCTGAGGCTCGAGTTCCAGCCGAAAGACGCGCGTCGAGATCCAGAAGGTCCTCAATGAGGTGCTGGCCACGACGCCCGATATTGCGGCGAAGTACCAGAAGATCATCCAGCCGTAGGCGACTTCGTTCCGCGCACGGAGTAGCGGACATGAGCAGCGTCGACGACCTTGGCCCGGCGGGCAGCCCGCGTCCCCCGCCGCCCGGCCGACCGAGCTCCGCAGTTGGATTGCGCGAATCGAGAGCCTGCGGGAGCTGCAGCACGTCTCCGGTGCCCACTGGGACCGCGAGATCGGCGCGATCTCGGAGATCAATTACCGCCGGAAGCCCTCGGCGGCTCTCCTGTTCGATGACATCGTCGGCTATCCGCGCGGGTACCGGGTCCTGACCGGTTCCCTCAGCAACGCGCGCCGGATGGCGGTCACGCTCGGACTCGACCCAGGGCTCGACACCATCGGGCTCGTGCAGGCGCTTCGCGGCAAGCCGCGTCGAGTGGGAAGCCGCCGCGCCGCGCTTCGAGCCGCAGGTGCTCGAGCGGGGGCCGATCCTCGAAAACGTCGTCGCTGGTCGCGA
This sequence comes from uncultured Acidobacteriota bacterium, assembly GCA_963745495.1. Lineage (GTDB taxonomy): Bacteria > Acidobacteriota > Vicinamibacteria > Vicinamibacterales > CAVVIG01 > CAVUXJ01. Next base: position 228,671 of record CAVUXJ010000003.1, read on the forward strand.
CGTCGACCTCTCTCGCTTCCCGGCCCCGCTTTGGCACGAACACGACGGTGGACGCTACATCGGCACCGGCGTCGCGGTGGTGACGAGCGACCCCGACACGGGGCGGATTAACGTCGGCGCCTATCGAATGATGATCCAGGAGGACGGCCGATCGGCCACCATCAACGCCGAGGCCGGCAAGCAGGGGCGCGCGCAATACGATCGCTGGTTCGCGAAGCATGGCAAGGCGCCGGTCCTGGCCTCCTTCGGCCACGACCCGCTGCTGCTGATGGTCGCCGGCACGGAGGTCCCGAACACGATCAGCGAATACGCGTACGCCGGAGCGATGGTCGGCGAGAAATTGAGTGTCGTCCGCGGCGAGGTGACCGGCTTACCGATGCCGGCCTCCGCCGAAATCGTGGTGGAGGGCTGGATCCGCCCGGAGCGGGTGCTTCGCGAAGGGCCGTTCGGGGAGTGGACCGGCTACTATTCGGGTTCCCGGCGTCCCCGTCCCGACGATCGACATCGAGCGGCTGTATTTCCGGAACGACCCGATCATCCTCGGGGCGCCGCCCGGCAAGCCGCCCAACGACTACTCCTACATGCGCGCGCTGCTGAAGTCGGCGATGATCCAGGACGAGCTGAGCAAGGTCGGCGTGCGAGACGTGCGCGGCGTCTGGGCCCACGAGACCGGCGGCGGGCGCCTGCTGGTGGTCGTTTCGATCACGCAGCGCTTCTGCGGCCATTCGCGACAGGCCGGCTATATCGCCGCGCAGTGCCAGGCCGCCGCCTACATGAACCGCTTCGTCATTGTCGTGGACGAGGATGTCGACCCGATGAACCTGGACGAAGTGATGTGGGCCGTCTGTACGCGATGCGAGCCGTCCGAGGACATCGACATCATGCGCAAGTCCTGGGGCAGCAAGGTGGACCCGCTGCTCGACAATCCGGCTGTTCCGTACAACACGCGCGCGCTGATCGATGCCTGCCGCCCCTTCGAAAAACTCGACACGTTTCCCCGGGTGGCTCAAGCGAGCCCGGCGCTCGTCCGCGAGACGGTCGCCAAGTGGAAGGATCTCTTCGCGGACCCGCGCTTCCCGCTGCCGGAGAGCGTCCTCCCGTCGACGGCGGTGAGCGAATCGTCTGGCGGCGGCCGGCCGGCCGGCTCGGCGCCGACGACGCCGCTCCGGCCGGGACCGAAGGCGCCCGACTTCACCGACGAAGACATCACGGGGCCCGGCGTCAGCCCGATGGACAGGAAGGATTGAACGTCTTCTTCGCCGCGCTGCTGCAGGTGCTCGCGCCCCACACCTTCGGCATCATGCTGGTGGGAATCGCGGTCGGCCTCGTCGTCGGGATCCTGCCCGGACTGGGCGGTGCCGCGACACTCTCGATGATGCTGCCGTTCGTGTATCCGATGGACGCGATATCGGCGTTCGCCTTCCTGCTGGGGATGCACGCGGTGACGGCCACGACCGGCGACATCACCTCGGTCCTGTTCGGTATCCCGGGCGAGGCGACATCCGCGGCGACGGTGCTGGACGGCTACCCGATGACCCGCCGCGGCGAGGCCGGGCGGGCGCTCGGCGCGGTGTTGTTCAGCTCGTTGGTCGGCGCCGTCGTTGGCGCGGCGGTGCTGGCCGTGTCGGTGCCGGTGATCCGTCCGCTCGTGCTCGCGTTTGGCCCGCCCGAGTTCCTGATGCTGACGTTGCTCGGCCTCGGCTTCATCGTCTCTCTCGCCGGACGGAACCTGGTGAAAGGGTTCATCATGGCCGCGTTCGGATTCCTGCTCGCGATGGTGGGACTGGATCCCCAGAGCAGCATCCAGCGCTTCACGTTCGGACACTTGTACCTGTGGGAAGGCATCAACGTCGTGCCGGTCGTCGTCGGACTCTTCGGCGGGGCCGAGGTCGCTGCAGTTGATGATGACCACGGGCAGCATCGCGCGAGCGGGCGAGAACCGGCCGATTGCCGGCGTCATGCAGGGCGTGCGCGACACGTTCGCGCATATGTGGCTGACGCTTCGCGCCAGCGCGATCGGCGTGGCCATCGGCGTGATCCCGGGCATGGGCGGAGCGGTCTCGCAGTTCATCGCGTACGCGCACGCCCAGCAGACCTCGAAGCACCCGGAGACGTTCGGCAAGGGCAACGTCGAAGGCGTGCTCGCGGCCGGCGCGGTGAACAATTCGCGGGAGGGAGGCAACCTGATCCCGACGGTCGCGTTCGGGATTCCCGGCAGCATCTCGATGGCGATCTTGCTGAGCGTCTTCCTGCTCAAGGGCCTGGTGCCGGGGCCGGCCATGCTGACGAAAAACCTGAACGTCACGTACTCGATGGTCTGGGTGATCGTCCTCTCGAATATCATCGCTGTCTCGGTGTCATTCCTGTTCCTCAACCAACTGGTCCGGCTCACCCGCGTGAAAGGGACGCGGCTCGTGCCGTTCCTGCTGGTGCTTCTCGCATTCGGCGCCTACACGGCGCACAACAGCTTCGCGGACATTCTCCTGATGCTGGCGGCGACAGCCGTCGGCATCGCAGCGGTCTTGTGGGACTGGCCGCGGGCGCCCTTGCTGCTGGCCCTCGTCCTCGGCGACATCGCCGAACGCTACCTGTTCCTGTCGTATTCGCTCTACGAGTGGACGTGGCTGAAGCGGCCGCTGGTGATCGCGTTCGCCGCGGTCACCATTGCCGGCGTGGCCTGGCCATTCGTCCGGACGCGGCTCAGCGAACGGCGCCGGTCCCAGACGACGACCCCTGGGTCAGCCGAAGACACGATCGTCATGCCGCGGCGACTGCTCAGCATGGATCTCGTCATTACCGTGGCGTTTCTGATCGTGGCGGTGGCAGTGCTCCTCCAGGCGCGCGCATGGCCGTTTCGCACCAGTCTCTTCCCGCTCGCCGCCGGCTCGGTCCTGTTCGGCATGACGCTGCTGAAGCTCGCGCTCGCGTTCGCGCCGGCCCGGCGTCAGGTTGCGCATCAAGCCTCTGGGGCTGGTGGAGGAGGAAGCGCTGAGGAGGCCGAACTGATCGACGTCTTCGCCACGGCGTCGCACGCGCAGTGGGTGTCGGCCCTCGGCTGGATGAGCGCCTTCTTCGCGATGCTGTGGCTGCTGGGCGCGCTGGTCACCGTTCCGCTGTTCGCGCTGCTCTACCTGCTGGCCGCCTCGCGCGAGTCGCCCGTGCTGGCGGGCAGTTATGCGCTGGCGTCCTGGCTGTTCGTTTACGGGCTGTTCGATCGGGTCCTGCACACGCCTCTGCCGGCCGGCGCCCTGCTGAACATCTTCTGAAGTCAAGGTCCTCGCGAATGAAGCGACTTTTCGACAATGCTGTAGTGTCCGACCTTCAGGCGGACCGTCGGCTGGTCCGGCTGAAGCCGGACACTACGTACTCTGGAACTCTGTCATGAAACTTCCGGTGAACGTCCGCGTCAACGGCGAATCGTACCAGGAAGAGGCCGAGCCTCGGACGCTGCTGGTGCAGTTCTTGCGCGAGACGCTCGGATTGACCGGCACACACGTCGGCTGCGTCGTCGGTGAATGCGGGGCCTGCTCGGTTCTGGTCGACGGCGCTCTCGTGAAATCGTGTCTCATGCTCGCAGTACAAGCCAACCACCGCGACGTGACGACGGTCGAGGGTCTGGCACGAGACGGCACGCTGCATCCGATTCAGGAGGCCTTCATTCGCAACTTCGCGCTGCAGTGCGGCTTCTGCACACCCGGGTTCCTGATGGCCGGTTATTCGCTGCTGGAACGCAATCCCGCTCCGACCGAAGAGGACATTCGAAAGGACCTCTCGAGCAACCTCTGCATGTGCACCGGCTACATGCAGATCGTGGAAGCCGTCAAACAGGCGGCCCTGATGCTGCCGCCTCCCCCTGGCCAATCATCGCAGGGCCAGGCGGCGGGGAGCCCGGCTGACGCGCGCGAAGGCGGGCAATGGAACAAAGAAAATACATAGGACAAAGCACGAGAAGCAAGGAAGCGCCCCGCCATGTCGCCGGCCGCGGGCGTTTCGTGGATGATCTCGTGCTGCCGAGGATGCTGCACGCCTGCATACTGCGCAGCCCGTACGGACACGCCCGGATCGCATCCGTCAACGCAGGGGGCGCCGCACACCTGCCGGGCGTGATGGGTGTCATCGCGCCGGATGACGTCAAGCGTCTGTCACGACCGTTCAAACCGGGACGCTACGCCGCTGGACTGCGCGTTCCGATCCCGGAGTACGCGTCTGCCGTCGACAAGGTGCGATACGTTGGCGAACCAGTGGCGATGGTCGCGGCCGACACGCGCGCGAGAGCCGAGGATGCGCTCGACCTGGTCGAGATCGAGTACGACCGCCTGCCGGCCGTCACGACCACTGAGGACGCCGCCAGTCCATCCGCGCCGCTGCTGTACGAAGAACTTGGAAGCAACGTCGCCTGGCGCGGCCACGTGTCTTACGGGGACATCGATCGCGCCTTTCAAACCGCCGACCTCGTCGTCCGGCAGCACCTCAAGATTCACCGCTACAGCTCGACGCCTCTCGAGCCATTCGCCTGTCTGGCCGAATCCACGCCGGAGCGGTTGACGATCTGGTGCAATGCCCAGTCTCCTGAAGTCGTGTACGAAGCGCTGAGCGAAGCGTTGGGCATCGACGCCGTCCGCGTCATCGTGCCGGACATCGGCGGAGGCTTTGGTCAGAAGATTCACCTGATCCGGAAATACGCAGTGCTGACGGCGCTGATGGCCATGCAGACCGGCCGGCCGGTGAAGTGGATCGAAGATCGAAGCGAGCACATGATGGCGGGAGGTCACTCGTGCGATCAGGAGTTCGAGGTCGAAGCGGCGGTCAAGGCCGATGGTGAGGTCCTGGGCCTGAAGATTCTCGACACCGACGACGTCGGCGGCTCGATCAGCACGCTGACGATTCATTTCACCAACAAACTGAACAATCTCTTCAACACCTACAACGTCAAGCACCTCAGGCTCGAGGGGCGATCGGTCCTGACCAACAAATGCCCCGTCGTCCCGAACCGAGGAATCGGAAAACCGGGGATGTGCTTCATCTGGGAGCGCATCATGGACGGCGTCGCCCGGGAACTGGCGCTCGACCCCGTCGCCGTGCGCCGCAGGAACCTCATCGCCGTCGATCAGTTCCCATATACGACTCCCAACGGCAATATTCACGGCAGCGGAGACTACCAGACGCTCCTCGACAAAGCTCTCGCGAACGTCGGGTATGACCGGGTTCGAGAGAGCCAGGCGGTGGAGCGAACGAACGGCCGTCTGATCGGAATCGGCGTGGTCATCGGCGTCGAGCCCGGCGGCAGGAATGCGGCTCGCGACATGGCTATTTTTCCGGAGTCGAAGCAGATGCCCGGGGCGGGAGGGGTGGAAGGCGCCACGGTGAAGATCGAGAAGAATGGCGGCGTCGTGGTCACGCTGGGCTCCCCGAGCTGCGGACAGTCCCACGGAACCACGGCGTCGCAGATTGTCGGCGAGATCCTCGGGATCGTCCCTGAACGCATCTCGATGGCCGGCCCTTTTGATTCCCTTCTGTCACCCTGGGGCGTCTCGTCCTCGAACAGCGGGAACAACTTCCATCTCTATGACGTCGGCGCCGTCCACGGGGCGGCCACACGACTGCGGGAGAAGATATTGACGCTCGCCTCTCACGTGCTTCAGGCGGAGAAGAGCTCCCTCTTCATAGAGGACGGCGTCGTGTCCAGCGGGTCCGATGCGGCCAAGACGGTCAGCTTCGCGCAACTCGGCAAGATCGCCTACGGCAATCAGTCGCTCATCCCTGAAGGCTTCGAGCCGGGGCTCGAGGTGACGTACTACCACCAGCACCCGCACGCCGATCCGCTGATGCTGCCCGACCGGCACGGCCGCGTCCGGGCGCAGTACACGTTTTCATCCGCGGCTCACGCTGCTGTCGTCGAAGTCGACGCCGAGACGGGACGAGTGCGCGTTCTGCGCTACGTCATCGTCAGCGACAACGGCACGTTGATCAATCCCGCCGTGGTCGACGGGCAGATTTACGGTTCGGCGGCGCACGGAATCTCCGTGGCGCTCGGTGAAGGATTCGTCTATGGTCCCGACGGTCAGCTCTTGACGCTCACGCTGCTCGACTACGGCAAATCGACGACCCTGGAGACACCCCATATCGAGGTGGAGCACCACCCGGTGCCGTGCCCCTTCACGACGTTCGGCCAGAAGGCGGCCGGCGAAGGCGCCGCGATTCCGTCTCCGGCGGCGATCGCCAGTGCCGTGGAAGATGCGCTCTCACCGCTCGGCGTGAACATTCGAGAGCTGCCGCTTTCGCCTGGAAGGATCTGGCAGCTGATCCGCGAGCGCCCGGTCCCGACATGATGGATGCAGGCTCCGACCGTTTCTCAGGAGGTGCCATGAGGCTGCGTACATTTGCAGTGGCGCTGCTCATCGCCTGCGGTGGGACGGCTGGTACCTTCCTGGCCGACAGCGGGTCCCCCCAGGCCAGCGGGCGTGCAGCCCAGCCGGCACCCGAGCAGTTCGATCTCGAGGACGCGACCATCGCGGACCTTCTACGGGATCAGCAGTCGGGCCGCCGCACAGCGCGACGGATCGCCGAACAGTATCTCTCGCGCATCCAGACGCTCGATCGCAATGGTCCGTCGCTCAATTCGGTCATCGAGCTCAACCCCGACGCGCTCGCCATCGCCGACGCGCTCGACGCCGAGCGGCAGACCAGCGGGCCTGCGCGGGCCGCTTCACGGTATTCCGGTTCTGATCAAGGACAACATCGACACGGCGGATCGCATGTCGACCACCGCGGGATCGCTCGCGCTCGAGGGATCGATCGCCGCCCGCGACGCCTTCATCGTCGAGCGCCTGCGGGCCGCCGGCGCAGTCATCCTCGGCAAGACGAACCTGAGCGAATGGGCGAACTTCCGATCGACGCATTCGACGAGCGGCTGGAGCGGACGCGGCGGCCTGGTGCTCAATCCGTACGCGCTCGATCGCAATCCCTGCGGATCGAGCTCGGGAACCGGCGACCGCCGTCGCCGCGAACCTCGCGACGATCGGCGTCGGCACCGAGACCGACGGGTCGATCGTCTGTCCGTCCAGCGTGACCTCGCTCGTCGGCATCAAGCCGACGGTCGGACTGGTGAGCCGCTCCGGCATCATTCCGATCGCGCACAGCCAGGACACCGCCGGGCCGATGGCCCGGACCGTCGAAGACGCCGCGATCGCTCCTCGACGTGCTGTCAGGCGTCGATCCGCGCGATCGAGCGACGACGAGCCGCCGGCCGGACGCCGGCAGATTACCGCGCGTCGCTGGAGCGGAACGGCCTGCGCGGTGCGCGCATCGGCGTGGCGCGCGCGACGTTCTTCGGCTACAGCGACGTGACCGACAGGATCGCCAACGCGGCGATCGAGCGGATGAAGGAGCTCGGCGCCGTCATCGTCGATCCCGCGGATATCCCGAACGCCGGCACGTACGACGCGAGCGAGCTCGAGGTGCTGCTGTACGAGTTCAAGGCGGACCTCAACAGGTATCTCGGCGCGCTCGGGCCGTCGGCGAGGGTGCACTCGCTGGCGGACCTCATCGCGTTCAACGAGGCCAATCGCGCCCGCGAGATGCCGTTCTTCGGCCAGGAGCTGCTGGTTCAGGCACAGAAGAAAGGGCCGCTCACCGACAAGGCCTACCGCGACGCGCTCGCGAAGAATCTGCGGCTGTCGCGGAAAGAAGGGATCGATGCGGTGATCGACGGGCTCCGTCTGGACGCGCTCGTCGCGCCGACCGGCAGCCCGGCATGGCCGACGGATCTCGTCAACGGCGATCACTTCACCGGGTCAAGCAGCACCCCGGCGGCCGTCGCCGGATATCCCGCGATCACCGTACCGGCGGGTTACGCGTTCGGCCTGCCGGTCGGGATCTCGTTCATCGGCCGCGCGTGGAGCGAAGCGCTGCTGATCAAGCTCGCGTACGCGTACGAGCAGGGAACGAAGCATCGCCGCCCGCCGACGTTCCTCGCGACCGCAGACTGGGACGATCGCTGAGGGTCGATGGGAACCACGGCGTTGATGTCACGATTCACCTTGATCTGGCGCCAGGCAGCCGGAATATCGTTCTGGCGTTCAGCTCGAATATTTTCTCCTTGTCGCTCGCCGGCGCGTCCAGCTTCTCCATGGCCTGCAGAGCGACCTCGACGTACTTGAGACCACCTTCCGTATCGAAAGGCATATCCGTGGCGAACAGGACGCGGTCGGCGCCGAAGAACTCGAGCCCGCAGGCGAGGGCGGGAACCGAGCCGATCGTGATCGTGTCGGCATAGAATTCGTGAAAGTAGTCGTGGGGGTGTTTCTTCAGCGGAACCGGTTCGTTCGCGCGCGCCGGCGGCCTTCAGGAGCTTGTCGTACCCTTCTCGAATTCGCTCGGACAGGTAAGGGGCAACGCCACCCAGATGATGCGTGACGATCTTGATGTCCGGGTGCCGATCGAAGATGCCCGAAAACGCCAGACGGGCCATGGCCGCCACGGTATCGTAGGGCCAGCCGATGATCCGCCACGTATCGAAACGGCTCGAATGCTCCGTGGGATAGTCGGCACGGTCTGGGCCTCGAACCGGATGGAGCAGGATGGGAATGTCGAGGTCCGCCACTTTGTCGAAGACAGGAGAGAACGCGGGGTCGTCGAGCGGCCGTCCCTGAACATCGGTGTAGATCTGGACGGCACAGAGGCCCAGTTGCCCGACCGCGCGGTCGAGCTCATCGAGCGTCCCCTGAGGGTTGTTCATCGGAAGACAGGCGGCCGCGCCAAGGAACCGGTCGGGAAAGCGCGAGACGAGCTCCGCCATCTCGTCGTTCGCGATCCGTGACAATTCCAGCGCGTCGTCGGGACCGGCCATGTTCTCAACGGGCGGATTGGCCGTGCTGATGATCTGCACGTAGCCCTTCTCCCGCCGTGTCCATGACGCGGAGCCGGCGATCCAGATCGAACAGGGTGGGAAGACTGCGTTCCGCATCCTGCAGGCGCATACCGGGCAGGCGCGATCTTCATGCGCCGCTGGTGGTACCTGGGAGTGATGATGTGATTGAAGACGTCAATTTTCATAAGAGGATGTAATCAGTGTATCCCGCTGAATTCGAATACTTCGCACCGCAGACGATCGACGAAGTTCTGGAGCTCCTGACCCGCTACGGCGAGGACGCCAAGATTCTGGCAGGAGGACAGAGCCTCATCCCGATGATGAAGCTCAGGATTGCGAGCCCTCGCTACCTCGTTGACGTCAACCGCGTGAGCTCGCTGACCGGATTCAGGTATTCTGGCGACGGCTTCGTTTTCGGGGCCCTCTGCAGGCATGCCGAGATCGCCGAATCGCCGCTCGTGCGGGAACACCTGCCGATCATGACGGATGCGGCAAACGTGACCGCGGATGTCCAGGTTCGCAATCGCGGGACCTTGGGAGGAAGCCTGGCCCACGCGGATCCGGCGGGAGACTGGCCCACGGCTCTGCTGGCGCTGGACACCGAGGTCACGATCACGGGTCTTCAGGGAGTCCGCCGCGTTCCTCTGACCGAGTTCATCGTCGATGCGTATACCACGCAGCTTGGATCCGCAGAGATGGTGACGGAAGTCTCCGTTCCGCTGCTCGCGACGACCGTGCGGCGGCGCGTATGTGAAATTCGAGCGAAGGGCCGGTGACTTTGCGGTTGCCAGCGTGGCCGTCCAGCTCGAGCTGTCCGAAGGAGAGCGCTGCGGAAAAGTCGCCGTGAGCCTGGGCGCGCTCGGAGCCGCTCCCAGACGGGCGCGGGCGGTCGAGGAGCTCCTGCACGGCAAGACGCCGACTGCGGACCTTCTCGGCGAGGCTGAACGCCTGCGTTCGGGACGAGGCCCAACCCTTCGAGGATGCAAGAGGCACGGTTGACTACAAACGTCATCTCGCCGGAGTCCTCTTCAGACGGGCCTTCACGGCCGCCATGGACAGGGCGCGTGGACACGAGGTCAAGACCCTGCAGCCGTAAAGACCCGCAAGCGGATCGAGCGATGTCGAGGTGACGAGGGGACGAGGATGCATCTGGAAGGGCAATTCAGCGTCAAGGCGACCCAGAGAAGAGGTGTACGCCTTCTTGACCGATCCACACAGCGTGAGCCGCCACATGCCGGATGTCAAAGACGTTCAGATAGAAGACGGCGACCACTTCACGGTGAAGGCGAGGGTCGGCATCTCGCACATCAAGGGACTGATGATCATGAAGCTGGCGATCACGGATCGCCAGCCGCCGATCAGCACCACCGTGACCGGCAAGGGCACCGGGTTGGCCAGCGTGGTGGACATGGTGACGAGCTTCACGCTCGAGACGTCGGAGAGTGGAGAGACCCTCGTGAAGTGGCGCGGCGAGGTGAACGTTGCCGGAAAGATGGCGGCATTCGGCTCCCAGGGCCTCCTGGACAGAATGGCCACGAAGAACATCGACACGTTCATCGACGGCATCAAGAGAGGGATTGAGGAACTGTGAAGGCGATTCCGAAATGCTAAGTGCTAACTGCCAAATGCGAATTTAGCATTCAACATTCAGCATTTCGCATTTCCTCTATTTCAGCAACGGGATGCTCTGCACCGCGGGCGGTTCCGGCAGCGCCCGCAGAAACGCATAGATGTGCGCCAGGTCGGTATCCGGCACGATCCTGGCTCGTGTACGGCGGCATCTGGCCGGTCGGCTGCCGGACGTACCTGGAGAAAGCCGCGAATGAGATCGGACGGGGCCCGAGCCTCGGGCCGGTTGCGGTCGATCCCTGTGCCTCATAGCCGTGGCACTGATAGCAGCCGTCGCTTACGAACAGCTTCCGGCCGGTTTCCGCGTTGCCGGCTGGGGCCGCGGTCGCTGCCGGCGCCGGCGCCGTTTGACCCTCGGTCGCCGAAGGCGGCTGAGCCGGGGGCGGCGCTGTCTGTTCCTGGGGAGCCGACGCGGCGTTGGCCTGAACCTGCGACCGTGACTGCGCCAGCACCCGTGCCGAGCGTCACCGTGACAATCACGACAAGCGTGAGGAGTGCAAAGCGCTTCATTCCCCTGCCCCCTACCGCGGCTGCGTGACGACGTCGACCAGCGACGGCTCGCCGCGTTTGACCACGTCCAGCGCGCGTTTGATGGCGGGCCCGAGATCGGCGGGGTTCGTGATCGGTCCCTGCGCGTGGACGCCCATGCCTTGCGCGATTTTCGCGAAGTCGACGTTCGGATTGTCGATCGTCGTGCCGATGTGCGCCTTCGTGACGCCTCGGTTGTGGCGATTGCCCATGCGCTGAATGTGCATGACTTCCTGATGGTAGGCCCGGTTGTTGTGCATGACCGAGAGCAGCGGAATCTGGTGATGTGCCGCCGTCCACCAGACACCCGGTGCATACAGGAAGTCGCCGTCGCCCTGAATATTGACCGATAGCCGTCCGTGCTTCTTGTTCGCGAGCGCGGCGCCGACCGCCGCGGGAGCGCCGTAGCCGACGCCGGCGCCCCCCGAGTCGCCGAGGAACTGATAGTGCTTGTCGAAGCTCCACAGCCGCATCGCCCAGCCGCTGCTGTTGCCGCTTTCCGAGACCAGGGCCCAGTCCTCGTTCTTGATCTGCGCCCACAACTCGGCCGTCAACCGGGCCGTGCTGATCGGCGTGGCGTTCCAGGCGTACGTCGCCTCGGTGCGCGCGCGGTCGAGCGCGGCCGCGTGCGCGTCGGCCAGACGACTGCCGCGCTCCTGGAATGTCCGCCGGCGATCGGCGGTGATCAGACGCTTGCACGCCTCGATGAGCGCCGGCAGCGTCGCTTCCGCATCAGCCGCCATCGCAAGGTCGACCTCCGGATACCGCTGGAAGTCCTGGTAGTTGCCTTTCGTGAAGAGATCGCGTCGCGGTGATGCTGATGAGCTTCGTCCCTGGCTTGATCAGCGATCGCGACGTTCGAACGAGCGAGTCGCGGACGGCGTCGACGGTGCCCCAGAAATCGGTCAGCTCGAGGCCGAGGATGACGTCGGCGCCGGTGACCAGCTGCCGTGCGCTGGCGCTCTGATTGAGCGGATGCCGCGAGGGAAAATTCATGCGCCCGCCCTGATCGACAACCGGCGCCTGCAGCGTCTCGGCCAGCTCGATGAGGCGCGCGAGCCCCGCGGGCGTGCGCGCGGCGCGGTCGGCAACAATCAGCGGGTTCTGCGCGTTGACGAGCAGCCGGGCGGCTTCGGTGACCGCGCCGGAATCGCCTTGAGGCGGTGTCGCGACCGTGAGCTTCGGGATGCGAAGACGCGAGCTGATCTCCGGCGCGATCGGATCTTCCTGCAGTCCCCCGTCGATGACCACCAGCACGGGCATCATGGGCGGTGTCATCGCAATCTTGTAGGCGCGCACGGCCGATTCGGCAAAGTGCGGCAGCGAGACCGGCTGATCGTCCCACTTGATGAAGTCGCGGACCATCGCCGCCGCGTCCTGCACGCTGTGCGCCCACTCGACGCCTGGCCGGCGCTGCGTCGCATCGAGCGTGTTGCCGGCCATGATGTAGACGGGAACGCGGTCGCAGTACGCGTTGTAGATCGCCATCGCCGCGTGCTGCATGCCGACCGTGCCGTGGCAGAGCACGGCCATCGGCTTGCCCTCCGCCTTGAAGTAGCCGTGGGCCATCGCGACCGACGACTCCTCGTGGCAGCACGTGAGGAATTCCGGCGTCTGATTGCCGCCGTAGTTGATGATCGACTCGTGGAGGCCGCGAAAGCTCGAGCCCGGATTGGACGCGATGTACTCGAAGTTGAGGCTCTTGATGACGTCGACCATGAAGTCGCCGCCGGGCCGGTCGGTCGTCAGGACCTCGACGTGGCCGGACGGATCGACTTCCCGTGGCGGGGTGGGCGCCAGGGCTGGAGCCGGGCGCTGCCCCTGGGCCGCGCCGGCTGGGGCGGCGAAGGCGCCTGCGCGGCGGCCACTGAGCCCGGAATCATCGCCGCTGCCCCCGTGACCGCAGCGTGCTTCAGGAAGTCGCGCCGATCCACGGACCGCTTCTTCGACATCACCGCCTCCTCGTGTCGCGCACGCCTGGCGGCGACAGTTTACCCCAGGAACCGCGTCCGGCGGCGGAAGTTCCATGCACTCGAGGCCGGCGGGCCGTTCAGCCGAGCCTCGACTGCCAGGCGGCCGATCGCGGGAGATCGTCAGGCCGGCGTCGGTCTCGGCTTGGTGTCCACGATGGGATTCCACGGGAATCGAGACGGCAGTTGCACGGCGGAGGCCGATGCGGGTGCGGCTCGGCCGGGTCTTCCGCACGCGCGGCGCTCTCCCAGCCGAACAGCTCGATCAGTTCCCCGTTGTGGACCCGCAAGGCGAGCGCGCGCACGGTCGGGGTCGTCTTCGTTCTTGACGGCGGCCATCAGTTGGTCGGCCCGCTGTACGAGCTCAGCGGCGAATTGTCCGGCGTACAATTGCCGCTTGGGAAGCGGCCCCAGCTGCACACACACCATCCCGACATTCACGAACACGGGGTGTGTCGGCGAGCGCCTCGTGCTCGGCGGCCCAGTCATGGCGTTCGACGACGCTCTTGAATCGCTGGGCGATGCCGCAGGCTTCGTTGAAGCTGAAGACGTCCGGAATCAGGAAGCAGAATTCGTCGCCCCCGAAGCGCGCGTGCAGATCCTGGTCGCCCCGGCTCGTCAGGTGTCTGGCATTCCCCGGTCAGCAGATCATCGGATCGAATCTGCTCGGCGAGAATGCGGGCAACACGCTCGATGATTCGATCGCCCACGAGATGGCCGATCGTGTCGTTGTACCATTTGAAGTTCGCGATGTCGACCAGGCCGACCGCGCACCACTGATGGCGCCGTTCGAACCCCAGAAACCGTTCGAGTCCCTCCATGAACCACGGGAAATGCAGGAGCGTGGTCTTGGGATTGCGGCGCGATTGATCGGTCAGCTCGGACAGCACGTCTTCGAAGGATTCGGCCATCTCCTTGTCGCCGGTCGTGGAGAGTTGACGCTGCAACCTGGTCACCTTCTCGATGAAGCTCTTGGATTGCGTGTGAAGCGCTTTCAGCTTCGCATCCTTGACCCTGTCGCGCTGTCGCGCGATGACCGCTTTCGCAGGCAATCAGCAAATCGACTTCTTCGGGGCCCCGGAGATGGAAGTGTTCGTGGACCCACAGGCGCAGTTCCGCAATCGACCTCGGCATCTTCGAGTCAACCCCGATCGTCAGTGTGCGCCGGGGCTTGATGGCCTCCCCCTGGCGCGGCATATCGTGGTCGTTTGCGGGCACGGCAGACCTCAGTAGTTTTACGAGCGGCTCGGGACATGTCGAAAGCCCGACGAGCGTAGCGGACCACTGCAGTCGAGCGTCTGTGCTGTTTTGAACACACGGGAAATCCGCGGCGCCAGCGCTCTCGAAGATCGTGGCTTTGCCGGTCGACGAGCACGCAGTAAGCTCACGCTTTCTCGACGTTTTGACCGGTACCCATGACAAGTGTCCATGAATGCGTTGCGCCGGCTTTTCCGAGATCCTCCCTGGCCGGGTACGTCGTTGCCTGTCCTACACACGCACCGGCGCCCTCGGACCCTGGCGCATCGGCGATCTGAGGGTGCCCCGCTCGATCGGCTCCTCGAGTCGAGCGGTGAGAATCGAGCGCCGGCGGGCTGCCCACGTCCGACACCGAGGTGATGGCATGTCGATCCCCAAGAATCCCAGACTCGTGTCCGTCGCCCTGGCGGCTGCTCTCGCGGTGTGCGGATGCCGCCAGCGGACCCGCAAATGAAAGTCGGGAATACCCGGCCACGGCCAGCACAGCCAACGGAGGGCTCGTGGGTCCTCTGAAGGACGACACGAGCGCGGAGATCGTGTCCTGGGTCGATGGGCAGCCGGTCACCGACTGGGCGGCGGAGATTGCGAAACGCGAGCGGGCCATTGAGGGATATCTCGACGACGCCGATCCGGTCCGCGCCGAGAAATACGGTTTCCGCAGCGGGCAGAATCCCCGGCTGGCCTGGAGCTGGTTCCGGGACAACCCCGTCGGATTCAATGGCGTGCCGTTCGTGCTGCTCAAGACGATTCTCGATCTCGATCCGAACCATGCGAACCCGACGCTGCGCGCCATCGCTCGAATCTGGAAGCACGAGGCGATCGTGCCGGCGGATCGGGAACGCCTGCAACCGCGTGGACGCTCGATCACATCGGCGTCGGACCCGACCCGTCCGACTACGTGGACGGCGTGGCACGCCCGGCCGGCCAGCGCCAGTCGCCGCTGCCGTTCGGATTTGCGTTCGAGAACCCGCGCTCGTTCGAGCCGTTGTCCGCCGCCGCAGAGGACGGCCGCCGATGCGCGGCTGCTGGCGCGACGCGTCTTTCAGAACACCAGCCTGCTGATCGCCAAGCTGCGAACGGCAGACAAGGAGGAGAACTGGGAACGCGACCGGCCGGGTTTCGGGAGCCCCGGCGCGCATGGATCGTGTGTTCCTTTCGTGCGCGGCCTGCCATGTCGGCCGCGTGATGGTGTCAGGAAAGATGAAGTTCCTTCCCGGCATGCCCAACACGGAGATCGAAGCGCAGTACTACTCGAAGCTGCTGATGCTCACCGGCGCGGCGCTGGTCGAGTCCGGCTTCGACCCCGCGTCCACGACTCCGGTGAACCCCGCCGAGCATCAAGCCCAATACGAGCGCCGTCCGCGCCCTGTACACCGAGATGCTGGACAAGGCGCGTCTGCGGCCGGAAACGCTGTACGGCTCCTCCCCGGCGCAAATCGCCCGCGGAAAGATTCAGACCCTGGCGGTTGCCGACGAGTTCCCGAGCGTCATGCAGGATCTCATCGCCGTCGGCGTGAAGACGCACTTCATCTACCACGTCGTGGCCAGGAACAATGCCTACAAGCGGCCGCTCCCCGACGTGTTCGAGGACCGTCCCGGTCAGATGGATGCCTTCGGCGTCGCCTCGGGCCTGGTCGCGATCCACACGCGTCGTCGAGACAACAGCTTTCTGGAATTCGTGCGGCGAGACAATCCGGACAGTCCGTTCTTCACGGGGTTCTCGAAGGCGAACGGCTTGCCCGTCGACGTTCCGGGCATGACCGATCGAGTCACGGACGCCAAGGCCGCCGCCGACCGGATCTTCAAGAACATTCCCGCGTGGGCGCCGCCGGTTCCGGCGCCCATCGACATCAAGAGCGTCAACTGGGCGATCGAGCGCTACCACGCCAACTGGGACGGCAATCAAGGCGCCTCGTCGCGCACGCTGGCCTCCGGCGCGTCGGCAACGGGCGACCCGCGCATGGTCAACGTGCGAATCCACGAGCCGCTGAACCCCTTCATCGACAATCTGCCGCCGCCGCCGTATCCCTTCGGCAGCGTCGACCTGACGCGGGCGCGTGAGGGCAAGGCGCTGTTCAAGGCGAACTGCGCGGCGTGCCACACGCCGCGCAACCAGACGATCTACCCGGCCTCGACGCTCGGCGTCGATCCGAATCGGACGATGGTGAACACCAGCGTGTCCCGCTACGGACTGGCCGCGCTGGTGATGGAGGCCTGCAGCATCTACGGCCTGAACAACCAGGGACAACCGGGCGCCGACTGGTGCATGCCGAAGGGTGACTGGCAGGCGCGGCTCGACGAGTACTTCCGCGATACGCCCCGGCGCGTGGCGGAGGGCACGAACGGCTACAAGGCGGACATGCTGCGCGGCATCTGGGCCCAGGCGCCGTACCTGCACAACGGATCGGTCCCCACGCTGGGCCAACTGGTGTGCTCGGCCACGCGCCCGCGTCGATTCCTCCGCGGGAATCTGTACTACGACGAAGCGCTGGTCGGCTTCGAATGGTCGGACAGACCAAAGGCCCGATACGGGCCCGACGACACGATCCTGATCAAGGAGTACGACACGACCGTTCCGGGCAAAGCCAACACCGGACACACCTATGGCGCCGATCTGTGCCCCGATACGACCGGCCTCGATCCGATCGCCGATCGGAAAGAGATCGAAACGCGACTCCTGGGTTCACGGGTCGGAGCGTTGCTGGCGTACTTGAAAACGCTGTAGCGGCGCCCGTCATGTTGAGGCGCCCAACCCCAGGGCCGAGCGCAGCTCGGCCAGATGCTTGGCCTTCGCCTTTTCCTTGTCCATACCCGTGCCGATGTCGTAGGCCGTTCGTGTCGACCACTTGAACGTCCCGACGTCGTGCGGGTGATCCGCCAGGGCGTACAGTCGCTCGATCTCCTCGAACAGCGCGGCCCACCAGGTCTCCTCGTCTGGATAGGATTGCGTGACGGCCGCCGTTGTCGGCGGCTGGGTCGGCGGGATGAGCGGCTGTGGGAGCGGGACCGTGATGTCCACCGGCGCCACGAACCGCGACGACTGATACTGACCCTTGTCCTGCCACACCGGCTTCGCGGCGCCCTCCGCGTCGACCAACACATCGAAATGCTTCCCGGCTGAGGATGCCAGAATGTCGCGGGCGATCGGGGTGCCGGTCTGAGGTTGTAAGCAGTGGGCACCGTTCGGTTTAGCCAGCAGCCCGTAGCCTTCCGCCCGATGCTTCCAGGCGACCGCGTTCAGCAGTTCGCCCAGTTGGCTGTTCGACATCGGCGTGGGGTAGGTCTTACGGAGTTCAACAAGAGTGTCAAGGGCTGTCATGGTGTCATCTCCTCCGCAAGAGTCCTGCAGGCTCCAAGCGTTGGCCCCGCGGCCGCCGGTCGCAGAAGCATCGGAGTAGCGCTCCATTCTAGCCGAAGGATCGCCGCGATCCGAAGGACCGGCACGCCGTCCCGTCCCTCTTCGGGCCGGCAGTGTAGGACGATTGCTGATCGGCGGTGGCCGGGGACCTCCGCGTGCCGAGGTGGCTCACCTCGTCCGCCAAGATATTGCACGCCGCTGTGCACAATTGAACAGACGCCCGCATCACAAAGCGTCTATTGTCGCCAGATTCGCCAGCCGACAGGTGCTCATCCCGGAGCATGATCAGCGCGGTGACAACGGAGGGCTGGCACGTGCCACAGCAAGAACCACCGCCTCACTCTGACCGATCCTGCCTCCGTCACTCGCGCGGGGTCGCCTTCGGCAGGAGCCGAACAAGCGGTGCTCACGATCGCGTCGATGTCTTTGGATCGCTGTCTTGCTGAAGGGAGCTCACGCATGTGGAAACGAGAGCAGTCTGCCGCACGCCTCCGGGCCTCAACGGGATCGGAACTTCGAGATGCCGCCGCCGAATGGCAGCGCACTGCCAGAAAAACTCGTGATGAACTTTGGCGACTCGGTTGTCTTCAAGGGTGAGTTGAGTGGAGCGGAAGACCTCACCTTCTGCGGACAGATGCAAGGAAACGTCAAACTGTCCGACCACACGCTCACGATTGGCCCCCACGCCGAAATCATCGCGGATATTTCCGCCAAAGCGGTCGTTGTCAATGGCGCGGTCGTCGGCAATGTCACGGCCAGCGAGGTTGTCGAAATCGAAGCCACCGGTTCGGTGACTGGCGACATCAAGGCGCCTCGTCTGGCCATCGCTGACGGAGGATATTTTCACGGGAGGGTGGAAATGTCGTTGATCGAGATCTCACCCGTTGGCTGAAAAGCGCGAACCAGGGCTGAGAGCGCGGCAGCGTGGCTACTTCACGTACCAGTGTCCCGACAGGGAGACGCCAGGCCCTCCGAGGTCGGCGCTCCCAAACGATGTCCGGACCCAGTGATACCCGAGGTCAACGCTCAGCGCGAATCGCGGCACGGCGGCAAACGTCAATTCGCCCCCGCCGAACGCCTGGAGACCGAAGGTCTGCTCCGACACCGAGGATCCGGCGCCCGGGATCGCGTGGCTCAGCGTCTGCCGACGAAGGCTGACCCCAGACCCAAGATACGGTCGAACCCACAGGTAGTCGGCCACGTGGTCCGGCAGCCGGTAGAGCAAGCTCGGCTCGAACTGAATCGAACTCACGCGTCCCGGCACCGCGACGCCAGTGAGCGCGGAGCGCGACATTTCGAGCTGCGCGCCGAATCGACCGCGGCTCCAGGCTCGCGCGGTCGCTCCGAAGCCGAAGGTCGAGCCCCCCACCCGGCCGCCCAGGCCGATAAGGTGAGTGGCCGGCGTGACGAACACCGGACGCATGGGCGCAGGCGGCTGCGGGCTGCCGCAGCGGCAACGGCGACCGGCGTGATCGACGCGGGTTCGGGCGAGGGCGGCGCCGATGGCAATCCCGCCGGCTCGCCCGGCTCCATTGGGAATCGACGTCCAAGCGATCCCATGCTCATGTGCACGTAGCCCACATCCTCGGCGCCGGGCCACGACACCTTCACCCAGCTCCCGAGCTCGCGCGTGACGGCGAGGACGGTGCCGCGTGGTGCGTGGGCGATGACCGGACTGCCTGTGCTCGGAGACTTGTAGACGTCAGCCGATGCGGCGCTCACCGTCAGCACGGTGGTTTGCGCGCACAGCCACGCCGGGCTCAGGCACACGGCAACGGCGACGGCCGCAGCAAGACGAATCATGGGACCTTCTCCTCGGATTTCCGAGCACGCTTCACCCCTTGACGCGCAAGGAGCCTGCCAGCCCGTACGCGGCTGGAACGGAGTTCGCAACCACTGCAT
The DNA here is from genome assembly GCA_963745495.1 of uncultured Acidobacteriota bacterium. Classification (GTDB taxonomy): domain Bacteria; phylum Acidobacteriota; class Vicinamibacteria; order Vicinamibacterales; family CAVVIG01; genus CAVUXJ01. The sequence continues at coordinate 248,184 of CAVUXJ010000003.1, forward strand.
ACTCAATAGCTTGCGCGGCTGAAATGGGGACGTCACACCGCGCCGGGCACAGAAGGGTCCGTGCGGAATCAGGAACGTAATTCGTGGGCGTGGGCCGCTCTTCCTGCGGAACGGGCGCCAGGCTGGGGGCCGCCGGCATTTTCCCTGCGAGTCACTCGACGAGCGGGCACCTCTCGTCAGGTGCCTCCGAACACCTGAAATCCTCTCTTTCGCAATTCCGCGGCAAGCTCCTTCTCCATCGCCAGGGCGTCTATGTAGGTCATCGGATTCAGGTGCGCGTAGAGCTTCGGCACCAGCCGTACACCGAAACGCCTGACGACCCTGGCGGCTTTCGTCCCCGCCTTGTGGTTCGCGAAACGCTGTTCGGGGGTCAGCCCGGTCATGCCAACGTAGTAGCCCGCCTTGCCGTCGCCGCGCGGATTGCGAAGGTACACGATGTATACGCAGTGATGGAGCCTTGTTGGGCCGACGATCTCGAACGATTCGCCCGGCGCTCCGACCGGTATTCCCGGACATATTCCTATTTACGCCGTCATCCGATACGCTAATTTGGAGCGTCTGTCCCTTGCGACAGGCCCCGACTCGCTGGTCGCACGACGGTTTATTGCCGAGGTGGCCGATCGTAAGGGGAACGGGCGTCCCCGTTCATGGAGGAGGATTCTAACGCGTGGCGACGGAGATCTCGTCAGTGAGGTGTGACATGCCTGACAAGCTCGGCAGTCGACTGCGTCAAGTACGTGAACAACGGCGGATTGCGCTCCCCGCTATTGCCCGCGATACGAAGATTGGACTTTCCCTCCTCGAAGGGCTGGAAAGCGATGATGTCTCGCATTGGCCCTCGGGAATCTTCCGTCGTTCCTTTGTTCGTGCGTACGCGCATGCCATTGGCCTCGACCCTGATTCCGTCCTCACTGAGTTCCTTGAACAGTTTCCCGACCCTGGCGAGGTCGTCAGCCCCGCGTCCATCCTTGCGGCACGCGCCGCCGCCCCGTCTGCAAGGCAGCGACCCCCGACGCGGCTTGGCGTTCTATGGAAGGCGGCCGTCGGATATCGTGACGCGTGGAATCCCCCGATCGTGGGCTCGCTCCGCTCGGCTGTTGCAAGTGTCCGAGTCGACCGTTTGGCTGCGGCACCAAGCTCGCGCTTGCTGTCGTTCGTTTCGAAGCCATTTCCCGCCTCTGCGCGTCAATGTGCTCAGAGCGACCATTGGGCTCCCCAGCGACCGCAAGCCAGACTCCCAAGAGCCCAAAGCCGGCTCTCCTCATCAAGGTGAAGATCGCCTCGAACCAGTCCACGTTTGCACGCGGGAAGGTTGTCGCGGACCTGCGCCACCGTTGGGCGGCCGCCGCATGCGACGCCGGCATGTTGATGTTTGTCGCAGTGGCGATGTTCCTCACACTCAACAGTTTCTGGATCGCATTCGCGATCTCCGCCGTTTGTTACTACTTCGCCAGTGTGGTCCTCTTGGGAAATACCCCTGGCATTTGCTTATGTGCACCGCTTGATCGAGCTCAGCGCGGCGTCGTTCCGGCCCGGTCGATACCGCGATCGCAGCCCGCGACGCGATAGCCAGTATGTGAAACCCGGCCGGCCCTACCCACTCTGAGCGCACGACGCCGCGTCTGCGCGTGCGGGGTCGGCGCACCAGGTGTGCCTTTCAACGAGGTTTCCCGGACGACCACTTAGGCTCCTCCGCTGCCGACACGAAGGTGCGTCGAAGTCCGCACCGACGGGCGACGCAGAGCGAACGCGGCTGGACTCGAGCGGGATCGCAGGCCGTCGGGCGGTCGACCGTCACCGAGGAGGCGGCGCACGCTGCGGTTCGGCGCTTGCAATCCAACCTCCAACAACGCCGGCGTTCCGACCGCAGCGGGCATCGTCGTCGTCGGCAGCGTCAATCGAAAACAGGCGCCGGACGATACCGGAATCAGCGCCAATGAGCCGCCGTGCGCTTCTGCGATGCCGATGGCGAGCGACAACCCAAGGCCGGTGCCCTCGCCGACGTTCTTGGTCGTGAAGAACGGTTCGAAGATCTGTCCGGCGAGCGCCTGTGGCACACCTGGGCCATCGTCCTGGACTTCGACGGCCACGTGGGACGTCCCCGCTCGCAGGGTGCGTATCGACAAACGGCCGCGCCGGCCGGCGCTGCGCATGGCCTGCTCGGCATTGAGCATGACGTTCAAGAGGATCTGCTGAATCTCTTCGCGATTCACCATCACCGGCGGCAGATCCTCGCCGTAGCTCTCCTCCAGCTCAAGACCCGTCGTCGCCAGCTCGTATTGCCTGAGCGCAACCGTGCGAGAGGACGATGGCATTGAGATTCTCGGCGGTGCGTTCTGCCGATGAGCGGCGGACGAAGGCGAGCAGATTCCGCACGATCTTGGCGGCACGATGGGCGGCGAAGCGGATCTCTTCGAGATCCCCTCGCACATCTCTGCGCGGGTTCGACGGCGATCAGCAGTTCGGTGTAGCCCACGATCGACTGCAATGGGTTGTTCAGCTCGTGGGCCACGCCGGAGACGAGTTGCCCGACAGCGGCGAGCCGCTCGCTGTGAATCAGCTGGTCCCGAAGCTGGGTCTCGTGCGTCGTGTCCCGTTCGACGGCAACGAAGTTCGTCACCACTCCTGCAGCGTCGGTCAGGGCGATGACACTGCCTGATGAAAGGAATGTTGATTCGTCCTTGCGTCGGCGCACCAGCGTACCGTGCCACGCCTGCGCTGTCGGTGCCGCGGTCCGGATCGCGTCCAGCTGCGAGCGCGACTCTTCGGCAAGGAACTCGGTGGCCGGCCGGAGACTGACCTCCTTGCGATCCCATCCCGAGCGCGTGACAGAACGCGCTGTTGGCATACTCGATCTGACCGGTTGGCGTCATGATCGAGATCAGGTCATCGGCGTGCTCTGTGGCCGCGGCCAACAGCAGACGCCGATGGTCTGCCTGCCGTGCGCCGGAGTTTTCGACCGCCAACCGTGCGATCAGCAGCGGAAGCACCGAAAATATCGTGATGACCATCGACACGTCGCGAAACCCCTCCAGGGACGCCGCGATGGGCACGACGCGCCGGAGGCCGAAATCGACAAGCGGGAGGGCGCCAAGAGCGCCAAAGACCACCCAGGGAGGTGACGGGGTGACCGTGGGAGCCGTCGATGGTGTAATCCGCCTCGGCGGAACCCGGCGCGGACGCCGCTGCCCACGCAAAGAACGCAAACGGCAGGATCCACATCACGTCGTATACGCCGCCGGACGAGTACAGGCCCTGCAGAATTCCCCAGTCGCTGATGGTCAGGATCGCGAAGCTGACGATCAACCCGGTTGCCAGACGGCCGGTAGGTCGCCCCCCAGGTCGTGCCACGGGCCGCCAACGCTGCGACCGTGAGGGCCGCGCACACCAGAAACTGCTGGAACTCCTGTAACAAGACGAGCGGCACGGACGGCTTTTGGGACGTCAACGGCGCCAAGTCGGACCCGACCACAAAGTGGGAATACAGAAATCCCGTGATCACCGCGATGCCGGCAATGTCGACAGCGGTGCTGGCCGTGATCGATTCTCTCGCCCCGCGGTGCGGCTGCGCGAGCAGCGCAAACAGCGGAGCGACGGCCCCGAACAGCGCAAACACCGTGTACCACCCGAGCCAGGACGTCTCACGCCCGAGCAGCACTTCGTCGACGGTCCATCCGACGATGCCGATGGCGGTCATCGACAGACCGAGCGCGACCGTTGCCCAGAACAGCCACTGGCACCCCGTCCAGTCACGGCGACGCAGCGCAATGACGAGGACTCCCGTCAACGGTGGGACAAGCAGTGCAATGATGCGCAGCCACAGCAAGGCCTGCACGTTTCCGCGCAAGTACGCACCCGCGGCGAGGTAGGCCATCGAATAGAGGACACCGCCGGCGAGCCAGTTCATTCCTTTCGTGTGTCGGTCAATACCACTGGAGACGTTAGCTGGAGCGGAACGCCTGCTCGGCCAGGTCGCAGCTAAGTGTGTTATCGCTAGTCGGCGACCGGAGGTAGCTCGATCTCCTCCACGAAGACATCGAACCCGTCGTCATCGATGTCCTCGGTCGCCCGGAACGATCGCATACCTTCGGCGGTGGGGAGGCGAATGATTGTGGCCCTCGAGGCGGCGCTCAACTCGGTCACGCGGCCATTCGCCCAATGCAGTCGAACGCGGGTCATTTCAGGGTCCATGAATATCCAACTCGCTCTCGTCAGCGTGGCTCCTGAAACGAACGGCCGTCAAGCCCAGGCGTCTGACACCCCTCGCGGATGATCCCCGCCGGCCACACCTGTCCCACTCCCCCACTGCTTCGCCACTCGTCGCTGACCGCCCGGCCGAGGCGTCACGCTCCTGATTGACTGTCCGTGTGGCGCATAATATCCAGGTATCAACCGATCCTGAAGAGAGGCGAACGATGAGCATGAGATTCTTCGTCACCATGGCCGCCGGGATTGCCGTCGCTGGAGGGTTGGCGCGTGGCCAGGCGCCGACGACGCCGGTGAACTCCTTACCCAACCCGTATCAGACGATCAAAGACTGGGCAAAGCTACCCGACGGGAGAACGTGGGGTTCGACCAGCGCCGTCGACATCGACAAGGACGGCAAGTCCATCTGGGTGGCCGAGCGATGCGGCCAGAACAGCTGCCTCGATCGAGCGACCGGTCAGATGTCGCCTCTGGCGCCGATCATGAAGTTCGACGCATCGGGAAGGCTCGTGACGAGCTTTGGCGCGGGACTACTGATCGTCCCGCATGGCATCTTTTCGGATCGAGAAGGCAACGTCTGGGTCACCGACGGTCAGGACAACGGGACCCCGGCTGCCCGGCGCGGCCGGCCCCGGCGCCCCGATTGGGCCGGCGCCGGGAGCGACCAAAGGCCATCAGGTCTTCAAATTCGGCCCGGACGGCAAGCTGCTGATGACGCTTGGCAAGCCGGGCGGCGCTGTCGCCCCCGACTACTTCTATCAGCCGAACGACGTGCTGGTGGCGCCAAGCGGCGATATTTTCGTGTCCGAGGGACATGGGGCGGGCAACAATCGCGTCCTGAAATTCTCCAAGGACGGGAAGTTCATCAAGAGCTGGGGTAAGCCGGGAACCGGACCTGGTGAGTTCGACGTCCCGCACGCGCTGGCGATGGACTCCAGGGGCCGGCTGTTCATTGGAGATCGTTACAATACGCGGATTCAGATTTTCGATCAGGACGGAAAATTCCTGAACGAGTTCAGACAGTTCGGCCGGCCGAGCGGCATCTACATCGACAAGAACGACACCATCTATGTCGCCGATTCCGCCTCCGACGCCGAACCCCGGACCACGGACGGGTGGAAGCGGGGCATCAGGATCGGCAGCGCCAGGGACGGCTCGGTGAAGTCCTTCATTCCGGATCCCGTAGAGAAGGCCAGCATCACCAGCGCTGCAGAGGGTGTCGTGGTCGACGCGGAGGGCAATCTCTACGGGGCAGAAGTCGGGCCGCGCACGTTAACGAGATACGTCAAGAAATAGCGTCAGGAGACCCGCTCTCGGCGCGCCTTGCGGTCCGCCGCGTGTTCCGGTCTGGCGTCCTCATGGCCGAGCTTGAGGTTCCGCGTGCCTTCGGGCTCGGCGCCTCTCACTGACGCAGCAGCACCTTCGCGGCGCGCTTCGTCACGGTAGCCAGAACCCGTGCATTACAGGCCTGACAGCGCTTGATCACGTGGATTCCGCCCGAGTCATGGTCCTCGACAAACTCGGTGCTGATCGCCTGTTCCTCGCAAAGACCATGTCCCAGGGCAAACATTTCGAGTTTTTCCAGCGCTTCCGCGTCCATCATCAATGAGCTCCCATTTGACGCGACCGATGGGCGGTCCCCAACAAGCCGAATCATCGTCTTTCGGTTCGGACGCTCCATCAGGCTCAGTTGTTCATACGACGCTGGGCCGCCGGGCGTTTCGCAGGCCCGATCAGGCGTCGGGTGCACGCGAGCCGGCCGCGATTCGAGTGTTCTAGTGGCCTGTCCGCGTCATTTGTACAGCGCCTTTCGGGCGGGGCATCCCGGCTGGCTGCGTTGCTCCTCCCTCAGATACTCCCGGTATCCTCGGTCGTCACGCCTTGCCATCCGGGGTCCCCGGCGCGGCACCCGCGCTCGTCCGGGCGCCGCGCTCCGAAATCCGCTGCACAACTGACACGGACAGGCCACTTAGACCCAGCAAATGGGGTGTCGTTCCGGCTTTACCCGAACTTCGCTCCGTGAATCGGCTCGGGAGCACGTAGTGTCCGCTCACCAGCCCGTGGGCGGCACAACAAGTCTCGCAGCAGGCGCGGCGCCGGGGCTGTCTGGCCCGCCGCGTGGCAATGGAAGCCAGTTTTCGCTCAGGACCCCGGCGATGTGGCGCCGACGTTCGGGTTTCTACTCCACGAGATTGAAAATCTCGCGGTAGCCCGACTCTACGAGTGGCGTCATCTTCTGATAATTCGCCTGCCACTCCTTGTCGCCGAAGAGACGCGGAGCGTTGCTTTCAAACGTCGCGATATCGGGCACCGTCAATTCCAGGACCAGCGTGTAGAACGGGCCCGTGACATCGGTGAGGACGCGGCTGGAATACTGGAGACCGGACATCACGCGCTTTTCAATGGCCTTGCCTTCCTTCATGAGCGCGACTGCTTCGCGTGCCTTTCCAAACTTCAACCGGAACACATTGCGGATGACGATCATGGGGGTCTCCTTCTGCAAAGTGAAACCTTCGGGGCAACGGCCAAGTCTAGCGCGCGGCCAAGCAGTTGGGATCGGCGACGGCGACTCATTGTTTTCTCGGAGCCATGCTGTCGCCCTGCCGTGGCCTCGTGACGAGCTGAGAACTTTCAACAGGTCCCTGACCGGATGCGACAGCGCTGACGCTTACAGTGACATCTCCTTCAAGTGCGCGATCAGTTTGGCGGTTTCGGAATAGGGCAGGTGCTGAAGACCCCGGATCTCCGCTGGCAGGACGGCCGGTCGACACAGGACCGGGACGATCGGCTTGCCTTCGTTGAAGAAGTACCGGTATTCGAGCTTGACGTGTTTCGATGCGACGGCATCGGGCGACAGGCACAGCACCATTACCGGACACCTGGCGAGCGCTTCGTTGATCGCGTCCATCCAGTCGTCCCCGCCGCGCAGGAGATGCTGATCGACCCAAACGTTGAAACCTTCGTCGCGCAGCATCCGAACCAGTCCTTCGACGAACTCATCCCAGTCTTCGCGCCCGTAGGATAGGAAGATCTCCGGGCCGGCAACGGAAACCTGAGCCCGCGGCGGCGCACTCACGCCGCTGGACGATCCTGCCGGCGGCGTCGCACTGACGCTGCTCGACGATCGAGCCTGTTCGGACGCAATCACCACGCGCAGCGGGGTGAACTCGCCGGCCGTATGCATCGCGAATCCGATGTGCACAACAAACGGGTCGTCGGCTTCTATCTCGGCAGGTCTTACGTAGAACGCCTGCGGCTCACTATCCCCCACCAGGACGCCCCGGCGCCAGAGCTCCCGAAGAAAGCCGTAGAGCGCAAGGTAAATGTCCTCTCGAAGTCTGGCGTCGTCTCGCCGGAATATCGCCCACGTCGCGCCTTGTTCGATGCTCCGCGCAATCGCCTGGATCAGGATGCGATCCTGAAGGAGCCGCCGACCGGGGTCGCTGGACAACGTGCGCGTTCCCCAAATACGAACCGTCGCGTCGGGGAAGATACGCAGCACGTTCACGCCGATGGGGTTGAGGACGTCCTGTTCGACCGGTGAGATTCTGGTTTCCAGATCGACCGCGTCCGCGATCGCCTGGTTTGCCAAGGTTGCGTGAGGACCGTGAGTTTCGTAGGTGCGCATGAGCACACCGGCAACATGACCGCACGGTGGCACTTTGAGGGCTGTGTCAGGATCGTCTCCGGCGTAAATCCACGGGTAGTACAGAGCTGCGTGCGCTCGGTCGAAGCCCGTCTCGCGTCTCCATCGATTCGCCGCATCGGGAACCAGTCCCGGCGGCGTGTCCAGAAGGGCTGTGCACGAACGGCGAAGCTCGCTGAACGCAATCAGCGCCTCTTGGATCTGCACCACATCCTCGCGACGACAGTTCCCTCGCTCGAGGCAGACCATCAGGTCCGGCGCGCAGATCGCCGTTACGTCGTGCAATGACGCCAGCCCCGCCATCCCGGTTCGTCGATCGGGATCGCCGTGGAAATCCGGGACCGACAGCACGGGAGGGTCGGCGCCTGGCCCAAGAGCGGCGAGGCTGACGATGTAGCCGCGGCGGCCTCCGTTCGCGAAGAAGCCACGAACTGCACTGGGGAGATAGGCGGTGTCCAGACAACCGCCGAAGCGGTCAACATATTGTTCCCATCCCTCGACCGGGACCGGCATGGCTGCGAGCGACGTGCCGTTTCGTGCCACGGGAGCACGCTCGGTCATGCCCATGAAAGCAACGGCCCCAGGGCCGACGAGGAGAATCTGCGTGTCGTCGTCCGCGGTCGCGCGGTCTGTGGGTGACCAGGCCGGGTCCGGGAACTGCGTCGAACCGTAAACCTCCTCTACGTAGACTCCTGGAGTCAGATACACGGGCATGTCGCTGGGCAATTCTAGCGTGACGTGACTTGCCCGGGAGGTACGCTGAACTTGTTGAGCGCCGTGGGGTGCGACTGACTTCGAAAGGAGATCAGGCGGCCTGCGCACGTCAGGGCAACGCGATGATTAGCCGCGCCTTGAGGAGCACTTGCCGTGTGACCATCGCGCTGGAGATTGGACGAAACCCGACCGATCACAACGCCCCCAAGAGCCCGGCGACGCTCGCCGCCACCACGACCCAGAGCGTGTCGAGCTTGGTCAGCAGCACGCCGAGACTACCGATCGCGATCGCCATCGGCAGTGGGCCGTTCAAGGTGTCCTGACCGAGCGACCATGCAGCCGAGAGGAGTAGCGCCGCGCTGGCGACGACCAGCGCGCGCGTGATGCTGCGGATTCGTGGGTGACGGACGTGGCGTGCGGTATAGCCGATAAGCGGAATCGCGACGAAGGCGGGTGTGCACATCGCCAGCCAACCGGCGATCGCGCCCTTGATCCCGCCGACCGAATAGCCGACGCTCACCACATGGATGCCGACCGGGCCGGGCGTCGTCCGCGAGACGACGACTGCCATCTTGAGCTGATCGTCCGTGAGGACCTGGCGCTGAACGACGAGATCCTCGCGAATGATCGAGAGCGAGGCCAACCCACTGAACGACGTGATTGTGGCCTTGAGCAACAACAAGTAGAGGACGAACGGATTCATGCGTCCCCCGACTCAGCCCATAACGCGCCCAGGACGCCGCTCACTGCGAGGACACGCAACGGTGAGACTCCCCACATGGCGAGTGCGAAGGCCCCAATAAAAAGGAGGACCACACGGCCTCGATCGGGGGAGCGCAGAAGCGGTCGGAGGATGGTCCAGCACGTGCTCACCATGATGGCGACGGCGCTCGCCATGGCACCGCGAAGAGCGAGCTGTGCGAGCGCGTGTTGTGTCCACGACGCATAGAAAGCGGTCAACGCCACGGCCAGCACCGAGCACGGCGCCGAGTGGGACACCAGCGCGACCACCGCACCCGCGCTGCGCCGCATCAGCCAACCAACCCCGGCGCAGAACGCCAACAGATTCGTGCCCGGCGTCAGCCGAGCGACAGCGAACGCGAGCTGGGTCTCGCGACGATCCAGCCAGTGCTGTCTCTCGACGATCTCTTGCTCGAGGATCGCAATCGTCGCAGTGCCGCCACCGAACACAGTACTGCCGAACCGTGCGAATACCCACGCGATCGCGCCGACGGAAGGCCTGCGAGAGAGAGCGGCTGCATCGGGGCCCTGAAACGATGGCGACTGATATGGTCTCAAGCTGACGGTTCTTCGTGGTGAGTGCCGAGGTGCCAACGGCTCCCGACAGCGTGGCTCTCCGGCATCGGCACCTGCCGACCGGACGGCACTTTCATGTTCGACGTCGGCGAGGGGTGAACGGCATCTGTCTGGCTAAACACCGTCGATCCTGGCACTTGGAGACGTCGGCCACGCCGGTCATCCTTGGTACGTGGCGTGCCTCCTACGTGCGTACGATGAAAGTGGGTCCGCAAGGTGACCATCCCGAAATCTATCGAGCGCTCGTCGCGCACGCCTTCGAGCTCATGACCGTTGTCGATGAAGGCGGCGACATCGTCTTCGAGAACGGCGCCATCGAGCGCGTGACCGGCTACCAGATGGAGGAGCGCGTCGGCCGGAGCTTGTTCGACTTCGTCCACCCGGAGGACGCGGGCCGAATGAAGGAAGCGTTCGATCGTGCCCGGGCCGGACGCGGGACGACGCCCCGTCTTGACCTTCGCACCCGTCATCGTGACGGGAGATGGCTGTCCGTCGAGTCGATCGCCCGATTCATTGGCGGAGACGTGGTCCACGGTCTCGTCCATTCGCAGGACGTCAGCGAGCGGAACGACCTGCGCCTGCGGCTGCGGCTCGCGCAGAGGCTGACGACGCTGGGACGGTTGACGTTGGGGCTCGCGGATGATTTCGCCAAGGTGGTCGCCACCATCCGGACTCATTTGCGCTCCTTCAAAGACGTCGAGACATCCGGTTCGGTGTCAATCGGGTTGCGCGCGATCGTGAATGCCACGGAAACGGCTGGCACGCTCTCGCAGCAGCTTCAGGCCATCGGCGAGATGACTCCGGTATTTCCCGACCAGGTCGATGTGCACGAGCTGCTGAACGACGTGCGGCGCCACGTCAGCGACCAGGTCTGGCTCCACGTGGTTCCGAAGGCCGAGCGCAGCAGCATCCGCACCGATCGCGCTAGCCTTCGGCAGGGACTGACGAACCTTGTGTTGAGTTTCCGGTACGCGATGCCCGAGGGCAGCCTCGTGGCGATCGCAACCCGGAACGTCGTGGCTACCGCCGAACCCCCGCACGCCCGCGGATCCCCCGATTCCCCCGATCGACTTCATCGCCATCGAGATCACCAACACCGGTCGCGGCGGATCCGAAGAGTTGGATTGGCGCCTGTTCGAGCCGTCGGCGATGGCGCCGACGTCGGGCGCGATCTTGCTCTCGCTGGTCATTTTGCATGACATCGTCAGTTACGCCGGCGGGTTCATCGAAGTGGCGTCAACAGCCGCCGGCGCGACTACGGTCAATGTCTATCTCCAACTGTGATCGGGACGAGAGTCAATCGTATCGACCTATTGCCGGGCTAGAACTGATAGGCGAGTGAGTAGATGAAACCACCGGTCCGGACGTCGGTCTGCGTGTGCACCTCTTGCCCGTCGAGAAGATTTCTGAGCGTGACGTCGTTCTCGGTGCCGCGCTTGGAATTGAAGCCGGCCGCAAACCGAAAATTCCCGAGCGACCCGCTCACGCCCAGTGTCCACGACAGCAGATCGACTTTGTTGAAGACTGTGTCTCGGTCGCCGACCGGCGACCGGCTGTTCCCCACGCTCCCGTGGACGCGCAGCGACCGGTCTTTCAGCACCAGGTAGTTCCCTCCCAGCCCCACGTTCACGACCCCGACCGACTCCGACGTCAGCCCCGGAAACGGTCGCGTGACGACGGACGGCGGAGTGAGATTGCCCGCGTCTTGGTACAGCACCGTCGGCTGATCGGTCGAAATGAGCGAATGGGCCGACACGGGCGTGTATGCCTGCGCGTCAAACTCCAAGGTCGCGCGTTCGCCAGCGTAGGCGACCCCGCCCTGCAATTCCCACGGAAGGTGATACTCGAGCCTGGCGTCCGGATCGAAAACCGACGCTCCGGCCGAGGAGGCGCCGGTATCGATGGTACCGTCGAGCATCACACTGGCGCTCTTCATGATCGTGGCGCCGGGAGTGCGCACTGCCGCGCCGAAGCGCCACGGGCCTGCGTCGTATTGCATCCCGCCCTGCAGCCGCATCTGCACCGCCGACCCTCCGACACGGGCCGTGACGAGGAGCGTCTGAAGGGCCGTGCTGGTGGCGACGCGATCGCTTGCAGTCTGCACCAGCCGGAGATTCATCAGGGAGAACGCAAAGCCGCCGCCGAATCGCCACGGCCCGTTGCCGCCGTAACCAACGCCAAGCGAGCCCACGCGCTGCGTGAATTCCGAATCGGCCGAGTACCCGAACCGCTGCGCCGCGGTCGGGAGCGCCCTGAGGATTTCCGTGTCGCTCTCCTGCACCCACGCGTTCGTCGTCACCAGCGCGGCGCCGATCGTGAATCCAGGGCGCGGTCTAAACGTGAAGCCGACCACGTTCGGGACCTGTTGCGTCGATCCACCCTGATTCGGCGCGCCCATGGGTGAGACCGACGTGTGTTGATAGACGCCCGCGCTGCCGCTGATCTGCGCCGCATCCTGACGCGTAAGCCCCGCCGGATTGTACCAGGCCGCAGACGGATCGCTGACGCGGGCCACGTACGCGGAGCCTTCGAGGCCGCCGAACGGCCCCACAGGCACACTGTCGTAATTGTTGAGCACGAGATTCGGCGGCGACGTGAGCACAGGGTCAACCTGCTGTGCGGCCGCGGCTCGTGCGACGAACAACACGATCGTGGAGACAGTGAGCAGTCTCAATCAGCTCTCGTCGCCGAACGACGCGGTGTACAAAACGACGCGGTGTTGCGAAGCCGTATCGGGCGCGTCATCAATGCCATAGTAATAGCACAGCCAAGTCGTCGCGCACGGGCTTGATGACCCGTTCCGCGCAACGCCTTGACGTGGTCAAAGGTGATGAGCAGGGGTCGGTCTGACCGTCGGCCCGCCGCTGTTGATCGCGGCACGCCACGAGTGGATCCCACGCGTCTGACCGGTGCAGGGCTCTCTTTTTGCCGTCTGCGGCCGTGTCCTGACGAGGCGAAGTAGTGGCCGATCCTGAGTTGGGGTCGGCGTCAGGCCCGTTTAGTGCGACAATCTGCCCGATGCGTGAGCCGTGACCGCGGCTGGTCGCGGACGGGGACGCAGGTCGCGACCTCACTCCTCGTTGATGCCGGCGGGGCCGCCCAACCGCGCGTTCCCTGCGCGTACGCGGGAACAGGCACGTTTCGGGATGCTGACCGAGATCGTCGTGTGAATTCCCTGACACAACGTTGGAACCGAGGGCGATGCGCGATGTGTCTGTTGACGCTCGCGCTCGGGGCGGGACCGGCATGGGCGCAGAAGACCGACGTCGTCGTCATGGTCAACGGCGATCGTGTCACGTGCGAGATCAAGCAGCTCGATCGGGGCATTCTGGAGGCCAAAACCGACTCTTGGGGCACGCTGTCAATCGAATGGATAGAGGTCGCTCGCGTGTCGAGTCCATCGCGGTTCGAGGTCTACCTTCGGTGGGGCCAGCGCACCACCGGGACACTGGGCGCCGCCCCGGACAGCGGTCACGTCGTGGTCGACGATGGGTCACCGGCCTCCTATGCGATTGAGGACATCGTGGCGATGAAGCCGGTCGGTGATTCGCTCTGGAGCCAGCTCGACGGCTCGGTGAACGTCGGATACAGCTTCGCGTCGAGCGGCAACGCGACCCAGTGGTCGGCATCCGCCAATGTCATCCGCCGCCGGGAGGGCGTCGACACGCGCGTTTCCGGAGACTCTTTTTTCACGTCAAAGGAAGGCGCGGACGACAGCAGCCGGAACTCGCTTTACGCGGAGGCCGTTCGCCGCATCAGCCCGCGCTGGGGGCTGTTCGTGATGGGACAGGCGCAGAGCAACGATGAACTGCTCCTCCGTCTTCGCGCGCAGGCCGGAGCGGGACTTGAGCACCATTTGCACCAGTCGAACAACGTGGTCGTGTCTGCCTCCGGCGGCGTGGTGTACGGTCGCGAGCTGTTCACCGACGAGACCCCTTCGACCTCGAGCGTGGAGTTGAGTCTCGGCAGCCAGGTGGAATGGTTCGTTTTCAACAGACCGAAGACGCGAGTCACCAATTACTTCCTGGTGTTTCCCAATCTGACGACACCCGGCCGCGTTCGACTCGAGTTGAACACCGGGGTGCGGCGGGAGCTGTTCAAGGATTTCTTCATCGACCTCTCCTTCGTCGACAGCTACGACAACCGGCCGCCGTCGGCGGACGCACGCAGCAATGACTTGACCCTCGTGACGTCACTGGGCTGGTCTTTCTGAACCACGCGCTGCCAGGCCCAGGAAGGCGAAGCGCGACTCTCATGTCCGTGAATGTCTGACAATCTTGCTCAGGCAGCCAAGGCACAGCAAGGCACTCGGTGCGTCCCTTGCTGTAGAGTGGGTGGGCCAATCGCATTCGCTGGAGGCCGGATTCGAGGATCGACGTGGCTCTGGTCAAGGTCGCGATGGCGATGCAATGAAGAGAGGCGCCGTTGCATCGCGCGCGAACCCTGCGAAGCGTTGGTATCATCGACGCGGTACTCGGGTCGTCCGCCGTGCGCACGCAGGCGGAGAAGAGAGGTGATATGAACAAGGTCCTTTCCGTCGTTGTCATCCTTGCGCTGAGCGTTTCCGTGGCCTTCGCGGGACAGGTCAAGTCCGTCGCTGGTGACATGGTCACTGTCACCGCCAAAGTCGAAGCCATCGAACTGCAAAGCCGGACGCTGACTCTCAAGAAGGCGGACGGCACCTACACCACGGTCGTCGTGCCGCAGGCGTATAAGCGCTTCTCCGGTCTCAAGGTGGGCGATACCGTCACCGCGCGGTACTACGACAACATCGTCTTCCGTAAACTGAATCCAGGGGAGAAGCCCACGAACTCGGCATCGGAAGCCTTGACCGTACCCGGTGGCAGCCGGCCGAACGCCACGGCAGCTTCGCAGCGGACGATCACCACGACGATCACCGCGATCGACGACAAGGTTCCGTCTATCACACTCACGGGGCCCAACGGTTGGGTCTACAGTAGCAAGGTGCGTGACAGAGCCGCGTTGAAGACCGTGAAGGTCGGAGACCAGGTGAACGTCACGTGGACCGAAGCCGTGTCAATCACGGCGTCACCGTCCCAGTAACACATGTTCAAGGGGGCTGCCTTCGGGGAGCCCCACTTCTCCATGTGATTGCATGGTTGAACGGTTGAAAAGGAAATCACACTCGGAACAAGAAAGAGGCGTATTGCATGCGAACGACCGTTTGGGCAGTGGCGATAGCGATGCTGAGTGTGGCGATGCCGGCACGCGCGCAGGACAAGAAAGTGGACTTCAACATC
Source organism: uncultured Acidobacteriota bacterium (assembly GCA_963745495.1). Classification (GTDB taxonomy): domain Bacteria; phylum Acidobacteriota; class Vicinamibacteria; order Vicinamibacterales; family CAVVIG01; genus CAVUXJ01. The sequence goes on from CAVUXJ010000003.1 coordinate 263,328, forward strand.
GGCGGCGGGTACTCGGCGGTGACCGGCGACGCGCGCGAACATACTGGCGACGCCGGCGTGTTTGAGGCCGGGGTGACGCTCAACGTCACGCCCACGTTCGGGATCAAGACCAACTACAACTACACCGGCTTGGGCAAGGAGAAGACCGTCGTATTGAACGTCAGCCCTAGTCCCGTTGGCGGAGTCTTCAGCCCGCAGGAATTCTCGGCTGATACGCACATGCATGATGTCACGTTCGACGTTCTCTGAAGGGCAAGCCGGGACCGAAAGTATCGCCCTACGGCATAGTGGGTCCAGGCGTCTACCATCGGACCGTCAACGTGACCACGCCGGCTGTCGGCTACACCACAGTGTGCGATCCGTTCTGGTACGTCTGCTATCCGGCAGCCGTGTCCGTGGACCGGATCCTGGGTACGCGCAGCTCGACCGACTTCGGGATGAACTTCGGCGGTGGTTTTGAGTTCAAGATCGGCGAGACGGCGAAAATGTACTTCGATATACGGTACATCTACATCTGGGGGCCCACGTTTGACGTTCCGGCGATCGGCACCGAGCCCGCGAAGAGCGTGCACGCGAACGGACAGGCCGTGCCGTTCGTTGTCGGATTCCGATTCTAGACGCGACGTGTTGAGCGACTGAGGCGGGCTTGATGCCCGCCTCGGTTCTCGCGCGTTTGCCGCTCACATCCTCCTGCTTGCCCGGCGCGCCGCCTGCGCCTTGCCATTCGCCGATTTCCTTCAGGTCGGCACTTCGCGAGCTTCTTGAGTTAGCCGGCCGTCGGTACACCATCGAAGAAGTCAACGACTCCGGTTTCCAACGAATACTCGGCACCGACGACGAGGAGCCCCTCATTCTCGATTACCCGCTCGAGGATCTCGGATCCGTGTCGCAGATGATTTGCGGAGGCGCGGATGTTGGCCCGAACCGCTTGCCGCACCAGAGCCTCCGGGTCGTGCCTGAGGTTGGTCGCCAACAACGGTTCCACGGATGGCCGAACGCGGTCGACAATCGAGCGGAGGTTCCCCGACTGGTAGCCTGTCGGCTGCTGAAGTTCTTCCAGGGTTGCCAGAACAGCCCCGCACTGGGAATGCCCGAGAACCACCACCAGCCGTGTGCCGTACCGCCCGGCGGCGAACTCGACGCTGCCGACTTGCGATGATGCGACGATGTTTCCAGCAACGCGGATGACGAACAGGTCGCCAAGGCCTTGATCGAAAACGATCTCCGCTGGCACCCGCGAGTCGGAACAGCCGAGAACGATGGCGAACGGTTCTTGACCTGCCGCCACTTCATCGCGGCGCCTCTGGTTCGTGAGCGTGTCGCCGCTTCGGGTGTCAGAGGCGAAGCGACGATTTCCCGTTCGAAGGCGCTCGAGTGCTTCGCGCGCGGAGATCACCAGAACCTGGCCACGCTCTTGATTGCTCCCGACAGGATGGCGTTCCGAACGTCGTCGATTGTCGTCAGGCCGCCCGGCGCGGTACCGCCCCACTCGAATCGAGTCGCGGCCGGCGTCCAGTGAAACAGCGCCACCTGCCACGTGTGGGCGATACCGCCGCGCTCGTAGTAGACGAGGCAGTGATCGGTCGAGCACCCCGCCGCGACCAGCCGACGGATCGGCAGCTTCGGATTGAGGATCGCGTCGGTGACCTGAAACTCGGCTCCGGGCTCGGCGATGTCGAGTGTCTGGCTGCCGAACAACGTCTGCAGCCCGTCGCGGACGCCAAGCGGCAGTCCCCTGATGGACGTGACAATCCCGAACCGCTCGTCCTTCACGTGGGCCCGCAGCGCCCCGGACAGTGCTACGGGGGGCGCCGCCTGGTTGCCGGCAACCACGGCCGCCCAGAGGCTCACGCCGATCGCGCAGAGAAGTCGTGTGCGACGCATCCAGACCCCCAGCTTGGCTCACATGGACGACGCCACTATCGCCGCCATGGCGCATCCAAAATCCCACGATCAATTGCCGGAGCGTTTCACACCAATCCCATCAAAGCGACCGGACCACGAGATTATCGTGGCCCGCTGGCCTCTTGCAGATCGGCTTCGCGTCCGGACTGAGCCACGTTGTGCTCGCCCAGTCGCCATTCCTATTCTGAGGCAGACCCTGGCGGACGGCGTCGATATCCGCGCCATCCAATTATTCAAGGTGGGAACATCGTGTAGTCGAAGGCGTCTGCCGGCGCGCCCGCTAGGGAGACATTATTAGTCCTGCTGGAACGAAAAGGCCCGCTGCGCGCGTGGGCGCAGCGAGCCCGTGGTCCTTGGCACTACCTTTCCCTATGCCGCGCGATCACTTGGTGACTTGCCCGCGGATTTCGCCAGCTTTGTTGGCTTCTGTGTGCACGTTGACGTACCAGCGTCCAGCCATGAGATCCGCGGCCTGCGCGTCCGTGAGCGTGGCGTTGCCCTTGACAGGACTGGTCGGCTTCTGTCCGATCGGCAGGGCGACTCCTGCGGACTTGCCCGGTTCGGCAGGACCGTGGAAATGCGCCACCGTTGCGTGGGCCGGTGAGACCGTCAAAGGTGATTGTCCAGGTTAAATTCTTGCTTGCCGTGTCGTACATGAGGTCGGCCGTTCCCTTGCCCTTGCTGTCGTTCGCGGGCACCTCTTGGGCTGCGTCGAGTTTGGCCTGGAACTTGAGCGTTTCGGCATATGCGGAGGAGGTTGGGGTCAAAAAAGCGGCCAGTGCGAAGGCCACGAATGGGACGATCCTGGCGTGCATTGCACATCTCCTTTTCGTTTGATAGCTGCGGTTGCGACTCCTCGGCCTTAACGGGGCCACGGCTCAGATAGCAAATGACGTACCTCGCAATTAGCGTCAATTGGTTGACCCGTGGAATTTTACCTAGAAACAAATACGGCAATCACACGACGGTGCGAGACGTGATTTCATACGTCAATATGGTTGAGGCTGCTTCTCCAGGAGGCTCGACAGTTTGGAGGCATGTCAGAGCTGGGACAGGCGAACTCGCTCTCCAGCTGGTCGTCAACGGCGACGATGCAGCGGAAATTTGCGCGTAGACCCAACGCGTCGAATTCGGATGAGGTCGCTGGAAGCTACTATCCGGAAATTCGATCGAGCCACGGCGCCTCGATGAGAATTCACCGTTTCCAGATCGCGAAGTTCAGCCGGAGCTTCTTGCGCTGAAGGAGCTGCCGCCAGTCGATGAAGAGCACCGCCGAGATCATCAGCAGCCCGATGCTGGCCGCCAGCGCAGTTTGCCAGGAGACCTTCCCGCCGATCAGATCGGTCGCTCTCTCGGCGGTCGCCTTGCCGGTGAAGACGACGATGGCGTCTCCGATGAATTTGCCGATGGCAAAGCCGGGCAGCACATTCCAGGGATTCACGTGCGCCATTCCCGCAGCGGTGAACAGGGCCGTCGTGGACAGCGGCGAGATGGCATATAGCAGCACGAACGTGTTGGCGCGCCAGAAGCCAGAGCCCAGCCTTCTGCCCAGAAAAGAGAGATTGTCATTCTCACTGGGTCGGAACATCTTCGCCGAAACGTGCGGCATATAGAGCGTGAGAATGTACCGGCCGATCACCGAGCCTGCCGCGCCGGCTGCGATGATCCCCCACGGATTCGGTTTCCACTTGACGATGATGAAGGCGAGGATTGTCCACGCGGGCGGTGCGAACACGGGAATCGTGTCAACGAGAAGGGCCGCCGCAAACGCGGCGAGAAAAAGCACAACGCTCGAATTGTATTCCCGCGCGCTCGATTACGTTGCCATGCGCGTTCGGGTACGCTTCGGTTCGCCGGCGATCCCACGTCGTCCGATGCCTTGACTGGGGGAAGCGATGGGTGTGGTGGCAAGAAGCTCAACAAGGTCAGCGCGACCTCAGTGAGCCACGCCCGCATCGGGAGGACGCCGAGAAATCCGCGGACAAACCTCATCAGACGAGGCCCACCTTTCGCCCTGACATTTCGGTCGGGTCAGGTATTCCGAAACATTGGAATTCAGGTCGACCGCGCGCGGAAAATTCGGAACCTGAGCCGAACAACTATCATTGGGGGCGTCTCGTCCTTCCTCAGAACTGCGCCAGAACGCCGCCGGACCGCGGTGATCAGGCTACCGATCGGCGGCGATGGCTCGACAGGCGGTTCGTGGAAAGGCGTGGCCAGGTGGATGATGGGGGCGTCGGGAGAAGGAATCTATATGCCGAACGAAACCCCGCCAGAGCAGCGCCGGCAACAGGCAGAGGAATCGCGGGAGCACGCTGAGGATAGCCGTCAGGATGCCGAGCAGGATCGTGAAACGACCGAAGGTCGGCGCATCTCAGCGGAATCCGTCAGGCTTGAGGCGGAACAGTTCAGACAATTGGCCGAGGAAGCACGTGAACTCCGTGACGAGCATCGTCAGGCGCTGGAGGCTATCCGGCAGGAGCGCGAGCACCTCCGGGAGGCCGCGGAGGCGGCGCGAACCGCCGCCGAGAGTGCTCGTCACGCAGCGATGGATGCGGTGCATGCCACCGCCCAGACGCTCCAAGCGACGCTCGAACACATGAAGGTCGTCGAGGAGATGCGGCGGACCCTCCGCGAGATCCGGGACATGAACAAGCTCGATACCCATTAGGGGACGACGCCGGGCACCGATTAACCGTGACATTCCACGGGGAAAGGCACATAGTAGAGTCTCGGCTTTCCTGACGCCCCTGTCCCTGTTCCGCGGCAGTCGCCTCACGAACGCGTCGATCCACTCGACGACTGGAGGCAGCATGTTTGATGATCGCGTGACTGTCGTCGCGCCACGTTCCGCGCGTGAGCCCCTCGCGCCTGCGATGGCTCCGAGAACCGTACCGACGCTAGTGAGCCGGTTCACCAACCCACGACCGCCCGTGCGAAACGGGACGACGCCCCTCCACGTCGCTGCACGCCTGCTCGCATAAGCCACTGCTGAATCAGGCTCGGTGTGACGGTCGTCAAGCCTGGCGGTGGTCGTCGATGCGATCAACGCGGCGCCGATGGATCGCTTCCAAAGAGCAGCGGATTAGCGTTCTGGCGCCGTGCCTGCCCACGCCGAGCCGCAGCGTTGACGAGATCGGCCTAGGGATTGGCTCACGAGCTCACGCGGCGACAAAGGCGGCGACGTGGAAGCCAGGCAGGATCTCGGCTACCGCTGCGGCGTAGACCAGCACGTCCTGACCCGTGCGAGTGGTGATTGTGGTCGTCCTCGCGTCGGCCCGCTCCTTCCGGACCTCGTACCCGCGCCCGAATGCCGATTGGAACACCGACGGCATCTGCAACTGCAGACGAGAGTAGCCGGTCAGTTTGGTCGCGCCCTCACTTGCCGCGATGCAATGCCCGCTTGCGTCCACCGCGAGGATGGCGATCTTCAAGTGCTCGATCAGGCGTCGCAGGCGTGCCTGTCCGTCCATCTCCGACCTGTAGAATCGCGCGAGCTCCTGCAAATCGAGGAGTCGTCGTTCGAGCATCCGCTGCGCGCGTGACGCGTCCGGAATCAGCGTATCCACCTCACCGAGCAATACCTCAATATCGGCGCTGTGTGGCAGGAGGGTCACGCCTCCGACGGCGCGCGCGCGGTGCGCGTCGCTCGAGTGGAGCGAGGCGGTGAGTACGACGACCGGAATCCCACGAGTGCTCGAGCCGCCCGCGAGCTGCGCCGCCATGGCGAGCGTGCTGGCGCCCTCCTGTATCAGCACCACGTCGGGTAGCAGTCGTATGGTGAGCGCCACCGCTTGGCGGGCGTTGGCGGCCGCATACACCACGTAGCCGGCTTCCTCGAACACATAGGTGGTGAGCAGCCGCCACGCTTCATCCGTTCCGACCAGGAGGACTCGGCGGTGCTCGGCGGTGGGCTGGCGCCGATCACTGCGGCGGCGGCCGGGTCGGGTCAGACGTTCATGTTGTCGGCGATTCATGGGCCCCCCCTTCCGAGAATGATTCGAATCGCGCGGCGAGACGGTGGAGGCGGTAGGTCGAGCGAAGACGATGCTGCGTTTATACTTGGTGGCCATTAAAAATAGTGTGCAAAACGAGACAGTTTTGCGCAGTTTCAGGAAGGTAAATGCACCCTGCAGATCAGTCCGGGGGAGTACCCTCGACGCGTCGGACCGCTATCTGCGCCTCGCGCTGAAGGCCCAAGGCCAGTGTCGCGCGACGCTCGAAACCTTGGCCGTGATCAAGAACCCGCCGACGGTATTCGCGCGGCAGGCCAACGTTGTCCCCGGCCCCCAACAAGTGAGCAACGGGGCTTGCCGGCGCGTGACACGCACCCGCTCGCGCGCTCGGGCAATCAGAAGACCGGCGGATGGCTCGTCAGTCATCATCGTGACTATGCGTAAGTCGTGATGTACCTAACGGTTGCGAGTAAACACCAGGGGGCCGCCCACCCAGCTCTGGCGTCGTCTAAAGCCCGACTGTTTATTCAGTCCGTTTGGCGCATAGTTCCGGCTTGGCTCCGAGGACGTCGAGATCGTGGCCGATATTCCCGCGATTCTGCTTTCCAAGTGTCGGAAGTGCTCAACGGCGTTCACGATTTCCCCGCAGATGAGACACCGGAAAATCGTCGCTTGATGATCGCCAGCCAGGGTCGCGTCCGCCTCGCGCAGCTCGTGCACCCTTTCAGTGCATCACGATTTCCACGCAGGCCATGCGCCACATGTGAATTACTTCGTCGGTTTCGGCGTCCCAACAGCCCATCATTTCCAGCGGCCCAGCCGGCTCGCAATCACCACGGTTCCGAAGCGCTTCCACGCCCGCCATGGCCCCTTCAACGAATGCCTTTGCCTCCTCGGGATTCTCCGCGGGCCCCTTAAAACGGAAGACGCCGCCGTAGTGCAGGCACGAGCGACCATCTGGTAGCGTTCCACTGAGCAGCCCGACGCCGTGGAGTGCTACAACCTTCGTCGGATCGTCAGCCATCACCCTCCGCCTTTCTTTTTCTGCTTTTTACGCTGATAGTCCTCGATCGCTTGTTGGACAGTCGGTCGCACGAATTCCGCCTCGACCGTGATTCCCTCACTGGCGACTTCTGTTTTCGAGCAGATCGACGAGGCGACGCTAGGGTCGCCTTTGTCCGATTGGCTCGGCGAGCCGGCTTGAGGCGACTCTTGATTGATCGCAGATTCTGCCGGTCACCCGCAACCGTTGAAGTCGCTTCAGTCAGCAGTACTTTGAGTTGCGACTGCGCCAGCAGGTCGGCGGCGAATTGTTCACACTTGTTCACCGGCCGGAACTGGTAGGTGCGCTAACTGATTGATGTGATTGGTGCGCCCTGCATGACTCGAACATGCGACCTTCTGGTTCGTAGCCAGACGCTCTATCCAACTGAGCTAAGGGCGCTTGGGGGCTCTTAGTTATTTATCTATAAGCGTTAATGAGCTGTTTCAACGCGTAAATTGTCGCTGGGTTGTGTGAAAGCCTTGCGCTTGGATTGACGCCGTAACGCAACTTTCACCGACCACTAGAGGGTATCACGTTGACGCCGTTCAGTTCGAACCGCGTCGGTACTGAGCTGCGACCGCCATCAACCTACGTGCGTGGAGGCATCGGCCGCTCGTGGAGAATCATCCAGTTGAGCCCGAACCGATCCCGCAGCTGGCCGAACCGCGAGGCGAAGAACGTCTCCTCCATCGGCATGAAGACCTCGCCGCCCTCGGAGAGCGCCGAAAAGATGCGTTCCGCCTCGGCATCGCTCTCGACGCTCAGCGACAGATAGGCGCTGCGCATCGGCTGAGCGTTCGGGATATCCGCGCCCATCAGCTCAGTACCCGCGATGGACAGGCGCGCGTGCAGAACGGCGTCCTTCCAGGCGGGATCGACCTTGCTCTGGTCCGGAGCCTGCCCGTGCGTCATCATCATCCCGATCTTGGCGCCAAGATGCTTCTCGTAGAAGCGGAACGCCTCGGCACATGTGCCCGCGAAGTTCACGTACGTATTCATCTTCATGGCCGTCTCCAGTGGCGCAAACCGGCGTGCTCCTGCACCACCCACAGTACAACATTGGATTTCATCGATCCCCGCTGACAAGTAGTCGAACGGGCCAGCCAGGAATCGACAACGTGCAGCGCCCGGAACACGGAACGCGAAGCGGCTCACCCGCCGAAACCCGATCTGGAAGGCACACCAATGACCAATCGGGTGATGACAACGACGGGAATCGGTTCCACAGGAAGGCTGCCGCTGGTTCGGAGCCAGACACTCTATCCAACTGAGCTAAGGGCGCTTGGAGGCTGAACGAAACGTCGAGTCTCGCACAACGATCCGTTCGGTGAACAGTCGCGCATCCGCGAGGAGCGCCGCCAGACGCCCGCGCAGTTCGCGCGACGACCCCACATCGTGCGGATCGATCCGCGACTGCCCGGCGCCGCGGTGCGCCAGCCACGAAAAGACAATGGGAGCGAGACCGGCACCCGGACACGCCGCGCGTGGTCCGCGCATGAAGAACCGGATCAGCCGCGCCGCATGCACGGCCAGGTCGGCGCCGCTTCTCCGCGTCCGCTGAATCAGCCAGCCGCCGTCGGCGCGCGCCGCAATCAGCTCCGCCGAATCGGGCTCGACCGAGGGCACGACCACGATGACGTCGCGGGCGAGGGATGGTGGAATGTCGCGCGTCGACGCCTCAGGCGGACCGATCTGAACGTTCACAAGGGGCTCGAGCCTCTGAATCAGCTCGGCCTCCTTGAGCAGCGCTTCCAGTTCCGATCCCGTCTGTCTCCCATTCCGCATGCGCGACACGCGCGAGCGGGGCTTTGAGGCCGCGCCAGCGGCGCTCCGCAAAGTGCGTGCGCAGGCGCCGCCGCAGATTATTTGCTTTTCCGACGTACAGGGGCCGGCCCATCTCGTCGCGCAAGACGTAGACACCTGGAGCCTGCGGCGCGCTGGCGCAAATCCGCTCGCCCGTCTGCCGCCAGGCCTCACGCCGATCCTCGATCGACAAGGGCCTGCGACACGAGGCGCCGCGCGAGATCGGGAGGCGCATTCCGGATCCCGAGAACCTCAGCGGCCAGACGCTGATGGTCAGGATCAGGGCCCATTCCTGCCATGCGGGCCAGAAGGCGATCCCTTAACAGCACAATCACATTCATTTCACCACGAAGACACGAAGAGCACGAAGAACGTCTTTTCCCAAGATGTTTCGTGCGTCTTCGTGGCCTTCGCGCCTTCGTGGTCACGTCTTCGTCGTTCTGTGGCCATGTTGGTTATGTCGCAATGCTATTACAATCTGCCTGATGGCCGCGCGAACCGACGTCGAACACAAAGCGCTGGCGCCCACCTCGGTGCGCTGCTACATCGTCACCGTCAGCGACACGCGCACCGAGGAGCACGGACACGAGCGGACGCGCGATCGCCGAGCTGCTGACCGCCGCCGGACACAACGTGGTCGGCCGGATGATCGTGAAGGATGACCCGGCGCTGGTGCGCGGCGCCGATCGAGCGTCAGCTCGGCGTCGGCCGACGTGCAGGTGGTCATCGCGACCGGCGGCACCGGCATCACGTCGCGCGACTGCACGTTCGAAGCGGTGGACGCGCCTGCTCGAGAAGCGGCTGGATGGCTTCGGCGAACTGTTTCGGATGCTCAGCTTCGAGCAGATCGGCGCCGCCGCGATGATGAGCCGCGCGTCCGCGGGGCTCGCGGCCGGCAAGATCGTCGCGTCGCTCCCCGGATCCGAAGCGGCCGTCCGCCTCGCGATGGAGCGTCTGCTGCTGCCCGAGCTCGGACACCTCGTGCAGCAGGCGTCACGGTGACGGTCAAGCTAGCAGTCGGGTCGATTGATCATCGAGTCGTGGAAATGCCCGACTGACCATTATCCAATCACCCGATTCCCGACTATCCAGCTACCGAATCCCATGCGTCCGTTCACGTCCACGATCTCGCTCGACGAGGCGCGCCGCCGTCTCGACGCCAGCGTCCGGCCGATCACGCGCACCGAGCAGCGTGCCGCTCGCGGACGCGGCCGGCCGCGTCGCGGCGTGCGACGTGACGGCGCCGGTGGACGTGCCTCCCTTCGCGCGCTCCGCGATGGACGGCTATGCGGTCGTTGCCGCCGACACGCACGGGCGCCACCGGCACGACGCCGGCCCGGCTGCGGATCGTCGATCGGATCTACACCGGCCAGGTGTCGCGTGCAGCGCGTCGACGCCCGGCACCTGCGCCGAGATCGCGACCGGCGCGCCGCTGCCCGACGGCGCCGATGCCGTGGTCATGGTCGAGGAAACGGCGCCGGCAGCCGACGCGGCGCGTGGACGATCCTGGCCGCGGCCTCGCCCGGCCAGAACATCGGGCGCCGCGGCGCCGACATCCGCCCCGGCGATCTCGTCGTCGCGCCGCGGCGACCTGCTGAGCCCGAGCCGCGTCGGCGCGCTGGCGGCGATCGGCTGCGCGAACGTCGAGGTGTACGCCCGGCCGCGCGTCGCGGTGCTGTCCACGGGCAACGAAGTGATCGACCCGGGGACGCCGCTGGCCCCCGGCCAGATTTACGACGTGAACCGGTTCACGCTCGCCGCCGTCGTCGCCGCGCACGGCGGCCTCGCCGAGCCGCATCCGCCGGTGCACGATACGCTCGACGCGCTCACGGCCGCGCTCGATGCCTGCGCCGGCGCGGACGTGATCGTCTTTTCCGGCGGCAGCTCGGTCGGCGAACGCGATCTGATCGTCGATCTCATCGCCGCGCGAGGCGAGCTGATCTTTCACGGCATCGCCGTGAAGCCCGGCAAGCCAACCGCGTTCGCGATGGTCGGCGGCACGCCGTTCTTCGGCATGCCGGGCAATCCGACCTCCTGCCTGTCGAACGCGTACATCCTGCTCGTGCCGTTTCTGCGCGCGACCGCGCGCCTGCCGCTCTATCGCGCCGCACACCGTCCAGGCGCCGCTCGGCACGCGCATCGTCTCGCCGGCAGGCCGTCACCAGTTCTACACCGTCCGCCTGCGCGACGGCAGCGCGTATCCGGCCTTCAAGGGGTCGGGCGAGATCACGAGCCTGTCGCAGGCCGACGGCTACATCGAGATTCCCGCCGACCAGAGCACGGTCGAAGAAGGGACGCGTGGTGGAGGTGACGCTCTTCTGAGATCGTCAATGCGATCGACGATCGGCGATCTGTCGTGCATCGACGGATCGATTGACGATCACCAATCGTCGATTGCAGCATTGCTACCGCCGTCCTATCCTCCGTTCGTATTCCTGCTCGAGCACGTCCGCGGTGTGGAGATCGAAAGCGAGGGCGGTGCGTCGGATAGGCGCCGCGAAACTCGGAGTGGCAGCGATAGCAGACGGTGATGTCCTTCAGGCGTCCGTACACGACGAGATCGATCAGCGCGGCGGCGGCGAGGATGCTGTAGGCGATCAGATCGCGGCCGAACCAGTAGAAGATGCCGCTGATCGTCGCGCCGACGATGACGACCGCGAGGCCGACCTTCGGATCGAAGTCCTTGCGCATGTAGAACTCCCCGCCCCCGCACACCGGACACCGATCGACGGCGCGTTCGGCGCCGTAGCGCCTCGGACACGTCGAGCGGAATCTCGCGGCCGCATCGGCCGCACCTGATGGCCGCCGGTGCGTCAGCCGCGCGGATCGGCAGACCGGCATCGCACTGCGGACACTTCACGAGGATCTGCATCGGGAATCTGATAATTGGGTAATTGGGTAATCGACGGTTAAGTCGGACAGCTTGACATCAGAGCTGGATCATGCTCGACAATCGGACGATCAATCACCCGATCATCAGATGACCCGATCACCAGATGACCGCAATTGCCAATTCGCTTATCTTCCCGGAAAGAACGACGGGAGCGGCAGGTCGCGCATCGTGTGCAGGCCCGGCGCGGCGGCAAGCACCTTCGGGATCGAGTTCACGACCATCGACGCGGTCGCGATGTCGCCGTGGATGCCGCCGGCAATCTTCATCGACAGCGCCGGCGAGCCTTCGATCTCGACCGCGTCGTACGGGTCCGGGCGCGCCGAGGTACGCCTCGAGGTGCAGCCGTATCGCCGGCTGATCCTCGCGATACCCGACGCCGTCCTGAATGATGCCGCACACGTAGCCGGGATCGACCGCGAGGAACTCGCTCGAGATGGTCACCGTCGCCAGCTTCGGCTGCACGTCGTCGGTGATCCGATCGAGCCGTCCATCCGAGCGCGTCGGCAATCATCGCGATCGACTCGGTCATCCCGACGTGCCGGACGCTCCCCTCTGCGACCTTTCGCTGGAACTGCTCGGTGGTCAGTCCGGCGCCGATCTTCTGCTGAAACGGCAGGCGCCGCAGGCGCGCGTCCTGGATCCGCGGTGACGGTGACGCGTTCCACGCGCTCGCAGACGGCCGTCAGGACGATCGGCAGCGCGTCCATCGCGAACCCCGGGTTCACGCCGGTCGCGAGCACCGCCACCTTCGCCTTCTTCGCCCACGCGTGAATCAACCGCGCCTGCCGGATGTGCGTGTAGCCGGGATAGGCCAGCTCCTCGGTCGTCGAGACGATCGGCGGTCTTCGCCTTGAGAATCGTCTCGAGCTGCGGCATGACCGTCTCTGATCGACGAGCTGGTGCAGTGAACGACGATGTCGGGCTCGGCCGCCTTCAGCGCCTTGGCGGCGTCGTCCTGAACCTTCAGGCGGAGCCGTCCATTCAAGCCGACGACGTCGCCGAGATCGCGCCCGACCTTCGCGGGATCGACGTCGATCCCGCCGACGATCTTGAATCCCGGTCTCGCGGCGATCTGCCTCGCGATGGCGCTGCCAATCGGACCGAGACCAAAGTGCATCACGCGGATGGTGGACATAGCCGCAAATTATAGCCCGACGGTTGGTGGTACCATCCAGGTCGCGATGGTCCGGACGATCACATTCCTGCTGGCATCAGTCGCTTTGGTGGCCCAGGCGCCGGACCGCCCAACCCGCAGGCTCCGCGCGCCGTTCCCCAGGCGTCCGGCATCGTCAGTCCGCCACGCTCGCCGCGCAACGCCAGCTACTCGATCGACGCGCGACTCGACCCGGCGACGCGGACGATCACCGGCACGGAGACGATCGCCTGGCGGAACATCACGACCAGGCCGGCCGACGATCTGCGATTTCACCTCTACTGGAACGCCTGGAAGAACACGCGATCGACCTTCCTGCGCGAGGCGGCGCTCACCGCACCGATCGATCGGCCTGCCGAGGACTTCGCGCGGATGGAGGTCACCTCGATCAAGCTGCTGCGGGCGTCTCGAGGCTCGAGCGCGGAAGCTCCGCTCGATCTCACGTCGGCGAAGCGCTTCATCGCGCCAGACGACGGCAACGCAGACGACGAGACGGTGATGGCGGTGCCGCTGCCGGAGCCGGTGCCGCCCGGCGGGAGCGTCGACGATCGAGCTGACGTGGACCGCGCGCGTGCCGCGGCCCTTCGCCCGCACCGGCGCCATCGGGAACTTCTTCTTCATCGCGCAGTGGTTTCCGAAGCTCGGCGTTCTCGAGGAACAGGGCTGGAACTGCCACCAGTTCCACTCGAGCACGGAGTTCTTCTCGGATTACGGCGTCTACGATGTGCGGCTCACCGTGCCGCGCGGCTGGATCGTCGGCGCCACGGGGGTCCGAGCGCGACGCTTCGGACAACGCGGACGGCACCACGACCCACCAGTACTACCAGGAAGACGTTCACGACTTCGCATGGACGACGAGTCCGGAGTACGTGGAGCGAACCGCTCGCTTCGAACATCCGACCCTCCCGGCCGGTCGACGCTGCGGCTGCTTCTTCAACCGGAGCACCGCGGCCAGGCAGACCGTCACATCGACGCGGCGCGCACGGCGCTCAAGCACTACGGTGAATGGTTCGGTCCCTATCCGTACGGCCACCTCACCATCGTCGATCCGGCCTACCAGAGCGATGCGGATGGCATGGAGTACCCCACGCTCATTACGGCGGGAACCAAGTGGCTGCTTCCTCGCGAGGTCACGTACAGCGGTCCGGAGGAAGTCGTCATCCACGAAGCCGGCCACCAGTGGTGGTACGGCATCGTCGGCAACAACGAGTTCGAGGATGCGTGGCTCGACGAAGGGATCAACACGTTCGCCGACCGCGCGCGCGATGGAGCAGGATTATCCGCGGACCTATGCACGAACGTTACTTCTTCGGCGATTTCGTGCCGTGGGTGTTTCGGGATGTCTGGCTTCGGCGGGAAACGTTCTGGAACCGGCTCCCGGGATACCGGCCGGGCCGCCAAGAGCGATGTCCTCGCCGATGCCGGCCTATCGTTTCAATCCCGTGTCGGGACGCTACCATCACGTACAACAAGACCGCGTTGTGGCTGAATACGCTGGAGCGCCGGCTCGGCTGGGAGACGCTGCAACGCATTCTCCAGACGTTCTTTTCGCGCTGGCAGTTCAAGCATCCGAAGCCGGAGGACTTCTTCGCCGTCGCCAACGAAGTCGCCGGTACCAGACCTCGACTGGTTCTTCGACCAGGTGTATCGGACCTCGAACGTCTTCGACTACGGCGTTCAGGATCTCAAGAGCGTCGAGGAAGACCGCCGGTTCCGGACGAACCGTCGTCGTGCGCCGCTACGGCGAGGCGATTTTCCCGGTGGACGTGCTCGTCACCTTCAAGGACGGCAAGCAGATCCGGGAGCACTGGGACGGCCGCGGCCGCTGGAACCGGTACACCTACACCGGTGAATCGCAGGCGCGTTTCGGCGACAGGTCGATCCCGAGCGCGTGCTGCTCCTCGACGTGGACTACACGAACAACTCGAAATCGCTGGCGCCTCGACGGGCGATCGGCGGCCACCAAATGGTCGCTGAAATGGATGATCTGGCTGCAGGACGCGCTGCTCTCGTGGGCGTTTCTCGCATGAGCGGGCCTGAAGGGCCTGCGAAACAAACGCGACGTGTGAGCGCAGACGCTCGCAGAGCACACGGAGTAATTCTTGGCATTCTTCTCTGCGGTCGTCGCGGCCTCCGCGTTGAACGTAACCCCATGACTGTTTTCCAGGCGCTACGCGACGGGATTCGCCGGGTGAACAGCGCGCCGGCGCTGCTTCGTCGGCGTCTGGATGATGACGCTGCTCGTCAGCGTGCCGCTGACGCTCGAGATGGGCGGCCAGCTCGCAGCGCATCTCGACGCGAGCCTCGAGGCGGACGCGGCGGCCAGCGGCGTGAATTACGACTGGATGCAGGAATTCAGCGGACAGACGAGCGGCGTCGGGGACGACGTTCTCCCCTGCCGTCATCGGGTTCGCCGCGTCCTTGGACAATTTGAGCGCGCTTCGTCGACCAGGAGCGGCGGCCGCTGCTCATCGTGTGCTGCCGCCGTCCTCTACCTGGCGCTGTGGATCCTTCGTGGCGGGCGGCATCATCGATCGATACGCGAGGGACCGGAACACCCGGATGCAGGGGTTCCTCTGGGCGTCTGGGGTGTATGGTGTGCGCTTTCTGCGGCTCGGCATCGTGGCGGCGTTCGCGTACGGGCTGCTGTTCCGTGTCCTCCATCCCTGGCTGTTCGGCACGCTCTTCCGCGATCTCACGCGCGATCTGACGGCGGAACGCTCGGCCTTTGTGGTGCGCCTCGCGCTGTACGGGGTCTTCGCGATCGCTGCTCGCCGCATGCAATCTGGTGCTCGACTACGCCAAGGTGCGGACGGTGGTCGAGGATCGCCGCAGCATCCTCGGCGCGCTCGGCGGCGCGGTTCGGTTTCTTCGCCGCAACGGAGGCGCCGCGGCCGCCTTGTATCTGGCCGATGCCGTGTTGTTCGCCGCCGTGCTGGCCGTGTATGCGGCAGTCGCGCCCAGGCGCGGGATCAACCGGCTGGTCGATGTGGCTGGGATTTGCGATCGGACAGCTCTACGTGCTGGCGCGGCTGTGGGTGAAGCTCGTCTTCTGGGCGTCCGAGACGGCCCTTTTTCAGGGCCGCCTCGCCCATGCGGGATACGTGGCAGCCGCGAGACCGATCTGGCCGGAGTCGCCGGCGGCTGAAGCGCTCGGCGGCGTTACGCCGCGGACGCCATGATGGCCTTGATGCCGTCGGCATCCAGCGATTCGACCAGCAGGAGCTCGTCGGCCATCGCGCGCACGGCGCCACGGTGCTTGGCGACGATCTGCCGCGCGGTCTCGTAGCCGCGCATCACGAGCTCGCGCACTTCCTCGTCGACGCGCTGCGCGGTCGCTTCGCTGATGCCGACGCCCGGTCCGTTTCCCAGGGGTTGCCCGGGGTGCGGTACGCCAGCGGCCCGAGCGACGACATGCCGAACTCGCAGACCATGCGGCGCGCGATCTCGGTGGCCCGCTCGATGTCGTTGCCGGCGCCGCTCGTCATCTGCCGGAGGAACATCTCTTCGGCCACGCGGCCGCCCATCAGAATCGCGATCTGCGCCTCGAGGAATTCGCGCGTGTGCGTGTGCCGGTCGCCTTCGGGCAGCTGCATCGTGACGCCCAGCGCCCGGCCGCGCGGAATGATCGTCACCTTGTGCAGCGGATCGGCATGCGGGAGCAGCGCCGCGACGACGGCGTGGCCCGACTCGTGGTACGCGCAGGTGATGCGTTCGTGCTCGGTCATCGTGCAGCGACCGCCGCTCCGACGCCCATCAGCACCTTGTCGCGCGCCTGATCGAGATCCTCGGCCGATACCTGCTGCGCGGCCGCCGCGGACCGCGCAGCAGCGCCGCCTCGTTCATCAGGTTCGCGAGCTCGGCGCCCGAGAAGCCGGGCGTGCCGCGCGCGATCTGACGCAGGTCGACGTCGTCGCCGAGGGCGACCTTCCTCGCGTGAATCTCGAGAATCTGCTCGCGGCCCTTGACGTCGGGCGCGCCCACGGTCACCTGCCGGTCGAAGCGGCCCGGGCCGTAGCAGCGCCGGATCGAGAATGTCCGGCCGGTTGGTCGCCGCGATGACGACGATGCCCTCGTTGGGCGCGAAGCCGTCCATCTCGACGAGCAGCTGGTTGAGCGTCTGCTCGCGCTCTTCGTGGCTGAGCGAGTTGCCGCCGCGGCTCCGGCCGACGGCGTCGAGCTCGTCGATGAAGATGATGCACGAGGGATGACGCCGGGCGTCGCGGAACAGCTTGCGGATGCGCGACGCGCCGACGCCGGCGTACATCTCGACGAAATCCGATCCGCTCGAAAACAGAAACGGCACCTTGGCTTCGCCGGCGATCGAGCGCGCGAGCAGCGTCTTGCCGGTGCCCGGCGGCCCGACGAGCAGCACGCCTTTGGGAATGCGGCCGCCGATGGCGGAGAAGCGACCGGGCTCGCGCAGGAAGTCGACGATCTCCTTGACTTCTTCCTTCGCTTCGTCGACACCGGCGACGTCGGCGAACGTGACGGTCGCGGCTTCGCGTCGGCCTCGCGCGTCTTGCTCTCGAGCGCCGGAATGCGACCGGACGTGACGCGATACAGCGCGAAGCCGAGGACACCGAGGAACGCGACGCCCAAGCAGCAGCGCGCCGTAGCTGTAGGCCGTCTGCTCAGACGCCGCGCGCACGTCGATGCGCACGCCTTCGCTGGCGAGCTCGGAGACGAACGACGGATTCGCCGTCACGTAGTTGGCCGGCGCCGTCGTCCGCACGACCTGCGCCGTCGGTCAGCGTGATCTCGCAGCGTCGTCGCCGTCGACCACGACTGCCGATGACCGCGCCGCGATCGAGCGTCGCGCAGCAGATCGGAGAACGGCACCTGCGGCGACCTCGACGGCGCGCGGGCACGCATCACGACGACCGCGATGAGCAGACAGCGCGACGGCCAACGCCGCGCAATCCAGACAGTCCGGCGGCGGAACCACTTGCGAGACACCACGTGACGCTCCGTTTCGATCAGTCCGCCGCGAGGCGAACACTCCGCTGGGTCGAGCTGACGCGGACACGGCGCACCTAGAGCCGGCCGCAGCCGACGTCGACATCAGTTGTAAGAGGAATTTCCGCCGGGGAAGCGGAAACGCACGAAATCTTACACGAGCGTCCGTGAATGTAAATGACCGCTGCTCAGCCGCTTACGAGACTTTCGTCAAACCGGCAGGCGGTATCACGCACGAACCGCGTACGGCTGCTCGGCTGTCAGCTCAAGCGCCGGCTCAGACTTTCAGGCTTCAGATGCGCTCGGTGTCATGACGATGTCGGCGAACTTGTAGCCGACGCCCCAGACGGTCAGCAGGAAGCGGGGATTCGCCGGGATCGGTCTCGATGCGGCGCCGCAGCCGCTTGACGAGCGTGTCGACGCTGCGCACGGTCACGAACGTGTCGCCGCGCCAGATCTTGGCGAGCAGCGCCTCGCGGCTGAACACGATGCCGGCGTGCGTCGCCAGCAGGTGCAGCAGCCGGAACTCCTGATCGGTCAGCTCGACGTCGCGGCCCTCGACGCGCACGCGGCGGCTGCGGCACGTCGATCTCGATGCCGTGGATGCGGACGACCGCCGGTCGCTCGCCGGCGGTCCCGGCGCTGCCGCGGCCGACCGGCGGCTGCCGCGGCCGCCGCAGCAGCGCGCGCGCCCGCGCGACGAGCTCGCGGACGCCGAACGGCTTGGTCAGGTAGTCGTCGGCGCCGCTCTCGAGGCCGACGACCTTGTCGGACTCCTCGCGCCGCGCCGTCAGCATCAGGATCGGCACGTCGTGGTTCACGCGGCCGTTGCGGACGGCACGGCACAGCGACAGCCCGTCGAGCCCGGGAATCATCACGTCGAGCACCATCAGGTCGAAGCGGTCCGGCCTCGGCCCGCTCAGAGCGCGCTTGCCCGTCGCCGACGCCCTCGCAGGCGTAGCCCTCGTGGCCGAGGTGCAGGCACACCAGCTCCCGGATGTTGGGCTCGTCTTCGACGACCAGCACGCGCGCGCGGCTGACGCTCAAGCTGAGTCTAGCCGATGCTTCATATTTCGTCACCGTGATGCCCGTCCATGCTTACACGGTGCACGACTGTCACGAGCCTCGTCCAATCAGATCAGAACGTGCGGCCGCCGGGCAATGCCGACCGGGCCGACTCTGGAGGACAGACATGACACGACGTTCGAGACGCATTGGACTTGGCATCGGCGCCGTCGCAGTGATCGCGCTTGGGCTCGCCGCCGGCGTGTATGTCTCGGCTCAGAATACGGACGGGCCGCGCGGTCCGTTCTGCCGAGGGCGACGCGGACCTGGCGGTCCGGGCGGACTCAGGGGCCCCGGCGGGCCGATGGGCGCGCTGGGACCGCTGGTCCGATGCTGCGGCCGCCTGGACCTGACCGACGCGCAGCGCGATCAGGTGAAGAGCGTCATGGACTCGCACCGCGACGAGATGAAGGCGCTCGGCGACCGCGCGATGGCGGCGCACCAGCGCTCGACAGCGCGGTGACCGCCGACACGGTCGACGAAGGGCCGATCCGCGCCACGAGCGCCGATGTCGCGGCGGTCGAGGCGGACATGGCGGTGGCGCGCGCGCGGATCCACGCCGACGTCTTCCAGATCCTGACGCCCGAGCAGCAGCGCAGGCCAAGGAGCGCAGGCAGAGATGCAGCAGCGATGGTCAGCAGCGGGCCATGCAGCGGCCGCAGTAGCCGGGATCAGCGACGCACGAGACACAGAGGCACAGCCTTCGTGCTCGTGTCGCGGTCGATGATCAGTCACCGAGGGTCCTCGATGGCCTCTGCCTTCGCGGTCTAGGTGTCAGCGTGCAGGCTCGTCGGCCTGCCGAACCGCTACCGCGACGGCTTCGACGATGTGCCTCGCCGAGATGCCGAAGCGGTCGAGCAGCTCGTCGGGCTTGCCGCTCCGCGGAATCTCGCGCACGGCGAGGCGGTGGACCCGAATGCCGGCCTCGGCCGACCGCCTCGGCGACCGCGTCGCCGATGCCGCCGGCCGCGTAGTGATCCTCGACCGTGATGATGCGGCCGCCGGTCGCCGTGCCCGCCGCGATGAGCGCCTCGCGGTCGACCGGCGCCACCGAATAGAGGTCGATCACGCGGATCGAGCGTGCCGGCGGCCTTCAGCTGGTCGTAGGCCTTCAGCGCCTCGAACACCGTCACGCCGGCGCCGACGACGGTGGCCACGTCGTCGGCGCTCTCTCGCAGCACCTTCAGCCCGCCGACCGCGAACGTCTCGTCGGCCGAGTAGATCACCGGCGTCTTCGGCCGGCTGGTGCGGATGTAGGCCGGGCCGGGATGATAGGCGGCCAGCGCCACCAGCCGCTCGGCGCTGACCGCGTCGCACGGATACAGCACGGCGATGTTCGGCTGCGCGCGGCACATCGCGAGATCCTCGAGCGCCATCTGCGACGGACCGTCTTCGCCGATCGAGACGCCGGCGTGCGACCCGGCCATCTTGATGCTGACGTTGCTGATGGCCGCCATGCGGATGAAATCGGCCGCGCGCGTCAGGAAGCAGGCGAAGGTCGACGGGAACGGAATCGCGCCGCGCGCCGCCAGGCCCATCGCCGAGCCGATCATCACCTGCTCGGCGATGAAGTTCTGGTAGAAGCGATCCGGAAACGACCTTCTCGAACTTGTCGCTGAAGGTCGAGTTCTTGACGTCGGCGTCGAGCGCGACGACGCGCGCGTCCGCCGTCGCCGAGCTTGGCGAGCGCGGTGCCGTACGCCTCGCGCGTCGCCACCTGCTCGCCGAGCTTGTAGGCGGGCGGCGCGATCGGGCTTGGGCGTCGGCGGGTCGGCGCGGCCGCGACGCGGGCTTCGGGATCTGCGCGGCGAGATCGACGCCTGCCGGCACGCGGCACGAACTGCGCTTCGAGCTCGGCGAGCGCGCGATCCAGCTCCTCGCCCTTCTTGAACGCCTTGCCGTGCCAGCCGTCCTTGCCCTCCGCGAACGACACGCCCTTGCCCTTGATCGTCCGCGCCACGATCATCGTCGGGCGCCCCGTGGTCGCGCGCGCCTCGGCGTAGGCGTCGAGGATCGCGTCCATGTCGTGGCCGTCGATCGACGATGGCGTGCCAGCCGAACGCGCGCCAGCGGCGCGCGAACTGGTCGAGGTCGTGCTGCCACATCGTCGGCCGGCTCTGGCCGAGCGCCGTTGACGTCGGTGATGCCGCACAGATTGTCGAGCCCGTCGATGGCGGCGACGTCCGCCGCTTCCCAGACCGAGCCCTCGGCCGACTCGCCGTCGCCGAGGAGGCAGTAGGTGCGGTAGTCGGACTCGATGCGGCGCGCGTTCAGCGCGCTGCCGACCGCGGCGCAGATGCCCTGGCCGAGCGACCCGGTCGCCACGTCGACAAACGGCAGCCGCGGCGTGGGATGCCCTTCGAGGTCGGAGTCCGAGCTCGCGCAGCTTCAGCAGCTCGGCCCGATCGAACGCGCCCGCCTCGGCCCACGCGGCGTACAGCAGCGGCGCCGCGTGGCCCTTCGACAGCACGAAGCGATCGCTGCCCGGATGCTGCGGGTCCTTCGGATCGAACCGCATCTCGGCGAAGAACAGCGCGGCGACGAGGTCGGCCGCCGAGCAGCAGCTGGTCGGATGACCGCTGCCCGCCTCGGACGTCGACCGGATCGAGTCGATGCGAAGGCGCGTGGCGATGTTCTTCAGCGCGGGAACGAGCAATGAACGATCAAGCGGCATCGGGCGATCCATGAGATTGCAGGTTGTTGATCTTCAGATGGCAGATTGTATTGCAGATTGTCGGCAATTCTGCAATTCAATCTGCCATCTGGATCTGCAGATCGACAATGTCACGATTCACGCAAGCCGCTGGAGCACTCGCCGAGCGCGATGCCGAAGACTGGCCGCCGTCCGCGCCGCCGTGCGTCGGCGCAGGTGCGACGCGAGACTCGGCGAGGCGTGCGCTTCGGCATCGCCCGCGTAGTCGGCAGCTGACGGCGATCACGGCGACCTGCCGATAGTCAGCGTCGTCGTGCAGCGCGGCCAGGCGGCACAGCACCCGCGCCGCCTCGCAGTCGGGCGATGAAGCGCTCCAGCGTTCCGATCGGCTCCCGGCCTCGCGACGCGCTCCGTGCGTTGCGCGAACTGCATCAGCTCTTCGGCGAGCATGGAGTACGGCAGCCGGCCCGTGATCGCGTAGGCGGTGAGGAGCGCCGATGCCGTCGCGACGTGATCCGCGCAGGGTGCCGCGCGCTCCCCTGGGTTCGCGGAGCGTGTGCGCGAGGCCGTCGCCCGGCTCGTAGACGATGCGGACGACGCGCTCGAGCTCGTCGATGGCCGCCGGCACCAGCTCCCGTGGATCGAATCGATCCGGAAGGGCGCTCGCGGCGCTCAGGCAGGCGTCGACCGCCCGGACGGCCGGCTCCAGTTCGTCCCGAGCCGGCCACTCCCGCGCGCAATCGAGCGACGAGATCGGCAGCCGCATCCCTCAGCCGGTCGTCGTCGGAGATCGCGGCCGCTTCCAGCGAACAGCGTGAGCCATCCGGAGCGCTCGCGCGGGTCTTCCACGTCCGCCGCGCCGTCGAGAGCCGCGGCCAGCGCGGACCCGAGCGCCCCGCCGAACGCCGCGGCGCCTGTCGTGGCATAGCGGCGCAGCAGGAATGTCAAGGCGGCGGGGGTGCTCGGCTCGATCGTGCGCCAGCGACTCCAGCACTTGCCCGATGAGCCAGTCGATGGCGGCGCTCATCCACGCGGCAATTATAATGACCGGATGCTCGCCATCCGGTACCTCGCGCTGGCGGCGCTGGTCGTGTGGCTCGGCGGGATGGTGATTCTCGGGCTCCTCGTCGCCCCGCAGACGTTCCGGGTGCTGCAGGCGTCGAATCCCGCCGACGGCCGTATGCTCGCCGGCGCGCTCTTCGGCGCCATTCTGCGCCAGTTTCACTTGGTCGCCTACGGCTGCGGCGCCGTCCTGCTCGTGTGCCTCTTCGTGATGAAGTTCCTCGGCCCGCCGCCCCACGCCTTCGTCGCCAGGGTCGCACTCGTCGTCATCATGCTGGCGCTCGCGCTCTACTCGGGCGTGCCGGTCACGCGAGAGCTGGCGCACGTGCAGTCGCAGGTGTCCGGGCCGATCAGCGAGCTGCCGAAAGACGACCCACGCCGCGTGCAATTCGACCGGCTGCACCGGACATCGACGATGCTCATGACGATCAACATGGGCCTCGGCCTCGTGCTGCTCTTCTGGTACGTGCGCGAGTAGGCCTGAAGGCCGCCTACGACCGTCGTAGTGCTGGTATGTGCGTGAGCAACGACGACGGAGAAGTTGACAGTTCACCGTTGACAGGTAGTCGACAGTTAACAGTCGCTTGCCCGAGCAGCCGGTGTACTGTAACTGTCAACTGTGAACTATTCCGATCACCCCGAATGACCCACACGATCACGCTCATTCCCGGCGACGGCATCGGACCGGAGGTGACCGAGGCGGTCCTGCGCATTCTCGACGGCGTCCGGCGTCTCGATCGACTGGGAACGGCACGTCGGCCGGCGTCGTCGCGTTCGAGCGGACGGCGCAGGCGCTGCCGGCCGAGCTCATCGAATCGATCCGGCGCAACAAGGTCGCGCTCAAGGGCCCGGTCACGCACGCCGATCGGCGAGGGCTTCACGAGCGTCAACGTCGGCCTGCGCAAGGCGCTCGATCTGTACGCGAACCTGCGGCCGGTGTGGAACCTGCCGGGCGTGCCGGCCCGGTTCGACGGCGTCGATCTCGTCATCGTGCGCGAGAACACCGAGGATCTGTACGCCGGGCCTCGAGCACGAGGTCGTGCCGGGCGTCGTCGAGAGCCTGAAGATCATCACCGAGCGCGCGTCGACGCGGATCGCGCGAGTTCGCCTTCGACCACGCCCGACGTCACGGCCGCAAGAAGGTCACGGCCATCCACAAGGCGAACATCATGAAGCTCGGCGACGGCCTGTTTCTCGAGAGCGTGCGCGCCGTCGCCCGCGCGCTTTCCGGACATCGACGTACGACGAGAAGATCGTCGACGCGGCGTGCATGCACCTCGTGATGAACCCCGGCGCAGTTCGACGTGCTCGTGATGCCGAACCTGTACGGCGACATCGTGTCGGATCTGTGCGCCGGCCTCGTCGGCGGTCTCGGCGTCGTCGGCGCCGCGAACCTGGGCACCGAGATCGGCGTCTTCGAAGCGGTGCACGGCAGCGCGCCGGACATCGCCGGGAAGAACATCGCGAACCCGACCGCGCTGCTGCTGTCGGCGGTGCTGATGCTGCGGCACATCGACGAAGGGGCGGCGGCCGACGCGCATCATGACCGCGCTCCGCCGTGTCCTTGCGGCTGGACACGTACGCACGCGCGATCTCGGCGGCACGGCGTCGACCTCGGAATTCGCGGACGCGGTCTGCCGTTCAATGGAGCGGGCATGACCGCGATCGCAGGGGATCGGGCACCGATCGCAGTCGCCCCATCGGGCTCGCTGCCTTCCGCGGTTTCCCCGGTGAATGGCGATGGGCTGCCGTGCTATAGTCCGTGGCGCTCCATGCTCGATGACATCGCCCAGGCCGTGCTGGCCCGCGAGGAGGTCGTCAAGTACCTCGCGGCAACGGCGGCGAACGCGACGACAGGCGCGCGAGCGCATCTACGGGTACCTCGACGAGCTGCAGACCAACGCAGCGGTACCCGATCTACCGGGCGCTGCAGCATCCGCTCTACCCGATTCTGCGCAAGATCGAGCGCAAGCACGAGCACCTGCACCACGTCGCCGCGGCGACCGGCGATCGCACCGCATCGTCTACGCGTCGAATCACAAGAGCCATACCGACTATCTCGTCGAGCCGCTGGTGCTCGACGACAACGGCATCCGCCCGCCGCTCATCGCGGCGGGCATCAACCTGTTCGGCGGCCCGCTCGGTCTGCTCCACCGGCACGTCACCGGCGCGATTCCGATCCGCCGCAACACCAAGGATCCGGCGTACCTCATCACGCTCAAGGCGTACGTCGCCGAGATGCTCAAGAAGCACGATCTGCTTCTTCTATCCCGAAGGCGGACGCAGCTACAGCGGCGAGCTGAAGCCGACCAAGACCGGGCTGATTCATGCGGCGCTGACCGCGGAGCTGCCCGACCTCGTCATCGTTCCGACCGCGATCGCCTACGACCTCGTGCTCGAGGATCACATCCTCGCGCGGCAGCGGGTGAAGAAGCAGCAGCGGCCGTTCACGCGCGAGCTGGCCGAGATGGTGCGCTACGCGGTCGGCTACCGCTCGCGCGCGTTCGTCACCTTCGGCGCGCCGATTCCGGTCGGCGACGTCGATCCGCAGTCGCGCAGCGACGTGCTGGAGCTGACGCGCCTGATCCGCGCGCGAATCGGCGCGCTGTACAAGGTGCTGCCGACGGCGATCTTCGCCGCCGCGATGCGGCCGTCGATCACGCGGCGCGATCTCGAAGAGCCGCATCGATCAGCTGATCGAGGAGCTCGCCGCCAGGCGCGCCAACCTCGGGCGTGACCAGCGGGCGCGCAGGCCGTCGAGGAAGCCGCCGAGCCGCTCGAGACGCGCGGGATCGTCGTGCTCGAGCGCGGCCGGTTCCGCGTGCGCGACCGCAGCGTGCTCCGCTACTACGCGCGGACGATCGAGCATCTGCTCGTCACGCCCGGTCGCACGCACTAGCCGCTTCGGATGCTCGACCAGGCCGCCAAGGCCTTCTTTCACCTTCTCGCGAGCCAGCAGTCTCGTGAAGACCCTCGCATCGCGGTACGGCATGCGGAAGCCGACGAGCTTCGCGCGCCGCTTCATCGCCGGCGAGACGGTCGCCGAAGCGATCGACGCGGCGCGTGCGGTCGAGAGCCGCGGGTTCCTGCAGACGCTCGACTACCTCGGCGAAGGGCGTCGCCAGTCTGGCCGAGGCCGACGCCGCCACCCGCGAGTACCTGCAGGTCATCGACGCGATCGTCCAGTCCGGCATCGAACGCAATCTGTCGCTCAAGCTCACGCAGCTCGGACTCGACGTCGATCGCGCGAGCGCCGTCGACAACCTGCGCCGGATCCTCGACCGCGCCGAGGGATTCTTCGTCCGCATCGACATGGAGAACTCGCCGCTACACCGACGTCACGCTCGACATCTTCGAGACGCTCTGGCAGCAGGGCTACCGCCAGATGGGGTCGTGCTGCAGGCGGACCTGTACCGGACCGAGCAGGACGTCGCGGCGCATCATCGCGCTCGGCGCGCGCATCCGGCTGGTCAAGGGCGCCTACAAGGAGCCGAAGATCGATCGCGTATCAGAAGAAGAGCGGACGTGGACGCCGCGTACGTGCGCCTGATCGAAGCTGCTCCTGACCGAAGGACACTATCCGGCGATCGCCACGCACGACCCGGCGATGATCGATCTGCGCCCGGCAGTTTGCCGCCGAACATCGGCATTCCGCCCGAATCGCTTCGAGTTCCAGATGCTGTACGGCATCCGGCGCGACCTTCAGGCGACGCTGCGTCAAGCGAGGGCTATCGCGTGCGCGTCTACATCCCGTTCGGCCGCCAGTGGTTTCCGTATTTCATGCGGCGTCTCGGCGAGCGCCCCGCCAACGTGACGTTCGTGCTTCGTGGCATGGCCGGCGAACGCGCGATATCCGGAGAAAATGGGTAGCCAAAGGTTCACTGTTTCCCGCCTAGACACGCGTTTCCACGACCGCCCGAAACGGCTCGACCATAAGTACAACTCGGCCATCACTTACAGTCGCCTCATCAGATCCGGCACGCCTCTTGAACTCAGCTGAAAGCAACGGGGGCGGCCGTCATTTTGGGTGGACAGCCGTCAAGAGGGCTCGGAAGCGGAAGGCGAGAGGAGACTTGAAGTCATGGTGACGTACTACCCGCACCAGGCGGCGTCGCGCGAGAGATTCGAACCCGGCAACGACGCGCACCCGGCGGACGATGGCTTGGCCACGAGAGTGTTGAATCAGGTGCGGCAATCGCTCTGCGGCATGCACGGACACGACTCCATGGTGCAGTTCGAACGCGAGCGCATGTTCTTGAGATGCGCTTCCTGCGGGCACGAGTCGCCCGGCTGGGCGCTCGACAAGACGCCGCGAATCGTCAAGACCCGCGACGACGCGCCGTATCACGCGCTTTCGCGCCAGCTCGTCGGCGTCCGACGTATTGCGTAGCGATTTTGGACAGGCGCCGGACGAGCAGGTGACCCTGCTTAGCCGTAAGTTGTCTGAGTGTAGCAGTTAGCGAGCCTTAGGCTTCATCATCGCGCACCAACGCGCCTGGCGTCGCTGCGTCTTCGCCACCTGGCGTTGAGGTACCACCCGAGCGCGGCCAATCTCTCGTACACCTCCCTGTCAGCAATCAACTCAAAGCGACCCAGTTCGGTGCCGCCACGGCAGTCCTCGGGCCCATGATTAAATAGGGTGAACGCCCAGCTGTGGCGACACTGTTGCCGATGACCAACGAATCACCCACACTGGAGCGCACGCTCGAGGTTGCCCGGGCGGTCAACCAGGCCGGGGGTCGTGCGCTTATCGTTGGCGGGTGGGTGCGCGACCGACTGCTCGGCCGGGACTCGAAGGACATCGACATCGAGGTCTTCGGCCTTGCGAGCCGGTCCCCTCCGCTCGCTTCTCGAACGACTCGGGCGCGTCGAAGCGGTCGGCGAGAGCTTTCAGGTCTACAAGATCGGCGACATCGACGTCTCGCTGCCCCGCCGCGAGTCGAAGTCCGGCCGCGGACACCGCGGCTTCGACGTGACTGGCGATCCCGTCCATGACGGTCGCCGAAGCCGCGCGCCGTCGCGACTTCACGGTCAACGCGATCGCGTGGGATCCGCTCGACCGACGAGTACATCGATCCGTTCGACGGCCGCGACGACCTCGCCACCGACGCCTTCGCGTCGTCGATCCGGCGACGTTCGCCGACGACAGCCTGCGCGTGCTGCGCGCCGTCCAGTTCGCCGCGCGATTCGACTTCGAGCTCGACGATCGACACGCGCGCGCTGTGCCGGTCGATCCCCCTCGACGATCTGCCGGCCGAGCGGGTCTGGGGCGAGATCGAGAAGCTGCTGTTCGCGCCGCGGCCGTCGGTCGGCTTCGCGCTCGCGCTGGATCTCGGCGTCATCGAACAGCTGTTTCCCGAGCTGCACGCGCTCGTCGGCTGCCCGCAGGAGCCGGAGTGGCATCCGGAGGGCGATGTCTGGGTTCACACGCTGCAGGTGATCGATCAGGCGCGCACGCGCGTCGACGATCTGCCGCGTCCGCAGCAGATCGCGGTCATGCTCGGCGCGGTCTGTCACGACTTCGGCAAGCCGGCGACGACGGCGTTCCTCGACGGACGCATCCGGTCGATCGATCACGAGGAGCAGGGCGTCGCGCCGGCGACGTCGCTTCTCGATCGGCTTCGAACGTCCACTCGATCGACGGCTACGACGTGCGCAGGCAGGTGCTCGGCATGGTCGCGCAGCACCTGAAGCCTGGCATGTGGTTCAAGGTGCGCGACGAGGTCGGCGACGGCGCGTTCCGGCGGCTCGCGCAGAAAGTCGACCTCGAGCTGCTGGCGCGGCTCGCGAAGTCGGACTGCCTCGGCCGCGAGCCCGGGCATCTTCAACTGCGACGCGATGGACTGGTTTCTCGACGCGCGCACGTCGCTGGGCGTCGAACATCGCCCGCCGGCCCCGATCCTGCTCGGCCGTCATCTGCTGGCGCTCGGCGTGAAGACCCGGCCCGCGCGTCGGCGAGATTCTGAAGGCCGTGTACGAACAGCAGCTCGACGGGACGTTGACGACGCTCGACGGTGCGATCGACGAGGCGAAACGGATCGGGCTATTGTGACGCGTGACGGGTGCGGGCGCCCCGTCGGCGCATTCCTCACTTCGAGCGATCCGAGCTTCAGCTTCTCGAGCGCGCCGCCGATCTTCGAGCGATCGCCGACGGCGACGACGAGCAGTTTCCGGCACGAGATACTTCTCCGCGGCGGCCTTGGCCTGCTCGGTGGTCACGGCGGCGAGCCGCGCACGATACTTGCTGAAGTAATCGAGCCCGAGGTCGTAGACGTAGATGGCCGCCGTGCTCGCCGTCACGTCGCTCGCTCGTCTGGAAGTCGGACGGCAGCGAGCGGATGAGCGAGTCCTTCGCCATCGTGAGCTCCTCGGGCGTCATCGGCGTGCTCGCGCATGCGGCGAATCTCCTTGAAGATCTCCGTCACCGCCGGCGCCGTGACGTCCGTCCGCACGCCGGTCGCGACGAGAAACGGTCCGGCCGATCGCCGGAACACGAACTGCGAGCTCGCGCCGTACGTGTAGCCGTGCTCCTCGCGGAGGTTCAGGTTGATGCGGCTCGAGAAGAGACCGCCGAGCGCCTCGTTCATCACCCGCAGCGCCTCGTAGTCGGGCGTCGAGCGCGGCGCGCCGATCATCGCGACCCGCAACTGCGTCTGCGGCGCGCCAGGCTTGTCCACGATCACGAGGCGCGCGGTGGTCGTCGCCGGATCCGCCGAGCGCCGGCTGACGCGGGTTCCCGCGTGCCCAGTCGCCGAACGCCTTCTCGACCAGCGGCCGCAGTTCCGCCGTCGGTGATCTGTCCCGACACGATCAGCGCCGCGTTGTTCGGCACGAAGTTCTGCGACCAGAACGCCTGCAGATCGTCCCGCGTCATCGCCTTGTTCGACGCTTCGGTGCCGAGCTCGGTGTAGCCGTACGGATGCGACGGTCCGTAGAGCGCCGCGAACATCGCGACGTTCGCCACGGCACCCGGCGATTCTCCCGCTGCTGGACGAGACTGCCGAGCCGGCTGGCACGCTGCCGCTCGATCTCCTCCGCGGGAAACGCCGGATGGCGAATGACATCGGCGATGCAGCTCCAGCAGCCCCGCGAAGTTCCGCCGGAGCGACGTCGCTCGCGTCTGCGTCGAGTCCATCGTCGACGTCGTCCTGAGCGACGCCGCCCAGCTGCGCGACCTGATCGGCGATCTGCAGCGCCGACCGCGACATGCGTGCCCTCATCGAGCATCGCCGCGGTGAAGTTCGCGAGCCCGGGCTTGTCCGGCCGGATTCGCGCCGCTGCCGGTCTTCACCACCAGGTTCGCCGACACGACCGGCAGACCCGGACGCTCGTTGAGCAAGCACGGTCAGGCCGTTTGCGAGCTGAAACGACGTCGGCATCGGCAGCTGGAGCGCGCGCGCCGGCCCGGCTTGGGCGGCGTCCTTGCGCCAGGCTTCGTCGGCGTTGACGACTTCGGCGCCGGTGCCGGGCGCGACCTTCGCCGCCGGCGGCGTCGGCACCGGCGGGCCGAGGTTCGGCGTACCCGGCACCGCCGTGGACGACGACGCGAGCAGTCGGCGCGAGCTGCTGCTGCGGCGAACGCCTTCAC
This sequence comes from uncultured Acidobacteriota bacterium, assembly GCA_963745495.1. Classification (GTDB taxonomy): domain Bacteria; phylum Acidobacteriota; class Vicinamibacteria; order Vicinamibacterales; family CAVVIG01; genus CAVUXJ01. The sequence continues at coordinate 293,410 of CAVUXJ010000003.1, forward strand.
CGACGCCGGCGTGACGTCGCGATAGCGCTGGATGTCCTCGCCGAGATAACCCGGGATCGCCGCAGGAAGTGGTTGTAGGTGTTCAGCCGGTTGGCGACGCCGTCGAAGCCGCCGAAACGTTCGAGCCCTTCGACCATCCGCGTCTCGATGACGTTGCGCGCACGCTCGACTTCGGCGGCGTCCGGCCCGGTCTCGCGGAAGTTGCGCGAGCTCCTCGTCGATCGCCTTTTCAAGCTCTTCGGCGTGTGTCCCGGCCGCGCCGTCACCTCAATCTGTGAAGACCGAGCCGAGCGTCAGCGAGTACTGCTGCGCCGACACGTCCTGCGCGATCTGCTTCTCGTAGACGAGCGTCTTGTACAGCCGGCTCGACTTGCCGCCGCCGAGCACGCGTCGACGCGATGTCGGCGTCGGCGTCGCCCGGCTGTGTAGATCGGCGACGTCAGCCACGCCATGTAGACGCGCGGCAGCTCGACGCGGTCCTTCACGACGGCGCGGCGCTCCGCCGTGATCGGCGGCGTCTGGACCGCCGGCTTCGGGCACCGGCGCCCCGCTTCGAGCGAGCCGAAGTATTTCTCGACCAGCGCGCGCGTCGCGGCCTTGTCGATGTCGCCGACGATCGACGAGGCTCGCGTTGTTGGGCGCGTAGTACTGCTTGAAGAAGCTCTTCACGTCGTCGAGCTTCGCCGCCTGGATGTCGGCGTGCGATCCGATGACGGACGCGTAGTACGGATGCCCCTTCGGGAAGAGCTGGTGAAACAGCTCCTCTTCGACGATGCCGTACGGCTGGTTCTCGACGCTCTGCCGCCGCTCGTTGCGGACGACGTCCTGCTGGTTGGAGAGCTTGGCCTGATCGAGATCGTCGAGCAGGTAGCCCATGCGATCGGACTCGAGCCACAGCGCCGATCTCGAGCCGATCGGCCGGCATCGTCTCGAAGTAGTTCGTCCGATCGAAATCGGTCGTGCCGTTCAGATCGCTGCCGCCGGCGCCTTCGAGCAGTCTTGAAGTGCGAGTCGCCCGGCACGTGCTTCGAGCCCTGAAACATCATGTGCTCGAAGAGATGCGCGAAACCTGTGCGGCCCGGCTTCTTCGTTCGCGGGCCCGACGTGATACCAGAGGTTCACGGCCACGAGCGGCAGCCGGTGGTCTTCGGACAGGATCACGTCCAGGCCGTTCGGCAGCGTGAACTTCTCGAAGTCGACCGTTGGAATGTCGGCATGGGCGGCCTGTGTCGCTGCGGGCGCCGTCCGGGTCCTGTTGCAGGCCGGCGCCGTGTAGACGGCCGTGCTGAGAATGGCGGCGAAAACCGCCGGCATGCGCTTCATTGATGTGTCCTCTTGAATGGCTGACACCGTATCCGGTTCGATCGGCCCGAGGTAGGAAGTTTCCGGAGCAATCCGCCCGCCCGACCATAAAGACGCGAATCACACGGGATTGGTTCCAGGCGCCCGGGGGAATCAGATTCGACGCGGCGACTCAATCCGCCATCAATCTGCAATCTGAAATCAGAATCTGCAGTCCCCACGGAATCCAGGCGGTCTACCGCCGGGGGCGATACACGTGAGTTGCCTGCCCGAAGAACACCTCAGCCGATTCCATCAGCGTCTCGGTGAGCGTCGGGTGCGGATGGATGGACAGCTTCAGATCGGTCGCGTTCGCGCCCATCTCAATCGCGAGCACCCCTTCGGCGATCAGCTCGCCGGCGCCGGGCCCGACGAGGCCGACGCCAAGCACGGTCTCGGTTTCGGGGTCGAGAATCAGCTTCGTGATCCCGTCGGTCCGGTCCAGCGTGATCGCGCGCCCCGACGCGCCCCACGGAAACTTCGCGACGACGACCGCGCGGCCGTCCCTCTTCGCCTGGGTTTCGGTCAGGCCGCACCAGGCCAGCTCCGGATCGGTGAAGACGACGGCGGGGATCGCGCGCGCTTCGAACGCGACGTTCTCGCCGGCAATCACTTCGACCGCGACGCGACCCTCGTGCGACGCTTTGTGCGCCAGCATCGGCTCGCCGACCAGGTCGCCGATCGCGAAGATCGAGGGCTCGTCGTCCGCAGCTGCTCGTCGACGTGCACGAACCCGCGCTCGTTGACCCGGACGCGGGTGCCGTCGAGCCCCCGGATCGCCGAATTCGGCCGCCGTCCCACCGCCACCAGGACGCGATCGAACAACAGGTAACGGGCGTCGTCTTTCGCCCTGGACCATCCAGCGTAACGCGGATGCCCTTGGACTCGGCCGCCATCTTGACGACACGCGTGTCGAGCAGCACGCCCTTCATGATCCGGTTGATTCGCTTGGCGAGCACCTCGACCAGATCGCGGTCGGCGCCGGGCAGCAGGCCGTCGGTCATCTCGACAATGGTGACGGCGCTGCCCAGGGCGGCGTACACCGATCCGAGCTCGAGGCCGATATAGCCTCCGCCGACCACGAGCAGCGATTTCGGGATGTCGGGCAGATCGAGCGCGGCCGTGGAGTCCATCACGCGCGCATCGTTGATCGCGAGCGCCGCCGGCTTCGCGGGCGACGACCCGGTCGCCAGAATCGCGTGATCGAAGCGCAGAGACTCGTCGCCGCCCCCCGTTTGCTGGATTCGCAACGTGTGGGGATTGACGATCGTCGCGAGGCCCTGGATGTACCGGACCTTCCGGTGCTTCACGAGCTGGCCGGTGCCGCCCGTCAGCCGCTTGACCACGTCGTTCTTGAACGCGCGGAGCTTCCCGAGGTCGATCCGCGCCTCACCGAACTCGACGCCCCACGCCTTCGCCCGGCGCGCATCTTCCAGCACGTTGGCGACGTGCAGCAGCGCCTTCGACGGAATGCAGCCCCGATAGACGCAGACCCCGCCGGGGTTGACCTCGGGGTCGATGAGCGCCACGCTCAGCCCGAGATCCGCGGCGAGAAAGGCGGCGGCGTAGCCGCCTGGCCCGCCGCCGACGACCACAAGCTGGACAGAATTCATCTTCGCTGACTTTCACCACGAAGGCACGAAGCGCACGAAGATCCACGAAACCCTTTTGGTTCTTCGTGTTCTTCGTGT
>CAVUXJ010000004.1:0-371379 GCA_963745495.1 uncultured Acidobacteriota bacterium
AGGTCACCCGCGGCGATCTTGCCGCGTTGATTGGCGTCCGGCTCGGGCAGCTGCTGCAGACCATGCCGATGCGCGACCCGGCGGTCATCACGGACGTGCGGACACATTGGGCCGAAAACTGGATCATCGCCGTCGCACGGGCGGGCGTGATGGAATCCTACGAGAACCATACGTTTCAGCCCGACTCCGCGGTGCGTCGCATCGATCTTGCGCAGGCGCTCAGCCCGCTGCTCGCGAGGGCCGCCTCGGCCCCGCTGCTCAAGAAGTGGCAAAGCGCGCGCGTGACGATGGCCGATCTCGCGCCAGACCACCTGGCGTTTCCCGCCGCGTCCCTCGCGGTGGCCGTCCGGCGTACTGACCCTCGAGCCGGACGGGCGGTTTCAACCCTCGCGTACCGTCACCGGACAGGAAGCCGTCGAGGCGATCCAGCGGCTGGCCGTCATCGCGGGGCTGGCCGACCGCCGATGACCGCGCTGACTCCCGCGAACCAGCTGACGCTGCTTCGCATGCTGCTGATTCCGGCCTTCGTGATCCTTGTGGTGTACGGCCATCTCGGCTGGGCGTTGTTCGTCTTTGCGACGGCGGGCCTGACCGACGCCCTCGACGGCTTGATCGCGCGGCGATCGGCGGTGAAGTCGAACCTCGGCGCCTGGCTGGATCCCATGGCCGACAAGCTGCTGCTTGTGACGACCTTCGTCGTGTTGACGCTGCCGAGTCTCGGCCTGGCCAACCCTCTGCCGCTCTGGCTGACCGTGCTGATCATCAGCCGCGACGTCGTTATCGTCCTCACCGTGGCCATCATCAACCTCGCGAATGGCCCCCACACGTTCAGGCCGTCGATCTACGGGAAGATCGCCACCGCGACGTACATCGTGACCGCCACGTGCGCGATGTTCTTCAACTACCTCGGCTACCATTCCGTCATCGTCGACCTCGGCGTGTATGCTTCGCTCGTCATCACGCTGGTGTCGGCCCTCCACTACATCTGGCAGGTATCTCGGATCCTCAACGCATAGAAGAATCGTCCCGAGGGAGTGAAGGCGATGGAACCACGAAGAAGTCACGAAGTGCACGAAGGCGCACGACATTCGTTTTGGATTTCTGGTGTTCTGTGTGCCTTCGTGGTGATTGTCTGGGGTGCGGCGGATGTGCATGCTCAGGCGCCGCCCAAACAGGCGGTTGTCGACACGTCGGCGGGTACTTTCATCATCGACCTGACGCCGGAGGCGGCGCCGGGTCAGGTCGATCACTTCATGAAGCTGGCGGCGGCAGGAGCATACGACGGGACGACATTCCATCGGATGGTGAAGAACGGGATGGTCCAGGGTGGCGATCCGATATCCCGGGATCCCGCCAAGCGCAACCTCTACGGCACCGGCGGACTGAACGCCGTCAAGGCAGAGCCGCGTGCACCCAAAATGACGCGCGGCTCGGTGGCCGCGGTGCTCGTGCCCGGCAGACCGGACAGCGCCGGCGCGCAGTTTTTCATCGTGCTTGCCGATCAACCCGCGCTCGACAATCAGTACACCGTCTTCGGACATGTGTCCGATGGGATGGAGGTTCTGCGGAAAATCTCGGAGACCCCGGTGGATGCCGCCGGACTTGCCACCGAGCGCGCGGACATCCGGCACCTCACCATCCGGGACACGCCGCCCGAGCCGTTCGTCACCGAGTCGCCGCAGCAGCTCGGGGAGTACCGGGCGGTCCTCGAGACCGGCATGGGCCCGTGACGATTGAATTCTTCCCCGACAAAGCGCCCGAACACGTGCGTCAGTTCCTGCGTCTCGCGGCGGCCGGCGTCTACAACGGGATGGCGTTCCACAGGGTCGCGCCAGGATTCGTGATCCAGACCGGTGCGTTGAACACGCGGCAAGCGCCGCTTACCGAGAAGCAGCAGGGCTGGTGCACAACCTTCAGCCGGAGTTCAACGACACCAAGCACGTCAAAGGCATCGTGTCGATGGCGCGCGGAGAAGACCGGGCCAGTGCATCGACCTCGTTCTTCATCTGCACCGGCACATCCACGGCCCTCGACGGCGCGTATACGGCCTTCGGACGCGTCGTGGACGGCATGCCGGTCGTGGAGGCCATCGAGGCATCCCCGCGGACCGGCGAAACACCCATCACGCGGATCGAGCTGAAGGCGGTCAGGGTTGAGCGGCGCTGACACTGTCAGCCGTCAGCTGCAACGCCGCTGAGAGCTGAGAGTATCTATGAGGTCGGAACCACGCGCGTGACCTTGATCGCGACGCCGACGAGATACTCGACCTTGATGCGGTCGCCTGGTTCGACGTTGCGCGCGACCGATTCGGGGCCCAGGCGTGCGGAATGAATCTGGCCGTCCGGATCTTCGACGTCCGTGAAGAACACATCCCACGACACCTGGCCGTGAATGCTCAATGGCTGTATCCGTTTGAGGATGCCGTCGCGCGTCCCTTTCAGCATGTCAGGCGGACCTCGATCGCGTGTTCACGTCAGGCGGAACTGACCGCTTACGTGGTGTCCGCTTTCAAGCGGCACCGGGACCACCGAACGGCAGCCACCCGGGCTCCGCGCCGCCCTCCGCGTCACCGAGGAAATTGTGGACGCTGACGCCCAGGAGCCGGACAGGGCGCCGCCCTGCCTCGGTCCGGTCGAGCAATTGTAGCGCCCTCGCCACCAGATCGGTTTCCTCCCGCGTCGGGGCCGCCGTGTGGCTTCGCGTGATCGTCGTAAAATCCGAGTAACGGACCTTGATCGTAATCGTCCGCGCCCGCAGCGATTTCTGGATCAGCCACCTCACGGCGTCCGCCGCCATTGAGGCAGTCTCCTGACGGATGACCCCTGGATCGGTCAGATCCTGCGGATACGTGTTCTCGGAGCCTGATGATTTCGACTCGCGGTTCGGCTGGACCGCGCGATCGTCGATGCCGTTGGCGAGCTGGCGCAGCCAGTCGGCGAGGCTGCCCACCGTTTCCCGGAGATCGTCGGCGTCCACGGTTCGGACGTCGACAAGGCGCTCGATACCGCGCGCCCGGAGCCTGCGCGCCGTCACCGGCCCGACACCCCACAAGGCATCCACGGGCAGCTGCTGGAGGAACGGCTCGACGCGATCGGGGCTGATCACCGTCAGGCCATCGGGCTTCTTCCAGCCGGAGGCGATCTTTGCCAGAAACTTGTTCGGCGCGACGCCGGCAGACGCCGTCAGGCCGGTGTCAGCTCGGATCCGATCTTTCACTCGACGGGCGACGGTCGTCGCCAGCGGCTCGTTCCACGCGTTTTCCGTCACGTCGAGATACGCCTCGTCGAGCGACAGCGGTTCGACGAGCGGCGTCGCCTCTCGGAAGATGGCGAACACGGCCGTCGATGCCGCCTTGTATCGCCCGAAATCGGGAGGCACGATGACGAGCGAGGGACAGAGGCGGACGGCTCTTGCCATCGAGATGGCCGACCGCACTCCGAATGCCCGCGCTTCGTAGCTGGCGGCGGCGACGACGCCGCGGCGATCGGGACGGCCACCGACGGCGACGGGCCGGCCGCGAAGCGAGGGTTCGTCGCGCTGCTCGACCGACGCGTAGAAGGCGTCCATGTCGATGTGAAGAATCCTTCGGATCATGAAATTGCAGATTGCAGATTTATTGCATCTTGGTGAATTTGCAGACGGTTGATTGTAAACGGTACACTGCAATCTGTCCCTAATCTGCAATTCAATCTGAAATCTACAATTATCTGCAATCTGTAGTGATCTGCAGTCTGCAATTTCAGTGTTTCTGTGGTGAGTCCATGCCGCAATTCATCTACACCATGAAGGGGCTCGGGAAGGTTCATCCCCCCGACAACAAGGTTCTCGAAGATATCTGGCTGTCGTTCTATTTCGGCGCGAAGATTGGCGTCCTTGGGTTGAACGGGGCCGGCAAAAGCTCGCTGCTTCGCGTCATGGCCGGCGAGGACACCAGCTTTCTGGGAGAAGCATTCGCCGCCCCGGGGATCTCGGTCGGCTTCCTGCCACAGGAGCCCCGCCTCGACCCCGCGAAGGACGTGCTCGGCAACGTGGAGGAGGGCGTCGCGCCGGTCCGGGCGCTGCTGATGAGTTACGACGCGATCAACGAGAAGCTCGGTGAGGATCTGTCGCCGGATGCCATGGAGAAGGTCCTGGAGGAGCAGGCGCGCGTCCAGGATCGCATCGACGCCGCGAACGCCTGGGATCTCGATTCCCGCGTCGCGCTGGCGATGGACGCGCTGCGGCTGCCGCCCCCGGACGCCGACGTCACGACCCTCTCGGGCGGCGAGCGGCGCCGCGTGGCGCTCTGCCGCCTGCTCCTGCTGTCGCCGGACCTCCTCTTGCTCGACGAGCCGACCAACCACCTCGACGCGGAGTCGGTCGCCTGGCTCGAGCGCTTCTTGAAGGATTATCCGGGGACCGTGGTCGCGGTCACGCACGATCGGTATTTCCTCGACAACGTCGCCGGCTGGATCCTCGAGCTCGATCGAGGCCGCGGTATTCCCTGGGAAGGGAACTACTCGTCATGGCTCGAGCAGAAGCAGGGCCGGCTCAAGCAGGAGGAGAAAGCCGAGACGAAACGGCAGCGCACCCTCGAGCGTGAGCTCGAATGGATTCGGATGTCGCCCCGCGCCCGGCAGGCGAAGGGCAAAGCGCGGCTCAATCAGTACGAGGAACTGCTGCGCGAAGACACCGCCCAGAAGATCGAGACGGCCGAAATCTACATTCCCCCGGGTCCACGCCTCGGCGACGTCGTCGTCGAGGCGAGGCATCTGAAAAAGGGCTACGGCGACAACCAGCTCATCGAGGATCTCAACTTCACGCTGCCTCGCGGCGGCATCGTCGGCGTGATCGGTCCCAACGGCGCGGGCAAGACGACGCTGTTCCGCATGATGATCGGGCAGGAGAAGCCGGACGGCGGCACACTGCGCCTTGGCGACACGGTGAAGATCGGCTACGTGGATCAGAGCCGCGAAGCCCTCGAGGCGGAGAAGACCGTCTGGGAGGAGATTTCGGGCGGGCGCGACGAGATCGAGCTCGGGAAGCGCACGGTCGCCTCACGCGCCTACGCGTCGTGGTTCAACTTCAAGGGGGCGGCGCAGCAGCGGAAGGTCGGCACGTTGTCGGGCGGCGAACGCAACCGCCTGCATCTGGCCAAGCTGCTGAAAAACGGAAGCAATCTGCTGCTCCTCGATGAGCCGACCAACGACCTCGACGTCGACACGCTTCGCGCGCTCGAGGAGGCGCTGCTGAACTTCGGCGGCTGCGCGGCCGTCATCAGCCACGACCGGTGGTTTCTCGATCGGATCGCCACACACATCCTCGCGTTCGAGGGCGACAGCGAGATCGTCTGGTTCGAGGGGAACTATCAGGACTACGAGGCGGACCGGAAACGTCGCCTCGGTGCGGCGGCGGATCAGCCCCACAGGATCAAGTACCGGAAGCTCACCCGCTAAGCGTACGACTGTTAGACCACTGTTGACCCGTACCCGCAGTGAGACAACGGAGGTGACGGAGGGAACCGTTCTCTCCCCGGCCTTCGTGAGCGTCAGGGTCATGCCGTCCCAGCTTCGCCGGCTACGTGATCTTCGTGCGGAAGTACTCGATCGTCCGGACCAGTCCTTCTTCGAGCGGCACGGTCGGCTCCCAGCCGAGCAGTGTCCGTGCGCGCGTGATGTCGGGCTGGCGGATCTTTGGATCGTCGGTCGGCAGCGGCTGATAGACGATCCGGCTTCTCGAACCGGTCATCTTGATAATCGTCCGCGCGATCTCTTCGATCGTCATCTCGCGCGGGTTGCCGATATTCACCGGGTCGTTCACATCCGAGAGCATCAACCGGATGATGCCGTCGACCAGATCCGTAATATAGGTGAAGCTGCGCGTCTGCCTACCGTCGCCGAACACGGTGACGTCCTCGTGCCGCAGCGCCTGTGACATGAAGGCCGGGACGGCCCGGCCGTCCTTCAGGCGCATGCGCGGCCCATAGGTGTTGAAGATCCGCACGATCTTCGCGTCGATGCCGTGATAGCGGTGATAGGCGACCGTCATCGCTTCGGCGAAGCGCTTCGCTTCGTCGTAGACGCCGCGCGGGCCGATCGGGTTCACGTTGCCCCAGTACGTCTCCTTCTGGGGATGCTCGAGCGGATCGCCGTAGACCTCCGAAGTCGACGCGAGCACGAACCTGGCGCCCTTGGCCTTGGCGAGGCCAAGCGCCTTGTGGGTGCCGAGCGCGCCAACCTTCAGCGTCGGGATCGGCAGCTCGAGATAGTCGATCGGGCTCGCCGGGCTCGCCCAATGAAGGACGAACCCCACCGGACCGTCGATGTTGATGTAGTTGGTGACGTCGTGCTTGATGAACGTGAAGTCGCGGTTGGCGAGGTGCGCGATGTTGGCCGTGTCGCCCGTCAGGAGGTTATCGACACCGATCACCTCGTAACCGCGATCGAGAAGCGCCTCCGACAGATGAGAGCCGATGAAGCCGGCCGCGCCGGTAATGACGATGCGTTGTTTCATTGGATGGACGTTCGCCGTTGACAGTTCACAGTTGACAGGTTGCGACGGCGATGTTGACTCGACTGTTAACTGTCAACTGTGAACTGTTAACTGAGGAGCGTCCGCCGTCAGTACGCATGCTTGTGGAAGAAGCCCCTGATGAGAGTGAGCCACATGATCTTCAGATCCAGACGGACCGACCAGTTCTCGATGTAATAGAGATCGTACTCGATACGCTTCTCGAGTGGCGTGTTGCCGCGCCACCCGTTGACCTGGGCCCAGCCGGTGAGACCGGCCTTCACCTTGTGGCGAAGCATGTACTGCGGAATTCTGTGCTTGAACTGCTCGACGAAATGCGGGCGCTCGGGCCGCGGCCCGACGATGGACATGTCGCCGCGGAGCACGTTCCAGAGCTGCGGCAGCTCGTCGAGGTTCGACCGCCGCAGGAACCGGCCGAGCGGCGTGACGCGCGGGTCGTCGGGCACCGTCCAGACCGGACCCGTATGCCGCTCCGCATCGTCGTACATCGAGCGGAACTTCACGATGGTGAACGGTTTGCCGTCGAGACCCATGCGCTCCTGGCGGTAGAACACCGGCCCCCGCGACGTGATCTTGATCAGCAACGTGACGATTGCCGACGGGATGGCGATGAGGAGCAGCGCGGCGCCCGAGATGGCGATGTCGATGCACCGCTTCACGATGGTGTTGAAGCCCTGAAGCGGAACGTCGTTGATGTTGATGACGGGGACGCCGTCCAGATCCTCGAGCCGCGCGCGCAGCGCGATCACCTGCAGGAGATCCGGCACCACCTTGACGTCGACCATGAGCCGGCTCGTGCTGTCCAGCAGCTCCAGCATGCGCACGTGCTGCTCCGGAGGCAGCGCGACGTACAAGTGATCGATCGTCTCGCGAGCCACGACGTCGGCGGCGTCATCGATCGAGCCGAGCAGCGGCAGGCCGCGATAGCCGAGATGATCGCCGGCGGCGGCGCGGTCGTCGACGAATCCGACGATCTGGTAGCCGAGCTCGCGGTGTTCGAGCACCTTGTCCGCGACCAGCCGTCCCAGCTCGCCCGAGCCGGCGATGAGAATCCGCTTGAGGCCGATGCCTGCGCGCCACCGCCGTTCGAGGATCTCGCGCATCAGCTCGCGCGACGAGAACGTGAGGATGACGTTGAACACCAGAAAGAGCGCCCACACCAGCTGCGAGACCTCGAGCGCCCCGGTCTGGCGCTGGAGCTCGGAGGCGAAGTACGTCTGGACGTAGAGGGTCCCGACAACCCCCAGCACGACCGCGAGGATGCTGCCGATGAAGACGGCGAAGAAGTCGTCGACGCGGGAGCGACCGCGGCGGAGCCGGTAAAGACCCTGCAGGTGGAAACCGAGCGGCACGAGAGCCGCGATGAACGGCAGCACGTTGACGTACTGCGACCAGGGAGGCGTGCCTTTGGTGACGGCGATCAGCCCGGTGTGGAACCGCACCGCGTAGGCGATGTTGAACGCGCACAGCGCGAGAACCAGGTCGGAGATGAGGTAGAAGGCGACAAGGAGACGATTGTGCCTTACCACCTGGTGCCTTCCGCCACGATGGCCTCCATCTCGTCGCCAAAACGCTCGCGGCCGAACCGCTCGGCATGGCGGCGGATCGTCGCCACATCGAACGGGCGATCCAGGGCGGTCGCGATCGCGGCGGCAAACGCCTCGGGTTCGGGTTCGTCAACGAGCAGCCCGGTCTCGCCGGCGAGCACCGTCTCGACCGCGCCTCCGCGGGCGAGCGCGATCACGGGACGGCCGCATGCCTGCGCTTCGAGCGGCACGATGCCGAAGTCTTCCTCGCCCGGAAGCAGCACCACGGCTGCCCTCCGATACAGGTCGCGCACCTCTTCGTTGGACAGCCGCCCGAGAAATTGCGCCGCGCCCTGAGCCGCGCGTTCGAGCGCTGCGCGCTCGGGGCCGAGGCCGACGATTTTCAGCGGCACCCGGGCGCGCCTGCACGCCTCGACCGCCACATCGATACGCTTGTAGGGAACGAGCGCCGACACGATGAGCGCGTACCGTTCGGGGGTCTCGCCATTCGGATGGTAGAAAACGGTATCGACGGGCGGATACACAATTGTCGCCTGGCGATTATAGTATCGGCCGATCCTGCCCGCAACATGATGAGAGATAGCGACATAGCGGTCAACGCGGTCGGCCGTGTCGCGATCCCAGCGAGCCAGGCCGGCCATCACCCTCCGCATCAGCCGGCTGCCAGCAGGACCGACCCGCGCCGGGCCGAAGTACGCGTCGAATTGATCCCAGGCGTATCGCATCGGCGTCAGGCAGTAACAGATATGACGGGCGTGTCCCGCACGAATCACCGACTTCACGCAGCAGTGGCTCGTGCTCAGGACGAGATCGAACCGATCGAGATCGAACTGCTCGACGGCCGTGGGAAAGAGCGGCAGGTAGTAGCGGTAGAGCCGTTCGATGAGCGGAAGCCGCTGGATGAACGAGGTGTGAATCGGGAGGCGCTCGATCGCCGGCGACACCGATCCGCGCACATGCACGAGCGTGAAGATCTCCGCATCGGGAAAGCGCTCGCACAGCACTTCGAGCGCCTTCTCGCCGCCGCGCATGCCGGTCAACCAGTCGTGAACGAGCGCGATGCTCACGTGCGCGCCGGGGGGCTGGACCGGCGCGCCGCCGCGACCGGCGCCTCGCCGACCTGCTGGTACATCTCGTGCACCCGCCGCACCGAGTCCTCCCATGAAAACTGCCGGGCCCGCGCGAGGCCGCGCTGGCGGAGGCTGCGTCGGAGATGCTCGTCGGTCAGCACTCGATAGATGCCCGCCGCGATCGCCGACGGGTCGTAGGGATTGACGAGCACTGCCGCGTCGCCGGCGACTTCGGGCAAAGACGACACATTCGAGGTCACCACCGGCGTGCCGCTGGCCATGGCCTCGAGGGGCGGCAACCCGAACCCTTCGTAGAGTGACGGAAACACGAAAACGCCCGCCAGACGGTACATCACCGCGAGCGTCTCTTCCGGCAGGTAGCCGAGAAACCGGACGTACTTGTGGAGCTGGTGGCGGTGGACCGCCCGCCGGAGCGCCGCGTACTTCGAGATCTCGGCGCCGATCAGGACCAGCTTGAGGTGATCGAGACCTTGTTTCCGCACGAGGTGAAATGCGTCGATCAGGCGTTCGAGATTCTTGTGCGGCTTGACGTTGCCGGCGTACAGCACGAACTCGTCGTGAAGCTGGTACCGTTCGCGTACCCGAACGACGTCTTCCTCCATGGGCTCGGATGCGAAGCGCTCATCGTAGCCGTTGTAGATGACGTCGATTTTCTCGGGGTCGATGTCGACGAATCGGAGGATGTCGCGTTTCGAGCTTTCCGAGACGGTCAGGACCCGGGTCGCTCGACGGGACGCGGTCGCGATCGACAGTTTCACATACGTGTACGCGAAGCGGCTTGGCAGGTACTGCGGAAACATGAGGTGGATGCAGTCGTGAATCGTCACGACGGATCGACACGGGACGAGCGGCGGCAGTACGTAGTGAGGCGCGTGGAACAGCGTCACCCCTTCGCGCTTGAGCGCGAGCGGAACCTTCCACTGTTCGGTGAGCGAGTAATTGCCTGCGGTCTCCGCGACGGGCCTGAAATTATCTCCCAGCGAGGCGAGCGACGGCGAGTCGTCGGATCGGCAGAACAGCACAAATTCGGTCTCCCGGTCGAGCCGCGCCAGCTGCCGGAGCAGGTTCCGGATATAGGTCCCGATGCCGAAATCGTGCAGTTTCCGCGCGTCGATGCCGATGCGCACGCCTCACATGATACTTGGAGGCGAAGGGAGGGGCAGGACGGGGGGATGGCAGGACGGCGAGAGGGGCAGGAAGGGCGGGAAGGGCGGGAGGGGCAGGAAGGGCGGGAAGGGCGGGATGGGCAGGAAGGGCGGGAAGGGCGGGATGGGCAGGAAAGGCAGGAAAGGCGGGAAGGGCAGGAGGCGGAAGGGCAGGAAAGGCGGGAAGGGCAGGAAAGGCGGGAAGGGCAGGAAAGGCGGGAAGGGCAGGAAAGGCAGGAAAGGCAGGAAGGGCGGGAGGAGCCTGTCGCTCCCGGATACCCGTCGGCTAGCGATGGCGACTGTCGGTTTGGCAGCCGGCAGCCGACAACCTAATGAAAGGGACGCTGGAGTCGAGCAACGCACCCAGATGTCATTCAATGCCTGAGACGAAGCCCTCGGAATTCAGCCGCGCGTGTCCTTGCTGCGGCCGGCGGGTGCCGCGGAAGGTGGCGGTGTGCCGGTGCGGCGCGGAGATTGGCGACGATCAGAACCCGCTCGAAACCCCGACGCCGCCTCAACCGGCTCCATCGTCAATCTCGAGTCCAGTGGCCCGGGCCATTGTCGCGCTCGCGGTGCTCACGCTCGGAGCGTTCTGGTTGAACAGGCCGGGACCCGCGCCGGCTCCGCGCGCTCCGATCCCGGTCGCGGTGCCCGCGGCCGACCAAGCCGCCGAATCCACGCGTCCTGCGCCGGCGGCCGCCGTGCCCGACGTCACGCCGGATCCGGTGCCCGTGCCGAACGGAGCCGGTCCCGTTTTGACGCCGCTGCCGTTGCCGGCATCGGCAAGCCTCCCCTTGCTCGAGGACGTCGTGAGCCGCATCATGCCCGCGGTCGTCCTGGTCGAGACATCGAGCGGTCGCGGCAGCGGATTCTTCGTGTCCCCTGACACGCTCATCACGAACGTGCATGTCGTTGGCAGCAACAGTTCCGTCACGATCCGCCGCATGGCCGGTGTCACGGCGTCCGCGCGCGTCGCGGCGGCCTCGCCGGAATTCGACATCGCCGTGTTGAAAATCTCGAACCCGGAAGCCGGGCAGGCCGTCATCAGCCTGGGATCGGCGACGAACGCAAGGGTGGGCCAGGACGTAGTCGCGATCGGATCGGCGCTCGGCACGCTTCAGAACACGGTGACGCGCGGCATCGTCAGCGGGTTGCGGCAAAGCGGCAGCGCGACGTTGATACAAACCGATGCCGCCGTCAACCCGGGCAACAGCGGCGGCCCCCTGCTCGATCGTGCAGGCGTGGCCATCGGCGTCACGACGATGGGTTATAGCGGGCGGCAGGGGCTGAATTTTGCCGTGGCAGCCGACCACGCCGTCGCGCTGCTCGAAGGACGCCCGGCGCCTGTCGCGGCGGCTACCAACCGCGGCGACGATTTGCGGGCGCTCTCGCCGACCGTGCCTTCGGAGGCCGAACGGGTGCGCACCGCCGGCGCAAGCGTCCTCGATGAGACGCTCGCCCAGCTTGCACACCAGAGTCAGGTCATGGATGACTACTGGGCGCGATTTCGCACAACGTGCTACGAGGGCCGCGTCGTCTCGGCCGGCCTCGCTCACGAATGGTTTGCCTTGTTCGACGATCGCGCGATGCAAGGGGTCGTTGCGCCGGGCTGCGGTGCGGTCTTTGCCGATGTCCGAAAGCGCGCAACCGACCTGCGCGACGCCGTCATCGCGTCTGACGAAGCCGCGCGCCGCGCCGGCATCTACCCTGGCGTTCGCCGCGACGCACGCCGAAAACACGGGTTGGATTATCCATGGGCTGACCGATAGGCGGGCAGTTCCCGCACTCCTGCGTTGCCCCGCCCCGCTCCTGTCGCCCGTCCCGCCCTTCCTGCCTGTCCCGCCCCTCCCGCCGTCCCCCCGCTACCTCAAGTGGCGAAGAACCGGCTGTACAGACGCACAACGGGAGCCAGCACAGGGTGATGCTTCTGGTAAAAGGCGAGATGGCTGCGGCGGCGCGCAGCGTGTGTGGTTGCAGGCGCGGTGGCAACGGAGCGGCCTCGGATGTGAACGATTTCGACTGCCGGCGTAAAGAGAATCCGGCCGCCACGCGAGCGGATGGCCGCGCAGAAGTCGACGTCCTCCGTGTACATGAAAAACCGTTCGTCCAGCAGACCGACTGCTTCCGCGTCGCGGCGGCGGACCAGCAGGCACGCGCCGCTGACCCAATCGGGCCATTGCTCCTGCCGCGTCATCTCTTCTACGCGCCGTGACAGTGCCGGCTCGCGCCGCGCGTGACCCCGTACCAGGCGCCGCTGGCGAAATTCGTTGAGCGGCGAGATCATGCGGCCGAACGATAGCTCGGCGCGCCCCTCGGCATCCACGAGCCGCGGCCCGACGACCGCGGCGTCCGGATGCCTGAGGAACTCGTCCATCAGCCGGTCGATCGTGCCAGCGGGCGCCACGGTATCGCTGTTGAGCAGGAGTACGTGCGCGCCGGCGCTCGCCCGGATTCCCATGTTGTTCGCGGCGGCAAAGCCGCGGTTCGCGCCCGATTCGATCACGCGGACACCCGGCGAACGCCGAGCGGCGTCGGCGCTCCCGTCGCTCGACGCGTTGTCGACCACGACGATCTCGTGTGGAACGGCCGGCGCCGGATCCTGGAGCGAGGCAAGGCACCGCTCGAGATCCGCCCGCGCGTTGTAGCTCACGATGATGATCGAGAGATCGGTCACTGCTGCACTTCGTGTCTTCGTGGTTTCATGTACATGCTTCGATCACCGCAAGCGTGGCCCGCGCAGCGCGAGGCCAGCTGTACCGCGCCAGCACCGGCGGTGCGGCTTCCAGTATTCTCGCGCGCGTCGCCGGGTCGAACAGCAGCCGCTCCAGTGCCCGCGTCGTGGCCGCGATGTCACCGCGGGCCACGAAAAGCGCCGCTTCTCCGCAGGTCTCGCGCGCCACTGCGGTATCCAGCAGGACGGACGGGACGCCAGCCGCCAGCGCCTCGAGCGGCGTGAGCCCGAACCCTTCATACTCGGACAGAAAACCGAATGCCCGCGCCCCGCCGTACAGCGCGCCGAGCTCGTGATCGGCCACCCACTTGCGCCAGCGGACGCTCCCGGTGAGCCCCTCGAGGGCAATGAACGAGGCCAGATTTTCAGGCGGAACGCTGCGATCGTCGCCGACGATGTCGAGAGAGGTTCGTGGGTGCTGACGCGCGATGGGCCCGAACGCTCGAATCAGATCCGGCACATGACGACGATTGAAGATCGAGCCTACGTACAGGACGTTCCCGTGGTCGTTGGCTGCCGGTGTGGTCACCGCCGGAGGCGTGATCCCTGGAGGAATCACGTGAACCTTCGATTCGGCGACGCCAAATCGTTCGGTCAGCTCGCGCCGCGAGAACTCCGAGATCGTGATGACTGCCTGCGCCCGATCCGCTGATTGCCTCGACAGCCAGCGCCGGCGGATGCCTTCGCGGACCCCAAACCACTCGGGGTGCGCCTCGAAGGAGAGATCGTGAATGGCCACGACGGTGGAGACCGTGCGCAGCAGCGGCGCCGTGTACGCCGGCGCAAAGAGGACGTCGAGATTGTCCTTGGCGGCGACGGCCGGCAGCCGGACCTGCTCCCACCAGGTGCCGCCCGGACCAGGCACGATTCGCGTGGCAAAACGGTGCGCGTCAAGGGTGACGGCCAGTGCCCCGGGCGCGTACAGGACGAACTCGTGCCTGCGAGCGCTTTCGTCGACGGCCCATTCGGCGAGCAGACCGTTCAGGTAGCGGCCCACACCCGTCGGCCGGCCGCAGAGCTCGCGCGCGTCGATCCCGATTCTCATGGTGCTGTTCGGGTCCGGTGTTCAATCGCGCGTCGATAGACGTCGTAGACGCGTCCGGCTGTCTCACGCCAGTTGAACTGCCGTGCGCGCTGAACGCCTTTCACCGCGCAGGCCGACGCGAACCCCTCGTCGTCGAGGACGCGCGCCATGGCGGCCGCCATGCCGGCCGGATCCTGGGCGTCAACGAGCACGCCGGCGTCGCCGAGCACTTCTGGCAGGGCGCCTCGGTTCGCGGCGACGACCGGCACACCCGCGGCCATGGCCTCGAGCACGGGGATGCCGAAGCCTTCCTCGAACGATGGCTGCACCAGCAGACACGCGCCTTCGTACAACGCGCGGCGATCCGCAGGGTCGACATAGCCGACGTGACGGACGCGCCCCGCGAGAGGCGGGCGGCCGATCCGTTCCAGCCAGGCCTGCGACTCGAGCGTTTTTTGACCGGCCAGCACGAGCTCCGGGACCGGCTGCCGCCGGTCCACCGCCGGCGAGACCAGCCGCTCGTACGCGTCGAGCAGCGTGCCGACGTTCTTTCGAGGCTCGAGTGTCCCGAGAAACAGCACATAGCCGGCTCCCGGCACCGGCCTGCGCGGGTTCCAATCGGGTGCGCCCGGCGAACAGACGGTGATGCGTTCGGCGGGCACGCCGAGCTGGCGTTCGACCTCGGCGCCGGTGAAGTGCGACGGCACGACGACGGCGTCCGCACGATGCGCATGCTCCCGGACGAGAACCGGGTAGTCGCGGCGGATTTCCGCGCGTGTCCGCTCCGGGTGCGTCAGAAAGTTCAGATCGTGAATTGTGATCACGCGAGCAGCGGCCCGCGCGGGCATCAGCAGTGGATGGAGCGAGTGGGTCACGTCAAACGGTGTCGTGACCAGCGCTTCGGCTGGCGGCCAGCCAAGGCGATGCCACGCGAAGTTCAGGACGGAGACCGGTATTCGACGGTCGACCACCTGCACGCCGTCGAGTTCAGGCGCCACGTGGAGTCGATCCTTCCATGAGCTCGAGAACAGGGTGAGGTCGAGTGGAGTGTGAGGAGAGCCGGGAGAGAACTGGCTGACGAGCGCGGTCACGAGTTGATGGACGTATTCGCCGACACCGCTCCGGCTTCGCAGCGCGGACCGGTAATCTATGAGCACGCGCACTTGTTTAAGGCGTTCCGACTCAGTATCTTATTGTGAAATGAAAATCGCAGTCGTGGGAACAGGATACGTCGGTTTGGTTCTGGGCGCCTGCCTGGCCGAGAACGGCAACGACGTCATCTGCGTGGATAAGGATGCGGCGAAGATCGCCACGCTCGAGGCGGGTGAGATGCCCATCTTCGAGCCGGGGCTCGCCGAGCTTGTTCTCCGCAATCACAGCGAGGAACGCCTGACCTTCACAACCGATCTGGCGGCCGCCGTTCGCGGGTCGGATATCGCATTCATCGCTGTCGGCACGCCGCAAGGTGAGGATGGATCGGCCGATCTGCAGCACGTGCTCGGCGTGGCGCGCGACATCGGCCGCGCGATGACCAAGTACATGGTCGTCGTCGACAAGAGCACGGTGCCGGTGGGTACGGCGAAAAAGGTCCATGCTGCCGTCGCCGGTGAGACGGCGCATCCGTTCAGCGTCGTCAGCAACCCGGAATTCCTGAAGCAGGGCGCCGCGATCGAAGACTTCATGAAGCCGGATCGCGTGGTGATCGGTGTCGAGGCCGGTGATACCCGCGCCGCCGACATCATGAGGGAGCTCTACGGCCCGTTTACGCGGACCGGCGCGCCGATCCTGATGATGGACTCGGCGAGCGCCGAGTTGTCCAAGTACGCGGCGAACTCGATCCTCGCGACGCGCATCTCGTTCATGAACGAAGTGGCCAATGTCTGCGAGCTGACTGGCGCCAACGTCGATCACGTGCGGAAGGCGATCGGCGCCGACCGGCGTATCGGCTCGTCCTTCCTGTTTCCCGGAGTTGGCTACGGCGGCAGCTGTTTCCCGAAAGACACCAAGGCGCTGCTGAAATCCTCCGCGGACAAGGGCTACGAGTTCAGGATCCTGCGGGCGGTCGAGGCGGTCAACGACACGCAGAAGTCGCGGATCGTCGGCAGGATCGAAGCCCATTTCACCGAGCTCCGTGGCCGGACGATCGCGATCTGGGGGCTGGCCTTCAAACCTCGCACCGACGACATGCGCGAGGCGCCGGCCATCGCGATCATCGAGCGGCTGCTCGCACTCGGTGCGATCGTGCGCGCGTACGATCCTGAAGCCACGGTCACCGCGCGCCGCCTGTTCGGCGATCGGGTCACGCTCTGCGAGAAGAGCTACGACGCGCTGGCGGGCGCCGACGCGTTGACGATCGTCACGGAATGGAACGAGTTCCGCGAGCCGAATTTCGCACGCATGCGTCAGCTCATGCGCCAGCCGGTTGTGTTCGACGGCCGGAACATCTACTCGCCCGAGCACATGCGCTCGCTCGGCTTCACGTACGTCTCCATTGGCCGCTGATTCACGCCGGATCCTGGTGACCGGCGGCGCCGGCTACATCGGCAGCCACACGTGCAAAGCGCTCAGCCATGCCGGCTACACCGCCGTGGTGTTCGACAATCTCGTCGCCGGCCATCGTGCCGCGATTCGCTACGGGGAACTGATCGAGGGCGACGTGACCGATCTCCAGGCTGTCAGGACCGCGCTCAAGCGTCATGAAATCTCTGGGGTGATGCACTTTGCCGCTTTTCTCGACGTCGGCGAATCCGTGCGCGAGCCGGCGCGTTATTACAGAAACAACGTCGCCGGAGCGCTGACCGTGCTCGAGGCGATGGCGCTCGAGTCGGTCCACGCCTTTGTCTTCTCGTCCACCTGCGCCACGTACGGCGATCCGATCGAGACGCCGATTCGGGAAACCCACCCTCAGAGGCCGATCAACAGCTACGGCGAAACGAAGCTCGCCGTGGAGCGCGCGTTGCCACATTTTGAGCGCGCCGTCAGCCTGCGGTGGGCGGCGCTGCGGTACTTCAACGCCGCCGGCGCAGATCCCGACGGCGAACTGGGCGAAGACCATCAGCCCGAGATCCACCTCATTCCCCGCGCGCTCGAGGCGGCGGCAGGCGGCCCCGGACTATGCGTGTTCGGGGACGACTACGCGACGCCGGACGGCACCTGTCTTCGCGACTACGTTCACGTGTCCGACCTCGCGGATGCCCATGTCAAAGCGCTGGAGGCCGTCGTCGAGACCGGCCGTTCAGGCGCCTACAATCTCGGCACCGGCCGTCCGCATTCCGTCCGTGACGTGATCCGCGCCGTCGAGCGTGTGACGGCCCGCCCGGTGCCCTGGACGTTGGCGCCGCGGCGCGCCGGCGATCCGGCAGTCTTGTACGCGGCTTCTCAGAAGGCGCAGGACGAGCTGCACTGGAAGCCGCGATGGCCGGATCTGGAATCGATCGTTCGTACGGCGTGGGAGTGGCACCGAACCCATCCCCATGGCTACAAAGCAACGGCGCATTCGTGAGCGCACGCAACCCGCTCCGCCGCCTGTTCCAGTACGCAAAGCGATACCGGTCGCGTCTCCTGTGGGCGGTGGTCGGCATGCTCCTGTACGCGGCCGGCTCCGCCGGCCTGGCCGCGCTCATCAAGCCCATTCTCGACAGCGTTCTTCCCAATCAACAGCAGATCGCGGTCATCGCCTGGGCCATCGTCGGCCTCTACCTGCTCAAGGGAATGGGGTCGTATCTCTCGACGTATCTGATGGCGGGCGTCGGCCAGCGTGTGGTCATGGATCTGCGGAACGCGCTCTACCGCCACATCCTCGGTCAGTCCGCGGCGTTCTTTTCGCAGCGGACGACGGGGCAGCTGATGTCGCGGATCAACAACGACGTCGGGCAGGTCCAGCAGGTCGTCTCGGAGACCGCCGGCGACCTGGCGCGTGAATCGCTGGCGATCGTCGGCTTCGCGGCGATTCTTTTCTATTACGATGCATGGCTGGCGCTCTTCTGCCTCATCAGTGCGCCGCTGATCGTGTATCCGCTGGTCCGGCTCGGGCAGCGCGTCCGGCGATCGTCACGGCGCAGCCAGGAAGCCCTCGAACAACTCTCGCACATCAGCGCGGAGGCCTTCGCCGGCCATCGCATCGTCAAGGCCTTCGGCACCGAAGCCAAGGAAGCGGAGAAGTTCAGCCGCGCCGGTTACTTGCTGTACCGCACCAACATGAAGGTCACCGCGGCGGTCTCGACGCTGCCCCCGCTCATGGAGCTCATCGGCGGCCTGGCCATGGCCGGCGCCCTGTGGTACGGGAGCCGCGAGATTGCGGCCGGACAGTTGACGACGGGGGAGTTCACCTCGTTCATCGCGGCCCTGTTCCTGATGTACGGACCGGCGAAGAAACTGAGCCGCGTCAGCGCGAACCTCCAGCAGGCATTTGCGGCCGCCGAGCGGATCTTCGAGATGCTCGACACCCATACCGAGGTGACCGAGCGGCCCGGGGCCGCGTCGCTCGCGCCCTTTCGCCATGCGATCGAGTTCCGCAACGTCACGTTCGAGTACAGCGAGCTGCACGGGCGTATCCTGCGCGACGTCTCCTTCACCGTACAGGCCGGGCAGATGATTGCGATCGTCGGCAGGAGCGGCGCCGGCAAGACGACCCTCGTCAACCTGCTGCCGCGGTTCTACGACGTGACCGCCGGCAGCATCCTGATCGACGGCGTCGACGTGCGCGACGTCACGCTTACCTCCCTGAGGCGGCAGATTGGCATCGTGACGCAGGAGACCGTGCTCTTCGACGACACCGTCGCCAGCAACATCGCGTATGGTGTTCCCACCGCGAGCCCGTATGACATCGAAGGCGCGGCACGCGCCGCTCACGCCCACGAGTTCATCTGCGCGCTGCCGCAAGGCTACGAGACGATGATCGGAGAGCGTGGCCAGCGGCTGTCGGGCGGCCAGCGACAGCGCCTCGCCATCGCGCGCGCGATCCTCAAGGATGCGCCCATCCTGGTCCTCGACGAGGCGACCTCGGCGCTCGATTCCGAGGCCGAGCTGCAGGTCCAGGAGGCGCTGGCGAACCTGATGATGAATCGCACCGCGTTCGTCATCGCGCATCGGCTCTCCACGATCCGCCGCGCCGACGCCATCGCCGTCGTCGAGCGCGGCCGGCTCATCGAGATGGGCCGCCACGACGACCTGCTGGCAAAACCGTCCGGCACCTACGCGATGCTCTACCAGATGCAGCTGCTCGAGGGACGCAGGGCGGATCGCCGGATGGTCCCGTCGTGACAAACACCGGTCACCCTTTCATACCATGATCAAATCGATGACCGGATTCGCGTCGGTGATCCGTGAAGACGATCGCGCCATGGTGGCCGTCACGATCCGGGCGCTCAACCATCGCTACCTCGATCTGCAGCTGCGCGTGCCGCAGTCGCTTGCGGCGATTGAGTCGGACGTGCGGGCGGCGGTGGGGAAGCGGGTCGCGCGCGGCCGCGTCGAACTGAACCTCTCGCTGCAGCTCCGGCAGACGCCTGGCATCGACGTCGAGTTCAACGAGGAGTTTGGACGCGCACTGGAGACGGCGCTCGCACAGGCGCGCGCCAGGGGGTTGGTGACCGGGTTGTTGACGCCCGGCGATTTGCTCCGCCTTCCGCAGGCCATCACGATCCGCGAGCGGCCCACTGATTCCGACGCCAACCTGATGGAGGAAGTGGCCGACCGGGCGCGGTCGGCGGTCGCCGACGCGCTGGCGGACCTCGACTCGATGCGCGCGCACGAGGGCGACCACCTGCGCGCCGATCTCGATCAGCGGCGGACGTTCGTCGCCGACCTGGTCGAGCGGATCGGGGTCGCCGCCGACGAAGGCCGGACGGCGATGGAGGTGCGCCTCGCCGAGCGCGTGCAGCAGCTGCGCGCCGAGCTCCAGGCCGACGAGATCGCCGTCGCCCAGGAAATCGTGCGGGCGGCGGCGCGCTCGGACATCAGCGAAGAGGTGGCCCGTTTCCGCGGTCACGTCTCGCATTGGGGCACGCTCGCCGACAGCGCCGAGCCCTGCGGCCGGAAGCTCGATTTCCTGCTCCAGGAGATGAACCGCGAGATCAACACGATGGGGTCGAAGGCCGACGGCCTGCGCGTCTCCGAGCTGATCATCGCGGCGAAGGCGGAGCTCGAAAAGATGCGCGAGCAGGTGCAGAATGTCGAATGAGACCTCGACCATGCGCGGCCTGCTGTTCATCGTCTCCGCGCCCTCAGGTGCCGGCAAGACAACGCTGGTCGAACGGCTCGTCCTCGAGACGCCCCGCTTGACGATGTCGCGGTCTTATACCTCGAGGCCAGCCCGGCACGGCGAGACCGACGGGGTGGACTATAATTTCGTGACACGGGGCGGGTTCGAGGCGATGGCAGCGGCTGGCGGGTTTCTCGAGTGGGCCGAGCTTTTTGGCAACCTGTACGGGACCTCGGCCTCCGACACCGAGCGCATGTTGAGCGCCGGCAATGACGTCGTGCTGGTCATCGACGTGCAGGGCGCACGCCAGATGCGCCGTCGCGGCGTCGAGGTCAGCAGCG
Organism: uncultured Acidobacteriota bacterium; assembly: GCA_963745495.1. Classification (GTDB taxonomy): domain Bacteria; phylum Acidobacteriota; class Vicinamibacteria; order Vicinamibacterales; family CAVVIG01; genus CAVUXJ01. The sequence continues at coordinate 20,592 of CAVUXJ010000004.1, forward strand.
TGTTCGTGATGCCGCCTTCCTTTGCCGTGCTCGAGCAGCGTCTGCGGGGGCGCAGCCAGGACAGCGAAGAGGCCATTCAGCGGCGGCTCGAGGTCGCGCGCAGCGAAGTCGCGGCGTTTGGCGAGTATGACTTCATTGTGATCAACGACGATGTGCCGGCCGCGGCGAGTCGTCTCTGCGCTATTGTCGTCGCCGAGCGGGCCCGCCGCGAGCGCATGCGCTCGACGGCCGAAGAGGTCGTCAGGACCTTTCGATGAAATCGCAGATTGAACCTCAGATTGCCGATGGAATGTCAGCTTGGCCGTTGCGGGGAGATCGTCGAGGCCGTTCCAGGCGTCAAATGTCTGACCTCAGTGGGTGCCGTCCATGATTGACAGAAGCAAGTTGCCCAACTCGTTCGAATTCGTCGTGACGGCCGGCGCCCGCGCGCGCCAGTTGCTGGCCGGTTCGACGCCCCGTGTCGCGGTTGGTGAGCACAAGAAGACGACCATTGCCCAGCAGGAAGTGATGACGAAGGCGGTGGAGAAGATTCCCCCCGACCCTCCGGCGGAATGACATGGCGCTGATCGCGCTCGGCGTGACCGGCGGCATCGGCGCCTACAAGGCGGTCGAAGTCGCGCGCGGGCTGCAGACCCGTGGTCATGAGGTGGTCGCCATCATGACGGCGTCCGCGACGCGTTTCGTCGGGCCGGTCACCTTCGAAGCCATCACGCGCAGGCGCGTCATCACCGATCAGTTCGAGCCCGGCGCCAACGCCGACATCGAGCATATCGCGCTGGCCTCGACCATCGACCTGCTGCTCATCGCGCCCGCGACGGCCAACATCATCGGCAAGCTCGCCCACGGAATCGCCGACGACTTTCTGGCCACGCTCTACACGGCTACCCGCGCTCCCGTTCTCATCGCCCCGGCCATGAACACGCAGATGTTCGAGCACCACGCGGTCCGCCGCAACCTGGATACGCTGGCGGCCAGCGGCGTGCGATTTGTCGAGCCCGGCGAGGGGTATCTCGCCTGTGGATGGATCGGCAAGGGACGCCTGGCCGAACCGGAGGAGATCGTGGCGGCCGCCGACGCCATCCTGCGGCCGGCGGGTCCGCTGCGCGGGCAGCGCGTGCTGGTGACCGCCGGCCCCACATTCGAGGACGTCGATCCGGTCAGGTTCATCGGTAATCGATCGAGCGGCCGCATGGGCTTCGCGATTGCCGCGGAAGCCGCCCGCCGCGGCGCCGAGGTGACGCTCGTCGCCGGGCCCACGGCGATCGCCCCGCCCGCGGTTGGCACCATCATTCGCGTGCGCGGCGCCCTTGACATGCATCATGCGGTGATCGACAGAGTCTCCGACATCGACGTCGTCATCATGGCCGCGGCGGTCGCCGACTACATGCCGGCCGAGCGCGCCGCGCAGAAGGTGTCGAAAACGAGCGACACGTTGACGCTCGTCCTGACGAAGACGCCCGACATTCTCGGCGATCTGGGCGCGCGCCGTCTGGCCTCGGGCGAGGGGCCGTTCCTGGTCGGGTTCGCCGCCGAAACCGAAGACGTCGTGCCGCGGGCGGCTGCGAAGCGGCGCGAGAAGCACGCCGACCTGATCGTCGCCAACGACGTGTCCCGCGCCGACGCCGGATTCGACGTGGGCACGAACGCCGTCACCCTGGTCTCGGCCGACCGCACGGAGACGCTTCCCCTCCAATCGAAAGCCCATATCGCGGCCGCCATACTGGATCGCGTCGAGGCGCTGGTGAGCACGCGTCCCGCGCGAGCCGCCTCGCCCAAATGATTGTCGCTGCGCGGGCGGCGGCCGGCCGGACCTTTTCATGAACCGCGATCAACTGAAGGAACATCTCCGCTTCGCCGCCGAACTGGGGGTCGCGGGCGTGAGCCGCGACCCCCAGTGGCGCGCGCGAGGCGAAAGAATCGCTGTCGGGGGCAATTGCAAAACCGGAGAGCATCCCCGTCCCCGTTTTCACGAACCCAGCGGACGTGCTGGCCGCGATCAAGATCGAGATCGGCCCGGATTGCTCGCGCTGCAAGCTGCACACGCTCGGCCGCCGCCAGATCGTGTTTGGCGTAGGCAACCCGAATGCGGATCTGATGTTCGTCGGCGAGGCGCCCGGCGCGGACGAAGACATCCAGGGCGAGCCGTTCGTCGGACGAGCGGGTCAGCTCCTCACCAAGATCATCGCGGCGATCGGGCTCAGTCGTGAGGACGTCTACATCGCCAATGTGATCAAGTGCCGGCCGCCGCAGAACCGTAATCCCGAGCCGGACGAAGTCGACACGTGCGAGCCGTTTCTGTTCCAGCAGATTGACGCCATCCGGCCGAAGGTGATCGTCGCGCTGGGCAGTTTCGCGGCGCGCGCCCTGCTGCGGACGCAGGACCCGATTTCCCGGCTGCGCGGGCGCGTCCATGAATACCGCGGCTCGACGCTCATCCCCACGTTTCACCCCGCTTATCTTCTGCGCAACCCTTCGTCGAAGAAGGAGGTATGGGAAGATATGAAGCTGGTGAGAAACCTGCTCAACTCTCGAGTCTGAAGTCTCAAGTCTCAAGCAAAGCCTGACGCCTTGAAGTCTTGAGCTCCTGAGACTCGAGCCTTGAGACTTGAGCCTTGTATATCCGCGTAGCGGTCCCGGTTCCCGGGCTCGACCTGCTGACGTATCGTGTTCCCCACGACACCGGCGCCCCTCCAGTCGGCGCTCGGGTTGTCGTGCCCGTCGGCTCGCGCTCGGTGACGGGCATCGTCGCCGAGGAGGCGACCAGCAGTGCCGGCATTCGCGAGGAGGACATCAGGCCGATCCGGCAGCTTCTCGATCGTGAGCCGTTCGTCCCCGCCGACGTCGTTTCGCTCGCCCGGTGGACCGCTGAGTACTACGCGGCCGGTGCGGGCGAGACGATTACCGCCGTCCTTCCCCCGAAGACCCGGGGTGAGCGCGCCGACGCGCACAAGACCAGACGCATGGCGGCCCTGACCGCGGCCGGCCTGGGCGCCTTGGAGAGTCCCGCGGCGCTCACATCGAAGCAACGTGAGGCGCTGGAGATCCTGTCCGGCGCCCCCGACGGGCTCCCGACGCCATCGCTGGCCGCGCGCGGCATCGGCGCCGATACCGTCTCGCGACTGGCGAGACAGGGGCTGATCGGCCTGCGCCAGGAACGCGTCGATCGTGATCCGTTCGCCCCCGCGGCGCGCTTGGTCGTCACGACGGAGGCCAATCGCCGACTCACCGGCGAGCAGTCGCTCGCGCTCGGGCGCTTGCGCGCGCTCGCCGAGGCCCGCGTGTTCCGCGTGGCGTTGCTGCACGGGGTGACGGGCAGCGGCAAAACCGAAATCTACCTGCAGCTGTCGGCCCTGGTTCTCGCGTCGGGCCGCAGCGTGCTCATGCTCGTTCCCGAGATCGCGCTCACGCCCGCAGTGTTGTCCCTCTTTCGTCAGATGTTCGCCGAGCGCGTGGCCATACAGCACAGCGGCCTCTCGGACGGCGAGCGCCACGACCAGTGGCAGCGCATCCGTCGCGGCGAGATCGACGTCGTCGTCGGCACCCGGTCGGCGATCTTTGCCCCGCTTGACAAGGTGGGACTGATCATCGTCGACGAGGAGCACGACGGTTCCTACAAACAGGAGGAAAGCCCGCGTTACAACGCGCGCGACGTGGCGATCGTGCGCGGGCAGCGCGCGAACGCGCTGGTCGTGCTCGGATCGGCGACCCCGTCGATGGAGAGCTATCACAATGCGGTCACCGGCAAGTACGAGCGGATCGTGCTCGAGCAGCGCGTCCTCGGCCGGCCGCTCGCCTCGGTCACCGTCGTGGACATGCGCGAGGAGTACGCTGCCGCAGGCCCCGACGTCGTGCTCAGCCGCGCGCTGGCGCAGGCGCTCGAAGCCCGCCTCGATCGTCGCGAGCAGGCGCTTGTGCTGCTCAATCGCCGCGGCTTCGCGACGTCGGTGTTCTGCCGGCAGTGCGGCGGCACGATCGACTGCCCGAATTGCAGCGTGTCGCTCGTGGTGCATGGCGCAGGCCGGTCACGGCGCGCGCAGTGCCACTACTGCAATTATTCGGCGCGGGTCCCCGGAACCTGTCCGCTCTGCGCGGCGCCGTATCTCGAGCAGGCCGGCTTCGGCACCGAACGGGTCGAGGCCGAAATCAAGAGCCGGTATCCCGAAGCCCGCGTCGCCCGCATGGACCGCGACGCTGTCCGGCGGAAGGGCGACCTCGGGTCGCTGCTCTCGCGATTCAGCGACGGAGAGATCGACATTCTGGTCGGCACCCAGATGATTGCGAAGGGTCACGACTTTCCGCGGGTGACGGTGGTCGGTGTGATTTCGGCTGACGTCGGCCTCGGCGTGGCCGATTTCCGGGCGTCCGAGCGGACGTTCCAGCTGTTGACGCAGGTGGCGGGACGAGCCGGACGCGGCGAGCAGCCGGGCGAGGCAGTTATCCAGACGCTCTATCCGGATCACTACAGCGTGCAGCTCGCCTGCCGCCAGGATTATCCGGCCTTCTATGAGCGGGAACTCAGGTTCCGGCAGGCGATGCGCTATCCTCCCGCCGTGTCGGTGATCAACGCGATCGTTCGCGGGCGGACATTCGCCGCCGCGATGGACGACGCGGCGGATCTCGCGGCGCGGATGCGACAGAGGCAGGAGCACGGCGAGTTCCGCGTGCTCGGCCCCGCGCCAGCGCCGCTTGGCAGGCTGCGCGGGGAGTACCGGGCGCAGTTGCTCGTGAAGAGTCCGAACCGCAGGAAGATGCGTGAAGCGCTCCAGGCGGCTATCGCCGACCGCCCGGAACTGGCGCGCCGGACGACGATCGACGTCGACCCCCTTAGTGTGCTCTGAACAATGCTAAATGCGAATTGCTGACTGCTAAATTCCAGCAACTCAGCATTCAGCATTTCAACTTGGCATTTCGCATTTAGCAATTAGCATTGTTCATCGTCTTATCAGCTCCAGCGGCTCAATCGGCGCCGGCGTGAAGCACAGCACGAATATCACGAGCGCGACGATGGCGAGGACGATGCGCTGGCGATCGAGCGGATCGTTCTCGTCGAAGGTCCGCGGGTGATGCCGGCCGAAGAGCAGCAGCATCCCGATCATCAACGTCGTCCAGACCATCCAGCTCGGTGAAAAATACGTAAGCGCGACTGCCGCGAACATCATCGCCAGGGTCACGTGCGACGACTTCCGGCCGAGGACCGCGTAGGAAATATGTCCGCCATCGAGCTGGCCGATCGGGAACAGGTTCAGCGCCGTCGCCAGCAGCCCGAACCACGCCCCGAACGCCACCGGGTGGAGATTGATCGAATAGCCTTCGGGCGGCGCGCCCCACAAGAGCCAGGAGACGAATTGAAAAAGCAGCGGCTCGCCCAGCTCGACGCCGGTGAACCCCGGCGGGAGCTCCACCACCCGCGACATCGACAGCCCGATGAACAGGGCGGGGAGCGCCACGAGGAATCCGGCGATCGGCCCGGCAATCCCGATGTCGAAAAGCATCCGCTTGGTGGGAATCGGCTCGCGGATGCGGATGAACGCGCCCAGGGTGCCCGTCAGCGGCAAGGGCGCCGGAAGAAAAAACGGCAGCGACGCGTCGACGTCATAATAGCGGCAGGCCGCATAGTGGCCGAACTCGTGGCAGCCGAGGATGGCGAGAATCGTTCCGCTGTACCAGAAACCAGGGATGAGCAGATCGCGCAGCACGACCGGCAGGTCGCGGCCGCCAAGGTTCGTGATAAAGCCGTAATAATGGTCGGCCCCGGCCAGCGTCGTCGTTCCGATGGTAAGGAGGAACAGCAAGGCATGCCGCCACACACGGTCCTGGAACTTCGGACGGGGTTGCCACGCGAATTCCGGTGGCGTCAGTAGGCCGGGATCGTCGCGAATGGTCCTTACCCGATATTCTGCAGGTCTTTGCCCGGCTTGAAGCGAATGGTCCGGCCTGGCGGAATCCGCACCTCCTTGCCGGTGCGTGGGTTGCGCCCGATCCCGCGCTTGCGTGGCTTGACCTGGAAGACACCGAACCCGCGCAGCTCGATCCGCTCGCCGCGCTGCATCGAGGTGCGCATCGCGTCGAATACCGCGTCGACCGCCACCTCGGCCTTGACCTTGGTGATGTCGGCGATTTTCGACACTTCGTTGACGATGTCGACCTTGATCATGCTTAGGGTCTCCTGACGGCTTATAACTACTATATATATGTGCTATTTACGCTGTCAAGGCTAAGGCTAAGTGGTCCGCATTTGTGAAACGGGCCACCAAGTTGGGTTTCTCGAAGAATGCCGCGCAAAACCACCTCGGTCGTGCTGGTCGGGCGCCCCAACGTGGGGAAGTCGACCCTTTTCAATAAAATAACCGGCTCCCGCCGCGCCATCGTGGCGCCCGTGGCGGGAACGACGCGCGACACCCTCAGCCGCCCCGTGTCCTGGCGCGGGACGAGCTTCCACCTGTTCGATACCGGGGGGCTGTACGGCGCCAGTGAGGACCCGCTGCATGACCTGGTCGTCCAGCAAGGCCAGCGGGCGATTGCCGGCGCGGATCTCCTGGTGTTCCTGGTGGATGGACGCGAAGGCCTCGCCTCGGGCGACGAGACCATCGCCCGGGAACTCCGCCAGACCGGTCTGCCCGTCATCCTCGCGGTGAACAAAGCTGACGACAAGCGCACGACCCAGGGCGCGATGGAGTTCTATCAGCTGGGATTCGAGCCCCTCACCGAGATCTCCGCAGAGCACGGCACCGGGGTAGGCGACTTGCTGGATGAGATCGTGAAGCGGGTGGGGAGCGGTGACCACGAATCGGGGATCGCGGAGGAGGGTGCTGAGAGTCTGGATCAGGCGTCCAGAACTCCGGGCCGCCAGACCCCAGTCGAGACGAACGTCGCCATCGTTGGACGCCCGAACGTGGGAAAGTCGTCGCTGCTCAATCGGTTGCTGAAAGAGCAGCGCGTGCTCGTCAGCGAAATGCCCGGAACCACACGCGATGCCATCGACGCTGTGCTGACATGGCATGCGCGGCGGTTCCGGATCGTCGATACCGCGGGGATGCGTCGGCCCGGACGTGTCCGCAGCGGCGGACAGGTGGAGCTGGTGAGCGTCGCCGGCGCCAAAAGGGCGATTTTCGACGCCGACGTGGTGGCGCTGCTGATCGACTCGAGCGAGGGCGCGACCGACCTGGACGCGGCGATCGGGGGCGAGGCCGACCGTGCCGGGCGCGGCGTCGTCATCGTCGCCAACAAGTGGGACCTGGTGAAGAGCGCGGACCCGAATCTCGTCAAGACATTCGACGATGAGCTGCGGCGGAAGATGAGGTTCCTCGACTACGCGCCGATCCTGCACATCTCCGCGCTGACCGGTGAGCGGGCGCCCAAAGTGCTGGAGACGATTGACAAGGTGGCCGCCTCACGCCGCCAGCGAGTGGCGACGCCGGCGCTCAACAAGTTCATCGAAGCGATTACCGCAGCGAATCCACCGGTGAGTCCCGGCCGCCGGCACGTCCGGATCATGTACGCGGCGCAGGTGGGCATCGCGCCACCGACGTTCGTCTTCTTCACCAATGTCGCGACCACGTTTCACTTTTCGTACGAGCGGTTTCTCGTGAACCAGCTTCGCGCACAGTTCGGTTTCTTCGGCACGCCGATCCGCGTTCAGGTTCGACGCCGGCAGAAGGGTGGTCGAGACCGACGGAAGGAGGCCAGCGCCAGGCTGGCCAAACGAAAAGATGCGGGGAGCAAGGCCGGGCGCCGGCCGTAGTCCCGGTGTTATACTTTTCCGGAGCTTTTCTCTGAAATGGCCGACAATTTCGCACCCATCGCGATCCCGAAGCGCTCGCTGTTCAAAGGGGTCGAAGTCTGTGAGCTGGTGAAGGTTCAGCCGTACGTGCTTCGCTCGTGGGAAGCAGAGTTCCCGAAGCTGGGCGTCTCGAAGTCGCCGGGCGGCCTGCGGGTCTATCGGCGCGCCGACGTGGAGCAGGTCGCGCGAATCAAGCACCTGCTGCTCGTCGAGGGGCTCACGCTCGCCGGCGCGCGACGGCGGCTGGAAGAAGAGTCGACCCCCGTGGCTCCGGACGCGGCGGTTATCGACGAGCTGATTGGCGAGAACGCGCGTGAGCGCCTGACCGAGGTGAAGCGCGGCCTGCAATCGCTCCTGGATTTGTTGTCGGGCCGCCACCTCGGGTCTGAGTTCCGGCTGGAGCCCCTTCCGGCGCGCCCCGCCGCTTCCCGTGCGACAAGGGTCAATCGCGCGAAAGGGGCGCGCGGCAAGCCGGCGAGATCGCGCCCGGCGAGCACCTCACGGCGCAAACGGGCTTAGGGTTGGCTTAGGGTCGGGGAAAGGGGATTCCTTAAAATCTGAAATCTGAAATCTGAAATCTGAAGTTAGAGTCATTTCAGACTTCAGACTTCAGATTTTTCGTGCATCGGGAAATCGGGATGTAGCGCAGCCTGGTAGCGCACTTGACTGGGGGTCAAGGGGCCGCCGGTTCGAATCCGGCCATCCCGACCACGTTTGTGCATCGAACGGCAATCCGCGGTGTCACACGACGCCGATTCGAGCTTCTTGCGGTCGACGACGGCCGCGACGAGTAATCAACCCCAGCCTCTGCAGCGTCCCGGCGACGACGGTCGCGGCTCGATCCCGGCATCAATCGCGACGAACTCCGGGCAGGCGGGCGCATGATGACGCGGCGCCGGCGACGATCGGCGGTCGCGGTCGGGACCTTCTCACGTCGACGAGGTGTAGACGCGCTCGTCATCCGGAGATGTCCGTCATCGCGCTGGACCATCGACAGGGCTACCGCCGGGTTGTCGTCGCCCGCGGACGCGCGAGTCCAACGGTGGCAACCTCCACCATGCTCTTCGAGCACGGTCAAGTGCGAATGCGGTCACCGGGTTTGTGAATGATGTCGAGCCGGAAGTTCGAGCGCCTGCGCGGCTTGTCGTCGGGGGAGGGCGTTGAGCATGGGAGGCAGTGGCGGCGGTCTCGCGAGGGAATGCGTCGAACGGCGCTGCGCAAGATGCACCTCCTGGCCGCAGGGGCGGCTGACTGGGGGAGGTCGTCGCGGGCGCTGGCTCGTAGTCGCTCAGGGCAAGACAGGCGGGAGTCCCTCGAGGAGCTACTTGAGCGAGTGTAGACGTTTCACGCGGTCATACGCCGTTGTGAACGAACGTGCAGCTGATTGGCTCGAGTTGGGCCTCGACTGTAAGATACCTGACAGACACCCACGCGCCCAGGACGATACCCTGTCGTCTTCCAAACACGACAGCCGACTGAAGCCTCCCAAGGGGGAGAAATGCCACACCCGATGGTGATGCTCGTAGGGTCCGTTCAGGACGACAGCGAGATGTATGCGGCATATTTGCGGGGTTCGGCCTTCTCAGTCATCGAGGTCGATCACACGGCGGAAGCCTTGGCGTGTGCCACCGCGGTCGACGTCGTGGTCACGGACATACGGGTGCGCGGTCTTTCGGACGGTCTTGACCTGGTTCGGCGGCTTCGACGCGGCAACGCCACCAAAGGCATTCCCATCATCGTGCTGACCGCGTGCGCCTTCGAGTCGGATCGGCAAAGTGCCGAACATGCTGGCTGCGACGGGTTCCTAGCCAAGCCCTGTTTGCCCGACGCGCTTCTGGCCGAGATCCGCCGCGTGTTGGCGCGGCGATTGCCCCGTCGACCCCCCTCCCGTGCGAGCATCCGTCAGAAGCGGCAAGCCAGTTGACCATTGTCAATGGTGAATAGAGGAAGGCGATCGAACCTCACACGTCCTCAGATCAGGCCAGGGACTCTCGCGATCACACAACCCCTCGCGCAGGATACAGCTCGAACGTTCGGCCTCCCTCGATGAGCGAGGGTCCGAAACGCCGCTGATGTTCCCGGCGATCTGCTTGAAGGCGGCAAACGCAAAATCACCAGCCAATCATGAGAGCAACGGGCGATAATGATGTTCCGGCGAGGCCACCCGCACGGACCCTCCGAGGCCCATGCCGACCTCGCGAGGGGTCGTCTGAACAGACGAGCATGGCAGTGACCGGTTCATCGGCAGCCCAATGCAAGAAAGAGGAAATATGCCACGGCAGATTGTAAAGACGCGGCGGCTCGCACTTGTTGCGATCATCGCGACACTGGTGATCGCCTCACTTGCACGCGAACCCGGCGCCCGGGCCCAAACGGGCAGGCACCTGCCGGTTCTGGCCGTCGATCCCTATTGGCCCCAGCTGCCCGATGACTGGATTCTCGGTGTGGGCGCAGGCCTGGCGACCGACAAGGATGACCACGTGTGGATCATTCACCGGCCAGGGATGGTCACGGAGAAGAAGGTGTGCTGCAAGCCGGCGCCGGTGGTCATGGAATTCGACACGTCCGGCAAGCTGGTGCAAAGTTGGAGCGGTGCGGGCTCTGGGTATGAGTGGCCGCTCTTGAACGACGAGCACGGTATCTTTGTCGATCACAAGAACAATGTCTGGATCGCGGGACGCGGCGCGAACGGCAATACGGAGAATCAGATCCTCAAGTTCGATCACCACGGAAAGTTCCTGCTTCAGATCGGCCGCCGAGGCAAGGGGACCGGCAGCAACGATACCGAAAATCTGGGCCAGCCAGCCGACATGGCCACCTACCGTGGAACGAACGAAGTCTTCGTCGCCGACGGGTACGGCAATCGCCGCGTGATCGTCTTCGACGCCGACACGGGCGCGTACAAGCGGCACTGGGGCGCGTACGGGAACAGGCCCGACGACGCCGCGCCCAAAACGCCCGTGCACCAGGGGCCCGGCGACCCGCAATTCAATCAGGTCCACCACCTTCGCATCTCGACGGACGGGCTGATCTACGTGGCGGACAGACTGAACCGGCGCATCCAGGTGTTTCGGATCGACGGGGTCTTTGTGAAGGAGGCGTTCGTGCGCCGCGACAGCAAGGAGACCGCCGGGACCGTCTCCTCGTTCGCCTTCTCGCCGGATCCCGCTCAGCAGTTCCTCTATGTCGCCGACCAGTCGGAAAACCAGATCCTCATCCTCGATCGACAGACGCTGCAGGAACTCGCGTCGATAGGACGGGTAGGAAGGTACGCAGGCCAGTTCGTGTCTCCGCACAATATCGTCACCGACTCGAAGGGGAACCTGTATGTCGGGGAAGACCTCGGCGGCCAGCGCGTGCAGAAGTTCGTGTTCAAAGGCCTTCAGGCACGGTAGGTCTTCAGCCGATCGCACCCAGAGATCCTCCTGACTGCCGGTCGACGTTCGACCGGATCGGAGCGTCTGTCGTTGTCAAGTTGCGTCGATGCACGGAATCGGTGACGATCGCTCAGGTCGAGCTGGCACATGGGTGTGCCGGAACGGTAGGGTGTCGTGTCTACCTCACAGGCGCTCGCGAGCGCCGACCGCCTACGCTCGTTGGTCCTCACGGTGATCGATGACGCTCGCGCACCCGTTTCCGTCCGCAATCACTGTCATCGTCTGATGTTGGCAATCGAGAAGAACAACCAGACGCTCATCGCCGAGAGCCTGGCCAGCCTGGAACAAGAAGCTGAGCGTGCCGGCTACCAGATCCCGCCATCGACCCCTGTCAGCGATCCCACAGGCGGTAGGGCGGCTCAGATGAACACTCCCGCGAGAACGCAGTCAGGACAACGGGGTTCAACGACACCGCTGGCCCGCCTTGTCTTGCGTGTACGGCGTCAGTTGAATCGATTCCTGCGGGATCAGTTCGCGCGACCGTTGGCGATCCGGGACTGACCCTGATTACGACTGGTCGCTCAGCAGATCCTTGACGAGCGTCAGCAGGCCGTTCGGGTCGATTGGTTTGAGCAGGAACTGCGCGCCCGCCTGCCGCGCCTCGGCCTCCAGCACCAGATCGGGAAATCCCGTCATGACGATGGTCGGAATGGGCCGTGAGCTCAACTCCATCAGCTGAAGTCCGTTGAAAGCGCCGAGGCGTATGTCAGTGATGAGCAGGTCCGGGTGACCGTTCTCGAGCAGGATCTTGCCTTCCTGGACGCTGTCGGTCGCGACGACGTCATACCCGCTCCGTTCGAGCAGCGTTGACAGAAGGCCGCGCGTCGCCTCGTCATCCTCTACGAGCAAGATCTTCTTACGCATAAGAGCCAAACCGTTCTGTCGCGCGTCCGGGCTCCATCCTGGTCAAGCGGAATGATGCCAGTGTAAGTCAGGTGTTTCCAAAAATGTGGGTCGTTGACTCAGGCTGCGGGTGCACATTCCGGCTCGAGTCTGCGCGCCGGCCGCGCAGCCCTGGCGAAACTGGCGGAGGTGAGGCGGCGTCAGCTCCGGAGCCTGGTTCGAGTGGAGGTCACGCCGGCGAGGTTCAGGAGTCGAGACCGTGACCCCAGTGGGTTCCGTCGCATGCTCACGCAGCGCCCGTGTGCCGCGCCGCCACATAGACGTTCGCGAAATCAATCACCACGGTGATGTAGGGTTGATCCCATTCACCGCCACTGAGCGACGCCGGATACGGGGGTGCCGTTCCCCTCGAATTGAGGATCATGCCGTACGCTCTCACCAGCTCCGGGCTGGGATAGCCGACGGTGCACCCCACCGCTCGCGCGGCGCTCTTCGCCGCCGACTCCAGCATGCCTTCGCGGTGGCCCCCGCGGGGACCGGTCTTCAAGCCGAGCAGCAGGTCGTCGAGCGTTCTTCTGGCAGTTGCGGCAGCCGGTCGAACACCCATGTCCGCCGGCATGCCCGTTGATGTACCAGCGCCACTTGGGCAGGCCATTTGCATCGAACAGTTCCTGCTGCATAATCACAGAGCCCTGGCCCCTGGCATTGCCGCATGCTCTACCTCCCGAAGGCGAATCATCGCGAGGCGCCAGCACCACCGAGAGACTCATCCCAAACCTCCTGCTCCAGCCACAGGATGCCACCACCCCACCCGTCATCCGCGCTCGCGCTGCAAACCCCATCGTGCCATGTTCATGCTCCACCACCCTCTCCATCGCCAGTGGTGAATGTGTGCAATAAAGGCACCAGCTCCACAGGCCGTCAGCACCGCGTCGGGCAGATCGAGCGGGTTCTGCGTCACGAAGTAGATGCCGACGCCTTTCGAGCGGACAAGCTGTACGACCTGCTCGATCTTCGCCGTCAACGCAGCCGGCGCGTCGGTGAACAGCAGATGGGCTTCGTCGAGTAGTAAAACATGTCGGCTTCGGCATCCCACTGGGCAGGCTCTCGAAGAGCGCCTGCTGAACATCGACATCCAGAACGTGATATCCAGGTTTATCAACACCAGCCTGTCCGGCGAGCAATCACTCACGCTGGTGTGCAGTACGGTTGTACTGATCAGCTCGACCACCAGATCGCTCCCCAGAACCCGCCGCGTCGCCCGCCCAGCCCCAGCATCCAGGGCCATCTCTGGTCATTGCAGAATGGTCAGAAAGCACCCCGGCGTACAACGTACCGTATCCGCCGGTGATCGTTCGCCGACCAACCGCGACCATGTACTCCTTCACCGCCAGTACAGCAGGCCCTTGTCGTCCGCAATCTTGAAGACGAGCGTCAGCACGCCATGCTGGACGTCGTTCAGGTTGAGCAGCCGCCCCAGCAGGAGCGGGCCGATGTCGGAGATCGTGGCGCGCACCGGATGGCCTCGCTCACCGAACACATCCCAGAACGTCACGGGAGATCCCGCCCATTCGGGTCCTCGAGCGCGAGCATCCGCAGCCGCTCGCTCAGTTTCGGCGTCGAGCTGCCGGGCGCCGCGATTCCCGACACGTCGCCCTTGACGTCGGCCATGAACATCGGGACGCCGATTCGCGAGAACGACTCGGCGAGCAGCTGCATCGTCACCGTCTTGCCCGTGCCCGTCGCGCCGGTGACGAGGCCGTGGCGGTTGGTGAATGCGGGCAGGAGCGCGGAGGTCCTTGCCCGTCGGAGGCTCTGGCAATGGGCACGGTTCGGTCATGTGTGGTCCGCGGGGATCTTCGGCGAGGTCAGCCGTCTGGCGGCGCGGCGACAACGTCAGGTTCTAGCCCGTTGTCGACGGTTCTGTAAAGGCGGATACGTAGCACCCGGCTTTAGCCGGACTTCAGGAACGGTGCCGCCTACGGCGGACACTGACGTACTCGTGGAAAACCCGCCGGGTCAAAGGTTCCGGAAATCGCGTACCAGATCGGGCGCAGTCGAGATTCAACATAAGGTTCTGTCAGAACGCCAGACCCTGCGCACGAGCCGGTCGATTCGAACCCGAAGCTGAAGCACCCCTCGAGCTCCTCGAACGCGGTCGGAACCCTGAGGGTCTCGAACCGCTCGAACTCCGTGCGTTACACTGCAACGAACACGCCCGAGGGATCGGGAAAGGCAGATGGGCGCTGATGAGGCAAAGGAGGCAGTTGGAAACGGGTCTGTAACGAGCTGGAGCTGGTGCTTCCCGATCGCACGAAACAGCCGCAACCGTCGCGATTTCCTGCGTGGGCAACGGCATGCGGGTGGTGTTCTCCGGACGGATCCGCGAGCCTCGTACCGGTGTCTGGATCTGGGAACGGACCAGTGGGCGTTCGTTTGACATGCTTCACACGACGGGACGCCTCGGCGATCCGACGGCGGTTCCTGACGACGTCAGGGCATGCGTCGGAACCGAGTTCATGACCGTGATGGCTCTTCTCCTCGAAACCGGCGACGAGTGCTGGCGGGGGAAGCGCGCGCGGCAGCCTCCACGTAGGCCAGAGGAAGCGGAGTCGGCGGAGGACGAAAGTGGTTGCCTCCGCGGCGTTAGTCTCAGCGTGGAAGAGGTTGCGGGGTTATCTGGGCGGGAAGGGCGGGAAGGGCGGGGAAGGGGAGGAAGGGTGGAACGCCAGGGGGCGGGAAGGGCAGGAAGGGCGGGAAGGGCGGGAAGGGCGGGAAGGGCAGGAAGGGGCGGGAGCGGGAGGGGCAGCGGCAGCGTGGACAACAAGAGGCAACGGCGGGAATTCAGAAGGGCGCGACCGCCAGCACAATCGCGCTTACGGTCGGTGGGGTTGACGCCATCTGGCCGCGCGCGCCGCGCACGCGCAGGCGGCGCCATTTCGCGTCTTCACGGCCGACGAAGCCGGGACGATTGAGGCGTTGGGTGATACGCTGGTACCGGGCGCCCGGTCGGCCGGCGTCGCGCATTTCGTCGATCATCAGCTGACGCTGCCGCCGGACGAGGTGCTGCTCGAGGCACGCATTCTGAACATCCGTCCGCCGTTCGTGGACTTCGATTGGGCCGCTATCAGCGCCGTCGACAAGGCCTCGCAGGTCCGCCACAGCCTGCGGTTCGCGCAGCTCGACGCTACCAGCAGCACGATGTCGTGGATCTGATGCGGCAAGCCAGGATCGACGGCTGGCAGGGCCCGCCCGCGCCGCTGGTTGACATCGTGACGCGCAGCGACGCTGTCGATGTGGTCTACGGGACAATGGAAGGTTACGCCGCCCTCGGCATCCCGTACATGCCGCATATTGCGCCGAAGCAGAGGTGGTGAGGATGGCTCACGCTCGAACAGGTCGATGTCGTCATTGTCGGCGCGGGCGCCTCGGGCTTGGTGTTTGCCGCGGTCCTCGCCAGGACCGGCAAGAAGGTCGGGCTCCTCGAGCAGGGTCCGGATTGGGAGCTCTCCGATTTCATCAGCTCGGCTTCTGGGGACGCCGGGTCCACACGCCCGGGGCGTCGTTCATCCTCAAGGAAGGCATCCGTTCAGTACGGCGTATCAATCAGGCCGGGGAGCTGGCGGCGCCGCGCTGGATGACTCGCGAACTTCCCGCGCCTCTTGCCGAGCGACTTCAGGATCAAGAGCGAGCAATCGCGCGCTCGAGCTGCCGATCTCGTACGAGACCATCCGCCGTATTACGAGAGGTCGCGCAGGCCATCGGGGTTGGTGATGCCCGGCCGAGGAGACCTGGCGGCCGAAACGCCAGCGTTATCCGATGCCGCCGACGAAGAGCTTCCGCAACGGCGCTATCTCGTTGGAGGCCGGAACAAGCCGGCATCCGGTTGGTCCCGGCGGGCGGCGGGATGCACTCGATCTCATTCAAAGGCCGGCCGGCGTGCGTCTACGACGGCCGGCGCCATGTCGGATGTCCGACCGGCGCGCTCGCCAATCCGCTCGTCACGTATCTGAGCGACGCCAGGAAGCCGGCGCCAAGTACGTCCGTGGAGCGCCGTCACCCGCGTCCTCACGAACGCCAGGGGCGATCGCGTCTCGGGCGTCGAATACTACGATCGGCAGAAGGTGAAGCACGTCCAGCCCGCGACCGTCGTCGTCCTCGCCGCCTGGTCGGCTCAGAACCCGCGCATCCTGCTCAATTCGGCGACCGGCAGGCACTCGAAAGGGCTCGCCAATTCGAGCACTCTCGTCGGCAAGGACATGATGACGCACTTCAGCTCGGCCACGTGGGCGATCTTCGACGAGGATGTTCAGAACCACATGGGAACGACCGGCGCGCAGGACATGTCGTACGACCGCTACGGCAAGACGAGCCACAAGGGTGCGTTCGGCAGCACGTTCATCGTGGCCGGGTCCGCATTGAAAACGAGCGACATCGGCGGCTTCGCCAACGCGCGTCCGGATCTGTTCGGTCCCGATCTGCAGGCGTTCATGAAACGCGCGGTGCGCGGGCTCACCAGGATTGACGCCTTTGGCGAAGCTACCGAATGTCGAGAACCGCATCGAGCTCGTCCGCCAGAAGGACGAGTTCGGCATGCCGCTCGCCCGGTTCGTTCACAGCTACGACCGGGACGCGATCGGCGTGTGGAACGGCAACTTCGACGAGGGTCTCAAGATCGCCAAGGCGGCCGGCGCGACGGAGATGTGGTCCGCGCGCGGAAACATGCCGACGATTCACCTCATGGGTGGGACGATTATGGGCAGCGCCGCCGGCAGCTCGGTCGTCAACAGCGACGGCCAGACGCACGACGTGCCGAACCTTTACATTGCCGGGCCGGGTATTTTCCGACGGAAGGCGCCTCGAACCGACGTACCGATCTTTGCGCTGTCCCAGCGCGGCGCGGAGCACCTCGCGGCGACGTGGGGAACGATCGCCACGTGATGGCGACGAAGACCTTCGTGTCGGTCGGGTGTGCGGATCACCGCACCGGCAATCCCAGCAATCGCGCCGGGTTCCTCTTGAACATGATGTCGAGGTCCGCATCGGTGAAGCCGTGCTCACGCATGGCAGCCGCGAAGCCACCTACACCGTCCAAGCCGGCATAGTCCACCGGGAATTCGTTCTTCGTCCAGAATTCAGAAATGAAGCAGTGTTCAGGTCCAAGCGCCCGAATGTTGTCCACGCGCCCGTCCTGCAGGGCATTTCTGAAATCGACCTCGATGATCGCGCCGAGCTTCGCGGCTTCCTGCATTTGCGGCAAGGTCATCTTGCCGGCCAGCTCCATCGGATGTGTCGCGATCAGGCGCTCCACGCCCTGACTGCGAGCCTCGCGGAATACCATCAAGGCGTCCTCTGGGGCGAGGTGACCCGATGCGAGCGCCAACCCATGCTTGGCGATGACCGCGATAACGTCCTTCACTTCGGGCAGCAGTTTGCCGCCCTGCGACACGCGCACGAACGGCCGGTTCGGCTCCTTCGAGGCGCGCGCCTCGGCCTCGGTATCGTAGGCCGGCATCCAGACCACCCGTCCGATGGCTCCCTTGGTTTCCGTCGCCATGAACCGCACCGCGGCTGGGTTGATGCCGCCATTGGGCAGGTTCAGGACGATGCCTCCGAAGACGTCGAAGTCTGGGACCTCGAGGCGAACGATGTACGCCAGCCCCGCGGTCGGCTCGTTATGGTGTTTCAGAACGAGCGCGCGCATGCCGCGCGAGCGCGCCAGCCTCACCGTCGCGACATCCCCCCTCTGGTAGAATTCGCTGCCCCTGTGGCTCGCGTCGACGTGCCAATGCATGTCGATGGCTCCCCGGAGCAGCCGGGCGCCGTCAGCTTCTCGACGTGATTGACCGCCTTCAACCCCGCCAACGGATCTCGCAAACAGACCAAGAGCGGTGAACGCCGCGAGCAGGAAAATACCCAACGCCCCGGGTTTCCATGTCATGCGCATTGTTCCGAGCCCTCCGGAATCACACGGTAAAACGGCGCCGAATGGGTCGATGCGCCACAATAATACCCCAGTGATTCCGCACGAGGGCCCACGGATATCCTTCTTCAAGGCCGGCAGCATCGAGGTGGTGACGGTCGCGATCCGTCTGATTGTGTTCGCCATCGCCGTGACTGCGGCCGGCGGCGCCGCCGCCCAAACGACTCGGGAGCTCCGCTGGGCGGGCGACCCGGAAGGCGGTGCGCCTTTCGTTCAGGCGGATCCGGCGCGCCCCGACGAGGTGGTCGGCTTCGACGTCGAGATCGCCACCCTCTTGGCGCGCGCTTGAACCGCATCCCACGGTTCATCCCCATCACGTTCACATCGCTCGACCAGTCGATCGAGCGTGGCGACGCCGACCTCGGCCTCAGCGGCATCGAGGACACGCCGGCGCGGCGCGCCGCCCTCGCCGTGACCATTCCGTATTACGAATTCCGCGAGGTGCTGAGCGTCCGCGACGCCGATCGGTCGCGTTTCCGGACGCTGGCCGACCTGCGGGGCAGGAATGTCGGGACGCTCGGCGGCACCATCGCCTACGAAATCCTGCTGCGCGCCGAGCGCGAGCATGGGATTCATGCAATCTCGTACGACGACGACGTCCATCCGTACAGCGATCTGCTGCTGGGGCGTGTCGATGCCGTCCTTCTCGACGATGTCCTGGCGGAGCGTCGTCGCCGTGCGACGGCCGGGTTCACCGTCCAGCCGGAAACGGTGGCGATCGGGCATTACGTCGGCGCGCTGGCCGCACGAAACGCGCCGCTCAGAGACACGATGAACGATGTGCTGCGTGCGGCGATGCGCGACGGCAGGCTCGAGCGCATCTTCCGCAAATGGAACGTCTGGAACGACGACCAGCCGAAGCTTCATGCGCGCCTGCTTGCTGGCGAGGAGGTTCCGCCCGTGATTGGGCTCGATCGGCGATCGGCGTCGCGGCGATGTCGCGATGGGAAGCGGCCCGGCAATACGTTCCGTCGCTCGCTGCGGGCCTCTGTCGTGACGCTCGTGTTGTCCTGCCTGGCGATGGGACTGGCCGTCGGCCTCGGGGTGCTCATCGCGATCGGTAAGAGTGTACGGCTCGCGTCCGGTGCGGCTGGCGCTCATCGGATATGTCGAACTCGTGCGCGGCACGCCCATCCTGCTGCAGCTGTTCGTTTGTACTACGGGATTGCCGCGGTCATCCGCCTGCCGGCGTTCGTCGCTGCACTCCTCGGCCTGGCACTGAACTACGCCGCGTACGAAAGTGAAATCTACCGCGCGGCGCTCGAAGCGGTCTCAGTCGGCCAGCTCGAGGCCGCTCAGACGCTCGGCTTCAGCGAGCGGCAGGTCCTGACCCTCGTTCGAGGCCCGCAGGCGTTCCGGCTCGCACTGGCGCCGATGACGAACGACTTCGTGGCGCTGCTCAAGGACTCCTCGCTCGTGTCGGTCCTCACGGCGGTGGAGCTTACCAAACAAACACAGATCTTCGCGACCAATCTCGGAAGCTGGGTCATCCCGGGATCCTGTGCGCGGGGCTCTATCTGACGATGTCGTTGCCGCTGGCGGCATGTGCCCGCCGGCTCGAACGGCGGTGGAAGGCGCTGCCGACATGAGCCCCACCATGCTTCAGGTGCAGGATCTCCGGCTGCGCCGCGGCGCGCGTCACATCCTGGCGGGCGTCGGATTCGAGGCATCCCGCGGGGAGCTGGTGGCCATCATGGGGCCATCGGGCTGCGGAAAGACGACCATTCTGCGTACGATCGCCGGACTCGAGCCGTTCGACGCCGGCCATATCGCGCTCGGTACGGTGAGGCTCGAGGGCGGCGCCCTCCCCTCAAGGGACACCCTCCGGACGCTTCGCCGGCAGGTGGGGATGGTGTTCCAGTTTCACTGCCTGTTTGAGCATCTCTCTGCCTTGAACAACGTCTGTCTGGCGCCCGTTCACGCGCTCGGGGTGCCTTCGCCGATGCCGAGCGGCGCGGCCGTGAGCTGTTGACGGCCTTCGGCGTCGAACATCGGGCCGACGCGCTGCCTCGTCAGCTCTCGGGCGGCGAAGCGCAGCGGGTTGCCATCGCCCGCGCGCTGGCCGTCGATCCGCCGGTGTTGCTGATGGACGAGCCGACAGCGGCGCTCGATCCCTCGAGGAAGAGCGAGCTCGGCGAGCTGCTCCTTCAGTTGCGCGCCGAGGGCGCACGCTCGTCATCGCGACGCACGACGAAGAGTTCGCTCGCGTCTGGGCCACGCGGGTCCTCGTCCTTCGGGACGGCGTGATCCATGAACGCTGTTGATCGAGAACAATACGCTACACCGAAGTTGAAAACGCGCTAATCGGAAGGTGAATCACCGCGATAGTGACGAAGCCACAGCTCGACCTGCTCCATGTTGCGCCGGATATTGTACACGCTCGACGCCAGCTTCTGCTGGACAGACGACCGGTCCCCGCTGAGCTCGAGACGGCTCTCGATGCAATCCACGAGTCGGTCTGCCTCTCGGCGGAGGGTCACCACCACGGACTCGGTGACATCGGAGAACTTGTTGTCGGGTATCGTGCCGAGGAACGCCACGAAGCGTTCGACGCCGGCGACGAACGCGCCTCCACGTCGTGTGTCCGGCAAGCCGTTGACGAGCGCGATCGCTTCTGCCAGTTCATCCTGGATACTCATCACCAGACCTCCTGAATGAAAGGTCGCGAGACGGCGGCTCGTGGTTCAGGTCGCCAAGGCTGTACAGCTCTGACGGGCGCGAATGTCGTACGCCCGTTCGATGCAGAGATTTGCTTGTCCATTCGAGGTTTTGCGGCGCCGGCGACTGCGCCTTGATGCCCGTCACCGGTCCTACGACAAAACCGCTGCTATCGCCGCACCGGCTCCGTATGCGGCAGCCGCGACCACCAGACCGAGCGCGAGCATCTCGAGTCCCGCCGCCCACCAACGGCCGACGGTCACGGTCTGTACGGGCCGCGCCCACGGCAAACAGCGCCGTCAGCGCCGCGACGGTAGACCAGGTCAGCCCTCTCGCGCAGGGCTGGCAGCACGTACGGGACGAGCGGTACCGATCCTGCCACGACGAACGCGACGAAGGTCGCGCAGGCATGCCTCACGGGACGCGACTCCTCCTCCGGCAGGTTGTCCGCTTCGCGGGCGCTCTCGTGCGCGCGAATCGACAGAAAGTTCCCGACCGCCATCGACAACCCGTCCGCGGCGAGATTGGCGGCGCCCACAATCAATACGGCCGACTGCGACAGCGATCCTCCCGCCACGCCCGCCACAACGGCGAACGTCGTGATGATGCCGTCGTTGGCGCCATAGACGAGGTCCCTGATGTAGTGGCGCGCGATGCCCGCGGCGCCGCGCGGCTCGACATGAATCGACAACCGCGACACCGATGGTCTGGGCGATCCCTGCATCCTCAACGTCCTGCTCAACCTTCAGCGAGAGACAACCGCTCGTCTCCTGCACGACAAGATTCAGGCGCAGCTGAAGTGCCGCGTCGCGCCCTCGTCTGCGATTGCCGATGAAACCTCTGCAGCGCGACCAGCCCGAGCGTACCATGATGGAGGGCGGCACCTGTCAGCCTGTTTGCTGCCAGAACCCCACCATGCTCCATATCGAACCGTCTCGAGAGGCACTGTATGACCTGGGCACACGTTCACCTCGCCATCAATCATCTCCCGGTAGTCCTTGTGCCGGTCGCGATCGCGATGCTGGGTACGGCATGGGCGATGAAGAACGCGGAGCTCAGGAAGGCTGGGCTGGCGTGGCTGGTCGTCGCTGCGATCACTGGCGGCGGCGCCTACTTCAGTGGGGAGCCGGCGGAAGACGTCGTTGAGGACCTGCCGGGCGTCTCGAAACCTGCGATCGAAGAGCATGAGGAAGCGGCGATGCTCGCTGCGGTCGCCACCGGTGCCGCGGGCGTGCTCGCGCTTGGCGCCCTCGTGATCGCCCGCTGGACCTGTCCCTGCGCCCGGGTGGATATTCGTGGTCACGGTCGCTGTGGGACTCCTTGCCGCGGCGCTCATGGTGAGGACGGCGAATCTTGGCGGTCGAATCAGCCATCCGGAAATCCGCGGTCCGTCCGCCACCACGCTGCAGCCGCCCGCGTAAGAGCTCACCGCTCGTGAGACGTCTTGACAGGACGCCTGGGAGGGAATGCAGGGCCGGAACAGGAAGGAAGCGCGTCCTCAAATCCGCTCAGTGCATCCAGGCCTCGGTCCGATGTCTGAGGATCCTCGAATAGTCTCGTCCATGCCGCCCCGCAGGCCCGGTGGTACTCGACGCCGGCTCTCAGCAGCGGTTCCAGGCAGATCTCCCCCTCGACGGCACAGCCCCCTTCCAGGCAGGGGTCGTTCTTCGCGGCGCAATCATCCGTGTACTGTTTTTCGATGACCGCGCACGTATGGAGGTAGGCGAGTGCATCGTCTGCATCGAGGAGACTTCCCAGGACCTGTTTCGTCAGGCGGCCTTCCGCGGCAAAGGCCATGAGCTTGTCGGGAGTGCCGACGTGCCGATCCCAGTAGGCCTGGGCCGCGCGATGGCTGGCCGGCTTCCCGCGATCCACCAGCAGCTGGCGCGCGATCAGATCGAAGCGATAGGCCTCGCACACCTGTGCGTCCAGGCCGAAATTCGCGGCCACCTCTGCGTGCGACGTGGCACCGTCCTTCACGTAGACATGCCCTGTCGCGTCGACGAGACAATAGATGTTGCAATCCATGACGTCAGTCTCTCCAGGCCCTCGAAAGAAACATCGCGCACGCTGCCCCAGCAGCCGTCGCACGCGGCCTCAGACGAGTTGCTTCTCCACGGATGCCTTGAGGTCTGCGAGGTCGCCGCTGAGCACGTCCCGCACCTTGCCGGCGCTGGCCCACATCAGCGGCGCCAGCAATCCCGGAGGAAGCCCGTGACTGTCCAGCGCGAAGGCGATCCGGACCTTGGTGCCGCCGTCGAGAGGCTCGAACGTGAACACCGCATCGATCCGCGTGCCGGCCTTGTGATGGGTGATGGTATACGTGCGATTCCGCTCGAACGCCGTCACTTCCATCTCGGCCGAGTCGAGGTGACCCATCACCTCGCGTGTCTCCTGCCACCGCGTCCCCAGCGCGAATCCGCCAGGCGTCAACAGCTCGATTTTCTGAATGTTCGAGACGTGCTCGGCGCCATGTTCGAGGTCCGTGAACACGTCAAAGACCTGCGCGACCGGAGCGGCAACCTGCGTTTCGACCGTTACTGTTGTCATCGTGTCATCTCTCTTCCCAATTGATCGCGGCAGCCGAATACGACTGTACCGTGGCCGACCGTCAGGTCGTTGTCCCAAACAGCACACGTCCCGGTGACACGATTCGGTTGGTCTTCGGGAGCGCCTGGAGGCCGATGTGCAATAGATGACAGCCGGGGGCGGCCTAGCGGGCCTACGCTGTGGGCAGCAGGTTTGTTCGTTCAGTCGAGGTTGGTCTGGATGAAGAATCGCGGTTCCGCGTCGACAACGGAGAATTCATCCTCGATCGGTGAACCAGGCCGCGTTGCTCGTCGGCACTCCAGAAGAGGAAGAACAAGTATGCGCGCGATTATCATCGCCATCACGATTTGCGTCGGCACGGCCACGGCAGCTGCGGCTCACCATGCGAGCGTCTCCCAGGGCGAAAAGCTATACGTCGATTCGAAGTGCAGCCTGTGTCACTCGGTCGGGAGCAAGGGCAACAAGAAGGGTCCTCTCGACGAGGTGGGCAGCAAGCTCTCGGCTGCTGAGGTCCACGAGTGGATTGTCGACGCGCCCGGCATGGCGGCCAAGGCCAAGGCCGCGCGCAAACCGCCGATGAAGGCCTACACCCTGCGCAAAAGACGATGTGGATGCGCTCGTCGCCTACCTGATGACGCTCAAGAAGCAGTAGCGTTCCTCGAAGAGGTGAGACGACATCGTCCCCGTCGCCAGAACTTGCCGTCGAGCTCTCGTGGACGTGTCAGCTCCTCGCCGTCAGCTTCCACTACCGGAAGCGGCTCCACAGGCAATACGCGGGCATGCTCGAACGAAAGGACCGTTTATGAAGAGTCGAATACGACTGCTGTTGATCCTGAGCGTGATGGTGACGTCAGGCGTGGAAGTTCCGGCGCAAACGGCCGCCACCGGCCGGTTGATGCAGGCGAAGCTGGCGCACTCCCAGAAGATTCTCGAGGCAATCCTGACGAGCGACTTCGCATTGCTCGAGCAGGAAAGCAATGCGCTCGGACAGGTGACGAAGTCGCCGGCATGGTCGGTGTTTTACAACCCGGAATACACCCGCCAGAGCGGAGCGTTTCTGCGTGCGGTCGACGACCTCCGCGATGCGGCGAAGGGGGCGGACCTGGATGGCGCCGCGTCGAGCTATGTGTCGCTGACGCTCACCTGTTTTCAGTGTCATCGGTACATGAAGAACCGGCGCATCGCGATGCGCTAAAGCGTTCTTCATATCGCCGCACCGTTCTGGCGAGGCTCCCGCGCGCTCTTTCGCTGCAGCCAACGGCTGTATCATGACGAGTCGAGACTCTGGTCCGCGGGAGACCGGCGTCGAAGGAAATGAAGGGGACGAGCGGTGAGCACATCTGAGCTCGAGGGCGACCATCCGAGCGGGTTACCGGCGATCCGCCAGCTTTCGGCGCCGGAGCTCAAATCGATGATCGACAGCGGTCGCGTGTTCGAGCTCTTCGATGTCCGGACGAAGGACGAACGTGCGCTGGCGATGATCGAGGGTTCCCGGCTCCTCGATCAGAACGGTTACGAATATCTCCTGACCCTCGACCGGGACACCCCCGTCGTGTTCCAGTGTCATCACGGGATTCGGAGCCAGTCGGCAGCCGAATACTGCCTTCGCGAGCAGGGCTTCAGGAATCTGTACAACCTGCAGGGGGGAATCGACGCGTGGTCCGTGCTCGTCGACCCTTCCGTGCCCCGCTATTGAAGTCGGAGGGGCATCTCCGCACGGTCTGAAGTCCGAAAACCTGAAGTCTGAAACCTGAAGTCCGATCAGGTTTCAGATTTCAGGTTTCAGATTTCCAGAGGGGCTCCCGTGCTCACGGCGCCCGGCAGACGAAGTTGGCGGCCTCATCGGTGCTTCCTCGACCGGTGTGGACCGCGACTTTCGGATACACGCAGAGGGGTCTGGTTCGATCCTTGACCCCATTGGTCGAGTGCGAGGCGATCACGCTGTCCGGAGCACGGCCTTGTTCGACCCAGGTTTCGAGCGCGGTGAGCATGTCGAATGTGTTGGGGCCCGGTCCACCGCTGCAGTGCAGCATGCCTGGCACCATGAACAGCCGGATGAACTCCTGCGCGGCCTTCTCGGCATCCTGATCACGTCTGTTTCCCCCGCAGCGACGACACGACGCTGTCGTAATAGGCGATGGTGTTCAGCGGCGTGATCGACGGGTCGCTCCATCCGTGGTAGAGGATGAGCTTGGCGCCGCGCTGCCGAAAACGCGTGAGGTCCGGATCGAAGGCGTCGAGAGTCTTGCCCAGTTTCTCGAGCGCGAAGTTCACGTCTTTGTCGTAATCGAATGTCCGGAAATCCCACTTCGGATCCTCGAACACCATGTACTTCAGGACATTCTCCGACTGATCCCAGTGATTCCCCGTTTGCGGTCCGGTGCCGGTCATGTACGCCGCCCAGCCGCCGGCGGCTTCGGCACCCGGCATGTACCCCGGATACACCGTTTCGCCTGAAGACGTTCGCGCGCCGGCCCAGATGTCTTTCACCGCCTTCACCTGTTTGGCCGTGAGACACGAAGCGGGGTCCTGCTCTTTCTTGCAGGCGAGCACCTGCGGATCGAACTTGCACTTCCGCGGATCGTCCAGGACGCCGTCGGTGATACCGTCGACGGCATCGCAGGCCGAGTTCACGGCGTCGCCGAGCAGCCGAAGTTTACTGGCTGGGATATAGCTCTCCGGGTCCTTGTTCAACGCGAGCGCGATCCACAAATGTCCGCCGGTCTGGAAACGCGTCCAGTTCGCCGCCGGGTCGCCGGCCACAATGCCGTCGTAGTCCTCGGGAAACCGCTGCGCCTCCATCAGGCCTTGCCGGCCTCCAGTCGAACACGAGACGAAGTACGAGTGATCCGGTGGCCGGCGGTAGAACGCCTGCACGATTTTCTTCGCGTTCTCCGTCGTCACATGGATCGCCCGGTACCCGAAATCGATCATGAGCTCGGGATGGCCGACGGCCCACGCGGCGTCGCGCGCGTTGCGGGTCGCGTGTCCCGTGTCGGTGCCGGCGGTGGCGTATCCACGTCTGAGGGCCGTGGCCATCGCCGGGTATCCAATCGATCCCGCGTTGGCGCCGTTGCCGACACCCTGAAACTTCCCGTTCCAGGCCGACAGCGGCAGCCAGACCTCGAAATTCACGGCGGGCCTGGTGACGCCCGCCACACGGCAGAAGGCGGGCAGGTTATCGAGCGCAGCGGCGCCGGTCGGAGCAAAAGACGGGCCGGGGACTTCCACGGCCGTCTTGATCGTCGTGTCCGGCAGGGCGATCGAGGCGAGGCTTGCACATGATGGCTCCGGTGCCGCATTCATCGGCGCCGGCGCGAGGGCGATCGCCAGCAGGAGTGCCGTCATCGAGGCCGGGATGAAACGTCGTTTCATGGCGCTAGGCGATCATGACCTTTCGAGGATGCTGCGAGTTGTCCTCGAGGAACGTCTTCTTGACCTCCAGGTCCTCTGTGGTCGGTTGAACCTTACCGGTGACGTCGGTCACGCGCGACACGAGCGTGTGTTCACCGGGAGTCGCGCCGTTCCAGGTGTAGTTGAACTGCTTCCACGAATACTTGTTGGCCGTTGTCGCTGGATCCAGCGTGGCCGGCTGCCACGGACCGTCGTCCACGCGCACCTCGACGCTCTTGATCGGCGTCCCGTCGTTCAGCACGATGCCGAACACCTTGTGCCGGCTGCCGTCACGGCTGACGCGCGCGATGAACGACTTCAAGTGCAACGTGCTGATCGCGGTCTCTTTCCACTTCACTTCGCCGTTGACCGTCTCGCCCTTCAAGGTGCGGTACCAGCGCGCCTGAAACTTCCCGAGGTACCGGTCTTCCTGCACGTGGATCTCGGACAGCCATTTGACGTTCGACACGCCGTACCATCCGGGAATGAGCAGTCGCAGCGGGAAACCCTGATGGCGGGTGAGCGGCTCGCCGTTCAGCGCGTAGACCAGAAGCGGCTCGGGCGACAAGGCCTTGTCGCGCAGCAGGCTCCGGCCGAATTGCTGGTCCACTTTCGTGACCTGCCCGCGGAACTCGACTTCTTCGTCGCCGTGATCGGCGCCGAAGAACACGACCTCCTGCGCCTCCTTCTTCACGCCCGCACGTTCCAGCACCGCGCGCAGCGGGACGCCCGTCCAGCGCCCGTTGCTCGTGAGCCCCTGCAGCGGACGACGATTGCCCGAGCACTCGAAACCAAACACGAGTTCCGTGCTCTTCATCTTGCGCAACTCGTCGAGCGAGAGCTCGGTCGGCCGATCGACCAGACCCGCGATCCGGAGGCGGAACGCAGCCGGGTCGACCACCGGGTGGCCGTAGTGCTGCGTCGTGAAGAACTGGTCTTTGGGCGTAAACACGCCGTCGATCTTCTGGACGTCGATGATCCGCCTGTCGGGCGCCGGCGTCAGGTTGATTGTGGGCGGCAAATCGGTGAAGGGTACGAGGGTTTCGCCCTCGGCAAGGGCTGCCTCCGCCCAGTTCGGTAGTCCCAGCATCCCCAATCCCGCCAACGCCAGGCTGCCCCTGAGCAGGTCGCGCCGAGTGCTTGATGTCGACATTGTGTGAGCCTTTCCGCGTTTTCGGAACGTGGTCTTCGAGACGCTGGTCCGAGTCTGGGACCTCGCAGCGTGAGATGTCCAGTGTAGCGCAACTGAGGCCGATCTGGACGGCCGCTGACCGGTTGCGGGGACTCCCGTCCCATAAAGGCGGCGCCCCTCACCGCCCTGTCAACGAAATTTGCCAGCAAAGCGGGTCCTTCCCGTTGGTAAAGGACTTGCGTCGTCCACCGTTGGGGGCAGCATGCCATGATCGTCCAACCAGGTTGGGGGTTGAACATGACTCTTTCAAGGACCTTCGTCGCAATCGCTGCCGGTACCCTGCTCCTCGGCGTCTCACCGGCACATGCGCAACCATCGTGGTGGCGAACGCGGACGGGTCGCCCGCGGCGTAGCGGTCCGACGCCCGGCGCCCGACATAGTCGGTCCGCGCGTGGTGGGCGTCGCGCCCGTCCGGTTCTATCGGCCGTACTACACGTTCCGCCCGCACGTGAGCCTCGGTTTCGGATTGTTTGCCGGCTTCCCGATTGCCTATCCGTACTACTATGGTTACTACGCTCCGCATTACTCCCCGTACGGCTATGCGAGACCATATCCCAGGTACCGCTATCCCGCGTACCGGTATCCGGCATACCCCTATCCCGCATATCCGTATCCACCAACCGGCTATCCAGGATATCCCACGTCGACGTACCCCCCGTACTCGCCGCCGTCCGGATCGGTCGGCGTGCAGCCCGGTCAGAGTCAGGCGAATACCGGAGGCGTGAGTTTCGAAATCACGCCCGGCACGGCCGGAGTGTTCCTCGACGGCTCGTACGTCGGGACCGTGGATCAATTCACGCCGACCACGCAGCCGCTCGGTCTGACGCCCGGCCGCCATCGCATCGAGATCCGCGCGCAGGGTTATCGGACGATGAACTTCGACGTGGACGTCGTGCCGGGGCAGGTCATTCCGTATCGGGGCGTCATGGAGCGCTGATCTTCCGTTCCCGACACGAGAGGGATCACCCTACTTCACGGCGAAGACCCAGATCGCGCCGCCTTCGGGCACGTCCGGATACTCGCCCGGCAGCAGCCCGTTCAGGCGTGTCTGCATCGCACGCGAATCGATCCCCCAGCCCGACTGCACGGCGACGTATTGCCGGCCGTCGATCATGAACGATGAAGGTTGGCCCGTGATGCCTGAATTGGTCGGAAACTCCCACAGCAACTTGCCGCTCTCGCGCATGGAACGCATGGAACTTGCGATCGTTGGTGCCGCCCGTGAAGACGAGCCCCCCGGCGGTCGCCAGCATCGGACCCCAGTTCTGCGACTTGGCGTACTTGTGCGTCCAGACCCGCTTGCCCGTGTCGACGTTCCACGCCTGAACTTCGCCGATGTGGTCAGCCCCGGGGGCGATGGAGAGCGTCGTCGTGGCGCCGGTGAACGGAGAGCCGGCCATGTACTCGATCTCACGGCCAACGATGGCGGCGCACAGGTTCTCGTTGGCGGGAATGTAGATCATCCGCGTCTTGGGGCTGAAGGCGATCGGCGGCCAGTTCTTGCCACCCCAGTGCGAGGGACAGAAATCCGCGGGCTTGCCGGTCCCTGGCTTGCGAGCTGGATCGACGTCCGGCCGTCCCGTTTTCGGATCGAGGCTTCTGAACACGTTCTGCGCGACGTACGGGGTGCCTTCGATGTAGTTGATCCGTCCGTCGGTGCGCTCGAGGAACCAGAGGTAGCCATCGCGGGCGACGTTGATAAGGCCCTTGATCGTTCGGCCGTTCCGCCGGAAATCCACCAGGATCGGCGGCGACACCTCGTCCCAGTCCCACGATTCGTTCGGCTGATACTGGTGATGGCCCTTGATTTGGCCTGTGGCCGCGTCGATGGCGACGGTCGACGTCGTGTACAGATTGTCTCCGGGCCGCTGATCGCCCATCCACGGGCCGCCATTCCCGGTGCCCCAGAAGGTGAGGTTGGTGTCCGGATCGTAATTGCCCGTGACCCAGATCGAGGCGCCTCCCGTCTTCCATTGATCGCCCTTCGGCCAGGTCTCGCTGCCGGGCTCCCCTGGTGCGGGAACGGTGTACGTTTTCCACACCTGAGCGCCCGTTTCCGGATCGTAGGCGACGACGAAGCCGCGGACGCCGAGCTCGCCGCCCGACGCGCCTACGATCACCTTGCCGTCGGCGACGAGCGGCGCCAGTGTCATGTAGTAGCCCTTGCTGTTGTCCTCGACTTTCGTGGTCCACACCTCGCGTGCCCGTGCGCGCATCGAGCGCGACGAGCACACATTCATTCGCGGCCAGAAACACCTTGTCTCCGTACACCGCGACGCCCCTCGTCGTCGGGTGCAGCACGATCACGTCCTCGGGCGGCGGTCTCCGGTATCGCCACAGGAAAGCGCCGGTCTTCGCGTCGAGCGCAATCACCTGGTTGCCCGGCGTCGCGACGAACATGACGCCGTTGTTGACGATGGGAGGCGCCTCGTGCCCGTTGGTCACCCCGGTGGAGAACACCCACGCCGGCTGCAGCCGCGCGACGTTCCCGGTGGTGATCTGGGAGAGGGGACTGTAGCCCCACCCGTCGTACGTGCGCCGTATCATGAGCCAGTCGTTGTCCTCGGGCCGTTTCAGGCGTTCGGCCGTCACGGGTTTGTACTGGCGGAGAATGTCCGGAACCGGCGCCGCAAGCGGCGGTTTCTGCGGGGGTTGCTGGCCGGGTTCGGCCGCGGCCGAGAGTAACAGCGCGGCGGCGGCGATCGAGATCACACGGTAACGGTCTGGCTTCGCGAACATCAAGGCAGCTCCTGATAGCACTGTGCACGGTCGCGTCGTGCCGCAGACGCGGCCGTTCACGCCAACTCGAATCCGACGCGGGTCGTAAACGGCCGTGAGACGACGAGCCTGCCCCTCCGCCAACGCGAGCGGCAAGGCGGGCAGCGGACGTGGCGCCGGACCGTCGATCACACGGGCGCCGTTTTTGGGGTCGAACCTGGTGGCATGGCAGGGGCAGGACAGCGTCTGGTCTTCGCCCAGCCAGTCGGTCACCTCGCAGCCGTTGTGCGTGCAGATGGCCGTGTAGGCGACGACGCCGCCGGCGGCCCGCGCACGGGTGTCTGCGGCGAGCGTGTCGGGATCGAACCTGAGGAGCAGCACGCGGTTGAGCCGCGATCCGCTTCGTACGACCCCGCTTCGAGGATCCAGGGCCCACGCCATCGTCTGCATCGCGGCAACCGGGAAGGCGTCAGGCGTCAGCGGCGTGAGGCTCGCGTCGCCGATTTTGATCAGGTAGTCGCCGGCCTGCGGTCTGAGCATCGCCTGATCGTCCTGTCCGAGGGCCGTCGGTCGGGGCAAACAGACGCCGACGCCCAACGCGATCGCGGCCTTCAGCGCGGATCGTCGTCCGACCGCCGGTTGGTCGCCAACATCGGCCTCGCCCCCGGTTGGTCGCACACGGCGCATGATGCGCGATACTACCGCCACGTGGGCGAAAGCGTACGGAATTTTGTTCGGGCCACCCGCAGCCGCTTCGCGGCCGTTGACTCGGAGAAACGCAAGCGCCGGAGGTCAAGTGCGGTCCAGTGTGATTCTCCGTTTCTTCGTTGCTTTGTGTGATCCCGTTCGCTCCGTCTCCTCCGTTGTCTACACGGTCATGAAAGAAGGGATAGAATTCAACCCCGTCATGAATCTGTCCGGTTCCTACCGTCGCTTGGTCGCCGACCCGCGCAGGGAGCGGGAAGTGTCGCCTTGGAGGCGATCATGACCCTGCCGTCCCCTGCCAGGGAAGCCACGCGCGTGTCCGACGCGGCGTGGGAGGCGCTGGAAGGCGCCTACGATCTTCAAATCCACGTCGGGCCGGACGTCATCGGCCGCCGGATTGACGACATCGATTGCGCCCGGGAATTCCTGGCCCACGGGATGCGAGGATTCGTCCTGAAATCCCACTACGTTCAGACCGGCGAGCGGGCGCAGGTGGTCACGAAGGCCGTTCCCGGCATCAGCGCCTACGGCGCGGTCACGCTCAATCACAGCGTCGGCGGCCTGAATCCGGTCGCGGTCGAGATAGCGGGGCGCTCGGGATGCAAGATCGTCTGGATGCCGACTGTCGATGCGGCGAACGAAACCGCCGGGCGGCTCGATGGCGGCACCGAGAAGCTGCCGTTCTGGGCGCACATCCAGCGTGAGCTGGCCGCGGACGGTATTTCGCCGCCGCCGCTGTCGGTCGTCGACGCGACCGGAGGAGTCGGGGAGCCGGCCCGCCGGTGCCTGGAACGAATTGCCAGGCACAACATGATCCTGGCGACAGGCCACCTCGGACGCCGCGAGATCTTCGCCCTTGTTCGTGCCGCCGCCGAGTATGGGCGTCAGGAAGGTCGTCGTCACGCACGCGGAGTTTCCGTCGCAGAACCTCAGCGGCGACGAGCAGAAGGAACTGGCCGACCTCGGGGCGATCATCGAACACTGCTTCACGACCACGCATACCGGGAAGGCGACCTGGGAAGCCACCTTCGCCAACATCCGTCAGACCGGGGTCTCGCGCACGATGATCTCCACCGATCTCGGCCAGACCATCAATCCGCCTGTCGCCGAAGGCTTCGCCATGTTCGCTCAGCGGCTGTTGGACGCCGGCTTTTCCGTCGATGAGGTCCGCACGATGGCGGTGACGATTCCGACACGGCTCGTGGAAGACTAGAATCTGGTAATCGAGTAATTTGGTAATTTGGTAATTTGGCGATTACCCGATCACCCGATTACCCGATTACCAAATTCACCAACTGGGAACCCGATGAAGATCTGTCTGGCTGGCACTGGCGCGATGGGCGTCATTCACATGAAGGCGCTGAAGAAGCTCGACGGCGTCGAGGTGGTGTCCGTAAACAGCCGCTCGGAAGAGAGCGGGAAGGCGTTCGCTGCAGAATGGGGCATTCCGCACTGCTCGACGAATCTGGAGGCGTGTCTCGATCGTCCCGGCCTCGACGCCGTGATTCTCACGACGCCGAGCAACCTGCACGCGGAGCAGGCGCTTCTGGCGCTGGCCAGAGGCAAACACGTCCAGGTCGAGATCCCCATGAGCCTGAACCTGCCCGACGCCGAACGCGTGGTCGACGCGACTCGGAAATCGGGGAAGGTCTGCATGGTCACGCATACACGCCGGTTCTCGTCGCCGCACCGGGAGATTCGCCGCCGGATCCAGGAAGGCACGTTCCATCTGCATCACATGGTCGTCGAGACCTATTTCTTCCGCCGCGAGAACCTCAACATGCACGGCGAGCCGAGGTCGTGGGTTGACAACCTGCTGTGGCACCACGGGTGTCATTCGGTCGACATCGCCTACTGGGTGCTCGACGAGCCGAATTTCGAGGTCTGGGGACAGAAAGGGCCGGATCACGCGACGCTCGGCATCCCGATGGACATGACCGTAGCCATGAAGTCGAAGCGGGGACCGCTCTTCACGCTGGCGATGTCGTTCAACAACAAGGGGCCGTTTGGCGGCTTCTATCGATACATCGGCGAAGAGGAGACGTACAAGGTGTACCGCGATTCGATGACGGACAGCGAAGGCAAAGAGGTGTCGCTCGATGCCGTCGCCGCCTTCGATCGCCAGGACGTCGAGTTCACCAGCGCGATCCGCGAGGGGCGCGAGCCGGAATCGAGCGCGGCCAGCTGTCTGCCGACGATGGCGCTGCTCGACCGGATCGATAAGGCGATGAACGGGCGCGCGGGCGCCCCGCCAGTCCCATGATCATCGGCCGTCACGGTTACACACGGCGCGGACCGCGCCTGCTTCACCGGCTGGTACAAGCGGCACCCGAGCGTGTAATTAGGGTTGACTCGCCCGAACCTTGATCGCCGCCCCGCCGGGCCGGCCTCAACTCGCCGATCCGCCGTTCGCAGGAGTCAGCCCGTCCACCCCGCCGATCGCCGGTATGCGCAGGACTACACAGTGGGCCGGCGCAGCACGCATACTGATAAAATACTGACATGACTCGAAAAATCGTCCAGACCGGATCTTCCCTGGCCGTTACGCTGCCGAAGGAGGTCGTCGATCAGTTCAAGCTGAAGAAGGGCGACCCGGTCGAGGTGTCCGTGCATCCCCAGACGGGCGCCATCGTTGTCCGGACCGGCGTGCGCTACGTCGAGGGCGGGAAGGTCACGAAGCGATTCAACGAGCGCGCGCGGAAAGTGCTGGCCAGGTATGAGAAGGCCTTCGAAGAACTGGCGAAGTGACCGTCGAATACCTGGCGGTCCGCCAAGTGCTGGTCCTTCATGAGCAACAGCTGCAGCGATACGGGGGAGCGACTGGATTGCGCGATCGCGGAG
The DNA here is from genome assembly GCA_963745495.1 of uncultured Acidobacteriota bacterium. Lineage (GTDB taxonomy): Bacteria > Acidobacteriota > Vicinamibacteria > Vicinamibacterales > CAVVIG01 > CAVUXJ01. The sequence continues at coordinate 54,692 of CAVUXJ010000004.1, forward strand.
CCCTCGAGAGCGCCCTGGTGCGGCCGGCGGCGACGTTTGGCGGAGAGGATTTGTACGCGGACATCGCGGACAAGGCCGCTGCGCTCATGCACTCGCTCGCTCAGAACCATCCGTTCGTGGACGGCAACGAGCGGGTCGCGGCATTTGCCGCGATGGTCTTCATCGAGTCGAACGGCCACGAATTTCTCGCGACGCCTGGCGAGCTGGTGGAGACGACGCTTGCCGTGGCCCAAGGCAATATGGCCGTCGAAGCCTTGGCCATTTGGTTTCGCCAGCGGCTCCGTTCGGCGGAGTAAGAACCAACGTCTATTGCAACGTTCGACTCATCTCTGTCTGGTCGCGCAGTGGCGAGTGACCCCTTCGGGGGAGCCTCGAGTCGCCACTTCGCCGTCAGGCAGGATTACTCCGTTCTCCGGGCGTTTGTTGACATGGCCACGAGGCCATAGCTATATTGGCCACATGAAGACCATGGCGGCCGGGAAGTTCAAGGACCTGTGCCTCAGGACGCTCGATGAGGTCGCGCGCACGAAGTCGACGATCGTGATCACCAAGCGCGGCCGTCCGGTGGCCAAGCTGGTGCCATGCGGACCGCCGCCCGCCGGGCGTGGGCTCGCGGGAAGTGTCCTGAAGGAGGTGGGCGATCCGTTCGGCACCCATGAGCCCTGGGATGCCGACGCTTCTTGATACACACGCCTGGGTCTGGTGGGTGACGGAGGACCGACGTCTGTCGGCGGCCGCAAGGCGGGCGATCGAACGCAGCCAGGCGAAGGGCGATCTGTCGCTCTCGCTCATCTCCGTCTGGGAGGTCGCAAAGAAGGTCGAAAAGGCGCAGATCGTGCTGGATCGTCCCGTCGATCAGTGGCTCGACTTGGCGGTGGCGCGGCGTGGGCTCCATCTGGTGGAGCTGACGCGGCCGATTCTGGTCGAGAGCTGCAAGCTGCCTCCTCCGTTCCACGGCGACCCTGCGGACCAGCTCATTGTCGCGACGGCTCGCGATCGTGATGCGGCGATCGTCACGAAAGACGAACGGATTCGCGCGTATGCCCACGTGCGATCGCTCTGGTAGCGATGTCGCCAGACTGCCGCGGCATGTCCTCGCCGGGCGAAATCTGGCGCGGATCCGTCCGGCTCAGAAACAAGGTTTCCATGGCATTCTGACCACGGTTGCTGGAGCGTTGAACGTGCTAGTGTCCTGCGTCCGACGATTTAGTACACGGCTTCCGGAGCGCGGCGCCCGGCGGCCAAGGCCGCGACGACCGAGCATACCGGGAGTACCGGGAGTATGTGAGGGAGGAGCAACGCCGGCCCCCGGGATGCCCCGCCCGGAAGACGTCCTAAAGCGTCGGACGCAGGACACTAGACTCGCCGAGCGTGGCGCCGGTATGCCGGGGACGCGCGAGAACACGAGAGAGGGAAGGAGCCAGACCATGGGTGAGATCGTCGCAGCGGTCGGCACATGTCATACCCCCTACATGTTCACTCGGCCGCCGGACGAGAATCCGCAGCAGCTCGATGCCGCCGGGGCCGCGATGCAGGAGCTCGGCAAGGTGCTCGACGAGACCAAGCCGGACGTGATCATCTTTCTCGGGAGCGACCACGTCGAGACGTTTTCGGTGACATGCGTCCCCACGTTCGCGATCATCACCGGCAGCCGCGTCGTCGCCAGGTTCGCGGGGCGCGAGTACAACCTGCCGAATCATCGCGAGATGGCCGAGGACCTGCTCAACAAGCTGGTGGTCGAGCACGGCTTCGACATCGCGTACTCGGAGGACGCCGAGCTCGGACATGCGTTTGCCGTCCCGTTCGAATACGTGATCGGCAAGCGCGACATTCCGGTGGTGCCCTTCTTCACGAACGTCTACGTTCCGCCGCTGCCGACGCCGAAGCGGTGTGCCGCGCTCGGGAAGGCGATTGCCGCGATCGTCAAGGACCGCAAGGAGCGCGTGGCGATCATTGCCAGCGGCGGGATGTCCCACTTCCCGGGCACGCGCAAGTATCTGCATCCGGAGTTCGACTTCGATCGCTGGCTCGTCGCGCAGTTCGAGGCCGGCAATACCGACGCCCTGCTGGACATGACCGGAACCCAGCTCGACGAGGTCGGCAACACCGAAACGCTCAACTGGGCCACCATGTTCGGCGCCATCGGTCCCGAGCAGGGCGAGCTGATCGAGTACCTCCCGACCTGGCATCACGGTCTCTGCATGATGCGCTTTCTGCCACATCGGGGGAGGAAGACGGCGCCGACGACCGTGCCGGAGCCGTATGGCGGCTTCAAGTTTCAGAACCAGGGCTTCCAGTTCTACAAGCATCCGCCGGCCGAGGCGTACGGGCTCAACAAGCTGCTGTTCGAGGTCCGCCACAGCGCCGATCTCCGGGCGCAGGATTCTCACGAACCTGGAGGCGGTCGCAGCCGAGTACGAGCTGCAACCCGCGCAGCGAAAGGCGGCCGAGGAGTTGATCAACGTCGGCAAGGGCGGCCTGGTGAGCGAGCACGTGAGGCCGCTCGTCGACGCCGGGGCGCATCCGTTACAGGCGCTGATGTCGCTGCATGTCATTTTTTCGATGAGTCACCAGCGTGGACAGCAGCCGGCGATCGCACAACAGACGAAGAACTGAATTCCTTGATGCGAGTGCTTCGCCTCCGGTGTGAGCTCGGCGCCGCTTGAGGCCCACATGAAGACGGTCGACGTTGGCGTTCTGCTCGACGAGGGACCGTGGAGCGGCTACCAGAAGCGCCTGGTGTTCGCCACGGCGCTGACGATCATTCTCGACGGGTTCGACAACCAGTTGCTCGGCGCGGCCGTTCCCGCGCTGATGCGCGAATGGGGTCTGCCGCGCCCGGCGTTCGCCCCGATTCTGACGAGCGGCATGGCCGGCATGATGGTCGGCGGGGCGCTCGGGGGCTTCATCGGCGATCGACTGGGCCGGCGCGTGGCGCTGCTCGCGAGCGTCATCTCGTTCGGCGTGCTGACCGTCCTGGTTTCTGTCGCCGACAGTGTTCTGATGCTCGGCGTGCTGCGGTTCTTCGCCGGGCTCGGCCTCGGCGGCGCGATGCCCAACGCCGCGGCGCTTTCGTCCGAGTACGTCCCGAGGCGGCACCGGCCGTTCGCCGTGACGCTCACGATCGTGTGCATCCCGCTCGGCGGCACGCTCGCGGGCATCGTCGGCGCGCAGATCCTGCCCCGGTTCGGCTGGCGCGCGCTCTTTCTGATCGGCGGCATCCTGCCCCTGATCCTGGCAGCCGTCCTGTTGAAGGTCCTTCCGGAATCTCCACGTTACCTGGCGCGGCGCCGGGAGCGGTGGTTCGAGCTGGCCGCGCTCCTGCGCCGGCTTGGCCACGACGTCGAGCCAGGACGCCGCGTTCGTGGACGGCGCGGAGAAGGCCGTTCGGCGTGCGTCCGCGCGCGAGCTCCTCCTGCCCGAGTTCCGACGCGACACGCTGGCGCTGTGCGGGTCGTTCTTCTTCTGTCTGCTCTCGGTGTACATCGGAACCAACTGGGTGCCGTCGCTGCTCACCGGCGCCGGCTTCGATGTCGGGGTCGCGAGCAACGGCCTCGCGGCCTTCAACCTCGGCGGGGTCGTCGGCGCCATTCTCGGCGCCGTCCTCATCGTCCGCCTGGGCTCACGGCTCACGATGCTCGCGATGACCGCCGGCGCCGTCGCGGGTGCCGCCGCGCATGGCGGCCGTGCCCATCGGCGATGCAATCGGCCTTCGCGGTGCTCGTGATGCTGGCGTGGACCGGCGGGCTCATCAACGCCGTCCAGACCACGATGTACGCGCTGGCGGCGCACGTCTTTCCCACGGGCATACGCGCCACCGGCGTGGGCACGGCCGTCGCGTTCGGCCGAATCGGCGGCGTGCTGAGCCCGTCTGCCGGATCGTGGGCGCTCGAATCGGGCGGCGCCGTCACGACTGTTCGTGCTGATCGCCGCGACGATGACGCTGGTCTTTGTCGCGCTGGCGTCGGTGCGGCGTCATATTCCTCGAGCTGCCGACCGTTTACGTCCCTGATCCGGCAGCCGCCGAAACAGCCGGGCACTAGACCGTTTTCACGCCCAGTGGCACGGGCTTCGGGACGTGATTACGCGAAAGTCTCAAGTCTGAAACCCCAAGTCTGATCAGACTTCAGATTTCACTCATTTCTGATCACGCAAGCTTCAAGAGCCGCACCGCATTGCCCCAGTAGATTCGCTCACGCTCCTCCGGCGTGATCGGCAGCCGATCGACGATGCCGATCGTCTCGCGGATGTACATCGGTCCCTTTTCAGGGTCGAACGGCGAGTCGGACGCGAACAGCACCCGATCGGCGCCGAAAAAGCCAAGACCGCACACCGTCGCGTCGTACGCGCCGAACAGGGCCGTGTCGGCGTAAAACATCCGGAAGTAGTCGATCGGCCGCTTCTTGAGTCGTTTCAGCACCACCGACAGGTCCTCGTCCGACGTGCGCGCCCCCAGCTGATCCCACCCGGGTCCCAGGCGACCCTCGCAGTAGGGCGCCATCGCGCCCATGTGATGGGTGATGATCGTGAGGTTCGGAAATCGATCGAAGAGGCCCTTCGAACACGATGCGCGCCATCGCCGCGCTGGTCTCGTAGAGCCAGCCGAACGTCCACCAGATTTCGTACAGCGAGCGGGTTTCGGTCGAATAGTCCGCAAAGTCCGAGCCCCGGTACGGGATGGAGCCAGATCGGCAGATCGTGGCCGGCCATCGCCTCGAAGAGGGGCAGGAACTCGGGCGCGACGATCGGTTTGCCGCGCACGTTGCTATACAACTGGATACCGCGAGCGCCCAGGTCGCGGATGGCGCGATCGGTTTCATGCACGGCGGCATCGGGATCGTTGAGCGGCAGCGAGGCGATGAAGCCCGGGAAGCGTTCTGGATAACGTGACACCAGTTCGGCCATGCCGTCGTTGGCGCGGCGCGCCAGATCGACGGCATCGGGCGGACTCGCGTAGGCTTCGACCGGCGGGGTCGCGATCGACAGGATCTGCTGATAGCCCTCGAACAGATCCATGACCCGAAACCGCACGTCGAGATCCACCAGCATCGGGACGCCGCGCACCCGCTTGCCCTGGTCCTTGCAGTCGGGGGCCACTTCCCTCATCCGGGAGACGTAGGCTTCCGGCAGGATGTGAGTGAAGACGTCAATTTTGCGCACTTTTGTTTGTCGCCTCGAAATTCCAGGCGCACCCCTTCTTGAATGACAAGATTCAGTGGCGAAATTATAATCCTTCCTTCCTCATCGCCCATCCCGGGAACACGAGCGTCCCTGTTCTCTGGGGCATGAGCCCTTCAAATGGCCACCGCCGCCGAGGCGCATCCGGGTTCCACCTCGCGCCTCACGCCGGTGCAATGGCTGATCTGCGTCATCGCCGCCATCGGGTTTGCCTTCGACATCTACGAGATCCTGATGTTGCCGCTCATCGTGCGGCCGGCCCTGCTCGAGCTGACGGGAGCGGCGCCCGGCTCTCCCCAGTTCCAGATGTGGGTCGGCCGCCTGTTCTACATCCCCGCCGTCGCCGGGGGCATCTTCGGCCTGCTCGGCGGCTATCTCACCGATCTCTTCGGCCGCCGCCGTGTGCTGACGTTCAGCATCCTGATCTATGCGGTCGCGGCGTTCCGTCCGGGTTCTCCACCTCCATCGGCATGCTGCTGCTGCTGCGCTGCTTCGTGTACGTGGGCGTCTGCGTGGAGTTCGTCGCCGCGGTCGCCTGGCTGGCGGAGCTGTTTCCCGAGCCGCATCGGCGCGAGAAGGTGCTCGGCTACACGCAGGCCTTCTCGTCGCTCGGCGGCCTGCTCGTCGCCACGGCGAACGGCCTGTGCGTCGCCTACGCCGCAAGCTTTCCGGCGATCGGCGGCTTCGGTCTGGGCGCGGGCATCGCGGATCCACATGCGCCGTGGCGATACACGCTGATGTCGGGCGTGCTGCCGGCGATTCCGCTGATCCTCGTCCGGCCCTTTCTTCCAGAATCGCCAGCGTGGCGGCAGAAGAAGGCCGCGGGCACGCTCGGGCGCCCGAGCATCGCGGCGCTGTTCTCACCCGCGCTGCGCCGCACGACGATCGTGACGACGTTGATGTTTGCGATGGTATACGGCGCCACCTTTGGCGCGCTGCAGCAGGTCCCCCAGATCGTTCCCGGTCTTTCCGACGTGCGAGAGCGGACCGCGGCGGTGCCGCCGGCGCAAGCCGCTCTGATCAATCAGCAGGTCGCTTCCAGCGTCCTCAAGGTGCAGGAGATGGGCGGGCTGGCCGGGCGGTTCCTTCTCGCGTACCTCGCGGTCGTGATCGTCGAGCCGCCGGCGTCTGCTGCGGCTGTTCCAGCTTCCAGGCCTCATCGTCGTACCCCTGGCTTTCGCGCTGGCCGCGACGTCCAGCCTCAAGTGGATGTACCCGGCGATGTTCATCGCGGGGCTGCTGACCATCGGACAGCTCAGCTTCTGGGGAAACTACCTGCCGCGTGTGTATCCCACACACCTGCGGGGGACGGGCGAAAGCTTCGCCGCGAACCTCGGCGGACGTCTGATCGGCACTTCGTTCGCGTGGGTGACGGCGACGCTGTCGATCACGCCGGATCGCGTCTACGCGCCGAGGAAGGTCGCGATGGTCGCCGCCGCCGTGGGGCTGTCCGTGTATCTCGTCGGCTTCATCGCCTCCTTCTGGCTGCCGGAGCCGCAGAAGGCCGAGCTGCCGGAGTGACGAGTCCGCGTGTGACGTCGTGGCTGAGGCTTTCCTCTGCTTGAAACATTGACACCTGGCAGTCCACCTACGAGAATGGGCGCCGTGGGCGGGTGTGATTCGCGTTGTCCAAGCGTATCGCCCAGGTCGGGCTCCTGCTGAGGGCCCGCTGGTCCTAAGCGCCGAGCCCGCGCGCGGCCTCAGAAACAGAGGCGCGCAGCCCGTCGCTGACGCTCACCAGTCCGTGAGGCAAGGCGATCCCGTGAAGAAAAGGTCTCTCGTCGTCAGCTGCATGGTGACGGTGTCTGTGCTCCTCCTCCACGGCCAGGCAGCCGTCCCGCAACAATCCTCGAACGTTCCTGCACCGTCTCTCTCCCCGCAACGTGCGCTCATCGATCAGTACTGCGTGAGCTGCCACAACCAGAAGTTGAAGACCGCGGGTCTGATGTTGGACGCGCTCGACCTCGCCCATGTCGGTGAAAACGCGGCGATATGGGAAAAGGTGGTGCGGAAGCTTCGGGCCGGCATGATGCCTCCCTCGGGTTCGCGGCGACCGGATCCTGCCGCCTACGAGTCTCTGATCGTCTGGCTGGAGAATGAGCTCGACCGGAATCCGCATGTCCATTTGCCCCCTCCCGGCCTTCACCGCCTGAATCGCACCGAGTACGCAAATGCGATCCGCGATCTGATCGACCTCGAGATCGATCCGGCGAAATTTCTGCCGTCGGATGATTCGACACACGGCTTCGACAATATCGCGGGGGCGTTGGGGATTTCGTCGACGCTCGTCGAGGCCTACGTTTCGGCGGCGGGGAAGATCAGCCGGCTGGCGATCGGCGAGGCAGAGACACCGGCCTTGGTGGTGTACAGAGCTCCGGAAGATACCTCACAGGATTATCACATTGAGGGTCTGCCGTTCGGCACGCGAGGCGGAATGCTCGTCAGGCATGTCTTTCCTTCCGATGGAGAGTACACGGTCACCGTGACCCCGATTTTTGGGGACAACATGTCGCCGGCGGGCTTCGGTTCAGTGCCTTGTGAAAAGCTCGACATCATGCTGGATGGCGATCGTCTGCAGTTGATGGATTGGCAAGGTGGAGGCCGGGCGCCGGCAGCCAATTGCGGCGGTCGCCGGCAGGCGGCGGTACGAAGCGGACAAGCCGGTCCCGAGGCATTCTTTGGTGGGCGCGGCGGACGCCGATGCGTGTCCGCTTCAAGGCCACGGCGGGACTGCACAGCGTGGGCGTCACCTTCCTTCAGACCAATCTGGCGCCAGTTCTCGACCTGGATCAGCATTTCGCGCGATCGACGGTCCAGACCGGACCGACGCCGGGGTATACGTTCTTCCCGCACGTCGGTACTGTGAGAATCGAGGGGCCGTACGGGGCAACGCCGGCCACGGATTCGCCCAGCCGGCGCCGGATATTCGTGTGCCGCCCGGCCGGAGTGACGAGCGAGGCGGCGTGCGCGCGAAAGATTCTCGCGAACCTCGCGACGCGCGCCTTCCGCCGGCCTGCGCCGGCTTCCGAAGTCGAGATGCTGATGGGGTTCTACCGATCGGGCCGAGAGGCGGGGCAGTTCGATCAGGGCATCGAGATGGCACTTGCCCGGATTCTTGCGTCTCCCCAGTTCGTGTACCGCATCGAAGAGGAACCGGCGAACCTGAAGGCGGGTCAGGCCTATCGCCTCAGCGACCAGGACCTGGCGTCACGCTTGTCATTTTTCCTGTGGAGCACCGCTCCCGATGACGAGTTGATGAAGCTCGCCAGCCAGGGAAGGCTGAAGGATCCGGCGGTGCTCGAGCGGCAGGCGCGGCGCATGCTGCAGGATCCGCGAGCCGAGGCGCTGGCGGTCAACTTCGCCGGGCAGTGGCTCAACCTGCGGGGCCTGCAGAGCGTGGGGCCGCTGCCGATGCTCTATCCCGACTTCGACGACCCGCTGCGACAGGCGATGCGGCGTGAGGTGGAACTGCTGTTCGACACCATCGTTCGTGAGGACCGCAGCGTGGTCGAGCTGCTGACGGCCGACTACACGTTCGTCAACGAACGGCTGGCCAGGCATTACGGCATTCCCTACATCTACGGCAGCCAGTTCCGGCGCGTGACGCTCGGTCCTGAGATGGATGTACGACGAGGGCTGCTCGGGAAAGGCGCCTTTCTGACGACGACGTCCAAGCCCGAGCGAACGTCGCCGGTCACGCGCGGCAAGTGGATCATGACGAACATCCTCGGCATGAGCCCGCCGGATCCACCGGCGGACGTTCCGCCGCTCAAGCCGCGCACGGCTGACGCGACCGGCAATGTCCGGGACCAGACGATGCGTCAGAAGATGCTGGACCATCGCGTGCGCGCCGATTGCATCCAGTGTCACCGGTTGATGGATCCAATCGGCTTCGCGCTCGAAAACTTCGATGCGATTGCGACGTGGCGCAGCCAGGACGAAGGAACAGCGATCGATGCGTCGGGCGAGGTCTTCGACAACACGAAAATCGACGGACCGGTGGGGCTGCGCAACTGGCTGACGACAGGCTATTCCCGTCAGTTTGTCTCGGTCGTGATCGAGAAGCTTCTGACGTACGCACTGGGCCGCGGGATCGAGTACCAGGACATGCCGCTGGTTCGCGCGATCGCACGGGACGCCGCCCGCAGCGACAACCGGTTTTCTGCGCTCGTCCTGGGCGTCGTCCAGAGCAAGCCATTTCAGATGAACATGCAGGTGGCGGAACGCGCTGTTGCCGCAAAAGAGACGGCTGCTTCGCGGTAAGGGGCTTTTCACATGTTTATTACCAAACGATACATGCCGCGCCGGACCTTCCTGCGAGGCGCGGGCGCCACACTGGCCCTGCCGCTGCTCGAAGCCATGGTACCGGCATCCACGGTCCTGGCCCAGACCGCTGCCCGTCCGAAGAGCCGCTTCGTGGGGATCTTTTTTCCCCATGGGATGGCGCCGGGACATTGGGAGCCTGCAACCGAGGGCGCTCTGCCGGAGAAGCTGCCCTACATCATGGAGCCGCTCCAGAACGTCAAGGATCAGACGGTCATTTTGAGCGGACTGTGGTCGAAGTCGGCCGAGCCTCCAGAGGGCACGACGGGGTCCGATCACTGGGTCGCGGCTGCGTTCCTGACGGGCATCAAACCGAAAAAGACCGCCGGTTCCGATGCGACCGTCGGGAGTCCGACCATCGATCAAGTCATCGCGCGGAAGATCGGCCAGGACACACTCTTGCCGTCGCTCCAGCTTGCCGTGGAAGACCCGAACTCGAGCTCGAGCAACTGCGGCGAAGGCTACAGCTGCTCCTACACGAATTCCATCTCGTGGGTCGAATTGCCTTCGACCGCAACAGGCTCGTTGCCGCCGACGAGCCCGCTTCCCATGGAACTCAACCCGCAGGTCGTCTTCGAGCGCCTTTTCGGCAGCGGCGCCACTCCGGAGGTGCGGGCCGCTCGAATGAAACAGAGTCAAAGCATTCTCGATTCGCTCCGCAGTGAACTGGCCGGCCTCAGGAAGAACCTGGGCGCGGGAGACCGCAGGACGGTCAACCAGTACACGGACGAGATCCGCGAGATCGAGCGTCGCATCCAGCTCGCGGCGAAGGCCTCGACCAGTGTGCCCGAACTGGATCTGCCGCCGGGCATCCCGGAGCAATTCGACGATCACATCAAGTTGCACTCTGATTTGATGGCGTTGGCGTTCCGGGCCGACATCACGCGCGTCGTGACGCTGCTGGGGGCCCGCGACCTGACCAGCAGGATCTATCCGTTTCCGAAAGGTCAGCTGTTCCCGGAGGGTGGCGCCAGCGTGAGCTTCCATGGAGGCTCGCACCATCAGGAGGATCCGATCCAGATTCGGAGTTACGCCCGGCTGAACCGCTATCACGTGTCGACGCTGGCGTACTTCGCCGAGAAGCTGAAGACCACTCCCGACGGCGACGGCACCCTTCTGGACCACTCGCTGATTCTCTACGGCACCAACATGGGCAACTCGAATCAGCACCAGCATTTCGACGTGCCGCACATTCTGGTGGGCGGGGCCAGTGGAGCGCTCAAGGGAGGCCGTCACCTCGCGTACCCGAGAAAATCCGTGATGACGGGTAATCTCCTGTTGAGCGTCCTGGACTTGTTCGGCATTCACCAGGATCGACAGGGCGACAGCACGGGCAGACTCGCCGAGAACCTGTAAGCGCAGCTAGTGGGCGAAGCCGACTGAAAGCCCGACTGATCGGATTCGGCCACGCATGATGAAGGACGCCAGATCCGGCTGTGTCGCGGTGCTGCTGCTCGGTGCCACCGCCTTCATCATCGGGGCCGGCCCGAGCGAGGTCGCGGACGCGGCGATGAAAGGGGACAAGACAGCCCTTCGCCTGCTGCTCCAGCGGAAGGCCGATGTCAATGCTCCCCAGGTGGACGGGGCGACGGCGCTTCATTGGGCCGTGTACCGCGACGACCTGGAAACGGCGGACCTGCTGATTCGCGCCGGGGCCAACGTAAGAGCGGCCAATCGCGCAGGGTGTCACCCCGTTGGCCATGGCTTCCCTTTACGGAAACGCCGCGATGATCGGCACGCTGTTGAAGGCGGGGGCCGATTCGAAAGAGCGTGGTCCCAACGGGGAAACGATGCTCATGTACGCGGCGCGCAACGGCAATCCAGACGCGATCAAGGCGCTGCTCGAAGCCGGGGCGGACGTGAACGCGACCGAGAATCTGCGCGGCACGACGGCGCTGATGTGGGCCGCGGAGCAGAAGCATCCCCTCGCCGTCAAGGCCCTGCTCGAGGGAGGCGCCGACTTTCGCGTGCGCTCGGGTCCGGCGGGTCTTCCCCGAAACTACATGGCGATGCGCGTCCTCGCCGGGAACGTCGAGGCTGCGCGGAAGCGACGCCTGGCTGCGGCTGCCGCCGGGAGGACGTACCAGGAACAACTCGAGTTCGAGCGGGCGAACGGCATCAGCACCGGTGGCCGCGGGTTCACGCCAGGCCCCGGCCAGCGGGGCGCTGCCGGTGCAGTTGGCGCCGCGCCCGCGCCGGATCCTGATGACGAGGTCATCGTCGGCGGGTCTGGTGGGCTCCGGGGGCGGCGGCCTGACGGCGCTGGTCTTTGCGGCCCGCGAAGGCGATCTGGAGTCCGCCAAGCTGCTGCTCGACGCCGGCGCCGACGTGAACCAGACGACCGAGTATGGCTGGACTCCGCTGCTCACCGCGACGAACAACAGGCACTACAAGCTGGCAACCAATCTGATCGAGCGCGGCGCCGACGTGAACATCGCCAACAAGGGCGGCTGGACGCCCCTCTATCTGGCGACGGACAACCGCAATATCGAAGGCGGCGACTATCCGGTGCCGAAGGCGGACATGGACCATCTCGATTTCATCAAGGTCCTGCTGGATCGCGGAGCGAACCCCAACGGCCGGATCAAGGACGACACGCTCAGTCGAACCATCTTCACGATGCAGTGGTTCTTCGAATCGGGCGCCACGCCATTCGTGCGCGCCGCGCAGTCGAGCGATATCGATCTGATGCAGCTCCTCCTGAAGTACGGGGCCGATCCGAAGATGCCGACCGACTACAACGACACCGCGCTGACGGCCGCTGCGGGCATCGGCTGGGTCGAGGGTGTCACGTACGAACGATCGGCGACGGACAACGTGGACGCGGTGAGGATGCTGCTGGATCTCGGGCTGGATCCGAACGCGGCGAACAACGACGGCCGCACGCCGCTGATGGGCGCAGCGCTCAAGGGCAGGAACGAGGTCGTGCAGCTCCTGGTGGATCGCGGCGCCAGGCTCGAGACGCGGGACAAGGGGAGTCGAGATACCGACACCGTGGTCTCGGTGCTCGCCGGCCACACCTGGCAGGCGGTGGACTACGCCGATGGTCTCGTTCGCGCGGGCGTGCAGTCTGCCGTGGCACGACCAGAGACGGCGGCGCTCATTCGCAATCTGATGACCGAGCGTGGAATCGCCGTTCCACCGTCAAATCGCACGATTGAATCGGTTTGTGTCGTGCCCATCTGTGACGGGGCAACCCCTAATGGAACAACGCCACCTCGGAACAAGCGGACTGACGGTTTCAGCGATCGGCCTTGGCTGCATGGGCATGTCGCAGAGCTACGGCGCGGGCGACGACGAGGAATCCGTGCGCACGATCCACCGCGCCCTCGATCTCGGCGTGACATATCTGGATACGGCGGACGTGTACGGCCAGGGTTCGAACGAAAAGCTCGTGGGTCAAGCCATTCGCGAACGCAGACAGGACGTCGTACTCGGGACCAAGTTCGGGCTGATCCCGAGCCCGAGCGGCCCCGCCACGAGCGTCGATGGACGACCCGAGCGGGTCCGACCCTCGTGCGAAGCCAGCCTCCGCCGCCTCGGCGTCGACGTCATCGACTTGTACTACCTTCACCGGGTCGATCCGAACACCCCGATCGAAGACACGGTCGGCGCGATGTCGGAACTCGTTCGCGAGGGCAAGGTGCGCTTTCTCGGTCTCTCGGAAGCCGGTCCCCAGACCATTCGCCGGGCGAACCGCATCCACCCGATCGCGGCGCTGCAAAGTGAATACTCCCTCTGGTCGCGCGAGCCGGAGGCGGCGGTGCTGCCCGTGTGTCGCGAACTGGGCATTGGATTCGTGCCCTTCAGTCCCCTTGGCCGCGGTTTCCTGTCCGGCGTTGTCAAGGAAACGGAGAAGCTGGAACAGAACGATGTGCGGCGGCGTCTCCCGCGATTTCAGGAGGAGAATCTCAAGCAGAACATCGTTCTGGTCCAGCGTCTCGAGGCGATGGCGCGGTCCAAGGGGTGCTCGCCGCCGCAGCTCGCCCTGGCCTGGCTGCTGGCGAAGGGCCACAAGATCGTTCCGATCCCAGGCACGAAGCGCCGTCGTTACCTGGAAGAAAATGTCGGTGCGATGGAGATCGCGCTCAGTGGAGAAGACCTTGCTGCCTTGGACGAGGCGTTTCCCTCCGAGAGCGTTGCCGGGGAACGCTACCCGCCGGAGAGCATGCGGCTGATCGAGAGGGAACGAGTCTGATACCCGAACGTCTCAAGTCTGAAGCCGCAAGTCGATCAGACCCACCAGGAGAGCCACGTGAGAGCGTCTCGAGTGAGATTGCTGACATTGGAGTGCGGCGAGAGAGGGGTGACGCGACCGCACGGAGGACCCCGGTGGATTGGAGGGCTGGTGGCGGGACTCCTGGCGTTATGGTGCGCGGGATGCGCCGCGCCACTTCAACGAGTCGCGAAGCCGCTGACGTCTGCGCCCGGTGGCGAACGCTCGCCTCGGGTCGTGCTGAAAGAAGACCGACCGACGGTGGGTGTCGCATTCGGTGGTGGCAGCGCGCGCGGCATCGCGCACGTGGGTGTCATCCGCTGGCTCGAGGAGCACCGGATCCCAATCGATGTGGCGGCCGGGACCAGCATGGGAGGTCTCGTCGGCGGTGCGTTCGCCAGCGGAATGGATTCGGATGAACTGCAGACGTTCATCACGACCCTGAACTGGGATCAGCTGTTCGGCGCGTCGACGTTCCCGTACAAGAACATCCGCCGCAAGGCCGACGCCCGCGCGTATCCATCGCGCCTCGAATTCGGTCTCAAGGGCGGGGTCGTGCCGCCGACCGCGCTCAACAGCGGCCAGGACGTCGAGTTGCTCCTCGGCCGCATTGCGGCACCATACTTCGACACTCAGGATTTCGACGACCTGCCGACGCCGTTCCGAACGGTGGCCGTCGACCTCCTCTCGGCGCAGCCAGTGGTCATGCGAAGCGGGTCCCTGTCGGACGCCATGCGCGCGACGATGTCTCTGCCGCTCATCTTCCCGCCCACCGAAGTGAACGGACAGGTGCTCATCGACGGAGGCACCATGGACAACGTGCCAGCGGACATCGTGAAAGAGATGGGGGCGGACCGCGTGATCGCCGTCAACGTCGGCGATCTCTCCGATCCCGAGGGCGTGAGCTATACGATGTTCGGCGTTGCGGAAGAGACGCTCGACGCGATGATGCGCGCCTCGACCAGACGCGCGCTCACGTCGGCGGACGTCGTCATCAACGTGCCGCTCAAAGAGTATGGATCGCTCGATTGGCGGCGGGCCGACGCGCTGATCGACGAGGGTTACCGTGCGGCCGAGGCCATGCGCGATCAACTGCTGCCGTTCGCCGTGAGCGAATCCGAGTTCGACGCGTGGCGCCGCGGCCGCCAGGCTCGGCGCCTGACGGAGTTGCCGTCCCCCGCGTTCATCGAGGCCGAAGGCTTCGGCACGAGCGATGCGACGCGTCTGGATGCGCTCCTCGCTCGGCACGTGGGTGTGCCGCTGGATATGAACGCACTCGAGGCAGATATTGCCCTCGTGACAGGGCTGGACCGGTATGAGACCGTGACCTGGCGCATGACGCGCGACGGCGCGCGTGGGTACGGACTGCGCGTGTACGGCCGCGCCAAGGCCTACGCTCCACCGTTCCTGATGCTGGGCATGAACGTCGAGAACACGACGTCGAGCGATTTCCGCATCACCGCGACCGCCCGCTATCTTGCGTTCGACGCCGTCGGATCCGGCTCGGAGCTGCGCCTCGACGGCACCATTGGTTCCGACCCGACTCTCGCCGTGGAGCTGTATCGGCCTGTCGGCTCGACGCCGTTGTTCGTCGCGCCGTATGCGGGCGTCGGCAGCGTGACCTTCAATGTCATCGACAACGACGCGGTGATTGCGCGGTATCGCCAGACCCTTTCCCGTGTCGGGCTGAATGTCGGAGTGAACCTTGGGGCGCGAAGCGATGTGCGTGTGGGCGCCTATGTCGGGCGCACGACTGCCTCGATCAAAGTGGGAGACCCCGGGTTTCCGGAATTGCGGGGCAAGGAGACCGGGGCAGAGATTGTGTGGCGTCTGGACACGCAGGATAGTCCCGTTGTGCCCACGGGCGGGATGCTGTCTCAGGTTCGACTGTCGCGCATTTTCAACGGTCCCGACATCACGGTGCAGGGAGAGACCTTCGACTTCGACGCGTCGCTGACGCAGCTGTCGGCGGTGGCGAATCAATTCTGGAGCGTCGGTCCACGCAATCGGGTGTTCGTATACGGCGGCGCCGGCACGTCCTTCGATGACGCTCCGTTGCCGACCAATCAGTTCGCACTGGGCGCGCCTTTCAGGCTCGGCGCGTACAGTCTGGGCGAGTTGAGAGGGCCTCACTATTACGTCGCGACAGGTGGCTACCTGCGGCAAGTCGGCCGGCTGCCGGACTTCATGGGCGGACCGGTCTTCGCGGGAGGCTGGCTCGAAAACGGCGACGCCTTCGACGAATGGTCGCAGGCAGGCTGGCGAACGAACGGCGGCGTCGGACTCGTGATGGACACGCTCGTGGGGCCGGTCATCGTCGCCGGTTCGTGGGGCTTCGACGGACGGTGGCGCACCTACTTGGGTGTGGGACGGATCTTTCGCTGAGGTTGAGACGAATCGCCGAAGCGTCGAAGACCTTCGCGACTCCCGGGCGAAGACCATTCGCGGCAAAGGTTGACGCCGTGTGACGTTCCGCCGATGCAGCGTCCTGTGTTGTCTACTTGCCTCCGAGCTCTCCGTAGAGCTGCGTCACGAAGCGCTCGATCGTCATTGGGCCCTGCGGCACCTTCGAGTCGTAATCGCTGGTCGGCTTTGCCGCCATGATGTCGGCAAGCGTCTTGCCTTGCTTGACGAGCGCTTCCACGCGGTCCCGAACGACGATCATCATGTCCCGATGCGCGGTGACGGCGGCCTTGTCGACGACGTCGCCGTGGCCGGGGACGATCTTTGTATTCGGGCCCGCGAGCTGAAGGATCGCATTGAAGCCGTCGATCATCCCCTTGGCCGTCCCGCCGTTGGCCCGATCGATGTTGGGATAGCCGAGCGATCGATAGAAGTCTCCGGTCATGATGACGTCGGCGGCGGGAAACCGTACCATCGTATCCCCGCTGGTGTGCGCCGCAGGCACGGGGATCAGCTGAATATCCTCTCCGTTCATATGGAAGGTCATCGATCCGCGATAGGTGATGAGCGGCAGCCCTCCCGGAGGCGTCGTGGGAATCTTCGCGAGGCCGGCGCGCAGCTCGTCTCGCGCGATGAGCGTGACGCCCATCTTGGCGAGGTTCTCGTTGCCGCCGGTGTGGTCCCCGTGCTGATGGGTGTTGACCACGAACCGGATGGGCCTGTCGGAGATCTGACGAATGGCCGCCACGATCTTTTCGGTGAGCGGCGCGAACTGCGCATCGACCATGAACACGCCGTCTGGGCCCGCCAGCACCCCAATGGTACCGCCCGCTCCCACGAGGGTATAAAAGTTGCCCGCGAGCTTGGTGGTCTTGATCTCGACCTTGCTGAAGTCCTGCGCGGGCGCCGGGGCAGGCGTCTGGCCGGCCGGAGCCTGGGCGGCGAGTGTGATGGCCGAAAGGGTCAGTCCTGCCATCACGGCGTACGTTCGAACCGCGGATAATCTCATGGTCGTCCTCCGCGCAACGGGTCAGTAAAGGGATCGAGCGCAGAATAGCACGACTAGACGCGGCGCAGAGGGCCGATGGTCTGGCGTCTTGCCTAGATCGGGCAGAAACGCCGCCAGCAGGCCGATCGCCGGCAGAAACGCGCACAGGCGATAGACGGACTCGATCCCGATTCCATCAGCCAACCGGCCAAGGGCCGCCGCTCCGAGCCCGGCCATTCCGAACGCGAAACCGAAGAAGACGCCCGAGATCAATCCCACGCGGTCCGGAACCAGTTCCTGGGCGAAGACGACGATCGCCGGAAAGGCGGAGGCCAGAATCATGCCGATCATCATGGTGAGGATCGAGCTCCAGAAGAGGTTCGCGTGCGGAAGCAGCAGCGTAAAGGGCAGCACGCCCAGGATCGAACCCCAGATGACGGACTTGCGGCCGAAGCGATCGCCGAGCGGCCCGCCCAGGATCGTGCCGGCAGCGACCGCGCCGAGAAACACGAAGAGATGGATCTGCGCCGTGCGAACCGAAACATGAAACTTGCTGATGAGATAGAACGTGTAATAGCTGTTCAAGCTCGCCAGGTAGAAATATTTGGAAAAGATCAGCGCGCCGAGGATCGCGAGGGACCAGCCGACCCGCCGGCGGGACACGCCTCCCGGATGCCTGACAGCCGGAGAACCGGCCCGCGTGCCTGCCCGTGCGAGGCAGCCGTGTCGCGGACCAGTCCCCGAGCCTCCACAGCACCACGATGGCGGCCACCGCCAGAAGCGAACACCACACGATGCTCGACTGGCCCCGTGGGACGATCAGAAACGCGCCGATCAACGGCCCGATGGCGGACCCCACGTTGCCGCCCACCTGGAACAGCGCCTGGGCAAGCCCGTGCCGGCCGCCGGAGGCCATCCGCGCGATGCGGGACGCCTCCGGATGGAAGATGGACGATCCCACGCCGAGCAGTCCCGCAGCCACGAGCAGCAGGGCAAACGACGTCGCAAACGCCAGCAGCATCAAGCCGGCGAGCGAAAACGCCATGCCGATCACAAGGGAGTACGGCATGGGCCGCCGGTCCGTATAGACGCCGACGAGCGGTTGCAGCAGCGAGGCGGTCAGCATCAGCGCCAATGTCATCAGGCCGACCTGGGCAAAACTCAAGGCAAATGCCGACTTCAGGAACGGGTAGATCGCCGGGAGGATCGACTGGATCGTGTCGTTGAGCAGATGCGAGAAGCCAATCGCGGTGAGAATCGCGAACGCGGGACGCGCCTGGTCCCCGTGAATGTCGTTCCGAACCGGTACGACGGTGACGCGGTGACCGCGGCCAGTGGTTCGGGGGGCGCCATCAGGGTCCATTCTAGAGGAGCTTGACATTGGTGCCGGTACCCTCTATGAAAGGGCCGGAGTGCGCGAGCTCCCGGCTGACGGAGCTCCTTGGCTGACAGCTTCTCACGAAAGGAACTGTGACATGAGACGTTCGCATCTGGCGGCCGCGATGGTCGGGATGGCCCTGGGCGCGCTCGGCATCGCTCGCGGCGTCAGCGTGACGGCGCAGCAGCGACCCGAAATGCGCGACATGCAGTTGGTCGGCTACGACGATCTGCAGGCCCGTTCCGGGTATCAGCCGGTCATCCACAAGCAGGGGGATCGCTGGATCGCGTACATCGGCCACCACGGCGGCACTCAGCCCAACCCGCTCACCGGACAGCCCGAGAGCAACGGCACCTCCATCATCGACGTGACGGTTCCGAAGCGGCCGAAATATCTCATGCACATTCCGGGCGAGATGGGCGAGGGCGAGGCCGGCGGCGCCCAGATGGTGCGGCTGTGCGACGGCCGCGATCTGCCGCGCGCGGACAAGAGCAAGGTGTACTTGCTGCGCTCGTTCGGGAGCACCGCCCACGAAATCTGGGACGTCACCGATCCGTCACACCCGAGCCGTGTGACCGTCGTCGTCAACGGCCTCGTCAACACCCACAAGAACTGGTGGGAGTGCGACACGGGCATCGCGCTATATCATCGGCGGCGATCCCAAATGGCGCACGCGCCGCATGACGAAGATCTACGATCTGAGCGATCCGGCGCATCCGGTGTTCATCCGCGACTTCGGGCTGCCAGGTCAGCAGCCCGGATCGACGGGGCCCGTCCCCACGGAGCTTCACGGCCCGATCTCCCTCGGCCCGAAAGTCAACCGCGTGTATTTCGGCTACGGCACCGGCTCGAACGGCATCGTCCAGATCGTCGATCGCGACAAGCTCTTGAACGGACCCAAAGAGCCGACCGAGGCAAACCTGCTGTACCCGCAGATCACCAGGCTGGACCTTCCGCCGGATGTCGGCGCGCACACCGCGTTCCCGCTTCTCGGGATGGATGTCGCGGAGTTCAGCAGGCAGAAAGCACCGCCCGCGCGCGGTGTGCCCCCTCCGGCGGCGGGGCCTCACGACCATGAGGCCTCGGTTCCGGCGAACCAGACCCAGGGGCGGCGGGACTTCATCGCCGTCACCGGCGAATCGACGGCCAACGAGTGTCTGGAGAACAGGCAGATGCTGCGGATGCTGGACACGACGATCGAAACGAGGCCGTTTGGCGCGTCCTCGTGGACCGTGCCGGGGCAGAGCGCCGACTTCTGCGCACGCGGCGGACGTTTCGGCACGCACTCGTCGAACGAGAACTTCACGCCGATCTACTACAAGCGCGTGCTCTTCCTCGCGCATTTCAACGCCGGCGTGCGCGCGATCGACATCCGCGATCCGTTCAACCCGAAGGAGATCGGGTACTTCATTCCGGCCATTACCAGCAAGACCGACAAGCGATGCGTCGGCACCGGCGCGGACCAGCACTGCGGGGTGGCGATCCAGACCAACAACGTGGAGGTCGACGATCGCGGCTACATCTACATCATCGATCGGGCCAACACCGGCATGCACATTCTGGAGTTGACGGGCGCGGCCCGGAAGGTTGCGCGGTTTCCTGGAACCAATTAGGCGGTGACGGAGATCCACGGAACGCGGCGACGCGTGTTTGCGAAGGGAGCCTCCCGTGAAGACTGGATTCTTCGTTTCGATCACCGCGACGGCGATTGTGGTGGCCGTTGCCTTGCTGGGGCCGGTGTCTGCGGTGGCTCAGACGCCGGCGGCCGCGGCCCGGACATGGACTCCGCCGCGGACTCCGGACGGCCAGCCCGACTTCCAGGGATACTGGATTGCGGGCGGACCAACGGCAGGGGCTCCCACGTTTCCAACCTATACCCTCGAAGGCGGCGATCTATACGACGTAGCGCAGACGACCATCTTCGGTCAGGGAGTGGCCTTGAGGGGACCCGGCGGGGAGGCGTTACGGCCGACCAGCGTCGTGGTGGACCCGCCGTCCGGAAAAATTCCTTATCAGCCCTGGGCGTTGGCGAAGAGGCAGGAGAACTTCGAGAACCACACGCACCCGACCAAGCCGGAGCACATCGACAACCGGGCGCGGTGTCACCTGCCGGGTGTGCCGCGCTCCATCTACTCCGGTAATTCTCAGTTTGTTCAGACCCCTGGTTACGTGGTGCTGCTGAACGAGTACGGGCACTCCCCGCGCATTGTTCCGCTTGATGGCCGCCCGCATCTCGGCGGAAACATCCGACTGTGGCAGGGGGCTTCACGTGGCCGCTGGGACGGCAACACGCTGATCGTCGAGACCATCAATACCAACGGCAAGTGGCTCGACATCATCGGGGATTTCCACAGCGACGCCTTGAAAGTGGTCGAGCACTTCATATTCACCGGCCCGGATTCGATCCGCTACGAAGCAACGCTCGACGACCCGAAGGTGTTTACACGGCCCTGGAAAATGGCGCTCGCCCTGAGGCGGAACAAGGAGCCGGGGTTCGAACTGTTGGAGGAGGCGTGTGTCGAAGGTGAGCGCGACGCACCGCGCATGCTGCACGACACTCCGGTCGCCCAACCGCGGACGCCCTGACAAGAAGATCAAGTTCGAAAACAGACTTCGATCCGTCTTTTCATGAGACCGGTGAAGTCCGGCTGAAGCCGGACACTACGTCTACAGGTACGGTTGTCGCGGAGATCTGACGAAGCAGCGTGGGAGGTCGAGCGCGCGGCGCGGTTTCTGAAGATGTGCCTGGGGACGCAGTCGCGCCCCCAGGCACCCGTGCACGGTGAGCCTACTTCGCGAGCGGGTCGGGACGAACCTGGAACTTCACCACCTTGCTCGTCACCCCTTTGCCGCCTTCGGTGTGGAAGATCGCCTTCGAGGAGAAGGTCGACCAGACGCCCTTGCCCTTCCAGCCGGCCTGCGGATCGTCGATCCGGCCGTCAAGCAGCTTGGCGTAGAACCCGTTCGGATAGGGCACGCGAAGAACGGTGAACTGCTTGGTATCCGGGTTCAGGGCCATCAGGGCCTCTGAGCCAGGGGCGATCGGCGTGTTCGGACCCAAGCCCAACGTGTTGTGCTGATCCACCCAATTGTAATAGCCGCTGTCGGCACTCCCCGATTCCGTGACACCTTTGAACTGCGGTCCCGGCATCGGATAGAAGGCCCAGCCTTCCGGACAGTGCTGGCCGGTTGCCGTCGGCCCGTTGAGCGGCCCCTTGCACTTGCGGCGGTCGAAGCTGGCCAGGTGTCCGCTCGAGACGCCCGTCCAGACGACGCCGTTGCGGTCGATATCGATCCCGCGCGGACCGTACCCTTGAATCGTCGCCTTGGGGTTCCCATACGGCAGCTCGAAGATTTCCGACAGCGCCGTCTCCGGCGGGTTCGAACCCAGGGTCAGCCGAACGACGGAACCGGGGAAGCCCAGGATCGACCCCCAGATAGATCCATCCACTGGACTCGGGATGACGCCGTAAAACGGCGTGATGATCCGTTTGTCCTTGGTGGGATCGACCGGCTGGTCGGGCTCCACGTAGGCGTCACGCTTGCCGTTGCCGTTGGTATCGAGGACGAACGCCGTCCAGCCCTGGGCCTTCTGCTCGTCCTTGGTCTCGTCCAATACCTTCGTATTCAGCCAGCCCACGACCTCGCCGCCACCGCTGCAGAACCAGAGGGTGTTGTTCGCATCCTCTGCAAATGCCAGGTGATGGGTCGCGAAGCAGAGGTCAACCAGCGTGAACTGCTTGGTCTGGGGATCCCACGCCGACACCTGCCGGCCGCTTTCCTTGATCGGGAAGGCCTTGGCCGACGGATGGTTCGAGCCCTGCTGACAGAAGGACGGAGTCGTGTTCTGGCGGATCTTCTGGGCGGTCCACACGCGCCCCTTCTGATCCATCGCAAAGCTGTGTGCGCTGGTCCGGCTGGTCCAGGTAGCTTCGTTTCCCCACGCCACCGAGGGCTTCGGCATGAATGCCGGCACCGGCGGGGTCTTCGGATCTTTAAGCTGCAACTCCAGACGGTTTGTCCGGCCGCTCTTCGGATCCAGGACGGTCAGGTAATCGACGGAAGCCTCCAGCGACCCGTAGATGGGTCCGTTCGCGTTGACCCTCGGATTGCGCTTGTCGCTTGCGACCTCGTCGTGGAGATACGCCTTCGGATCAGCCCAGTCCCACATGCTGATGACGACGTTGCGCTCCGTGCCCTGTGGCCGGGGCGGCGCCTGCGGCACCTCGCCTTTGGCGATCCGATCGGACCAGTCGGCCAACATCGTCAACGCCCGGGGGCGGCCAAGATTGTTGAGCTGGTTGCTCATGTTGCCGCCGTTCTGTCCGGACTGCACCCGGTGATCCCACGCGTCCTTCGTGGACGGGAACGAGCCGAGGCCCTTGGAGATTTCGCGCGTCGCCTTCGTGCCCATCAGGTGACACCCCAGGCAGCCTTCGGTTCTCATACGCATCGTCCACTGGGACTGGTTCTTGACGTTTTCAGAGATGCCATTGCCCTTGGTCCCTGTTCCCGGGAACTCGCTCGCGGCGGGCACCTGAAGCAGGGACCACCAGTAGTTGGCCGGATAGATTTGCGCTGCGGCGTGAGGATTCGGCGCCACCACCGCGGTGAGGTTCAGCGCCTTGCCCGCCGTAGCTTTCACCTTCGTCGAATCGACCAGCCCGTAGCCGCGCACCCACACGTCGTAGGTCGCCTTCGGAAGGTCGGGCAGCAGGTAGCGGCCGCGGTCATCGGTGACCACGATCTTGACGAACTTGGTGGGCAGATCGGTGGTTTCCGCGATGACCCACACGCCCGCTTCAGGACCCTTCGCGCTGGTGACCACTCCGCCGAGGTCGTCGGCGTCGACGGAAACCGGCCCGCTGCCAACCTGGACGGCGCTGAGCCGAACCAGCGAGGCAGCCAGGAACACGGCGATACCGACCCCGCCGAGTCCAGGATATAAGACCCTCTTCGTCATAGTTGTCTGATCTCTTTCTGCGGCCGATTGGCGACCGCCATGGCTATAGCTGCAAACGGACGCGGCGCACCGAATTGTTTCCGGCTAGCATACAATGACTCGACTCGAAGCACCACGATCAGGCGAATCTTTTTGCGCCAACAATCCCTCCCGCTGGCAGCCCCGCCCGCGCGGCGGCGGCGAATGCCACAAACAGGTCGACGACTGGCGATCTTCACGGATCCGCACCCCAACAGGTCGCGGGCGCGAGGCCGGCGCCCGTTGGTATTTCGGCTTGGAATTCGCCTCGGACCTCGTCGTCCAGAGGCGCGTCAGCGGGAAGCTGACTGCATGCTGACGGACTCCCCGGGCGGCGGCGGCAGGGACCCCACGTACGCCGCGATATACAGCATGTCGAGCGTACTCAAGTCAGTGACGACCGGTCGCATGAAACGCGACATCACGCCTCGTCGGGTCCCGATTTTCAGCTCGTAGAGCTGGCGGACCAGGTAGGTCGGCGAACGCCCGGCGAGTGGTGGGGCGAGGGGCCCCAACTTCACCCGCGGCGCCCCGGGTGCGTTCCCTCCGAGGTCCCGGCCATGGCAGGAGACACATTGGCCCCTGGCCACCAGCGCCTCGCCTTTTTTGATGCTCCCGACGGGCGCATACGCGATATAGCCGGCGTTCGGCGCACGCAACGCCGTCAACTCGGGATATTCCGCCACTTCGATGATGCGCTCACCGATCGGCTCTGTTCCGGCATGCGGTCCTTCCAGCACTTCGAGCATGCCCCCGGCCGCATACGTCGTCGGAACCGTGTCGGTCTCGACGACCTTCGTTGTCGGCGGGAAGGGCAGCGACGAAAAATATTGCGCGGCAGCCCTGGACTCTTCCGGTGTCATCAGCTTTGCGAAGGAAGCCATCCGGAACCCGTTTTCCTTCTTCGGATCTGCGGTCAACCGCAGGCCGTGACGGAAATCCTCCAACTGCTGCAGGATATATGCGAGAGGCAGGCCCGCGGGCCCGGCGTTCTCAGGACGGCCGATTCCCGTCGCGCTGTGGCACACGCCGCATCCGCGGATGCCGCCATCCTCGCCTTCCATCAACTCGCCCCGGCTGTTCCTCACGCTCCGTCCAAACCTCACGATATCGGGCATCGGCTCGTGGGTTTCCGGAGCCCAGTCCGGGACCTCCTTGACACCCTCGTCGCCGCGGACGCGACGGAACAGCGACGGCTTGAGGGCGAGGTTGCTTCCCGGAATCCGCAACAAGACACTGTCATCGGCCGGCAGCCGCACAGGCTGCGGCTTCGGCACGGTCGGAACACTCTGATCGGGGGACGCCCAGCCGTACGCCCACAACGGAAGATCGGGAGGAGTCTGAAGGGAAGGAACCGGCGCGGCTTGCTCTGAGCGCACCGAGTACGCGCCGAGCGCCAGTAGAGCGGTCACAACCAGGACAACTTGGATCCTTTTCATATGGACTCGTGAGACCACGCCCGGAACCAAGGGAGCCGGTTAAGTCTAGCATGGCGGGCGCTCGAGGCGTGGCGCGCAGCCTCGGGAGTGCTCCCTTCGCTGCTACAGAGCGTCGGCCCCGACACCGTATTTTTCGTCCCAGACGCCGCTGAGACGCGCGCTGCGACTCGCTCCCCCGTCGGTATAAACCTGAAGGCTGAACGCTCAGACTTCAGATTTCAGGTCTCAGACTCTCCTGTTAAAACGTGTACGACGCACCCACTTCAGCAATGCGGGGCAGCATGATGAGCTGGGGACGCAAGAACTGTGCTCCCGCGCGCCGTTGCAGGTTGAGCACCGAGTTTGCGTTCAGCGCGTTGTACACATTGAGGCGGAGCGACAACCTGTGCGCAGTACGCACAGCGAACGTCTTCTCGAACCTGAGGGTCAAGAGGTTGACATTCGGCGTGCGCCTGGTGCCGATGGGCTCCGCGTTGAGCACGATCGCCGGAATCGTTGCGCCGCCCCTGAATTGCACTTGCCGCCCGAACACGTTCCCGCTTCGGTGCTCGAAGTTGGCCGACACCAGCACATCGGCCGGGAAGAGGTAGGAACCCAGCGCCTTGGCGTCCCAGTCCCATGTGTTGTTGGCGCGGTTGATTTCGTCATTGGGTGTCAAGCTCCCGGCGTCGTTGGACGAGTTGAAGTTGGTCACCGCCAACGATGAAAAGATGGGGATGGTTCTCTTGGTGGCCGAGTAGGAGGCCGCGAACTGCCAGCGATTCGCGAGCCGCTTGACGCCCGCCACTTCAAAACTCCGGTAGCTTTGGTCGGCTTTCGGGTCGTTGATGGGCATCAACTCCTCGAATTGTTGACCACGCAGCGAGGTCGGGAACTCATAGTAGGTGAACAAGCCTCCGTCGTCGGCAGTCCCGACACGGCCGTCCGGACCAGGGTCCTGGTTCGTGACCGGCACGTTGTAGGACTCATAGGGTCGCAGGTTGTTCTGGATGCGGTAGATGTTCGTCGCGCGGGTGTAGGCGCCGGTGACCCGGAGGGAGAAATTCGAAATCAGCTCGTGCTCGAGCGCGAGCGAAAACTGATCATTCTGGGGTTGCTTCTCGTCCGGGTTGGTCACGGCCGGCGGCTGTTGCGTTTCGAACTGACGGCCCGAGGTTTCGACGTAGTCGTCGCCGTTCAGATCGCGGTCGACTTCACCGTCGTCATAGTCGAGGTTCCCGTTCAGGTCGTGCCACAGGAAAATGCCATACGCGATGCCGTTCTTGGTCACCCGCAGCACGTCCGGGTTGAGGTGGCGCATGTCGTAGTAGCGCCCCCACCCGCCTTTGAGCACGGTCTTGCCATCGCCCGAGAGATCGTAGGCCGCGTGCAGACGCGGGGCCACGTTGTTGAAAACCGGGAGCTGCACCTCGGCGAAGCACCCCGCAGGGAAGATGACGTCCGACGGAGGCAACGCGTCCTCGCGGCAGTTGTCAGGCGCAAACGCAGCCTGATGGTCGTACCTCAGCCCCACATTCAGCGTCAGCCGACGCCCAACGGTCCAGCTGTCCCTGATGAAACTGCCAATCATGTCCCCGGACAGACGTGGGAACGTCGGGCCGTTGAAAAATGAGACCTCGAAGGGATCGCCGTTCTGGAAAAGAAGATAGTAGTTGGGTGATCGTCCGACCAGCGACCGGAAGTTCAATTCGTTCCGATATTCGAAGCCGGCCTTGAACTCATGGTTCCCGTAAAACCAGTTCGGTTTGTACCAGCTGGCGGCGCCCTTCGCGTATTTCCGGCTGCTGAAATCATTCTCCCCGGCCACCTCGTTCTCGCCGTAGGTCCTCTGCGTTACGAGGTCCTTCATTCCGACCGCTCCATCCGTGTTGAACTGTGTTTTCGAATCGAGCTTGAAATAACCAAACTGGAAGGAGGCGATGAACGAGTTGCCGCCCACTCCTTCCCACTCCCCTTTGGCATAGTGGAAATCGACAATCTTCCTCATCCGCGATTCATAGGAATTGAGCTCGGTGAACTGGTTCTGTTCGGGCTTGCGCGCCCACTGGTTGAACGCGATGAACCGGTGGGAGGGGGTCGCCTGAAACGAGACTTTTTCCGTGTGCCACGTGCTCTGGCCTTCTTCGAGGGCGGGCGACCCATCCGGCTGGAACGAATTGATGACCGTAAATCCCTGGTAGCGCTTCCGCGCCGCACCGTAGAACCACAAGCGGTCCCTGATGATGCGGCCACCCAGGTCTCCTCCGAAGTCGTACTGCTGCGCGACTTCGTTGCCGCTCGTGATGCCCTGTGCCCTCAATTCGTCGTCGACGTTGTTGCTCTGTAGATGCTCGTTCGTCTGGTCCCACGATCCGCGGCCGTGAAAGTCGTTGCCGCCGGACTTCACCACAGCGGTGATCTGCACGCCCCGCGTCGGAAACTCCGCATCGGTGCCAAGCGTCTGAACTCGCGCCTCGTCGATCGTTTGATAGTCCCAGTTGGCGCCCTGTCCGTCGGCGCGGCCCGACAAGGTTTGCGACGGGACGCCCTCGAGCGTGTACCAATGCGCGCCGCCCATCCCGAACACGAGCGCATTCGGGTTCTCCGAGATCTGGTTGCCGCCGACATCGAGAAAGGTGCGCGCGCCAGGCGCCAGGGACAACAGGCTCATCACCCCGTTTCGGCTCGTCGGAGTCAGATCGATCATCTCCCTCGTCAGCAGCGTGCTCCCGGAGGTCCCCGCGACGTCCACCACCGGCGCCGCGCCGGAGACGGTCACCGTCTCGGCCACCGTGGCCAGCGCCAGAGCCGCATCGATTCTCGCGGTGAAGCCGACGGTCAGCCGGATGTTCGCCCTCTGGGCTGGCCTGAAACCGGCCAGTTCGAAGGCCAGTTCGAAGACCCCGATTGGTAACGGCGCCAGGCGGTACTCGCCAACCTCGTTCGTGACGGCCGTGATTTGCGGCACCTGCAAGGCGGGACTGGTGGCGGTGACCGTCACACCGGGGAGCACGGCGCCGCTCTCGTCGGTGACTTGACCAATGATGGTTGCGCCAGAGCCCTGGCCGGCGGCCGGCGAATGCGTCAGAGCTGTGACCAGGATGAGGGTTGACGCGATGAACCCGTATCGAACCCGAAACGTGTCAGTGGTAGTGCCGCGCATCACTGGTTCCTCCGGTTCTACGATTGTGCAAAGCCGGCAAACGTGCGGTGGCCGGTATCCCGCAACGGTCCGTCGTGACCCTTCACGAACTCGCCGCGCCGCAACGGCAGATTGGTCCCTGACCTGATCTATGTTGAAAGCGGTGGAAACTTGCACGAACGGACTGGCGCTGTCAAGCGTAAAGCGGCCGCGTGCGGAGGGTCGCGTCGTTCAGCGCTGTGGCGGGGTGCCAGCTTTTATCGCAGGAACATCCTTGGAGGTGATTCCCGGGTACATCTTGAAACCGAGAGTGTTCAGTCGCTTCGCGTCCGCTTCCCCCTCGAAGCAGGCTTCTTCCAGGATCTCGAAACCCTTTGTCGTGTGACGCGTGAGCAGGAACGCGATCGTGAACGGTCTGGTATACACGAGCGGGTCGTCCACGGTGGCCCCGATGGCGATTGTGTTCTGATCGAGCATCATGAAGCGTTCGGTCAAGATCGCGGCGTCGGTGTAGAACGTTCCGAGCCGGTCCAGAAATACCCGGCCGTTATGGTTGGTGGTCTCGACCACCAGCGTATTGCCGTCCCACCGGCCGCGCGCGTCGCCCTGCCAGAGCAGGATGTTCTTGCCGAGGTGCGGGCGGTTCGCCATGGTGATGATGCGCGTGGCGTGCGACTCTTCAGACGGGATCGCGATGTAATCACGCGTCTGAATGATCTG
Organism: uncultured Acidobacteriota bacterium; assembly: GCA_963745495.1. GTDB lineage: Bacteria > Acidobacteriota > Vicinamibacteria > Vicinamibacterales > CAVVIG01 > CAVUXJ01. The sequence continues at coordinate 83,439 of CAVUXJ010000004.1, forward strand.
GTAGGCGGGTGCCTCGTACATATGGCGCACTGCGCCGGACAAGAAACACTGCACGTTCTGGTCGATGTATTTGGCGGCGTTCTCTTTCCTTTGAGCAATCGCCCAGGGCTGGAGTGGCAGCTTCCCGTCGGGAGGATCGACCACCAGGCTCTTTCCTGGCCCCAGAGGAACGTCGGAGTCGCGGGATCTGCGGCTGACGCCAGCCCGGGTGGCGTCGTCCCAGGGCGCCTCCAGGCCTTCTTTCGCCTCCGTCCGGTGACGCCAGTAGCCGCTGAAGTCCGGCTTGCCGTCCGCCGTCCGAGGGGGATTGAACGTCTTCGCTTTTTCCTGCGCGCATCGCCAGAGAAGGGCAGGGTCATCCGACAGGCAACTGTTTTGTGGCTCGGCAGCCCGGGAGGCCTGCGCGGCGGCCACCGCTGGCGTCAGCAGGACAACCGCGGCCGCACCCAGAATGCCGAGCACGAAGAAGCGTTGGCTCATTTCGAGCTTCCTTTCCAGGGGCCTGGGAGCGCCCGGCCCATGACAGAGCGGCCAATTGACGCGTCCGTCACCGCGATCCTGGCATGCGAGCTTTTATTGCAGGAACATCCTTGGACGTGATGCCCGGGTACATCCTGAAGCCCAACTTCTCGAGGCTCTTGGTCGCCGTGTCACCTTCGAAGCAGGATTCTTCCCAGATCTCGAAACCCGGTGTCGTGTGACGCGTGAACGCAAGCGCGATCGTGAACGGCCTGGTATAGACGAGCGGGTCGTCCACCGTGGCCGTGTAGGCGATCGTGTTCTGATCCACCATCATGAAACGTTCGGTCAGGATCGCCGTGTCCGTGTAGAACGTGCCTTGCCGGTCCAGAAACACCCTACCGTTGTGATTAGTGGATTCGACCACCAGCGTATTGCCGTCCCACCGGCCCCGCGGGTCGCCCTGCCAGAGCAGGATGTCCCTGCCGAGGTGTGGGCGGTCTGCCATGGTGATGATGCGCGTGGCGTGCGCCTCTTCGGATGGGATCGCAACGTAATCGCGCGTCTGGATGATCTGGTACGCGGGCGCCACGTACATGTGCCGTACCGCGCCGGACAAGAAACAGTGCGTGTTCTGGTCGATGTACTTGGCCGCGTTCTCCTGGCTCTGAGCGCGCGCCCACGGTTGGTAGGGAACCTTTCCATCGGGAGGGTCTACCACCACGGCCTTTCCCACCATAGCCGCCATTCGGGCTGGAACCAGCGCCGAAGGCCTCGTTCTTCTCGACAGGGAACATTCGGGTCGAGCCTTCGAGACTGACGGTCGCACTCGTCCGGTTGCGCCAGTAGCCGCTCAAGTCAGTGTGGCCGTCTGCGGTGCGCGGCGGATTGAACGTCTTCGCTTTTTCCTGCGCGCATCGCCAGAACAGCGCCGGGTCGTCCGACAGACAGCTGTTTTGCGGCTCGGGCCCGCCGGACGCCTGGCCGGCTGCCGCGATCGGGCGCAGCAGCACCACGACCATCGCGGTCGCGGTCAGCATGCCGATCACGCACGAGCGATTACGCATCCTTGTTTCTTCGCGCTGTTTTCCGGAGAGGCGACCGGCGATGAACCCACGAAGCGTTCTGTCGATCGCTTACCGTTCTCGCAGGCCCAACCTCACGCCGTTACCATACCAAAAAAGGCCGAACCGCGTTACACTTTCGCGGCGTATAACACTCTGCTGCCGATTCCGTGGCCGCCGCCGTTTCAGCCTCTGGCGCACGGATCGAGGACATCAAGAAACCGGGAGGTCCGAGGTGAAGAACTCGTCTGGCGTCTGGATGACGGCGACCGCGGCAGTCCTGGCTGTCTGCTCGTGGATGCCGGCCCTCGCAGCGGCCCAGGCCGCCCGGGCCAGCATTCCCTCGCGCGGCGGACGGTCATCCGGATTTCTCGGGCATCTGGCAGGTCATGAACACGGCGAACTTCGACATCCAGGACCATTCCGCGCAAAAGGGCGTTCCGGCGGGGCAGGGCGTCGTCGAGGGCAACGAGATTCCGTATACGCCTGCCGGACTGGCGAAGAAGATCGAGAACTTCAAGAAGCGCGCAACCGATGATCCGGAAACGAAATGCTATCTGCCCGGGGTGCCGCGCATTACGTATATGCCGTTTCCGTTTCAGATCCTCCAGACGCGCGACCAGGTGACGATCCTGTACGAGTATGTCCACGCCATTCGTTATATCTACACGAACGGCACGCCGCATCCACGCGGCCCGATTGAATGGTGGATGGGAGACTCGCGCGGGCGGTGGGACGGCGACACGCTCGTCGTCGACACCGTGCACTTCAACGCCGACACCTGGTTCGACAGGGCCGGCAATCACCACAGCGAGGCGCTGCACGTCGTCGAGCGGTTCTCGTTCATCGATCGCGACCATCTGAGGTATGAGGCGACCATCGAGGATCCCGGGGTGTTCACGAGACCCTGGAAGATGAGCATGGTGATCTACCGGCATACCGAACCGGGCTTCCAGCTCCTGGAATACGAGTGCTACACGTTCGACGGTGCTCGTTGAATCGCGGTAGGGCGCTTGGGAAGGCGGGCGCAGTTGCCGTTCAACTGCGCCCGTGTCACGCGCTAGTTGGTTGCAGCGACCGCAAACGCAATCGGCGTCGCGCCGTGGGCGACGAACCACCACTGCCCGCCTTTGTTCATGAAGACGTTCATGTACCTGCGCCGAGGTCCTGCAGACCCATCCTCATTGATCGTGTTGCTGCGCCCCACCTGAATGATCGTGTCTCCAAACTGGCGCACCGTGAAGTCGTCGTGCTTGTTGACGATGCGCTTGGGGTTCTTGGCGAAGTTCGCCTTGACACCCGTGATGAACTCGTCCTTGCTCTGGACGTGCCCGGTCGAGCTCATCCACATGATGTCGTCGGCGAAGAGACGGTCGCGCGTCACGTTGTCGCTGTCGCCCGTTCCAGCGGCCTGATTCTGGACAGCCGAAAGCCTGAGAATCTCTTTTTCGACATCAGGCTCCGGCTGCTTGCCAAGGATGATCTTGTTGGTCGGCGAGGCCTTTGCCCGCGCCTGGACGGCGAGTATCTCAGGAGATTCGGGCTGAGCCTTGTAGTCGATGGGAATCGTCTCGCGCCCGACGACAAACCACTGGCCGCGCTGTTTTTGAAGGACGATCAGATATCGTCTGGCGTCCCCTTTGGTCCCGTCCGGCTTCATCGTCGTGCTCCGGCCGTGTTGAACGATGACGTCTCCAAAGCGCCTGATGCCAAAGTCGTCGTGCGGGGCGGCATCCTTTTTCGTCTTCGTCGGGTTCTTCTGGAAATTGTGCCGCGTCACTGCCAGGATCTGCGGCTTGGTGACCACACGCCCGGTGGCGCCGATCCAAAGCGTATCGTCGGCCAGCATCCGGTCGATCATGCCCTCGGAGTCGCCGATTGAATTGGCGTCGTTCTGCTCCAGATCGAGCTGGATGATGTCTTTTCGCGTCTCCGCGTCCACTTCAGTGCCGAGGATGCGCGAGTTGTCGGCGGCCGGAGCGGCCGTGCTTTCACTCGTAGCGGCGGCGGTCGTTACCGAAGCTTCCTGCGCACTACAGCCGACCCACGCAACTCCCAATAGCACTGCTAGTCCAAGTCGTTGCACCACTGTTCACCTCCTGCGTTGGACGCTGCCCACCAAGCCGATGAAGACCGCGCGTCTGGATCGGCTTACTGCAGCCTCGTCCACGCCATACCGTCGGGATCGACACCAGTCGAGAAGCGGCCGACCTCTTGAAACGTCTTCAGGTCGATCGCGACGACGATGTTGTCGTCGGCATTCGCCACGTACACGCGCGAGCCATCGGGCTCTATCTGAAACTTCGTCACCTTGTTGCCCAACTTCAGCCGTTTCGTCTGCTTGCGGGTCGCCGCGTCGAGGACGACGAGCTCGTTGCCGGTGTTGTCCGAAATAACCACACGCTTGCCGTCCGGCGTGAACGACAGCTTGTTTGAGATCTTCGTCTGCACGCTGAAGGTCTCTTTCACCTTCTTGCTGGCGATATCGATAATCGAGACGGTGTCGGAATGCGCGACCCACAACTCCTTGCCGTCCGCCGAGATGTCGATACCCTCCGGCCTCTTGCCAACCGGAATCGTGGTGAGCTTCCAGTCGGCCGGCTTCTCGATTCGCTCGAAGACCGCCAAGCTGTTGGCGGCCATGTTCGCCGCAAAGATATGACTCAGGTCCTTGCTGACGACGACTGTGTGTGTGCCATCCTGGCCCGTGCCGAGCACCAGGTCTATCTTGTTGGTTGCCGGGTCGTACCGCCCGATCGCCTTGGAGCCCTGGGCGGTGAAGTACACTTTTCCGCCGGCGAAATGGATGCCGTGCGGCAGTGTGAGGCCGCCCAGGTCGACGTGGCGGACCACTTTCTGACCCACCAGGTCGACCACGGAAAGGGTGTTGTTCGCCATATTGGCGAGAAAAGCCATCTTCCCGTCGGACGACACGGCCACTTCATGGGGCCGGCCCGCAGTGGTCACCTTGCCCACAACCTTCCGTGTCTGCGGATCGACGATGGCCATCGAGTCTTCGCCCTTGTTGACGACCAGCAGCGCCGTCGAGGGAGTTTCGGCAGCGGCCATTGTTGTGATGGCGGCGAGAACACCGGCCAAGATCCATCGACGAATCAGTTTGTTCTCCAGCGTCATCGTGAGATCTCCTTACAGGGCTTCTCTCACTGCGTTTTTGCTGTTTTGACGATATTCAGGAACTCGTCGTTCGTTGCCACCGCCCCATGGAGTCCTACATGCTGGGCAACGTCCAGCTTGAGTCGTTGGATGTTTCTGAACAACGTCGTCATGTTGGCGTTGGGAGCTGGCGGTGCTGCCCCTGGAGCGGGCGGGGAGTACAGGTCGGCATTCACCAGGATCTTCTCCTTCGGAAGATACGCGATCAACATGCCCGCGTTGTGGGCGAGGCCCTCAACGTAGTGAACCTCCAGCACTCGCACGCCATCACTGATCACGTACTTCGAATTCAGCGTCTCGAATTCAGGCTGTCGGCCGCCGGTCCAGTACGGCAGCTGAGCGGAGAACCTATCGGGTTGCATCGTCCGTGGCGTCGAGGCCAACACCGTACGGTCGTAGAACTCGCGGTTCCCCTCGTGCGTGACGATGGTCGTGCCCATGGTGGCGTAGGTGCGAAGTCCGCCCAGGTGGTCGAAGTGGTGATGTGAGTTCACCAGGTACCGGATGGGCTTGTTGGGAATGAGCTTTTCCACTTCCGCAATCACCGCCAGGGAGCGCTCCTCGTTCTGAGGGGCCTCAATCACCGCGATGAAATCGCGGAAATCGACGGCGACGCTGTGATGGCTCCCGCCGGCAATGCGGAAGACTCCATCCGCCAGTTTCTGGGACTCGACGCGGACGGGTGCGACGGTTGCCTTCTGAACCGCGTCCGGGACGGCCATCGCCTGAACATTCAGGTTCGGCTGCACGTTGCTGACTCTGATCTCGATGGAATTCTCGCCCCTGTTCCGTCTGAGGTCGCCCTGGTGCGAGTGGAGCAGCGTGGGGAACTTCACACCGGCGAAATCCTTGTAGTCGGTCATGCGGGTTTCGTACAGCATGTCCCCGAGCACGGGGTTGGCAACCCATGTCTGCACCATTTCGACCAGATTCTGGTCGTTGATCTGGCCATTGATTCTGTACTTCCCGAGCGCGGTGAACGAGATGATGGTCGCCTTTTTTCCACCCTGCGTCATGCCGGCGTTCGACGATCCGGCAACGGTTATCCGGGTTGCCGTCGGGTTGTTCGCCGCCATGGCGGCTTTCAAGAAGCCGTGCGGGGTCATGACGATGTCCAGTTGCCGCAGCTCCGCGAAGGGGATTGCATAGAGATAGAGCGTTGTCAGCGGTACAGGGTTCGTCCCGTCCATATTCCACGCGAAGTTGCCGTTGACGAGAAATATCTGCCGCTGCTCTCCCTGAATCGGTGTCCCGCCGCCGCCACGCGGCGGGTAGTTGCCCTGCCTGCGGGTGAGCTCCTCCCTCGAGAACTTGGCATCGTAGTCTATGGTCTTGGTGTAGCTCGTCAGCTCAAACTTCGGCCAATCGTCGTTCGCGCTGTAACTCTGACCTACTCCAGCGACGAAGCCGGTCCCGGAAATCTGGATGGTTTTCAGGTTGTTGGCGCCCATCGCCGTGGAGGCGGCCTGCAAGACCGTCTTGGCATCCTGAGCAGCCGCGTCGCCGGCCGTCAGCGCCACGAGCGCAAAGAGAACGAACAGTCTTCCTGCCATGGTTTTTCCCCTTTTTTTACGAATGCCCGTCCTGGAAAGATTGGGTGATTATGCTACGAAAAGGGCTCTCGGCGCGCGCGAAAGTCAACGATGTCGACAGGAGGCGCTGAACACCGGATATCTGTTCTAAATTACTGACGGTGCACGACTTCGTGGATCGCATGCACCGGAATCACAGGCAGGCGAAACGTTCGCCTACTCCGGAGAAGCGATGTAGCCGCGCCGCGCGCGGATGCGGTAATGCCGATTGTGGACTTCCACTCGAATCGTGTGCCACCGGCCGTCCTTCTTTTCGCTGGAGAGATAGCCGAGGTAGTACTGCTGGCGGAGCTCGTCAGCGATCGCGGCAGTCGCCGCGTTCAGGCCTGATGGACCATTGACAACCTCGGTGCGGCCTCCGCTGTCGTCCGTCAGGTTGCGCAGCGCCTTCACGTCGACCGATTCAGTGCAGCCCCGGCTCCACCGGCGGCCTTGCGGCGGCGGCGTGGGCAGCGGTTGCGGCGGCGGCGGCGGGATCCGCCAGCCGCGGCGGCCAACCGGAGGGAAAGGAAACGGAATCGGCCCGCGGCGCTGCAATTGTGGGCGCGGCTGGTAGCGCCGGTCACCGTCGCTGGCGCACTCGATGCCAATGGCGTAGAGCATCGCATCGCTCTCGCGAATGAGCTCTTTCACATCTCGCAACTTCGCGTAGCTCGTGGTGTCGTGCCCATCCGAGAGCACGAGCAGCGCCTTCTTCCGATGCTGTCCTGTGGCAGTGAGGCGAATTGCCTGCGCCACCGCGTCGTACATTGCCGTGGTGCCGTCGGCGACGATTCGTCCCAGGGCTCGGCTGAGCAATTGCCGATCGGTGGTCCAGCCCTGCAGGAGCGCAGGACGATCGTTGAACTCATACAAGAACAGTTCATCCTCTGCGCCGAGCAGGTCGTAGAGAAACCGATCGAGCGCCGTTCGAGCCCCCAGGATTTTCTCCCCGGCCATGCTGCCGCTCGTGTCGAGCGCGATACCCAGACTGACCGGCACGCGCTCGGCGCTGAAGTACGAGACCGCTTGCGGCCGGTCGTCTTCGTACACGGTGAAGTCATCCTGGCGGAGGTCCGGTACGAAGCGGCCGGTATCGTCGGACACCGTGGCGGTGACGTTGATGAGCTCGACACCACTCTTGAAGCGGAATTCGGATTCTGGAGTCTGCTGCTGGGCGCGCAGGGAGACGAGGAGCAGCCCGACTGTCAGGATGACCACGACCGGTCGGCCCCGGACGGAAGTTGCGCTTTGCATCTGACCCTTCGTCCCGCGTTACTGGAATCATATTACGGTACCGGTGTCGCGGCGCACGCCACTTCACCGTTCCAGCGTCCGCGGGCTGATCCGCGGAAGACCGGGACAATCGTCGAGAAATCGGGGATACACCCTGAAATGGACCGCGACTGCAGCGCGCTGCTGGTCGGGTTCGGCGCGGGAGTCTGGGGAAAGTGTCGTTATTACCGGTCGAGAGGGAGTTGCTCCGCCGTGTCGTGATCAGCCGCCAAAGTACCCGCTGCGGGCCTTGACGGTGACCGCAGGATTCTTGACGCGGAGATGAAGGCGGCGCCATTCACGCTCGACTGCGGCTTCGATCGCCAGAACGTACTGCTGACGGAGATCGCCGACGATACCTGCAGCGACGACAACCGTCTCCGTCATGGTGCTGGCGAATTGCAATCGTCCGCCGGTCCATTCAGCCAGATCGCGAAGATCCGCGGTACCAGAAGGGCCGCTGCGCTCCGCAGCCTCCATCATCACGCGTTGATCGACAGACGGCACGGTTGCCACGATATAGACCGGTACGTCGATGGAGCCCGCCAGTTCCGACACTTCTGGCGCCGTCAGGCGGCTGCTCGTGTCGGTCCCGTCGGTCAACACCACCATCGCGCGATGGGTCGCGGACCGGTCCGCAAGGCGACGCGCCGCGGCCGCGGTGGCGTCGTACAGGGATGTGACGCCAAAGGCTTCGAAGTCAGACAATCCATCCCGCAGCCGGGAGAGGTCTTGCGTAAAGCCCCGGCGCTCGTGGAGCGAGGAGCTGAACGTGAACAGAGCGGCTTCGTCACCCGGCAGGAGCTGGGACAACACCGATTCGTATGCCTGGCGCGCCATGGCGATCTTCGAGCCGATGCCCATGCTGCCGCTCATGTCGACCAGGATGGCCAGCGTGACCGGCGATTGGCGGTCGGACCGGAACTCGATGATTGGCCGGACTCGTCCGTTGTCGCGGACTTCGAAGTCCAGGCGGGTGAGACCCTGCACGGCGCGCCCGCGTGCGTCACGGACCGATGCCTGGATCGTGACCACGTCGAGCGAGCTGCGGAATGCGTCCTGCCCCTGGTCAGGAATTGTTTGAGCGTGGACCAGTCCCAGCAGCGTGCAATTGATGCTCAAGGCGATGGCGAGTCGTTGAAAGACTGTGCTCATGTGGCTACCGATAACTACGGGGTTGAACCCACTCAGGCGGAGCTGAATCCTCCGACGAACTTGAACGCTCACGCCGGGCAGATAACAGAATCGTCTGTCGTCTTACATCATTGTTCCAAGCCCAGCGGCCCGGGGGCAACGTTGGGCGAACGCTTCGTGCACGCAGCCGCAGGAAGTTGCGGAACTCTGCCATCGAGCGCACCCGAACCAACGTTATGCACGTAGAGCGCCAACCGACCGGGCGGTCACCACCCCCCGCCAGCAGGCTGATCGTTCTGGAGGCAACGCAGGAAGCCGCAAGTGGTTGCCGCGGAACGAGATGATTCACGGAATCTTCTTCGTCCGGAGAGTCAAAAGGTTGATGTTTGGCAGACGGGGCCCGGGTCCCGATTCGTGGTCGGAATGTTGTAGGCCCCGTAGGGCCGGACGTCGTTCTGGATCCGATAGGTGCTTGTCGCGCGCGAGTACACCCCGACAGGATTTCGGCGTCGGGAGGCGTGACGTCTGCGCGTTTTGCCGGTGCAAGGTGGGCGCTGCTCCGGCATTCTGCATGGACGCCTCAGTGCCATCTATCACACGATGCGTCTCCGCATTGGCATTTTGGAAGTAAATCGCGAATCCCAAGGGATGGCGCGGTCCTTGCCGTCGGCACGAATCGGCGCCAGCGATCGGCGTGTCGCGTCGACCACTCAGATCACGCACGGGACCGTTGGGTCTTTGCCCATGTCCTACCCCCTCGAGCATATCGATGCAAAACTAGAGCGGGCCGAAGAGCACATCAATCGACTCAACGTCGAAGTGGAAGCCCTTCTCGACTCCGCACCCTACAGAAGCATCCCCCACGACGATCCGCAAGCGCTCGAAGATTTTGAGCGTATGCTTTCTGGAATCCGCGTTCCACCCCGAATCAGCGTTCTCGCTGGCGAAGCCATCCATCAAACCCGTAGCGCCTTGGACCATATCGCTTCGGCCTTGGTCCTCGTGAACAACCATCAGACCACCAGAGAAACTCAGTTTCCCATCTACAAATACAGGCCCTCTCATGAAAGAGAGTCTCTCCGTTACGAGGAACACATACGGGGCATGAGCTGGAGCGCGAAGGCATCAATCGACGGGTTCCAACCATTCACGATGGGATCTGATCGGGATAGTCACCCGCTCTCGATTCTCAAGGCGCTGGACAACTTCAACAAGCACCACGCACTCTTGGTTGCGGTGGGGGCCAGCAGGCCGTTCGTCACCTACGACATGGTTGGCGCCAGATACACCAAGAGCCCGGACGACCCCGCGGTCTTTGTGCCCATTGGTCTCCAGATGAATCTGCAGCGCACCTTTGCCGCCTACGTGGTGTTCCGAAAGTTTGGTCCGGCCAGGAATCAGCCTGTCGTCCAGTCCATTTCTGAACTCTGGAGGTATGTCGTCTTTGGACTGAGTCGGAAGTTCGCAGCCGAATTGACTCGGTTCACTTGGGAGCCGCCGGCGTAGTCTTGGCTGTCCGATTGGTGCGACAGGTTATCGGCCCGCCGGGGCCGGTCCAGAGGGTTCGATGGAGAGGAGGACGGGTTGACCTTTCGCCTGCCGAAGCCACTGAACGACCGGCAACTCCTTCCTCCCGGTAATGACGACACTTTCACCTGACGCCGCACGCAGCTCCCAGTACTCGATCGGCTCGGCGATCGTGTTCCCATCCATGACGGTGCCGCGCATGTTGATGCCCGTCGATCCGCGTTGCGCGGCGATGCCCGCGCCAAACCCGACCAGCAGCGCCACTATTATCGCGGTCCATTTCATGGTGTCATCTCCAGTTCCTAATGGCTCACGTAGGTCTCCGCGTCGTTGGCAACGATTGCGCTGCGCACGCTCGCCGGTAGTGCCATGGTGATGCGTGTGCCGCGTCCGTCAGCGCCTCCACTGGCCGAGATCTCGCCGCCGTGCAGTTCCACAATCTGCCGGCACATGTACAGGCCAATGCCTGCGCCTCTGGCCGCTGGACGGGCTTCGGTGTGGTGGTGTTCAAGGCGAAAGAACTTGTCGAAGATGCGCGAATGAAACGCCGAGGGAATGCCGGGGCCTGTGTCGGTGAAGCTGATGGACACGGTATCCGGCCTGTCGGCAGCCTGGCCAGCCATGCGATGGCTCTCGATGGCGATGCTCCCACCGCTCGGCGTGTACTTCAGCGCGTTCGACAGGATGTTGTCGAAGACGGCGCGCAGGCGGAGCGGATCGGCCACGATCCGTGGCAGCTCTGGATCTTCAAGAGTGCTCAAGGCTATGCCTTGGGCCTTCGCCTGTCCCTCGACCCGACGGAGTGCCTCGGCGATCACTGCTGACACGTGGACCGGCTCGAGCATTGAGCCGAAGCTCGCCGGCTTCGATGCGGGTCAGATCCAGGAACTCGTGAACGGTTTCCGTCAGCTGCTCGACACCGATGAGCGATGTGGCGACAAGCTGGCGTTGCCGCTCGGGAAGCAGGTCCGATGCCTCCTGCAACATGAGCAGCGTCATGCGGAGCGTCGTCAAGGGGGTTTGGAGCTCATGAGAGGCCACGGCGACCAACTCCGACCGCATCTCGTCGAGGCGCACCAGATCGGTGACGTCGTAGAGCAGGAGGACCGCCCCTCGCTGTTGGGGGTTCAGCGCGGGCACCGGAACGACGCGCGGCAACAATCGCTGGACCGCGCCGTCCTGCTCCACTCGTATGGTTTGCGTCAAGTCGGCAGGCGGAACCACGCCTGAGCCTGCGGCGATGGCCCTCGTCACGGCGTTCAGGTCCAATCCTTCGAGGCGGAGATCATCAAGGGACCGTGGTTCGTGCAGGCCCGCCGAGGCCAGGGCCGTCACCGCGGCTCGATTCATCGACTGGATGGTTCCGGCGGCGTCAAGCAGCACGACGGCGTCAGGCAACGCCTCGAGGGTCGCTTCGAGCGTGTTCTTGGCCCGCACGACTTCGCTGACGTTCGTGCGGCGGAACTCGGCGAGATCTTCGGCCATCTGGTTGAACGCGACCGCCAACTCGCCGAGTTCATCACGCGACGCCACATCGATCCGTTCGGAGAAGTCTCCCTCACGGATAGCATTCGCGCCGTGGGTCAACCGTCGCACGGGCCCCACCACGGTGCGCGTCAGATGCCATGCGACAGCCACGGCAATCCCAAGAGCGGCAAGCGTGATCAACAAGACGGCCCGCCGCGCCGCGGCGGCCTCATCGCGCGCGCCGGCGACGGCCTCTCGAGCGAATGCGAAATGTCGATCACGAATCGTCGTGGTCAGGGCGACCGCACGTCGCAGGACCGGATTCGCCTTCTGGTGGTACTGCACGAGCGCTTCCCGTTCGGACGCGACGGCGATGACGCCGTCCGCGGCCTGACGGTACGCTCGCAGCTCCGCCCGAAGCGGGTTCGCGAGCTCGCGCTCATCGTCCGGGCCAAGCACATCGAAGAGATCGTCAAGCGCCCTGTCGACGACGGCGCGCTCGCTGGCCAACACCTGCGTGCCACGAGCGTCGCCCGCGAGGATCAGCAACACGGCGTCGTCTTCCCGCTCGAGCGCCCCTGCCAGCCTCGACGTCACCGCCGTGACGGATTCGCTCTGTTGCACCGTGTCGGTGACGACACCGCTCAGACGAGTCAGCGCGAAAAACGTCCAGACGCTCGCGATGACTGTCGTGAGCACCAGGAGACCTGCCGCGACCACAAATCGGAGCCGCAGCCGGCCAGGGATCATGACGCGGTCACGCCAATCCATATCGTTTGCGCTTCCGCTGCAACGTGGTCGCGTCGATGTCCAGGATGCGTGCCGCGGCTTCCAGCGAGGCAGACTGCGCAACCACGCGGGCAATGTGTTCGCGTTCCAGTGATTCGATGGAGACCAGCGCGCCCAGCCGCACGGCCTGCGTGACACTGTCCGGCTCTGACTGCGAACCGGCCGACAGTCCGAGGTCGGCGAGATCCAGCACATCTCGGGGCGCGAGAATGACGGCGCGCTCGACGGCATTTCGCAGCTCGCGAAGATTCCCCGGCCAGAGGTGCCTCAGCATCGCTTGCTCGGCTTCTGCTGAAAACCTCAAGGCAGGACGGCGTTGCTTCTGGCTGAAGATGGACAGGTAATGGTGGGCCAGGAGCAGCACATCCTCGCGGCGCTCGCGGAGCGATGGCAGGGTGAGCGTGACCACGTTCAGGCGGTAGAACAGGTCTTCGCGGAAACGGCCAGTTCGCACTTCGGCTTCGAGGTCGCAATTCGTCGCGGCGATGAGGCGGACATCCGCCTGCCGTTCCCGTGCCTCGCCAAGCCGCTCGAATGTCCGATCGTTGAGGAACCGGAGCAGGCGCACCTGCGCATCGGCCGTGAGCTCGCCGACCTCATCGAGGACCAACGTTCCGCCTTCGGCTTCCTGAACCTTGCCGGCGACATCCGCCACCGCTCCCGTGAACGCGCCCTTCCGATGGCCGAAGAGCGCACTGGTCATCAGGTCGCCGGAGAGGGCTGGACAATTCACCGTGACAAACGGCGCGTCGGCGCGCGGGCTGTTCGCGCGGATCCACCGCGCCAGGACGTTCTTGCCCGTACCGCTCTCTCCCCTCAACAGGAGAACGGCGTCCGATGCCGCCGCTCGTCCGGCGGTGTTGCAGGAATCGCAGAAACGGAGGGCTGTGAGATTCAAAAAACGCCGGCTCCCCGCTTTCGTCCAATTCTTCCTGCAGCTCGGCCAGGCGACGCCGGAGACGCTGGGCCTCCACCACGCGATGCGCGGCCAGTCGGATCTGATCCGGCGTGAATGGCTTGGGGACGTAGTCGACGGCGCCACGCCTGATCGCGTCGACGGCGCTTTCGATGGAGGCGTACGCGGTGACGACGATCACGCCAATATCTGGTTGACGCGCCAGGATCTCGGGAAGTAGATCGATGCCAGCCTCGGCGCCCAGCCACAAATCCAGAAACACCACGTCGAAGTGCCCGCGGTCCAGAGCCTCGAGCGCGGCGCCACCCGTCGCGACCCCCAGCACGCGCGCACCGGCGGCCTCGAGACACAGCCTCAATGACTGACGCACGCCGGCGTCGTCGTCAATCACCAGGGCCGCCCAAGGAGCCTTGGTGACTGTCGGGACGCGCTGATGTCCTGCCGTGCTGCGTCTTCCAATGGACGGTCGATGGTTTCGTGTCGCAAGCTTTCAGCCATTCGTTCAGATCCCATAGTGTTCGCGAAACTCGTTCCCAATAACAGGACGTGCGTCACGTCACGGCAAAGTGCTGGATAGGCGGCACAGCATCGCCTGCAAAACGCCGTGACACCCGACGTTCGGACTCCCGCACGCGCGTTTCGGAGAGGATCGCACTTGCGGCCGCAGCCGACAACCTCGATCCACGACCATTGGTGATCGGCGCTCGCCGTGATCGTAGCGAAGGCCTCGCGCGACCACCGCCTGTCATATGTGCCGCAGTGTATTCGGGCTATCATCCGTTCGATTCCCTACGGCATTCCCGAATGTCCCCGATGGCTCCGTTCTCACCGATTCCGCCGCGTCATCCGATACGCGTCGTCCTGTCGTCGACGGCGCTCTCTGCCGTTCATGTCGGTGCGGAAGGCCGCCGCGCTGGCGATCGCGCAGCTTGGGGTTGCGGCATTCTTCGTCTCCGGTGTCACGCGATCGGCACTTGGGGAATCAGCTGTGTGGTTCGTCCTCGCAGCGACGGTGCTTGCGGCGTTCGTGCGTGCCATCGACATCGAAAGCTGGGCTCTGCTCATTCCTGGCGGCTTCGTGGGCCGTGTCACGAGCGCATTCGGCCCACGCGCCGCCGGATTCGCGACAGCGGTGGCATTGGTCGAGCGTGTGCTCCTCGGTGCGCTCGCCTGCGTCGTCGTTGGACATTACCTGGCAGGCGTGTCGGTCACGGCCATCGCCGGATGGCGCTTCACAGGGTACGTGAGGCCCGAGGATCTGGCGACGCTGCTCGCGGTCGGCGCGATCGGAGCTGCTGTGGCTACGGACTCGTATCGGGCGCGACATCGGTCGCGACACGATGGCGCGAGGCGTCTGGATCGGCGTCGGAATTCTCGCGCTCACCATGGTTTGGGGCGTCGTCACGCTCGCCGGCGGCGGCGCATCGCCGATCGCGGCTCTCGCGTCGCTCCCTCCACCAGCGGCCATCACCGGTTGGTCGCTCGATCGATGCTGCGCTGACCTACCTGCTTGGATTCGCTCTGACGCTGACCGTGATTGGCGGCGGTGAGGCGTTGGCGCGCGCCGCCCATGAATTCCCGCCGCCCCGCGTGCACGCATTGCGACGCACCGGCTTCCTGACCTTCCTCTTCGCGCTCCTGGTGACAACCCTTGGTACGTTCCTGCGTCATCCTGCTCGTGCCCGCTGCCGAACAGGCGCTCTGGGTGAATGCGCCGTTGGCCGGACTCGCGCAGCACTTGGCCGGGCCTCGCGTGGGTACGAGATCTGATGGCGCTCGCTCTCGCGGGTGCCGCGGTCTTGATGCTTCTCCCGGCGGTTCACGCCGCGCTGGGCGACGCCGAACAGATGCTCCACCGCTCGTCCGCCGACGGCACGCTGCCATCCGGGCTCGCCTCCCTTCACACGCGCTTCGGCACCCCCGCCCGTGCCGTCGACGTGACTGTCGCCGCCATGATCCTCGTGATCCTCGCGAGCGGCGGCCGAGTGACCTGGCTGGCGCGCGCGTACGCGATGGCGATCGCCGTGATGCTCGTGCTGACGATTGCGGCGCTTGCTCGACTTCGGCGAACCCGCCCAGGCCCGACGCCGTTCAAGGCGCCCGTGAACCTGCGCTTCAGAGGCCGCGAGCGTGCCGTTGGGCTTGTTTGGCGCCGGTCTGATCGTCAGCCTGAGCGCGCTGGCCATGATCGTGATCGGCGACGTCGCGTCCATCGCGTCGGCAGCTCTCATCACGGCCTTGGGCCTGTGGTTCACGGTCGTCTGGCGAAACGTCGCGCCTGCCGCGGTGAGTTCACGACGAGGACACGTTCGACCTGCTGCGCGCCGCGGACCTCTCGCTCGACCAGATCGAGGCTCGTCCGGGAAACGTGTTGGTGCCGGTCCGCAATCCGCATTCGCTCGCTCACGTGGTGGCGGCGCTTCAGACGTCAGGCGATCGGGACGTCGTGGTCATGACGGCGAGGCTGCTCGACGTCGACGTCAGCGAGGAGACGGCTGGCCAGAGCACGCCCACGCCGTACGAGCGGCGACTGCTCTCGGACGTCGTCGCGCTCGCCGAGCGCCTCGGTCGTCCGGTGCGTCTGCTCATCGTCCCGGCCGCGCAATGTCGTCGACGCGATCGTCGGCACCGTCATTCGTCTTCGCTCATCCGACGTGTACGTCGGCGAATCGTCGACGCTCTCGGCCGAGGATCAAGCCCGCTTGCTGGGCGAGGCCTGGGAGCGAGCCGACAAGCCTGAAGCCCTTGATGTTCGACTCGTCATTTATCACCGGAGCGGACGCGCCGATACGTATCACCTCGGCGCCCATCCGCCCTCCCTCACATCGGGCGACCTCGACTTGATTCACCGCCTGTGGCTCGACGCCGTCAAGACGGTCGGTCCACACGTGCATCATCACGACGTCGTCAGAGCAGCGCTGACACAAATGGAACAACAGCTCACCGGTCCCCAACGTGACGAGGCCATGGCGGCGATCCGAGAGGAGGCGCGGCCTGCCGAGGAACTCGCGGCGGTGCTTCGCGCCCGCGACTACGCGCGCCTGCGCGACATGCTGCGCAATCGGCACGCGGGCGACGTCGCCGCGCTGCTGACGGCGCTCAGCCTCGAAGACCAGGTCGTCGTCTTTCGCGTGCTCCCTCGGAAGGATGCCGCCGCCGTCTTCGAGTACCTGTCGCACGACGCGAAGGAAACGCTGCTGAAGGCGATGGCGCAGGAGGACGTCGCCGAGCTGCTCAACAACATGGCGCCTGACGACCGAACGTTGTTCCTCGACGAGCTGCCGGCGGAGGTCACCCGCCAGCTGTTGGCGCTGCTCACGCCTGCGGAACGGTCCGTCGCGCTGACGCTCCTCGGGTACCCGGAGAAATCGGTCGGCCGGTTGATGACGCCCCACTACGTCGCCGTCCGCGAGCAGTGGACCGTTCGCGAGGTGCTCGACTACGTCCGGGCGCACGGCCAGGACAGCGAAACGCTGAACGTCATCTACGTTGTCGACGAGCAGGGTCTGTTGATCGACGACATTCGCATTCGCGAGTTCCTGCTGGCTCCGTTGGACAACCGGGTTGCGGACCTCATGGATCGACGTTTTGTCGCGCTGAAGGCCACCGGACGATCAGGAGGCCGCGGTCGCGGTGTTCCGTCAGTACGATCGGACGGCTCTGCCCGTGACCGATACCGCCGGCATGCTGATCGGCATCGTCACGATCGACGACGTCTTGGACGTGGCGGAGGCGACGGCGACCAGGGAGATCCAGCGCATCGGCGGATCGGAGGCGTTGGACGAGCCCTACATCAGCATTGCCTTCGGCCGGATGATTCAGAAGCGCGCAGGCTGGCTCACCGCGTTGTTTCTCGGCGAGATGTTGACCGCCACGGCGATGGGGTTCTTCGAAGCGGAGATCCAGAAAGCGGTGGTACTGGCCCTGTTCGTGCCGCTCATCATCTCGAGCGGCGGCAACTCCGGATCACAGGCAGCGACGCTGGTCATCCGTGCGCTGGCCCTTGGCGAGGTCGGAGTCCGCGACTGGTGGCGCGTGATGCGCCGCGAGATCCTGGCCGGGCTGTCGCTCGGCGCCATTCTTGGCAGCATCGGGTTCCTGCGCATTACCCTCTGGTCGGCGTTCTCCGACATCTACGGGCAGCACTGGCTCCTGATCGCCATCACCGTCGCCATGTCGCTCGTCGGCGTCGTGCTGTGGGGCACACTCACCGGCTCGTTGTTGCCGTTCCTGATGCGCCGATTGGGCTTCGACCCGGCCGCGTCCTCTGCGCCGTTCGTCGCGACGCTCGTTGACGTGACCGGTCTCGTGATCTACTTCAGCGTCGCCCTCGTCGTCCTGCGAGGCACGCTGTTGTAGGTGCAAAATTTGGTCTTCCCGCTGGATCTTGAGAAATCGGGGTCGGGCGTTCCATACACAAGATCGCCGCGTGGCGAGACGACGCCTGAACGGTCACAAGTGGAGGCCCCATGCGCGGGGCGCATGGGGCCAGTGAGCAGCGTATCGTGAGTGACGCCTTCGGCTACCGGCCTACTGACAATGATCGTGACCCATCAGAAATTGTACGACGCGCTGATTTCCGCGATGCGGGGCAGCATGATGGCCCGGGGCCGCAGGAAGTCCCCTCCCACACCCATTTGCACTCTGGTCGCCGAGTTCGCGTTCAACGCATTGAACACGTTGAGACGGACCGCCAGCCTGTGCCCCTCCACCACGCGGAAGATCTTCTCCATCGCGGAGGGTCAAGAGGTTGATGTGCGGCAAGCGCCGGGTCCCGATGGGTTCGACGTTCAGCTCGATCGACGGAATGGTCACGCCTCCCTCGAATTCCACCTGCCGGGCGAACGGGTCGCCGCTGAAATGGTGGAAGTTCGCCGACAGCAACACGTCGGCCGGGAACGTGTACGAACCCGAGAACTTGGCATCCCAGTCCCAGGTGCGATCGGCCCGGTTGAATTCCTCGTTGGGATTGAGGTCCCCGGCGGTGACCGACGAGATACGTTCCACTTCGCTGAAGCCACCGACCGCCAACGTGTTGATGAAGGGTCTATTCTTCTTCGTGGCTGAGTAGGAGGCCATGAACTGCCACCGGTTCGAGAGCCGCTTGACGGCCGCCAGCTCCACGCTCTTGTAGTTCGCATCGGCTCTCGAGTCGTTGATGGGCATCATCTCCTCGAATTGCGCGCCCTGCAATGTCTCGGCGAACTCATAGTACGTGACCAGGCCCCCGTCGTCCGCAGTCCCGACCTCGCCGTCGGGCCCCGGGTCCTGATTCGTGATCGGAATGTTGTAGGTCTCGTAGGGTCGGAAGTTGTTCTGGATCCGGTAGGTGTTCATCGCGCGGGAGTACACCCCGGTGAGCCGTATGGCCATATTCGCGACCAGCTCCCGCTCGATCGAGGCCGAGAACTCATCCTGCTTGGGCTGCTTCTCGTTGGGGTTCGGGACGCCGGTGGGTGGCGGGGCGTCGAAGTCCTCGCCAGCGGTTTCGACGAAATCGTCCCCGTTCGGATCGCGATCCGTCTCACCGAGATCGTAGTCGTTGTTCCCGTTCAGGTCGCGCCACTTATAGACACCGTAGGCGATCCCACCCTTCGATACCCGGTTCACGTCGACAATGAACTGGCGCATCTGGTCGTATCGCCCCCACCCGCCCTTGATCACGGTCTTGCCATCGCCCGAGAGATCGAACGCCGCGTGAATGCGCGGGGCCACGGTGTTCCAGATGGGGAGCTGCACATGGGGGAAGCACTGGGCGGGGAAGGTGACGTCGGATGGAGGCGCCGCGGCCTCGCGGCACTGGTCGGGCACAAACCCATCGTCATGGGCGTACCGCAGCCCGACATTCAGCGTCAGCCGGCGCCCGACGGTCCAGCTGTCCTTCAGGTACAGGCCGAGGTAGTTGGTGGCCACCTTTGGATAAATGGGGGAGTTGAAGAAGGACACCTCGAAGGGCACGCCGTCGTTGTAGAGCAGCATGTAGTTGACCTGTTTCGCGTGGGTCCCCGCAATCTCCGAGCTGGCGACGTAGTCGAAGCCCGCCTTGAATTCATGGTTCCCGTGAAACCAATTCGGTTTGTACGCGATCACCGAGCCCTTGGCGTGTCTCCGGTAGGTCTTCTGCTCCTCCCCCGCCGCGATGGTCTCGCCAGACACCATCTCGGTCTCGAGGTCCATCCTCCCGGGAACGCCGTCGGTGTTGAACGGGACGCTCCGGGGGTAATACGTGTCCGCGTACTGGAGAGAGGCGATGAGCGAGTTGCCGCGCACGCCCTCCCACTCGATCTTGGTCCAGCGCTCACCGACGCTCTTCTCTTCTCGCGACTCCCAGGCCACGAGGGAGTCCGACGAGGTCAGCTCGTGGGTGTAGAGCCGCTGGTGAAAGAAGATGAACCGGTTCGACGGGGTCGGCTGAAACGAGATCTTCTCGGTGTGATGCTTCTGCGAGTTCGCCTCCTCGACGGGCGTCCCATCCGGCTTGAAGGCGTCCAACACGAAATAGCGGTGGCTGCGCTTGCGTGCGGCCCCGTAGAACCACAGCTTGTTGCGCACGATGCGGCCGCCCAGGTCCCCGCCGAAGTCGTATTGGTTCTGGAGGGTGTTGCCGCTCGTGATGCCCTGAGCTTCCAGCTCGGCATCGATGTTATCGGCCTGGAAATTGTGGTTCGTCTGGGCCCAGAACCCGCCCCCGTGGAACTCGTTCCCGCCGGACTTCACGACGGCGTTGAGCTGCACGCCGTGCAGCCAGAACTCCGCATCCGTGCCGAGGCTCTGGACTTTCGCCTCGTCGACCGTTTGCGAGTCCCACAACGCCTGGGCGCCGGAGATGCCCTCGATCGTGTACCACGTATTGCCGACCTGCCCGAACGCGCGCGAGTGCGCGGTCTCCACCAGTTGGTTGCCACCGACGTCGAGCAGGCTGCGCACGCCAGGCGCCATCGTCAGGAAGCTCAAGGTATTGCGGCTCGTGGCCGCGACTTCGAGCATCTCTTTCGTGAGCAGCGTGCTCCCGGCGGTCGACGCGACGTCCACCACCGGCGCGGCGCCGGACACGGTCACCGTCTCGGCCACCGAGGCCAGCTCCAGCCCCACATCGATGCGCGCCGTGAAGCCCACCGTCAGCCGCACGTTTGGTCGCTGGATCGGTCGAAAGCCCGCCAGCTCGAACGCGACCGCATAGACCCCAATCGGTAACGGCGACAGGCGGTACTCGCCCACCTCGTTCGTGACGGCCGTCACCTGCGGTACCTGCAAAGCGGGACTGGTCGCTGTCACCGTCACGCCGGGGAGCACGCCGCCGCTCTGGTCGGTCACCTGTCCGATGATGCTCGCGCCCGAGCCCTGGCCGGCGGCGACCGAGTTGAAAACTGGAAATAAGAACAAACCGACCAACATGAAAACGAGCTCACATCGAACCTTGGACGCCTTGCTGTGCATCGTTATCCTCCTCGGCCCCATGATGTGTCGAGGCCGGCGGATTCCAGGGGAAGAACCTCGCCGGCCGCTGTCCTTGCCGCGCTTGCGCGAGGCGTCCGACCGAGGACGCCTCGAAAATTTCGAGTGGATGCGCTACGTCAGGAGCGCGAAACGGGCGCGCCGAATGGGCGCGAGACGTCAAAGGAATGCGCGTGACGAAAGCAGTCGCGCGTACGAGGGATTCGCACCAGTGCGGGAGTACTCAGGGAGATGAAGGAGGAGCCTATCAAATTAAGGTGCGTCTACGGATATAAAGGTATCGAAAAGTAAAGTGCATAGAGCGTTTATCATGGCCGTCGCCTCAGCCGCAAGGAGCAAAGACGGCCGATGACATGAAAAACACGCGATACCTGATCTGGAGACCAAATTTATGGATCGGCTGGAGCGATACCTGTCTCTCTCTGGTTGTGACGAAGAATTCGTCCACGTCGTGTGGAATTGGCGATAGCTTGAGCGAGGTGCCGCGACAGCCGGCGAGTTCGGCTGCCAGGCTGACATGGTGTTGAACCGGACCCCATGCGGAAGCGCATGGGGCCCGTGAGACCCGCTTCGTGATGAGGGACGCGTTAGAAGGTGTACGACATGCCCAGCTCAAACAGGCGGGGCAGCATGATGTCCTCGGTACGTAAGAAGGTATCTGACGAGCGTACCCTTACCTCGGTCGCCGTGTTCGCGTTCAACGCGTTGTACACATTGAGTCGGATCGCCACCCTCTGCGCAGCCGCCACACGGAAACTCTTCTCGAGCCGGAGGGTCAAGAGGTTGATATTGGGCAAGCGCCGGGTGCCGATCGGTTCCACGTTCAACACGATATCCGGGATGGTCACGCCGCCCTCGAAGCGCGCTTCCCGGGCGAAGGGTTCGCCGCTGTTGTGGTGGAAGTTCGCTGACAGCAAGACGTCGGCCGGGAAGAGGTAGGAACCGGTGATCTTGGCATCCCAGTCCCAGGTGCGAATGGCCGTGTTGAATTCGGCGTTGGGCTCGAAGTTCGCGGCGTAGATGGACGATCGCTGTTCATCCCCGTTGATTTCGGGGCTGATAGCCCGGTCATAGTTCATGGGTCTGTTGACCTTCGTGGCCGAGTAGGAGACCATGAACTGCCACCGATTCGCGAGCCGCCTGACGGCCGCAATTTCAAAACTTTTGTAGGTCGAATCGGCGTTCGGGTCGTTGATGGGCATCATCTCCTCGTTGTCGATGCCCGACAAATCCTGAGAGAACTCATAGTACGTGACCAGCCCCCCGTCGTCCCCGTTCCCGACCTCGCCATCGGGTCCCGGGTCCCGATTCGTGATCGGAATGTTGTAGGCCCCGTAGGGGCGCCGGTTGTTCTGGATCCGATAGGTGTTCATCGCGCGGGAGTACACCCCGGTGGCCCGAACGGCGAAATTTGCAACCAGCTCCCGCTCGAGCGAGATCGAGAACTCATCCTGCTTGGGTTCCTTCTCGTTGGGGTTCACCACGCCATTCGGTGACGCGGCGTCGAAGTCCTCGCCGGCGAGCTCGATGAAATCGGGCCCGTTCGGATCGCGGTCGGTCTCCCCGTCATCGTAGTCGTTATTCCCGTTCAGGTCGCGCCAGTTGAAGATGCCATAGGTGATCAGACCCCCGGACAGCCGGTCGATGTCCGGCGTGAGGAGGCGCTGCTTGTCGTATCGCCCCCACCCGCCCTTGATCACGGTCTTGCCGTCGCCCCCGAGATCGTATGCCGCACGCAGGCGCGGGGCTACGGTGTTCCAGATGGGGAGCTGCACGAAGTCGTAGCACTCGGCGGGGAAGATGGGGTCCGATGGAGGCCCCGCAGTCGGGCGGCACTGGGCTGGCACATGCCCATCGTCATGGGCGTACCGCAGCCCAAGATTCAGCGTCAGCCGGCGCCCGACGGTCCAGCTGTCCTTCACGTACAGGCCCGTATAGTTGTTGACCACCAATGGAAAGGTTGCGGAGTTGAAGAAGGACACCTGGAAGGGGACGCTGTCTTCGTAGAGCAGAATGTAGTTGACCGGTTTCACGTTGGTCCCCGCCACCTCGGAGTATCTGATGTAGTCGAAGCCCGCCTTGAGCTCATGGTTCCCGTGAAACGAATTCGGTTTGTACCAGGTCACCGCGCCTTTGGTGTGTCTCCGATAGGTCTTCTGATCCTCCCCCGCCGCAATCGTTTCGCCAGTGACAACTTCGGTTTCGACGTCCCATCTCCCGGGAATGCCGTTGGTGTTGAACGGAACGGTTCGGGGGAAATACGTATCGGAGTACTGCAACGAGGCGATGAACGAGTTGCCGCGCACTCCCTCCCACTCAATCTTGGCCCAGCGCCCACTGACGTCCTTCTCCTCTCGCGAGTCCCAGGACACGAGGGCGTCCGCGGAGGTCAGTTCGTGCGTGTACAGCCGCTGGTGAAAGAAGACGAACCGGTTCGACGGGTTCGCCTGATACGAGATCTTTTCCGTGTGCCACCACTGTCTGTTCGCCTCCTCGATGGGCGTCCCGTCCGGCTTGAAGGCGTCCAACACGTCATATCGGAGGCTGCGCTTCCGCGAGGCCCCGTAGAACCACAGCTTGTTCCGAATGATGCGGCCACCCAGGTCCCCGCCGACGTCGTACTGGTTCTGGAGGGTCTTACCGCTCTCGATGCCCTCGGCCACCAAGTCGGCGTCGATGTTGTTGCTCTGAAAATGGTGGTTCGTCTGGGCATAGTTCCCTCCGCCGTGGAAGTCATTCCCGCCGGACTTCACGAGGGCGCTGAGCTGTACGCCGCGCTCCCAGACCTCCGCATCGGTGCCGAGGCTCTCGACCTTCGCCTCTTGGAGCGTCTGCGTGTCCCACAAGCTCTGGGCGCCGGCAATCCCCTCGATCGTGAACCAATTCGCGCCGGCCTGCCCGAACACCTTGGGCTGCGGGGTCTCCACCATCATGTTGCCACCGATATCGAGCAAGGTGCGCACGCCGGGCGCCATGGTCAACAGGCCGTGCGTATTGCGGGCCGTGGCGGCGACGTCGAGGACCTCTTTCGTCAGCAGCGTGCTCCCGGAGGTCGACGCGACGTCCACCAGCGGCGACGCGCCGGACACGGTGACCGTTTCGGCCACCGTGGCCAGCCCCAATTGCACATCGATTCTTGCGGTGAAGCCGACGGTCAGCCGCACGTCTTGTCGCTGGGCCGGCCGAAAGCCCGACAGATCGAACGCGACCGCATAGACCCCAATCGGCAGCGGCGACAGACGGAACTCGCCCACGTCGTTCGTGACGGCCGTCACCTGCGGCACCTGCAAGGCCGGACTGGTCGCTGTCACCGTCACACCGGGGAGCACGGCGCCGCTCTGGTCGGTCACCTGACCGAGGATGCTCGCGCCAGAGCCCTGGCCGGCTGCCGGCGAGCCAGCGAATGCGACCAGGCTGACAAGCAATCCGACAAGCCCAAATCGCACATCCGACGTCCTACTGCGCATGGTTGACCTCTCCGGCCCCAGGCCTGGTCACACCGGCGGATTCCCTGGGAAGAACCCCGCCGGCCGCGTCCTCCGTCACTGCGCGGACGCCCGATTGAGAGCGCTGCGTTGAACGTGTCCACCGATGAGAGCGCGCCGGTAAGTATTCGCGGGTACGGAAGTCCTCGGGGTATGAAAGCGGTATGAAGCGGCAGGGACTGAACGTGATCAGCGCGTCGACAGGTATGAAATCTCGAGCGCTACAACGGAAATTACGGAGCATATATCATGGGCTTCGCGCCGGACGCAAGCCACAAAGAGCGCGACCGACACCAAAACACGCGGCCGGAAGCTCGTTGCCCAACTTTCCGGATCGGATCCGGAATCCTGGTCTTTCGACCGGGGTGCGCGGTTGACGGCATAGGTATAGTGGTCGGGTTTGAATCACGGACGTGGAGGGTTTCGGATGAAACGATTGCTCGCGGCGCTGCTGGTGATATTCGTTGCAGCCATCGCCGCGCTCACGCTGATCCGGCGGGGTGCGACTCAGTCCTCATCAGTGCGCGCACCGGCGTCATCGCTGCCTCGGACACCGGACGGCCGGCCCAACTTGAACGGCGTGTGGCAGGTACTCAACACGGCGTCGTGGGACATTCAGGATCATCAGGCGCAACTCGACGTACCGCCCGGGCAGGGCATTGTCGAGGGCAATGAAATCCCGTATCGGCCGGAGGCGCTCGCACGAAAGCAGGAAAACTTCAAGAACCGGGCCACGGCGGATCCCGTGAGAGCACGAGGTCTTTTGCCCGGCGTGCCGCGGGTCATGTACCTGCCGTTCCCGTTTCAGATTACTCAAACCCCCAAGTACGTCTCGGTCGTCTCGGAGTATTCACGCACCATGCGGATCATCTATACCGACGGGACCCAGCACCCCCCGGGACACATCGATTTCTGGATGGGGGATTCGCGCGGCCGGTGGGAGGGGGACACGCTGGTCGTCGACTCCATTCATTTCAACGACGAGACGTGGTTCGACCATGCCGGCAATTACCATAGCGAGGCCCTGCACCTGGTCGAACGCTTCACGCTCGCCGGGCCGGACCACATCAACTACGAGGTCGTGGTCGAGGATCCGAAGGTGTTCACGCAACCCTGGAAGATGAGCATGCCGCTGTACCGCCGGAAGGAACCGAACGTCCGCATCCTGGAGTACGAGGCCGGTGGTCTCCTCGACGAGGAATCCGAGAGACAAGGGGACGAGAAGAAGAAGTAACGGGATCAACCTAGTCTCAGCGAGGACGTAAAGCTGGTAGGTTGTTCCCGCGGTAGAACCGGTAGCCAAGCCTGCGAAAGATAGGCACGTCACGTTCTCCTTCCCTGCAGGCCTCTTCCAGGAACTCGAACTCGGGGTTCGTCTCCCGCACCATCGGCCACACGATCTTCCAGGGTTTGGTGTACACCTTCGGGTCGTCGATGGTCCCTTCGAAGTGCATCGTGTTCGGATCGATCATCGTCATGCGTTCGGTGACGTGCGTGGCGTCCGAATAGAAATTCCCCGAGTCGTCGAGAAAATTGTAGCCGTTGAGATTGGTCACGTCGACGACGAGGGTATTTCCCTCCCAGCGCCCAACAGAGTCCCCGTTCGTCAGCTTGATGTTCTTTCCGATGTGCGGACGACCGTCTGTGGGAATGACGCGATAGGCGCCTTGATCCTCGAAGAGGAACGTGATGGAGTCCTCGCCCGGGGGCTGAAGGATCAGGCTCAGGCCGGACACCACGCGGGGCACCCCTGGCGACCCACACGCCGTGCGCGGGTCGATGTACTTCTTGAAGTTCTCCCCTTTTCTGCCGATAGCGGCGGCCCACGGCTGATAGGGAAGCTTTCTGTCCGGGGGATCCACGAGCATGCCGGATGTGACCTGCCACGGCATGATGGGGCTGCGCGTGAGCGGTTCATCCGCGGTGACGGCCTCGACGGAGAAATTCCCCTTGGTCTCGCGGCCGTGCCAGTATCCTTGAAAATCCGGCTTCCCGTCGGGCGTCCGCGGGGGATTGAAGCTTTTCGCTTTTTCAACCGCGCACAAGTGAAACGCCAGGTTCTCGGTCGGACAGCCCCCGTAGTTGGTCGGTCCTGGCTTGCCGCCCTCTTGACCGGCCGCGGGGATCGACACCAGCGACCAGCCAGCCCACAACATCGCCAGAGCCATCGTTGAACCGAGGAAGTGATTTCTCATTGAGACCTTCATTCTCTTCTGGAACCACTCTCTTCTTCCACCACGCCACCCAGCCCCGTGCGGCCCAGGTCCTCGAGCAGCCCATCGGCCCTGGCCAGTATACGACGATCTCTTAGCCTTTTTGCACGCCCTATCCGTTGCGGGCGTCTTGACGCCACGGTTGGCGTCGTTTAGCGTTTGGCACTTGAGTTGACGGTATAGGTATAGTGATCCGGTTCGAATCAGGACGTGGAGGGTTTCGGATGAAACGACTGCTCGTGGCGTTGCTGGTGATATTCATCGCAGCCATCGCCGCGCTCACGCTGATACGGCGGGGCGCGACTCAGCCCTCACTGCGAGCACCAGGCTCGTCGCTGCCGCGGACATCGGATGGCCAGCCCGATTTGAACGGCGTCTGGCAGGTGCTCACCACGGCCTCATGGGACATTCAGGATCATCCTGCGAAGTTGGGCGTACCTGCCGGCCAGGGAGTGGTGGAGGGGGATGAGATCCCCTATCAGCCGTGGGCGCTCGCGAAGAAACAGGAGAACTTCAAGAACCGCCTGACCGCCGACCTGGTCGAAGCGCGAGGTTTCCTGCCCGGGGTGCCACGCATCATGTACATGCCGTTGCCATTTCAGATCGTGCAGACGCCCAAGTACGTCACGCTGGTGTACGAGTACGGCCATGCCGTGCGGGTCATCTATACGGACGGGACCAAGCATCCTGAGGGCCCCATCGAGTTCTGGTTGGGCGACTCGCGCGGTCGTTGGGAAGGGGATACGCTGGTCAGCGACGTCGTCCATTTCAACGCCGAGACCTGGTTCGACAAGGCCGGCAACTTCCATAGCGAGGCCCTGCACCTGGTCGAACGCTTTACCCTGATGGGCCCCGACCACATCAACTACGAAGTGACGGTCGAGGACCCGAAGGTGTTCACGAGGCCGTGGAAGATGAGCATGCCGCTCTACCGTCGCAAGGAGGCCAATGTGCGCATCCTCGAGTACGAGGCCGGCGCGCTGATGGAAGAAGAAGCCGAGAAACCCGAGGAGCAGATCAAGAGGCGGTGAGAGAGAGCACTAACTCTCAAGTCTCACGTCTCAAGTCTGAATGAGACTTGAGACTTGAGACTTAGCGTGGAAATACTATCGCGATTTCCACGGCTCGCCAAAATAGAACCGGTAGCCGCCCTTGAGAAACCTGGGCACGTCACGTTCCCCCTCCCAGCATGCCTCCTCGAGGAACTGAAACCCTGGCTCCTTCTCCCGTATGAGCGGCCAGGCCATCTTCCAGGTTCTCGTATACGCCTTGGGGTCCTCGAAGACAATTTCGTAGTGGATCGTATCCGCGTCAATGAGCGTCAAGCGCTCGACCAGGTGCGCGGCGTCGGTGTAGAAGTTTCCTGAGTCGTCCAGCCAGTTGTGGCCGTTGAGGTTGGTCACGTCGACCACCAAGGTTTTCCCTTCCCAGCGGCCGATCGCATCGCCGTGGAACGTCTTGATGTTGCTTCCGAGGTGCGGCTGGCCGTTGGTGGCGATGACGCGGTAGGCGTGGTGATCTTCGACAACCACGGCAATGTAGTCCTTGTGTTGGAGTATCTGAAAATCGTACTGCATCACACGGGACACTCCCCCCGAAGTACACGCGGTGCGCGGATCGATGTATTTGGTGAAGTTCAGCTTTTTCCTGCCGATCTCGGCGGCCCACGGTTGATACGGAATCTTGCCGTCCGGCGGATCCACGATCAGCGGCGGTCCGGGCTCCCACGTCATGATCGGTCTTTTCGTCTCGGGGTCGGATTCGAGGACGCCCTCGAGAGAGTAGTCGACCGCGTCGGTCGTGGGGGAGCCCTGCCAGTATCCGTTCAGGTCGGGCTTCCCATCCGGAGTACGCGGGGGCTCGAATGCTGCCGCCTTTTGCAGCGCACATGTGTGGAAGGCCACGGGATTCACGGTCGGACAGCCGCCAATGGTTGTCACCTTTGCCCCTTCGCCGGTTTGGGCGACAACAACCGGTTCTGGGTCGAGCGACAAAGCAGCCAACGCGATCGCCACAGCCGACACCGTACCGAGCAATCGACTTCTCACCCCTCACCTCCTACCGGCACGCGATCGTTGATCGTCTGTCTCCGCCGCCCTCGCTCACGAGGGCGTCCTCAGGCATCACTTTTTCGGCTGCAATTCTTCTTGAAGAAAACCGAAGCACGGGTATTCGAGGAGTCGAACGTGGGGCTCCTTGCGACGATACAGCGGCATGCTCATCTTCCAGGGTCTCGTGAACACCTTTGGATCGTCAATCGTGACCTCGTAGTTGATGTGGTCCGGGCCCGTCAACGTATACCGCTCGACGACGTGCAACGCTTCGCTATGGAAATTGCCGGCCCGATCGAACCAGGTCTGGTCGGATAGATGGATCGTATCGACGACCAGTGTCTCTCCCTCCCAGCGGCCGCGTGAGTCGCCCATCCAGAACGAATCGATCGCGCCCGGAAGATGCTGGCTCCCGTCCGTATAGATCGTGCGATTCGTCTGGACGTATTCGTAGAGCATCGCGATGTGTGTTGGAGTCTGGATAATCTGAAATGGGTAGGGCATGTACGTGACCCGCGGCACGCCAGGGAGGAAACACTTCGCTTCCACCGGGTCGGCGGTCAGGCGGTTCTTGAAGTTCTCCTGCTTCTTGGCAAGCGCCCACGGCTGATACGGAATTTCGTTGCCCTCCACAACCCCTTGCCCGGCGGGCACGCCCTTTTGCGCCACATGATCTTGGATGTCCCACGCGGCGGTGTTCACCGCCTGCCAAATCCCTGTCAGGTCGGGCCTGCCCTCCGGTGTCCGCGGCAGCGAAGGTTGAGCATTCGTCTGGGCAGGGTCCGCGGGCGCCTGACCGCAGGATAGAGCGGCCACGAGGGCCGCTGCAACAATTGGCCAACCGATAAACCTGTGCGTCATCTGTTCGGATTCCAACCCGCGCTCTCCTCGTCGGTCGATCGGTGTCAGGCGCGAATCGCGCCTGCTAATTTCATTGTCCGGAGTACGCAGCGTCCGGCTATACCAGGACCTGGCGACTGTCCGCTTGACGGCATCCGCCAAGGCTACGGCGCTTCGTCGAAGCCTTACGCGAAGGCGGGAAGGCGGACATGACAGGGAAGGCTGACACTCCAGCGCGGTGAAAGCTCTAGATGTGCTGGCGGATCAGCCGTCAGGGCCCACTAGGTGCCTGAGCCCTCCCGCGATGATCGCCAGGTCTGCCCGAAGTACGTGCGATAGCCCTGAGAACGAAAACGAACCAGGTCGCGTTCTCCCTCCCAGCAGGCCTCTTCGATGAGCTCGAGCCCGGGTGTCGTGTCACGGGTGATGGGCCACGCCATCTTCCACGGTTGCGTATACACCGTCGGATCCTCGATCGTGACCTCGTAGTGCATCGTGTCCGGGTCGATCAGTCGTCCAGCGGTCGACCACACGCGCCGCGTCGGAATAGAAATTCCCCAAGTCGTCGAGCCAGGTGTAGCCGTTGAAATTGGTCACGTCGACGACCAGCGTGTTGCCCTCCCAGCGGCCAACAGCGTCTCCCTTCCACAGCTTGACGCCCTTTCCGAGATGCGGACGCCCGTCCGTATGGATGACGCGATAGGCGTGGACCTCCTCCATGAGCCACAAGACGGTGTCTCCGCCCGGTGGCTGCAGGAGCTGATGAAAGGGCGACACCTGCACATCGCGGGGCGGACTGTACGGACGACAGCTCGAGGTTGGGTCGATGTACTTTGCGAAGTTCTCGCCTTTTCTGCCGATCTTGGCCGCCCACGGCTGATACGGGATCTTTCTGTCTGGCGGGAGCCACGATCATGCCTGGCCCGATGGGCCACGGCTGCACCTTGTTGCGCGCCTCCGGCTCGGATTCGTCGACTCCCTCGACGGAGAACCCGTGAGTCAGCTGGTCCCGCCAGTATCCCTGCAGGTCGGGAACGCCATCCGGTGTCCGCGGCGGATTGAAGGTCTTTGCTTTTTCCTGCGCACACGCGTGAAACGCCAGGATCTCTGCGGGACAGCCGCCGTAACTCGTCGGTTTTGGCTTGGCGCCCTCTTGCCCGGTGGCGGGGATCGACACCAGCGACCACCCTGCCCACGTCACCACCAGAGCCGTCGTGAGACGTAACAGCCGATTTTTCATATCAAGCCTTCTGCTCTAGTTTAGAATTGTCAACCGATGTCGCGCGGCCCCTGCGCGGGTTTCAGGTCTGTCGAGCCGATCAGCCGTACGGGCAGTATACGACGATCTGTTGACATTTTTGGGCTTTTCAGGCCCCGCGCCGGACAGGGCTGGGACGCCTTGACTCAGCTCTGGCGTGGTTTCCCGTTTGTTGGTATCTTAATGAATGTCAGTAGCCAAACAGCGGAGGGTATTCAGATGAGAGCACGCTTGTTCGGGTTAGGTGTCGGCATGATCCTGGCCGCTACGATGCCAGTGCTTGCCCATCACTCATTCTCAGCGGAGTTCGACGCGAATAAGCCGGTCACCTTGAAGGGTACCCTCACCAAGATGGAGTGGGTGAACCCGCACGGATGGATTCACGTCGACGTCAAGAGTCCGGACGGCAAGGTCGAGAAGTGGGCGATCGAAACCGGTTCTCCGAACGCGTTGCTGAGACGAGGTCTTCGCAAGACCGATTTCCCGATCGGAGTCGAGCTCACCGTCCAGGGCTACCGGGCCAAGGATGGTTCGACCACTGCGAACGGTCGATCGGTGACAACCGCGGATGGCCGGAACTTCTTCACCGGCTCGTCGGGCGGCGACGTCCCGCAGGACAACGCCGAAAAAGGGAAGAAATAGATCGCAGCCACGCCACCCGGCGTCGGTGCAACAGCGGGCCGCTGTCGAGGCGGCCCCCTGTCCCGATGCCTCCATTGCCGGTTCGTTACTGCTTCTTCCCGCCCATCTGTACTTCGAAGCCGTCCGGATCCTTCACGTGGAACCCGCCCTCGGTCGAGCGTATCTCGAGCTTGCGACGTTTCAGCTCCGCTTCCACCGCTGACCTGACGCTCTTATCAGTGTCCCAATTGGCGAGCGTGTACGCGACGTGGTCGAGCGCAATCTTGGCGCCGGGCCGGCTGCTGGCAGTACGCGGAATCAGGAGGTTGTCGCCAAACGACAGCCGGCACTGTGTCTTGCCGTTGTCCTCGATCACCTTCATCCCGAACAGCCCCGTATAGAAATCCCGCGTCTTGGCGTAGTCGGCGACCTGTATATGGCCGTCCGGAAACGGGCCAATCCTACACTTGGGGCGCTGGCCGCTGCCAAATCTTTTAGAATATCGACGGGGTACAGAGATGACATGGATCGGCAGAGTGGCGTGCCTTCGTAGGCTGTACGTTCTCGGCGGCGCGGTCCTGCTCCTCGTTGCCTGCAGCCAGACCAACGAGGCCCAGATACCCGCAGAAAAGACGCCGTCGGCGAATCCACAGGGTGTTCCTCAGTCTCTTCCGATGGGTGGCGCCAAATCCGTGATGAAGTTCTTCGTCACGAGCAGGGGAAGCGGGAAGGGCGGGGACCTTGGCGGGCTGGCTGGAGCCGACGCTCACTGCCAGGCGCTCGCGAAAGCCGAGGGGGCGGGGGACCACACGTGGCGCGCCTATCTCAGCACGGTCGCGTCACAAACGGAGCCGGCGGTGAATGCGCGGGACCGGATCGGCAAGGGTCCGTGGTACAACGCCGAGGGCACGCTCATCGCGGCAGACCTCGCACAGCTTCATGGCGCTGAAACCCGATCACCAAGGAGACGGCCGTCACCGAACGGCTCGATCCGATCAACGGGGTGGGCGACACGCCTAACAGGCACGACATCCTCACCGGCTCGCAGCCCGACGGCACCGCGTTTCGCGGCAACGAGGATTTGACGTGCCGCAACTGGACGTCGAGCGGGACGGGTCGCGCTCAGGTCGGGCATCACGACCGGAAAGGCCAGGGGCAGGGCGTGAATTCGTGGAATTCAGTGCACCCTTCGCGCGGGTGCAGCCAGCAGGACCTGCAAAGCACAGGCGGCGCCGGGTTGTTTTATTGCTTCGCGGTCGACTGAGTACTGCGTTTCACACCGACCGCGTTGGGTCCCTCGATCAGGACACGATCGGGGTCGGCCCGTGAGCGATCAGCCACCATTGCCCGCGCCGGTTGAGAAACACGTTCATGTATCGTCTCTGAGGTCCGGCAGACATATCCGGATTGACGGTTGTGCTGCGACCAAGCTGGATGACGAGGTCGCCGAAGCGCCTCACGGTAAAGTCGTCGTGCTTGTTGACCAGCCCGTCGGCCTTCCGGTTCGGGTTCTTTGCAAATGCCGCGCGAACCGCGGCCAGGTACTCGGTCTTCGTTTGCACATGACCGGTCGGGGTGACCCACAGGATATCGTCGGCAAGCAGGCGGTCGCGCATCAGATGCTCGCCGTCGCCGATGAAATTGGCGTCGTTCTGCGCGATCGCGAGCTTGTTGATCTGGTCCCGGAGATCGGGCTCCGGCTCGACGCCAAGGACGATCGTGTTCGTGGGCGAGGACTGCGCCTTCGCCATGACGGCACGCGTCTCGGGAGAGTCCGGCGGACGCTTGTGGTCGATGGGGATCACCTGCCGGCCGAGGACGAACCACTGGCCTCGCCGTTTGGCGAAGACCGCCATGTATCGGCGCATCGGCCCGAACGACTTGTCGGCATTCACCGTGGTGCTGCGTCCGCCTGCGACCACGACGTCTCCGAAGCGCCTCATCCAGAATTCATCGTGTCTGGGCCGCGGCGCGGTGGCCGCCCGTTTCGGGTCTTTCTGGAACTCGTGGCGAATGCTGGCCATGAGTTGAGGCTTGGTGACGATGCGTCCGGTTGCGTTGATCAGCAGCGTGTCGTCGGCGAGCATGCGGTCGATCATGCCCTCCGTGTCGCCCTTGCCGCTGGCTTCGTTCTCCTCCGCGTCGAGCTGGAGAATGTCCTTCTCGGTCTCGGCATCGACTGCGGCGCCCAGCACGAGGTTGTCTTCCACGTTCGAGGGCGAGCTCGTCGAGGCAGCCATGCTGACGGAGGCTTCTTGTCTGTCACAGCCGACGAGCGCGGCCGCCAACACCACCGGGAGAATGATTCTGTGCATCGCCGCGACGCTCCTCATGTTGTCCGCCGGGATTGAAAGGTGAATACTACACTGGATCCTTTTCGCCCGGACTCCCGGAGGTTGATTCGCTCGGCATCAGGAGGATCCACGCTGTGACCGTCAAACAAGGCTGGACAGGACGCGTGTACGAAGACTTCGAGGTCGGGGACGTCTATCGCCATCCGCTCGGGCGAACGATTCTGGCCGCCGACAACACCTGGTTTTCTCTG
The DNA here is from genome assembly GCA_963745495.1 of uncultured Acidobacteriota bacterium. GTDB lineage: Bacteria > Acidobacteriota > Vicinamibacteria > Vicinamibacterales > CAVVIG01 > CAVUXJ01. The sequence goes on from CAVUXJ010000004.1 coordinate 117,283, forward strand.
CTGACCCAGAACACCAATCCGATTCACGTCGATCACGCGTATGCGGCCAAGACCGAATTCGCGCGGCCGCTGGTCAATTCGACCTTCACCCTCGCGCTCGTCACCGGCCAGTCGGTCGCGGACGTGTCGCAAAACGTCCTCGCGAATCTCGGCTGGGACGAGGTGCGCCTGCCGCACCCCGTCTTCGAGGGCGACACCATCTACTCGCAGAGCGAAGTACTGGAGAAGCGGGAGTCGAAGTCGCGAGCGAGCGCGGGAATCGTCCGGATCAAAAGCACCGGCTTCAACCAGGACGGAACCGTGGTCATCGAGTTCAAGCGCACCTTCATGGTGTACAAGCGGGGGCACGTGCCGGAGACCGTGCGCCTGAGCCCGCCGGTTGTTGGAAAATCTGAAATCTGAACTGAAATTCCTCCAGGCGTTTGTTCCACGCAATCGCCCGGACTGTGGCATTATGGGCGCTGCACTCGTCCCTAGGGAGAACAGGGTTGATGTCCAGCCTTGACTCCATGCGAAGCGCTTCGGCGAGATGGCGAGCGACACACGTCGGTCGTCCCCCGGCACCTTCCTCAAGGAGACGTTCAACATGAAGTGGAATCGTCGTGAGTTTCTGACGACCTCGTCTCTTGCCCTGGCCGGTGCATTCCGGTCAGGCCCTCTGTTCGGTCAGGAAAAGCCGCTCGTCGGCACGTTCAAGGAGCTGCGCAGCGGCGTCGGCACCTTCCTGTGCAAGGGCGGCACGACGACCTGGGCGATCTCGCCCGACGCCGTCCTCATTGTCGACAGCCAGATGATCGATTCCGGACAGGTCTTGCTCGACGGTCTGAAAACGCGCACCAAGCGCCCCCAGATCGACGTCGTCGTCAACACGCACTATCACGGCGATCACACCGGCGGCAATCCCGTGCTCAAGCCGGCCGCGAAGATGATCATCGCGCACGAGCGCCTGCCGATCCTGCAGCGGAAGCTCGCCGAGGCTCCCAACGCGCCGCCGCAGGTCTATGCCGACACGACCTACAAGGACAAGTGGCGGCAGTCCTTCGGCAAGGTGACGTTGTCGTTGGTGCATCATGGTCCCGGCCATACCAGCGGCGACACGGTGGCGTTCTTCGAAGAGGCCCACGTCGCATCCATGGGCGACCTCCTGTACAACAAGCGCCATCCGAACATCGATCGCGAGGTCGGCGGGTCGGTCCGCAACTGGCTGGTGTGGCTGGAGAGGGTCTCGGCCGCTTTCCCCGCCGATACGCTGTACGTCACGGGGCACAACGGTGGCGACGACCTCGGCTTCGTGGTGGACAAGGCCGAGGTCCTGCACTTCCGGGACTACTACACCGCCGTGCTCGACTACGTGCAGAAGGGCATCGCCAAGGGACAGTCCAAGGCAGAACTGGCGAAGCGCGAGTCGCTTCCGGGGTTCGAGGACATCCGCGCCGTCGGGCGCTTCACGCTCGGCAACACGGTCGGCATCGTGTTCGACGAGTTGTCGGCCTGACCTGTCTCCATGTCAGAAAGGATCCGGTTGCGACGGATGCTGTCGTGCGCCGCGGCAATCGCCCTGATGGGCGTGGCGGCGCACGCGCATCATTCGATTGCCAGTATCTACGATAGCAGCCGGCCGGCGACCATCGAAGGCATCGTCGCGCGGTTTCAGTTCGTCCATCCGCATCCGATTCTGCTGATTGATGTCAAGGATGGTGCCGGCAGGGCGCAACCGTGGCGGCTCGAGATGGACAACCTGAACGAGCTTGCCGAGATCGGCGTCACGGCCGACACCCTCAAGCCGGGCGATCGCGTCGTGGTCAGCGGCAGCCTGTCCCGCAAGCAGCCGCAGAGCCTCTACCTCCGCAGGCTCGATCGCCCCGCGGACGGTTTCTGGTACGAGCAGCTCGGTCAGAGCCCAACCATTGGCAACTCGTCCCTGACTCGCCAGCCCTGAGGGATTACGGGACCCGCGCGGATCTAACGTGTCCGTGTCGACGTGTCTTCAGCTTCAGGTTGCTGGCTATTGCAGCAACCTGGCTACGTGCCGCTCCTGGCTCGATAGGTCTTGCCGAAGCCGTTCCGGCTGTTCGTCACCGTAAACGTTCCGTCCTGTTGCGCCGACAGCTTGATCCAGAACGCCCGCCCGTTGTGCGCTGGTGGCGGTGGAACGGTCCCGCCGGGCGGCGCCGGCGCCATCGGCGCCACCGGTACGGTGTCCGACTGCTCATCGAGGCGCGTTGGCGATGAACATTCCGGGCACGGCATACTCCTGTCCGCCGAGGAGCGAGAAGTGCTGCTGCCACACGTCCTCGAGATTCGGAATCGAATAGACGATCTTCATCACATCGGGGACACCGCCCTTGCGCGCGGCATTGTTCATGATCGCCACCCGTGGCTGCAGGGCATGCGCGAGCACGGCCGAGCCCGATCGGGGCTGCCCGTGGTTGGACACGATCCACGCGTCTACGGTGCCCAGCGGGTTGTTCGGGCACATCAGCTGGAATTCATAGTTCACGGTCAGATCCGCCAGGTGGGCGATCCGGAACTTTCCGAACGAGATGATGCTCCCGACCGAATGGAAATCTTCGAAGTTGGTCTCTTCCTGCTTCTGAAAACCCGCGCATGCCGGGTTCGGCCTGCCGGCGCCCGGCAGCGGTTTCGAGAGCAGCTGGCCGTCGGACGCCACCACGAGCCAATCGAGTCCGGCAATCGGAAGCTTGTCGCCGGGCTTCACCGACGTGCGAGCAAGCTTGCCGGCGAGCTCCATGTATCCCTGAATGAACGCGGTGCCGGAGCTCTGAGGGGTGCTGTTCGGCCCATGATCGACGAGGTGCTTGATCGGGAACCGCGAGGCGAGCTCGGCGAGACCGCCCATGTGGTCGCCATGGTAGTGACTCGTGATCAGGTAGTCGATTTGCGTGAGGCCCGCATCCTTGGCGGCGGCGATGATGCGCTCGGCGTCACGGCCGTTGCTCTGGTAGCCCGTATCGATCAGCGCGGATGCCCCCGAGGGCGACACGTAGAGGGTGGCCCCGCCACCCTCCACGTCGATCGAGTAGATATCGAACGTCTTCCGTCCCTGCACGGCAACAGACGCCGTGAACGCGGCGACAACCAATAGACACGCAGCAAGCTGGCGCATCGGGTGACTCCCTCTGATCACGATCGTGTGCCGGTTTTCAGGGCACGTTCGTCAGCTGCCGGCCGGCGATCCAGATCGAGTGGATCTGGCGCGTGTTCTTGATGTCGGTCAGCGGATTCGCGTTCAACACCAGCAGATCGGCCCATTTCCCCTTCTGGACCGTACCCGAGCTGGTCGAGCTTCATCACTTTTGCCGCGCCACCGGTGGCGGCCACGAGCGTCTGCATCGGCGTCAGGCCGGCTTTGACCATGTACTCGAGCTCCACGTGCTCGAAGTAGCCCTGCCATTGACCGAGATTCGTGCCCGTGTCGGTTCCCATCGCGATCGTGATGCCTGCATCGGACAGCGTCTTCATGTTGCGGCTGCCCTGCTGCAGCGCCACCTTGATGGTCGCGGCTTCCTTGCTGTTTCGCGTCTTCTCCTGCAGCGCGGGATCGCTGATCATCGTCATCTCCCTGCGGTAGGCGTCCTCATGCCGCACGAAGAACGGATCCTTGAAGAACGCCGGCGTCGAGTCGTACACGAACACCGCCAGGTCGCGGGTGAAGGTGGGAATGTATCCGACGTTGCGCTTCTTCATGGCCGCAATCAAGGCCGCATCGACGTCCTGATCGCGGATGCCGTGAGCGAGGACGTCGACGCCCGCGTCCAGTAGACCCTTCGCGTCCTTCAGATAGTACAGATGCGCTGCGACCCTGAGGCCCCGTTTGTGGGCCTGCTCGATGAGGGCGCCGTAGACCGGGGGCGTCATGTCGTTCGGGCCGCCGGTGATGTGGATCTTGATGAGGGACGCTTTCTGGTCCGCGTAGGTATCGACCCTTGTCCGCGCTTCCTCTGCCGTCTTCAGATCTCTGATGGACTGGCCGGCGGGATACACTCGGGCACGATCGAGCGTTCCCTTCTCTTGTTCGTCGCGCAGCTTGACGGCGTCTGGCAGATCGTCGCGGCCGGTCCCGAGGACGACCACCGTGGTGACGCCGTAGTCGGCGTACACGCGGAGCTGACCGGCCAGCTTGTCGCGGGTCGGCTTGGTGGACTGATCCGCGCTCAGGTGGCCGTGCGCGTTGACGAGCCCTGGCATGATCGTCTTGCCCGATAGATCGACGCGGACCGCTCCCGCGGGGATCGTCACGGCCGACGCCGCGCCAGCGGCTTCGATGCGGCCGTTCCTGATGAGCACCGTGGCCTGCTCGAGCGGCGCGCCTCCGGTGCCGTCGATGAGGCGTGCACCTGTCAGGGCGACAGGACCGGCGGCCGGTGTCTGGGCGAGCGACGGTTGGAAAGCGAAGCCCGCCAGAACCAGCAGGTGCTGAGGAGCATCGCCGCGAAGCGGGCCGAGTTGCGAATCATCGGAAAACCTCCTTGTGTCGAGATGGTTGAATCCAGTTGGCCGTTCCACCGATGGCCGTCCGGACGACTGCCGGAGCGGCGACGGTCACATTATCAACCGAAACCTCTGACTAGCGCAGGATTGGATCGAGCGTCGAGGTCGACGACCGAATGGTAGAGCGGGCGCGCGCGCGCGTAGATCCGCCTCGCCTCAGCTTGTCCCCATGGCTGGGCGTTCAGTTCCTCGAAGAGCGGCCTCAGGAATTTTCGTCGTCCCTGGGTCGTCAGGAACCGCTCGAGCGCCGGCATGGCGGGCTCGTAGTGATGGCGGATGGCGATTCGGAGCCACGCAAAGAGCATCTCGCTGTTGCCGGTCCGCGTGAGACCAAACGTCTTGTCGAGATCGGCGAGCTGCATCGGCGACAGCGTGTCGGGCAGGTTGCCGAGGAAGTACTGCCACTCCTGCGTGCTCCACCCGCTCGCCTTGGCTTTCAGCGAGGCGGCCGGCGCCCCCGCCGCGAATGCGGCCGCGTCGGCCCGCACGTGTTCCAGCGCCTCCGAGCCGGGCTCGACCGCGTTAGCCGGCAGCCCGGGCTTGTAGACCCAATCGTCGAGTAGCAGCTTCGCCTCGAGCGCCGAATCGCCGCGAATCAGATGCGCGCGCAGATCCGCCAGGAACGCAGCGGTCGTCATCGACTGGAATGCGTGCCGGTCGATGTACGATCGCAGATACGCGTCGAAGGCCGGGCGCCCCACCGTCTGCTCGATCAAGCGAAGCAGGGCGGCGCCCTTCTCGTACGGAATCTGCGTCGCTCCATCGTCCGGGTCACGCCCTTTCAGGTCGATGTGCAGCACCGTCTCGGGTGACGAAGGTCCGCCGAGCCGCTTGATTTCGTCCTGGAGCTCACGCCACCCGAGCACTTCGAGGATGCTGCGCGCGCTCCGAGCCGTACAGCGCCTCCATGATTCGGCGTTCGACGTACGTCGTCACGCCTTCATTCAGCCAGAAGTCGCTCCACGTCGCATTCGTCACCAGGTTGCCGGACCATGAATGGGCCAGCTCGTGGGCGACGAGCGAGACGAGCGAGCGATCGCCGGCAATCACCGTCGGCGTGGCGAAGGTCAGCCGTGGATTTTCCATGCCGCCGAATGGAAATGACGGCGGCAGCACGAGCAGGTCGTAGCGGCCCCACCGGTACGGACCGAGCAGCGACTCGGCCGTCTTCACCATCTGTTCGAGGTCGGCGAACTCGAACGCTGCCGCCTTCAGCACCGGTGGCTCGGCGTACACGCCGCTGCGTGAGCCAAGCGACTGGAATTGGATGTCGCCGACGGCCAGCGCGATGAGGTACGGCGGAATGGCCTGGGTCAATCGAAACTCGAAGGTCCGATCGTCGCCAGCGAGCACGCCCTCGGGCGTGAGCGACTCGGCGCTCATCACGGCGCGGAGGTCCCGTGGAACCGTAATGCGCGCCTCGTAGGTCTGTCGAATCCCCGGACTATCCTGCGTAGGAATCCATGTGCGGGTCAGGATCGCCTGGCCCTGCGAGTACAGATACGGAAGCCGTGTTCCCGCCGTCTGTGCCGGCGCGAGCCACTGCAGCGCGGCGGCCGCGGGCTCCGTCCGGTAGCTCACGACGATCGCGTTCGATTGTGCGGGGAGCGTCACCGTCAACGCGCGGCCAAGGATCGGATCGGGGTCGGCCAGTGCGTACATCAGCGCGGCGCCGCCGCGATCCGCGACGCCGCAGGATATCGAGGTCGCGAGTGTCCAGCACGAGCTCGGTCGCGCCCGGTCGCCGCTCGAGGGTGAGCGTCGCCGTGCCGCTGAGCCGCTTGTCGGTGAAATTCGCTCGCAGGTCGAGCGCGACATGCGTCACGCGGGCATCCGCCGGCCTGGCAAACGAGTGGATGTCGCGGGCGGGCTCGGACGGGTCGGTCACTGGTGCCTCGGGCTTGGCGGCCGTCGATCCGGACGCCTGCGGGTCCGCGCTGGCAGGCGCAGGCCGCCAGGGTGATCACCAGGCCTCCACGCAGAAGGCCCGTTCTAACGAAACGCCTGGCGAAGCGCGTCATTGTTCTGGAGCGCTGCGGCCTTGGAGGACAGCGGACTGGCAGGGTTCAGCAACTCGTCGACGATCCACCCGGCGCCGTGCACCTCGCGCGCGATCGTGAGCGCGAATCGCAGACTGGTGCTCAGCGCACGCCCCGCCGCGCCGTTATACACCCAGTCGCTCGCGATCGACTCTTCGTTGCCGTCGAAGATCAGGCCGACGATCTCGAGACGCCGGTTCAACGTCGAACTGCCCGAGTTGCCGCCCGTGATGTCGTTCGTCGAGATGAAGTCGACGATCATGCTGGCGTACTTCGACTTGAACGCGGCATCGCCGATGCGTTGCCGCCAGGCGAGCAGCCTCGGAGGCAGCGCGAAGTCGCCCGTGTTGCCGCGCCGCTCGGCCAGCGCGAACAGATCGCCGAAGCGCGTGGCAAACGGCACGCGAACGCCTTTCGAATCCACGAGCCCCGACACCTTCCCGGCGCTCACACGCAACGTCAGGTTCGCATCGGGATACATCGTCTCCCCCCGCCAGGCCTGCAGGCCCCGGGCGAAACGCGATCGGTTCCCGAGAATCTTCTCGTTCAGGATGCGGACGCGCGCGCGAAGATCCGAGAGCGAGCTCGCGAGATCGCGGGCGAACACGATCGCCGGATCGGTGGAGGACTCGAAGGTGGCCAGTGGCGCGTCCAGAAGCGGCTTCCGGCCAGCCGGCGACGACAGGCTCGACTCCGCGAGGACGGCTCTCGCGAGATCCCGCGGGTTCGGCGCCGCACCGTCGCGCGCAAGGCGTTCGACCAGCCGCTGGACCGCCGGAATCGCCTGATCGCCCGTCAGCTTCAGCGCCCTCGTGAAGCCCTCCGTCAGCAGGTCCTCCTCGAGAGCGGGCACGAGCGGCTCATCGTCGAGCAGGCTTTCCCGGACCCGTGGCCAGTTCCTCTCCTGAAACTGCGGATCACGATCGCGATCGGAGGCCTGCGCGCGCGCCGCGGCAAATTCATGAAGCGCCGAGGCGTAGCTCACGACGCTGGATTTCTGGATCCAGTTCAGCGCGGCGTCGAGCTCGGCACGGGCCTCGACGTCGTTGGCGTAGACCGCGGCCTGAGCGTCGATCACATCGCCGATACAGCGGCTTGAGATCGGGCCGGGTGTCGAGAAAGCGCATGAAATCGCGTTCGCGGCGCTGGCGTCCGGCGACGACGTCGCTGGCCTTCAACGCGGTGAGCAGGTCCTGCTCGTACTTCAGGGAGTTCGCGAGACCGAAGATACGGCTCTGCAGAATCACTTGAATCTTGGGATCGGCGGCCGCATGCCGGCGCAGGATCCGCAGCTCTTCCTCGAGGCTGCGAATCTGATCCGGAATACCCTTGCGCAGGTTGTAGCTGGCCGACAGGCTCTCTCGATACCGATTGGTGTTGCCGGGGAAGCCGGCGACCAGCGTGAAATCGCCCTCCCGCACTTCTTCCATGGCGATCGGACGATAGCTGTCCGGCCTGACGGGCACGTGGGCCGGGTCGAACTCGGCATGCGACCCATCGGTCCCCTGGTACGCGCGAAGGATTGAGATGTCGGCCACGTAGCGCGGAAAGCGGAAGTTCATTTCGTCGCCGCCGAAGTAGCCCAGCTGCTTCTCCGGGGCGTAGACGAGACGGATGTCCTTGAACTCCTCGTAGACGATCAACAACGTGCGAGCGCCGCTATTGAAGTCCACGACGCTGCAGGAAAAATTCGGCCCCCGTTCCTTCTGGCAGTCGCGCTCGATCTCCAGCCGCACCGCTTGACGCGCCCGCTGGAGGGCCGCGATGTCCATGCCTGGACTGACAGCCGCGTCCATCGTCGCCGTGACGTCTTGCGCGCTCCGCTCGACCTGTGCCCGGAAGCGTTTGCACGCCAATTCGTCGGCCGGCGATTTCGCGGTGAACCCCGACTCGATCAGGTTCTCCGCCCCGTTCTTCGCTTGTTCCGCGAGCGTCGATGTGCGAATGCAATCGAGCGCCACGTGATGATTGGTCAGAATCAGGCCGTTGGCCGAGGCAAACGTCCCGGTCCCGGCCCCGTCGCCGCCGAGGATGCGGACGGGCGCGCGCTGCAGCCGCTCGAGGTCCGAGGCCGTGAGCGTCACGCCGTGCTGACTCTTCACGGCGCCGGCCGGCAGCTGATCGAACCGCCACATCCCTTCATCGGCGGCGACCACGGCGGCGCCGACCACCACGAGCGCCGCCGAGAGCAGTCGTCTCCTCATCACCGGGATCCAAGCGCCTTCGCGATCGCGTTGCGGAGGGCGGGCGCCTCCGGCGTGATGTCGCTCGGGAAGAACGCGACGACCTTGCCATCCTTGCCGACGACGTACTTGCTGAAATTCCACGCGGGCAGGTGCCCCGATGCCCCCAGGAACTTGTATATCGGCGATTGGCTGGGACCGGCCACGGTCGAGACCTTGGCAAACATCGGGAAGGTGACGTCGTAGGTCAGCCGGCAGAACGTGGCAATTTCCTTCGCGGTGCCCGGCTCCTGGCCGCCGAAGTCGTTGCTGGGGAAGCCCAGCACGGCGAAGCCCTTTCCCGAGAGCTCACGATGTAACTTCTCGAGCCCTGCGTACTGCGGCGTATAGCCGCATTCACTCGCGACGTTCACCACCAGCGTCACTTTGCCCCGATACGATCCCAGGTCGGCGGGCTCCCCAAGCAGCGAAGTGGTTCTCAGATCGTAAAACGAGGAACCGGCTGGTCCTCCGCCTCCCAAACGCGCTTCTGACGCCGGCGGCTGCGGCGTGGGCGCAGCGGCCGCAAGAGTCATGACTGCGGAGAGGGGCAGCATGGCGAATAGTGGTGTCCAGGACGTCATGGCAATTGGCTCCTCATCTGATTGGAAGCGCTCTCGGACGCTGCCAGGAACGGACGGCAAGAAACCGGTTCAACCGTTGATTCGATCGCCTCCGCTACCTCAGCGTCGGGACTCGCGCGGGCACATCACCATTGTATCCGGCGATGCTCGCGGACGCGCCATTTGCCAACGGGAGGCTGCCGGTCGAGACGGCGCGCACGAAAGAGCAAAACCGTGCTGAGGGAGTCTCAGAAGGAGACTTATAATCACGGGCTCGAATGACCAGACGCCCCGGGTTCGCCAGCCTGACGATCGCATTTTTTCTGCTGTGCGCCCCGCCGCTTGTCGCCGGCCAAGCGGGGAGCGGCGCCGCGCCTCCGTCTCCGCCGCTGCCGCCGGCCACCATCTCGCGCGGCGCCGAAGGCGCCGCCATCGTCAGAGCCGTGCGCATTTCCGAGCCCCTCGTCCTGGACGGCAGACTCGACGAAAGCGTCTACACGACAGTGCCGCCTATCCGTGATTTCATCCAGCAGGAGCCCCGCGAAGGCGAGCTCGCGACCGAGCAGACGGACGTGTGGATTCTGTTCGATGCGGGAAACCTCTACATTTCCGCCCGTTGTTGGGACTCGGCTCCCGACCGCGAGGTCGCCAACGAGATGCGCCGCGATGCGAGCGGGATCGTTCAGAACGAAAGCTTCGGCATCACGTTGGACACGTTCGGTGACAAGCGGAACGGACTGCTGTTCATGTCGAGCTCGTTGGGCGGCCTCCGCGATTCGGCGGTCACCGACGAATCCGCCAACAACATCGACTGGAACACGGTCTGGGACGCGAGAACCGCCAGATTCGAAAACGGCTGGATCGCGGAGTTCGTGATTCCGTTCAAATCGCTGCGCTACAAGCCCGGGTCGGATCAGCAGTGGGGCATTCAGGTCAGGCGTGAGGTGCGGTGGAAAAACGAGACGTCGTTTCTCACGCTGGTGCCGGCGTTTCTCGGCAATACAGGGATGTGGGCGGTTTCGCTCGCGGCCACGATCGTCGGCCTCGAGGTCCCGGCCAGCGGCAAGAACGTCGAGATCAAGCCGTACGCCATCACCGGCGTCCGCACCGATCAGGACGCGAGCCCGTCGTTTGTCAACGAGGGCAACGGCGATGTCGGCTTCGACGTGAAGTATGGCCTTTCGAAGAGTCTGACGCTCGACTTGACCTACAACACCGATTTCGCGCAAGTCGAAGACGACCTCCAGCAGGTCAACCTGACGCGGTTCAACCTCTTCTTTCCCGAGCGCCGGGATTTCTTTCTTGAAGGTCAGGGCATTTTCGGATTCGGCGGGGTCGGGGTTTCGGCGGGCGGCGGTGGGATCAGTGTCACCAACAACACGCCGGTGCTGTTCTTCAGCCGCCGCATCGGGCTCAACAACGGACGTCCGGTACCGATCAGGGGCGGCGGACGGATGACCGGCAAGACCGGGGCCTATTCGATCGGGGTGCTCAACATCCAAACGGATGAGGAGGTCGCGGCAGCCGCGCGACCCACGAATTTCACCGTGCTGCGAGTGAAGCGCGACATCTTCCGACGGAGCAACATCGGCGTGCTCTACACGCGGCGCGACGAGACGCAAGGCGACAGGGGAGCGGGCGAGACGTTCGGGATCGATGCCTTGTACTCCGCGTCGCGCAGCGTGAACCTCAATGGGTATGTCGCCCGGACCCGCACGCCTGAGGTCCGGCGCGACGACGCCAGCTACCTGGGCCACTTCGACTACAACACCGACCGCTATGGCGCGCAGCTCGAGCATCTGTACGTCGGAGGCGGCTTCAACCCCGAGGTCGGATTTCTGCGGCGGACCGATTTCACGCGGCAGTACGGGGAGGCGCGGTTCAGCCCGCGTCCGGCCAGAACGCACATGAAGGCGGTGCGCAGGTTCGTGTATCTGGGCAGCTTCGAGTACTTCGAGGACGGTGCCGGCACACCAGAGATGCGCGAGGCTCAGGGTTCGTTTGCGGTCCAGTTACAGAGCGGCGACAATCTGACGCTGCGTTACTTGAACGACTACGAGCTCATCCCACGGCCGTTTCCGATCGCGCCCGGCGTCGTGGTGCCGGTCGGTGGCTACGATTACCAGTCCGGTGTGGTGTCCTACCTGTTTGGTCAGCAGCGCAAGATCGCAGGGACACTCTCGTACCAGGAAGGCTCGCTCTATGACGGGACGAAGCGGACGATCGGCTTCTCCGGCGCGCGGGTCGTGCTGTCGTCCCAATTTCAGATCGAGCCGAGCGTTTCCGCCAACTGGGTCAGCTTGCCGTGGGGAGCCTTCACCAGTACGGTCGTGAGCGCGCGCTCCACCTACATGGTCTCGCCACGGATGTTCATGAGCGTGCTCATCCAGTACAACTCGAGCCTCAGCACGCTCGGCACGAATGCCCGGTTCCGTTGGGAGTACCGACCCGGCAGCGAGATGTTCGTCGTCTACAGCGACGGCCGCGAGATGGTGCCCAAGGGGTTTCCCGAGCTCAGGAATCGGGCGTTCGTCGTCAAGGTCAATCGTCTGTTCCGATTCTAGATCCCGACAACATTGGCCACGAAGACGAAAGCACGAAACAACGTCAACCACGAACGACACGAAGAGCACGAATACAAGAACTCTTTTCGCGTCCTTCGTGGTCAACGGGAACGTAGAACGTAGAACGTCGAATCGCGAGAGTGTCTTTTACGGCAGCGCGTAAGCCGCCAGCGTCTCGGTGGCGACGATCGCCACGTACTGCTTGCCGGTCCTGCCGCGATAGGTGATCGGGTTGGCGTTGCCTCTCCGCTCGAGCGTGGTGACCCACAATTGCCGGCCGGTCTTCACATCGAGCCCACGGAAGCGATTGTCATCGGTGGACGCGATGAACAACACGCCCCCGGCAGTCACGATGGCACCCGCCAGGGCGGGTCGTCCGGTGTTCTGTTTCCCTGCCGGAAGTTGTTCGGTGATGCCGAGCGGCACTTGCCACGCGATGTCGCCCGTCGCCGCATTCACCGCTGTCAGGCGGCCCCATGGCGGTTTCTGGCACGGCCAATTCTGATCGCCTATCCGCACGTCGAAGGTGGTGCGTCCAGGGCTTGCCTTTTCGTAGGGTATGGGCGAGCCCGGCTTGGCCGGCTGGATCCAGCCGAGGGCGCCGACGTCCTGGGTCATCACGAAGGCGTACTTGGTGTTGGGATCGAATGCCGCCCCGCCCCAATTCGGGCCACCAAGGCCCCCGGGAAACACCAGCGTGGTCTGCGGCGGATCGCTCGCGGCGCGGTATCGCCACGGCGTGAACGGACCGGCATTGTGGACGCCTCCGCTTTTCTCGATGAGCTCCGCGCAGGCGCGGGCGTGCTCGGGCGTCGTGTCCGACGCGGTGACGACATCCGCTGCGTGGTAGTCGACGCGCGCCAGACCTGTCGGCTTCACGGGGATGGGTTGCGTGGGATAGGCGAGTTCGCCCGGCACATCACTCTTGGGCACCGGACGCTCTTCCACGCCGAAGACTGGCTGGCCTGTTTCGCGATTCAGGATGTACAGATACCCGGATTTGGTCGTCAGCGCGAGAACGGGGACTGCGCGTCCATTTCTCACGATGTCGAATAGCGCCGGTGGCGCGGGCGGGTCGGCGTCCCAGAGGTCGTGATGGATGGTTTGGAAATGCCATCTGTACTTGCCGGTCTGCACATCCACGGCGACCACGGAATTGCCGAAGAGGTTGGCGCCTTTCCGGTCGCCTCCGTAGACGCCGGCGATCGGCGACGCAAGCGGCAGGTACAGAAGGCCGCGCTGGGTGTCCACGGTGAAGTAGAAGGGCCACGCGTTGACGCCGAAGCGACCCTTCCAGCTGTCGCCTTCCCACGTGTCGTGACCGACGTCACCTGGTTGCGGTACTGAGCTGAACTCCCAGAGTTTCGCGCCCGTGCGGGCATCGAAGGCTCGGGCGTTGCCGATCCCGCCGATGGTTCCCGGCGGCGTGTTGGCTCCGACGACGACGATGTTCCTGTAGATGAGCGGGACCGAGTTGTACGGCACCCCCATATCCACTTCGCCGGACTCGCCGAACCCACGGTCGATCGCGCCGGTCTTGGCGCTGAGCGCAATCAGCCGTCGGCCCGCTGCGAAGACGACGCGCGGCGGATTGCTGCCCTCGCCTGGCCAATACGCCACGCCACGACGTGAAGGCGCGCCACCGGTGACCGGGTATCGCCAGATCTCCCTGCCGGTGTCGGGTTCGATCGCCACGATGCGGCCCGCGGCGGGCAGATACATGACGCCGTCCACGACGATGGGCGTGGCTTGCGAGTTCACCCCGCCAGGGCCGACCTTCTCGGCGGCTGCGGGTGCGTCGCCTTGCAGTTGATAGGTCCACGCTTGCGTGAGCTTCGCCACGTTCTGACGATGGATCTGTGTCAGCGGCGAATACCCGATCCCCGCATAACTGCCGCGATACATCGGCCAGTCATCGCCGGGTCGGTCGGCGGGTTGTGGTTGGATGGCGCGTGACTGGCTCACGAGAGACCGTCAGGATCACGCCGCCCGACACATTGACGATCCACGCCACGCGCGAACGGCCGGCCTCCTGTTCACCGCGGTGGAAGCGACCCCAGGTAGGCCGAGATCGAGATGATGTCGTCCTCGGAAAGGTTGGACACGACTTTCTTCATCAGCGCGGCGGCCTTGCCGGCGCTCGTGCCGTTTTGCATCGTGATGAGTTGCCGTGCGATGTATACCGGTTGCAGGCCCGCGAGCCTGGGCACTTCGCCGAGACCCTTCAGGTCGTCGCCGTGGCAGATGCCGCATGAAATGGTCTTGCCGGAGCCGCCGGTCTTGACGAGCGCCTCGCCCTTCGCGATGCTGCCGGGCGGCACGTACGCCAGAAATGGCGAGTGAGGATCGCGCTGGTCGGTTCGGAATGGATCTTCCGGAATCTGGACGATGCGATGGCCCATGGGCTCCGTGCCGCCGCCCGGAACCACGAGGCGATGGCGTGCCGCGATGCTGACGAAGGTCTTCGGCGGCGTGCTCGTTTCGATCACCTTCACCCAGGGAATGGGCTTGATGGCCGCGAAATACTCCGCCGCCTGCCGCACATCTTCATCGGAGACCGCTCTGGCAATCGGGCCCATCCGCGTCTCTTCTTTCCGGGCTCCACTCTTGAAGTAGTTCATCTGGCGGATGAAGTACTCGACAGGGAGGCCGGCGATATCGGCGGACTCGGGATGCCCCTGTCCCGACATGAGATGGCACGCGCCGCAGGCCGGCAGGGCGACCCCGGCTTCCCCTTTCACGATCCGGGGCGCGGGGGGGTGTTCATCCGGAAACCAGTCCGGAGGGGTGGCGTTGCTCGCCACCGCCTTGGCGTCGAACTCCTTGCTGCTGCCCGGCAGGCGGATCGGGCCAGTCGCTTCCACTCGAGGGGGCTGCATCCTTGTCCGGGATATTGAACGCCCAGGACGGCAGGCCGTTCGGAATGGTCAGTGGCGCTTGCGCCTGCGGGACCGCGGTCAAGGCCAGCAGTGCCGCGATCGAGAGAAATCTCATTCGGTTGCTCATAAGCGCCCGTTCATCGGACAGCTCCAGTGTCGTCGGTCCGGAATGCGTTCGTTATACACCACGCACCCGGTGTACAGCTGAGATTTTTTCCTCGGCGCGCTGAGCGTCGCGCAGAACCTCTGGTCAAGTCCCATTCTTCCTGTAAAAGAGTGAGGCGTTGGATGGCCTCCTCTCGCATTTACGCGACGGCTGTCTTCCTCCTTCCTGAGCGGCGTGAGCGTCGCCCGGAGTTGCTGCAGTTGGCGCAGGGTCGACGCCGTCATCGGGATGCCACGCCAATGCTTGGACGCGGTCCGCAAGCTGGCGTAGAGCAGCGTGAGGCACGAGCGCTCGGTGGGAAAGCGCGGAATCACCTTGGTGCGTCGGCGACTTTCGCCGTTCAGCCGCTCGAGGCGATTGGTCGTGCGAATCCGCTGATGATGGTCTTCGGGAAAGCGCAAATGGGTGACACATTCCTCGAGGTCCCGCTCCAAGCACTCCATCGCCGCCGTGTAGCGATCCTTGAACCGGGCGATGAGGTCGCGGCCCCGCTTGATCGCGACGGCGTAGCTCGGCGCGCGGAACACCTGGTGCACCAGCGTTTTCATCTTCGGCTGCATCATCCGCGGCAGCTTCGACAGGATGTTGCGCATTTTGTGCACCTGACACCGCTGGCGAGCAGGTGTGCGGCCAGACGCGCTTGATCGCCTTAACCAAGCCCGGGGCGCCGTCCATCACGACGAGCAGCGGGTCTTTGAGGCCGCGGGCCGTGAGATCCTGCAAGAAACTGAGCCACGCATCGCTCGATTCCCGCGGGCCGAGGTCGAGATGCAGCAGCACCGGGCGCCCGTCTTCGAGCAACGCATACGCCGAGAGCACGCCCTCTTTCTCGTTCGTGCCCTGGCGCGCGGCGTGATACTGCCCGTCGAGGAACAGATAGACGATCGGCAGATCACTCAGGTCGCGTCGGCGCCACGTGTCGAACTCCTGATTGAGCTGCTGCGTCACGCGGCTCACCGTGCTCTTGCTCAACCGACTCGCGCCGAAGGTCTCGGCATACAGGGCGCTGACGTCCTGGGTCGACAGCCCGCGGACGTACATGCCACGAACCAGGGCCTCGAGATCCGGCGTCCGCGTACCCAGCCGCTCGACCGCCGCGGGCTGAAATCGCTCATCGGTGCCGCGGAGCTGCGGGACCGCGAGGTCCAACACGCCCCGCCTCGCTCTGCACGTGTTTCGGCTCATACCCATTGCGCCAGCCAGCGCGCACGCGATCGCCACGGCGGTAGTGCCCACGCCCCAGAAACGCCGTGGCTTCCGCTTCGATCGAGACCTGCAAGATGTAGCGCGCCAACTGCCGCACGAAGCCGGCCATCGGCGCCTCCGCCGGCGATGGCGCCTCCGGTGCCGCGCAGCAGTCCTTCGATCTCTTCCTTCAATCGCACGCTCGGTGGTACTCTCTTCATGGCGTTGATCTCCTCCGGCCCCGCTACCAACGGAGCCCACTGGTTTGAATCACCAGGAGGATACCAACGCCTCTTTGCTTTTACAGGAAGTTTAGGACATCACCAACCTCTCCTTTAGAACCCCTAGAACCCTTTCACACCCTTGCGCTCCTGGAAGGGTATAGAATAGAGAGCCTCGAGTTCTGAATCCGACGGAGGAAACCGATGATGCGCCTGAACGGTCTGGGTGGATGCGTGGTGGGCTTGCTTCTGTGCGTCAGCGGCAGTGATGCGGCCGTTGCGCCGGTCTCCGTGACGGATGCGGTCAGGAAGGCGGACAAGGCGGCGATTCGCGCGCTCGTGCAGAAGCGCGCCGATGTGAATGTCCCGGAGCCCGACGGATCGACGGCGCTGCACTGGGCCGCTTACACCAACGATTTCGAGATCGCCGACCTGCTGATTCGAGCCGGCGCCAACGCCAAGGCAACGAACCGGTACGGCGTGACGCCCCTCGCCCTGGCCAGCACCAATGGCAACGCGGCCATCATCGAGGCGTTGGTAAAGGCCGGCGCCGATCCGAACCTTGCGTCGGCTGAAGGTGAAACACCCCTGATGCTGGCGGCGCGGGCTGGCATCGCGCCGGCCGTCAGCGCGCTGATCGCTCATGGCGCGAACGTCAACGCGACGGAAAAATGGAAAGGCCAGACGGCGCTGATGTGGGCCGCGGCGGAAG
Organism: uncultured Acidobacteriota bacterium; assembly: GCA_963745495.1. Classification (GTDB taxonomy): domain Bacteria; phylum Acidobacteriota; class Vicinamibacteria; order Vicinamibacterales; family CAVVIG01; genus CAVUXJ01. The sequence continues at coordinate 134,346 of CAVUXJ010000004.1, forward strand.
GCCACGTGGCGGCGGTGCAGGCGCTGGTTGCCGCCAGCGCGGACCTCAACGCCCGCTCGAAGGGAGGCCTGACGCCGTTCCTGTTTGCCGTGCGCGAGGGCCAGGTCGGCGTGGTGCGCGCGCTCCTGGCCAGTGGAGCGAAGGTGGACGAGACCATCATCGGCGGCCCGCCCCCGCGGGTGACGAACATCGGAAGGGCGGTGGCAGCTCCGAAAGGAATCGGCCCGAGCGCGCTGATGCTGGCGGTCAGCAACGCGCATTTCGATCTCGCGGCGACGCTCCTGGAGGCCGGCGCCGACCCGAACTTCGCCCCGCAGGGATGGACCGCGTTACACGAGCTGTCGTGGGTGCGTAAGCCGGGTCAGGGCAGCAACGATCCGACGCCCCAGGGGTCCGGCGCCATGAACAGCCTCGAGATGGTCCGACGGCTCGTGGCGCGGGGCGCGAACATCAATGCCGAGGCGAGCGGACGGCGCAGGGAATCGGTGATGACGCACCTGAACCTGAACGGGGGCACCCCGTTCTTCTTGGCGTCCAGGACCTGCGATGTCGAGATGATGCGCCTGCTGGCCGAGCTCGGTGCCAATACCAGGGCGACGAACGAGGACAGCGCCACTCCCCTCATGGCGGCAGCAGGGCTCGGCACGCGATCGACCGGGGAAGACGCGGGCACCGAGGCGGAATGCGTCGAAGCCGTCAAGCTCGCGCTGGAGCTCGGGGGCGACGTCAACGCCTATGACACCAACGGCAACACCGCGATGCACGGTGCAGCGACCAAGCAGATGCCGGCCGTCGTGAAGCTGCTGGCTGAACGCGGAGCGCTGCCCGTGATGTGGAACTCGCCGAACGATTCGGGCTGGACGCCGCTGCGCATTGCCGTCGGCGTCTGGCGAGCAGGGAACTTCAGGTTCGACGCGCCGACGGCGAAGGCGATCCAGGAGCTCATGGTCGCGGCGGGTTTCTCGACAGAACTGGAAAAGGGCAGCACCGTGACCAGCGCGGTACTCGACAAGTAACGCGGGCTGAGCGACAGAGAAGAATCTCAGGTCTCAAGTCTGAAGTCTCAAGTCTGGGTGGACCAAGCGCGCGCGGGGGCTGGAGCCGAGCCCTCGCGGCTGGACTTCAAACGATGCAGCGTCGCCTCATGACGGTCGTCGCGGCATGCGCGCTGCTGGGCGTCACGACCCAGGCCCATCATTCCATCTCCGCTGTCTACGACGACACCCAGCGCGTGACGATCGACGGCGTCGTGACGCAATTCCAGTTCGTCAATCCTCACCCGCTTGTCGTGATGGACGTGAAGGACAGCGCCGGAAACGCGCAACAATGGCGGCTCGAGATGGACACCCATCGGGAGCTGGCCGACATCGGGTTCACCACCGATACTCTCAAGCCCGGCGATCGGCTCGTGATCATCGGCAGCCGTGCGCGCCGGCAGGCGCAGAGCCTCTATATCCGGAGGCTGGAGCGCCCATCGGACGGCTTCGCGTACGAACAGGTCGGCAACAGCCCAAGGCTCCTCACTCCCGCGCCCCGCTCTTCGACCGGCCCGCATGGCGCTAAGATTTACAGCCATATCCGCGGGCCCTAACGACGTGGCAGCCCTCGGTTTCATCGGTCTCGGCCGAATGGGCTCGCACATGGCGTCCCATCTGCTTCGCGGCGGCCACACGCTCGCGGTGTACGCGCGCCGGCGGGAGGCTGCCGAACCGATCGTGGCCGCGGGCGCGATCGACTGCACCTCACCTGCCGACGTCGCGCAGCGGAGCGACGTGATCTTCACGATGCTTACCGACACCGCGGCGGTTGAAGCCGTCACGCTGGGGCGCGACGGCATCGCTGAAACCGCGCGTCCGGGGTCGATCCTCGTCGACCACAGCACGATATCCCCGGCAGGCAGTCGTCGCATCGGCGAGGCCTTGCAGGGTCGGGGCGTCTCGATGCTCGACGCGCCGGTGTCCGGCGGCTGGTGGGCGGCCGAGTCCGGCTCGTTGTCGATCATGGTCGGCGGCGACGACGAGGTCTTCGACCGTTGTCTCCCGCTGCTCGAACTGATGGGAAAAACCATCACCCATATCGGCGGGCCTGGGGCGGGCCAGATCGCCAAAGCCTGCAACCAGATCTGCATCGTCGTCACCCAGCTCGGGGTGGCCGAGGCGGTGCTGCTGGCCGAACGGAGCGGGATCGATTTCAACCGGGTGCAGCGAGCGCTGATGGCGGGACTCGCGGGAAGCCGGGTGCTCGAGGTGCAGGGACCGAAGATGGCCGCACGGCACTTCGAGGGGCAGATTGAGTCGCGGCTGCATCACAAGGACGCGCTGATCGCGCTGGAGGCCGCGCGTGGGCTCGGGCTGCGGCTGCCGGCCGCCGCCCTCGCCGCCGATTCACTTACGGCCCTCCAGGAACGCGGCGGCGCAACCCTCGACTCCGCCGCAGTCGTTCAGACACTGGAGCAGAGTCAGACCAATCGCTGAGCGACATGAATCGGGTGATCGGGTGATCTGGTTATATTGCAATCGACAATTCAATGACCAGATCACCAAATTACCAGATTCGACCCAGATCACCAGATTCCCATGTCCGTCGAAGTCATCTCCATCGTCGCGCTCGTCGCGATCTTCCTGCTCGCCACCGTGCTGCCGGTGCACATGGGTGCGCTCGCACTCGTCGCGGCGTTCGTCGTGGGGACCATCGCCGCCGGCGAGTCGACGAACGACATCATCGCGAGGCTTCCCGGGCGACCTGTTCCTCATCCTCGTGGCGGTGACCCTGCTCTTCGCGATCGCCAAGGACAACGGCACCGTCGACTGGCTGGTCAACATCGCGGTGAACGCGGTCGGCGGCCGGGTCGCGCTGATCCCGTGGGTCATGTTCGGCGTCACCGGCCTCATGACGTGCGTGGGTGCGGTCGTCCCGGCGGCTGTCGCCATCATCGCGCCGATCGGCATGGGCTTCGCGCTGCGTTACAGGATCAAGCCCGTTTTGATGGGGCTGATGATCATCAACGGCGCGAGCGCCGGCGGATTCTCGCCGCTCAGCATCTTTGGAAGCATCGTCAACGGCGTCGTCGAGCGGAACAGCCTGCCAGGCAGCCCGCTGCTGCTCTTCTTGAGCTCGATGCTGTTCAACCTCGTGCTCGGGGTCGTCGTGTTCATGCTCTTCGGCGGCCGCGCGCTGCTGGGCCAGCGGGATGTGAGGCCCTCTGCAGCCGGCGACGACAGCCTGCCGGACGTGCACGTGAGGGTCACGAGCCTGGACCGCCACCGGATTCTGACCCTGATCGGGATTGCCGGACTTGCCGTTGGGGCGCTGTTCTACGGTCTGGACGTCGGCTTCATGGCCATCACCGTCGCCGTGCTGCTCTCGCTGGCGGCGCCGAACGTGACGAAGCACGCCGTCAACAAGGTCGCGTGGCCCACGGTGCTGCTGATCTGCGGGATCGTGACCTACGTCTCGCTGATGGAGCGGATCGGCACGATCGACTATCTGGGCCACAGCGTTGCCCGCATCGGCACTCCGCTCTTCGCCGCCGTGCTCATCTGCTACATCGGCGCCGTCGTGTCCGCCTTCGCCTCGACGACCGGCATTCTTGGAGCGCTGATTCCGCTGGCGGTACCGTTCCTGCTCACCGGCGAGATCGGTGCGGTGGGGTTGATCGTCGCGCTGTCGATCTCCGCGTCGGTGGTCGATTCCAGCCCGTTCTCGACCAGCGGCGCCCTGGTGGTCGCGCACTCTCCCGACGACCAGCGCGACCGGGTCTTCAAGGAGCTGATGGTCTGGGGCTTTTCGATGGTGGCCATTGCCCCGCTCGTAACCTGGCTGGTCTTCGTTGTACCGCGGTGGCTGTAGAAAAAACCTGAAACCTGAAACCTGAAATCTGAAACCTGATCAGATTTCAGGCTTCAGACATGAGACTGGAGAGTTTCCCCTGTAGCTACGCACCTGTCTGATCAGACTTGAGACTTCAGACTTGCGACTTTCCTCTGAACTTCCCTACGGCATCTTGTCGGGAAAGCGGACGATGAAGCCTTCCTGGTTCGGCATGCGGACCTTCGGCAGCGTGCTGGCGTTCATGACGTCGTTCTCGCCGATCAGGTTGTTGAGGCGGAGGATGTAGGCGGTGAGCGCGTAGACTTCCTCGTTCGTGAGCGTTCGCGGCTTCGGAAACGGCATGGCGCGCCGCGTGAAGTCGAACAAGGTCGTCGCGTACGGCCAGAAGTTGGCGACCGTCTTCGTCGTGTCGATCCCGTTGGCGAGCGGCTGCCCGCCGACCAGCGCCGCGTTCACCCCGCCTTTGCCGTTGGCGCCGTGGCACGGGGCGCACTTCTGAGCGAAAATCGGTGCGCCCTGCGCCGGCGTGCCGCTGCCCGGTGGCAGGCCGGCCCCGTCCGGCTTGATCGTAATGTCCCAGGCCGCGATGTCGGCGGGCGCAATCGGCGTGCCGAGGTTCGGCCCCTGAGCGAAGGCCGCACCCGGCGCGACCGCGAGCGCGATCACGACGGCGGCGAGCACAGGCCGGCCGCTACGCGTAGACATGTTTCACCTCGCCGCTGCGCTCCACCCCCCAGCTCGTGAGGGTGTTGTAGTGCTGCGTCGGGAACGCCATCACGTTCGGGATCCCGGTGGTCTCGCCCCGGCGCGCGACGATCTCGGCGCGCGTCGGCTGCGCATTGCCGGCTTCATCCCACGCGCGGCTTTGCAAGACGGCTGGTCCGCCATCCCAGCGCCACGGCGCACGGAACCGCGTGAACGCCTTGGCGTTTACCGGTTCCTGCAAGGCCGCAGGTGCCCAGGTCTTGCCACCGTCGGCCGAGACCGTCACCTTCGAGATCCGTCCGTTCCCGGAATACGCGACGCCGGAGATCTCGTAGAGGCCGGGTCCGTTCAACTTCAGGCCAGGCGACGGGTGAGTAATGAAGGACTTCACTTCCTGGATGAAATAGAACTGGTATGCCTTTCCGCCGGGCAGGATCTGCGAGTATGTCCGCGATTCGTAGAAGCTCATGGCGGGGGCGTTGGCCAGCTCGAGCCGACGCAGATACTTGATGTTCATGTTGCCTTCCCAGCCGGGAAGGAGCAGGCGCATCGGATAGCCGTTGCCAGGCATGAGCCGTTCGCCGTTCTGGTACAGCGCGATCATGGCGTCGTCGAGCGCCTTGCTGATCGGCACGCTGCGACTCACGGCCAGCGAGTCCGCGCCTTCGGCGATGAGCCATTTCGCCTTCGGGTCGATGCCGGTTTCGCCGAGCAGGGTGGAGAGCATCACACCTGTCCACTCGGCGCAGGAAGCCAGGCCGTGAAGCGCCTGGGCATTGACATTCAGCGGCTCTTTCGAGGCAAGCAGCGCGCCGTTTCCTCCGCATTCGACGAACGCCATGCGCGACACCATGGGATAGCGCATGAGCGCGTCGAGGGTGAAGACGAGCGGCCGCTGAACGAGTCCGTGGATCACCAGGCGATGCTTGTCGGGGTCGATGTCCGGGTTGCCGGAATGCGAGATGATGAAGTGCAGCCCGTTGGGCGTGAGCGTGCCGTTCAGCAGGTGGTGCGGTGTTCGCGCGTGCGAGGTGCGCGTCTCACCCTTGGGATTGCTCAGCGTGCGCGCGACACGTTGTTTCTCGAACCTCGAGGGCGCTTCGTAGTCAGTGAGCAGGGTGCCGGCGCTCACGCTCCACGGATCGTCGGCGAGCTGCTGGGCAGCGGCTGAATCGCTGAGCACATACCCGGTCATGGCCGCGGCGAAGGCGGCGCCACCCCTGAGCAGGGAGCGGCGGTCGAGCAACCCGTTTCCCGCCACGGCTTCCAGGTCTTTTCGTCGCCTCGTCTTGCGACTGCTGCGCATCGCCCCTCCTCTTCGTGTTGTTCCTGACCCGATGATGACAGGATACAGCGAGTCGCGAAATTTCAGGATGCGGAAGAGGAAAAATCTGAAGCCTGAAATCTGAAATCTGATCAGACTTCAGATTTCAGACTTGCAGATATGAGACGGTTACCGCTGCGCCGTCCCGGCGGCTTTCTCGACTCGAGTCGTCTGCACAGGGCCCATCCCGATGATTTGCACCGTCACCTCTTCGGTCTTCGCCCCATCAAAATGATGACCGTTGGCTGGATGGAACACGTAGCTGCCGGCCTTCATCGGAATCATCTTGTTCGGATCGCCGCTGTCGCTTTCCGGTCCGAGGGACACCCACCATGTGCCCTTGAGGACTGTGATGTACCGATCCTGGTTATGAAAATGCGGCGTGCCGATGCGCCCGGCAGGGAAGGTATTCCGGACCACATACATCCCCGGCTTGGTTGGATCACCAGAGATTCTGATTTGGGTGGTCCCCTCTGCCGGCCGCAGGTCTTCCGGCTGCGCCGCGACGAACCCATATTGGTCCACCTTCGCGGACTGCCCGGATGCCAGAGGGGCCGTCAACATGAACGTCCGAGGACGAGGCAACCCCATCTGATCGAGCACGAGCATGTCATCAACGTTTCCTGCAAGATGTTCAATGGTGAAGTTCGGCGTCAGCGTGAATTTCCGGAGGCAATCGAGACGCCTTATGTCTTCCCAGCGAGGCGACATGCGGGCCGAGATGGTCAGAGCTGGCGGCTCAAGATCTTATCGCATGGTGTGACCAAGAGCCCCGCGGGATCCTCGAGCGTTCTCGCCATGACAATAGGGATAGGCCGAAATGCATTCCGCTGACAGCTGAGAGCTACTTCGCCTGCGCCTTGATCGCCGCCATCTCGGCTTCGCTCCTCACGGTCATCATGCCCATCTGGCTCGAACGGTAGACCGGCATCACGACGTTCAATCGGCCGTCGCGCTCGAGCAGCGAGATGTGCCGGATTTCCGTGCCGCGCACCGGCAGGTCGAACGTCGTCACCTTCTGGGTGGCCGGATCCATCCGGTAGATCTGATCGGAGCTCCACAGATCGCCCCACACGTTGTGGTTCCGGTCGACCGCGACATGGTAGGCCTGCATCGTCGGATTCGGCAGCGGGACGATCGTCGCTTCGGACGTCTTGGTGTTGATCCGCGTGAGGCTTGCGCCCCACGAATTGCCCACCCACAACACGTCGGCGTTCTTGTCGGTGCCCATGCGCCGCGGCCCCTGCGCCCACGGAAGCGCGGCGTTGAAGGTCAAATCGTCGACCCCCTCATAGAACGCGCGCTCCTCCGGCTTGAGGCGGCCCATCTCGTCCTTGACCGGCGGCAGCTTCACCTCCGTGACCTTGCCGCTCGCCACGTCGCCGTGGCCGATGGTGTCCATCGACATCATGGCCCACCAGCCGTTGCCGTCGCGATCGCCGGCGGCCCCGTAGGTCGTGGCGGTGCCTTTGGGATTGCGATAGGGCGTCAGCGACTTGAAGGCGACGAACTTCTCGGTGACCGGATCGAAGCGGACGGCGCCATCGGCCGCCGACGCCCAGATCTTGCCCTTGCCGTCGACGTCCATCGTCACGGCGCCCCCGAGCGGAACCATGTCCTTCGGCGTCTCGTAGACGGTGATCTTCTGCGTCGCGGTATCGAGCTTGCCGAGGCTGCGGCGGCCCGGATTCACGTCGAACCAGAAATTGCCCTGGGCATCACGCGTCAACCCGTGAGCGTTCGCCGCTCGTCCGCCCTCCGCGGGCACTTTCAAATAGGACACGCGGCCGGTCTTCGGGTCGACCCTGCCGATCGTGGCGAGGGTGTTCGGGTTGTTCACGGTGAAGTACAGCGCGCCGTCAAACCCCATTCCTCCGTCGTGCGGCATCTGGCCGAGCTTGGAGGTGGTGCCAAGCGCCCAGTCGGTGCCGTCGTTGTCGTTGTATTTGGTCCCGATGCCCGCGTCCGGATTGAGCGGGAGATCGTAGAGCGTCCACACGGCGCGCGCCGCTTCGCCTGTCGGGCGCGGACGCGCGACGAACTTCATCGACGTCTCGGACGGCCCGCGCGCACGTGACAGGTAGGCCGCCAGTTCCTGCTGGTTGTGGTCGAGGATCTTGTTGGCTTTCGTGTTCGGTCCGGGGTACACGCCGGTGACCGGCACGACTTTCATCAGGTCGATGACCTTGCTCCACCCGGCCTGATCGAAGCGGAATTGCAGGACGTAGCCCGGTGCGTGGCACCCGGTGCAATTGTTCATGAAGACTCTCTTCATGCGGGCTTCGTCGTCGGTGCCTTCAGGCAGCGCTGCGACCAGCAGCTCGCTTGGCAGCTGGCGAATCCGCCGCTCGGGATCTGTGATGGGCTGCAGCACCAGATCCTGGCGCCGGCCGGCGCTCAGATCGACCGAGCTTCTGATCCTCTCGAAGCCGAGCGCCTGCGCCCAGACTTGATACCGGCCGGATGGCAGCAGCGGGAAGTAATAGGTGCCCGTCCCGTCGGTGTAGACGCTGGTGGTGATGGTCGAGCCTTCTTGCTTGGCCGACACTGTCACGCCTTCCAGTTTTTGCCCCGACGCCGAGGTAATCGTGCCGCTCAGCGGACGGTCGGCAGCCTGGGCTCCCGTCACGACGATCAGGCTGCTGACACCGGCCACGAGGATGCGTCGCAGGTTCGTCATAAATAGTGTCCCTTCTCTAACCGTCAGCCTAATCGGGTGGCGCTGCCGCGGGCGGTGTCGCTGCTTCCTGGCCTGTTGCCGGAGCTGCGGGCGGCGGCACAGTCTTCACGTAAGCGATGATCGCGGCGACCTGGTCGGTCTGCAGGTAGTACTTGAAGGCCGGCATTCGAGTCGTGCCCTCGAGGATGATGTTCCGCATGCGGCCCTCGTCCCCTCCGGCCGTGGTCTTGCTCAGCAGAGGACCGTAGGTCCGCACCTCCAGCGAGGGCCGCAGGTGGCAGATCCCGCAGGACTGGGCGAAGATCTGGCGACCGAGGCGCTGCTGGTCGTTGAGGCCATCACCGGGGCCCTGGGCGAACCCGGACGGGGACGCAAGCACAAGCCATAGGACCACGAGAGCGCCACGCGTCATGACCTTCCCTCCCGGGCGGTCTTGCTGACCCGGACGGTCCTTACTTTACCCGTTGAACCCTCTCAATGGAAGGGACTTGTTCATCGATCGTCTGATGGTGGTCGGGTGATTGTTCTCGCGAGAAAACGCAGAGAATATGGTGTCTCGCGGGTGGCGAAATGCCTTATGATTCCACCTGGATAGCTCCTTTCAAATACGTGCGGCAGTCGGAGGAACTGATGGGACATCGGTGGCTCGCTCTCGCGGGGGTTGTGCTGACGGTCGTGACCGCCGCGAGCCGCCCCTTGGCGACGGGACCGTCTCAACAACCCGGCGCAGGGAGCGCCGCTCCGGTGTCGGACCACCAGCAGGTGTTCGCACGCTACTGCGTGAGCTGCCACAACGACACGCTGAAGACGGCGGGGTTGTCGCTGAGCACGCTGGACGTGGGGCGTGTGGGCGAGCACGCCGAGGTGTGGGAGAAAGTGGCGTTCAAGCTGCGCGCGCGGTTCATGCCGCCCTCGGGCCGGCCGCGGCCCGACGAGGCGACCTACGACGCACTGGTGACGTACCTGGAGACCTCGCTGGACCGCGCCGCCGCGGCGGCGCCCAATCCGGGGCGGACCGAAGGATTGCAGCGGCTGAATCGGACCGAGTACCAGAACGCGATCCGGGATCTGCTGGCGCTCGACGTCGATGTGACGTCGCTGCTGCCGAAAGACGATGCGAACCACGGCTTCGACAACGTGAGCCTGCCGGGTCTGTCGACGACGTTGCTGGAGCGCTACATCACGGCGGCGCAGAAGATCAGCCGGTTGGCCGTGGGGAGTCCGGTGCGCTTTCCGGGGGCGACGACCGTGGTGGTGCCGCCGGATCGGACGCAAGAGGAGCACGTGGACGGGCTGCCGTTCGGCACGCGCGGCGGGACGGTGTTTCCCTACAATTTCCCGCGGGACGGCGAGTACGACATCCAACTCCGGCTGGCGCGGGATCGGAATGAAGTGATCGAAGGGTTCTACGAGGCGCATCAGATCGAGCTGATTCTGGACGGCGTGCAGGTGGAGGTGTTCACGCTGAAGCCGCAGGGCGGGGCCCGGGACCCGCTGCAAGAGAAGGCGGACGATGCGCTGCACGTGCGGATCCCGATCAAGGCGGGACGCCACGAGATTGGCGCGGGGTTCTTGAAGAAGCCGTCGACGTTATTGGAAACGGAGCGGCAGCCCCATCAGGCGCACTTCAACATGGACCGGAGTCCGCGGCCGCAGCTGGCCTTGTATTCGGTGGCGATCGCGGGGCCGTTCGACCAGGTGGGCGTCGCGGAGACGCCCAGCCGCCAGCGCATCTTCGTGTGCCGGCCGGCCCGCGTGTCGAACGACGAGGCGTGCGCGAAGACGATTCTGTCGCGCCTGGCGCGCCGGGCGTACCGGCGGCCGGCGACCGAGACGGACCTGCAGACGCCGCTGCGCTTCTATAAAGAGGCACGTGCCGAGGGAGGATTCGAGGCGGGCATCGAAGCGGGGCTGCAGTCGATCCTGGTGAACCCGGAGTTCTTGTTCCGCGTGGGCAAGAGTCCGGCGAACGTCGCGCCGAACACGGCCTATCGCATCAGCGACCTGGATCTGGCCTCGCGCCTGTCGTTCTTCTTGTGGAGCAGCATCCCGGACGATGAGCTGCTGGATGTGGCCAGTCGCGGAAGACTACACGAGCCGGCGGTGCTGGAACGACAGGTGAAGCGCATGCTGGCGGACGCGCGCTCGGATGCACTGGTCGAGAACTTTGCCGGCCAATGGCTGCACTTGCGGAATCTGGACACGCAGGTGCCGGATCCGCGGTTGTTCATGGATTTCGACGACAACCTGCGCCAGGCGTTCCGGCGCGAGACGGAGTTGTTTTTCGAGAGCGTCATCCGGGAAGACCGCAGCGTGCTGGAGCTGCTGACGGCGAACTACACGTTTCTGAACGAACGGCTCGCGAAGCACTACGGGATCCCGAACGTGTACGGGAGCCGCTTCCGGCGGGTGACGCTGGACGGATCGAGCATGCGCGGGGGCCTGCTGGGTCAGGGCAGCATCCTGACCGTCACGTCCTATGGCAACCGGACCTCGCCGGTGTTTCGCGGGAAATGGATCCTGGAGAATATTCTGGGCTCGCCGCCGCCGCCCCCGCCGCCCAATGTCCCGGCGCTGGCGGAGCCCGCCGCCGGCGGCAAGGTGCTGTCGATGCGGGAGCGCATGGCGCAACACCGGACGAATCCGGTGTGCGCGAGCTGCCACAATCTGATGGATCCGATCGGGTTGTCGACGGAGACCTTCGACGCGATCGGGCGGTGGCGGACGCACGGCGACGACGGCCTGCCGATCGATGCGGCCGGCATGCTGCCCGACGGGACCAAGTATGAGGGGGTCGCCGGGCTGCGGCAGGCGGTGCTGAAGCATCCGGAGGCCTTCGTGCGGACGGTGACGCAGAAGCTGCTGACCTACGGCCTGGGCCGGGGCCTGGAGTATTACGACGCCCCCGCGGTGCGGGGGATCGTGCGGGACGCGCGCCAGCACGACTACCGGTTTTCATCACTCATCGTGGATATCGTCACGAGCACCCCCTTTCAAATGAGGAGATCGCAATGATCATTACGAAGAAGGCCCTCCCGCGGCGGACGTTCTTGAAGGGGCTGGGGGTGACCGCGGCGTTGCCGTTCCTGGATGCGATGGTGCCGGCCCTGACGGCGCTGCCGGCGGGCCAGCGCGCGCCTCGTGTTCACGTTCATCCCGATGGGCGCCGTCATGGCGAAATGGACGCCCCCCGGCGAGGGACGGCTGAGCGCGTTGTCGCCGATCCTGGACTCGCTGCTGCCGTTTCGCGATCAGCTGACGATTCTGACGAACCTGGAGCTGGCCAAGGCGTATGGGCCGACCGGCGCCGATCACGCGATGTCGAACTCGACGTTCTTGAGCTGCGCCCCGGCGAAGGTGACCGAAGGCAGCGACTACTACCTGGCGACGACCGCGGATCAGATCGCGGCCCAGCAGATGGGCCGAGAGACGCGGCTGCCGTCGTTGGAGTTGGGGACGGATTTGATCGCGCAGGTGGGTCACTGCGATGACGGCCTGGCGTGCGCCTATCAGAACAATCTGTCCTGGTCCTCGCCGACGACGCCGTTGCCGACCGAGGCGGACCCGCGCACGGTGTTCGAGCGGTTGTTCGGCGAAGGCGGCACGCCCAGTCAGCGGACCGCCGATGCGCGGCGGAACCGGAGCATTCTGGATGCCGTGACGGAGGATATCAAACGGTTGCGGGTGCAGGTCGATCGAGCGGACCAGGTCCAGGTCAGCAACTATTTCGATACCGTCCGGGAAGTGGAGCGGCGCATCCAGAAAGCGGAGGAGGCAGGGGCTCAGTCGCCGGAGGTGAATCCGGAGCGGCCCTCGTCGATTCTGCCGCTGCTGTGGGGCGATCACGTGAAGCTGATGTTCGATCTGCAGGTGCTGGCCTTCCAGGCCGACATCACGCGGGTGATCACCTTCCAGTTGGCGCGCGAAGCCAGCTCGCGCACCTACCCCGAGATCGGCGTGCCGGATGCGCACCATCCGACGTCCCACCACCGGAACAGGCCCGAGCAGCTGGAAAAGCTCGCCAAGATCAACACGTATCACATGTCGCTCTACGCGTATTTCCTCGAGAAGCTGCGCGCGACGCCTGACGGCGACGGCTCGCTGCTGGATCACGGGATCTACATGCTGGGCAGCGGCATGGGCAATCCGGATATCCACGATCATCGGAACCTGCCGGCGCTGGTGGCCGGCGGCGGGAACGGCAAGCTGAAGGGCGGCCGGCACATCCGCTATGCGGAACGGACGCCGATGGCGAATCTGCACCTCACGCTGCTCGACAAGGTCGGCGTGAAACTCGACAGCTTCGGCGACAGCGCGGGCAAGATCCCCGAGCTGATGGAGCCGATCAGTCTCTAACAGGCTGCTGAAAACCGGCCGGCTTTTTCCGCAACCTGCTGAACCGCCGCGAGCGAAGCACAATGGGGTCGCGCATGATGAGAACCTGGTGGACCGGATCGCTGATGGTGCTGCTGATGATGAGTCCGCTGGCACGGGCCGAGGGGCGTGCGGCGGCCGCGGCCACGCTGGTGGAGGCGATCAAGAGCGAGGACCGGGCCGCCGTGCGGGCGCTGCTGCAGCGCCGCGCGGACGTGAATGCGCTGGAGCCGGACGGGACCACGCCGCTGCACTGGGCCGCCTACATGGACGATCTGGGCACGGCGGAGCTGTTGATCGGCGCCGGCGCGAACGCGAAGGCGGCGAATCGCCATCGCGTGACGCCGCTGGCGCTGGCGGCGACCAATGGGAATGCGGCGATGATCGGGTTGCTCTTGAAGGCGGGCGCCGATCCGAACACGGCGTTGCCCGAAGGGGAAACCGCCTTGATGACCGCGGCGCGGACCGGCAAGCTGGACGCGGTGAAGGTGCTGCTGGAGACCGGCGCGAACGTGAACGTGAAGGAAGCGTCGCGGGGGCAAACCGCGCTGATGTGGGCGGCCGCGGAAGGACACACCCCGGTGGTCGAGGCGCTGACGCGGCAGGGCGCCGACATCGGGGCGCGTTCCACCGGAGGATTGACGGCACTGCTGTTTGCCGTGCGCGAAGGGAAGATCGAGACGGTCCGGGCCCTGTTGAAGGCGGGCGCCAATGTGAACGACACGACGATCCGCCCGCGGGGAATTACCAGGACCTCGATCCCGGGGTACGCGCTGGGCCAGCGGCCGCAGGGCCCGACCAGCGCGCTGGTGCTGGCCGTGGGCAGCGCGCATTTCGAGCTGGCGTCGGTCCTGCTCGAGGCGGGCGCCGATCCGAATGCCGCGGCACAGGGCTGGACGGCGTTGCATGAAATGACGTGGGTGCGCAAGTGCGGCTGGGGCGACAACAATCCGTGTCCGCAGGGCACCGGGGCGATGGACAGCCTGGAGTTGACGCGACGGCTGGTGGCGCACGGCGCGAATGTGAATGCGCGGATGACGCAGAGAGCGTCGATGGGGACGACCGAGCTGGGGAATCTCGGGGCCACCCCGTTCTTGCTCGCCGCCCGAACAGCGGATGTGGAGCTGATGCGCCTGCTGGTCAAATCCGGGGCCGACCCGCTGCTGCCGAACGACGATCTGACGACGCCGCTGATGGCGGCCGCCGGCTGCGGCACCTATTCACCGGGAGAAGATCCGGGAACCGAGAGCGAGGCGCTCGAAGCGGTCAAGCTGGCCTGGGAATTGGGGGGCGATGTCAACGCCGTCGACGAAAAGGGCAATACGGCCATGCACGGCGCGGCCTACAAGTTCTTTCCCTCCGTCGTGCGGTTCCTGGCCGAGAAGGGCGCGCGCGTCGAGATTTTCAATCTTCAGGATGAATTCGGCTACGACCCGCTGACGATCGCCGAAGGGATCCTGCGCGCGCCGACCGGGAATGGCGACCACTTCCGGGTGTCCGAAGAGACCGCCGCCGCGATCCGCGAAGTCATGAAGGGCGCCGCACGCGGAAAAGGCGCCGTGAAGTGACGGTTGCCGGCTCGCTTCCGCAACCTGCTAGGTCGCGCTCCTTCGGCAGCTCGCGCGCTAGAGCGGGGCGTCCGGATTCGCGATCGTCCGCCACATGTGGGCGACGGCGCTGTTGTCGTTGCCGAGACCTTCCTTCGGCTGTTTGAAGTGTCGCCCGATGATGTCGATGAACGGATCGAGCGACACGACCGCCTTCGGATCGAACGCGTAAAGGTCGTTCACCGTGACCAGCCGCGGCTCCATGTACCACTTGTGGTTCCTGACCATCTTGTAGGTGGCCTCGATGTGCGGCGGCGGCTGGTAATCCACGCCAAACACCCGGTGATACAGATCGGGATATTCGTAGCCCGCTTGAGGGTCGGCGTAGAACCTGAGCGCCTGGTGATAGCGGACCGCGAAGGTTGTCTTCTCGGGCACGTAGGGCTCGTAGAGCTGTGCGCCCCACCAGCCGTGATCCGTCTTCATGATCGACTGGACGGTGTCGTGCAGGAGACAGGCGAGGATGATCTCTTCGCTCATGCCGGTCTTCAAGGCGCGTGTGGCGCTCTGAAGGACATGGTTGGCTGGAGCGAACCGAAGCTCGAAGAAGTCTTTCAGCGTCGGCTTCGCCGGCATCGGCTTCAGTCTCGTGACCGTGTCACCGCGTCCCACGAAGAGATTGCCGGCCCCTCGCCGCTCGCTTCTCGTCTCGATGAGCGCGTCGAGCTCGGCCACGGTGGGGAATTTCTGGCCGCCGCCCTGAGTCTGTGCGACGCCTGTGTTCAACTGCTCGACGGCGTAGTCTTCGAGCGCGTCGGCGCGAGCCTCGTGGTCCATCGCACCGACAACCGCGGCGCCCCCAAGACTCGCAATGAACGTCCGGCGATCAATCTCCATAGGCCTCACCCCTGCCGAACGCTATGACGAATCGTCTGCTCCGTCACACGACCTCACTTGACGGACACACTAGCGCCGATCGGCTGCTCAGTCAACGTCGACCGAAAGGACGGGCCGACGACGAAGCTGGGCACATGCGCCACCACTTCAGCAGTGCCTGCCAGCTGTCGGGGGCGGTCAGATCCTGCACTCCCTGCATGAACCTCATGAACCCTTGACTTCCATCGTGACGCCAGGATAATTGGCCCTATCCGTCAAACAGGTTCGGAGAGGGTGCATGTGATGCGAAATCGGACGAGAGGCGTGCTCATTGTCGCTGCGGCGGCGGCCGTGGCCGGCATGTTCGCCTTTGCGGGAAACCCGGCCGTGGGACAGGGCCCGACCTACAAGACCCCGCGAACGCCGGAAGGCCAGCCCGACCTCAACGGAATCTGGCAGGCATTCAACACGGCCAACTGGGACATTCAGGATCACCCGGCGCGCCAGGGGCCGGTGATGGCGCTAGGGGCGGCTTTCAGCGTGCCCGCGGGGCTGGGCGTGGTGGAAGGCAACGAGATCCCGTACCAACCCGCTGCGGCGGCCAAGAAGAAGGAGAACGCCGAGCAGTGGCTGAAACTCGATCCTGAGATCAAGTGCTACATGCCGGGGGTGCCCCGCGCGACGTACATGCCGTATCCCTTCCAGATCGTGCAGACTCCGAGCCACATCCTGATTGCGTACGAGTTCGCGGGCGCCAGCCGCACGATCTACATGGATAGCAAGTCGGAGAGTCCCGTCGACACATGGATGGGGCATTCGATCGGGCATTGGGAAGGAGATACGCTCGTCGTCGACGTGACGAGCCTCAACGACCAGACCTGGTTGGACCGGGCCGGAAATTTCCACAGCGAAGCGCTGCATGTGACCGAACGCTACACCCGCGTTGGTCCCGATACGATCCAGTACGAGGCCACGCTCGAAGATCCCAAGGTGTTCACGCGTCCCTGGAAGATGAGCATGCCCCTCTACCGTCGCCTGGAAAAGAATGCGCAGCTCTTCGAATACAAGTGCGTGGAGTTCGTCGAGGAGCTGATGTACGGGCATCTGAAGAAGCAGCCGAGCAAGTGAATAGAAGAACGTACCTGGCAGTCGTGATCGGGGTGACGCTCGGCGCGGCATCAGCGGGCTGTCTCGCGCCCAGGGCCGAGGAGCCATCGAGGTCCGCATCGAAGCCGGGGACCGCGCCGCGGACCGCGTGGGGCGACCCGGACCTGCGGGGGGTATGGACGGGCTCGAGCATCACGCCCCTGGAACGGCCGGAGGAGTTTGCAGGAAGAGAGTTCCTCACGGAGGCGGAAGCGGCCGCGGTTGAAGAGCGGGCGGCCCGGAATCGCGTCGATCGTCCTCCCCAACCGGGCGACCCCGGCACCTACAATCAGATCTGGTTCGATCCGGCAAGCAAGGTTGTGCCGACGAGACGAACGTCGTTGATCGTCGATCCGCCGGATGGACGACTTCCCTTTACGGCGGAGGGGCGGAGTCACCAGACTCGCTCGACGGCCAGGTATGGCGTCGGTCCCCGCGACTCCTGGGTGGATCTGGATACCGGCGAACGCTGTCTCACCGACGGGATGCCGCTCCCGTACTGGACCGGCTATAACAACAACTACCAGCTCTTCCAGTCTCGTGACTACGTGGTGATTCTTGCCGAGATGTTCCGCGACCGCCGGATCATTCCCCTGGACGGCCGGTCGCACGGAAGCGTCCCGCAGTGGCTGGGCGATTCGCGTGGCCGCTGGGAGGGCGACACGTTGGTGGTCGAGACCACCGGATTCGCCGACAAGGCACATTACTGGTGGGTTGCCGCCTGGAGGGCATCGCGTCCCACGTTGCGCCTGACGGAGCGCTTCACGCGTGTCGACGCGGAAACGATCGACTACCAGTTCACGATGGAAGACCCGGCGATGTTTACGCGGCCGTGGACGGCGGCATTTCCGCTGACGACGAACCAGGCGTCACGCGGCGTGACGGTGGGTCAGCTGTACCAGTACGCCTGCCACGAGGGAAATTACGCGCTCCCGAACGTCCTGGCTGGAGCTCGGGTGAAGGACGACGCCGCCGAAAAAGGCGCGCAGAAGGGATCGAAGTGATGCACGCACGGCTCATCGGCACGATCGCATGCGCGTGGCTGGCGGCCACCGCGCTCACCGGCTGCCAGGCCCGGCCAGCGGCGAGCACGGAGGCGGCGAGCGAGAAGAAAGGGGATCCGCCTCGCCTGTCCGACGGCCGCCCGGACCTGCGAGGACTATGGGCCTACGCGACCATTACGCCCCTGGAGCGGCCGAGTGCGCTGGCCGGGAAGGAATTTCTTACGGATCAAGAAGCGGCCGCGCTCGAAAAACAGACGGCCGAAACTCAAGATCGTGACCGTCGAGACGCAGATGGCGTGGGGGGTAAGGGCCCTGATGGGCGGACCGATCTGGATCGCGCGTACAACAAATTCTGGTGGGACTTTGGAACAAACGTCGTGGGAACGAAGCGAACGTCGCTGATCGTGGATCCCCCGGACGGGCAAATCCCTCCCTTGACGCCGGAAGGACAGAAGAGAGCGGAGGACAGACGCGGATTGTGGACGCGCGACGAGGAGGGCGGCGGCGCCGCGGGCCGCAGCTACGATTCGGCGTCGGAGCGGCCGCTTCAGGAACGGTGTCTCGCGTGGTCGACCAGCGGGCCGCCCATGCTGCCGGGCGCCTACAACAACAACGTGCACCTGTTTCAGACCGGTGAGTACGTGGCGATCCTCAACGAGATGATCCACGACCATCGTCTCATCCCGCTGGACGGGCGTCCACATGTGGGACCGCAGATCCGCCAGTGGATGGGGGATTCGCGGGGCCGCTGGGACGGCGACACGCTGGTCGTCGACACGAGGAATCTCAGGGGCGCCTTCAGAGCCTCCAGCGACTTGCTGCACCTGGTCGAGCGGTTCACCCGCGTCGATGCCGGCACGCTCCTGTACGAATTCACGGTCGACGATCCGAAGACGTGGACGAGGCCGTGGACCGTGCAGGTTCCCATGTCGAAGAGCGACGAGCCGATGTACCAGTACGCCTGCCACGAGGGCAATTACAGCATGGAGAACGTGCTGGCCGGCGCGCGCGCTCAAGAGAAGAGCGCCAGTACATCTGCCAGGCGCCGGTAAGGCGATGCAGGTTTCCGCCACGGAGGAACGCGTGGCGGCGTGCGGGGAGCGTCGAAACTCCGATTGATCTGGATTTCGACCTCTCGTAACATTTCGATCCAGAACTCAAACTCAGGAAGGATGGGACACCGTGGCGTATCGCACACTGGTCGGAGGCATACTGACGGGGGTTGCGATCTTGCTGATCGCTCCGGTCGCGGCCCAGGATTGGCCACAATGGCGCGGACCCAACCGCGACGGCGCGGTTGCGTCGTTCAAGCCACCCTCGTCGTGGCCAGAGCGGCTCGCGCAGCAATGGCAGGTGGATGTCGGGCTCGGCTACGCCACTCCGCTCATCGTCGGCAGCCGCCTGTATCTGTTCACCCGTCAGGGTGAAGAAGAGGTGATGCAGGCGCTCGATGCCAGCACCGGAAAAGGGATCTGGCGAACGAGCTATCCCGCCCCATTTGCGATGAATTCCTCCACCGCGCGGCACCGGGCCGGTCCCAAGTCCACGCCGGCTCATGCCAACGGTCGTCTGTTCACACTCGGGATGAGCAGCATCGTGACGGCGTTCGATGCCGCGACGGGTAAGCAGCTCTGGCAGAAGCCTGCCACGAAGGCGCAGCCGGCCTTTCACACGGCCATGTCGCCGCTCGTGGACGGCGATCGGGTGATCATCCACGTGGGCGGGCCCGGAGACACGGCGCTGACCGCCTTCGATGTTGCCACCGGGGAAGCGCGGTGGCGGTGGACCGGCGACAGCCCGGCCTACGGCTCTCCAATCGCCGTCGAGCTGGCGGGCACGCGGCAGATCGTGACCTTCACCCACAAGAACCTGGTCGGGGTTTCGGCGGCCACAGGGGCACTGCTCTGGACCCGTCCGTTCTCGACCCCGGCCGATACGACCTCACAGACGCCGATTCTCCATCGCGACACGTTGATTCAAGCCGGCCGCGAAAACGGTTTCGTGGCGTTTCGAGTTGTCCGCAAGGGTGACGGTTACGCGACCGAGGACGTCTGGCGCACCGATCAGGTCTCGCAGCACATGACCAACGGGGTGGCGATTGACGGTGTGCTGTACGGGCTTTCGCACCGTAATGCCGGGCAGTACTTCGCCCTGGATCTCGACGGCGGGAAAGTGCTCTGGACGAGCGACCCGCGTCAGGCGGAAAACGTCGGGTTCGTGCGGGCGGGCAACACGATCTTCGCGCTGGAGGACGATGGCGAGATGGTCGTCATGAATGCGAACCGGGAGGGGTTCAAGCCGATCCGCCGGTACGAAGTCTCCACGACCGAGACCTGGACGCAGCCCGCGATCTCGGGGAACAGGGTGTACGTGAAGGACGTGTCAAATCTCACGCTTTTCACGCTCAACTGAGCTGGAAGGGGCGGGAAGGGCTGGAGGGGCAGGAGGGGCGGAAGGGCTGGAGGGCGGGAAGGGCAGGAAGTGTTGCGCTTACTCAAGTAGAAGCGTAGAGTCGTTCGAGAACCGGCACGTCCAAGGAAGCGGCCAGAAACAAGGAGATTCAGATGGCTCGTCGAACCCTCGTTTCACTGAGTGTATTCGCCGCGTTGACCGCGGCGGTGGCATTGGTTGCGACAGTAACTGTCGCGGGGCAGGCGCCATCGCCTGCGAAAACCAACGGCGCCGGAGCCAAGGCGTACACGCCCGCCAAGACGGCGGACGGCCAGCCCGATCTGTCGGGATATTGGACGAACGCTTCGTATACGCCTCTGCAGCGGCCGAAAGGCGTCACGAAGGAGTTCTACACGCCGGAAGAAATGGACCAACTAGCCGCCGAGGAGCGCAAGGCCGCCGCACGGGACACCGGCACGGGCACGATACGCGACCTGCACTATGACAACGAGCAGTTCGGGATCGACAAGGGCCAGGCCACATACGCGCGGAACCTGCGGACGTCGCTCATCTTCGATCCGCCGGATGGCAGAATACCGCCCCAGATCCCCGAGGCGGTGAAGCGGAACGCGGCGATTGCCGAGGCCAGGAAAAATCGGGGCGGGCAGTTCGACAAGGTGCAGAACCTGGGCTATGACGACCGCTGCATCGTCATGATTGGCACCGCACCGCCAATGTTGGATCCGGGTATCTGTCGACCTTCCAGATCATCCAGTCGCCTGGCTACGTCACGATTCTCAACGAACGACTTCACGAGGCGCGCGTCATCCCCTTGGATGGGCGACCGTTTCCCCCGTCGAATGTGCGTGCGTGGAGGGGGGCCTCGCGAGGCCGTTGGGAGGGCAATACGCTCGTGGTCGAAACACGAAACTCGAACGGCAGGATCCAGGAGGCAGCCGTTGGCCCCATCGGAAATGGAAGCTTTCAAGGAGCCACGGAGAACATGCGGGTGATCGAACGGTTCACCCGGACGGACGCCGCCAGGATCGACTATCGATTTACAGTCGAGGACGAGAAGACATGGGCGCGTCCCTGGAGCGCAGAACTGCCGTTCGCGTTGATGGAGCAGCAAGGGCCGTTCTTCGAGCACGCCTGCCACGAGGGGAATCGTGCCCCCACGAACATGATGAGCGTCGTGCGACACCAGGAGAAGCTCGCCGCCGAAGCGGCCGCGAAGAAGAGCTCGAACTGACGCCGGCTGCTGACCTGACCTGAACGCGGAGCACTGAAGCCCCGAGATACGTTCCCCGGCCTCGGCGCCGGGCCTGTATTTCCGGGCTTTGGTGCGTACCCCCTCGCCCAACCTCGATAGGCCGTACTCATCAAGTCCTCTCTTATTCAGATCGGTCAGCGACATCGAGAGCGGTAGCCGTTTTCATGTGTCCCTCGCGCGTAGTGTCCGGACAGGCGGGAGGGGCAGGAAGGGCGGGAGGGGCAGGAGGGGCAGGACGGGCGGGAGGGGCAGGACTGGCGGGACGGGCAGCAGCCGCGCGAGGCCAGGAATCATTGCGCTTATTCGATCAGAGGCGTAGAGTCAGTCAAGAATATGCACGCTTGAGGAAGCGCCAGAGACAAGGAGATTCAGATGGCCCGTCGAACCCTCGTTTCATTGAGTGCATTCGCCGCGCTGACAACGGCCCTGGCCCTGGTCGCAACGGTTCCTGCCGCCGGGCAGGCGCCATCGGCTGCGAAAACGAACGGCGCCGCGACCAAGGCGTACACGCCGCCCAAGACGCCGGACGGCCAGCCCGACCTGTCGGGATATTGGACGAACTCCACGCTTACGCCGCTGGAGCGGCCGAAGGGCGTCACGAAGGAGTTCTACACGCAGCAGGACCTCGATGAGATAGCCGCCGAGGCGAAACGGGCGGCCGCACGGGAGACCGGCTCCGCGCGCGATGTACATTACGACAACGAGCAGTTCGGGCTCGAAAAAGGCCAGACCATTGTCGTGAAGAACCTGCGGACATCGCTCATCGTGGATCCCCCGGACGGCAGGATACCGCCGCAGATCCCCGAGGCCGTGAAGAGGAATGCCGCAATCGCCGCAGCCAGGAAGCTCAGGGGCGGTCAGTTCGACACCGTGAAGAACATGAGCTACGGCAATCGCTGCATCATCATGACGGGCAACGCGCCTCCGATGTTGGATCCGGGGTATCTGGCGAACTACCAGATCATCCAGTCGCCCGGCTACGTGACGATTATCGCCGAGCGGCTTCACGAGGCGCGCGTCATCCCCCTGGATGGCCGCCCGTTTCCCCCGTCGAATGTGCGTTCGTGGATTGGGTTCTCGCGGGGCCGTTGGGAGGGCAATACGCTCGTGGTCGAAACGCGAAACTCGAACGGCAGGATCCAGGAGGCGGCCGTGGGGCCCAACGGACCCATCAATGGGGCGACCGAGGACCTGCGGGTGACCGAACGGTTCACGCGCACGGATGCCGGCTCGATGAACTATCGCTTTACACTCGAGGATGCGAAAACATGGGCGCAGCCTTGGACCGCCGAAATGCCGTTCACGAAGATGGACCCTGAGGGTCCGTTCTTCGAGCACGCCTGCAACGAGGGGAATCGTGCGCCCACGAACATGCTCGGCGTCGCTCGATACCAGGAGAAAGTCGCCGCCGAAGCGGCCAAGAAGAAGAGCTCGAACTGACGCGCCGGCTGCTGACCTGACCTGAACTCGGAGCACTGAAGCCCCGGAATACGTCACCTGGCCTCGGCGCCGGGATTGTAGTTCCGGGCTTCGGTGCGCACCGCCTCGCCCACCTCGATGGCCGCCTCGGTTTCGAACGCAAAGTGCTTGGGGTGCGGCTTCCCCGTTCGGCGATAGAAGAAGAACATGGCGGCGTTGCTGGTGACGGTTCGATCGCTCAGCACCTCGATGGCGTGCTGCAGCTCGTGGCCGATAGCCCCCATCAAGTCCCACTCGTTCATGCTTCTATCGACCTTCACCCACAGGTTGCGCTTTGCGGAGGCCATGGTCACCGCGACCAGGCACGTCCGCACGCCGTGCCCGCACTCGCCCGCCTCGACATAGACGGTGCCGTCGCTGGCGCTGATGGTCTCCACCAGGCGACGGAAGACCTTTGATCGTTCGCTGGCCTGCTTGATCACCATGGCGATAGAGGGATTGCTGGATCGCACGCGTGGGTTGATCGGTGCGTCGTCCACACCCGCTGCGGCCGCGGTCCGTCCCGCAGCCAGCAGCCCCATCGTCATCATCCCCACCATCAAGTGCCGCGTGGTCCTCGTCATGGCGTCTCCCTCCGAGGACCAGCCCATTCCGGTCCTCGCCAAGGGAGGCGGGAAACGGGTTTGAAAACTGGCACACGGCCGGAAACGCCTGAAGAACGGGCAGCATCTGGCTCAAGACGGCATCGCGATCCGGGTCACGCCCGGTTCTCGGTTGCCAATGGAGTGATGAGGGCGATTTATGGGGGGCGAACCGCACTGGAGCGTAGAATTGCCGGAGTCCCACATATCTACGCGTCGAGTGAAAGGGCGGCAAACGGCCTCAGTTCCCCCGCAAGTCACCGAGTTACTGCTGGCCTGGGGCCAGGGCGATCAGGCCGCGCTCGAGCAGTTGATGCCCCTGGTCCACGGGGAGCTGCGCCGCCTGGCTCGCCGGCACATGGGCCACGAACGCGTGGGCCACACCCTGCAGGCCACCGCCCTGGTGAACGAGGCGTACCTTCGGCTGATTGACATCCGTCAGGTGCAGTGGCAGAACCGCGCACACTTCTTCGCGATGTCCGCCCGGCTGATGCGGCGCATCCTGGTGGACTTCGCCCGGTCGCGTCATTACCTGAAGCGTGGCGCCGGAGCGCAGAAGGTCTCGCTGGACGAAGCGCTGATCCTTTCGCCTGAGCGAGGCCGCGAGCTGATCGATCTCGACGATGCGCTCGAAGCCCTCGCGGTGGTGGACGCGAGAAAGGCGCAGGTCGTCGAGATGCGGTTCTTTGGTGGGCTCAGCGTCGAGGAAACCGCCGAGGCGCTGCACGTCTCACCAGAAACCGTGATGCGCGACTGGAAGCTGGCGAAGGTCTGGCTGCTGCGCGAGCTGAAGGGGAAGGGGCGTGATGACGCCTGATCGGTGGCAGCGGATCGAGCAGCTCTATCATGCTGCGCTGGAGCGCGACGCAAGTCAGCGCACGTCGTTCTTGACCGAGGCGTGTGACGGCGACACCGCGCTGCGCCAGGAAGTGGAATCGCTGCTGGCGCGTGAGGAGCCCGGACGGCAGGCAGATGTCTACGGTCCCGGTGCAGCCCGGGATCACCCTCGTCGCCGGGCGTCCAGAGTCGTCACCGGGGCGGTGAGGCCACCGGCAGCAGAGACGCGCAACAGTCCACTCGTCGGGTTCGGCGCAACACGATGGTGTCGTCGCGGTTTCAAGTCCCGCCAGGTCCGAGGGCCGCGTCGCACAAGGTCAGCGGCGGCCCGCCGGCGCATCCAGACGTCGCCGAGCTTTTGTTTGACGCGAGGGCAGAAGGTCGACCGAAATCAGCAGCATGCGCGTTGACTGCGCACCCGACCGCTCCCGGCGTCCGATTTGTTAAGAGCCACCCAGCTTCGGTGTCTCAGTCTCCGAAGAATGCCTGACAGGCCGGTCCGTCTTCGGGCCGTGGCGGGACAGATGACGGACCAGATCGTGCGCCTCCTCCAGCCATCGGAGCTTCTCGTCGAGCGGAAGCTTCGCCAGCCGCTGACGCTGAGCCCGTTCGTGAGCCTCCCACCCGCGCTCCCACTCCAGTCTCTGCTCCCCGTTACTCACTCGACTCCTCCCGCCGAATCGCCTGCAGTCGGTCGATGTCCTGCAGATCCTGCGGTCGTCCGGCCTGTCTCTTCAACAACAGCAGGTCGTCAAGACCGACAAAGATCGCGTTTCGTTGACTAGTTTGGTAGAGGAATCGCGATCGTCACGCGATCTTCGGTGCCGACCACTCTCGTGGTGTGACCCTTGCCGGTCGTATCTTCGATCAGATTGATGTGACCCGGACCCATCGTGACCTTCTTGCCGCCTGCAACCTCAATCTCCCCTCGGCCGCTGAGCGTGATGACGTACTGGCGCCGGGGCCCCACATGCCAATCGCTGAACGAGCCGGGCGGCGTACGACGGAACTGCACGCCCGTCGCTTTCATCATCTCGGTCGCGTTGCCGCTCAGCTTCATTGGAACTTCTTCGGCGTGGCTCTGGCCATCGGGGCCAGTGTAGATCCGCGTCGCCATGATCGGTTTCCCCGTCTGGGCGACCACGAGATCCTGATCGGTTTGTGCTCGCCACATCAGAAACAACGAGCCGACAAGTGCAACCACTGCCAGACGTATCGCAGTCGATCTCATGGCGTCCTCCGGGTTCTAAAGGGTTCTAAAGGTTCCAGGGGTTCTAAAGGTTCTAAAGGTTCCAAGGGCCCTCTCGCTACCAGGTGCCAATGGGTCGAATCGGGCCGAGTGTAGGGTGCGCGGATCGGCAAGTCAATCGTCAGTCGTTCCAGTTAGTCCGTTCCACCGAAATGCACGTTCAAGTACGACAGTGCTTTGGCCTCACGAAAGGCGTGCGGCACACCAGGTGGAATGAAGACGACGTCGCCGGCCTTGACGACCCGCTCGACACCGCCGCGAATGGCTTCGCCGACGATCGAACCGCCGGTCACCAGAGTTCCCGCGCCGTCTTCGATGACGTAGAGCTCGACGATGCTCTTGTGAATCCGGGGAGCTTCAGCGCCAACCTGATGCCGCGCGTTCAGACTATAGGCGCCTCCCTCCAGGAGTCGCGTCGTGTTGCGCTTCTGCGCCTTCATGTCCGCGAACTCTGCCTGCAGCGTCCCGAGCGGGAAGTCGAGCGCCCGGTCCGTTGGCGCCTGATGGCGTACGAGGGGACCACCACCCCGACCGCCGCCAGATTGGGCGAACGCGACGACTGCGCACAGGACGAGCAGCACCGTTCCGGACAGGGTCATCTTGGTCACAGCAATCTCCCTCTGTACTTCTTCGTCATCAGCGCGGAAGCGTGTCCGCGGCCGGCAGGATGTGTCAGCCTCGAACCCTCGATCAGCCCCAGCGTCACTCGACGGATGTGTAAACGCGCTCGTCGAGCGGGCTGCCCGTCATCGGCCCCAGTTCGTCGCGATACTGTCGGGTATGGGCGGCGGCCACGTGCGAGTCGAGCGCCTCCTGGTTCCGCCAGCCTTCAATCACCGTGAAGTGATTGGCGCGCATCATATGCTGCACGACGTCGAACCGGAGGTTGCCGGCTTCCTGCCGACTGGCCTCCGCCAGGCGCCTGAGCATCACAGGCACCTGCGGGCTCTGCCCGACGTCCACGTGCGCGATGACGTACACCGTCTGCCGGCCCGTGGATGCGGACCCCGGAGCCGTTGTGAGCGTCTTGTACGGGCGCTGGTCGTAGTCGCTCACGCGGATCGGCTCGAGCGCGCCCAGGAGCTGCTTCTGCGGCGCGACATTGCGCGCGTCAAACGTCTTCTGATCGCGCCATGCCTCGATGAGGGCGAAATGACCCGGCCGGCCGATTTGCTCGAAGAACTCGACGCGCATCACGCCGTCCTGTTTCCGGCTCGCATCGCGGTACTGCTCGAGCGCCGCGCGCGCAGTCTTGGCCGCCGGGGCCCTGGTCTCGACGTAGGTGACGGCGTGGAAGACGGCGTCAGGCGGCGCGTTGGCCGGGGTCTGCCCTAAGAGGACGGACGGTATCAGGAATGCACTGACGAGAAGCACACGGACATAGGGCATATCCAGCCTCCATAGCTAACCTCGCGGTCTGCGAACAGCGCCACCAGCTAGTCGCTCACGCCTCGTCACTGGTTCCCCACACCAGGAGGAACCCCGGCACATCGGGGGTATCTGGGTGAAGAGCTGCGATTCTACGCCCAAATCGGCCGCTCTCCTGCCGATGCCAGTTTTCTCCGGCCGTTCCCGCCTTCTCCAGCAGCGAGCGATGGGCGCTCGCGACGGAAGGAGCGGCCATGAGGACCTGGATGGCGGCGTGGACGGTCGGGACAGTGTTGGCGGGCGCCTCGGTCGTGTCCGTTGGGGAGGCCCTGGGAAGCCCGGCGCCGCTCACCGTCACCATCCATGTGACCGACAACGCGAACCTGTCGCCAGCGGAGCTCGCCGGTGCCCAGGCCCACGCGACCGCCGCCTACCGCGCCGCCGGCCTTCACATCGTCTGGTCGTCGGCGCCGTGGAAGCCTGAGGCGGGCCACAGGGTGGACCCACTGTCGATCGATGTCCGCCTCGTCATCGTTCCCGCCGACATGGCCGAGAAGAAATGCCGCGAGGAAAATCTGGACGACAGCGTCCTGGGCGTCGCGGTCAGCGGAGCGAGCGAGGCTCGTGGACGGGTGGCATACGTCTTCTACCACCGCATCGAGCGCGTCGCGATGGCACATCAGGCGCCGATCATGCGAGGGCTCGGCCACGTCATGGCCCACGAGGTTGGCCACGCGCTGATGGGCGTCAACAGTCATGCCGGCGAGGGGTTGATGCGGGCGAATTGGAATCCGCGCCAGAGCCGGCCGCAGACGTTCACGAGGAACCACGTGCAACAGATCCGTCTCCGGTTCACGGGCACCCTCGGGTAAGGGTGATCTCCCCATGCCGTCGTGTCGATCGCGATGAGGATCTCGCCTACTTCTTGAGACCTGCCGTCCAGTTCAGGACGACGGTGATCGATGAGGCGTCCGCGTCTTCGAGCGGCAGGTTGAGCAGGAACCGCTGGCCGTCGGGCGCCACGGCGTACTGGTGCCGCGAGCCCGCTGCATTAATGGGACCGTTCAACAGCCGCGCCTCGAACAGCGGAACGGCGGCACCCACGTCGAGCCTGGCGGCGTTCCTGACAGGGACGGCCATGAGCCGCTCGTCGTTGGCGTAATAGAACAGCTCTCGACCATCCCGCCGCCATCGCGGGAACCAGCCGCCGTCTTTCGAGATCTGCCACTTGCCGCCACCCGCCGCCGGGAAGCTCTGCACGTAGACCTCGAATCGTCCCGATTCGTCGGTGTTGTACGCCAGCCATCGGCCATCCGGCGACACTTGGCTGTGGAACTGAATAGACCGCGACGGCGCGAACCAGCGCAGCGTCTGCTCCCCCACGAGGGGCAAGATCCCAATCTGGGAGCGGCCATTCACGGGGGTGCGGTAGGCGAGGAAGCGGCCGTCGGGCGACCAACTGTGCGGCAACATGTTCTGGTTCGACTTGATGAAGGGTTCCTCGATCCCCACGCCGTCTGCCCGCTTCTGATACAGGTGGTAGACGCCGCCATCGCGATCGGAACCGAACACAATCCGGCTGCCGTCCGGCGACCAGACCGGATAGATGTCGTTCCCCGGATCGAACGTGAAGCGCGAGATGACGCCGCGCGCCAGCTCCACCAGCCAGAGGTCCTGGGTGCCGCCCTGCGCATCGACGGCGTTCACGGCCACGCGCGTCCCGTCCGGTGACAACTCAGGGTTGCGGTACCGGCCCGGCTGACCAACGGCACCCAGCGCCTTGCCGGCGCGATCGACCCACGTCAATTGCGTGCGTACGTCGGACCGCCGAACAGGCAGATACGTGAGCACACCCGCTGCTGATGCCGAAAAGGTCGCGCGGGCATTGACAGAATTGAAACCGACGTTTTCGGCCACGGGGAACGAGTCGCCGGTGGTCCGCAGACGCGCGGCATCGAACGGTTGCGCCAGGAGCGTCCCTTTCCGGATGAACAGCAGGTATCGGTCCGCGTAGATCGCCTTGGACTCCGATCGCGAATAGCGGGGTCCGCTCATCCGAATCGAGGGAGCCGACGTAGACGGTGGCCGGCGGCGTCGCCACGTACAGGAAGCGCCGCCCGTCGGGAAGAAACCACGGCCAGCGATGCGCCTGTTCCTTCCTGGCGACATCCAGGGTGGTCACCGGCGTCGGGGCGCCTCCGGCGGCCGGGACGCGGAACAGTCCGCTCGTCTCATTCGGCGCAAACACGATGGTGCCATCGCGGCTCCAGGTCCCGCCTTCTGCAGCGCTGGCGTCGCACAGAGTCACCGGCGGCCCGCCGGTCACGTCGATCTTCATCAGCTTGCCTTGGGCAAAGAAGCCGATGAAGCGGCTGTCGGGCGACCAGAACGGAAACGCCCCACCTTCCGTACCGGGAAGCATCTGCGCTTCTACCGCGTCGAACGACCGGACTGCCAGCGCGCTTCGGCCATTGGTATTGACACCAAAGACCATGCGCTGGCCATCCGGAGACAGCGCCTGGGATTGCCTCACAATCCCGCCGCCCATCAAGCTGCCCACAGGCGGCGAGACCTGAAATCGGCTCGCGGCAGTCGGCTCCGGGCGAGGGCGAGCGAACTGCAGCGCGCCGAAACCGAGGGCCGCCACGGTCGCCACGGCGGCCATCATCCACGCCACGCGCTCTCGCGTGCGAACGGTCGTCGCTCGCGGCGCCGCGCCGCTGACCTGCGGGCCGGCTTCGGCGATCCACCGCAACTCGCGCAGCACGTCGCGCACGCTTTGCCACCGGTCGTCAGGATCCTTCGCCAGGCACGCGCCGATGACGCGGTCGAGCGCAGGCGGTGTGAGCGGTTGCAGCGCGGAGATGGGCGTCGGATCCGACGACATGATCGCGGCGCTCACGCTCGCGTGGCTGTTGCCCTCGAACGCCTTCTTCCCGCTGAGCATTTCGTACAGCACCGCGCCGAACGCGAAGATGTCCGTGCGCGCGTCCGCCTCGCGGCCTTCGAGCTGCTCCGGCGCCATGTACTGACACGTCCCGAGAATCGTGCCCGGCGCCGTCAAACTGGGCGGCGACGTTGGTCGCTTCGAGTGGTCCGCCCCGGCGACCGCCGGGACGCTGACCTTCGCCAGCCCGAAGTCGAGCAGCTTCGCCATCGGCGCCGCGGACGCGCCGCCGCTCCGCGTGAGCATGATGTTGCCGG
The DNA here is from genome assembly GCA_963745495.1 of uncultured Acidobacteriota bacterium. Taxonomy (GTDB): domain Bacteria; phylum Acidobacteriota; class Vicinamibacteria; order Vicinamibacterales; family CAVVIG01; genus CAVUXJ01. The sequence goes on from CAVUXJ010000004.1 coordinate 164,215, forward strand.
GCTTGAGGTCGCGATGGACGATGCCCGCGCGATGCGCCGTGTCGAGCGCGCTCGCGATCTGGATCGCGATCGTCAGCGCCTCACGGAGCGGCAGCCCTGAGACTTGAGACTTGAGCCTTGAGACTTGCTGGATTCTTTCAGCCAGCGTCTCGCCTTCGATCAGTTCCAGGACCAACGCGCGGACGCCGTCGCTCTCTTCGACCCCGTAGATCGCGCCGATGTGCGGATGGTTGAGCGACGCGAGCACCCGCGCTTCGCGCTCGAAGCGGGCCAGGCGGTCGGGATCCGCGGTGAAGACACGCGGCAGGATCTTGAACGCGACGTCGCGCCCGAGCTTCGTGTCGCGCGCGCGATACACCTCGCCCATCCCGCCGGCGCCGAGCAGCGAGTGGAGCTGGTAGACGCCGATTCGTCGACCGGTCAGGATGGTTCCGCCGTCGTTCGTGACGATCCCGGCCGCCACCGCGAGTGCCGGCTCCGCCAGAAAGCTCGCGGCGTGGCTCTCGTTCGTCAGCAGCGATGCCACTTCCTGGTGCAGCGCGTCATCTCCGGCGCACGCCTCGCGCAGGAATCCGGCGCGATCGCGCGGGTCACGCGTCAGCGCAGCGTGATAGACCTCCGAGATCTGCCGCCAGCGGTCGGGATGCATGCCGCTGCCCTCCATCGAGGCTACCGTGAACCCGCTGATTCTAGGGGGAAGAGCCGTGCCGGCCAAGCGGAAACGCGTCGCGCGCTTCCAGCTTCATCCAGTCGTTGCGATATCGTCGGAGACGAGACCTAGCTTTCGGGGATTGCCGCGACTGGAGCCGAATCAAGCGGCTGACGCCTCAGCACGAGCTTCACCGCGACCAGTCCTGCCAGAATCGTCCCGATGAGCGGCACGGCGTGACCGGTAAACGGCGTGAGCAACGCCAGGACCGCGGCGATCGGTCCCAGCAGCCGGGTCTGCCGATACTCCGGCCTGTCGTGAAGAAACCAGAGGCACAACAGGTAGATGGCGACGGGAATAGCCACCGCGGCGCCGGCGCCCGTGGCGCTGACCTTCGCGTGATGCGTCGCCTGATCCACGGTGACGGCGAGTCCGGCCCCCACGGCGGCCACGGCCGCGAACACCACGTAGTGTCCGTAGCCCCAGATGATGGCCTTCCGAAGGCTGGTGAGCAGATCGTGGACCGGGCGATCGAAGTAGATCCACCACAGTGAATACACGATCAAGAGCCCGCCGACGATCAGCGGCGCAAGCGCGGAGAGCCCTTCGCCCGACGCCAGCGCTGTCTGGATCGCAACGGTGGCCGCGAGGATCGATTCACCCAGCACGATCAGCGTCAAGAGGCCGTACCGTTCCGCGATGTGATGAGGGTGCCACGTGGTCGGAGCGGCGCGCTCGGCCCACACCGGCACGGCAAGTTCGAGTACGGCAAAGGTGAGGAATCCAGGTCCCCACAGACTCGGCACGAAGAGCATCGTGACCCACGCGACCTGGAGAACGCTGATACCCAGGGCATATCGATGCGCGGTGGTTCGGCGGCCGGGATCGGAGGCCGCCGCTCGCAACCACTGTGCGACGACTGCCAGCCGCATCACGACGTATCCGCCGACCGTTGCCTGGTTGGGAGTGCGGCTCTCGAACATCGCGGGCACGCTCGCCGCCAGAATCAGGGCGCCGGCAATCTGCACGAACACCGCAAGCCGGTAGGGCACGTCGTCGCAGTCGTACGCCGAAGCGAACCAGGTGAAGTTCATCCATGCCCACCAGATGGCGAAGAAGACCATCAGGTAGCCGACGAGGCCTGCGACGGCATGGGCCTCGGTGATGGCGTGATGCAGCCCGCCGGCCGCCTGGGCAATGGCGACAACGAAGACGAGATCAAACAGCAGCTCGAGGGGAGTGGCGGCGCGGTAAGCCTCGTGCGGAGAGCGCGCGGTCATCGGCGCCCGCAGTCGTGCTCCGTGGGTCGCCTCGCGGGGCATGAGGATCGACCGTTCAGACATCAGTCCCGCAGATCCTATCCGATATACCGGCGGCGAGCCCCGCACGCATTGGCTTGATCGAGTCGCGAAGGGAGAAGCCGCCGCCGGTGCTCTCCCTGCATTACCGCTAGATTCGGGAGGAGGCATCGCTCGTGGCGGGTGCTGCCTCCTCCGGTGGTCCGCAGTCGATTCAGGGATGCTGCGAGCCGATCGCCGGCCCCCTCGTCCTCAGTTCCGCAGCGCTTTCAACGTCTCGAGGAAATTCACGTACTTGAACTGGGTCGCACCGTCGAACGCGTAGCCGTTGATGTCGCCGGTGGTCGAAGGTTCCGGAGCTTCTCCGTTCTGTACCACGAGAAGACCGAGGGGATAGCGCCTGGAGAGCGGCACCGGTGCGTAGTGCACTCCATCAGTACCGGCGACTCCATCGACCAAGAACGATCCCAGGTGACGGGCCTTGTTGGACTGAATTCCGTAGAAGTGAAAGCTCGAGTCTCCCTGACTGGACGCGAGCATCAGCGTGTGACCAGGCACGCTGGCGATGATGCTGAGTCCCTCCAAGTCTGCCTGCAGGAAGCGTCCGGCATTGGCATCGGAGCCCGGCGCGTCGATATCCTCAGCGGCCGCCTGGCCTTCGGCGTTGTACACACATTCGAACTCGTCGTCGTCGGGGACAGCCCGGTACGCCTGCCCGAACGATGTGATCGGTTCGATCAGTCTGTTGACGCCCACCTTCATCAGCGCCGGCATCGTGGCGTTCACAGTGAGCTTGTACAGGCCGATTGTCTCGAAAGCCACATAGAGCGTGTTGCTCACGGAGTCGAACACCAGGCCCTCCGACTGCGGTTCTTCCTGGGCAGCCTCCCGGCATGGCGTCCACGGGTAGCCGCTTCCTCGCTCGTCGACCAGATCGAAGCTCGTGTCGAACACGAAGGTTCGCTTGATGCGGTACGTGAGCGTGCCGTCAGCGCTCCGGCTCGATCTGCAACTGACGGACCACTCCGCGCTCGCGCTCGGATACGAACAGCGAATTCGATCCGTGCGCCACGGTGAGCCCGTACACTGTGTTCTGATCGTCAAGGGGATTATCGGACCAACCCTCATTCGCCCCAGAGGGTTGCACCCGCGAAGGCTGGTCGTAGCGTTCGACGAAGACGCGGGGCACGAACGGGGAGGTGATATCGACGAGTGGGGCCGAGCGATTGGAGGTATCGATCCTGAAGAACCTGACGCGATCGCAACCGCGATCCGAAACCACCGCAACGTCGGCGTGCGGCGAACCGGGACTGGTCCCGAGCCGAACGTCGTACGCGATGTCGACGTTGTTGTAACGGCCGAACGTTGCACCGCTGTGGCTGTCGCTGCAGGGGTTAGCGATCGCCGGATTGGGGCCGGCTGGTGTCGGCGGATCCTCGGGCAGCACCTGGGGCGCATTCGGCGGCAGAAGCGCCTGAACGAGCCTGCCCGACAGATCGTACACCAGGAGGCCAGCGTCCTTCGCGGTGCCGATCACGAGTGAGCGCGCCGGATTGCGGCGATCGACCCAGATGGCGGGGTCGTCCGCGTCCGGTGTGGCAGGCGCCTCTTCATAGTTGAACAACGGCGCCGTGCTGAGAACCGGCGTGACCACGAGGGGTTCGTGCGCCGACACGGCCAGAGCGGTCGAGACAAACACAAGGGCGAGCGCGAGTCTACGGATCACGTGTCAACCTCCCGTTCGAATGCAGGTTTCACGAAGTGTAGATGTGACCTGCTACGGGAACGTGTCGCTCTTCGACGGACGTGTCGCGCGGTCGTCCACTCGGAAGACTGCCGCGCCCTTGGATTGAACGTGGTTGAGGTGGAGCGCCACGGCTCACACAGAAAGGCCCGTGGTCTCTGGCTCTGTGTGCATCCACTCGGGCGCGGTCTCGCCGTCTGACTGACTTCATTTATGGTGCGGACGAGCCCGTTCCAGAACGGAGAGGGTCGTATTGCTCGTCGCGGCAGTATGATCGTCGATAGGCAGCCGGTGCCAGAGCACGTCGCCCTGCGCTCCCCAATCCCACAGATCTCACGGAGGTCGCATGAACGTTGTCAAGACCGCTGCTCAGATGGCCGGACTCCTTGTGACGGTCCTTCTCCCAGCGTCCGCTGCGCGTGCGCAGGTCACCGCCATCCAACACGCCACGGTGATTGATGGCACGGGCGCGGGACCTCGTGCCGACGTGACCCTCGTCCTCGAGAACGGCCGCATCCGCGACATCGGCCCCTCCTCGTCGCTTCGGCTCCCTGCGGGGGCGAACGTGATCAACGCGGCGGGAAAGTTCGTCGTGCCAGGCATCATCAATGCGCACGGTCATGTGGGAGAAAATCGCGAGCCGCAGCTGCGACAGTACGCCCGGTACGGCGTGACGACCACGACGAGCATGGCGATCGATCCCGACGACATCGCCCAGTTCAAGGATCAGCAAAAGCGCGGCGATCTCCGCGGCGCACGTATTCTCACGGTGAAGTACCGCTTTTCCACGCTGCCGGTCCCTGGTCCCGCGATACGGACTCCGGAGGCAGCTCGTGCCAAGGTCGACGAGATCGTGGCGGCCGGCGCGGACTACATCAAGGTGTGGGTGGACGGGCAAGAGGGGAAAGTGCCCAGACTGACCCCTGAATTCTGCGCCGCCGTGTTCGAGCAGGCCCGCAAGCACGGCAAGATCACCATGGCGCACATCGTCGAGCACGAAGACGCCAGGAAGATGGTCGAGTTGGGCGTGAACATCCTGGTGCACGGCGTTCGCGACCGCACCCTCGACGCGGATTTCATCGCCACGCTGAAACGGAAGAACGTTTCGGTCGTTCCCACCTTGGCGCGCGAGGAGTTCCTCTTCATCTACGGGCAATCGCCGCCGTGGTTGGCTGACCCCTTCTTCCGTAAGGGTCTACGAGACGCTCAGGCGGCGGGGCTGGATACGAAGATCGAGCAGCAGGCCAAGGCGGGAAATCTGGCGAGGCTCAAACAGGCCTTCGAAACCGACAAGATCAACCTGAAGAAACTCGTGGACGGCGGCGTCCGCGTGGCTCTCGGCACTGACAGCGGCGGCGATCCACAGCGGTACTTCATCCAGGGATTCGCCGAACATCATCAAATGGAGTTGATGGTGGAAGCTGGGCTCACACCGATGCAGGTGATTCAATCCTTCTCCGGGAAGGCAGCGGAAACATTGCGGATCGACAAGGACTTCGGGACGCTGGCCAAGGGCAAGGCAGCGGACCTGCTCGTGCTGGACAGGAACCCGCTGGAAGACATCAGAAACATGCGGGCGATCGCCGCCGTCTATCTGGGCGGGAGAAAATTCGAGTAACTCTACTCGTAGAACGCCGGCGCCTTTTTGAGCCTGGCATCGGCGGTGAAGTCGTGCTGGATCCAAAGCTGGGCGCCGGTTTTCTTCAGGAATGCATCGACGGCGGCTCTCGACGCGACAGTCTGCGCGACGTTGAATTCCGTGGTCGGGACCCTGTTGAGCGTCCGCTCCTCCGGATAGTGATAGAGATCGCCGCTGAGCACGATCGGACCGGTCTTCGGCAGTTTCAAGAACAGCACCTGGTGGTCCGGTGAATGGCCGGGTGCGGATTTGAGAATCACCGTTCCATCGCCGAAGACGTCATGCTCATCCTTCGTGACGATCACGGCCGTGCTGTTCTTGAGCGCGCTGTAGTTGGCCGGTTCGGTGCGTGGAGATGGAGGATCCGAGAACATGACGTCACGTTCGAGCCTTCGCACCAGCCAGGTGGCCTTCGCAAACACGTTCGCGTTCCCGACATGGTCCCAGTGAAAGTGCGAGAACGACTGGTACGTGATGTCGGCCGGGACATATCCGATGCCGGCCAGTTGGACGGTCAGAGGCTTGACGGAACTCGCGGATCGCAGGGTTGCGGGGCCGCCGCCCGGTTTGAAGCTGCTGTCGGGAACCGCGCCCACGTCCCACATCAAGGTACCCTTCGGGTGCACCACCAGGTAGCACGGAACGGCCATGGAGGTGGTGACCAGTTCTTCCTTCTTCAGCTGGTAGTTTGACGTGTCCGGGATGTTCAAGCTGCCGCAATCGAACACGTAAAGCCGGACGGAATTCGGGGGCTGGGGTTTGCGCTGCTGTGCCGCGGCCGAACCGGCGGTGGCGAGAATCGTGAGCAGTATCGCGGGAAGGACTCTGTGATTCCCCATGACTCCTCCTGAGCGTTGACGCCGCCCCCATGATACTGGCGCACGTCCTTTGACGCGAGTCGAGCAGAATCGCGCTTTCCAGCCTTCTTCGTTGGCTTCATGCTATCCTCGCCGCCGCAAAGCGGGAGGGACACATGAGAAGTTCGATACCCGCCAAGATGCTCGCCGCCATCTCTCTGGCGATCGTTCTGTCGAGCGGAAATCTCGGGACCCCGACGTTCGCCGCTGCCCAAACAACGTCAGAGCCACTGAGCAAGACCTATCGGATCACCCGCGCCCGCGACGTCGAGTTCCAGAAGATCGAACCCGTCAAGGTGTTCGACAATCTCTATTCTGTCGGGCCGGGCTATGTCTCCGTGTGGCTGCTGACGACGCCGGAGGGCAATCATCCTCTTCGACTCAGCCCAGGAGCCCTACGTCGACTTTGTCATCAATAACATCCGAAAAGTCGGTGTCGATCCGAAGAGCATCAAATACATCGTGTTGAGCCACGGGCATCTCGATCATTTCGGCGGGGCGGCGAAGATTCAGGAAGTCTCAGGCGCCCGCGTCGTCGCGGCCGAAGAAGACTGGAAGCTGATCGAGCAGGTGGGAAGCCGTGCGGGCCGGGCCGGTGGACCGCCGCCACGGGTGCCGAAGAGGGACATGGTGGTCAAGGAAGGCGACACGCTGACCTTGGGCGGCCAGACGCTCAAGTTCCACCTGACCCCTGGGCATACGCCCGGCGTGCTGACCACCGAAGGAATCATCGTCCATGACGGCGGCACGCCCTATAAGGCGATTGTGTGGGGCGGAGCAGGTTATCGAGGCGGGCTTGCCGAGGCGGAGCAGTCGCTCGAGAGCGCCAACAAGGTCGCGCAGATTAACGGGTGTGCAGGTGAACCTGCAGATCCATAGCTGGGCCGAGCGAGAACGGGTATCCCGGCGGCGGCGTGCTCGAGCGCGCCGTGATGCTGAAGTCCCGCAAACCTGGCGCCCCGCACCCGTTCGTGGATCCGGCCACCTTTGCGCAATGGGTCAAGACGGACTCAGGACGACGCGGCGAGGGCCGTTCAGGAGGAAAGGCAAAAAGCCGGACGGTGATCCAGCGCTCGCGGTGGAGGAATTGAAGCGCCTCGTGCCAACGAACTGACACTGGGAAGGTGCCACTCTCGTCATCGAGACAACAAACCTTCACCAGGCGCGGTCCGTCGCAGGCTTCCCGGCCGAGAACATGCGGGTCGTGGAACGCCTGACACGCAGCGGTCCCAACGCCATCGAGTACCAATTCACGGTCTATGATCCGACTACGTGGACGACGCCGTGGACGGCAGCCGTTCCGATCGCGAAGAATCGGGGAGAGATCTATGAGTACGCATGTCATGAGGGAAACCACGGTTTGGTGAACATCCTCAGCGGCGCACGGGCCGAGGAGAGGCTCTCTGGAGAAGCTGCCAGGCAACCCAAATAGTATGGATGCCCGGTCCTGGTTGTGAACACACACCGGGTCGCTGTCCCAGGGGCTGGGCCGATCCCAACTCGAGCAACGGTGGAGTAAGATATCGTGATATCATTCGTGCGCAGAGGTGATGGCGTGGCTCAGTTCGTGGTTCGACACCTTGAGGACGACGTCGTGGACAAGTTGAAGAGGCGAGCGAAGGGGCACGCGCGCAGCATGGAGGACGAGGTGCGTCACATCCTGCGGAATGCCGTGCAGGAAGCACCCAGGAGGGTCCGCAAGCTCGGCTCCCGCATTGCCCAGCGCTTTCAGGGCGCGGGACTCACGTCGGACCTGCCGGAATGGCGTGGTCGGGTGGCCAGCGCTGCCGACTTCGACTCGTGATTGTTCTCGATACGAATGTGCTGTCCGCGCTCATGCGGACCAGTCCGGACGTGGCCGCCGTGAGCTGGTTGGACCGTCAACCGGCCGATTCGATTTGGGTCACGAGCGTCACCGTGTTCGAGGTCCGATTCGGACTGGCCCTGCTCCCGCGGGGCCGGAAGCGGCTCAGACTCGAGGCGGCCTTTGAGAGAGTCCTGGAAGAGGATCTCGAGAACCGGGTCCTGGACTTCGACTCGGCTGCCGCCGCCTCAGCCGCACGTCTCGCCGCTGAACGGAAGAGTGTTGGCCGAGCCGTGGACCTCCGCGACACGCTGATCGCGGGAATCGCGCAGACGCGACGCGCCACGATCGCGACGCGCAACACCAGGCACTTCGAAGGCCTCGACGTTCCTGTCGTCGATCCTTGGAACGCATAGCCGTCTGACGCTGAGCCCGTTCTTTACCTCGCGACGAGGCCTTGTTTGTCGAGTCGCTCGAAGTGGTCCGGATCCTGATTGTTTTCGCAGACGTACTCCTGCAAACGTGTGCCCGGCCGCAGCATGTATTTGCTCGTGATGGTGTAAGGCTTGGTGAGCGCCTTGGGATCTTCCACCCTGGCCTCGTAGTTGATGGTGTTGTAGTCCACGCGGGTGAAGCGCTCGACGATGTGCAGCGCATCCGTGCTGATCTTCGACCCGACGAGGCGCTCTTTGAAGCCGGTCACATCGACGACCAGTGTGTCTCCTTCCCAACGACCGACAGAGTCTCCCAGGTAGCTGGGGTCCAGATCGTCGGGATGCTTCTCGTTCAGCGGGATCAAGCGGAACACATGACGTGATTCGACGAGGATCACGATCAGGTTGGGGGTCTGAACGAACTGGTTCGGGTAGAGCGGCCCTCCCCCGAGGTCCAGTTCGGGGATGCAACGCGCGACAGGGTCATCGATATTCCGACGGTTATAGGCCTCCAGCACCTTCTTTGCAGCCCAGGGCTGGTAAGGAGGATTCGCCCCCTGCCTGACGGGAGGGCGCCCGGGCTCTGGGATACCAACCCCCTGGTTCGCCTCCGCCCAGGTTCCGACCCGGTCACTGGCAGGCTGCCACACTCCGGACAGATCCGGTTTTCCATCCGCTGTGCGGGGCACAGGTGGCGTCGCGTTTGCCGGCGCAGCCGTGCTCTTGGGCGTGTTGTTCTGGGCGGCCGCGTGTGCAGTCGTCAGGAGAAGGGCCAAGCCAGCCACGAGAAAAACAAGGAGGCGATTTCTCACGTTCGGATCTCCTCTTCGGAACCTGGCGCGCGAAAAAATGTCCCCGTCCCCGTTTTCACGGGACAACGACAGGAGGCGTGCTGCCGCCATCGCCATTGCCGGCCGGAGGGCCGGCCTCCAGTTTCTTCCCGTTCTTCGCGAATGTCACGTGCCTGGAGTGGGCCCAGTTCGAGCCGTCCCGGGCGCGCCAGCCCGTGGCGGTGACCGTGTCTCCGGGCACCATCGTCTCGTTCTTCTTCCAGCCAATCCGGTTCAGCACCGTCGGAGGATAGCCTTCGAACTTCCAGTTCGCCACCTCGCCGTTCGTGTCCTTCACATCCATGAAGAAATAGAAGTGCGGGTTCGTCCACTGGACCATCGTGATGACGCCCGTCACCGTGACGGGCTTTGTGCCGTCGTACTCTGCCCCGAACGAATGATGCGCGAAGAGGGGGACCGCAGGCAGCGACAGACATGCAACCGCCAGCCAGGCTGCCGCCAATCGGATAGCCGACTGCCGCGTCTCGTCTATTCCTCGTTTCATGGATTCTCCTCGAAGCGATGGACCGTTCTCGAGAGCGTCAAACGCGATGGTTCGCGCCGGGTGCGGGTTACTTTCCAAGTGCTTTCTTCTTCCAGAGATCCCAGGCGCGTGCCGCGTCATCGGCCGACGTATCTCTGACGGCGCCCTCTTCGGCAGAGATGTAGTTGATCGGACCACCGATGCCGATCGCGATTGTCTGCAGCCGCGCGTTCACCTCGGTGTAGATCGCATACCGCACCGCCATGCGGATATCGAGTCCGACCACGACGTTGCCGTGCCCGCGCATCAGCGCGACCGGCTTGTCGCCAAGCGTCGTGGCCAGCGCTTTCGCGAGGGCGCCGTTGCGCACGAGCATCGAGGTCGCCGGCCCGCCCGCGTCGCGGATCTCGTAAACCGGTACGCCCACCCACAAGAAGGAAGCCAGATGATAGACCGGCCTCATCGGCACCTGCGTGATGCCGAACGGGATGACGGCTGGAGAGTGGCTGTGTATGACGGATTTCACGGCCGGCCGGGCCTTGTAGATTTCGCCGTGGATGAATCGCTCCAGGACGCTGGTGCGGCCCTTGGGATCGACGGGATTGGAATCGAGGTCGTATTCCATGATGTCCGCGGCGTTCACCAGGATCGGCGCCAGCGAGCGGGACATCAGGTAGCGGTTCGGATTGCCCGGATGCCGGATGCTCACATGGCCGTAGGCATCGAGCACTCCCTCGTCGGCAAGTATGCGGTTGGCCGCGACGAGGTCTTCGAGAAGAGCCGGATCCATGGGACCTCCGGAAGACGGCGCCGCCTGTGCGCGGGCGGGACCGTGTTCGATCCCGGCGGCGAAGACGATCGCGACGGCCGCCGCGACGATGGCACATGCGGGACGGATCATGCTAGAGGCCTTGATTGTCACGGCTCCGCCGAAAAGAAGGTCTCCGCGGACTACCGCCGGGCCTCCGGCAACGCAAAAACCAGGATGGCATTGCCGCCGGAGGGCCGCTTGACTTCCGGCGTCAGCTCGATCGGAATCAGCGACGTCCAGCTGCCGCCGCCCTGGCCAGCGGGGACCGCGAGATACTGCCGTCCCCGTACCGCGTAGGTGATCGGAAAGCCCTGCGCGGAGACAGGCGTCCGCGTCTGCCAGAGCACCTCGCCCGTCTGCGCATCGTGCGCGTAGAAGTGACGATCCCAGTCGCCGACGAACGCGAGGCCGCCGGCCGTCGTGAGCGCGGCCGTATTGTAAGGCGTGCGCGTACGCGCCGGCTCCACAGCACTGTGCCTGTCTTCGCCATCGCCGCGAACTCGCCGAGCTGGCTCGACGATTCCGGATGGAATTCGTTGATGCGCCTGACCGGGCCCGTGCCGCCCCGGCCTTCGACGCGCTCCACCGCGCGGAACGTGCCCTTCTCGCAGGTCAGGTTCAGGGGAATGTAGAACGCCTGTGTCTGCGGGTGATACGCCATCGCGCGCCAGCTCTTGAAGCCGGCGGTGCTCGGGCACCAGTTGACCTCGACGTCGATCTTCGGCATCACGTCCGGGCGATACGTGACCTTGCCCGTCGCCCGATCGATTTTCATCAGCGTCTGGTAGCCCAGATCGAAGGCGTTGAGGAACTTGCCGGTCTTGCGGTCGAGCTCCCACAGCACCCCGATCTTGCCCATCTTGAACAGCGACTGGCGGGGACCGCTGTCCACGAGGATGCTCTCGAACACCTCGTCCATGTCGTGCGATTCTCCCGGCAGGTGCTGGTAGTACCAGCACGATCTTGCCGGTGTCCGGATCGAGCGCCAGCGTGGAGTTCGTGTAGAGCGCGTCGCCGTCGGTGCCGCGCACCGCGCGCGCCCAGGGCTTGGCCTGCGCGGTCGCCCAGTAGATCAGGTTCGTGGTGGGGTCGTAGCTGCCGGGGATCCAGGCGTCGCCGCCTGCCCGGAAGACCAGCGGCAGATCGCCCCACGTGTCGCCGCCCGGCTCGCCCGGGCGCGCGACCGTCGAGGTGCGCCACAGCTGCTTGCCGGTCCTCGGCGTCGTGAGCGCTGATGAAGCAGATGTCGTCCTTGTAGCGCGAGCAGCCCGTCATGCCCGATACGACCTTGCCGTTCACGATGAGCGGCCCGCTCGTATACCCGTACCCCTTGCTCGAATCGGCGACGGTCGTGTCCCAGACGATTTTGCCGGTGCGGGCGTCGAGCGCGACGATGTGCGCGTCAGCCGTGTTGATGTAGATCTTGTCGTCCCAGATCGCGAGGCTTCGCTGCGGGCGGCCGACGCCGTCACCGCCCGGCTGGGACTGGCCCGGCGCCGCCGGAAACTCCCGGCGATACTCCCAGATCAGATCCCCCGTGGCGGCGTCCAGCGCCTGCACGATGCTGCCCGGGTTGGGGAGATACATGACGCCGTTGTAGACGAGCGGCGTCGGCTGGTTCGAGCCCGGCTGCATGGCCCACGACCACGCGAGCTGGAGCTGGCCGACATTCTGACGGTTGATCTGGTCGAGCGGGCTGTAGCCCCAGCCGTTGAGCGTACGGCGCCAGTTCACCCAGTCGCCCGGATCCGGATTGCGCAGCCGCTCGTCGGTGATCGGCCTGAAGTCTTTGACCTGAGCGGTTTGAGCGGCGACCCACAGACCGGCCATCATGAAGGTCAGCACGCCGGCGACGAGATGAATACGGCCCTTCATGGAACCTCCCTTGCCTGAATCGCGCAGCACCGCCACGATACGCGCCTTGTCGCGGCAGCGTCAAGGGCAGGAAATTGCTCACACCTGACTATGTTGCCCGCAATCGGCCGCCGGTTAGTACAAGTGCGTTTCTTGGGAATTGGGGGCCACACCGGTGCCGACCCCGGGGCTGGCGGTGTGGCGCCTTCCCACTACTCCTATCGAACGGAGAACGGAGAACGGAGAACGAGAAACGCGAGAGGCTCCTTGATCAGGCTCTCGTTACCCTAGACGCCGTGCGGTAGAATCGCGCCATAGGAACCATGGCGTCCAGCGCCGCGGGAGGAAATATGCATGGCAATCGTTCTCCGTGCTCCGTTCTGCGTTCTGCGTGCGAGCCAGAACGAAGAACGTCGAACGAAGAACGTCGAACGAAGAATGTCGAACGGATGTTCGTCCTCGCTCTCTTCGCAACGCTGCTGCTCGCTGCCGTCGTCCATGGGGCCGGACAGAGCGCACCTTCCGGGGCGCGGCGCGCGGGACCGCCGGAATCCGTCAGGCTCTACGTGTTCGACTGCGGAACGCTCGAGCGCGCGGACATGAGCCGATACAGGCTGAGGAACGAGGAGGTGTCGAACATCAGGATGTCCGTGGCATGTTACCTGGTCGCGCATCCGAAGGGCACGTTGATGTGGGACGCCGGCGCGGTCCCGGACGCGGCCTGGAAGCCCACGGGCGCTCCGCTCGCGCAGCAGGTCGTGCTCCCCGACTCCCAGACGCGGGAGGTCACAATGGTCAGGCCGCTGATCGCGCAGCTGGTGGAAGCGGGCTATTCTCCAGCCGACATCACGTACGTGGCGTTCTCGCACTACCACTGGGATCACACGGCCAACGGGAGCGACGTTCGCCGGCTCGACGTGGCTGGTGCGGCAGGTCGAGCATGACGCGATGTTGTCTCAGAAGCCTACGCCCTTGACGCAGCCCTCCGGCTACGCCGCGCTTCGGTCGAGCAAGACGATCGCGATCAAGACCGACGAGCACGACGTGTTCGGCGACGGGACCGTCGCTCATCAAGCTGGCGCCCGGGCACACGCCGGGTCATCAGGTCTTGTACGTGAAGCTGAGGAAAAGCGGGGGCGTCGTCCTGTCGGGCGATCTGTATCATTATCCGGAGGAGCGCACGCTGGGGCGCGTGCCCACCTTCGAGTTCAATCAGGAGCAAACGAGCGCGACGAGAGCAGCCATCGACGCGTTTCTGAAAAAGACGGGGGCGCAGTTGTGGATTCAGCACGACTTCGCGGCCAATGCGAAGCTCAAGAAGAGTCCGGGCTATTACGATTAAGAGAAGGGGACGTTGTGATGACGAGAATCGAATGGAAAGGCGCGTCGTTCTTGCTCGCGGTCGTGGCCGCGCTAACAGGCCTGGTATTCGCCCTCCCGGACACCAGCGTCGGCGCCGAGCCGCAGGCCGGCGCACGCGGAACGGCGGCGATCCCGACCGAACCGTTGTACCTGCCCAATCATCGCTATGATTTGCCGGCAACGCACGTGACGGCGGCTCAGATTCAAGCGCACAAGGCGAAGATGCTCGCCGACAAGGACGAGGATGTGCCGCTCAACATGGTCAAGTCGGGAGGTACCGGAGACAAGCATCAGGTCGGCATCAGCGTCGTGTATCGGCTCAAGGGCCAATCGAATCCCACCTACGCGGTTCACGACGATGTGGGCGAGGTGTATCACGTGCTCGAGGGGGCCGGGACGATGCTTCTGGGCGGCAAGTTGACGGACGGAAAGCGGCGGCCCACCAGTGCGGGAAATGGCATGGGCAGCGTGGGAACGAATTCGGAGGGCGCGAAGCAAGTCCGTATCGCCAAGGGCGATATGCTCATCATCCCCGCCGGCACGCCTCACCGCTGGATGATGGCCGAAGAGTTCACCAGCTACACGGTCGTCCGCATCGATGCTGAGGGGGTCACGCCGCTCCTCCAGGCCCCGGCTCACTAAAGGCCGTTCTCAGCGCGCTCCGGCGAACGGAGCCGGCGGAGGTCGTAAGACAAGGGTTGCCTTCGATTCGAGTGACCGATCGATCAGACTATCTCGTGTTATTCCTGGAGGTAATGTGTCCAAGAGCCTCGTTGTGTTGACGATGCTGGTCGCGACGACGGCGGCGCTGGTGCATGGCCTGGTGCTGCTGGCCCAGATCGTGACGCCGCCCGGGAAATACATCCCGAGCGCTCAATGGAAAAAAGATCTGGATGACAGCAAGCCGGCGTTGGGCATCGTCGCGGGGCAGACGGCGACCATTGTCCCGAACCTGGTGATCCGCCGCCGGCTTGCAGGCCCCAACAACGCGAGCGTTCATACCGCCGAAGGCGACAAGCAGGATGTCACCGAGATCTACCAGATTCTGGATGGCAGCGGCACCTATGTCACCGGCGGGACGATGCCCGACCCGAAGAACCGCACGGCCGGAATCAAGGGGGGCGAGTCGCGCGACGTCAAGGCAGGCGATTTCGTCGTCATTCCTCCCGGCACAGCCCACTGGTTCAGCAAGATCAACGGCCATATTACGTACGTCGAAGTCCGGTTTCCGGGGAACGTTCTCGCCACGAAATAGCCTGGAGGAGAACCGACCGGAGGCGTAGAATCGTCCCCTGTACGCGCGGCGACGGCTTCGGGCGGAACCAAGGAGATTCAGATGATGCGCTTGAATCCATCGCGCCTGGTCGCGGTTCGCTGCACGCTGGGCGTGGCATCGTGCGCCTGCGCGCTCGTCGCGGCGTTCTCGATGACCGGGCACGCCGGGCAGTTGCGGTCCGTCACGGACGGTGTGTACTCCGCCGGGCAGGCAGCGCGCGGCCAGGCAGATTTACCAGGTCCAATGCGCGGAATGTCACGGCAAGGCGATGGAAGGCACCATCGGACCGCCGCTGGTCGGAGAGAGTTTCCTCTCGAACTGGAGCGCGCGTCCGCTGGCGACTCTCGTCGACAAGATTCAGAAGACGATGCCCTTCAACCTGCCCGGGAGCCTGTCCCGGCAGCAATCGACCGACCTCGCGGCCTACATGCTCCAGGCCGGGAAGTTTCCCGCCGGACAGGCCGAACTGAGCGACGCCATGCTGGCGCAGATTGCGCTTCCCACGGCGCGAACGCTCTCCGTCCGCGCCGGCCGCCGCCGACGTCCGGTGGCACGTCTCTTCCCCCGCCAGAAGGGAATCTGGCCGAGTTGATGAGAGCCATCGCGTTTCCCAACTCGAACATCATCTTCAACCTTCAGATCAAGGATCCCGGCGCCCAGCCCAAGAAAGATCTGACCTCCTCACCTTTTGACTATGTCGAGTGGGGATCCACTGTGTATGCCGGATGGCTGGCGGTCGATCAGGCGGCCGTGGCGATCACCGAGACCGCAGCCCTCCTCTTGACACCCGGACGCCGGTGCCAGAACGGCAGGCCCGTCCCGGTGGATCGCGCCGATTGGAAGCAGTATGTGGCAGCGCTCGCGGACGCCGGAAGGCTCGCGCATCGGGCATCACAGGCCAGGGATTACGAGGCCTTCATCGACATCAGCGAGAAACTGAACGACGCGTGCGCGAACTGCCACAAGGTGTATCGCGACAAGGGCGGCACCGAGGGGAGCGGGGGAACCCGATGCGACCGCTGGTGAACGCTCGAGCGAGGAGGTGAATCATGCGCCGGATTTCGGTCATGACGGCGGCGTTGATCCTGGTGATGTCGGCGCCTTCCTTCGCCCAGGAGTGGATTCAGTATCAGCCAGCCGGACAGATTTCTTCGGCGTCAATTTCCCGGGCGAACCCAAGGTGCAGG
Organism: uncultured Acidobacteriota bacterium; assembly: GCA_963745495.1. Lineage (GTDB taxonomy): Bacteria > Acidobacteriota > Vicinamibacteria > Vicinamibacterales > CAVVIG01 > CAVUXJ01. The sequence goes on from CAVUXJ010000004.1 coordinate 180,444, forward strand.
ACATCACCTACCCCACCGAATATCGACATCACCCTGCCGGGGCGCGTCTATAGCGCCGCGAGCGGCTCGAGCCGCTACTCCGTCACGGTGGTCGATTACGCGGACGCCGAAAAAATACACACCGCGCGGGCCGAGCAGTGCCGGAAAAAGGGAGGAGAGGGCGACGCCTGTCAGAACGACTGGCGAGGCGAGGTGCAAGGGGTCGATCGTCTACGCGTCGTGGAAATTCTTTCAGCGGAACGCCAAGGTGACCCATTACGCCTGGTACAACTCGGACCAGGTCGAAGGACATCGGCTGCAACTCCTCAACCCCGACGGATCCCGGACCTTCGCCGCGATCCACAGGCATGGCACCCGTCTCTACATCCTGGAGGCCACCGTGCCCAAGGGTACGCCGGCGCCGGGACTGTTTCAGCAGTCGCTGCAATTTCTTGATGAAGACGGGGAAGCCGCTTCGCTATCAGTCGTACTACACCACTGGATATCGGACAGGAATGGAGATTCCCGGCGCCACCACCGCCGCGCAGCAGATGACCGTCGGCCGCCCAGCAGTCGGCGCCGATGATTCGGCAACCGATGTTCAGATGAGGAGGGGAGACATGCTGGTCAGATCCTTGAGCCTTGCGGCCATTTGTGCGGTTTCTATCGCGTGGCCGGCCGGGGCGCATCATTCCCACGGCAACTACGACGTCACGAAGTGGACGACGATGGAGGGGACGGTCAAGGAACTACATTTGCTCGTCCCGCATTCCTGGCTCTACGTCGAAGTCAAGGATCCGAAAGGGGAGGCGACAACCTGGGCTCTCGAAGCCACCGGTCCCGGCGGCCTCCTGAAGGTGGGCGTCGAGCGCGATCACGTCAAACCCGGCGATCGCGGTCACAGATCCGGTGCCACGTGCTCAGGGACGGTGCCAACGGCTGCCTGCTCGGGTTTGTGACGCCCATGCACGGCGACAAGGCGCGCGGCCACGGGGTCGAGAGAGATTGGGACGGCGGCGGAGGCCCAGGAACGCCTGAGCCAAAGAAGTAGTCGCCTGTGGCCCGTTGATCGGAGGAGGATGAATCATGCGCCTGATTTCAGTCAGTACGGCGGCGTTCATCGTGTTGCTCTCGGGCCCTTCCTTCGCGCAGGAGTGGATCCAGTATCAGAGCCGTGCAGATTTCTTCGGTGTCAATTTCCCTGGCGAACCCAAGGTGCAGGACATCACCTACCCCAGCGAATACGACATCACCTTGCCGGGGCGCGTCTATAACGCCGCGAGCGGCCAGAGCCGCTATTCCGTGACGGTGGTGAATTACGCGGACGCGGAAAAGATTCACACCGCCCGGGCCGACGAGTGCCGGAAAAAAGGGGGAGAAGGCGACGCCTGCAACAACGGCTGGCGGGGCGACGTGCAAGGGTCGATCGTCTACGCGTCGTGGAAGTTCTTTCAGAGGAACGCCAAGGTGACCCACTACGCCTGGTACAACTCGGACCAGATTGAAGGACATCGGCTGCAGCTCCTCAACCCCGATGGATCCCGGACCTTCGCCGCTATCCACAGGCATGGCACCCGTTTGTACATCCTCGAGGCAACTGTGCCGAAGGGTATGCCACCGCCGGGGCTGTTTCAGCAGTCGCTGCAATTCCTTGATGAAACGGGGAAGCCGCTTCGCTATCAGTCGTACTACACCACTGGATATAGCGAAGGATGGAGATTCCCGGCGCCGGCGCCGCCGCGCAGCAGATAGCCACCGGGGAGGCGTGACGTACGTAGTGTCGGTCCGCCTTCACGAGAAAATCGACGGTCCGCCCTAAGCTTCCAGCGGGGCGCCGAACGGATCGAGTGTCGGGAAAGGCGGGTCAGCCGGACCGCGGCTCTGCCTGAGTCTAGTGGGCGACCTTCACGCCCGTGTGCTGTTCAAGCTGGTACAGGATCGTCTGGGAGGTGGCGTCGGGCAGGCGCAGGACGACCTCCTCGCCGCCGGTTCCCAGGATCAGCTGGTGCCGCGTGGTCCGCACGAACATGATCCGGCGTTGTGTCCGCGAGTAGGTCGCCTTCTGGACGCTGCTGTAGGGCACCGTGCGCAGGATCTTCGCATCCTCATCCCTGAGGAGGAGGCCCGTGTCGCCGAACACGAGGGTTGCCTCCAGCTCTTCGACCTCGCCGTCGATGGTGGCGAGAAGCAGGATCTCCTCGAACTCCCGGTTCGCGAGCTTGGGCGCCGCGGTGGCCGTCGGGAGGTTTGTCGCTGCCAGGGGCGGCGTCGGCGGTTCGGGCGATGGCCGCGTGACTGGTTCTACCGGCGACGGCGCGGGTCCAGGCTCGGGTGGTTTCGCGGCTTTCGGGGGCCGCACCACCGGAGGCCGGCTGGTGGGAACAGTGGGATTGCTTCCACTCGGGTTGACGACCGGAGGGGGATCCGGCGGAGTGGGATTGGGCTGTGGTGGTGGAGGAGGCGGTGGTGGATCCACGACGACCGTCGGATTCTGCAGAGGGTCGCCGGGACCGGGCGTGTTCGCCGGCTGAGAGCGCGAGAGCATGAGGCCCAGCCCGACGCCGGCCAGCGCGCCGGTCACAGCGATGGCGGGCCACGTCGCGCGCTTCCAACGGCCAGGTGGAAGGGGCGCCGGAGGCGGTGGCAGCGGCGGAAGCGGCTCCTGAATCGTCGCGGCGATGGAATCGAGGAATTTCTTCCACTCGGCGTGGTCAGGATCGCCCCGCCAGTGTGATAAATCAGCAGCCTGGAGGCGCCTGAATTCAAGGGGGATTGTCAGGTGATCGATCAAAGCGGGCACGAGGATTTTTCTCCGCATCGCTTCGGCCGCTTCGGTTTTCACCCAGCTCGACGCAACGGAGGCGGTCGACCACAGCACGACCACACACTTCGCAGAGTCGAGCGCACTCTCGATGACCTTGTCGTACTCCTGTCCTGGTGGAATCGTGCGGTCCCACCACACCGACCACCCCCGGCGAACCAATGTCTCCGCGAGCATTTTCGCGTGCTCCCGGTCGCCGCTGGCGTAGCTGATGAAGATGTCGCTCATGCGGTCGAAGCGGTTTACCAGGGCAGCCCACGACTGATGGGCTGCGCCCAAGCGCGATTATCCCTCCGGCCGGGAGGTTGTCAAGGTAAACGCCCGGGCGAGACGAACTCAACAGCCTGGAGCGAGATGGAGACCCACGCTACTGCCAGTGTCCCGTCACGCCGATAGTGGGATCGAACAGGTGCGCCGGCCCGACAAGCATTACTGCTGGCCGTCCCCCTGAGTGCCACAACCAGGAACGTGCCAATGGATGCCACCTCAGGAGACATGGCAGGCTCTCCCGTTTTTCGATCGCGCTTGTGGGGATATAACCGGGCGCAGGTAGACGAGTTTCTCAGCAAGGCGGCAGAGGATCGGCAGCAGCTCCGCGACAGACTTGCTCGCCTGGATCTTCTGCCCGAGAAAGGCCAAGGGCCTGGCGCAACCATCGCGGTGGCCATCGCCGAAGCACAAGACATTCTCGCCAAAGCGGAGCGGCAAGCGCACGGCGTCCTCCGGGACGCGGAATCTCACGCCGAGCTCGTGCGGGCCGAGCAACTTGCCGCCAACCACCGTGAGCTCGACCGCCTGACCGCTCTACGCTTCCAGGTCGCCTGTTCCCTTGAAACCAGCGTCGCCGCGCTTCGGATCACTACTGGACTGCTGTCGGATAAAGCTGGCGGCGGCCCCGTGCGCGAAAGCCTCCCCTCGAACCTGAAAGGAGCGACGTGGGCAGTCGCCGGACCAGGGGTGGAGCTGCTCCGTTCGGTCGGCAGGTTCATAGGCCGTCTGAACCATACGCTTGCCGCAGGTTCGGTTGGTTGTTTGCTCTTCGCACTGCTGCTTTATCGGGTTGGTATCCCGACGGCGCTTCTGGTGCCGGCGGAAATAGAGAGCCGCGCCGTCGAGGCCCCGGTTATCGCTGCGGCGCTTGCCATTTCGGATGCACCTCTGGCAACTCCGCCTGACGTAGACGAGCGGGTGGAACAGCCAGCGCCGAGTGCATCAGTGGCTTCGGCAGCACGCCCTGATAGCCTCAACGTGACGCTGACGGCACGGAGACCGTGCTGGGTCCGTGCCATCATCGATGGCGGGCAGCGCATGGAGCGCATGATGAACCAGGGCGAGACGATCCTCCTGCACGCGTACGACGAAGTGATTCTACGCGTCGGCGACGCGTCCGCTTTGTCGATGCTCCTCAACGATCGACCAACCAAACCGCTCGGCAGCGATGGTGAAGTCGTCACCAAACGGATCACGAAGGCCAACCTTCTGACCTTCGTGGGCAACGCGTTCTGATGCCGAGGGGACAAACCTTGGCGCGGAGCGGAGCAGATTTCGCGTACCGGAACAACCGGCTGCAGTCGCGAGACGTTTTGGAGTAGGCTAGGCGCTTCCCCGCGAGAGCGACACACCCATGGCCCAAGTCTCGATGACCGTCAACGGCAAGGTGCGCAAGGGAAACGTCGACCCTCGCGTGCTCCTCGTCCACTTCCTCCGCGAACAACTGCGTCTGACCGGCACGCACATCGGGTGCGACACCAGTCAGTGCGGCGCCTGCACCGTCCTCATCGACGGCCGGAGCGCGAAGTCCTGCACGATCTTCGCGGTCCAGGCCGACGGCTCGACGATCACGACGATCGAGGGCCTCGCGCCGGACGGTCAGCTGCACCCGCTGCAGGAAGGCTTCTGGGAGGAGCACGGCCTCCAGTGCGGCTACTGCACGCCGGGGATGATCATGGCGGCCGTGACGCTGCTGCAGGACAACCCGACGCCGTCGGAGCGCGAGATACGCGAGGGCATCTCCGGCAATTTCTGCCGCTGCACCGGCTACCAGCACATCGTCAACGCCATTCAGCACGCCGCAAACAAGAGGTAAGCCATGCCCACGTCTCCCGTGTTGCCGAAGCTCGTGGGCCAGCGCGTCAAGCGGCGCGAGGATCCGCGTCTCATTCAGGGCCGCGGCACCTACGTCGACGACATCGCCCTCGTCGGCATGCAGCACCTGGCGTTCAAGCGCAGCGACGTGGCGCACGGACGTATCCGCTCCATCGATACGAGTGCCGCGGAGGCGATGGACGGCGTCGAAGCGGTCTTCACCGGCGCCCAGATCGCCGAATTCCTGGCGCCCGATGCCCATCGGCACGCCGTTCCCTTCGCCCGACCATCGTGCGGTCGCCGTGGACACGGTCCGCTACGGCGGCGAGCCGGTCGCCGTCGTCGTGGCGAGCGATCGGTACGTCGCGCGCGACGCCGCCGACGCGATCGTCGTGTCGTACGACACGCTGCCGGCCGTCGTCGATCTCGAGCTGGCGATGACGGGGAAGCCGACGGTCATTCATCCCGCCTTTCCGAACAACCTGGCGGTGGCGCTGGTGCCGAGCGGCACCGGCGTGAGCGCCTCCGGCGACGTCGACGACTCGGCGATCGACGACGCGTTCGCCAAGGCCGAGGTCGTCATCTCGCAGCGGATGGTGAACCAGCGGCTCGCGCCGTCGGCGATGGAGCCGAGAGGCGTGGTGGCGCACTACGAGCCGGGCAAAGGCACGATGACGATCTGGTCGTCGACGCAGAACCCGCACATCCTGCGGACGTTCATCGCCGCGATGACCGGATTGGGCCAGGATCAGGTCCGGGCGATCGCTCCCGAAGTGGGCGGCGGTTTCGGCGCCAAGATCAACATCTACGGCGGAAGAGTACGTCGCGGCCGCGATCTCGAAGCGTCTCGGCATTCCGGTGAAGTGGGTCGGAAGATCGCTCGGAAGCCTTCGTGGCCACGACGCACGGCCGCGACATCCTCGGCTACGTGGATCTCGCGGCGAAGCGCGACGGCACCGTGCTCGGCCTGAAGCTTCGCCTGATCGCCGATATCGGCGCCTACAACATGCTCCTCACGGCGGCCATCCCGACGCTCACGATGATGATGGCGAACGCGACCTACAACATTCCGGCGATCCGCACCACGCTCACCGAGGTGTTCACCAACAAGACGCCGACCGATGCCTATCGCGGCGCCGGCCGTCCCGAAGCGACCTACTTCGTCGAGCGCGCGATGGACATGCTCGCGCGCGAGCTGAAGATGGATCCGGCGGAGCTCCGCCGGAAGAACTTCATCCAGCCGCATCAGTTTCCGTTCGCGACGCAGATGGGCGCGGTGTACGACTCGGGCGACTACGAGAAGGCGCTCGACATCGCGCTGAAGACCGCCCAGTGGGAGCGCCTGAAGGCCGAGCGCGACGCCGCTCGCGCCCAGGGACGGCTGGTCGGCCTCGGACTCGCGATGTACGTGGAGGTGTGCGGCATCGGTCCGTCCTCGTCGCTTCCGACCGGCGGGTGGGAACACTCGCAGGTGACGATCGAGCGGGACGGCCGGATCAGCGCCACCACCGGTGCGTCGCCGCACGGTCAGGGCAACGAAACGACCTTCGCGCAGATGCTCGCCGACCAGTTCGGCGTGCCGCTCGAGCACATCACGATCCTTCACGGCGATACGGGCGTCGTGAAGCAGGGCATCGGCACCTTCGGCAGCCGGTCGCAGGCGGTCGGCGGGACCGCGCTGCACATGGCGGGCGCCAAGGTGAAGTCCAAGATGGCGAAGTTCGCCGCCGCGCTTCTCGAGGCGCACGAGGACGATCTCGTGTTCGAGAACGGCATGATCTCGGTGAAGGGATCGCCCGCTTCCGGGAAGTCGTTCGCGAGCGTCGCCTCGTATGCCTACGTACCGGTGCCGCTGCCCGAAGGGCTCGAGCCCGGCTTGAGCGACGAGGCCTTCTTCGAACCGGCCAACAACACCTATCCGTTCGGCTGTCACATCTCGATGATCGAGATCGACCGCAAGACCGGCGAGCCGACGCTGCTGAAGCTCGTGGCGGTGGACGATGCGGGAAATCTCATCAACCCGCTCATCGTCGAAGGACAGATTCACGGCGGCCTCGCCCAGGGCATCGGCCAGGCCATGATTGAAGAAGTGGTCTACAACGAAGACGGCCAGTTGCTGACCGGCTCGTTCATGGACTACGCGATTCCGCGCGCCATCGATTTCCCGCGCTTCGAGCTCGACCGCCACCGTGACGCCGACGCCCGTGAACCCGCTGGGCGCGAAAGGCGTGGGCGAAGCCGGCACGCTCGGCTCGACGCCGTGCGTCGTCGCCGCGGCGGTCGACGCGCTCAGCGAGTTCGGCGTGAAACACATCGACATGATGCTTCGGCCCGAAAAACTGTGGCGCATCATCCAGGGAGGCCGGTCGTGATTTCGACGGCATTCGAGTACAGCCGGGCCACGTCGCTGGACGACGCGCTCGCGAAGCTTCGCGCGACCAATGGCGAGGGCAAGCTCATCGCCGGCGGTCACAGCCTGGTCCCGCTCATGAAGCTTCGTCTGAGCGAGCCCGAAGACGCTGATCGACATCGCCCGCATTCCGGAGCTGTCCGGCATCCGCAAGAAGGACGGCACGATCGAGATCGGCGCCGGCACCGTCCACCACGACGTGGCCACATCCGCGTTGCTGCAGCAGGCGTGTCCCATGCTGGCCGAGACCGCGGCAGCGATCGGCGATCCGCAGGTCCGCAATCGCGGCACGCTCGGCGGCAGCCTGGCCCACGCCGATCCGTCCGCCGACTACCCGGCGGCGATGCTGGCGCTCGACGCCGACATCCACGTCAAGGGTCCGAAGGGCTCGCGCGTGGTGAAGGCGCACGATTTCTTCCGCGGTCTGTTCACCGTCGATCTGGCCGCGGACGAGATCATCGTCGGCGTCCAGTTCACGCCCGTGAGGTGCGCCGCCTACGCCAAGCTCTATCAGCGCGCGTCACACTTCGCCATCGTCGGGGTGGCGGCCGCGCTGGACGTGAACAACGGGACGATTCAGTCGGCGCGAATCGGCGTGACCGGCGCGAGCTCGCACGCCACGCGCCTGACGGACGTGGAGGAGGCGCTCGCCGGGACAACCGCTGTCCATGCGCAGCATCGAGGCCGCCGCGCGGCTCGCGGGCGCCAACCTGGAGGACATCAACTCCGACATCCATGCCAGCCAGGAGTATCGGCGCGCGATGATTCCCGTCTTCACCGAGCGCGCGTTGAAGCGCGCGCTGGCGCGCGGCCAGGCCTAAGGCGACACGCCTCGCAGCTTCGCCTGCAGGCACGCGAAGAATCGATCGAGCATCATCTTCGCCACGCCGCCGATCAGCCGCTGGCCGACCCGTGCGATCGGACCGCCGGTCTGCACGGTTCCGGTCACGTCCACCGCGGTGGTCGCCCCTTCGGCCCGAAGCGCGATCGCTGAGCTGCCCTTCACGAACCCTGGCCGGCCCTGGCCTTCCACCACGAGACGGTACGACGTGTGCGGGATCTTGTCGGTGAGGACGACCGTGCCGTTGTAGGTTCCGGTGATCGCCGCGAGGCCGACCGTGAGCGTCACGTTGTAGCGGTCCTCGCCATCCGGCTCGAATCGATCGCACCCCGGGATGCAGGACGAGATCACCGCGGGATCCATGAGCAGATCCCACACACGATCCGGCGGCGCGTTGAACGTGTAGGAGCCGGAAATCTCCATCAGCTGCCTTCTGCGCCGGTCAGACGAGCGCGTTCAAGTGTATCGCCAGGTCCGCGAGATTGGTCAACGTTCGTGCCGGCAGGAAATCGTCGACAAACGGCAGCGCCGCCTGAAGGCCGCGCGTCAACGGCGCGTAGTCGGCCGTGCCGATGAGCGGGTTCAGCCACACCAGCCGATGGCAGCTTCGCTGGAGCCGCGCGATCTGGTCGCGCAGCTCCCCCGGATCCCCGCGATCCCAGCCATCGGAGATGAGCAGGACCACCGGACCGCCGTTCAGGACGCGGCGGCCCCACCGTTGATGGAACTCCTTGACGGCTCCGCCGATCCGCGTCCCTCCCGACCAGTCCGGCACCGACCGCGACACCGCCGCGAGGGCGTCGTCGGGCCGCGGCGCGCGCAGTTGTCTCGTGATTCGCGTGAGCTGCGTGGAGAAGAGGAACGCCTCGACCCGGTGGTGGCGCCACGTCACGGCGTGAGCGAAGTGCAGAAGCATGCGGGAGTAGCGCTCCATCGATCCGCTGACGTCGCACAGCAGCACGAGCGGCGCGCGGGCGCACGCGTCGTGCGCCGTCGGCGAGCTTCACCACGTCGCCGCCGGTGCGGAGGCTGTCGGCGATCGCGCGTCGAAGATCGATTCGCGAGCCGCGCCCTCGAACCCACCGCCGTGTCCGGCGCTCACCAGGATTCCAGACGAGACGAGACAGGCGCCGCGCCCGCCTCGGCGATTTCGTCGGTCGTGAACGCGGCGAAGTCCTTGTCGGCGAGGCCGCCGAGGTCGCTCCAGGTCTTCAGGCCGCCTTCCGGCGCCGGCGCGTCGCCTTCCGCCTCGTCGGCGCCGGAGCGCGTCGCCGAGCTCATCGGGCGCGAGGACCTCCTCGATCGCGACCGCACGGACGCGCGCGACTCGTCGGGCTGCGGTCGCTGTCGGGCCTCTCGCCTCGTGGTGTTCGCGCCAGAAGGCGGCGAACGCCCGGTCGAAGATCGCGATCTGTTCGTGGCGATGGACGAGCAGCGCACGGCACGCGTGATACACCTCGTCGCGTGCGCCGAGGTTCACATGTCCGAGCGCCTCGACGACGTCGAGCAGACGCCCGGGATGGACGTCGATGCCCGCGCGCCGCAGGACGCGGCCGAAGATCAGCAGGTTATCGAGAAGACGGGACATCGGCCCGGCCCGTTTCACGCCCGCGAGGCACTTCGCGCGATCGCGCGATCGAGCAGCTCCGCCGCCCGGCGTCCGCGGAGCGCCTCCAGATCTTCCTTCGCTTTCAGCACGACGCCGAGGGTTTCGTCGATCGCGTCTGCATCGAGCGTGTCCCTGTCGAGCGCGACGAGCGCGGTCACCCAGTCGATGGTCTCCGACACGCCGGGCACCTTGTACAGGTCCTGCGCCTCGCAGCTCCTGCACCATGGCCGTCACCTGCTCCGCCAGCCGCGCCGACGCCTCGGGAGCGCGCTCGCGAACGATGGCCAGTTCCTTCTCGAACGACGGGTACTCAATCCATTGATAGAGGCACCGGCGTTTGAGCGCGTCGTGCACCTCGCGCGTGCGATTGGACGTGAGGACGACCAGCGGAGGCTCGGTTGCCCGCACGGTCCCGAGCTCGGGAATGGTGATCTGGAATTCCGCGAGCAGCTCGAGGAGAAATCCTTCGAACTCCTCGTCGGCGCGATCGATTTCGTCGATGAGCAGGACGGCCGGACGCGTGCGCAGAGGGTCGATCGCCTGAAGCAGCGGACGCTTGATGAGAAAGGCCTCGCTGTAGAGCTCGCGCCGCGCGCTCTCCCGATTGAGCGTGTGGGTCGCGTCGAGAATGCGCAATTCGAGGAGCTGGCGCGCGTAGTCCCACTCGTACAGCGCGTGACCGACGTCGAGGCCTTCATAGCATTGGAGACGAATCAGATCGGTGCCGAGCGCGGCGGCCACCGCTCCGGCAAGCGCGGTCTTGCCCGACGCCGGCCTCGCCCTCGAGGAAGAGCGGCCGTTTCAGGCGGAGCGCCAGAAACAGCGAAACGGCCAGGCCGCGGTCGGCCACGTAGTGCTGGTCGGCCAGCCGTTGCTGGAGGTCGGAGATGGATCCGGGAAGAATGGCGATGACCCCTGAACGGGAACGCCGCGGAGTATAGCAGGTTCGACCGCCCGTGCTGCGGTCGGGTTTCGTAATAGCTCCTTCTCAGGCCCGCCCTCGCCCTGCAACAGGGCCGATGAAAGGTAGGTCCCGGCCGTCACAAGACCGCCAAGCACGAAGGCGGGCACCGCCACGCGATCTCATTTCCAGGCCACCAGCAGGACGCTGAAAAGAACGAACGGCCACCAGGTGTGCTCCGGCGGTACGGGATTCGCCGGTAGGGGGTCCTCATTGCGATCGGTCGGCGGTCTCGACCGGCGCGAGGCAGTCTGCTTCAGCATTCACACGCTGTGGCAGCCAGCTGTTGAAGTCGGCTCCTGCTCCGGCGATGAACAACACCGGAGCGAGCGCAGCCGGATCGAGGCCGAGCTGCTGGCGAAACTGCGATACGGACGGCGCGTCAAAGAGCACGAAGAACACCTGCCGTGTTCCACCGGGCTCGCTCACACGCCGGTGCACGAGGCAGCGCGGCGTGATGCCCGCCGTCTCGAGCCCCGCTCCCCGGGCGGCCGCAAGGAGTGCTTCCTGTGTGAATTGATCGCGGACCACCCGGTCGAACTCGCCGTGCAGCACCACGGGAACGGCCGGCGCGGCCGGCGCGTCCAACGACTCCATCGTGCGGGAAAACACCTGGTGGAACAAGCCGTTCGCCAACTCAGGGGTCGGCCGCAACGCCAACAGCGGATCGGTCGGGCGGGATGAGGGCTGGAGCACCAGCGTCCAACGCTGCAGATGCTGGCGTTGCGCGGTATACGCGGCCCTCGTCGTATCGTGCAGCGAGCGCATGAAGAGAAATCCGAAGGCCGTCGCGGCGGCGAGGCCCACGGCGAGCTTGATGAGCAGCGACGTTCTCGCGCCCGTTGGTTGTGGCTTAGCCATTCGCGCACATTGTCCTCGAAAATGAGCCGAGCGCTCCAGCCGCCGCTTTCATGGCGGCGCGCGCACGGCCCAGCGCAGCTTCGCGGCCGCGGCCCGCCGGTTCGCGAACGTTTCTTCCTTCGTGGAACGAATGACCTCGGTTGCGATCGCGGAATACACGCCGCTTCGATAGCCGGCCTGGAATGCTTTCTTCACGCGCCGGTCTTCGCCGGAGTGAAAAGTCAGCAAGACGACTCGACCGCCTGGCGCGAGACACTGCGGCAGCGACCGCAGCAGCGCGTCGAGCGCCGAGAACTCGTCGTTCACCGCGATGCGCAGCGCCTGGAAGGTGCGGCGGACGGACATCTTCACGTCGGTCTTCGCCAGGCGCGGAAGGGCCCCGTTGAGGCCGGTGCGCACCAGGCGTTCCACGGCGTGGGTCGTCGTGACGGGTGTCTGCTTCAGCAGCGTGGCGATGAGCCGGGCGTGCGGTTCATCGGCGTTCTCCGTGAGCAGCGAGGCGAGCTTCTCTTCGCTCAGGCGCGCGATCAGTTGCGAGGCGGTTTCCCCCCGCGACGGATTCATCCGCATGTCGAGCGGACCGGGCTCCTTGTAGCTGAAGCCGCGGGCGGGATTGTCGATCTGCATCGAGGACACACCGAGGTCCGCCACGATCACGCTCGCGGTCTCGAGTCCCTCCGCGCCGAGCACGTGCGGCAGGCCCGCGAAGTTCCCCTGACGCGCGAGGAACGCGTCGGCGCCGAAGCCGGCGGCGCGCAGGCGCGCCTCCGCGCGCGGCAACTCGAGAGGATCGACGTCGAGTCCGATCAGGCGCCCGCCAGGTTGCACGCGTTCGAGGATCGCTTGCGCATGCCCACCGCCACCGAGCGTGCAGTCGACCGCCACGTCGCCGGGCACCGGTTGAAGGCAGCGGAGCACTTCATCCACCATGATCGGCCGGTGCGTACCCGCGGGCGTCTTGCCTGAGGCGAGGACTTTCTGCACGTCCGAGGCGTAGCGCTCGGGGTTCAGCTCCTTGTACTTGTCTTCGAACCGCCGCGGGTGCCTGCCCGGGTATCTGGGGCGCCGCACGTGCACCGGGGGCGCGTCAGGTGGCCTCTTCAACACGCGCGACCCTACCCTCTGATTTCCCCGCAGCGTGGCCAGGCGGAACTGACCGACCGACACGGGGGACGAAAAACGGGGCCGTGGCCGTTCGCTCCGTCGCCTCCGTGTTACACGGTCTTGAAGTCGGAACGAGCGTCCCGAGAACCGTCACGCGACAATCCGGTCAGGGTGCCAGACCCTCGGTGAGCTCGATATAGGTTCCCCAGGGATCGGTCAGGAACGCGATCTTCACCTCGGTGTTGGGAACCTGCCGGATCGGGGCCTCGATCTTGATTCCCTTCGCCTCGAGGCTGCTGACGAACGCTTCGAGATCCTTCACCTCGAAGCCGATGTGATCGAGCGAGCGTCCCTTGGTGGGAAGGGGCGGCGTCTTGCCCGGCGAAAACGACAGGTTCACGCCGGGCAGGTCGTCCGCTTCGATCATGCGCGGCTGGGAGAGGCAGGCAATGCACGGGCGCCGGCCGGGATTCGCGCCGAATGCCTTCACGTACCAGGCTTTGATGGCCGGGAATGTCAACGGGATAGAAATGGATGTGGTTCATGCTCACGGGAGTCGGCAGGGCCGGTTCACCGTAAACCTCGACACGGATGCCGTCGGGTGCGACGACGTAGACCTCGTTGGGATTCTCGGTCGGCTCGATCTTGAGGTTGGCGGCCTTCCATTTGGCCAGCGCCGCCTTTCATGTCCTTCACGATGAAGCCGAAGTGATCGACGATGCTGCCGGCGGGAGGCGCCGACGGCTTCCGCCTTGCGCAGCATGACGAACACGCCCGGGAACTGAATGAGCTCGAGAGGGCCGTTCTTCACGAGCGTGCCGCCCATCGCGGAAATCCAGAACTGCTTGTGGGCGTCCACATCCTTCACCGCGAGATGAACGTGCCCCATCGTGACGCCGACCTGGTTGGGCTCGACGAGTTGTGCCACCGCGGGCGTGGCCCAGAGAATGACTACGGCAAGGAAGGTGAGGTGTTTCATCTCGATGGCCCTCCGGATTCTCGATCGTCTCCACGGTCCGGCCAACGGGTTGCCGAAAAGCCAGCAACCCGAAGTTGGAAGTGCGCGTTTCCTATTCTCCCGGCGTCATCAGGTGGGCCGTCGTCGTGCCCGCGTTCATGATCCAGACGCCACCCTGCTTGGGATTGTCGGGCAACCCCATCGATTGAGTCGTCGCGCCCGGCACGGCGATCGTCATGTGGTTTCGCGTGTGCTCCCGGTCGGGGCCCATCACGTGGTACCACACCGACCCGAACTCGGGCTTCACGCGGGTGCCGTTCGCCTCGGCGGCATCGAGCAGCGCCTGTCTCTTGACTTTGTCGGGTTCCGCTTCGAACTTCATGTTCTGGGCGAGCCGGTCCAGGTTGGCGATGCTGGTGCACTCAATCATGAACGGCTGCTGGCTAGGCTGTCCCGATCGGTCCATGCAGACCAGACGGTTCGTGCCTTTCCTCAGCGTTTCGTAGGTGTAGTCCGGTTTCCACTTGATGACCGTCGCCCCCTCGCGCAGATTGGGCGGCGCGGCGAGCAAGGCGGTGTCGATTTCGGACGGAGTTTGCGCGAACACGCTGGGCAGGAATCCCAGCACACCCACAACAATCGGAACGATGCGTTTCATCGATGCCTCCATGACCGTAGTGTTGCCAGGAAAAGCAGTATACCGTGAGGCGGCCGCGCTTTCCCGCAGATCAACAGCAAAATTCGCGGTGTGGAAGAGAAGGCTCGCCCCGCCCGGACCCGCGGCGCGCGCCAGCGCCGTGGCGGCATCCCCCGGTCAGTTCCGCGCGACGCTCGCCACGGTCTTGTCGACCAGCAGCAGAAAGGCGCTGATCGCTTTCTCGAGATGCTCTTCGGGAGTGTCTTCCTCCTTGCAGTGCGAGAGCCCCCCGGAGGAACAGGCAAACATCATCACCACCGGCATGTGCGGCACCATCTCCGCGGCGTCGTGCAGCGCGCCGGACGGAAGCGTCGGCGCGTCTCCGGTGACCTCTCGGACCGACTCCTCGCACAGGCGGAGCAGATGCGGATCAAAGGGACGCGGCTCGATCCGGAACAGCGGTCTCCACTCGACGGACACGCCGTTCTCCTCTGAAAAACGGCGCGACGCTTCGTGTGCCTCGCGGTACATCGCCGCGAGCACGTCGGGATCGAGCGCGCGCTGATCGATCGATATCTCCGCGACGCCTGGCACGGCGGTCACGATTCCCGGGGTGATCTTGACCACGCCAACCGTGCACACCACGCCGGCGCCGGGCCTGGAGTGGCGTCTGGCGATTTCACGGCACTCGAGCGCCGTTGCCGCGGCGGCCAGGAACGCGTCACGCCGCATGGCAATGGGCGTCGACCCGGAATGCGCGGCCTGGCCGACAAACCGCACCATGTTCCGCTCGAGCCCGAAGGTTCCCAGGACGACCCCGGCCGACCGGTTCAGTGACTCGAGCACCGGCCCCTGCTCGATGTGCATCTCGAGGTACGCCTTCGCCTCGATGCGCCTCGAGCTCCTGCCGGGCGTTCAGCATCGTGTCGAGCGTCACGCCGTGATCGCGCAGCGCGTCTTCCAGACGGGTGCCTTCGGCGTCTCGCAGCTCTCTGATCTCGTCAACGTCGAGCCGGCCGGCGGCGGCCGATGAGCCCAGAAGGCTGCGCCCAAAACGCGCGCCTTCTTCGTCGGCCCAATCGACCAGCCGAAGCGTCACGGGCGGCTTCGAGCCCTGTCCGTATCGGCGAAGCGCTTCCAACGCGACCAGCACACCGAGGGTGCCGTCCAGCCAGCCGCCGTTCGGCACGGAGTCCAGATGTCCGCCGATGATGACCGTCCTGTTCGATGCGCCAGGAAGCGTCACCCAGTGGTTTCCCGCAGCGTCCGGGACCGGCGTGAGTCCCAGCTGCGACACCTTGTCCTGCAGCCACCCGCGCGCCTGTCTCCACACCGGTCCCCACGCGACGCGTTGCGCTCCGTGCGGAGTCGAGGTCAAGGTCGCCAGTTCGCGAAGGTCCGCGATGACACTGCGTGCGCTGCGGCGCAGTGCGTCGGCGATTTCGCTGTGCATGGCGCGGAGGATTCCACGCCTCCACGGATCGCGTCAAGGAGGGAAGGAGCCGGAGACGAGGCGTGCGACACGGCTTTCGTGCCGGGGCGAGCGTCACGAGAGCCGCCGCAGTACTGCCTCCGCCAGCCGATCGATGTCCGACCCGTCGTTGTAGATCTGCGCCGAGATCCTCGCCCGCACCCGGCCGCCGTAGGCGTGCATGTGCACCTCAATCCCCTCGTCGAAGAGGAGGGAGTCGCGCATGGTGATCGCCTCGTCGCGCGAGGTGCCCGCCGCCAAGGGCAACGTCACCATCGCCATCGATCCCACGAGCGATTCGGGCACGCTGCACTCGGTGTCCCAGCGCTCGGCGAGACGATGCGCGCCCATCCAGGCCAGGTCGTGGTTGTAGCGGCGGATGTCGTCGAGGCCCCACTCCTGGAAGAGCGCCAGGGCGGCCGGGGCAGCCAGGTGCGCCGACGGATCGCGCGTGCCCACCATGTCGAACTCCGTCGTGAATCCCTCGTCGAGTCCCCAGGAGATCACGGCCGGATGGAGGCCCGCCTGCCGCTCTGGCGCCGCCCACAGCACGCCGCTGCTGCGCGGGGTCCACGCCCATTTGTGAAGGTTCCCCACGTACCAATCCACGCCCAGCGACGGAATGTCGAGGGCGATCGAGGCGGGCGCGTGCGCGCCGTCGGCCAGGACCGCTACCCCCAGATGCTTCAGCGCGGAGGCGATCTCGGCCAACGGAAACACAATCGCTGTGTCGGCGGAGATATGGTCCACGATCGCCAGGCGCGTGTGCGGTCCCACGGCCGTCGTCCACGCCTGCGTCAGGCCCTTCGCGGTAAAGGGATAGGGCATCGTGACCGTGCGCACGATCGCGCCCTTTTCGCGCGCCGCATGGATGGCGGCCCGCGTGATGCCGCCGTAGCCGAGATCGGCGACGAGAACCTCGTCGCCGGGTTGGAATGCAAATGAGCGCAGCACGGCGTTGGCTCCCGTGGTGGCGTTGTCCACGAACACGAGGTCCTCGCCTCTGGCGCCCAGGAACTCGGCGACGGTGGCTGCTGCCTCGCGCAGCCGAGGGACGCCGCGAGCTTGCCTGCCCATTGTGACGGCGGTGAGCTCCCGGAGGATGAACCGGCTGGGATGGCGCTCGATCTCTTCGAGGATGGCTTGCCGCGCCGCCATCACGCGGAGGGGCGTGACGCCGACCGTGCCGTGGTTCAGGTAGGTGTTCCGTGAATCCAGCGGCCACTCCTGCAGCCAGCGACGTCCAAAATTCACGCAGCTCCTCCTTGCAGCCGGGTCTGTGGCCGGCAGCGGACGCGGCGCCAGGCTCGTCCGTCGCAGCAACCGCCTTCGCAACGGCGTGCATGCGGCCGCGGCGTCGATGACCGGCACGTGTGTCAGGTGCGACCAGGCGAAGGCGTGGCGCGCGAGAGCAGCGCCAGAATCTCTTCTCCGTACGTCTCCCGCCGCCAGGGGCCGAAATCCGTGATGTGCCGCCAGCTCGCCGTGGGTGCGCGGTGGGCGGCGGGCCAGGTCCCAGAGCGCCGTGCGCGGAAGAATCACATCCGATTCAACGCCGCGCGCCCTCGCCCTGTCCTTCCGCCAGGTGTGCAGGCGGTCGTACCGATCGCGCACCTCGTCGGACTCGCGATCGGCCTGCGGCGCGCGCTGGGCCGGGGCGTGGAGTCCCTCCTGAATGGCGTGCAGCACGCCGTGCGCCGTGCCGGTGGATCTGCTCCGGCGTCATCCCGGGCACGCGCCGCAGGTCGTCGGCGTGGCTCGGGGCGCGCCGTGCGAGCTCCATCAGCGTCGCCTCTCCCATGACTTTGAACGGAGGACGGTCCATGCGCTCGGCCTGCGCTTCGCGGTACGCGAAGAGGGCCTGGAGAACAGCGGCCTGCGCCGGCGTGAGATCGCGCGCGCCGCTGACGCGCCAGAATGCCGCCGGGTCCGGGCCCGCGTTGTCCGACGACGCCGCGCAGCCGCGCCAGACGTTCGAATTCCTCGTGCGCCTCAGGCCAGCGGCCGGACTCGGTCAACGCCTGGAGTTGACGATCGCGCAACGCCGCCAGATAGTGCGTGTCGAGCCTCGCGTAGTCCAACTGTTCCGGCGTCAGGGGACGGCGTTTCCAGTCGGCACGCTGATACTTCTTGTTCAGCGTCACGCCGAAATGGGTGTCGAGAATGGCGGCGAGGCCGACCTGCGGCCAGCCGAGCGTGCGCGCGGCGCTCATCGTGTCGAAGATGTTCGTAAACTCGAAGCGGTAGTCCCGTCTGAGGCAGATGAGGTCGTATTCGGCGGCGTGAAAGACCTTCTGCTGGCTCGGATTGGCGAAGAAAGGCGCGAGCGGTTCAAGGTCCGGCAGCTTGATCGGATCGACGATGTAGTCGGCGGCGGGGGTGGAGAACTGGATCAGGCACACGCGCTCGCGGTAGGCGTGCAGGCTGTTGGATTCGGTGTCGATGGCGACGACGGGATAGGGGGCGAGATCGCGGACGAGCGTCCCGAGGCTGTCTTCGTCAGCGACGAGCACGGGAGGTGGCAGCGAGAACGCGCACATACGTCCATATTATCGGTGCGCCGGTCCCTTTGTCGCGTGGTCGGCGGCGACGCGGCCAGCGAATCCGAGAATTCCCCCGGCGTTTATCGCGATCGATCGCGTAAAATCATGCCCGTGTACCCTGATGGGCCTTTCGCGCGGCTCACGGGCCGACTCGCAGGGACACGCTCCAGTAACCGGCGACCGTGACACAGGAGAAGTGAGATCTGGCCCTGATCAGCGTTCGGCGGGGCCGTGCGCAGGAGGTAGGACATGAAGACCATCGCCTTCGCGATTCTATTGTCCGCCGTGACGACGACACCGCTCGCGGCACAATGGCTGAACTATCCCACGCCCGGCATGCCGCGCACCGCCGACGGTAAGCCGAATCTTGCCGCCCCGGCGCCTCGGACCTCCGACGGAAAACCGGACCTCACGGGCGTGTGGCTGAGGATGTCCGCGTATGGCCGCGACGTCGCGATGGACCTCAAACCCGGCGAGGTCCAACCGTGGGCCAAGGCGCTGGTCGAGCGCCGCATGGAGGACCTGGGTATCGACCACATGTCGCATCTATGCCTGCCGTGGGGCCCGAACTACAGCACCAGCCAGCGCAGGGCGAAGATCGTTCAGACTCCAGGCCTCATCCTCATCCTGGACGAAGATCTCACGTACCGGCAGATTTATCTCGACGGCCGCCCGCTCGAGACCAAACCGCATCCGAGCTGGATGGGATATTCCGTGGGCCGGTGGGAGGGTGACACGCTGGTGGTCGAGAGTTTCGGATTCAACGACAGGACCTGGCTGGATGCGATCGGCCATCCCCATACAGAAGCGCTGCGTACGACCGAACGCTACCGCCGCACGGACTTCGGCCACATGGACATTGAAGTGACGCTGAGCGACCCTGGAGCGTACACCCGGCCGTGGACCGTGCCGCTCCGTGCGGAGTTGACCGCGGATACCGAACTGCTCGAGACGGTCTGCAACGAGACCCCCTCCCAACGCGAGCATTGGATCGGCAAGGCCTCCGACGATCTGAAGTCGCAGGTACACGTCGCCCCGGATGTGCTGGAGAAATACGTTGGCACCTACCAGGAGCTGGATCTCTGGGGACCCGGACCCCACCCCAGGGTGATCAACATCACCGTTTCTGACGGCGCGTTGTTCGCGGAACTGAAAGGACGGGGAAAAACACAGCTCGTCGCGCAGTCGGAAACCAGGTTTTCCGGATTCTTTGGACTGGGAATTACGTTCGTCCGGGACGGCCAGGGCAAGCTGACGCATCTGCTCGAGATGCACGTGTCGGGCAATTACCGGTTCTCACGCATGCCGTAGCGGCCGGGATCAGTACGCGATGGCGTAGCAGTCTCGCCGCGGATCCGCAGCGGCGAACCGATTGCCCGATGCGGGGTCGATCATGACGGCGGTCGCGCAGCCCGACATCCCGAACGGCCGCAGCCGGCTCACGTCGTGGCCACGCGCGCGGAGCTCCTCGTACACGGCGTCGGGCACCGTCGCCTCCACGTTGAGCTGGTTGAACCCCGGCGTGTGCGGCCAGAACGATCCGTAGAAGTGCAGCGTCTGCACTCGCGGCCGTTCGAACGCGGCGTGCAGGTTGGGATACCAGTCGTCCCAGAACTCCACCACGCTCAGGAACGCCTGCAGGATGGTCTGGTCCTGATTGTCGCCGCCCGGCGTGCCAAGCGCCATCATCGGCGTGTCGCCCTTGAAGACCAGGCTCGGCGTCAACGTGTAGCGCGGGCGCGCATGTGGACGAATCTGGTTGGCTCTGGTCTTGTCGAGCCAGAACTGCTCGCCGCGAACGCTCATGCCGATGCCCGTGTCTCCGAGAATCACCGCGCCCGTCACCCACCCGCCGCTCGGCGTGACGTCGAAGATGTTTCCGTCCTTGTCGATGACGGCGATGTGCGTCGTGTCCTTGAGCACGCCCGCGGCATCCTGCCCGAGCGACGCCATGACCAGCGGATCGGAGGGCGCGCGCGCGGTCGTCGCGCCGGCCGGGACGTCCGCCTTCCAGTACGGCCACTGCTTCACCTGCGAGTCGTACCGGAGCGGATCGCCGGCGACGAACGCGGTCGACGAGCGCTTCGGATCGATGAGGGCCGCCCGCTCCTTCGCATAGGCCTTCGACAGGAGCCCTTCGGAGGGCACCTTCACGAACGCCGGGTCCGCATAGAACGAGTCGCGGTCCGCGTACGCGAGCTTCATCGCTTCGACGACCGTGTGGAGGTAGTCGGCGCTCGCGTAGCCCATCGCGTGCAGATCGAACTGCTCCAGGATGTTCAGCGTCTGCAGCAGCACGGGACCCTGGCTGCCGAATCCGTGCTTGTAGACCGTGTAGCCTCGATAGGTCGTGCGGGCCGGCTCCTCGATGCGCGCGAAATACTCGGCGAAATCGCGCTCGTCGAAGGGCGCGTCGTGCTTTCGAAGGAACGCAACCATCTCGCGGGCGATGTCGCCTTTGTAGAACCGGTCGCGCGCCGCGACGATGCCGGCAGAGCGGCCGCGGCCGCGCGCGCCGCGTTCGGCCTCCACCATGCGTCGCAACGTGCGGGCGGTGGCCGGCAGCTTGATGGTTTCGCCAGGCGCGTGCGCCGAGCCGTCGGGTTTGAGCCAGTAGGTCTTGTTCCCGGGCCAGCGCTCGAAGAACTCGCGCTGGTTCTGAATGGCGCTGCACTGTGCTCGGCCGTATCGGGAAGCCGCGCTCCGCGTACCCGATGGCCGGCGCGGCCACGTCCTCGAAGCTCATCGTGCCCCACTTCTCGAGCACGGTGAGCGCGGCGTGAAGGGCGCCCGGCACCACGGCGGGATCGAGGCCGTCGCCCTGCAGCGTCTTTCCGCGCGACAGGTACCAGTCGACGTCCACCGCGTGCGGCGCCCAGCCCTGGCCGACGATCGAGGTGACCTTGGCGTCTTTCTTCGGGTACACCAGCACCAGCGCTTCGCCGCCGAGACTGTAGAGATCCTGCTCGAGCACGCCGCCGGCGAGCAGCGCGGCCACGCCGGCGTCGAACGCATTGCCGCCCTTCAGCAAGATGCCGAAGGCCGCGGCGGTGGTCAGCGGATGGCCGGTGGACACGCCGCCAGAAGGTCCCATCACGGCGGGCCGCAACGCCGACCCGGCCGGCTGGCGATCCTGTCTCGGGACCTGCGTGGTGCTCGTGTCGGCGAAGGCGACGACGAAGGCATGCCGCGCCGAGGACCAGTGCACGCCAACTACCTCTCATGGTCCACCTGCTGAAGGTGCGTGACCGGCCTGGTCGCCAGAATCGGCGGCCGAACGGCAGTGTATCCCCGCCGCACCATGGATTCAACGCTGGCTTCTGCCTTCTTTCGGCGGCAGCGGTTTGCGCAGCACTTCGAACGCGAGATCGTCTCGTCGCGGCAGGCCGAAGCGTGCATCGCCGTACGGAAAGGGCTTGCGTTCCCCCGTCCGACGATAACCGCGGCGTTCGTACCAGGCGAGGAGCTCGGTGCGCTGCGCGATCACCGTCATGTGCACCGTTCGCGGCGACCAGTGCTCGATCGCCCAGCGTTCGGCCGCCTCGAGCATCTGACGGCCGAGGCCCGCGCCCTGCATGGTCGGCCGGATCGTCAACAGCCCGAGATAACAGTCCTCACCGGTCCGCTCGAGGTGAACGCAGGCCACCAGGTCGCGATCCCGCTCGTACAGCAGAATGACGTTGCCGGGCCTGGCGATCGTTTCCGCCAGTCCTTCGACGTCGACTCTCTGCCCGTCGAGCAGATCCGCCTCGGTCGTCCACCCTGCCTTGCTGCTGTCGCCGCGGTACGCGGAATTGATCAGCGCGACCAGCGCCGCAGCGTCTGCGGCGTCAGCCGGTCGAGTGATCAAGTTGACGAACGGCATCATCAGCCGCGCTCGGAACCTCCGGGCGGACAAATCGTGATCTTCGGGATGCTACCGGAGGATATCGCTCGCTTCCGCCTGGCGAATCATCGCGTCGGCATCGGCCTGGCGCAGGAAACCCTCGTGTACGAGCTTGCCGGTCGCCGCGGTCACGGCCTGCGTGTAGCCCTCGTGCGTGTGATACCGCTCCTCGAGCGAGAGACGCGGATCGCCGCTCGCGAGACGCTCCGCCTTGGTCTTCGCGAAGGGAATGAATCCCCCGATGGGCGATGTGAACTGGCACATCTGGCCCTTGAATACGCCCGACGACAGGACGTTCCACCCGGTGTACGTGCCGAGCGGCGCCATCTGCAGCGGCGACTTCACGCCTGCGACCTCGTTTCCGTCGGCATCCACCTTGACGACGAGCAGCGGCAGGACCTGCTTGATCGTCGGCGTCTTCGTCAGAAACCCTGACTGGTCGCGGTACGAGAAATGAGTCCCCAGCTCGTAGTCCAGCAGCGGGTGCACGAGATGCTCCGGAGATGGTTTGCCCGGGATGTGCGGGAATCCCATCGCCGCGTTCGTGTCAGCCACCAGCGTGCCGTCGGCGAGCGTTGGATACCTGCTCGGCGGCATCGGCGCGCCTTTGGTGACCCAATCGGTCAATCGCGCGAGCAGAGCCGATCGCATGGGAGCTGCGGGCGCCGGGTTGACGGGCAGCTCGCAGCCGGCGGCCGGACCGCTCGTCGTGCTGAAGCCACCTGGCCCTCCTCCGTGCGTCACGCCAGGAAAGTAGTAGCGGCGAACGTTGTCCGGCAACGGCAGATCGGCCTTGGCCGTTGTCCCCACCAGCATGAACGACGCTCGCAGCCCCCAGAACTCGGCAGAGCCGAACGTCTCCATGATCTTCGGACAGGTACTGCGTGGCGCGGCATCGATCGAGCAGCCCCGCCGTGCCGCGTCCGCGCGCCGTATCGGCCCAGTCTTCCCACCAGGCGGGCGCTTCGTGACCGAGCTCGTAGAGCTGCACCGTCCCGCCCGGCAGCGCGAAGCGTCTGTTGAGATCGATGACGCGCGCCGCGATGTGAGGATTGCTGCCGTCCCACACGATCCGCCCCTTCTCGTCCTGGTTGAATCCAAGATGGATGTAGGCCCTGAGAAACGTGCCAGACTGCGAGCTGCCTTCGGAAATCGCCCACCGGATTCTGCCCGCCACCGGGTTCGGCGTTCCGGCATCGTCCTGTTTCTCGTAGCGGAAGAAGGAATTGACGTCCCTGGTGGCAGCAAACCCCATCCCGAGCACGAGCGGATCCTTCGCGACATACTGCAGCTCGTACAAGAGCGCGGGGTTGAAACCGTTCTTCAGGCAGAGGCGGGTCGGATCCGGCTTTCCGGGAAACGGTGCGGTCGTGCAATCGGCGAACGCCCAGTCGCTGCTCGAAAATTTCACGACGCCGTTCTTGACGCCGGTGGCGCTTTCCGAGGCGGCCGACACGAGCGACGCCTTTGCGGTGTCCAGGCTCGCTGGCGGATACGGGGACGGCGTGTTGCGCGGGATGATCAACGCCGCCGTGCTGCCGGTCTGATCGGTGAGCCGCACGAGGAACGGGCCCGTGATGCTGCTGCCGTCCGGATTGCGCGCTCGCGGCACTTGAATCGTCTGATTGATCGCCGTTGGCAACACGTCGCCTTGCCAGCCGCTCACGAGCGAGACGTGTCCATCGGGGCTGGCCGTGGGGACGCCGTTCCCTCGATTCACGACCGAGTACATCAGCACGCCGCTCGCCTTCGCCATGTCGACCGGCTTGATCAAGGCGAACGTCGCGACGTACTCCGCCTTGCCGCTGGCATTCCGCGGGGCGAATTGAATATCGGTGATCAGGGCGTTCTTGGGATCGGCGGGATCGAGCTCGCCGTAGGCCTTGCCGGTGATCTTCTCGTACTGGCCGGACGCGCCGGCGGGTGCGGGCGCTGGTTCGACCTTGAGGATCTCGATGCGCGTCACCCGCGCTTCGCCAACCGCGGCTGACGAGAGGATACCGATCGCCATCACGCCGACGAACGTCCTGCTGTTCATATGCGGTGCCTCCAGCAGCCGAAGGATACTCTACCCGGGCACGATCAGTCTGCGTCGAACAGCGGGGCTCATTGGCGGGGCTTGGCCAGGCACCGGCCACGCACCAGATCCAGCGGCGCTCGCAGAAGTCGAGGGAGCGCGCCGTGTGGCGATGGAAAGGCGTATGCTCGTGTCTCCCATGCAAGAACAGACGATCAGCATCATCCTGGCGGGCGGAATCGGTTCGCGTCTGCATCCCCTGACCGCCGATAGGGCCAAGCCGGCCGTGCCCTTCGGAGGGCGATATCGCATCATTGATTTCACGCTCAGCAACTGCCTGCATTCCGGACTGCGCCGCATCCTCGTGCTCACGCAGTACAAATCCCAGTCGCTGCAAAAGCACCTGCGTGACGGGTGGTCCGTCTACAACGCCGAATTGGGCGACTACATCACGCCGGTCCCCCCGCAGATGCGGACTGGCGAATCGTGGTACAGGGGCACGGCGGACGCCATCTACCAGAACCTCTACCTGCTGGAGCGAAGCGGCGCGGAGTACGCGCTGATTCTGTCCGGCGATCACATCTACCGGATGGATTATGCCGCGATCCTGCAGCATCACCACGACTCGGGAGCCGAGCTGACCGTCGCGTGCCTGACGGTCGATCTCGAGCAGGCAAAGTCCTTCGGGGTGATGACGGTGGATGAGGAAGATCGGATCGTTTCCTTTCATGAGAAGCCGGAACAGCCGCGAAGCATGCCGGGCGACTCAGAGCACGCGCTTGCATCCATGGGCGTCTATGTGTTTTCGATGAAACTCCTGGCCGAGCTTCTGCACGAGGATCACGGCGGAGACTCCACCCACGATTTCGGCGCGGATATTCTCCCCTCGATGGTGGGCCGTCACCGGGTCACGGCCTATCGTTTTGGAGGCACGAGCGGACGGGTCACCGCCGATCGTTATTGGCGGGATGTGGGAACAATCGATGCGTATTACGAAGCAAACATGGATCTCCTGCGGCCTGTGCCCGCAATGGACCTGTATCAGGGGAATTGGCCAATCCGAACCTACGAGGGGCAGCATCCGCCGGCTCGCAGCGTGCCCGGCAGCTCGGGGCGGGAGGCGGAAATCGTCAACTGCATGCTCGCTTCGGGCACCCTGATCGTCGGGGGAACCGTTCGACACGCCATCCTGTTCCCGAACGTTCGCGTTGAAGAGGGCGCCACGATAGACAACTCGCTCCTCTTCCAGAATGTCACCGTCGGCGAGGGAGCAGAACTGCGGCGCTGCATCATCGACAAACACGTGGTGGTTCCCGCGGGCGAGAAGATCGGCTTTGACCTGGCGCGCGATGCGGAGCGCTTCACGGTGTCCGATCACGGCATCGTCGTCGTCGGCAAGGGGTACAGGTTTGCGTAGTGACCCGATACGGGCGAGTTCGATTTTCACTGGTGTCGTCGACAGTTGACAGTCCGCAGACGCGAGCGAGGCGTCAGACGACCTGTCGACTGTGAACTGTTGACCGTGAACTCGGTGCACCGAAGTGCAAAACGCAATAGCGTTGATGCGACTGTTGGAAGGTCAACGAGAAGCGGCCTGCGCCACCGACCCTGAGGAATTGTCCCGGAAGTCAACCGGGCTCTCCTGACGGGGCGCGGCGCGCAGCTCTCGTCGCGGCATGAGAAGCACGTTGCCCGCATTGGCGGTGCTTCTCACGGTGCGCTGGAGAACGCGTCCGCTCAGCCACCAGAGCGTCACGCTCTGACCCAGCACCATTGTCGTGAGCGCATAGTAGGTAAGTGTGACCAGCGCGCACGTCAGTGAGAAGTCTGCGGGGAGGAGCCGCGTGGAAACCGCCGCGATTGTGAGGATACCGCACAGGTCCAAACCTACCGCGAGCGCCGCCTGCCGATGGCCCTGATGTCCCAGCGTCGATCCTCGGCCAGCGTGAGCCGCAGGCCGTCGTCAGGAGTGGACGCATAAGGTGCCTGCGCAGGAGCTCTGCGTCGTCCCCACGCAGCCGGAGGAACTCGATCGATCAATGGTTCGGGGGACAAGCCAACGGCGGCAGCATAGGCGCGAACATGGGCGCGGCCGAAGAGCCCGCTGGGCCAGTCCTCGATGTCGCCGCGCTCGAGTGCTGCCAGCAAGGAGAACGGAATCTTCGTGGAGTCCGCGATCGCCTGCAGCATGAGCCCGCGACGCTCCCGCTCATCTCGCAAACGCCGACCGAACTCGCGGTGGGTGATATTCAAGAGCTGTGTCGATGCTCGATCAGCCATCGCGAGCTGACCGCGCCGAGTGAGTTGAGCACAAGCGAAGTCGGCTGGCGCCGCCGCCAACCTTTCGCAATACCCAACAGGAACAGGGAGATGACGATCAGGACGCCGATAGCTGCGCTGATGGTCAGCATAAGGCGCTAACCATACGCCGCTGTGCCGTTCTGTGCAACACATTTGATCGAGCGAAGTTTACGGACGTGGTCGGCGCCTTCTACGGCGCCAGGGGCGCACACCGCACGAACTCCGGCTGGTCGATGCCCCGGTGCCGCACGCACGCTGAAGAAGGAGCTGGGACCGGCGCGTCAGGCCTCTGCCTCACGACATGAGTCGAATCAGGCTCCACATCAGCACAACGTGAACGGCCCAGAAGCGCGATCGCAAACGGGATTTGCGCGCGTATCACCCCGTAGTCGCTTTTCATTCCGAGCAGCGCGACCGGCACAAGATTGAAGTTCGCGGCCATCGGGGTCATCAGGGTGCCGGTTGCGCCCGCGCTGAGCGTGAGAACCGCAACCGCGGCGGGATCGGCCCCGAACGGGCGGATGATCAGCGGGACGAGGACCCCGGCCGCGATAACCGGAAACGCCGCGAATGCGTTGCCGAGCACCATGGTCAGCACGGTCATGCTGAAGCAGTTCGCAAGCACGAAGAGGAACAGGTGTTCGGTGGGCACCAGCCGCACGATTCCGCCCGCAATGAAGTCGCCCACCTGCGCCGCGGCGAAGATGACACCCAATGAGGCGAGGAGCTGCGGCAGGATATTGGCGGAGCCCATCAGCTCGTTGAGGCGCCGTCCTTCTCCCATGAGCGCCTGCGCCGTGGATCGTGTGAGCCTCACGGCAATCACCATCGCCAGCACGCTGCCGTAACCCAGCCCGACGAGGGCACCCCGGTTTGCATCGAGGCCCAATACGCGAAACGTGATCGCGAACACGAAGGTGACAGCCGGAATGGCCAGCACGGGCAGGAAGATCCGATCGCCCAGCTCGCGTGCGTGGCGCGCCTGTTCCGCCTTCCGGTCCGGCATCGGTCCATGACTCACCTGTCCTGCTCCATCGAGCACGACCATCGCGATCACGAGCACGCCTGTGACCCAGTGAGGCACCATGTCGCCGACGCTGAAGATGACGCCGAGAATCAACCAGAACGCTCCGGTGCCCCAGCGGCGCGGGTGGGCGCGGTCGGCGCCGGTCAGGATCGCGAAGCAGATCAGGACCAGTCCCGTGATCAGATAGACAGCGCCGAGGCTGAAGATGAGGCCGCCCACGGCTCTCATCAGTTCTTGCGTCCTCTCTCATGGCGATCCAGCAGCAGGAACTGGACGGCCCCGAGAATCACCGAGCTCAAGACGATGGGCGTGGTGAAGAAAATCATCCGCCACAGGCTGACGTCGTAACCCAGGCCCTTGAGGGTGCCGTAGACCAGCAGGATTCCGGGCTGCACAGGGGAGAGGTTCTGCCCGTAGAAATTGCCGTAGTTCTCCGCAGCCGCATCGGTCGCCTTGATTTCCTCGAGCCGCTTCTCGTCGAGCGGCCTCGCCGGACTCGGCCGCCGCCGCGCCGAGCGACATCGGAAAGAGCAATGGACGGACGAAGGCGGCATGCCCATTCAGCCGGATGCCCAGCGCTCCGACCAGCACCCGGAAGAGTTGGTAAACGATCAGCAGCCGGCCGAGGGTCGCGACACGTATTCGTCGAATCACGGCCGCGGCGCGCTCCTGCAGACCGAACCGCTCGGACAGCGCGATGGCCGGGAACGTGATGATGAAGAGCGAGACCAGCCGGGTTTCGTTGAAGGTGCGCCCGAGCATGTTCACGATGCCTTCAGGGGCCGGTGTGCCTCCGGTGGCTGCGAGCTCGGGCGCGTAGATCGGCATGCCGGCGAGCAGGCCGGTGACCACGGCCGCCACGACGACCACCAGGGTCGGACGTAATCGGAGCAGCAGGCCGATCACCAGGATCAGGAGTCCCAGCAACCGTATCGATTCAGGCACTCGTATTGAACTCCCTTCACGACGTTTTGCCCACTTGTGGAGAACGCGGCTTCATCGTCAAGCGATTGTCGGGTACTTCACGCAACCCCTCAAGTATGAAATATTAGGACCTAGAACCCTTAGAACCTTTAGAACCTTTAGAACCTTTGGATCTCGTAAGCGTCCGGTCATGACACTGCAAACGCTTCTCGGTATCGAGCTCCCGATCATTCAAGCACCCATGGCCGGTGTCCAGGACAGCCGCCTGGCCGTTGCTGTCTCGAACGCGGGCGGCCTCGGCTCGCTTCCCTGCGCGATGCTCAGCCCCGACGCCATGCGCAAGGAGTTGGCGCACATCGCGGCGCACACAACGAGGCCGTACAACGTCAACTTCTTCTGCCACACGCCGCCGAGGCCGAACGCCGAACGCGAGGCCGAGTGGCGCGCCGTGCTGGCCCCGTATTATCGAGAGTGCCAGCTTGACGCGGCGGCCATCCCTTCGGGAGTCTTGCGCACACCCTTCAGCACCGAGGCCGCCGACGTGCTCGACGACTTCAAACCCGCCGTTGTGAGCTTTCATTTCGGTCTGCCGTCGGCTGATCTGCTTGCGCGCGTGCGAGCTGGCGGCTCGAAGATCTTCTCGTCGGCAACCACCGTCGACGAGGCGCGATGGCTCGAAGCGCACGGCGTCGATGCGATCATCGCGCAGGGTTTCGAGGCCGGTGGACATCGCGGCATGTTCCTGTCGGACGACTTGAGCACGCAGGTCGGCACCTTCGCGCTGCTCCCGCAGATCGTGCAGGCGGTCGACCTCCCGGTGATCGCCGCCGGCGGCATCGCGGACGCGAACGGCGTCGCGGCGGCGATGGCCCTTGGCGCGGCCGGCGTCCAGGTCGGAACGGCCTACCTGCTGTGTCCGGAAGCCACGACGAGCGCCGTGCACAGGGCGGCGCTCAAGAGCGACGCCGCCCGTCATACGGCGGTCACGAATCTCTTCAGCGGCCGGCCGGCGCGCGGCATCGTGAACCGCCTCATGCGGGAGCTCGGGCCGGTCAGCACGGCGGTTCCCGACTTTCCGCTGGCGTCAGCGGCGCTTGCGTTCCGTTGCGCGCGAAGGCGGAAGCGCCAGGGCCGCGGTGATTTCTCGCCGTTGTGGTCGGGACAGAATGCCAGCGGATGTCGAGAGATTCCGGCCGCGGATCTCACGCGCGATCTGGCGCGAAGGTAGTCCTTGATCGGCCGCGACAGGCCACCAGGGACAATACGGGAGGAGCGCCTCATGGATGAACACACGGCTCTACCGCCAACCGACGATTCCACGTCGCGTCTGAATTCTCTCGTGGCATGGACACAAGTCATCTACGGTCTGCACGCGTTCAGCCTGATCACCGGGATCATCGGCGTCGCCACCGTCGTCGGCGCGTTTCTCACCGGCTGGCCCTCCATCATCGCCGTCATCCTGAATTACGTGAAGCGCAGCGAGGCGCGAGGCACCTGGCTGGAGTCGCATTTCCGGTGGCAGATTCGAACGTTCTGGTTCGGCTTGCTGTGGGTCTCGCTCTGTTTCTTCTTTGTCGTCGTCACCTTGGGCATCGGCCTGCTGATCGCGTGGCTGCCATTCAGCTTCGTCGGCGTCTGGTTCATCTACCGGATCGTCCGAGGCTGGCTGGCATTGAGGGACCGCCGCCCGATGTATCGATAGATCGGACTCTTCTCAACCCTCGGTGTGAGGTATCACGATGGCCAGAACTCCGCTGCTGAACACACTTCGCTGTCTGTTCCGTGACGCCCGCACCGCAAGAGCAAACAGCTTGTCGCTCGAGGCGCTGCACGAGGTTCGAGCCGCGCACGCCGACGGTGTCAAGGCACGCGGTATCTCCCGTCGCGCGCTTCCTCGCGAGTGCGGGTGCCGCCACGGCTGCGACCCTCATCCCGCGATTGTCGTTCGCGGCTGCCGAGCCGACGGTTGTCATCGTGGGCGCCGGCATTGCCGGCTTGAATTGCGCGCTCGAGCTCGCCGACCTCGGCATCAGCAGCACGGTGTACGAAGCCTCGGGCCGCATCGGCGGCCGCATGTTCAGCAACACCGGCTACTGGAACGCGAATCAGATCACGGAGTGGTGCGGCGAACTCATCGACAGCGGCCATACGACGATCCGGAGGCTGGCGAAGCGCTTCGACCTGCCGCTCGACAACCTGCTCGGCGCCCAACCCCACCGGTCCGACGACATCTACCACTTCTTCGGAGGCTACTATCCGAAGCGTCAGGCGGATCGGGATTTCCTCGCCGTGTCCGACACGATCGCCGCCGACGCCGAGGCGGCCGGCTTTCCCACGACGTTTGATTCGAACACGGCGGCCGGACGAGCGCTGGATCGGATGAGCCTCCACGAGTACATCGAGCGGCGTATTCCCGGAGGGCATCGCTCGCCGCTCGGGGCGCTGCTCGACGTCGCCTACGTCATCGAGTACGGCGCCGATTCGACCGAGCAGTCGGCTCTCAACCTGATGTTCCTGCTCGGTTTTCAGCCTGCCGCCAACTCGTTGTCGGTCTTCGGCGAGTCCGATGAGAAGTTTCACATCCGCGGCGGCAATCAGCAGCTGCCCGAAGCCATGGCCCGCTACCTCGGTGGCGACCTCGTCAAGACGGGGCAGCGCCTGGCGAGGATCAAGGAAACCGCGAACGGCCGGTACAAGGTCACCTTCGAGCGCGCCAGCGGCACGACCGACGTGGTCGCCGACTTCGTGGTGCTGGCGCTTCCGTTTGCGGTCCTGAACGAGCTCGATATTTCCGGGGCGGGCTTCGACGCCCTCAAGCACCAGGCGATCGCCGAACAGGGCCGCGGTCACAACGGCAAGCTGCATCTTCAGTTCACTCGGCGCGACTGGCTCGGGACCGGGCCCTGGCCCGGCGTGTCCAACGGCTCGAGCTATGCGGACACCGGCTACCAGGTCGGCTGGGAAGCGACGCGTGCCCAAAGCGGCAATCCGGGCATCCTGGTCTTCTACTCGGGCGGATCGACGGCCGACGCGGCGGTCACCAATCAGGCGTTCGCCAATGCCGGCAACGGCGGAGTGCGAGCCGACGCAGCCATCGCGCAGTCACAGATCGCGTCCGTGTATCCCGGGCTCTCGTGGAATGGCAAGGCGACGCAGTCTCTCCCGCACAAGAGCCCGCTGTTCCGGGCCTCGTACTCGTTCTACAAGGTCGGTCAATACACGACGTTCGGCGGCTACGAACGGGTGCGGCAGGGCGGTGTGCTGTTCTGCGGCGAGCACACGTCGATCGACTTCCAGGGCTTCATGGAAGGCGCGGCGTCCGAGGGCCGGCGCGCAGGCAGGCAGCTCGCGAGGATGCTCGCCAGAGACTGACGGCTGCGGCTCCATTCCTCTGGCGCCGCAGCCCTCCACTTGTGCCCGCGCCGACTCTTGCAGGCTTCAGACGGTTCTCTTCTTCACCGGCACCGGGACGCCCGCGATCTTCACGTTCACGGAGAAGAGCGTGCTTCTGGTGGTGAAGAAGAGCGTCTTCCAATCGTCGCCGCCGAACGCGATATTGGTCGTCGCCGGTTGGCCGTGGACAATCCGTCCCAGTTTCTTGCCCTTCGAGTCGAGGATGTAGAGGCCGCCGCCGCCGCCGCTGTAGAGGTTGCCTGCGGTGTCCACCTTGATGCCGTCGGGCACGCCGGGCTCCGGGCCGCCCAGATCGGCGAAGATCCGGCTGGTTTCCTTGGCGACCGTGCCGTTGGGCAGCATATCGTAGGCGCGCACGTGACGGCGCCGCGAGTCGGCGACATAGAGAATGTTCTCATCGTGCGAGAAGGCGAGGCCGTTGGGCCTGACCATGTCGTCGACGATGAGCGACATGGAGCCGAGATCGGGCGACACGCGATAGACGCCCGAGAGCGTCACGTCCCACTGCTCGGGAGCCGCAACGCCGCCCGGGTCGGTGAAATAGATCGAGCCGTCGGACTTCACCACCACGTCGTTCGGCCGCAGCAGACGCTTGCCCTGGAAGCTGTTGGCGACGACGGTGATGCTGCCGTCGGGCTCGTAGCGCGTCACGCGTCTCGTCAGATGTTCGGCGGCGATGAGGCGGCCCTGCAGATCGCGGGTCATGCCATTGGCTTCGTTGGTCTTCTCCATCGCGACGCTGGCGCCCTGGCCCGGCGTGTATTTCATCCGTCTCGCGGTCTGAATGTCGTTGAACAGAAGATAGCGGCCCTCCGCCCACCACAGCGGCCCTTCGGCGGGACCGATGTCGCCGCCATAGCCACTGGCGAGCTCGCGGATCGGCTCGCTCGTGCCGATGATCCGGTCGAGCTCAGGCGCCATCGACTCGATCTTTCTCGCGGATTGGGCCCAGAGCTCGCGGATGCCGCCCGTCACGGCGAGGCCGCCGACCGCGCCTGCCATTCCCAGCATGTCCCGACGTGAAAAGAACCTGGAAGCGCGCATCGATCCCTCCTTGCAGTGATCGCGTCCGGTGACCAGGCATTCGCCGGTCGAGTTTCGTGGCATCAGGATAGCGGTTTAGGTTACCAATCAGCAATTTCGAACGGGGTGAGGCAATACAGGAATTTCTGGCATCGAGAGCCGAATAGGGCCGAATACGTCGAGTTGGCGAGCGGTAACACGGCGAAGTGGCGCCCGCACGCCCTGGTTGAGGGCGGTTTCCTATCGCCGAAGGCATGGCTTCGGGAGCACGATTGCCGCCCCTCGCGACCGGATACAATCGGCCTGCGGCACGAGTGCCCGGACGAGTGCGGAGGCGTGAGATGAGAGTGATCAGCGTTGTTCTCGCCGGACTGGTTGCCACCGTGTCCCCCGCGATCGGCGACGTCATGCTCCTTAATCGGATCGGCCCGTCGGCGTCGGTGCTCTACATCGCCAATACCGATGGAAGCCGGGAGCGTACCCTTCTGTCCGCGTCCGGGTTCGACTACAACGCGTCCTTCTCCGTGGACGCCACGTGGGTCGTGTTCACGTCCGAACGCAACGGATTCGGACAGAGCGATATTTATCGGGTTCGTCCGGACGGCACCGGATTGGAACGGCTGACAGACAGTCCGGCGATGGACGACCAGGCGGCGCTGTCGCCGGACGGAACGCGACTGGCGTTTGTCTCTACGCGCGACACGCACAAGGCCAACATCTGGATCCTCGACCTGGCCACTCGTCAGCTGCGAAATCTGACCGGCGGGCCAGACGTGCAGGGGGCGCCAGACAAACCCGGCGGCTTCTTCCGGCCGGCCTGGTCGCCCGACGGCAGGTGGCTCGCCTTCTCCTCGGATCGCAACACCGAGTGGAGAGGGCACGGCAACGGCGCTGGATGGGAGCACGTCCAGGAACTTGGTATCTACGCGATCCAGCCCGACGGCCGTGGGCTTCGCCGACTGAGTCGGCCGGGCGTGTCAGCGGGCGCTCCGAAATGGTCGCCGGATGGGACGCGCGTGGTGTTCTACGAAGTTCCGGTGGAGCTGACATTCGCGGCGCGCATGCCGTCTGCCGCGGCCGTGTCATCGCAGATCGTTTCCATCGAGGTCGCCACGGGCGCGAGAACCGAACACACGGCGGGCCCTGGGTTGAAGGTGATGCCGCAGTTCATCACGCGAGATCGCATCGGGTATCTGGTCAAGGCCGGACCGAAGGAAGGGCTGGCGTACACCGGGAGCCCGATCGAAGCGCCAGGCCGCATGCGCTCGCCCGCGTGGTCGCCGGACGGCAGTCAGGTGGTCTACCAGAGGGAGGACTTCACACCGCGTCCTCAAAACCAGCGCCTCTACAGCTGGGATCCCGACCACGAATACCGGTACACGGACGTGTTTCCGAGTTTCTCGCGAGACGGTACGCTGGTGGTGACCGACTTCGAGTCGAAGCTCGGCAATCCTGCCTCGTCGATTTCCATCATGGCCGCCGACGGCTCGAACCGGCGTCGAGTGTTCGGTGATTTCAGGGGTACGGCGTACTCGCCGGCCTGGTCGCCGGACGGGCAATGGCTGGCGTTCGGGTTCGGCGGGTTCCTCAACGCGCGTAACAACAACCCGGGAAAAATCGTCAGGGTTCGCGCTGATGGCTCACGCGCCGAGGACCTCACCGAGGGTGTGCCCAACGCCGGATTCCCGAGCTGGTCGGCCGATGGGAAACGGATCGTGTACCGGGTGTGGGGAGGGGAGCAGCGCGGTCTGCGCATTCTCGATCTCGGGGACCGTACGGTGAAGGTGCTCACGACAGAGTACGACAACGTTCCGTTCTGGGCGCCCAGCGATGACCGCATCCTGTTCACTCGAAGGCACAACGGTGACTTCGACTTGTTCACGATCCGATCCGACGGCTCGGAGCTGCGTCAGGTCACCAACGCACCCGGCAACGACGCGCACGCCGTCTGGAGTGATGATGGTCAGTACGTGATGTGGAGCAGTTCGCGATACGGCTTCAAGGACGAAGCCGCGTCGTACGACAATTGCCCGCAGCCCTACGCGGCCATCTTCATCATGAAGGCCGACGGCACCGGGTTGCGGCAGCTCACCGACAGCCGTTGGGAGGACGCGATGCCACGGTTCGTGCCGCGCACGGCACGGCCTCAGACCGGGCCGTGATTGGTCGGAGGAGAAACCGACCAAGCGACAGCAGCCACGCAACAAATCAACGTCGTCCTGAACTGGCATGAAGAGCTGAAGCGCCTCGTGCCGACCAGGTAGTCCTCTAGATGTGATCGAGGAAGGAGCTGCGTGGCGAGCGAGCGCATGACGCCTGAGCACTGGCCGGCGGTACAATCGGTGCGTTAGGAGGCAGCAGTGGAGCGGGAACGTTCTTCAACCAAGCTCACGTATGCCGACTACGTTGCGCTCCCAGACGATGGTCTACGGCACGAGATCATCGATGGGGAGCACTACGTGACTCCCTCGCCCGTAACGCGACATCAGCGTATCTCGCTGAATCTGCTGTACCTATTACGGGGCTATCTCGAGGCACACCCCATCGGCGAGATCTTTGGCGCTCCCTTCGACGTCTTGCTCTCCGAGTTCGACATCGTCGTGCCCGATGTCCTTTACCTTTCGAGGGAGCGCGCCCGGTTTCTTACAGAGAAGAATCTGCAAGGTCCGGCGGACCTCGTGATTGAAATTCTTTCACCGAGCACGCGGTCGAGAGACGAGCGGCTGAAGCGCAACTTGTATGAACGGGTGGGCGTTGAAGAGTACTGGCTGGTGGACCCGCTTCGAGACGTGATTCATGTCTATCGCCGGGATGAAACCCAGCGGTTCGCACCGCCGATGCACTACGCACGAGGCGATGTTCTCACGA
Organism: uncultured Acidobacteriota bacterium; assembly: GCA_963745495.1. Classification (GTDB taxonomy): domain Bacteria; phylum Acidobacteriota; class Vicinamibacteria; order Vicinamibacterales; family CAVVIG01; genus CAVUXJ01. The sequence goes on from CAVUXJ010000004.1 coordinate 216,184, forward strand.
CGCGGCTGTTGCCTGGGCTTCAGCTACCGGTCGACAACGTGCTAGGCCCCGCTTCTTGACACTGGGAAGGAGCTGCGTGGCGAGCGACCGCATGACGCCTGAGCGCTGGAAGCAGGTGACCGAGGTGTTCCACGCGGCACGGGCGCGCCGACGCAGCGGTTCGAGCGAGCTATGTCGAGCACGCCTGTGCGATTCTCAAAGCGGACTTGGATCACTTGAGATCTATCACCCCCGACTGATCGATCAGCAATTTCGAACGGGGTGAGGCAGTGCAGAATTCTGGCATCGGCTTCGGGCGGGAGGCATGCGTCTGGATGTTCGACTCGCCTCCTGCGGCCGTGTTCGCGGCGACGCAGGTCGCCGGCCGGCGAGGAGGGGACCGATGCCGAAGTACTACTTGATCACCTTGAAGAATGCCCGCTCGTACGAGGCCCGTGACGTCCGGTTGAACGGGCTGCCGCTCAACAGTCTCCACGCGATCGTCGCACCGGGACGGCTCGAGTTCATCGGGCTCCCGGCGGCGCAGTCCGGTGTCCCAACCGCCACCGGCTTTTTCAAGAGCATGTGCGGCATGGACGCGGAATTCGAGATCTCCTACCCTGAAATCCCAGGCCGACGTTGCACGCTCATAGGCCGGGTAACCTCTGCGGTTGTGCGCCCGGGCAGCGCAGCGCCCTCGGAGCCGCGCACGGAGACCGTCACGTTCGCCTACGAACGCATCATTTGGCCGTGATGATTTCGGCTGAATGTTACCCGTGATCTGACGCGTTGCGCAGGTGCTGATCTGCGTGCGGTCATCGTGCAAACAATACGCGTGCGGCCGGGTGGATGAATCGACTGCCCGCGGTGGCAATGGTCGAGGCATCCTCCTTGTCGCCGATCACCACGCCACCATCGCGTCCTCGAACAGCGCGGCCAGTTCGTCCGGCCCGGCCGGTCGCGGCGACAGCTTCGTCACGCGGTGCTGCGGCAGCGTGCCTTCGACGAGACCGGGGATGTCGGCCGAAGTGTAGCCGACGGCCTTCAACCCGTTGGGCACACCGAGCCGCTCCATGAACCACGTGAGGCGGTCCGCGAGGATCGGTCCGGCATCGGCCTCCTTCGCGCCCGTCACATTGACGCCGAGCGCCTCGGCGGCTTGCAGATGTCGCGCGGGACTGGCGGCCGCCGTGAACCGGAAGACGGCCGGCGCGTTGAGGATCACCGAGACCCCATGCGGGACGAGCGGGTGATCGCCCGGGTAACCCGGCGCGTGGTAGTTCTTCACATGACCCGACACCGGGTACGACATGCCGTGCGGGAGGTGCACGCCCGCATTGCCGAATCCCATGCCCGCATACGACGCGGCCAGAATCATCTGCGCGCGCGCGTCATCGTCGGACGGATCCTCGACTGCCCGGACGAGATACTGGGTGACGATTCGCAGCGCCTGAAGCGCCCAGATGTCGCTGATCGGGTTCGACCCCTGGTAGGCCGGGCGCAGTGCCGGACGCTCGGGGCGCGGACGCGACGTATACGGCGTCGCCGTGAACGACTCGATGGCATGGCTCAAGATGTCGAGCCCGCTGGACGCCGCCACCTGCGGCGGCATCGTGCGCGTGTTCTCGGGATCCAGCAGGCCCAGCGTCGGCTTGAGCCGGCGGCTGGCGATGCCGGTCTTCGCGTGCATCTCTGTGAGATCGAAAATGGAGACGCCGGTCGTCTCGCTGCCGGTCCCGGCCGTCGTGGGAATCGCGATCAGCGGCTTGAGCGGCCCCGGCACGGGCATCGCTTTCCCGATGGGCGCGTTGACGTAGTCGAGAAAATCCGCCGGCGGATACGACGTGTAGAGATTCACCGCCTTCGCGGTGTCGATCACCGAGCCACCGCCGACGGCCACAATGCCGTCGACGCTGTGTCCATCGGCGAATTGAATCGCGTCGCGGAACGACACGTCGGTGGGCTCGACGCGCACCCGATCGTACAGGACCGCCTCCACGCCTGCGGCGTCGAGCGCGGTGAGCACCGTCTGCACAGGGGCGAGCCGCGTCAGGTTGGGATCGGTGACGACCAGCGCCTTCCGGACGCCGAGATCGACCAGGTCCATCCCGACTTCCCGCGTGACGCCGGCGCCGAAGCGCACGCTGGAGGCGGCCATTTCGAAGGCGATCTCACGAATCACTTGTCCCGATTCCGGCATCGACGATCCTCCGATACTGCACGCGTCGCCCGCGCCGTCGAGCGGTTCGCCGAGCAGTACGTTTCCGGCCTGACATCCTGAAACGGCTCCTACACGAAATGACGTCCAAAGGCCTCGACGACGGCTTGGGGTGCCTCCTCCGCGAGATAGTGGCCGGCGTCGAGGGGGCCGCCCGTCACCTCGCGCGCGCCTTCGCGCCAGATCGACAGCAGATCGCCGCCATAAAATCTTCCCGTGTGGCTGCGGCGTCCCCACATCACCAGCGTCGGTGCGGCGATGCGGCGGCCGGCCTGGCGATCCGTTTCGTCATGCTCGAGATCGATCCCTGCGGCCGCGCGATAGTCCTCGCAGGAACCGTGAATCGTCTTCGGCGTGAAGCAGCGGACGTATTCGGCGAAGGCCCGATCGTCGAAGAACGCGGGCTTTCCGGATCGGCCAAGATGGCGCAGCACGAATTCGCGAGCCGGAATCGCCGCGATCATGCGCTCGAACATCTCGTCCGGCTGCGCCATGAAGGACCAGTGCCAGGAGTTGAGGGCCCACTCGCGCGAGGCGTGGTCCCACACGTAGCGTGTGGGCAGGATGTCCAGCAGCGCGAGCCCGCGCACGCGATCCGGATGATCGAGCGCCAACCGGTGCGCGGTGCGCGCGCCCCGATCGTGACCGGCCAGGAAGAAGCGATCGTGACCGAGCGCGGCCATCACGTCCACCTGATCCTGAGCCATCGTGCGGAACGAGTAGTTGACGTGTTCCGGGCCGCCATCGGTGGGGCCCACACTGTCGCCATAGCCGCGGAGGTCGGCCGCGACAACGTGGAATCGACTGGCCAGCGGGCCGGCCATCTTGTGCCAGCAGGCATGCGTCTGCGGGTTGCCATGCAGCAACAAGAGCGGCGGACCCTTGCCGCCGTGCCGCAGGAAGATATCCGCGCCCTTGGTGCGAACCCACCGGGCTTCGAAGCCCGGGAAGAGGCCGCTGTCGGGCGGGAGCTGTCGGGTGGATGCGGATGCCGGTGTCGCCGTCTGCGCGAGGGCGTCTCCAGAGGCCGGCGAACCCAGTTGCGTGCCGAATCCCGCCGCGGTGGCGGCCATGAACTGCCGGCGATTCATCGTCACGGTATCATCCCTCAATCGGTTGGTCTGGCGACCTTGCCGGCGCCGATGACTCGTTCGGCAGGCGCGCGCCGATCGTCAGGCAAGTCGCGCGTCGGCACAGGTTGGAAGGCACCGGCGCAGCGGCTTACAGAGTAGCGTGGCCCGCGCGCGGGCACAATCCGCAAGGCCGCCCCGTTTGATCCTTCTCCCATTCAGCATGGTGTGCACGCCGTGGGGCGCGCCAGCGTCCCGGCACAAGTGCCCGGTGCGGGCGCCTGGCCGGATGACACCGCCCTTTATCGCCATACGTGGACGAGAGACACCGCTATTATTTCTGTCGGTCTGGCGCGAGTCGAGCTAGAGTTCTGCTCATGCGTATCTCTGCACCCCTGATGGCGCTCCTCGCTGCGCTGCTCGTGGCAGCGATGGCGCCTGTCGTCTCCGCTGAAAAAGCGATCGACCTCGATTCGGCGACCATCGCCGATGTCAACGCGGCGTTCAAGGCCGGCACCCTGACCGCTGAAAAGCTGGTGCAGATGTGCCTGGCGCGGATCCAGGCATACGACCGTCAGGGCCCGGCCATCCGCGCGGTGATTGCGATCAATCCGAAAGCGATCGAGATCGCGCGCGCGCTGGATGCGGAACGCAAGAGCAAAGGGCCGCGATCGCCGCTGCATGGCATTCCCGTCGTGCTGAAGGACAACTTCGACACCGCCGACATGCCGACCACCGGCGGCTCGGTGCTGCTCGAAGGATCCGTGCCGCCCGACGATGCGTTCCTGGTGAAGAAGCTGCGAGCGGCCGGCGTGATCATCATTGCCAAGACCAACCTGTCGGAATTCGCCTCCGGTGCTGCTCACAGCTCGCTCGGCGGGCAGATTCTGAACCCGCACAATCTGACGCGCACGCCCTCCGGATCCTCCGGCGGTACAGGCGCCGCCATCGCGGCCGCGTATGCAACGGTGGGCCTTGGCACCGATACCGGCGGGTCGATCCGTGGGCCATCCACGGCCAATGGCATCGTCGGTCTGAAGCCGACGCATGGGCTGCTCAGCCGCGACGGCATCATCCCACTCGCGCTGAGCTTCGACACCGGTGGCCCGATGGCGCGCAGCGTCTACGACGTCGCCGTGGCTCTCGGTGTCATGACGGGCGTCGACGCAGCCGACGCGGCGACAAGGAAGAGCGAGGGCCGCTTCGAAACCGACTATGCAAAGTACCTGAAGGCGGACGCCCTGAAGGGTGCTCGCATTGGCATCGCACGCGACTTTACCGGCCAGGACCCCGATGTGGACTGGGTGGTGGACGCCGCGCTCGACGCCATGCGACGCGAGGGAGCGACGGTGGTCGATGTGCGCTTTCCCAGATGGCTCCTCGACGCAAAAGGTGAGTTCTACAACGCCATCCGGTATCCGGAATTCACGAGCGCAGATCGCCGAGTATCTCGCCACCATCGGGCCGACCTACCCGAAGAACATCGATCAGTTGATCGAGCGCGCCACTCGCGTCAACACCCTGCGTGCGGACGGCGCTGGTCCGAACCCGGCCCGATGGGCAGTGATGAAGCGCGAATCCGGAAGCGGAACCCTGGATGATTACCGCTACACCTCGGTGCGTGATCACGCCCTGCCGATGGTGCGCGCGGTGGTCGACGGCATCCTTACATCGCAGAAGCTCGACGCCATCGTCTATCCGACAGCTCCGCGGCGGCCCGCGCTCATCGTGGCACCGCCCGAGGTGCCCGGCGGCGGTCCGGGTCGCCCGCCAACCTGGCCAACCTCACCGGCTTCCCCGACCTGATCGTGCCGGCAGGATTCACAGGCGACGATCTGCCGGTGGGACTGTCATTCTTCGGCCCGGCCTTCAGCGAGGCCAAGCTACTCGCGCTCGGCTACAGCTTCGAGCAGGCCACACGCGCGCGCCGCCTCCCGGTGCACACGCCCAAGCTACAAGGTCAGGCCATTACGGTTCCATAGAGAAGTCAGCATCCTGAAGTCTGGTTGGAAGATTACGCGAGTGCCTCAGCTCGCGATCGCTTCCAGAGCCAGTCCACTTGTGCGTGGTCCGAACACGCCGATTGACACCGCGGCCACGAGCATGGCGGCAGCGATGAACACGAAGACGCCGTTGACGCCGAAGTGGCTCAACAGGAACCCGATCATCAGGCTCGTGAAGATTGCGCTGAACCGGCTCCACGAATAGACGAACCCCACGGCCTGCGCTCTGACCTGCGTCGGGAACAGCTCCGATTGATAGGCGTGAAACGCAACCGACATCCAGTTGTTGGCGCACGTCAGCAGCACCCCGACCACGACCAGGCCAGCCGCCTCCGTCTGGCGCGCGAACAGAAGCCCCAACACGGCAATTCCCGAGGCGCTCAACACGATTTGCCATTTTCTGTCGATCCCGTCTGCGAAACGCGCAATCAACAGAGGGCCGAGAGGCGCCGAGAGCGCGATCGCAAACGAGTAGCCCAGGCTCGCGGTGGTCTTGATGCCGGCCGCCATCAGCAGCGTGGGGACCCACGACGCAAAGCCGTAGTAGCCGATTGTCTGCGCGAAATTGAACACCATGAGCATGAGTGTTCGCGATCTGTACGGCGCGAAAAAGATGCGAACGAAGTCGATCGTGCCGCCGGCACGCCGCAGGGGCTCAGGCTCTGGCGCCGGCAGCGTGCCGCCCGACTCACTGGCCACGCGCCGCTCCATCATGGCGGTCACCCGTTCGGCTTCGGCGAGCCTGCCGCGCGCGATCAGCCACCGCGGACTTTCCGGAATGGAGCGCCGTATGAACCACACCAGGATCGCGCCCAGCGATCCGATGAGCACCACCCACCGCCAGCCATCCACGCCAAAGGGCGCGCGTGGCACCAGGACCCAGGCGACGAAGGCCACGAACGGTACCGCTGAGAATTGCACCACCTGGTTGATCGCGAACGCGCGGCCCCGGAGGTGCTTGGGCATCAGCTCTGCAATGTAGGTGTCGATCGTGACCAGTTCCACGCCGATCCCGACACCCGTGATGGCGCGCCACAGCAGGACGCCGCTCGTGGTCGTCTGGAATGCCATCATGCACGTGGCCGCCGAATACCAGAGGAGGGAATAGGTGAAGACCGCGCGACGGCCGAATCGGTCCGCCGCGAAGGCGAAGGCGAGCGTGCCGACAAACAGTCCGACGAAGGTCGCCGCCACGAACGCCGCCAGGCCGCTCATCCCGAGGAGCGAGGCCGACCCGCTGGTGAACATCCCGCTGCGCACCAGGCCCGGTCCGATGTAGCCCATCAAGAAGAGGTCGTAGAACTCGAACGCGCCGCCCAGCGAGAGCATCAGCAGCAACGTCCAGAGATAGCGCGTGGCCGGGAGCCGGTCGAGCCGCGCGTGAATCAGCGCGGCTCGTTCCTCCCGATCGACATCGTCGGCCGCCGTTGTCAGCGCTGGCGAGTGTGTCAAGCCGGTTCGTTACGCGCGCCGGACCCGCTTGCCTCCGAGCACGGTCCCGGCCGGAAAGAGTCTCTGGCGGCCGGCGCGCTTGTTCTGATAGTTGTCGAGGAATTCGAACGTCCCCTCCCGAAGCTCGAGCAGCGCCACATCGGCCGGCGCGCCGACGTTGAGCGTCCCGCGGTCGCGGAAGACATCGAAGGTGCGTGAGGGATTCACGGTGGAGCACGCGATCACCTGCGAGACCGACATGCCGAATTCCAGGAACTTCGACATGCAGTTGGGGAAATCGATGACACCGGTTTTCGGGCTGTTCACATTCCAGTCGGTGGAAAACGTATCGGGCCAGAAGCCCGCCTTCATGACGCGATCGACCATGTCCCACCGCAGATGGCCGGTCTGCCCGTTGCCGACGTCGAACCAGACGCCGCGCCGGCGGGCGGCAAGCACTTCGGGGAGGATGTGGCCGCTGTCGTCGATGATGCTGTTCGGCGGCGGCGCGAACATGTGCGTGACGACATCGCCGCGCTTGAGCAGGTCGATGAGCTTGGGCAGCGGGGAGACCGTCTGACCCATGTGGATCATCACCGGCAGATTGAAGGACGAGGCGACTTCCTGCGCGCGACGCAGTACCTCGAAATCGTTCTTGCCGGCGACGGTATTCGACAGCCGCGCCTTGACGCCGACGATGAAGTCGCGGTTCTTCGCGATCGCCTCCTTCGCCGCGCTGACGTCGGCCCGGGCAAGGTCCATCGTGTCGCCGTCGGGCAGGATGCCGGCGCGCCCGATGTTGATCAGCACGCGGCCCTGCTGCACCGAGGATTTCGCGACCGCGACCGTGTCGCCGATGCGATCGGCCCCTTGCGATCCCGCGTCGATCCATCCGGTCACGCCGTCCGCGAGGCAAAGCCCCGGGCCTGCTTCGGTTCGGGCGGTGTGGGTGTGGATGTCGAGGAATCCAGGGACGACGAGCTTGCCGCGTGCATCGATGGTTTCCGCCGCGGCGTCGGTGAGGCTGGCCTCGACGGCCGCGATGCGGTTGCCCGCGACCGCCACGTCGCGGATCGCGTCGAGCCTGATCGAGGGATCGATGACGCGGCCGCCCTTGATGATCAGATCGTAGGTCGCCCCGAGCACGTTCGACACGCGCGTCAACATCGCAGCGCCCGCGGCGGCTGCGTAGACAAACTGGCGCCGGTTCATCATCGTCATTCCCTCCTGCCTCGTTTCGAGGAGATGTTGTGTTTTTCAAACCGGCATGTCAACAGCCACCTTCTGTCCCGGGTGCCAACCTTTCCGGGTTCGTACGCCTCGGGACGCCGAATCTGGCCGAAAAGTCGCGGATCGCCAAGAAAGGAGTCGTTTACTTCCACGCGACCTATCATGCAAAATGACCGGAGGCTTGGCCCCTTTGAACAACCCACGAGAGCGCCCTATGCAGCTTTTGAGGCACCCGTTGCGGCGGATGTTCGAGCCTTCTCGGATGAGGGGCGCGGCGATCCTCGTGCTCTTCACCACCGGCTGGGTCGTCGTCGCTCTCTCGAGCGTTCAGACCTCACCGAAGCGCGAAGCAGGGGAGGCGGCCCGCCTCCGCTCGCTTACGATCTCTGACAAGCTATGGCGCGGCGCGCCGAAGGGTGAAAGCGCGAAGGCGGCCCCGCACGCGCGACAGGGGACCCCGGCCATTCCAGCAACGCTTCCCGCGGTGCGGGAGGTCCTCGACAAGTACTGTGTCGCCTGCCATAACCAGACACTCCGTACCGCCGGACTTGCGCTCGACGGTCTTGATGCGACGAAGCCAGAAGCCAACGCGGACGTGTGGGAGCGTGTGATTGCGAAGCTTCGGGCGGGCTCGATGCCGCCGCCCGGGAGACCGCGGCCCGAGGCGGCCACCTATCTCAGCATGGCAAGCGGGCTGGAGGCCGAGATCGACCGGGCGTGGGCGGCCCATCCGAATCCGGGCCGGATCAACGCCGTCCACCGCCTGAATCGCACGGAATACAACAACGCGATTCGCGACCTGTTCGCGCTCGACGTCAACGTGAGGCCGCTGCTGCCGGGGGACGAGACGGCGGACGGCAGCTTCGACAACTTCGCGGACGTCCTCACGATTTCGACAGCCCACCTGGAGCGATACCTGTCGGTGGCGCGTCAGGTCACGCGGCTTGCGACGGGTTTGCCTCCCACGAGCCCGGGGCTCGAGACATTCGAGATTCCGTTGCACGTGGTGCAGGACGAAAGGCAGAGCGAAGATCTGCCGTTCGGATCTCGTGGCGGCATCGCGATTCGCCATGTCTTTCCCGTCGGCGCCGAGTACCTCATCAAAGTTCGTCTCCGAAGGCAGTATCAGGACTACATCATGGGCATGGGCTGGCCGCAGCAGCTCGACGTCCGCCTCGATGGCAAGCTGCTGAAACGGTTTACCGTCGGAGGACAAGCCAAGGGTAGGCCCGCCGGAGCCAGCTACGCCGGCGACGGTGAGCCGGGCTTTGCCGGGGATCCCGAATGGGAAACGTACATGCAGATCGGCGGCGACGCAGGCCTGGAGATCCGCGTGCCGGTGGAGGCGGGACCGCACGTCGTCGGCGTCTCGTTCGTGAGGGAGCTGTGGGAGCCGGAAGGCATCCCTCAACCACTGCAAAGGGGCAGGGTCCTGACGAACGATCAGATTTACATGGACTACGCGAGCGTGGGTTCCGTCCAAATCGGCGGCCCCTACGACGCCGTCCGGGCGGCGACGGAGACGCCCAGCCGTCGCGCCATTTTCGTCTGTCAGCCGCGGCTTGCGGCGGAAGAGCAGTCGTGTGCCTCGAAGATCCTTTCGAGGATCGCCCGGCTGGCCTACCGACGGCCGGTGACACAAGCAGACGTCCAGACACTTCTCACCTTCTTCACCACCGGCCGGCAAGACGGTGGAAGCTTTGACGCTGGAATTCAGTTCGCGCTCGAGCGCGTGCTCGTCGACCCGGACTTCCTGCTGCGCGTCCATCGGGATCCGCCCGGCCTCCGCTCGCCCGCATCGAAGGAAGCGGCCTATCGGCTGAGCGACGTGGAAATCGCTTCGCGCTTGTCCTTTTTCCTGTGGAGCAGCATTCCCGACGACCGCCTGCTCGACCTGGCCGAGCGCGGACAGCTCGCGAGACCGGCAATCCTGGAGCAGCAAGTGCGGCGCATGCTGGCCGATCCCCGCGCCGCCGCTGCGCTCGTCGACGATTTTGCCGCCCAGTGGTTGAACCTCCGCCGTGTCGACGAGGTGACGGTCCATCCGGATTTCTATCCCAGTTTCGACGACAGTCTGTTGGAAGCCTTCAAGAAGGAAACGGAGCTGTTTGTCGCGAGCACCCTGCGCGAAGATCGCAGCGTCCTCGATCTCTTGCGCGCGGACTACACGTTCGTGAACGAGCGGCTGGCACGTCATTACGGGATTCCGGGCATTTACGGCAGCCGCTTCCGGCGTGTCACGCTCCCGAACGCCGATCAGCGCGGCGGGCTGCTCGGGAACGCGGCGCTGCTGGCGACGACGTCGTATCCCGACCGGACATCGCCGGTCTTACGCGGCAAATGGCTGCTGGACAACATCTTCGGCGTGTCGGTTCCGGGGCCGCCTCCCGGCGTGGACACGAGTTTTCCGGAGGTCAAGCCGGGGACCGTCCCGCCGACCATCCGCGAGCGGCTGGCGCAGCACCGGGGGAACCCCGTGTGCAGCACGTGTCATTCAGTGATCGATCCTCCCGGCTTCGCGCTCGAGAATTTCGACGCCATCGGCGGCTGGAGGACCGTTGACGAATCAGGCAGGCCGGTTGACGCGACCGGCACCACGGTGAGCGGCGAGAAGATCGACGGATTGTCCGGCCTGCGGAAGCACCTGCTGGCGCAGCCCGATCAGTTTCCCCGCACCGTCACCGAAAAGCTCCTGGCGTACGCGCTCGGCCGCCGGCTCGAGTACTACGATCGGCCGACGGTGCGCACGATCGTCCGCGACGCAGCCACCGACAACTATCGCTGGTCGTCGCTCATCCTGGGGATTGTGAAGAGTCCGACTTTTCTGATGCGGGCATCCCGAGACACCTTCTAAAGCCAATGTCCTCGCGTATGAAGCACGTTTCCGTCCGGTCGGCTTTAGAAGCTGTCTTAGATGCGGCCGTTGAGCGGCCGCCTAGTAACGAAGCTTCGTCGTCGCAAGGCGCGGGCTTTCACTCGGCGGTTTGAAGCGGAGCTTCGTTACTGGCGACGAACTGAACCAAGGAGTCGAACGATGTCTTATGTCACTGCGAAATCGTTGCCGAGGCGGACCGTCCTGCGGGGGCTCGGCGCGACGATCGCGCTGCCGTTCCTGGAAGCGATGCTTCCTGCGTTCGCGTCGCGCGGGCGGGCCGCGGCGAAGCTTGTGCATCGGTTCCAAACGTTCTATGTGCCGAACGGCATGGCCATGCAGCACTGGACGCCGAAAGGTGAGGGCAGCGCCTTCGAGCTTTCGCCTATTCTCGAGCCGCTGGCGCCCTTCCGGAATCAGATGCTCGTGCTCACCGGCCTCAAAGCCAATTGGAATTACATTCACGCAGGCGCGTCCGGATCGTTTCTGACGGGCACGATGCGCGGGGGACGAAACGAGGTCGAGATTGTCGCCGACGTGTCGATGGATCAGCTGCTGGCGCGACGCTTCGCCAGGGAGACGCAGGTGGCATCGCTCGAGCTCGCGATGGATGCGCCGGCGAACGCGGGGGCGTGCTCGGGCAACCTGAGTTGCGTCTACACCCATACGCTGTCGTGGAGAAGCCCGACGCAGCCGCTGCCGGTGGAATACAACCCGCGAGCGGTGTTCGAGAAGTTGTTCGGCGATACCGGCAGCACGGAGCGCTCGGCGCGGGAAGCGCGGATGCGGCAGCACAAGAGCATCCTGGACTCCGTGTCGGAGAAACTGGCGGCGCTCAAGGGGGAGCTGGGACCACAGGACCAGGTCAAGGTCGACGAATACACGGAGTCGATTCGCGACGTCGAGCGGCGCATCCAGAGAGCCGACGAACAGCGTGACATCGAGCTGCCGGAGATGGACCAGCCGCAGGGCGTGCCGCCGATCTTCGAGGACCACCTGGCTCTGATGATGGACTTGCAGCTCCTGGCGTTTCGGTCCGATCTCACGCGCGTCATCTCGTTCATGATCGGCAAGGAACAGAGCGCCCGTCCCTACCCTCAGATTGGCGTGCCCGAAGCGCACCATCCGCTGTCGCACCACGGTGATAATCCGGAGTTGATCGCGCACATGTCCAAGATCAACCGCTATCACACCGAACTGTTCTCTCAGTATCTGGCGAAGCTGCGGGCGACGCCCGACGGCGACGGCACGCTTCTCGACCATATGACGATCCTGTATGGCTCGGGTATTTCCAACAGCAACCGGCACTCGGGTGAGAACTTGCCGCTCATGATCGTCGGCGGCGGAGCGGGAACGCTCAAGGGCGGCAGGCATCTCAAATATGCCGACAAGCCCTCGATGGCCAACCTGCTGGTCACGCTGATGGACAAACTCGACGTGCCTGTCGAGCGGCTCGGCGGCAGCACCGGCAGGCTGCCGATCGACACGCTCTCGGGAGTGTAGAGCCTACGAAGATCTGGAAAATCTGAAACCTCAAACCTGAAACCTGATCAGGCTTGAGACTTCAGACTGGAGACGTTCATCCATGTCCACTCGAGGAACTCACATGACAGCCGGCTGGCCACGTCTCATCCCATTGCTGGCCGTATTCGCCGCCCTTGGGGCTGGTGGCGCAGCGGCCCGCGAACTGCCGCTGGTTGATGCGGCCAGGAACGCCGACCGGGAAGCCGTGCGGGCTCTGCTCAAGCAAGGAGCGAGCGTCAATGCAGCGGATGCTGACGGCACGACCGCCCTCCATTGGACCAGCTACCGGGATGATGTGGAAAGCGCCCGCCTGCTGCTCGGCGCCGGGGCCAAGGTCAACGCGGCGAACGATCTTGGCGCCACGCCGCTCTGGACGGCCAGCCTGAACGGAAGCGCGGCCATGGTCCGGACGTTGCTGGACGCTGGGGCGAATCCGAACCTGGCGCTCCTGCTTGGCGAGACGCCCGTGATGGTCGCCGCCCGCTCAGGCCATCCCGACGTGGTCGAACAACTGCTGGCGAGAGGCGCCGGCGCGAATGCGCGTGCCGCTCGCGGCCAGACGGCACTCATGTGGGCCGTGGCGCAGAAGCATCCCGATGTGGTCAGGGTGCTGCTCGCGCGCGGTGCGGACGTTCATGCCCGCTCGGAGGTCTGGAGCCAGGTGATGGCTGTGCCGCCGCACGCTCTCCTCGAGTACAACCGCGCGATCCCGCACGGGGGCGATACCGCGTTGATGTTCGCCGCGCGAGTGGGCGATCTCGTCTCGGCGAAGCTTCTCGTGGCTGCCGGCGCCAACGTCAACGATGCGGATGCTCAGGGTGTCAGCGCCACGGTGCTTGCCGCGCACTCTGGTTACGGAGAGCTCGTCGAATTTCTGTTGGAGAAGGGCGCCGATCCGAACGCGGCCGCGGCCGGCTTTACGGCCCTCCACGAGGCGATCATGCGCCGGGACGAGAGAACGGTGACCGCTCTCCTCGCCCACGGCGCCGATCCGAACGCCCGGCTTCGGACCTGGACGCCCACGCGCCGCGCCTCGAAGGACTTCAATTTTCCGCCCGCGCTGGTGGGAGCGACGCCGTTCTGGCTGGCCGCCCGCTTCAGCCAACCCAGCGTGATGCGCCTGCTGGTAAAGCACGGCGCCGATCCCCTCTTCGTGCACCATGCCGACTACGCGGCGGGGGAGAGCAACCCTGTTCGACGTCGGGAGGCGACGACCGCTCTGATGGCCGCCGCGGGGATGGGTGGCGGGACGCCGTGGGTTCGTCCCGGCCCCGGCGAGCGCGAAACGCTGACGCTCGAGGCGGTGAAGCTGGCGATTGAGCTCGGCGTCGACGTAAACGCCGCCAACACCGACGGCCGCACGGCGCTCGACGCCGCAGAGGTCCTGGGGTACGACGCGGTTGTCGACCTGTTGTTCGAGAAGGGCGCGAAAGGCGGGACGGACCCGAAAGCGCAGGCCTCGTCGAAAGACTAGAGCCGTACGAGAAGACCAGATCTACTGAACGCTTCACCAGGAGCTCAACGTGAAACGCTGGTTGTTCGGCTTGATCGCGCTCGTGATCGTGGCGCTGTTGCCGTCGGTGTACATGGGTTCGGTGCCGCTTGTGACGGCACAGCAGCCGCAGCCGACGCAGAACACCAGCGTCCCCAGGATCCCGTTCGAGTCGGTGCCCGACTATTTCAAGTACTCGGCACAGATGAACCTCGGGGAAGTGCTCGGCGTGGCGGTCAACTCCAAGGGCCGCATCGTCATCCTGAATCATCCAGGCAGCGCCACCTCGGGCCCGTTGTACGGCAATGCCACGACACAACTGCTCGAGTTCGATGAGGCCGGCAAGTTCGCGCGCGAGATCGGCCACGGCGTGTACGGCCTGGGCTATGCCCACAGTGTGCGCTTCGACAAGTACGACAACCTATGGGTCGTCGACAAGGGGACGCATACCGTCATGAGGTTCAATCCCGCCGGGTACGTCACCCTGAACCTGGGACGACGGCCGGAAGGGGTGGGTGAGCCCGACTACTACAAGGGAAATGGTTTGGCGGGTGGCGCCGAGCGAACGTCCGGCGCCGCAGCACGTTGACGGAATGTTCCGTGCGCCGACCGATATCGCGTGGGACAGCGACGACAACATCTACGTCAGCGACGGCTACATCAACTCGCGCGTGGCCAAATTCGACAAACGCGGGAACTGGATCAAGTCGTGGGGCTCGCGGGGACGTGGCGGGCCACATGCGAACGAAAATCCCAGCCAGATCAACAATCCGCACAACATCGGGATCGACCGCCAGAACAACGTCTACATCGCTGACCGCGGCAACCGCCGCATCCAGGTGTTCGATCGCGACGGCAACTTCCAGCGGTTCATCCACCTGAACGCGCCGTACGACAAGACGCGGCATCCGGTGCTCGGCAACCTGGACCCGAATCCCCCCGACGAGACGAATCCCTGGACGATCTGCATCACGCAGGGGCCGACCCAGTATCTGTACACGTCGGATTCGGAGCCCGGACGGATCTACAAGCTGACGCTGGACGGCAAGATTGTCGGGATGCTCGGCGAGTCGGGTCACGAGCTGGGCCAGTTCAACTGGCTGCACGGCATTGCCTGCCCGTCGGAAGACGTGCTGTATGTCGCCGATCTGAACAACTGGCGCGTCCAGAAGCTGCTCCTGCACCCGGCGCGCACGTCCGCACAGCGTCGCTGAGGCCGGGCGCACGGAAGGTCCTCTCGTTGCCGGAGGTTCACATGAGGTTCAGAGACAGCGCCCTGTTGCTTGCGACGATGCTGCTTGGCCTCCTCGAGTTCAGCCACGCGCAGCAGCCACCCCCGATGGGTCTCGCGGTGCCGCCTTTGGGCGCGGACCATTCGTGTTCGATACCGCCGAGCAGCACAAGATTCGCGTCAGCGTCATCACCCGAGGACTCTCGCACCCATGGGGCATCGCGTTTCTTCCCGATGGGTTCCTCTACCTGCTCACGGACGATGACAACGGCGCACTCTTGCGTATCGAGCCGGCCCCGTGAAACTCCGCCATGAGCTGTTCGTTCGATTTTCGCTCGTTGCGTTGTTCGTGGCCGCGGTGTCGGCTCAAACCGATACCTCTCGCGACGCGCTCTTTGCGGCGCTCCAGCGCGGAGCCTCCGGCGAAGTCGGGCGTTTGCTCACCAGCGGCGTGAGCCCGAACGTCGTTGACGCGGATGGCACGCCCGGCCTTGATGGCCGCGACGTTGTTCGCCAACGCCGAAACCGTCGAGACTCCTCCTGAAACGAGGTGCGGATCCAAACAAGCCCGATGCCTCCGGTTCCACGGCGCTGATGTGGGCGGTTTCTGACGAGGAGAAGGTCCGGCTCCTCGTGGGGCGCGGCGCCAATGTGAACGCGAAGTCCAGCACGGACCGGACGCCGCTGCTCGTGGCCGCCTCCTTGCCCCGAACCGTACCCGTGCTGCGGATCCTCGTGGATCGCGGGGCTGACCTCCGCGCGCAGGACCGCGCGGGCGCGACGGCGTTGGCGCTCGCCGTGCGATCCGCCGACGTCGAGGTTGTTCGCTTCCTGGTCGAGAGAGGCCTGGATCCGGACGCTCTCTCGCGTTGTGGCGCGGCGGCCAGGCTTTGTCCGCAACGATCGGCCGACCTTTGATTACTTGATGTCGAAAGGACTGACGCCGCCCCCCGATCTGTTGGTCACGGCGGTCACCTGGCAGCCCGCGGCGGCGATTGGCCGCTGGATCGACCGCGGGGCGAACGTGAACGCCAGCAATACGGCTCAATACAACAGAACCCCGCTGCTGACGGCCGTCACCTCGGAGACGGAAGGGACCGATACGCTGAAGCTGCTGCTCGACCACGGCGCCGACGCGAACGTCAGGACCACGGAAGGTGAATCGCCGCTCGATTGGGCGATCTACAAGGGCGACCGCGCGAAGATCGAAGTCCTGGAGCAGCACGGCGCCACTCGAGGCAACGGTCCGCGGCGCGAGGAGATCCCTCCGCCCGCGAAAGGCGGCATCGCGGACCCGCGAATCTCGGTGAACAGAAGCGTCGCACGCCTGCTCGACGTGGCTCCGCGGTTCCGCGAACAGGCGACCTGCGTTTCGTGCCACCACAACGCCATGCCGGCGATTGCCGCTGCGGCCGCCAGACGGAAGGGCATCGAGGTCGACGAGGTACGGGCGCGCAAGAATCTCGATGACATGCTGACGTTCTTCAAGAACGGCGCATCCCGGATGATGTTGGGGGATCCAGCGGTCGGGGGCGAAGCGCTGACGGCAGGCTACGTCCAGCTAGGGTTCGCGGCAGAAGGCCATCCACTCGACAAGGTGACGGCGACCACGACGCATTGGCTGATCGCACGGCAGATGCCGGATGGCCGCTGGGTGGGCAACGGCGTCAACCGCCCGCCTATTGAATACAGCACTATCAGCCATACCGCGATCGCCGCCGGCGGCTTGATCTCGTATCCACTCCCCGGTCGCAGGAACGAGATGAAGGAAAGCCTGCGGCGGGCACGGCAGTGGCTGCTTGCCGCGCAGCCGAAGTCGGCGGAGGAACGCGGGATGCGCCTGATGGGTCTGGTGTGGACCGATGCGGGACGGTCCAGTGTGCAGGCCGCGATCCGCGAGATTCGCGCTCAGCAGGACGCGAGCGGCGGCTGGTCCCAGTTCGCCCGCACGGAACCGGATGCCTACGCAACGGGACTGTCTCTGTATGCACTCCACGTCGCGGGCGTGCCCGCGCCGGACGAGGCGTACCGCAGAGGCGTGGCGTTCCTGCTCGGGACGCAGTACCAAGACGGTACCTGGCTCGTGAAGACCCACTCCTTCCCTCTCCAGCGGTATTTCGAGAGCGGATTCCCGTACGGCAGGCATCAGTGGATCTCGACGGCGGCGACCAGCTGGGCGGCGCTCGCGATCGCCCAGACGTTGCCTGACAGATAACGCGGATCACAACCCGTCACTCTCCGGACATCGTGATCTAACGGGCATTCGAAGGATGCCCGTTCAGATTCGTGCCGGAATGCGTGTGCTCTCGCTCCATATCCCGCTCGACTTCCCAGCCGCGTCTGTTCGTTTCCCCTGCCGCGGGCGTTTAACAGAGAGAACAACGGGCAATAAAGCCCGCTTCGTAATGAGGAGGGCGGGACAATGCTTTCTCGCAAGCGGCTCGGGGCGGCGTTGGCTGCGGTGATCCTCGGACTGGCCGCCGCGGCATCCATCGGTGCAAGCGCGATCTGAGAAGCACACGATGTACCTGACCTTCAACAAACCGGTTTCCCTGCCCGGCGTGTCGCTCGGATCCGGCACCTACATCTTTCAACTGCTCGACCAGAGCGGGCACAACGTGGTCCGCGTGCTCAGTCGAGACCGCAGGATCAATCACTACACGGGGCTCACCTATTCGGTCGATCGGCCCTCATGACCTGAAACCCGATCACGTGATCTCGTTTGCCGAGGCGGCGGCGAACGTGCCTCAGCCGATCGCGATCTGGTGGCCTGAGGCTATGGCTGGGCGGCAGTTCATCTACTCGAAGAAGTAGGTGGGGTTCGATGTCCGGCCTTCGCACCTGGCAGGCATGACCGCGGACTCCTCCGCCGGTTGTGCCTGCAGCGCGACAGCAACACTTGAGGAGCCCGCCGAGCCGGCTGTCGACGGCGAATCCGATTGACGCCATCGACAGGTGACGCGCCGTCGATGAGGTCATCTGCCAGACTCCTTGATGATTTCGTTCTCAGTTGAAACATCCCCCTTGCTTGAGCGCACGCAGGCTCCGCGAAGGCGTTGGAATGAACCACGCATCTAACGCCAGTCCGCCGCAGCGACGAACGCGGCCCAGTAGAAGGGGTGCGTGCTCAGGCCGCGGGAACGTCGGTCGTGTAGCACGGTCAGGCTCGCCTCACGCACGGCGTCGGCGGTGCTGAGGTTTCTCTTCAGGCGACCCTCGTACAGCGCTCGCATCCACAGGCGCGTCGCCTGGTCATCGACCGACCAGAGGCTCATGATCACCGTGCGGGCGCCCGCCACTTGAAACGCACGTCTCAAACCAAAAACACCTTCTCCCGTCTTGATCTGGCCAAGGCCGGTGTCGCAGGCGGACAGCACCGCCCACTCCACTCCCCCGAGGTCCAGTGACGCGACCTCTTCAGCCGTCAGAATGCCGTCGTCCTCGTTTGGGGTGGCTGTCTGACGACGGTTTGCCCCGGCGAGCGCAAGCCCAGACAACAACAGAGGGTTTTCGGCGGGCGTCGCAGGGCGCTGAAGGCTGGACGCGTTCGTGAGTCCGCCCACCGCACGAGTGCCGGCGCGCGCGGGTGAGCACGAATCCCCAAGGAAGAAGCCGTGCGTGGCGAGGTGCAATACGCGGTAGCGGTGGGCTTCTTTCTTGAAGGTCGGTTCGCTGGCGTCGCGCCCGACCAGAACGAGTGACCCCTCGTCGTTGGAAATCGCGGACGTGCTCCACAGACCGGAGAGTTCCCGGACTTCCTGGAGCGTGCCCTTGAGTGGCGCGAACCTGATCGCCTGCACACTCTGGCAAGGTGACGCCCCGATCGGACGCGAAGTCCGAGGCGGCGCTGAGAGCTTGGCCACCGAGCTTGGCTGATTCCGCCCAGCGCCGAAAAGCGTCGGGTCGTCGAAGGCAGGTCCACCCAGGGCGAGCAGACCATGACCGACGCTCGCTGGCATCGATCGCCGTCGGGACGAGGTCTCGCTCGGCCGACAGATAGTGGATAACTGGCCCGCGATCGAGCAGGTAGGAGCGCTGTCCGACAGGCAGCGCCACAAACGGGACCAGGCTCAGCGTACCGTCCGGCACGATGAATACCCGGCTCGCATCACCCAGGTGAGGCACCAACCGATCCCAGACGAGCCTTCTCAAGGCCACAGCCCGATACGCGAGATGAGCCAGGCGACGCCCCGGACGGCGCCTGCGCCGGTGCCAGTGCCTCGGCGGCAATGTCTGCCCTCCACTGCGATGACGAGCGAATCGATCGTCCGGGCCGAACCCAGCGGCACGACAGCCGGCGGCTGATGTGCCCGCAGCACGAATGCGAGATACGACGGCACGGTGCGTGAGGAGGAACGCGCCGCACCGGTCGGCGCGGGGTTCTTCACCGGTCCACCGAAGAGTGTCCGGTCGTAGCGGACGAACGACACGAGTGCGCTGTCAGAGGGGAGCGATGTCCTTCACCTCGTCGAGGCCGAGTTGCGCTCGACTGCGCTCCGCTCTGAACTCGGCGCTTCGTTCCGCGAGTGCCTGCTCCGCCAGCTCGCTTTCGCGCCGTGCGTCTTCGAGCACTGCCGTGTATTGAGCCGGCGACAACTGGTCAGGCCCACGCACAACGAGGTTCGCGAGGCGCTGCTGCGCGGAGGAGAACGCGACCCGAAGTGGATCGCTGCTCTCCGACGGCTGTCCGCTGTGAACGCTGGCGTGCCGCCATTTCGTCGAGGACCAGGGCCCGGCTCCGAATCACGCCGTCCATTGCAAGTCCGCCGCTTCCGGGGTCGACCCGGTGAGCGACAGAATCAGGTCCAAGCCTCTCGGGCGCACCGCCGCGTAGTCGAGCGACTGGCGTTCCGGCAGCGACCGGAGCATGGTTCGCAAATGAGTGCGCCCCGTGGCTTCGGCGCTGACCGCATTGGTGAGGGCGGACTCGCGGTCTCCGAGATTCGCGAGGGCCAGCGCGAGGCCTGCCTGGGCATCGGCGTATGCCGGATTCGATGTGCCGAACACCTTCGCACGAATCGCCATCGCCTTTTCGTAGTGGTCTCGCGCCGCCACGTTGTCGCCCCGACGTCGCCTGCAGCTCGGCGTAGAGTGCGAGGACCGTGGCATAGTCAGGTGCGTCAGGTGTGTCGAGGCGCTCCCAGATGTCGACGGCACGTGTGGCCGCCGCCTGCGCCTGCGTCGTCTGGCCGACCTGCATCAGCGTGGACGCCAGGTCCGCGAGCGTCCGAGCCACGTCGCGATGGTCGGGACCGAGGCTCTTCTCCCGAATGGCGAGGGCACGCTTCGAGCAGAGGGAGCGCCTGGACGGGCGAGCCCTGCTTCGCGGTGCACTGTTTGCCAGGTCCGTCAGCGCGTTTGCGACGTAAGGGGTGATTCGGGCCACCCACACGCTCATGAATGGTCACAGCCCGAGACTGTTCGCGTCGGGCACTCGCATAGTCCCCGAGACTGGCATCGGCGCGCGCCAGCATGCGACAGAGTGGCAGCCACGTACTCGTGCCACGGGCCATATCGCGCCTCGAAGATGTTCAGCGCCTGCTGGAAACGCTGCCGCGCGGTCACGTAGTCACCCTCACGCAGTCCGCGTAGCGCGAGCGCGTGCAGATACGTCGCCGTCTCGTGATGGCTTGCGCCGAAATTGCGCTCGGCGATGGCCAGAGCGCCGCTCCTTCAAGGCAACGGACTGGCCCAGGTCACCGAGATCTTCCAGCGTCGAACGCAAGGAATCGAAGGGACAGAGCGACGGTCGGGTGATCGGGGCGCAGCGTGCGCTCGGCAACTTCAACGGCGCGTTCCGACGTCAGTCTCTCGATTCGATCAGCTGACCTTCGAACCACAGTTGCTGCGCGATCAGGTTCAGCGTTCCGCATACGCTGGATGATCGATGCGTGCAGCCTCCTGTATCGCCGCAGCACGTCGCAGCGGCGCTCCAGCCTGCTCATAGTCTCCCTTGCGCTGGAGCACCAACCCAATCGCTTCGAGCGTGCGTGCGATGGCCACGTCCTTCGGTCGAGCGACTTCTCCTTCAGGCGGAGGCTACGTTCAAGAGCCTTCAGGGCGTCATCGTAGCGGCGGGCTGCGGAGAGGGCAGTGCCCAGGTGATCGAGAGCCTCCGCTACGTCTACATCGAGGCTGTCGGGATCGAGCGCTCCCTCGCGCAGTGCGACGGCTCGATCGCGTGACCGCGATCGCCTCCTCGAATTCGGCAGCCGCAGCCAGCACGTCGCCCAGGTTGAGAAGGGACGTGACAAGGTCGGGATGCTCCGCTCCGAGATGCGCTTCCTTGACGGCGAAGCGAGCGCCTGGCCTCGGCGAGCGTCTGGCTCGTCGGATGCGCCCGACCGTTCAGGATCAGCGCGCGCACCAGAACGTCCGAGCGCTGTCGCCAGTTCGCAGCGAGTCGTCCCCGTGCAGAGCCTCGCAGCTGTCTCGACCTCGATTACGAGCCGCAGCTTCGGCCTGCTCGTACACACCTGCGGCAAGCAAGCGCTCGACGTCGGAAGGAACAGATCCGGCGGAAGCTGTGCCGCGCTGAATGACGCGCAGGGTCAACGCGACCAGGACCGCCGCGTAACGCGATCGCGCCGAGCGAGGAGCGAATCACATGATCAATCTCTTTCAGGCTGTCCTCTAGGAACGCGTAGTTCGTTCCGATGCTGATCGTCCTGTGTGACCCTGAGACGTCCGCTCACCTTTTAGGCTGCGAGCTCTTTTCGATCTTCTTATCGTCCGTTCGTCAACTCGTGCTCCGTGAGCTGGGCCGCTGCATGCCTCGGTCCCGCCGACCGAAGCCGACGACCGAGTTGCGTGACCTCGGCGATGGAGCGAACTGAATCGTCTGCCACGAACGCGACGTCACGATGCCCACCGAGGGCGTCCAGCCCTGCGAAAGATGTCCGCGGCCAGCCCGACGGAGGCGCGTCCAGCCCACGCGAGGGCACCATCCGCGGTCGGCGTCGAAGTCCCCGCGGTGGCGTCGCCGTCCCCGCGGTCGGCGTCATAGCCCCCGCGGCGGCGTCTCGCCCCCGCGATCGGCGTCCCGCCCCCGCGGTCAGCGTCCAGTCTCCGCGCTCGGCCGCCTCGTTTCTTCGAAGTTCGTTTGTTGCCGCCGACTCTCGCGTCGTCACTCATGATCTCCTCCTTCACGTTGTGCGAACGGTTAGCTCGATCTCGCAAGCGCGTGCACGAGCCCGCTCCACCCGTTTCCTGCGCGAAGACGAAGTTCTGATACAGCTCCTGCAGCGCGTCGAAGTCGCGGTACGGCGCCACGTGCGGCGCGTAGATGCTGATGCCATTGAGCCGCGCGGTCTGGGCTGAATTGCGGCCGTGCTCGATGACGAACGGCAACTCCTTTTGATCGTCTTGCTCGCCGTTCTGATCATCTTGCTCGCCGCTCTGATCGTCTTCTCTCGCTTCTCTTGCCGACTATGTTATGGGGGCTGATCAGGAAGTCTCCCAAGGCTCTTGCCGCCTCGATCACGAGCGCGTCGCCGCTGCTCCGTACCAGGTTGAAGCACAGATCGGCCGACGTCGACGTACGGCTGGCCATCGTCGGTCTGCGACTGAGCGAATCAGGTCGGCAATCCGATCGCGGGCACCAGGATTCGCCGGTCACGCTGGCTAGTGTCAGCAGCCAGACATTCCGTGTGGGTCCGGAGCTCGGTCACGCGTTTCAGATCGAGCAGCGTCAACGAGACAGTAAGCGATTCTGCTGAGTATGATTCGCAGAACCGCCTCACCGCGTACGAGCCGAACTCCAGCGGGTTCATCATCCTGCCGTACGGTTTTCGGAGTCGATCGAGGATGCGGTCGTACGGCCAGCCCGGAATCGGGATACCAATCTGTGAGCCGAGCAGGTACTTCGCGAAACGGTTCGAGCTGACACGCCATCTCTACAGTCGCGAGATCGCACGCATCGAACCCAAGAATGTCGAGCTTCGCGTCCGTGCCCAATTGTTCTGCAGGCTCTTCAGCACCATGGACAGCTCGGCGAAGTCGAGCGCGTCGATCGTGCCCTCCGCCGTCGGCGCACGACCGATGGCGAAGTCGTAGGCGTGGCCCCACAGCACAAACATCGAGTAATGGTTGGGATTGTCTCGGTCAAAGTTTGGCTCCATCAGCATCGCCTTTGTGACGAATTCCTGCACCGCTTCGGGACCAGTCGGGGCGTTACTGTTGCTGCCGACTGGGTCTCCGAAGGCGTTAAAGACATCACCAACCTGCCGCTTCTTCACGAATTTCTTTTGCTCAACTCTCCCGAACCGTGCACAGGACTTGCGGTCCTTGCCTGAGCCCTGGTGTGCGTACACCTGCACGAAGATACTCAGCTCTCCATCGTTGCCGCCGATCCCCACTGGCCCGGACCCAACAGATGCCATCTCTTCGATGTCATCCTCGGCAGCGTCGAGCAGGTCCTCTTCGCCTTCGATGGTCGCGGCACCCATGAAGACCATGACCATCCACTTGGGCTTGACATCCTGCGAGGCGCTTCCTGGGGTGTTGTTTTCCGGCATGCTGTCCTCCCATTGATACTCTCACGGCTGGTTGGGACCATCGGGAAATGATGGGAACACGAACCGATTCGAGCCTGGCCACTCTTCCGCAAAGGACGCCTTCCCAGGCCTCTCTGGTAGTAACGTTCCCCAGCTAAGTTTCTAACTGGAGAGCGTGGAATCGGATCATATGCAACGGGGCCCGCGCTTCGAATCCTCAGAACTCGTACCTGAGCGCAAACTGCATGCAGCGGCCCGCCCGCGCGTCGCAGGTTGCCAGAACGCCATCTGTATTGGCCGAAATTGGCGATATCCGGGAAACCCTGCAGCTGTCCAACGTCGAACTTCGGGGTATTGGTCACGTTGAACACGTCCCAACGGAAGCGAAGCCGGTGATCGGCGATGCCGGTCGACCACGCCTTGCTGACGCTCGTATCGATCGTGAAATACCCGTCGCCGCGGAGAACGTTGCGGACGCCCACCTCGCCCGGCAGCGCGCGCCGGAAGAACGTCAAGGCCTCGGTAGGGTTCTCAAATGGGCTCGGCCGGTTGTTGATGATGTTCCGCGTCGTTTCCGTCGGCGGAAGGCGATTGGGATCGACCAGCATCGCGTTGCCCTGAACGTTCCAGTTGGTTGTCCAGCACGAGCGACAGTTGTAAATGTTGAACGGAAAGCCACTCGTCCAGCGCACCAGCCCTGCGACCGACCAGTCGCCGATGATCTGGTTGAGAGCAGTGCCGGCGCTTCGCCCGAAGCGGCGCCCCAGGCCGAAGGGCAGCTCGGCGACCCAGTTTGCGTTGATCTGATGGCGCAGGTCGAAGTCGGACGTGCCGTAATTCGACTCCGGCTCGAACGAGTTGACCAGGAAGCCAGAGTCTGCCGCCGTTGGCGAAGTTCGCCGAACGCGCTGCCACGCTCGACCTGCGATCCCATGTCCTTCGACTCGGAAAGCGCGTAGTTGATGTCGAACTGCAGCCCGTCGGCATACCGCTTCCGCAGCGTCAGCAGCATGGCGTGGTAGCTCGATCGGCCGATGGAGCTGATGGCGGCCAGCGAGTCGTATTGTTCAGCGAAGTATGCATACGGACCGAAGATGCTGCAGGCGGGCCGACACGCGGTGTCCATCTCGTACAGAGCGGTCATCCAGTCCGGGCCGTTCAGCATGAACGCGCGCGCAACGGCCTGCGTGGCCGTGAGTCCGCCGCCCGCTGCGCCGGGGAAGAGGTTTTCCCAGTAGGCGATCGTCGGGGAGAGCGGCATAGGCGGCCGCCGGCGAAGCCGCCGGTAATGCCATGCGCCTGTGCGGCGTTGATGGTCGCCTGCGCGGCGCCGAAGTAGCTCATACCGGAACGCGGATCCACCAGGTTGAGCGGCATCGCGACGTCGCGCCGAACCAGCACGTCGCGGCCCAGGCGACCGACATACGCCGCCTCGAACGCGAAGTTCCGTCCGAGCTGCCGGCCGATGACGGCGCTGGCCATGTGCGCCGACGGCGTGACGAGCGTGTCGTCGATGCTCTCCGTGATGATGCCGGCGCGACGCGGTGGCGTCTGCGGGAACCCGCCGGCCGGTGCCGCCGGCACGGTCGGCGGCAGCGTGGTGGGGCCGCGGAACCGGACGGCGGGGTTCTCTTCATACGGTCGCCCGAATGGGCTTGCTGATCTCGTCGACATCCCGAACGCGAAACCCTCGTCAAAGTTCGTCGCAAGGCCGAGGCCGACGCGATCGAACACCTTCGCGTACCCGCCGCGCACGACGAGGTCGCCGTCACCGGTCAGCCAGCGCAGGAATCCACGGTCGGCGGTAGGACTCCACGCGGCGGCGATGCGCGGCGCGAGGTTGTTCTTGTCCCAGTCGTAGAAGCCCTTGCGATTGTTCTCCGGACCAGCGAGGTCGAAGGTGACGATCGGACTGCGGTTTGACGGGATCCCCTGCTGCATGCTGCGCACGCGCTCGTCGAACCACTCGCCCATGCTGATCGTAGGGGCGACCTGCAGCCCGTTCACCTCATACGGCGGCGAATACAGGCTGTAGCGGAGGCCGCCGGTGATCGTCAGATTCGGCCGAATCTGCCAGCTGTCCTGCAAATACACCTCGTATTCGTCCGATGCGAACGTGCGCGGACACGGGTGTCCCCGTCGCCTGGGCATTGCCCTGTCGATCGTAGTTGGCGCGCTGCGTGGACTGCGACAACACGCCGAGGCTGTTGAGCCACGCATCGGCATATCCGGCCTGCCCCGACTCCGCGACCGCGGGCAGTGTCGCGCAGACGGGTACAGTGCAGAAGGCGCTCCCGGGCATGTTCCGGCTGCCGACACCGGCCACCCAGGACGGGTTCACCGACGCGCTCAGGAATGAGCTCTGGAACCGCTCTTTCGGGACGCGCGTGAAGCGTAGGTTGGTGCCGAGCTTGACGTTGTGCGTGTTCCTGAACCAGGAGAGGTCGTCAACGAAGTTGTGCGTGTTCGGCTCGCGGGTATCGGTGAAGGTGCCCGTCGCTCCAGTCACTCCCACCGCATCGAACGGATCGATGAACCGGAAGGTGACGTAGTTGCTGTCCGTCACGCCCTTGTTGGCCTCGTCGATTTTCGTGACGCCGTAGCGGAAGCTGTTGGTGAGCGATTCGGGACAGCGCGGCAGTCGGAGCCGAGCGCCAGACCGTAATTGTTCAACAGCCGCTGCCGCCGCGGGCGCTGGCCGGAGAACTGCGGCGGGTCGTTGATGGCGTCGTCCTGCTTGCCGAATCGGCCGAAGAGTCTGTGGTTTCCCGACGCGGTCAGGTTGTAATCGACACGACTGATGAGCGTGTAGAACCTGTTCTCGATCGGCGCGGCGAAGCGGAAGGCGGCGATGTTGTTCGTGTCGCGGCCGGGATCGTTGGGCGCCGGGTATTGCCTGAAGTATTCGGACGCCGCCATACTCGGCCCGATTCGCAGCGGATCGAGCGCTGCGATCTCGGCGGGAGTCATGCCATACCAACCGCCGGGAACCGCGTGGGTCCCGTTGAAGCCGCGCACGCTGCCGCCGGGGCACGCGGCGGTCGATGCGCACTGGTACATCAGAACGCCGTCGCGGAACGAGTTCGACGGCACCGCCCGCATGACGGGCGTCTCGCTCTGCTCGCGCAGGTTCTCGAGGTTGGCAAAGAAGAACAGCCGGTTGCTTCGAATCGGGCCGCCGACTGATCCGCCGATGATGTCCTTGTCCAGCTTCGGCGCTGTGCTGGGATTTCCGGAGCCGAGCTGTGACAGTTTCAGGAAGTACTCGTTGCTTGACGTCTTCGTGCGGCGGAACGTCCAGTAGGCGGAGCCGTCGAACCGGTTCGTGCCGCTGCGGGTGACGAGCGAGACCTGCGGTCCACTCGACCGTCCCATGTCGGCGTTGTAGTTCGCGGTACTGACGTGGAATTCCTGCAGCGCTTCCTGCGTGATGCGCACCGCCGACGTATACGCCGTCTGATTCTGCGGGTCGTTGACGTCGATGCCGTCGAGCGTCACGCTCTGCTGGTCGGCTCGCGCGCCGCTCACCGCTCCGTACCGCGGGTCCTCCTCGTCGCCTCCCGCCTGTGACGGCATCTGCGGGATGAAGACCGCACCCGGCTGCAGGCTCAGCAACTGCACGACGTTCTGTGCTTCGATGCGGCAGGTTCCGAATCTGTTCGCGCGAGAGCGCGTTGCCCAAGCTGGCATCGGTCGTATTGACTTGCGCGCTCTCCGCCACGACGGTCACTGTCTCGGCGATGCCGCCCACCTCCAGGCTGCAGATTGTGCCTCGTGGTCGTCTCGACGAGCAGGGGCACGTTCAGGGCGATCGTCGTTTTGAAGCCGCTCAGTGCGACCTTGATGGTGTAGGTACCGGGCCGCAGACTGACCACTCGGTACGTGCCGCGTTCGTCCGTCGCGCTTGTGTAGACCGTCCCGGTCTCGACGTGGGTGATCGTCACCGTGGCGCCGCGGACGACCTGTCGCTGCGGGTCCGTGACCTCGCCGTAGACGGAGGCTGTGCTCGATTTGCGCCCATGCGCTGTCGGTGCTCGCTCCAAGGCTTGCCAGAGCGAGCAGCCTGCAGACGGCAAGCCTGCTGAAACAGTTCACATCACACGTCCAAGCACTAGTCCGGCAGCCTGGTGAGGTCAGTGGACCTGTACGGCGACATACAAATCTTTGACATCCGCCGAGAGCGTTGCCAACACGATTTGATCGAACTCCTGATGGGGAGCCTGGTGCAGGAGCTCATCCAACGCGGTCTTCTGCATCAGATCGAGAGCGCGATACGTCCGCGTCCCTATCGCGAGCTCTTTTCTAAACTTGCCAGGGGCGACGTTCGGCGCGTAAATTCCGGACCGTGAAAGTGACGTGGACCTGTGGGCAGAGTCCTGATGATCGGCGACGACAGACTTCATCGATGCCACGATGGCGACGACGAGAGCGCTTGCGCGGCATTTCAGAGTTCCGTTGCGCGACTCCCGAGTCTCTTCAGATGCCGGGCCGGAACGAGCCAGAGTTTATGGCTGAGCTTGTAAAGTGTCAAGGAAAGGGGGTGTCATGTCAACGCCTGTCACAGCGCGCTGACTCCTCCAGTTTGACGACTCGAGCCGTCAGCGACGCGCTACCGTTTACCGCTGGCGTTGTCGAGTGTGAGCTGTCTGACCCACAGACCCTCGACCACTTCACGTCCGCTGAGGGGCTGCGTGAACAGCGTGCGGAACCTGGCCCCGGGAGTCGACCGGTCGGGCTCGGTTGTCGTCAACCCGCCGACGCCGCGGAGGCCGCGGAAATTCTCGATCGTCGCAGGCGGCAACCGCTGGCTCTGTCCTGAACCTCCAACGCGCGGCGCCGGCAGCAGTCGAAACGCATCTTCGAAGGCCGAGAGGCGCTCCCTGCTGGCGAAGACGAGAAAGTGCTCTTTCCCGCCCAGCGCTCGAGACCTGCCAGTTGTAGCCGGCGGGCACGCGCACTTCCTGATTGGCCGGCAGAGGATTGGTGAGAGTCTGCCCGGGAAGGGGGAACAGCAGATAGGCCTCGTCGTGCTCGTCTTCGTTGACCACGTAAAGGTACGTCGGCGCCGACGTGCTCACCGACAAGCTGAGCTCATCGTTCACCTTGACCGATTGGCCGGCGCCAAGAAGCTCTCTCCCGGCTGCGCCGTTCATGCGGTAGAACGCCGCCTCGATCGCATACGAATCAGCCCGCAGCGGCACATCGGTTTCTGCCGGACGACTCGCCACTGCTGCTGTCCCAGCCGTTGTCCCCGGCGCTCGGCTCGTGCCCCAGAATGCGACTCCCATGGACAGGATGGCGATGGCGCTCACGCCTCCAACCCAGAGCCGCCAGTTGTGGTTCGTCGAAGGAGCGGGCACCGGCTCCGGTGGCGCCAGAAGATGGACCAGCTCCGTCTCCAGCGCACCGGCGGATGAGAAACGTGATTGGGGGAGCGCGGCCGTCGCCCGCTCCACGAGGTGAATGAAGCCGTCCGGCAGGTCGGGCCGAATGTCACGCAGGCGTTTCCTCGCGCCCGTCGTGTGAGCGTCGATGAACGCGGCTTGACTGGTGGCATAGACGGGGTAGTCGTTGGTCACGAGATGAAAGAGCAGGACCCCAAGGCTGTAGATGTCGGATGCCGCGCTTCGCGGCTGACCGTTCAGCACTTCGGGCGCCATGTAGACTGGCGTGCCGATGAGGTCGTTCCCCTTGCGGGGCTCGGCCGCGAGCGGACGACCGGCACCGAAGTCCACGAGCACGATCTGACCGCCGTCCCGTCGCATGACGTTGTGCGCCTTGATGTCGCCGTGGAGTACGCCGACCGAGTGCACCGCTGCCAGCGCACGACACAGCTCGATGCCGATGTTGGTCGCTTCGTTGGCGCCGAAAGCCCTGCGTCTTGGTCAGGTCTTCGAGCGTCCGACCCGGACGAGATCCATCCACAGCCCGACGCGTCCCTGCTTGTGATCGGCGCCGTAGACCCGCACCACGTTCGGGTGCCGGACCTTGGCCAGCAGCCGCGCTTCGTCCAGGACCTTTGAGGCATCGAGCGACTGACCGGCGCCGACGGCCGACAGCTTCAGCGCGACATCGATTTGCAGCTTGCTGTCGTGCGCGCGGTAGACTTCGCCGAACTCGCCTTCGCCAATCTTCTCCAGAATGGTCAGATGGGCCCACTGCCGCGGCACGTCGAGTGCGTCAGGCTGCATCCGATCGAAAGAGCGCTCGGCCCTCGGTGGGCGGCTCCGATGGCGGCGATGTCCAGCAGGGCGTTCAACGCGTCGCGGTTGCTGTCCTGATGGGCGCGCTCGTGCTCTTCGTCTGGATCGACGGTCGTCCCCTCCGCGATCTTCTCGGCGAGCGGGAGGAGCGGGTCGTCCACGTCGTCTTCAGCGTTCATACGACATCTCTCGCGCGAGACGGACGAGCGCGCCGTTATTCGCGCCGCGGCCACGCCAGGTTTACTCGAGCAGCTCAGGCCCTCGACCAGGGCAGGCCAGTCCGGCTCTCGTCGCGAATGCCGTCAGGCTTTCCGCTCATACGACATCTCCCAAGCCAGGCGAACCAGTGAGCGCCTCACCGCCATTTGTGCGGCTGGAACGCTCGGCTTGTTCAGCGCCGTGGCGGCCTCGGGCCAGGGGAGTCGAAGCTCGATGCGCGCGATGATGGCTTCGCGCTGGTCGGGTTTCAGACGCTCGAGCGCGCATCGTACCGGTCCATGAGCTCCGAGGCGATGGCATCCTCCTCGGGCGACGGCGCGGGTGACGTCTTCGAAGACCGAGCGGCTCGACGGGGCCGCGCCGTCGAGCCTGACGGATCCTGTCCGTGATGTTGTTGCGCAGCGTCTGGCGCACGTAGCCGAGGAACGCTCCCTCGTGGCGAGGCTCGAACGCATCCAGTTTCCGAACCACCTGGAGCAACGTGTCCTGCACGACGTCCTGGGTGTCGGCTGGTCCACGGGCCCAGACGCGGGAGACGGCCGTGAGCCCAGATCCGGAGCCGCTTGGAGTAGCGCTCGAACAGGTCGTTGAGCGCCGCTTCGTCGCCGCGCCGCGCGCGCAGCACGAGCGCAAACGAGGATTCGGGTTCGAACTCCTGCTCGCCATCTGGCGCCTCGCCTGGAGATGGTCTGAAGCCGGTCTGAATTGGTTCGGCAGGCGGAGTCATGAATGCTGTCATCATAATGTTCTCCCCCGTACGTCGTGACACGGATCTTTGGGGCGTGAACCCACTTGTTAGCCTTAACGAATCTCGCGGCCGAATCCAACAACGGTCCCGGCGACTGCTTCAGCCGGAAGCTCCGTACTCATTGTGCCGCTTGAGGTTATCGCTTGGGTTCGCAGGGCCCACCCTGAAGGGTGGTAGGGGCGCAGGCACAACCGGCGGAGGGAGTCCGCGGTCGTGCCTGCAGACGCGAAGTCCGGACGCCGAAACACCTTTACTTCTCCGGATAGATGAACTGCCGTCCGGGGGAGTCCTCGGGCCACCAGATCGCGATCGGCTTGGGGCCGTTGGACGGCGCCTCTGCAAACGTGATCACCTGATCGGGCTTCAGGCCGGCGGGCCGTTCGACCGGGGAGGTGAAGGCCGTGAAGAGGACGAGCCTACGGTCTCGGCTGAGCACGCGGACCACGCTGTGCGCGTGCATGTGAAGCTTCTCGAAGATGTAGGTGCCGGAGCCGAGCGACACACCGGGCAGGGCGACCGGCTGATTGAAGCTCACGTACATCGCGTCGCTGTCATTCACATCTGCGCCGATGGATGCCGTGGTGGCCAGACCCAGGATGATCATACCCACCGCGGTCACGATCCCTTTGCGAGAAAACATCGTCTTACCCTCCTCAGCGCACACGAGCTTGATCGCCCGTTGTTCTCTCTGTTAAACGAGGGCGGGAAAACGAACAGACCGGTGCAGAAGACGGGATCAGATGGGGTAGATCAGCGCGAAGCTGCCCAGCATATGGCGAAGACTCACGGATGCCTGCGGTCAACGGGCCGACCTGCGACTCGCCCGCGGCGTGCCCGTTCACAACGAAGCCGACGCACAACGGCGGCAGACGCCTCGCCGGTCGCTTTTTTCGTCTACCTCGACGCGCGCGATAGGGTCAGGCCGGCAGAGGGATCACCGGCAGGCCAGGCGTGGAGAAGATGATCTCCGTGATGGCCTTGATGCTCCGGTTGCCGTAGCGGAACGGGACGACGAGCCGGAGCGGTGCGCCGTGCCTCGACGGAATCGGCTCGTTGTTCATCAGCCATGCCAGCATCACTTGCGGGTGCCGCAAGGTGGCGATCGGCTCGTCCACGTAGTGCCGGTCGGACGCGATCAGCCGGCAGTAATGCGCTCCTGGGACGAGGCCCAGCATGTCCGCGACGTCGCTGAAGCGGACGCCGGTCCACTTCACGATCCCGCGCGGGTTGGGGGCACCGCATTGCAGGAGGAAGGTGTGAGAGACGCGGGGCAGCTTGTCCAGATCCTCGAAACGCAGCGTTCCAGTGAGCTTGGCGAGACCGCGGGTATCCAGCTTGATCGCTATCTTCCGATAGTCGAATTCGACGTCCGGCGCCTGCCGGTTCGGCGTGCGCCACATCAACGGGTCGGTGATCGGCCCCGCCTCGCTTTCCTGATGCTCGGGGGCGGAACCATCCGGATTGAGCGGGAGCGGCGCCGGAAATCCCTGCCGGAGCGGCCTCTCGACGAGTCGATCCGGCCACGGCTCCTGACCCGGCGGCGTCTGGGCCACCTGCGCCTGCAGTTCCTCGGGCGTCAGCACGCCCAACGCAAGGCCGGCAAGCGTCGCCCCCGAAATGCCACAGATCGCGTCGCGTCGTGAAATAGGCATATCCGTCCCTCTTGCTCCAAATCAGTAAACCGGCTGGCGTCTGTTACCCGCCTAGTATGCGGCCCCTTTGGCGCTTCGGCGACAGATAAATAAAGGTCGCGGACGGCTTTGATCGGAACGCCGCGGCCTGTCAGTCGCGGTTGTCATACAGGGCCGCGACCGCCTCGCAGACCTCGGCGGCGGACCGGACGTATGCCGATGCCGTCTTCGCGTCTTGACCGGTATCATCGCGATCGAGCCACACTCGCTTGATGCCCAATTCCCGCGCCGGTGCGATGTCGTGATACCAACTGCACGCCACGTGAATCCAGTCGCTGTCCGTGACCCCGGATGACTGAGCGAAGAAACGAAAGTGCGTCAACGATGGCTTGTAAGCGGACACTCGCTCGGCCGTCACCACCGAATCGAACCGCTGACGGAACGAGCGATGGGTCTCTTCGAAGAGGGCCTCGTCGCAGTTGGTGAGCACGGCAAGACGGCAGCCCATCGCACGCAAATCCGCGAGCATTGGTTCGGTATCGTCGAAGATCGGCAACGTGGCCCACGAATCCGGCAGCGCACGGGCCTGCGATTCGGACAGCGTGACGCCCTCGTGTTCGGCCGCGCGTAACAAGGCAGTCACGAGAACGTCCTTGTACAGCCGGTGCGGTTGTTCGGCCTCTAGTAGACGCTCGTATCGATGATAGGCGCGCAGGATCTCCGATGTCCTGCTGCCGACAAGTGGATTGAGAATGGCCGAGAACCCACCGTGCCAATCCACGAGCGTCCCGAAACAATCGAAAGTGACCCAGCGCATTGATCCAGGCTCGACATCGGACACTGGGTCAGTCTTTCTCATAAACAGGTCCGTGAACCGTGCGATGCGAGAGGTACTGCCATTGTCCGCCGCGCTTCGCGTACACGCGCTGGAACCAGACGGTGAACTGCGTGCGTCCGGGGGCGGCTGCTTTGAAGCGCCCGACGTAACGCCCGTATGTGATCACGACATCGCCATGCAGTTCGGTCCTCACCGAGTCGAGCACACGCGACGCATAGGGCGACTTGACCACCGTGGCCATCCAATCCGCCCGGCTGTCGACGCGCAGCGGTGCGCCGCCTGTGGTCCATCCGTCGCCGTGTGTGAACGTGAAGGTTGGTGCCGACGCCGCATCCACGAAGCCCACATCACCCCGGACGACCGCCGCCTCGATCTCGCGTTCGAAGGCCAGGACTTCGGCAGCTATCTCGTGCGCCGCTTTCGGGGCTGCGCCTTGATCTCTCGCCGCCACTGTGGTCGCCTGCTGCGCAGCGGCCGGGCTGATTGCGGCGAACATCACCAGGATTGGCCACGCACTCATCGACCTTCGACTGCTCATCTGAGTCCTCCGATCCCATCCTCGATGTCGGGGGATGGGGTGTCAACTGCCGATCCTCCCCGGGCCACGGCATCGACGACCGTTGTTCAACAAAGCTGCAACTGGAGCGACGTGCATTGTGACAGCTTCCGCGAAGGTAGATGGAGGTTTCCCACAGCTTCGCCGGCGACTGCACTACCAGAACCTGGCCTGGCCGTTGATCCCTCCCGAGAGGATCGCGCTCCGAACGTCGTCGATTGTCGCCAGGCCCCCCGGCGCAGTACCGCCCCACTCGAATCGAGTCGCGGCCGGCGTCCAGTGAAACAGCGCCACATGCCACGTGTGGTCGATACCGCCGCGCTCGTAATAGACGAGGCAGTGATCGGTCGAGCACCCCGCCGCGACCAGCCGACGAATCGGCAGCTTCGGATTGACGACCACATCGGTCACCTGAAACTCGGCTCCGGGCTCGGCGATGTCGAGTGCCCGGCTGCCGAACAACGTCTGCAGCCCGTCGCGGACGCCGAGCGGCAGTCCTCTGATGGACGTGACAATCCCGAACCGCTCGTCCTGCACGTGGGCCCGCAACGCCCCGGACAGCGCCTCGGCGTCCGTCGCCTGGCTCCCGGCAGCCATGACCGACCAGAGGCTCACGCCGATCGCGGAAAGAAGTTGTGTCGGACGCATCCAAGCCTCCGGGTTTGGTTCACAAGGACGATGCCACTGTCGCCGCCATGGCGCAACCGCAATCGCGCGGCGCCACGACGGATCCGGCGTGAGGACAGGGTAGCTGCCGCGCGTAGAGGAAGCTGTCGTGTATCCGACATCTGCCGACTCCTGTCCCGGCAACGATTCGCGATGAGCCGCGGCGCGGTGAAGTCAGTGTCGGCCTCGCCGGCTCCATCGCGCGGTTAGACCGCGTGCATGAGCCGGTCGCCTTTCGCCGCCCGACCTGATGAACTGAACCTTCTCAAACAGGCGTTGGGTGAGCGTCCGTCGCTTCGGCGAGAACTGATCGACGCAGGCGCGGAGGTAGGGGCGCAGCTGCTGGCGCGCATAGGCCACATACCCGACCTGTCGTATCTCGTTCAACGTCTGCCGGTAGTGATCGAAGAGCACCGCCGCGAAGACCTGGCTGGTGCGCGTCGCGCCGGCGCGGGCGGAGGCGGAGAACCAGCGCACGCTATCTGGAAACCCTCGCGCAGCTGATACAGCCATCACGGACGACGTTTGAAAGACCGACCTGTCCTGCCGCGCGGATTCCGTCTTGAGCTCCGCCCACATTCGGCTGATCGTATCCCGTGAGGGAAGATTCGCGGGCTGCAGGCCTCGGGCCTGTTCGCGAATGGCCTCCCATTCCCTGCGAAGTCCCGCGACGTCGAGCGGTGGCGCGTTGATCGTTGCGGCTAACCGAGACGAGGTCCGTTCCAGGCCGTCCAGTATCTGATCGACGCCGGTGAACTGGGTCTCCTTGTCGAGCAGACCCTCCGCTTTCAGTGCGTCAGCCATCTCCGGAATCAACTGTCGACCCAGGCCGCAGAGGTCGGCGAGGGCCGCGAGGATCCACACGGGCGACGCGCGAAACGCGACGATGCCCAGGAGTTCGACCGCGTTGCCCGCCGTCCGCCTGGCGAGAAAGTCATCGGGCAGCGTGGTCCTCGGCGCTATAGACACCCTCCACGCCTCCAACCTGCTCGATCAAGTACCGGAGCGTCGCGTCCACGAGGTTCTGATACAACTGGCTGCAACGAATGCCGTCCGGAAGGGCGACCTCTCCCACCTCCCGCGCCACCCCAGCGCCGAGCGCCAACACGGATCGAACGAATCGCTCGGGGACAGAAAGCAGATAGTCCTTCGCCGTCATGGCCTTGCTCGTCGGCTCACTGCCCGTTCACCACTTTCACCGTCGATCCAGATCACAACCGCCCCGACTCAGCGGCAACAAGCTTGCGGCGATCGTCCGCGTCGTTCTTGCGCTGGCCTGACGAATTGGGCAGCGGTCTAACGGCACGGGGAAACAGCGCACCTAGTAGATATCGAGGTCGTTCCCAATGGCTCGGACTCCTTGCGCTTGTCGACGCCCTTCCTCGCGAGGAACCGCGCCAGCTGATCAGCGACCGCGCTGTTATTCAGGTCGGAGAATACAAAGTGAGAATTGCCGTGGACGCCGACGTCGGGCAGATGCAGAATTTCGGCGTCGCCCCCTTGGCTGTTGACGGCCTTCTCGAAGAGGCGAGAGGCGACCACCTGCGCCCGCCGCCCGTCGGCTACGAGGTCCGGAATAGGGCGCGTCGGTATATTGTCCCCGTACACTACCTGTAGTGGAACCTTCGCCAGGCTCGCGAAGTCAGCCGCCGGCACAATGGTGCCCGCCTCCATTATTCCCTTGAAGAGGCCAATCGGCTACGGCACGGCTCCCTCGGGAAACACGAAGCCGGGCTCGTAGCTCACGACGGCCTTCACCAGACTCGGGCGTCGGATCGACGTGAGCCATCCGAAGAGCCCCGACTGCGAGTGGGTGACAAGAATCGCCGGACCGACCTTGTCGAGCAGCACAGCCAGCGCGTCGGTGATAACGGTGGCGTCGTCCGAAACGGTTGGAACGAGCGACTGAAAGAACTGGTCGATGCTGGCTCGATCCGTCGGGAACTGCTGCACCGGGAAGATCTCAGGATATGTCGGGCCTATCCGCCAGCGCGTCCAACCGAACTGCACGCCGGTCTTGCCCGTCACGTTCGGGACGACCTGTGTGCGCGTCGAGATTGCCGAAGGGGCCGTTGAACGTCGGCTGGCCGGAACGACCACGCCGTGGGAAGTCAACAATGTAGACTGAGTAGCCGCGGCGCAGGAATATGGTCTGATAGCCTTCGCGGCCATCCGGGCGTCGATTCCCAGACGCGACCTGTCGCCGCCGCCACCGTGCACCAGCACGAGCGGGTACATGCGCGTGTCGACCGGGATCTGGTACTGGACAGTAGCATCTGGATCGACCCAGACAACGTCTGCCCGCTCATTGGTGACCAGCTGGCGACTTCGTCGGATCGAACACACCTGCTCCCTGCACCGTGCGACCGCCCACCGAAAAGCTCCCTTGCTGGGCGATGACGATTGGCTGCTTCGATCCTGCATCTGGCGTGATCGCAGCAGGTGAGCACCCGTTGAACAGAAACGGCAGCGTCGCCAAAGTCGTTTGTAGCATCGCTGACCGGATCATAGGGGGCCTCGTATATGTCACCGAGTTCGATCTGGAGCCGGGCCTCGTTCGTGACGTCTGACGCGCGGCTTCAGCCGCGGCGGCGAGATGGTGCACGGGCCGCCGTCGACCGCAAGCCGATGTGAGCGCTCATCTTGTTATGATGGCACCCTTGGGGCCAAGAGGGGAGCCTGTGAGCGGAGTCGCTCTTCTAATCGGGAACTCGGACGGCATCGGACTCGCCTTGACGAGACGGCTACTCGAAGGCGGATTCGCCGTGACCGGCGTCTCGAAGAGCCCATCGCCAGTCTCGCACAACGCCTACCGCCATATCGTCCTCGATGTTTCAAGCGCGGACTACGGGGCCAAACTCGACGCTGCACTGCCTTCGGGCCGCATTCGACTGTGTGTCTATTGCGCTGGCATCGGCGATCACTTCGCCATGGACGGACTGCAACAAGATGTGGCGACGCTCCAGGTCAACCTGGTTGGGCTCGCCAAGACTGTGGAGAGGATCCTTCCTCGGATGGCGGCCGATGGTCCAGCCGTTCTCGCTGGTCTTTCCAGTCTGGCAGACGTCACCCCCTCTCGGGTTGCTCCGGCCTACGCGGCCTCCAAGGCCGGCATGACGTACTACCTGGAGGGGCTCGCCGGAGCGGTTCGAAGGACAGGAGTCTCGGTGGTCAACGTGCGCTTGGGCTTCGTAGACACCAAGATGGCCAAGTCCCCGTGGAAGCCCTGGATGATTAGCCCCGACGAGGCGGCTGAGCGAATCCTGCGTTCGTTGCTCCAGGACCGACCCGCCGCTCGAGTCAACATTCCTCGGCGGGCGGCAGCCGTCGCGAGAGCAGTTGCGTCAGCGACTCGCTTGGCCGGCAGATAGGTACGACCTCCTATGTCGGCCCAACGTGGCGAATGAGCCACGCGCGCCGCACCCCAGCGGCGTTTCCGCTCCATCCGCGGGTTAGGCTTGGGTTAGGCTGTTGGTTCATCGGCGCTCTCGACAACTTGAATATCGTTTTCCTTGCACCAGTTCCTCAAGGCTCGCTCAGTGGACTCGGTCTCGAATGCGTACCACTTGTCCAAGCAGCCCTCCGTCGCAAGGAGTTCTTTGAAGCGAGCGTATGCACCCCGGTGCCGAAAGAAGTCCTCGACCGTCGTGGATCGCTCGGGCAACTCCTGCGTTGCGAAACGCAGCGCGAGCTTGCTTCCGAGGTCCAGGTCATTCTTGTGTGGTATCGCGACATACCGGGCTGATTCTCCCAGATCATCAGGGACTTCTTCCTCGAGTGGATTCAGTTCCGACACCCAGTAGATCGCGCCGGTTTCCAACGAGACATATGCAGCGTGCTCCAACGGCGCAGCAAAGCTGACGAAATCGAATGCCGCCGAGATGTCCTCGTATTTGACCGTGATCACTTGACCTCGCCATCGGCCCACCGTGTCCCGCTCGGTCCACGCGGCCGGCCGAAGGCCGATCCGCCGGCCTCTTGTCTGCGCAGCGGCCAGGTTTCAGCCGCGGTGGCTCATTGTCTCGCCGGCCGTCGTCGGCTGCAATACCTGCTGGGCGGCGTGTTCGGGCTCATTCACGGCCACCCCGATCTTGCAGGCATGGAGGCATTTATTGTCGGCGGGTCTCGTCGGTGAGAACAAGCCAGTGTCAATCACGAGACTTCAGCTTCCTCCAGCCACCAGCGCGATTGTTCGCGATAATCTGCTTGAACATGGTCGTGAGGGCGGGCGCGTTGATCTTCTCGCCCTGCCGAATGGCGACGGTGCGGGCGGTCTTGTTGTCGTGTCCGCTCGTGATGATGCCTTGTGGGTCTGGCACGCTCGCGCCGTCGTACAGGAAGATGTTGACCCAGTCCTTGGCCGCCAGCAGCGCGCAGACGTTTCCCTTGAGCGTAAAGTACAGGTTGGCGCGTGCGCTTGACGGTCTCCACCAGCTCCGGATCCGCGGCGTGAGCCAAGGCGCGGACGTTGCGGCAGATGGTTTGCTGCCAGGCGGGCAGGGCTTCGATGTAGACGTCCACCCGCGGGTCCGTATTGTTTCTCGGCATTGGCCTATGGGCGGCGCCAGCATGCCGCGCCATCCTGTCGGTCAGTTTCAGTCAGACTGTCTATCCAGCTCAACCACGAGCGGGCAGATCGGAATTCCAGAGTACCCACGCTGCACAGCCAGGTACCGTCCGCCTGCTTTTCAAAGGCGTCAACAAACTTGCCCTTGTCGGAGACGACACTTCCGTCAGCGTCTTTCATGGAGTATTCAAACTCACCGATGGCGAGGGCTCGCTTGCCGTCGGCTGCAACGTCGATGCGGTTTGCCTTCCAGGAAATGCTGAAGCCCTCGGCCGAAGTGAACCCGAGAGCCATGTCGCGGACACCCGCTCGACCGTCAATTCGTTTTGCGTTCGGCGGAAGCATGACGGCATCCTCCGTTACGAACGCGGCGTATCCATCAGCGCCTGCATCGCCAACCTGATTTGTGGCCTCGAGCCACTTGGTAATCGTTTCCTTGACTGCTGCCTTGTCTGCGTCAACGTTCATCTGGTGTCTCCCTTGTTGTATTTCGATCTGTTGCCCGCAAAGGAATTCTTATTCTTGGGCAGGCAAGGGGCTATCCGCACCCGATTCGACGAGGTCGCCAACGTGCTGTGAAGGCTCTTCGCACGCTGTCACCGCTGGCAAACCGAAGGTCGAGTTCGCCTGCAACGGACCTATCAGGATCGACGGTGGCAAAGGCAACCCGACCTTCAATTGCAGCCTCGCACGAACCATCCGACGAGCATCGAGCGGCAGCACCCGGCTCCGGACTTGCTGGCCAGCGGAAGGTGTGATGCGCTAGTTCGGCCTGGCCTTTCCAGATCGACACGCGGACGTGGCGGGTGGCCGGCGGAACGGCATCACTGCTTGAGTCGAGAAGATACAGGACCACGGCTGGACCATCCCACGGAGCACAGTCGGGCATGGCGAAGGCATATGATTAACCGTTCGGCGACGCGATGGTTACCGGAGGTGTCGGCACATCGGTCCCAACAGGTGCTGGCTCGGCGGCAGGATCCGTTCCTCGCGCACAGTCGACGCCGATAGCCGCCAGGATCGCGCCGATGAAAAGCATGTGCAGCTGGCTCATCATACGGACCTTTGTAAAGCGATCGACTGATTGGAACCATGGTTGGAATCGCATCCCTCTTTTCGTGCGACCACGGCGTTCGAACGATTGAACGTACGTCTTGTGAATGCGACCTCTTGATCAGCCTACGTCAGCGCTGAGCCGCGCGCCGCGGTGACAAGGTAGCCTCCCTTCCTCACCACCCTTGCAATCGTGGTCATCGTGTTCCAGTTGCGCGTGGTCACCGGTACTCCAAAAAGCCGGTCGAGCGTACCAAGGTAGCCGATGGCCTTCATGTGGCGCCGATACAAGCCGAAGACAAACCTGTTGTCCTTCCCGAGGATTCTCAATAGCCACCTGCCGCTGGAAGGGAAGCTCATGGGCATCGACGGCGCCGAGCGGGAACGTCGGGACAGGACGCTCACGAAGCGGACGATATCGGGTCGCATGGGTTGGTCGACGAAATGATTGTGAGACATCAGCCTGACAATGTCGCGACCCTGGCAGATCATGATCTCCGTATTGAAGGGCAGCCTGGATATCAATTCGGCACGCAGTTGCGCCCGGGTGACCGGCCGCCGGATCACGAAAGTGCCCGCCGCGCCGATGTTGACCGCACCGAGGTGCTTCAGTTGCTTCGTGAGCGTCGTCGGTCTGAAGGTCCGGTGACCACCGACGTTAACCCCTCTCAGAAGAACCACGAGTGCCACGAGTTCCTTCCTGCTGCTGAGGCCGCTCGCTCCGAACCGCTTGGCCGCCGGAAATTAGTCGCCTGGCCTCTTGTCTGCCCAACGACTCTTGCAGTAGACCGGTAGGTGTCATCGGCAGCCAATAGTGGCCAACGATTTCGCGGTCGTTCGCTCGTGACTCACTGAAAGTGGTGATGCTAACACGTCACCGACGAGGAATTGCGGAAGGGACTCAGGCGCACGTGTCCTCGCGCCGTAGCTCGCCTGAAATCACCGCGAGCGGAGGCGGATGGTGCGCCCGGCAGGGCTCGAACCTGCAACCTTTGGCTCCGGAGGCCAACGCTCTATCCAATTGGGCTACGGGCGCGTGCGTGCGAGACGGGTAGTGTAATACGTCTTGGGGATTCGCGTCCGGCGGTGGGGCGCGAACCGAGACATGGACCGCTTCCAGACCCGCCGCGACTAGCCGGCCGCCGCCAGGGGCTCGCCGGGCGCTCGGGGCACGGTGATCCGGAACGTGCTGCCGCCGCCGGCGCGGTGCTCCCAGCTCAACTGTCCATGGTGGGCTTCGACGGCCCATTTCGAAATCGACAGCCCCAGGCCCGCGCCACGGCTGTCGGACTCGGGCGACACGCGGTAGCAGCGCTCGAAGATCAGCGCGCGCCGCTCCGGGGCGATCCCGGGGCCCCGGTCGCTGACTTCGAGCGTCTGCCCGGTGCGAGAGTCCACGACGCGCACGAGGATTTCGGTGTCGGCCGGACTGTACTTGATTGCGTTGTCGACGAGATTGATCAGCGCCTGACGCAGCATCAGCCGGTCGCCTTCGCACCGCGGCGACCCGACGTGATCCACCACGATCGATTGCCCGTTTTCCTCGGCGAGCACGCTCAGATGCGACGCGACGTCGTCGGCGAGGCCGCGCAGGTCGACCGTTTCGCTGCAGAGCTGCACCGGTGCGCCGCTCGTGCGCGACAGCGTCAGCAGCCGATCGATGAGACACGTCAACCGGTCGGCCTCTTCGAGCATGCTTCCGATGATGCGGCGATACGCGTCCGGGCTGCGCCCCTCGCGCAGGCCGACCTCGCCGACCGTGCGGATCGCCGTGAGCGGGGTTCTCAGCTCGTGGGATACGTCGGCCGTGAACTGCTTCATCTGCTGAAACGATCCTTCGAGCCTGCCGAGGGTGTCGTTGAACACCGAGGCGAGCGTCCCCAACTCGTCGTGCGGGTTCTCGACCGGCAGTCGATCGTTCAGCCGCGCCGCGTTGATCGATCGCGCCCGATCGGCCATCCGTTGGAGCGGCGTCAACGCGCCGCGCGCGAGCGCATAGCCGCCCACGCCGGCGGCGGCGACGCCGAAGGGGAGCCCGAGCGCGAGGAACAGGGTCAGGTCGCGAAGCTCCTGTCGCAGCGGCGCCTCGGAGCGCGCGACCTGGATGATCACGCCCTTGCCGCCCACCGTCGCCGCGCGCGTGAGCACGCGGACCGCGTCGCCGTCCGCGGCGACCGGGACGATCTGGCCATCCGCGCGCGAGGCCAGCGCGGCGCTTTGCGGCACCGGAATGCGCTTGGCGGCGGCGGTCCGGAACAGCAGATCGCCTTTCGGACTCCACACCTGCAGCCACGGCTTGTCTTCGTCCTGCTCCGCTTCGTCCGCCTCGAACCACGTCAGCGTCCCGTCGGGACGCTGCTCCCACATCTCCGCCGCCCACGTATAGTCGCCTCGCAGCCGGCCGTCGAGCGCATGCGACACGCTGCGGCTGACGAAGGCGAACACCCCCGCGGCGTACACCGCCAGCACGACGATCATCGCCGCGACATGCCAGAACGTCAGCCGGACGCGCATGCCGAGCGGCCGCCACCAGCGTGTCATGCTTCTCCCTCCCGCATCATGAACCCGACCCCGCGGATCGTGTGAATCAGTTTTCCCGGATGGTCGGCGTCGATCTTCTTGCGCAGGCGCGCGACATGCGTGTCGATCACGTTGTCGAGCGTCAGCGTGCGGGCCTTCTCGCGCCAGACCTCGCGCGCCAGCGTCTCGCGCGACACGACCTGGCCTTCGAAGCGCAGCAGGTGCTCCAGCAGCTCGAACTCCCGCGTCGTCAGCTCGATCGACCGCCCGGCGCGCGACACCTTGCGCGTCCAGAGGTCCATTTCGAGGTCGCCGGCCGTGAGGCGGGGGGCGGCGGTGACGCGGCCGCGCCGAACCATGGCGCGAATGCGCGCCAGCAGCTCCGCGAACGCGAAGGGCTTGACGAGATAGTCGTCGGCGCCGCCGTCCAGTCCCTTCACGCGATCCTCGAGCGTGTCGCGGGCCGTCAGGACGAGGACGCGCGTGTCCCGCCCCTGCTGACGCAGCGCCGCGAGGATCTGAAACCCGTCTCGCCCCGGAAGCCCAAGATCGAGCAGCACCACGTCGAAGGTCTCGGTGCTGATGAGAAAGAACGCATCTTCGCCGGTCCGC
The DNA here is from genome assembly GCA_963745495.1 of uncultured Acidobacteriota bacterium. Classification (GTDB taxonomy): domain Bacteria; phylum Acidobacteriota; class Vicinamibacteria; order Vicinamibacterales; family CAVVIG01; genus CAVUXJ01. The sequence continues at coordinate 259,342 of CAVUXJ010000004.1, forward strand.
GCGATGACCGCCTCGTATCCTTCGCCTTCGAGCCCTTCCTGGAGCGCCTTCGCCACCTTTTCTTCGTCTTCGACAACGAGGACGCGCTGTCGGGCGCGATCGTCGGCCGATTGACCGGCCGGCCGGTCGCCTGGCGATCCGTGGGAATTGATCATTGGCCGGCGGCGCTCCACCGCCACCCGTCTTTCGGACGCACGATGGAACGCAGGCGCAAGCGCCATGCGCCGGCGTCCCGCCCCGGGCTGCCGGTGATGACCAGGTGATCGCCCGGCTTGAGCGTCTCTTCGAAGACGCCCTGGAGGCGGAGTTGGCCGCGGTTGCTGGCCTCGACCGCCCACAGGCGCATGCGCTTGGTGCCGTCTGGCGCCATCACGTGGATAAAGGAGTGAGGATTACGGTAAATGACGTCGACCAGGTCCCCCTCGATCGCGATGACCCGGTCTTCCAGGTAGGTGCTCGCGAAGGAATGGTGCGCGCCAATCGAGACCGTGTCGTACGCAAACACCCCGGCAATGAGCAAGAGCCACAGTTTCGGGTGCATGGGATTTCCTCCGGCGCCACCCTTATGATACCGCCACCGGGCCTGCCAGGTCCCTGACGCTCAAGTCAGGAATTCTTCAGGTGCCGAGCCATGCCGCATGAACTAGGATTTCTGTATAGTCAATGGGCGGCCCCTTTTTCGCCAGTAAGGAATCGTCTATGCGAAAGCCTGTGCTCCTCTGCATGACCCTCTTCCTCGTCGCCCTGTCGCTGGTTTTCGGGAGCGCCTGCCGGGGCCAGCAGCCGGCGTCCGCTCCGCAGCCCGAGTACGCGCCGACCGCCACCATCAAGGACCTCATGCTCTCGCTGATCGATCCGTCCGCGGATGTGGTCTGGGAGTCTGTCCAGACGATCGTCACGCCGGCGGGAACTGACGAGAGAATGCCGAGGACCGACGAGGAGTGGGCCGCTGTCCGTAGCGGTGCGATCAGGGTCGTGGAGGGCACCAACCTGCTCATGATGCCGGGGCGGCATGTGGCGCGGCCGGGCGAAAAGTCTGAAACCCCGGGGGTCGAATTGGAGCCCGAAGAGATCGAGGCCAACATCAACAAGGACCGGGCGCAGTGGAACAAGCTGGCGAAGGGACTGCACGACACCAGCATGGAGGCACTGAAGGCGATCGAGGCCAGGGACGTCGAGGCGCTCATCGATATCGGCGGACGGATGGATGAGTCCTGCGAAAACTGCCACACGACCTACTGGTATCCAAACCAGCCGCTGCCGCCGGTTGACGATCCCCGGTTCAAGGACATCATCCCGAACAAATGATCTGCGACACCGGCGCGTCTTGTTCTGTCGACGATGCTGGCGGTGCTGGTCGCCGGCCTGGGGGGCGTGCATCCGGGAATCCGCGGGGACGGTTGCCGCGCAGGCCAGGGTGGGCACGATCAAGGGTCGCGTGCGCCTGACGGGGAAGTCGCCCGGCAACGCGGTCATCCGCATGGGTGTCGATCCGATGTGCGGCAAGATTGAACGCGGGGAAACAGGTCGTCCAGGAACAAGTGGTGGTGAGCGCGGACGGGGGGCTGGCCAATGCTTTCGTACGACTGCAAGGATCGTTTCCCCGCACGGCCGCTCCAGCGCAACCCGTGACGATCGATCAGCGCGCCTGCTTTTACCTTCCTCGCGTCGTCGGCGCGCAGGTCGGCCAGGCGCTTCAGGTCCGCAACAGCGATCCGATGCTGCACAACGTGCACAGCCTGTCGGACGGCAGCAACGGGTTCAACGTCGGCCAGCCGGTGGCAGGCATGGTCTACACGTTCCAACTCAAGCAGGAAGAGGTCATGCTGCGGCTCAAGTGCGACGTGCATCGGTGGATGACGGCGTACATCGGCGTGGTCAGCCATCCGTACTTCGCCGTGAGCGGCACAGGGGGCACGTTCGAGATCGCCAACGTGCCGGTCGGGACCTACACGATTCAAACGTGGCACGAACGATTCGGCAGTCTCACTCGGCCGGTTCGTGTCACCGCTGGCGCGACGGCCATCGTCGACGTCCCCTACACGGGCGAGGAAAAACCACCCCCAACAGCTGATGTGCGCGAGCTGGTCGTTCCTCGTCTGGCCGCCAGCTCTCAGCTCTCGGCTTTCAGCCGTATCGAGCCGTAGCTCTCAGCAGAGGACAGCCGATAGCTGATTGCTCGTCCTGCCAACTCCCTGACGGAGAATTCAGAAACTCTTTGGATGCGGACGTGAATCCGCCACGCTAGCATCCCGTTGTCCTGCTCGCTGAGCGACCGGATTCGTTGCACCTGGAGGCTCAATGACGGCACTGTTCCGTGCCAGGGTTGTGTTGCTGATCAGCGCCCTGGTTTTTTTTCCGACCGAAAGCCCCGCGCAGCAGCTTTCGCTGTCGGGGACCGTTCGCGACACGTCGGGCGTCGTGCCTGGCGCGACGGTCGTCCTCAGTTCCGGAGGCAACCAGCTATCGACGGCCACGACCGACGAGGTCGGGGTCTATCGCTTCAGCGGCCTGGCTGCCGGCAGCTACGAGCTGTCCTTCGTGATGCGGGGCTTCGAAACGGCTGTTCGCAACGTCACTCTCGGCCCGGACACTCCTCCCGTGGACGTCGTGTTGTCGGTCGGACGGGTATCGACCACGCTGACCGTCACGGCGTCAGCCGGCAAGGCCACGGCGACCCGACTTCCCGTCGCGAACGACGACGTCCCGGCCCAGGTGAGCTCGATTCCGCAGGAACTGATGCGGCAGCAGGGCGCCAACACCGTCGCGGATGCTCTGAAGAATGCATCCGGCGTCCAGGCGGTCCGTTGGTATGGCGCGTACGAGCAGTACACGATTCGCGGCTTCTTCGATCGACGATCGTGACGGTTTCAATGTCGTGCTGGTGGACGGGATGCGCATGGGAGGCAACCGCTACGGCACGCAGACCAACAACATCGAAAGCGTGGAGGTCCTGAAAGGACCCAGTTCCTTCCTCTACGGCAGGGGCGCCGTCGGCGGCGCCATCAATATCGTGCGAAAGAAGCCGCAAGCCGCACAGAGCCTACGATTTCAGCTACCGCGGCGGCCGCTTCAACACGCACCAGGTGTCTGGCGGCGCGACGGGCCCGATCGGGAACATCAGCCGAGCTTCTCTACCGTCTGGACACCAGCTACGAGAGCAGCGACGGCTGGCGCGACGCAGGGGCGGACCGGCTGAACGTCTCGCCGTCTCTGACCTGGATCATGAGCGAGCAAGCCCGCATGACGATCCACCAGAACTTCAATCGCGATCGCTTCGACGGAGACGGCGGCGTGCCGCTCAACATCATCGATCTTCCGAGCTACAAGCCGGACCTTCGCTTCAGCCTGCCGCAGGACCAGCGTCCTGGTGGAGGATTCGCAGACGCACGTCATCTTCAACGCCAACATTTCCTCGGCGTGGCAGTTCCGGAACGGCTTCCTCGGGCAGCGCACGAGCGATCGCTATTTCGTGACCGAAGGCGTCTACGGCGATCCCGACAGCAACCTGGTGTCCCGCGAACCACTGGATTTCCATCACATCCGGAGGCCGATTCAGAATCAGGCGGAACTGCTCGGTTACCTCGACGGTTTCGGCCGCCACAACCTGCTGTTCGGCTATGAGTATCAGCGGGACAAGTATCGAACCGACGTGACCGCTGGAGACGATCCGGACTGCATCTGCGGGTACTGGTGGCTGACGATCGCTCCGATGGACATCACGACGATGCAGGAAACGCAACCGCCGCTCGATATCGACACGATCGCACGCCAGACCTTCGTCAACGACCAGACTCACGCCTTCTATTGGCAGGACCAGATCGACGTGCTGCCGCAGGTGAAGATCAACGTCGGGGGACGAGTCGACGACTACAAGCGCCGCATCGACAGGATTGGGGGCTTGCCGTTCACTCCTCAGGCCGGGACCAGACGGCGTACTCGTACCGGGCCGGCCTCGTCTACGCGCCGCGGAACGACCAGCAGATCTACTTCAGCACGGCAAGCTCGTTTACTCCGGTCACGACCATTCCTGAGGACGGGTCGCAGCTGGAACCCAGCACCGCGCGCAACTACGAGGTCGGTCACCGCTGGCAGGGATGGAACGGCCGCGTGGACACGAGTCTGCTCTCTATTACATCATGCGGAACAACGTCACCGTCCAGGAGTCGGTGACGACGTGTTCCAGGTCGGCGAGCAGACCGCGCGGGGCCTGGATCTGGACGTCAACACGGACCTGGGCGGACAGACCCACCTGATCTTCAACTATGGCTTCGCGCGGCCGCGTTTCGACGACGCGGACGAGCTGACCGGATTGATGCCGCGGTACGTGCCGGAGCACACCGCGAATGTGTGGCTGCGGAAGGACTGGGCGTCTGGATTCAACGCCGCTTTCGGTGCGCGGTATCTGGGGCAGCAGTTCGTCGACGACAGCAACTCGGTGCGGCTCGCCGGATATACGATCTTCTCGGGAGCCGTGGGGTATCGCACCGACCGCTGGGAGTGGTCGCTGAACGCCGACAACCTGTTCAATCAAGGACGACTACTTCCTTCCCGGGCACTTCAGCAATCTGGTGTTCCCCGGCCAGCCGATCAACGTGACCAGCACGATTCGCCTCAAGTTCAACTGAGACTGAGGCCGATATCATTCGGGCATCGACCAGCGCGGAGTTCGGGAGGTAGGGTGAAGGTCAGTACCAGCGCACGGCTGAAGCGATCGGCAATTGTTGTGCATCGCTGGCTGGGAGTCGCGCTGTGTCTGGTCTTCCTGTCTGTGGTTCCCCTCCGGCATCGGGATGATGTATTGGGACTTCCCGAGCGTCACCGCCGCCAATCGGCTGGACCGGTCGCCGGCCCTGAATCGATCGAACGTTCTTCTCTCGCCTGCGGAAGCGTATGCGACCCTGGGCGAGTTGCAGGCCCCCGCGCAGATACGGCTCAATACGTTCGACGGACGGCCGGTCTATCGCTTCCGAACCGGACAGGGCGAGCACATCGTCTATGCCGACACGGGCGAGGAGCAGCTCCTCGTCTCGAACGAGATGATCCAGCGCGTCGCCTCAGCCTGGACCGGACAGCCTGTCAACACCGCGACCGTCGAGGCCGTCGAGGAAGTCGACCAGTGGACGGTGGGCGGGGCCCTTCGCACGCTCAGGCCGCTGTGGAAATACTCGTGGCCCAACGGCGAGCAGGTCTACATCTCCGGCGACTCCGGGGAGGTGGTTCAGTACACGACCACCGCGTCGCGGCTCGGCGCCTATCTCGGCCCCATCCCGCATTGGCTGTACTTCACGCCGCTGCGGAAACACCCGCCGGAATGGAGCCGTGTGGTGATTTGGTCCTCGGGGATCGGCACGTTCGCCGCCATCCTGGGCGTCACCATCGGGATCTGGATGTACTCGCCTTCCAAGCGCTACCGGAACGCGGACGTGGCGACCAGCATTCCGTACCGCGGACAGAAGCGCTGGCACACGGTGCTGGGGCTGATCTTCGGAGTGGCCACCGCGACGTGGGCCTTCAGCGGCATGCTCTCGATGGATCCGTTTCCGGCGAGGACGGGAGGTCCGGCCGGAAGCCGCGGCAGCCGCGACGGCGGAATTCCCCAGGCGCTTCGCGGCGACATGCGAATGGATGACTTTTCCGCGAAGCACCCGCGGGAGGTGCTGGCGCGGCTCGCGAACCTCGACGTCAAGGAGCTGGAATTTACGACGTTCGTGGGAGAGGCTGCCTACCTGGCGAGACTGGCGTCAGGCGGAACGCGCATCGTACCGGTGGTTGGAGAGCCGGACTTCGAATTCGATCGTCGGCGGATCATCGATGTCGTCACGCAGGCGGCTGGGCCAGGCGGCCTGTTGGGAGTCGGCGTGATCGAGCAGTACGACATGTACTACCTCGATCGGCGCCGGCAGCGTCCGCTGCCGGTGATCCTGGCGCGACTGAACGATGCCGAGCACACGCGGTACTACATCGATCCGAAGACCGCCCGGGTCGTCGGCACCTACAGCTCGCGAAACTGGGTGAACCGCTGGGTCTACCACGGGTTGCATTCCCTCGATTTCCCGTGGCTCTACAACTACCGTCCGGCGTGGGACATCGTCGTGATCACGTTCATGGTCGGCGGCACCGCGCTCTGCGTGACGTCGTTGATTCTGGCGTGGAGGGTGCTGGGCAGAAAGCTCGGGCTGATTCTACCGACGACCCGAAGGGGCACGGTGCTGAACGAAGACCTGGCATAATCGATATCAATCCGACCGTCGAGTCTTACCGCGGACAGCACGTGTTCACGAGGAGGAATATACCGATGCGCCTTTGTGCCTTCGTGGTCGCCTTTCTAGCTGGTCTGGGTGCGGTGCCGCTTGCGGCTCAGCCGGCCGCCAACGGGTCTGCCGAGGTTGCGGCGGTCGTTGACAGGTTTCACGCTGCGCTCGCCGGCGGCGACTCGACGGCAGCGCTGCAGCTCCTCGCCGATGACGCCGTGATGTTGGAAGCCGGGAGCGTGGAAAGCCGATCCGAATACGGGAAGAATCATCTCCCAGCTGATATCGAGTTCGAGAAAGGGGTTTCCACCAAGCGTAGCCCCATCCGGGTCATCGTCCACGGTGATACGGCCTGGGCCACATCCACCAGCGAGGTTGTGGGAACCTTTCAGGGCAAGCCCGTCAACTTTGTCGGCGCCGAGTCCATGGTTCTCACCCGTGAGCCTGCCGGGTGGCGGATCAGGGCCATCCACTGGTCTTCACGGGCCAACCGGCCACCGCAGTGACGGTGCTCGCCGGACACGACGCCTGAAAAGGACGACAACCTATCTCGTAACGTACGTAGTGTCCGCCGCGTCACATCCCGTGCGAGGCAGGGCGGACCGTTGCGAATACCGCCAGGCCGAGGTTGACTCGACTCCCGTAGGCGGTCCGCAAGTCCGGAGGCACGAATCCGGCCGACACCGCAGCACCGACGCCGGGCTTCAACCCATGCCACTCGGACAGGTAGCGCGTATATCCGCCTTGCAGCTTTCCGACGGCAAACGTGTCATCGCCGTCGAGGTTCAGGTCGTGTGCGCTCTTTCCCACCATCTCGAAGCGACCGAACCATGCATGACGATCGACGAACGTGACGGTTGTTTCAACCAATAGCGCGTTGGACGCGTGACCGGGTTCCGCGTTTCTTCCCCAGGCGGCCGTGCTCGCCCAGAAGCTTTCAGTTCCCAATGCCCGGTGATACGTTGCCGACGCCGTGACGCGATCGACATCGATCCGCCCGCGATCGCCGCCGGCCTCCGCATCGGTCAGTCGGCCGGCGGAGACCTGCAACGCCAGGCTCGGCGTCGGCAGGAACCACACACGGCCCGACACCGAGTCGAGCGCGCCGACGTCGAGATTCGTGCGCTCTTCATCGGGTTCGCGACCGTTGAACGCCGAGGCCTCGGCCTTCCACCGACGCCCGTAGATGCCGGCGGTGACCACGCCGAACGTGATGTGCGTCGCGTCGAGCCAGTGATGGCCGATCGGCGCCAGCGGGTTCGGCATGGCTGAAAAGCGGTGTGGGAATGCCGCCGGACCCAGCGCGGGTTCACCTGCCGGTCCGCCGTACACTTCCCACCTGCATCGATCCGGCCAGCACGTGGTTGTACTGCGCGGCGATCTCCATCAACAGATCGTGCGGATGCTGGCGGTCGTGGATGGGCTCGCCGGCGCAGACCTCTCCGCTGGCGAGCAGGTCCGGGTAGCCGCAGCCGCGGACGGTCCATGGTTCCAGGCTGAACATGCCGCGGAGGCGTAAGACGCCGCCTCCGGCGGTCGCGGTCCGCCATGCCCATGATCCAGTTGATGCTCCCGAGCTGACTGTCGCCCCGCTTGCTCGATTCGTGCAGCACCTGGATGAACGCGTTGCCGTGCGCCATCAGGTTCCAGCCGCCTGCCTGCCCATGCAAGGCGTACATCGGCGACGCATCGGGCTGCCAGGCGGTGCCCGACGACTCGCGCGTCGTCTCGGAGATCTGCTCGCGGTTCATCTGGCTCATGTCGTGGACGTGGCCGCCCTGTTCGAGCCCCGTGGACCGGAGCCGCGTCGTGCTCGTGCTGCTCCGGTGCGGGCGCCGGCGGCCGCGTCTGGGCGGCAAGCGGCCGTGCTCCAATCGCCAGCACGGCGGCAAGCAGACCCGCGCCGACGTGATGCGGGCGGACAAGACGCGCGTACATGATTCCCATCTGTTCGCTATGAATGACCAGCTATCGGCTATCAGCCGTCAGATCTCAGGTACAGCCAGCAGCGTCCGCAGCGCTGAGAGCCGCTGAAAGCTGAGAGCTCAAGAGTGGAAAGGAAGGAAGCGACTTGACTGCCTCAGTGCTGGTGTGGCCGTGCTGGAGCCTCGGGACTGGTCGGCGCGGGCTCTGCCGGCGCGCCGCCACGCAGGAATTCTTCGTCCTGTCGCTCCTCCTCGATCTCCGCCGCAGTCTTCGGATTCAGTTTCTCCATCTCCTTCAACTGCGTCGGGGTCAGCTCGTTCAGATGCCGAATGAAGTGTACGAGCTTCCAACCGTCCTCGTCCTTGTCATCGCCTTGCTCTCCCCATGCGGGCATGCCCGTCATCCGGATGCCGTTCTGAATGATGTAGTACAGCTCGCCGTCGGTCAGGCGCTGGGTGTCCTCCTGCCGCATGTCGGGGGCCTTCGGATACAGGTTCTGGCCAATCGTCGTCTGGCCGCTTCCGTCGTTGGCGTGGCAGACGGCGCAGTGGTCCGCGAAATGTCCACGTGCGTCCGCGAGGACTTCAGGAGTCAGAGGGAGCGGGTTTTCCGCATTCCGGGCGCGCGCCGGAACCGCGAGGCTGCGGACGCGGCGGGCGACGAGCTTCTCCGCCCATGAGGGCTCGTCCCTGGCGCTGAATCCTCGGCGTACAGTCAGGAAGGCGGCGGCCATCGGCAACCACCAGGATTACAGCAACCAGCCACAAGACCAGTGATCGAAGGCGCATCGCTGACGCGCTCCTTGCGACGCGCTACTCTTTGTGCTTCGGCGCGGTGGAGGTTGCTGACGTCGATGCCGCGGCCGTCGCCAGCTTCACCTCGCTGGCAATCGACGTCTTCTTGTCGACATCCAGAATGACACGATCTCCCACCTGCACGTCTTTGACGCTCAGATGCGCGTCGCCCTTCATCACCATCGTCTTCGCGTTGATCGTGACGGTGCGCGTCTGTTTAGCGGACACCTGAACGGTGATGGCGGTGTCGCTGACGTTCGTCACCGTGCCGCGAACGTGTTCCGCATTGCCGTGCGCGAAGGCGACGCCGCCGGCGAGGACCAGCGCGACCATGACTGCCAGTAGTGTGCGTCTCATGTGTATCACTCCTCCATGCCGATCGTATGTGATCTGAGTGGCCGGGGAACAGGCCGCGCGCGACATTACACGAATTTTATCGTGAGTTGTCGCACGAAGGGCAAGTTGGCCCAGTTCGGCTCCAGCAAAAGAAGACGTTTGACCCATCTGCTGCGGGCGGCTCATAATCGGCCACGGTGAGGCACTCTTTCTGGCGCTCCGCGGTTGCCTGCGTGCTCGCGCCGTGCGTGGTGTTCTTGCCCGTTGTCCCTCCGGAGCACGTCCACGAAGCCGATTCCGACCATCCGAACGCCGTCGCCCATCGGCACTTCGAGGCGCACGATCACGATGGCGCCGAAATCGGAAGCGATGAAGGGCGAGTGATGTGGCTGGACGACGCCGCCGTCCAACCGGCGACGACCGAGGTCGCGATTCCTCTGGTCATCCTCCCAACGAATTTCGAATCGGTCGCACCCGCCGGCCGGTGTGTCGCCACGTCGCTCGATGAGGCGGCTCCTCCGCATGGCCCCCCGCGGCCGTGCCTCTTGCTCCGCGGTCCTCCCCTCCTGTCCCTCTAACCTCACCTGACGGGCTCGCCCGTCGTCTGTCTCCAGTTCAGGTCTCAGTCGAGGTCTGTATGCGTGCACTGGTGCTGAGCGCCGTGCTGGCGGCGGTTGTCCCGCCGTCGAGCGCGGGCGCCCAATCGTTGTCGTTGACGGAGTCCGATGTGCTGGCGCGGTTGTCGCCTCAGAAGCCCGCGCGTACGGGCGATCCGCGCGGCCGTCGACCTCGCGCGGGCCGACGTGCTGGCGGCGGGGCGGTGGCCGAACCCGCGATTGACGTTCGACCGCGGAAGCGGTGGCCGGCATCACCGAAAACATGATGATGGTGGCGCAGCCGCTGCCGATCACCGGTCGGCGAGGGTTGGACGTCAAAGCGGCGTCGGCGCTCGTGTCCGCAAGCTCGAGCCGCGTCGACGAGGAGCTGCGGCGCTTGCGCGCCGATCTGCGGGTGGCGTTCGCAGACGCTTGTGGCGGCCCAGACGCGCGAACGCGAGTTGAGCAGTGCCCGCGACCGTCTGCGGGAGCTGGCCGGCGTGATAGCGAAGCGGGAAGAGGCCGGCGACGCGGCTGGATTCGATCGGCTCCGGGCCGAGCGCGAAGTTCTCGACATCGACACCGATCGCGGCGCTGCCGCCACCGAGCGCGCCCGCGCGCAGGCGATCCTGGCGAGCTTCTTCGCCGACGTCGGCCGATCCCTCACGCATCGTTGCGGTCGGACCGCTCCAGGGCATCGGCCGCCATTCCACCGGTCGAGGCACTGGTCGAACAGGCCGAATCCTCCCGCGGCGAGCTGCTGGCGCTGCGGCAGGAGATCGAGTCGGCACGTTTCGCCGAGCGCGCAGCCGATCGCCGGTGGATTCCCGAGCCAGAGGTCGTCGCCGGCACCAAGTCGTCCTCGGTGGGCGGCGGCGATATCGGCAGTGTCTTCACGGTGCACGCGACCATTCCGCTGTTCGACCGCGCTCGTCCTGAACGCGCGCTGGCGATCGCGCGAGGCCGCCCAGGCCGAGGCGCGCGTCATCGCCTTCCGGCAAGTCCTGCGCGGCCAGATTGCAGCGCTTCGCGCCGCCGTCATCGAACGCCGCGACGCGGCCGAGCGTTACCGCGCGCCAGGCCGTCAATACCGCCGATCAAATCGAGCGGATCGCGCAAGTCAGCTACGACGCGGGCGAGCGCGGCATCCTCGAGCTGCTGGATGCGTATCGAACCGGGTCGACCGCGCGCGTGCGTCAGGCGGCGCTCGACGCGTCGGTCCGACAAGCCGAAATTGAGCTGGAGTTCGCCAGCGGGTGGGAGATTCAGTAATGACCACGAGAAGCGAAGTCCTCATCGCCACTCTGATCGCGGCGCTGACCATGGCCGGCTGTAAGGGACAGGCGGAACCCGCGGAGGCCGAATTGCCGACGTTGGATGTGACCAACTGGACGGATCGAACCGAGCTCTTCATGGAATACCCGCCGCTGGTGGCTGGACACACCGCGTTGTTTGCCGTCCACCTCACGACCCTCGGCGATTTCAAGCCGGTGACAGCAGGACAGGCGCGGGTCGAGTTCACGCCGGCGGCGGGCGGGCAGCCGACCGCGCTCATCGGACCGCAGCCGTCTCGGCCCGGTGCGTTCCGCGTCGAAGGCGTGGCTCCTGCTGCGGGCCGCTACCGGTGGGCGATGATCCTTGACGCGCCAGGGCTGTCCGATCGCCACGACCTCGGCGAGATCAGCATCTTCCCCGACGAACAGGCGGCGAGGGCAGCGGCCGGCACGAGTCCACCCGAGGATGCGTCCGCGATCGCCTATTTGAAAGAACAGCAGTGGACCAATGAGTTTGCCACGGCGCCGGTCCAGGAAGCGGAGCTGCGATCGTCGATCCGTGTGCCCGCGATGCTGGACCCTCTTCCCGGCGGCGAGGCCATCGTCGCCGCGCCCGCTGCTGGACGGCTCGATGGCCGAACAGTTGCCCTCGATCGGCGAGCAGGTGCGCGCAGGCGCGACCATGGCCCGCCTGGAACCGCGGCTCACGGCCAGCATCGATCGCGCGACGCTCATCGGAGAGGTGGCGGAAGCGCAGGCGGTTCTGGAGGGCGCGCGTGTGGAACAGACGCGCGCCGAACGCCTCCTCGCCGATCGCGCGGTGCCGGCGCGGCGTGTCGAAGATGCGCGGCGTGCCGCTACCGTCGCCGAAGCGCGCCTCAAGGCCGCCGAGGCCCGCCTCGCGCAACGGGACGAAACCTTGCGGAGCTGGAGGTGGCGCGGGCGGCCGGGAATGCGTTCGTGCTCCGCGCGCCGATCGCCGGCCGCATTACCGAGGTGCATGGCGACGCTCGGCGCCTCGTATGACGAAGGCGCTCCTCTTTTCAAAATCACTCGCACCGATGCCCTCGAATTGAAGGTGTTTGTCCCGGCCGCGCAGGCAGCTGCTGTCCGCGGTCTTACCGGCGTGACATTGGAAATCCCTGGCCGCCCGGACCCGATACCCCTGCGTTTCCATCACGTCCACGATCCAGGGGTCCTCGACCCGACGACGAGGGCGCTGCCGGTGCAGATGGAAGTCGCGAATCCCAACGGCCTGTTGCTGATCGGCCAGACGGGTACCGCGGTTCTCCATACCGGTGGCCGGGAGCGCATGCCGGCCGTGCCGAACGCGGCCGTGCTGATGGAAGCGGGGCGGCCGTATGTGTTCGTGCACGTTGGTGGCGAGCGCTTTGCGCGCCGCTACGTCGAGATCGCCGCCCGCGATGGCGACATGGTCGGAATCAAGAGCGGCGTCAAGCCAGGAGAGCGCGTGGTGACGCGCGGGGCCTATGAAGTGCAGTTGGCGTCGGCCGCAAGGGGGCTTCCTGCCGAAGGACATGTGCACTAGAGCAGCTGTCAGCTCTCAGCCGTCAGCTGCGCTCATGTTGCCAGTTCACGTGACAGTTGACCGTGACGATCCGCGAACCGTGGCTGAAGCTGACAGCTGAAAGCTGAGAGCTAAGGATCACAACGATGAAACGCCTGATTCAATGGTCGATCGATCATCACTGGATGGTCATCGCGATGTCGCTCTTGCTGGCCGGCGCCGGGTTCTGGATCGCGCGCGACATGCCCGTCGACGTCTTCCCCGACCTGACGGCCCCAACGGTCACGGTTCTCACCGAGGGCCACGGCATGGCGCCCGACGAGATGGAATCGCTCGTCACCTTTCCGATCGAAGCGGCCATCAACGGCGCGTCGGGCGTTCGGCGAGTGCGCTCGGCGACGGCCATCGGCATCGCCGTCGTCTGGGTGGAGTTCGACTGGGGCACCGACATTTTCATGGCCCGGCAGATCGTCGCGGAAAAAATGGCGCTGGTGAGCGGCAACCTGCCGCCCCAGGTCGAGCGGCCCATTCTGGCGCCGATCTCGTCCATCATGGGCGAAATCCTGTTCTTTGCCATTTCGTCCGACACTGATGACCAACTCATGTTGAGGACGGTTGCCGACACGGTCGTCCGGCGCCGGCTCCTCGCCGTCCCGGGCGTGTCGCAGGTGACGCCGATTGGCGGCGCCGAGCGGCAGTTCCAGGTCGTCGCGCACCCCGATCAGCTGCGGGCGAACAACGTCGCCGTGAACGAGCTGCTGGACGCCGTGCGTGGGGCGAGCCAGAACACATCGGCCGGCATCTACGTCGAAGGACCGCAAGAGTACGTGCTGCAGACGATCGGCCGGGCGCGTACACCTGCGGAAATCGGCGACAGCGTCGTCGCGATGCGCGGCGATCGATCGGTGCTCATTCGTGATGTGGCGGATGTACGCGAAGGCCCGGCTCTCAAGCGCGGCGAAGGATCCCGCAATGGCAAGCCGGCGGTCATCGTCGGCGTGCAGAAGCAGCCAGGCGCGAACACCATCGAGCTGACCGCACGACTCGATCGCGAGCTCGATGCGACTGCAACGAGAGCTTCCGGGCGGCATGACCATCGACCGGCGCATCTTTCGACAGGCCGACTTCATCGAGGTGGCGGTCGACAACGTCATCAAGGCGCTTCGCGATGGCGGATTGCTCGTGGTCGTCATCGTGCTGGTGTTTCTTGCGAATGTCCGCGCGGCGGCGATCACGCTCACGGCGATGCCGCTATCGCTCGCCGCGGCCGTGCTGGTCCTGTGGGCGTTCGGCGCGACCATCAACACGATGACGCTCGGCGGCATGGCGATTGCGATTGGCGCGCTCGTCGACGATGCGATCATTGATGTGGAAAACGTGGTGCGGCGGCTGCGCGAGAATGCCGCGAGGCCACTCCGAGGAGCAGCGGCCGGCGGCCGCAGTGGTCCGCGATGCCACGCTCGAGATCCGCACGTCGATCGTCTTCGCGACGATCATCATCGTGCTCGTGTTCCTGCCGATTTTCGGTCTGGCAGGCGTCGAGGGACGGCTGCTGACGCCGCTCGCCTTCGCCTACATCGTGTCGCTGCTGGCGTCGCTGGCGGTCGCCGTGATCGTGACTCCGGCTCTCTGCTTCGCGTTTCTACCGGGCGCACGATCGATTCTGCGCGGCCACGACGGCTGGCTGGCGCGTACCCTGAAGGCCCGGTATGCCAAGGATCTTGCCGTACGCGCTCAATCATCCCCGTCTCGTGATGGTGTTGTCGGCCGCGCTGCTGGTCGTGGCCGGCGCGGCGATGACACGCATGGGTTCCGCCTTTCTGCCGGAGTTTCATGAAGGCAGCCTGACCGTCCAGGCCAATACGCTGCCCGGGCACGTCGCTGCCGAAGTCCGACGAGATCGGCCGCCGCGTTGAACAGATTCTGATGGCGCAGCCGGAGGTCGTCGCGACGGCGCGACGAACGGGACGGGCCGAATATGACGAGCACGTGCAGGGCGTCGAAGCCGCCGAGATCGACGTCGGTCTGCGCGAGACCGGGCGGCCGCGTGCGGCTCTCCTCGCCGAGCTCCGGCGTGGATTCGCGACGCTGCCCGGCACGAACGTGACGATTGGACAGCCGATCTCTCATCGGATCGACCACATGCTGTCGGGCACGCGCGCCAATATCGCGGTGAAGGTGTTCGGCGACGACCTCGGCACCTTGCGCCGTCTGGGCGAGCGCGTCCGGAACGTCATCAGCGGGGTGCCGGGCGTGGTCGATCTGTCGCTCGAGCAGCAGATGGACGTGCCGTTCGTGCGCTTCGTGCTGAACCGCCAGGCGATCGGCCGGTACGGCCTGCGCGCCGATGACATCGCGGAAGCGGTTGAAACGAGCTTTTCCGGGGCGACCGTCGGGCGCATTTTCGACCGCGGCACGGCCTTCGACCTCGTCGTCAAGTTCGATCCGGAGTCGCAGCGCGGATTTCGAACGGCTGGCCGATCTTCCGATCGATACGCCGAACGGCGGTCCAGTGCCGATCCGCGTGCTGGCGGACGTCCGCCGTGAAGAGGGCCCGAACATGATCCTGCGCGAGAACATTCAGCGCCGGATCGTGATCTCCTGCAATGTCGCCGGTCGTGACCTGGGCAGCGTCGTTGACGACATTCGCACGGCCGTCGCTCAGGGTGTCCCGATGCCGGCGGGCTACCGCGTCGAATACGGCGGCCAGTTCGAGAGCGAGCAAAGCGCGTCGCGACGGCTGCTGATCCTCGGCGTCGGCGTGATCGCCGGCCTGTTCATGCTGCTGGTGCTGGCGTTCGGCCGCGCGCGCGACGCACTGCTCGTCATGCTGAACCTGCCGCTCGCGCTGATCGGCGGCGTCGCCGGGGTCTTCCTCGCGGGCGGCGTGCTCAGCGTCGCGTCGATGATCGGGTTCATCACCCTGTTCGGCATCGCCACGCGCAACGGGATCATGCTCGTGTCGCATGTCCGTCACTTGATCGAGGAGGAAGGCGTGACGGATTTCCGCGAGGCCGTCGAACGGGGCGCCCGCGAGCGGCTCGTCCCGATTCTGATGACCGCGATGGCGGCCGGTCTGGCGCTGATTCCGCTGGCGCTCGGGGGCGGCAAGGGCCGGCAGTGAAATTCAGACGCCGATGGCCATCGTCATTCTGTGCGGGCTGACGACGTCGACGCTCCTCAACATGATCGTCGTGCCGACCATGTATCTGCGATATGGACGCCCTGGCGCTTAACTTCGATGGGTTGCGGGATGCGCGTCGCGGCGACGATGACACGACCGTCCGGGTCGTGTGTCAACATGGAAGGGGCAACCCGGACGCGGACGCGGACTGCCGATCGTGCCTGCGCCCGACTGCGCGAACGTCGCCGCCGTTGCGAGCAGTGGCAGGACGCAGGGCAGCAGTACGACGCACCATGCCCGGAGCCGGGGCGTGAGATTCTGGTGCACACGGGCCAAGCCGAGAGTTTAGCGTTTGCAGGATCGGCCGCTTATCTCGTACGCGGACGAATTTGCGGAATCGACCGGACCGTTGATTCGATGACAGGAGCGACTGTGTGAAGGAGCTCGCATGAGGTGGATGCACTGGTTGTTTCTGGTCAGTGCTGCGCTGTTCGTGGTCGGGATTGCATTTCTCGTCGCGAGCACACGTCCGATGGACGATCGGCCAGCGGTGGAAGCCGTCGCCACGACGCCGGTTGCGAGCGTGCAGCAGATCATGCGAGGCATTGTTGCGCCGGCGGCGAGCGTCGTCTTCAGCTCTGTCGCGACGACGATCACGCCGAGCGGGACCGAGGAGCGCGCGCCACGAACCGACGGGGAATGGAACGCGGTCGGCGACAGCGCCGCTGCCCTCGTCGAGTCCGGCAACCTGTTGATGCTCGGCGAGCGCGCCGTCGACAAGGGCGACTGGATGACCATGTCACGAGCGTTCATGGACGCGTCCGGGTCGCCCTCAAGGCGGTTGAAGCCAGGAACGTGGAGGCGCTCTTCGGCTCCGGCGAGGCGATCAACGCCACATGCGAGAGTTGTCATCAGCGGTATCAGCGGCAGTGATGATCCAGGTCGTGGTTCCAGTGGACAGTGCGAGAGGGAGCGTCCCGTCATGATAAGAATGCGACACCGTCAGATCGCCGCCGTCGCGAGCCTGATCCTTGCGTCCGTGCTGCTGCCGGACATCGCCAGCGCCCATGGGGTGTTCGGCAAGGACGCCCTGTTCCTGCAGAATCTGCAGGGACGCGCCATCGGTCCGCTGATGTACCTGGGCGCGAAACATATGGTCACCGGCTACGACCATCTGCTGTTCCTGGTGGGCGTGATCTTTTTCCTGTACCGGCCCAAGGATATCGTCCTGTACGTCAGCCTGTTCACCATCGGGCACAGCGTGACGTTGCTCGGCGGCGTCCTCGGAGGCGTCCGCGTCAACCCCTATCTCATCGACGCGGTCATCGGATTTTCAGTGGTGTACAAGGCGTTCGAGAATATGGATGGGTTCAGACGGTTCTTCAACGTTCAGCCGGATACCAGAATCGCCGTGCTCGTCTTCGGCTTCTTCCATGGGTTCGGCCTGGCCACCAAGCTTCAGGACTTCGCCCTCTCTGAAAACGGGCTCGTCGCCAACATCCTGAGCTTCAACGTGGGCGTCGAAATCGGCCAGATGCTGGCGCTCGCTGCCGTGCTCATCGCCTTGACCTACTGGCGCACGCGGAGCGGGTTTCTCCGGCATGCGTTCGTCACGAATGCCGTGGTCATGGGGTGCGGCTTTCTGCTGGTCGGCTACCAACTCTCCGGGTACTGGGTCTCGACGCTGTGACTCCCACACCGGAACACCAGCAGACCTTCGAGGCCAGGGACAGGATTGCGGTGGCGGGCGGCGCCGCGTTGCTGGCCGCGGGCTTGATTCTCGTGATGTTCGTGCTCCCCGCGGAGTACGGCATCGATCCCCTGGGAACCGGCGCTCGATTCGGACTGCTGGAGCTCGGGGTGACCGGCAGGCAAGTCGAGGCGCTGGCGGCGGCGTCGGCGGCCGGGGCCGGCCAGGTGACCGTTGCGCCGCAAGACCGCGAGTTCAAGGAAGAGTCCGTGACGTTCACGGTCGGTCCGCGCGAGGGCATGGAGTACAAGTACCGTCTCGACAAGGGTGAAGCGTTGCTGTACTCATGGAAGGCAACAGGACCGGTGAATTTCGAGTTCCATGCGGAACCGGACGGCGCCCCTCGCGGGTACGCCGAGACCTACGACAAGGGCCGGAACGGACAGGCGTCGGGTACGCTCACCGCTCCCTTTCCGGGCATTCATGGCTGGTACTGGGAGAATACGGGCGGTCAGGAGGTGACGGTCACGCTCCGGAGCGCAGGCTTCTACAACATGTCCCACGAGTTTCGGAAAGACGCCCCGGTCAAGAACAAGATGTTTCAGTAGCACGCGCCGGATGCGCCGGGAGAACGGGAGGCGCCCGGTCGGATTACTTGGCGACAATGCTGAGGCTCTTGGTGCCCAGTTCTTGCGACTCGCGCATGACGGTCACGCGGACATTCCATGTGCCTGCCATCGACAGTTGGCCCGATCCTCGATAGCGGCCATTGCCGGCCGGCGCGAGTGTCGCCGTATTCCGCATTTCCGGCATGTTCATGGATGGCATCGCGGGCATGGAAAACACTGCCGTCACCGAGGCGTCCGTCACCGGTGCGCCATCCTTCGTCACGGTGACCTCGAACAGGTTGTCACCCGAACTGGGCGGCGCGGATTCGAAGCGGAAGCCGATGTCCACGCCTTCGCCCGTCGTCGTGCCCTGCGTGACTGCCGGCGGCCCCTCGGTCGTCGAACATGTGACGGCTGCGAGACTCGCGATCAACACCCACGCGCCTGTGCCTGGTCGAGACACGCGGCTCACCGCGATTCTTCTTCGACCAGGCGGGAGGGAACCGAGGCGCCGAATCGTTCGGGCCAGCGCTGCCGGATGTCCTCGCCGATCGCAAAGAGACACGGAATCAGGAACAACACGTAGATCGTCGACGTGATCATGCCGCCAAAGGTCGGCGTGGCGATTGGCTTGGTGATGTCCATGCCGGAGCCGCTGGCGAACATGATCGGCAGGAGCCCGAGTACCGTGGTCGCCACGGTCATCAGCTTGGGCCTGAGACGCGCGACAGAGCCTTCGACGACCGCTTCCATGTAGGACTGCGTGCCCGTTCGCTGTGCGAGCGCCTCCCGGATGAACTCGATCATGATGATGCCGGTCTGAATCGCAACGGCGAAGAGCGACACATACCCGATGATGACGGCGGTGGTCATCGAGTAGCCCAGGTACCACTGGAGCAGGACGCCGCCGACGAGCGCGAATGGCGCCGAGAGCATGATGAGCGAACTGTCGGCGATGGAACGGAACGCCATCGACGAGCAGTCCGAACATGATGGCCAGCGTGATCGGGACGACGATGCGCAGGGTCGAGCGTGCGTCCTCCGCGTACTGGTAGAGCCCCGTCCATTCCATGGAATAGCCCGGCGGCATCGTGAGCCTCGTTCGCAGATATTCCTGTGCCCGTTCAACGTACTCCGGTGCGGTGACGGCGTCGAGGTAGACGTAGATGTAACCGGCCAGGTCGCCGTTGTCGTTCCGGATCATCTCAGGCGCTTCGCGTACTGCGACGTCGGCGATCTCCCCGAGCGGCACGGAACGGCCGTCGGCGGTGATCACCGGCGTATTCCTGACTTTGGCCAGCGTGTCGACGTATTCGGGCGAGTACTGGATCGCCAGCGGCACGACCGTCTTGTCCGCCTGCCTGATCCCGACGACGTTGTCACCGCCAATCGCGAACTGGACGGTCGGCATCGCTTCGTCGACGGTCACGCCGCGCGCCGCCATGCGCTCGAGGTCGAGCCTGGACGTCCACGAAGTAGCCGCGCGAGATACGTTCGGCGATGACCGCCTGCGTGCCGGGCATGTCCTTGAGCAGCGCTTCGACCGTCTTGGCCACCTCCTCGACGACCGCCAGATCGGCGCCCTTCACCTTGATGCCGACCGGCGTCTGGATGCCGGTGTCCTGCATCATGACGCGCGTGTTGATCGGCTGCGTCCAGCTGTTGACGTAGCCGACCACCTGCATCGCCTCGTTCATCTCGGCGACGAGCCGGTCCTTCGTCATCCCCTCGCGCCACTGCGACTGCGGCTTGAGCGTGACCGTGGTCTCGATCATCTCGACAGGCGCAGGATCGGTCGCCGTATCCGCCCGGCCGAGCTTGCCGAAGACGCGCTCGACCTCGGGAAACGCCTTCAGCTTCTTGTCCATCTGCTGCAGAATCCAGCCGGCTTCCTTCGACGGAAGCCCGGGCAGCGTCGTCGGCATGTAGAGGATCGAGCCTTCCTCCATCTCCGGCATGTAGTCCTTCTGGAAGCCCGCCATGACGACGGCCGCCGCGACGAGCAGCGCGGCGCTGACACCCGACGAACGCGTAGCGATGGCGGATCGTGCTGACGAGGGCGCGGCGGTAGGCGCGGACGAAACGGCTCTCGGTCGGGCCGGCGGCGGGCGCGACATGGCGCTTGAAGACCCACACGATGATCGCCGGCAGCAGGAACAGCGTCAGCAGCGTCGAAAACGCCATCGCGAACGTCTTGCTGAACGCCAGCGGATTGAAGAGCCGCCCCTCGCGCGCGCCGAGAAAGAAGATCGGCAGGAACGAGGTCACGATGATCAGCATCGAGAACAGCAGCGGCCGCGTCATCTTCGCCGTGGCGCGGATGATCGTCTCCATGCGCTCGGCCGCCGTGACCTCGCCGCGCCGCGCCAGCTCCGCCGTGCAGTTCTCGACGATCACGATCGTCGCGTCCGCCATCTCGCCGATGGCAATCGAGAGGCCGGCGAGCGCGAACAGGTTGATCGTCTGGTCGAATGCCGACAGCGGCAGCGCGGTGAACAGCGTTCCGAGGAGCAGGACGCAGACCGGCGCCACCGCCGCGCGGACGTTCTTCAGCGCAACCGCGATGACGACGATGACGACGATCAGCTCGTAGCCGATGGCCTGGAAGAAGTTCCGTGAGCGTGTCCCAGATGAGCGACGAGCGGTCGTAGGTGGTGACGATCTCGATGCCCGGCGGCAGCGTCGGCGTGACTTGCGCGAGCTTCTCCTGCGAGCGCGCTTGGTGACGGCGAGGACGTTGCGTCCCTGCTCCATGATGGCGATGCCGCCGACGACCTCACCCTCGCCGTCGAGATCCGCGATGCCCCGCCGCAGGTCGTAGCCGACCTGCAGGTAGCCGACGTCTCGCAGGTGGACGGCCTGCCCGGACTTGTCGCGGCCGAGGACCAGGTATTCGAGCTTGTCGAGGTCGTCGGTGTTGACCGACCCGCGCAACTGGTACTCGCGGTTCGTGACCTCGATGGTGCGGCCGCCCGCCTCCTGGAACGCGCCTTGAAGCGCGGTGATCACCTGCCGGAGGGCGATGCCCGCGCTCGCTCAAGCAGCGGCGGCAGCAGTCGCACCTGATACTGCTTCTCGAGCCCGCCGACCGAGGCGACCTCCGCCACGCCGGCAGCCGACTGCAGCGCCGGCTTGACCGTGCTCTCGTTCAGCAGCCGCAGCTCGCGCAGGTCGCGGGTGCGCTCCTTGTCGACGAGCGCGTACTGGAAGATCCAGCCCACGCTGCTGGCGTTGGGGCCGATGACGACGTTGGCGTCGGCGGGCAGCTCGGTCCGGATGGCGCTCAGCCGGTCGGCGACGTACTGGCGGACGGCCGCCCGCCGTCCGGCGTCACGCAGGATGACGTAGACGAACGAGTACCCCATGTGCGAGGTGCCGCGGATCGACTGGATCTCCGGCGAACCGGCGAGCGCGCGGATGATCGGCTCGGTCACCTCCGTCTCGATGACGAGCGGGCTGCGCGGCCACTTCGACGTAGACGATGACCTGCGGATCGGCGATGTCGGGGATGGCGTCGAGCGGCGCGGTGCGCAGCGCGTAGACGCTCAGGGCGACGAGGACGGCGGTGACGGCCCAGACCAGCCACCGGAACCGGATGACGCTCCTGATGATGGCGGTGATCATGCCGTCGCCTGGCTAGAAGCCCTTCAGCTTGTAGTCGGCGTCGATGAAGAAGCTGCCGAACGTGACGACCTGCTCGCCGGCCTTCAGGCCGCTCAGCACCTGCGTGTAGAGCTCGCCCTGGAGCCCGGGCTCAATCTCCCGCGGCAGGTATCGGCCCTTCTCGGCCTGGACGTAGACCACGTGCTTGCCGTCGGCTTCGATGATCGCCTCGTTCGGCACCGACAGCGATTCGAGCGGCTCGGTCACGATCTCGAGGATGTAGCGCAGGCTGCCCTCGTGCGCGGGACCTGACAGGGTGGCGGTGACCGCCGTCGCTGTTGCCCTGCACCGCCACCTTCGTGATCTTCGCCTGGAACATCGACGACCGCGACTCTGGCGGAAACGCGCGGACGCGCTGGCCCACCTTGATGTGACCGGCATCCGCTCCGAGCAGGGACGCGGTGATGTGTCGGCCCGTGCCGTCGATCGTGCCGGCCGTGCGGACCCAGACCTGAATCGGGCGGACCGCCGCGTCGTTGAGCGTGAGGGTCAGCTCGTTGGCCTGGGCTTCGGTAATCGGCGTTTGCTTGTCCTTGCTCAGGCGTATGCGATCCCGGATGCTCTGACCGAACGGGCTGGCGCTGATCAGGACCAGGAGAAGCGCGCTGGCGACGAGCGTGGGGCGAAGGCGACCCTGCATATGTCCGTGCTGTGGAATCAGGCTGCCAGCCGGCACGGCCGGCTGGCAGCCTCCCGTCCGGTCTCAGTGGCAGTAGTTGTCCTTACTATCCATGATGTGCGTGCCCCAGGGATAGAGGCCCACGTTCTTGACGCGCTGGATGGAGTTGTCCATGGAATCGATGATCACGACCTCGTGGTTGGTCGATTCCGCCAGGTAGATCTTCCGATCCTGGGCATCCGTCGTCGCCGTTTCGAGCTGGATGTTGATGCCGATCCTGATGCGCCCGGCCGGCTTCAGGCTCGACATGTCGTAGACGTAGACGAATCCGCTCGTCGAGCTGATGACATAGGCCTTGCCGCCGGCGAAGTTGATGCCGGTCATGTCCGGACCCGCCTCGAGCGTCGCCGCGACGCTGTTCGACCTGCGTATCGATGATCGAGATCGTCTCGTCGCCGTTGTTGGCGGTGATGCCGTACTTGCCGTCGTGGCTCATGTAGATGCGCCACGGATCGCGGCCCACGCGGATCGTCTTGATCACCTTGTCTTCGCGGGTGTCGATGACGCCGACGATGGCAAGGTCGCTGTCGGCGGCGTAGAGGTAGCGGCCGTCGATCGATGGCGCGGCGATGTTGATGCCCTTGATCTCGCCGAGGTACTTGGCCGGGATCGAGCTTCGAGACCGCCGGCATGCTGCCGATCTGGATCTTCTTGAGCAGCTCGTGACGCCGCACGTCGATGACGCCGACCCAGTGCGCGCCGTAGTTGCCGACGTAGGCCTTCGACCCGTCGGGCAGGAAGGTGACGTTGAGCGGCTCGACGAACCCGGGAATCGTCTTGATCTTGCTGAGCGACTGCATGTCGATCACCGAGATCGAGTCGCCGTCCGGATTGCCCTGGTAGTACCAGCGGCTGTCGGGCGAGAACGCGAGGTGTTCCGGCGCGATGTCGGTCGGGATGACCTTGACGAGCTGCAGCGTCCGCGTGTCGATGATGTACGCCTTGTTGGCGCGCGTGCCGCCGGTGACGACGTAGCGGCCGTCCGGCGACATCATCACCATGTGCGGGTTCACGTTGTTGCCCAGGAACACGTTCCCGATCATCTTGTTGGTCTTGATGTCCATGAACCCGATGTCGTTCGAGTCCCGATTGACGATCATGACGACCGACGTCGGATCGGAGATCTTGACGCCTTGAGCGTCGAGGGTGGAGCCGGCGCCGGCCGCGACTCCCGCCGCGATGACGGTGGCGATGACGATGCGTCGTATCGTGTTCAACATGGCAGTTGCTCCTGACATGACCCGAACCTAGAACGCCGCCTGCAGCCGGACGCCCGGCAGCAGGTAGCCGAATTTGTCGCCCCCGGCCGGCGTCTCGAGCGCATGCGTCAGGTGAAACGACAGCCGCAGCCGCTCGGTGAGGAGCAGGTTGTAGTAGCCCTCCACCAGCTTCTCACGATCGCCCGGACTGCAGGCTCATCTGCGAATAGCCGACGCCCCAGGTGTCCTGCGGATTGAAGATGAAGCCGTTCTGGAAGCCGACGCCCGCGCTCCAGTAGTGATCGCGGCCGTCGTCGTCGAGATCCTGCGTGCCGTAGCGCGCAAAGAGGCCGACGGCATTCGTGAGCTTCTGATCGACGCTGATCCCGACGCCCTTGCGGATGTCGTCCGAGGTGTTGTCGGTCCTGAACCAGAGCCGATAGCTGCCCTCGGGCAGGGCGAACGGCGTGAACGTGTAACCGACCTCGCTCAGCGTGTACATCGAATCCGACAGGTTGGTCGCGTCCGTGTTGCTCTGCTGCAGGCCGAACTTCAGCCGGAAGCCGTTCTTCGGGTCGAACTCGGCGGCGACGCCGGTGCCGTTGCTGGCCAGGCCCAGCATCTGGTTGTTGACGAGCGCGTCGCTGAGGAACTGCGTGCTCTCGTCGTTGGACAGCGCGTTCGCATCGAAGTAGTTGGTGAGGTCGAGGCGCCCCGTCGTCAAGCGCCAGCCGCTGGCCGAAGAGCTCGGTCCGCAACCACACCTCGCGGAGGTTCAGTTCGTTCTGCCGAACCAGGCGGGCCGTGTATCCGTTCAGCAGCGTGAGGCTCGGAATCTCCGCGTCCGGCGGCGCGCCGCTCAGGGCGACGATGTCGGCGAAGAACACCGTGTTCTGCGCGATCCCGGCGGTGAAGAACAGATCGGCGGACGCCAGGGCGTACGCATGGTTGTCCACCAGGGCGGTCGCCGCCCTTCGTGCGCTTCGCGTACTGCGTCGTGATGGCGGCATCGACGCCGATGCCGACGCTGTGCTTCTCGGCGTCGGCCAGCGCCTCTTCGATCTTCTCGTTGATTGTCTGCCGGCGATACACGCGCTCGCGCCGATAGGTGATCGCCGGTGTCGATCCGGGTACCTGCTCGTCGTGCTCGTTGCCGTTCTCGTCGACGTAGACTTCGACGCGCCGCACGCGTGTCTCGGGCTCCGAGAGCACGGTGTTCGATTCCAGGTCCGTGACGCGCTGCTTGAGGTCGGCGACCTGCTGGAGCAGTTCCTGCCGCTCGGCGTCGGCCGCCTGTGCGGCGGACGCGGCATCGAGCGTGATGTCGAGCTGCACGTTCTGGTCAGCCGTGACCGCCACACCCTGCCGCCTGAACGCGGTCAGGCCGGCGGACAGCACGGTGATGTTGTAGCTTCCCACCGGTAGCGCTCCGAAGGCATATGCGCCCTGGGCATCGGTCATGGCTTCGAATCGCGCGCCGGTCGTTGCGTCCACGGCCGTCACCGCGGTATCGGCCACGGGTGCGTTGTTCGCTCCCCGGACCGTCCCTCGTATGCCACCGCGTTGATCCATGTTGGCCATGTTCATCGGCGCCTGGGTCTGGGGCGCCTGCCCCGACACGGCTCCTGCTGTCCCAAGGAGCATGGACAGAACGGCGACGGCAAAAGCCGGCCGGTACCTACGAGACATCATGCACGTCCTCCAGCAGCACCAGAGCAGGGTGCTGATCCAGAGGGATGTTAGTGTGAGAACTGAAGCCGTGTGCCTGAAGTCTTCCTGAACTGTTTGTCAGAACGCCGGTCATGAGCCGGCAATCAGCGCGATGACGGCGTCCGGCGGCACGCCTTGAATGACCGTTCCAGCGGCGAGGTGAATCGGCCGCCGGAAGAGGAAGGGATGCGGATGGCGAGCGTCGTAGCCGTGCAGCCAGACGAGAGGTTCCACGTGTCCACCCGGCATGACCGCGACGACCTGCATTGACTGGCCCGCCGGGACGCGCTCCGGGAACAGCCCGTCCAAGATCATCGCGCGCAGGAGGGTGAATCGCCCGCTGACGCGAAGCGAATCGCTTGAAACGGCGAACGGCGCGGCCGGTGTGAAATCCGGCATCTTCGGCAGCATGCTCGCGTTGTTGCCGCGCCGGATGCCGCCATCGACCCACTTCGTGATCAGCTCGATCTGCTCCTGCGACAGCGCCTGGTCGTTGCGGAACTGCCCAAACCCCTTGACCGCTCCCCAAGGCGGCATCTGGCGTGAGAGGACGGCATCCTTCACGGCCGTTCCGCGCGGTTGCACGTCCAGGAATGTCGTCAGCGAGAACGCGGACCCCTGGGGCCGATGACACGACGCGCACTTGTCGTAGACGATGCGTGAGATCTCCCGATTCCACGTGATCGCCGCGCCGGTGCCATGAGCCTCGGCAACGACGCCGAGCTGCGCGGAGGCGAGGACGAGGAGCAGCGCGCGTCTCACACGTCGAGGTTAGCAGATCGTTCTTTGACACGCGCACGGAATGGACTTACAAAGAAGGCATGCGAGTACCGCCGCTGGGCCTGGCGGCTGTCGTTGCCTACTGCCTGGCGGCACCCTCGGATCGAGCTGTACGCGGCGCGCCGCTTGTTGCGCAACACATCTCGAGCAGTGCGCCGGTTTCCGATCCTGCTCAGGCGGTCGTCTATAGCTGTCCGATGGATCCCGACGTTCGCTCGGACAGCGCCGGGAAGTGTCGTCGATGTGGAATGGCATTGGTCGCCGGCGTTCCAGAGCCGGTCGAGTTCCATACCGACGTTGTCACCATTCCGGAGGCACCACTGCCCGGGCGGCAGGCGGTCCTGCAGTTCTCGGTCCACGACCCGTGGAAGGATCGTCCGGTCAGTGGCTTCAATCTCGTGCACGAGAAGCTCTTTCACGCATTCGTCGTGAGCCAGGACCTGCAGTTCTTCGAACACGGCCACCCGTCGTTGGTCATCGACGGCGTTTTTCAGTATCCGATTACCTTTCCGAAGCCAGGCATGTATCGCGTCCTGGGAGACTTTTTCCCGGACGGCGGCATGCCTCAGCTCTCCAGCGAAACGGTGTTCGTCCGGGGCGAGCCTCCACCACCCGTTCATCTCGATCGCGACTATTCCCCGAAAACGGCGACGAACCTGAGCGTGACGCTCGGGACGATCCCCGAACGGCCCGTCGCGACCGCCCGGACGCAGCTGCGCTTTGTCGTCGAGGGCGAACGCGGACTCGAGAAGTACCTTGGAGTGTGGGGCCACATGCTCGTGGCGAGCAACGACCTGATCGACATGATGCACGAGCACCCGTTTCTCGCCGACGGCGGACCGCGAGTCGAGTTCGAGGTCGTCTTCCCGCGGCCGGGCGCCTATCGAGTCTGGGTCCAGTTCCAGAGCGACGGTGTCGTGAATACCGCGCACTTCGACGTTCCTGTCGGGAGTCTCCAGTAGCGCCGCGACAGGGCAGCTGGAGACGCGGGGACTTGACTCGGGGTCAGCATCTGCCGGCGTGTCTAGTGCGACCGTTCCGCCGGTTGCACGCGTCGCGCCGCGAGAGCGCGCCGACTACGGAGTTCGTTCAGGCATTAGCTCGGACGAACTCCTAGTCTCTATTGACGTGTGAGCGGCACTCGGGCCGTGCCGACGCGCAGATCCTCGCTCCTGATCCAGGTGACCAGCAGCTCGTCTCGACCCTGGGCGAGCCGCGGGTACTGCATCGCCATCGTCACGCCGATCGTCAGCGCCGGCGAGAGGGCGCCGGTGGCGTCCACGCGCCGCAACCGGACCTGCGACTGTTTGTTCACGAGCTCGGTCCACGACACGGCGACGGATCCATCGGCCAGCAGTTCGGCGTCCATATGTCCCGTGGCCGACCCCTCGTCTATCCGGATCGGGCGCATCGAAGGTCCGGCCGGCATCGTGCGAGAACGCCACGAATGCCTGGCCCTCGCCCGTCGCGGCCGTGAACCACGCGACCGCGACGTCGCGCCCTCTGGCCGTCACGGCCGGTCCGTTGATGGGGCAGCCGTCGATCTTCCAGCCGTCGTTGTGCACGGCCGCAGGAGTGGTCCAGCGGCCGTCGACGAGACGCGTGACGAAGATGTCGCGGGTCTCATCCGCGCTTCGACCCCTGTAGGCCACCACTGCGCCGTCTGATGTGTCCGCCACGGACGTCTGGCAGCATTCGCAGGTGCGCGGGTCGATGGCCGTCTCGCTTGTCTGCTTGGCGTCGCTGGTCGAACGTGGCCGACCAGAGCCCGATGTCGCCGCCGCCTGAGGGCGCAGCGGCCGCCGTCGCTCGACCGTCGAGCCAGACGATTCCGAGACCACCGCCCGGCGCCTGGAACGAGGTGCCGAAACCGTGCTGTGTCTGGGTCCCATCGTGATGTGGTGTGATGGGAGGAGACCACGTCCGGCCGCCATCCTTGGACCACGACAGCGGC
Organism: uncultured Acidobacteriota bacterium; assembly: GCA_963745495.1. Classification (GTDB taxonomy): domain Bacteria; phylum Acidobacteriota; class Vicinamibacteria; order Vicinamibacterales; family CAVVIG01; genus CAVUXJ01. The sequence goes on from CAVUXJ010000004.1 coordinate 287,457, forward strand.
AGCAGGTACGATTCAGGGTCGGGACCGTCTTCCTGGAGCCAGTGCGCGACGAGTGTTCCGTCGGCGAGCGCGCGCACGGACGGAACGTCTGCCGCGTTCGCCACGATGTCCTTCGCGGATGAGACGGCACGAGGTTCCGACCATCCCGAGCTGGTCCGTTCGGCGAACGTCAGCGTCGGCAGAGGCGTCCGCCAGATCGAGCCAGCTCAGAATCACCCGATCGCCCGGAGGTCGTCAGTTGCTGCGAGGTGGCGCTGCCCGTCGCCGGAGAGGCGATCGTTTCGACGGCTCCAAGATCAATTCGCGAAGGCTTACTGGCTTCGACGCGGTGCACGACACCCGGCGGCTCACTTGAAGCAGGACGAGCAAGCTGGCGAGTGCGCAGACGTGGGAAGCGCGCGTCCGTGCGCCCGGAGTCGTGAGCGTCGTTACAGATGACATCGGATCACCGTGAATTCGCGATGCTGACCGTAATACTTTACTTCTGATGATACCAACCCCGTGCCGGTAGACAAGGCGGTCGCCGCGATCGCCGGTTTCGCCGAGCAGGACGCCGCCAAAGGGACCAGCCAGCAACAAATGTGGATGTTCGGAACGCTGACGGCGCTGAGCGCTCGTCTACGTCACGGTCAATTCGGCGCTCACGATGGCACGGCAGTGGGGGCACATGAGGACGCGGCCGCGGCGCGGGAGCGTGGATACGAAGTTCACCCGCGTTCGCAGCAGGCGGGCAACCTTGAGCGTCTTGACCTCGTGGCCGCAGCGGGGGCAGGTCGCAGGATATTCGAGGGTGAACTCCGCCTCGCTGTCGCGGGACGCGTCCCCTTGCTCGAGGACGGACGCGTCGAGAATCGGCGTCGGAAGGGTTGCCGCTTTGGGAGCATCGGCCATCATCCGTCAGTTTCGGCACGGGGGCGGCCGAACATTAGCTGACGTGACTGGAGCCGGCAGGACGTCCGAAGGCCCTTTGCGCCGCGAGCACGTGGTGCCTGAGGGACGGTGTGAGAAACTGAGGAGCGATCAGTCGCGATCCCGGGTGACGGTCGTTGACCGTCGCTGGCACTCGAGAGTATCTGGCTCGGAGAACGGGTGCCGGCGAGACGCGTTGCAGCGTCAATTGGATTCTCTCGAGCTCGGCCTGCATGTCGCGCCGTGAGCCGGAGCTGCAATTCGATCTTGCGCTGCTGACGTTGGATCGTGACCTGTTGCTGCTCAATCAAACACCGTTGTTCTTCAAGCTCTGCGCGGACTGAGTCCCAGACACCCACGTCGTCTCCCTTCCGGCAACGCCTCGACGAGAGCCTGGCTCGAACAGTACGATGCTCCCTAAAGGCGCACCGGCGAGCATACAACCGTCAGACGGAACCGTTCTGTCAGCTCCCGTACACTCGATTTGAAGTCCCCGCTTCTGCGCAAGAACGATCCTCATCCAGCCGCTCGCCGCGGCGCTCTGTAAGTTGAATGAAGCCGTCCTTTCCGCCCGCAGATTGCTGCGAGCTCTTCTGTTCCAGCGGCGCGCTCTGAGAGCCATCGGCGCGTTCGATCACTGGCTCGGATGTTGTGGACCAGGTGTGCCTTGCGAAGATTTGTGGCCGTGGTTCGACAGGCGTTGCCCGTGACCGTCGATCATTCCGCTGCCCTTCGCATTGCGGTAAACTGCTCGCGGCGACGAGTAACGTGATTCTCACCCTCGAAGTGACCGGGCCCCAGGCAGCCAGAATGGGGGCGCAGGCCGGCAGGAATTCGGTCCAGAAGGGGGCAGCATCGGACGCGAGAACGGCAACACCTGGGTCTTGCCGCACACCAAGGTTTCCGGTCTCCATGCCCTGATCACGCCACCGAAGCTCCGTCTTCTACATCGAGGACAGGAGCAGGAACGGGGTCTGCCTCAATTCGGTCACGAACCGCTTGGTTCGCGGGCAGCCTTATCCCCTCAAATCGGGTGATTCCGTGTTCATCGATCCGTACGAGATTCGGGTGTCGGTGATGACCAGGTCTCCTGGAGCGGAACGGCGACCCGTGGCGGACGACCCTGGCCGTTACTCGCCGGACGAGTCGGATCCTTTCGATGCCGATCCGTTTGCCCAGCGACGATCGCCGCTGCCTCATCATCCGAGCCGGAGATTCCGTTTGATGCGACGTCAGGCGCGGAGCTGGACCCGCTCAAGCTGCTGGATCCGATACCGAAGCCCGTGTCCGCGCACAAGGCGCCCAGCGAGAGACCTGGCGCTCGGCTCGCCCCTGGAAGGGCACTATCGACCACCGCCGGTGCTCCCCGCCGCCGCCGGTATCCCGCCGCCGCCGCCTGGGATCCGATCGCGATTCCGAAGGACTATAACCCGCTGGATCCGGACGACCCCCCACTGGAACCGGACGGTTCGTGGGCGACGCCGCGCCGGTGCCGCCGACGCTGCCGATACCCGCGGCGCCTGCACCGCCGCCACAACCATCGCGACGCGCCGCCCCTGTCTCGCCATCGCTCGGCCCGCCTCCACGCCAGGAAGCGCCGCCTGTTCTCGCGCCGTCCGCCCGACTCCTCCTGTGAACGTGGCTCCGGCGCCGGTGCCCCAACGCGTCGGTGACGACTCCGCTCTGGCCGCGATGTTGGCCGGTGCCGGGCTGGACAGGGTCGCGGTCACGCCTGAGCTGGCGCGCAGCTTCGGCGAGATCCTGCGCGTCGTGGTATCCGGCGTGATGGACGTCCTGCGGGCCCGTCAGCAGATCAAGGACGAGTTCCGCATGCGCATGACGCACTTCCGGCCGGCAGACAACAACCCGCTCAAGTTCTCCGCGAACGTCGACGACGCGCTGCACAACCTGCTCGTCAAGCGCAATGCCGCCTATCTCGGGCCGGTCGAAGCGTTCGAAGACGCGTTCGACGACCTGCGCAATCATCAGATCGCCATGCTGGCCGGCATGCGCGTGGCGTTCGAGTCGATGCTGACCGAGTTCGATCCGGACCGTCTGCAGGAGCAGTTCGACCGTCAGCTCAAGAAGGGGTCTCTGCTCGGCGTCCCGGCGAGGCTTCGCTACTGGGACTCGTATCGAGAGGCGTGCAGCGCGATGGTCAAGGATCCTGAAGCCAGCTTCCGCAAGTTGTTTGGCGAGGAGTTCGCGAAAGCGTACGAGGAGCAGCTCAAACGGCTCAAAGCAGAGGGGAGTCCCGCGCAGAGACGCCGTCGAAAGCACCGGGACAGCCGGAGACCGTGAAGCGAGCCGACCGCACCGGCCGCGCATGGACGATTCGTGGCATTCGCGGTAGGATGCGCGACATCCGAGATCGATACCTGAATGTCTGCCCATAACAGAGTGATCTGGTCCGAGGGGCTGTTCCTGCAGCCCCAGCATTTTCAGCAGCAGGATCGCTACTTCGAGCGCTACGTCGAGACGCGATGCCAGGGCGCTCATCCCGCATCAGCTGGGGCTTTACCGAGATCGAGTTCGAGCGCGATTTCCTGAGCATCGGCAAGTTCGGCCTGCGGCGCGCGGCCGGCGTGTTCCCCGACGGCACGCCGTTCCGGATGCCGGAGGACGATCCGCTGCCGGCGCCGATCGACATCGGCGCGGACGTTCGCGACCAGATCCTCTATCCTCGCGGTGCCGCTGCGCCGCGCTGGCGAGCTCGAAGTCGATCGGGCCGAAGGCGCGGACGAACTGGTCCGGCACGAGGTCCGCGAGTTGCAGGCTCGCGATGCCACGTCGAGCGGCGGGGAGACGGCGCTGCTCGAGGTCGGGGCGCTGCGCACGCGATTCCTGCTCGCGAGCGAGCTGTCCCAGGCCTATGCCTGCATGCCGCTCGCGCACGTCGTCGAGTGTCGGGCCGACAAGCAGGTCGTTCTCGACGACGAACTTCATTCCGACCGTGCTGCGTGCGCGGAACGGCGACCCGGCTGGCCACGCTCGCCACGGAGCTGCTCGGGACTGCTCCACCAGCGCGGCGAAGCCCTCGGCGGGCGGGTCGCGGCGACCGGGCAGGGGTGGCGCCGCCGAGTTCGCCGACTTTCTGATGCTGCAGGCGATCAACCGCTACGAGCCGTTGTTCGCCCACTACGCCGATTCCGGCGCACTGCATCCCGAGGAGCTGTTCCGGATCTGCGTGTCGGCGGCCGGCGAGCTGGCGACGTTCACCACGACGTCGAAACGGCCGCGCGAAGTTTCCCGGGTATCGGCACGATCGCCTGCGGGAGTCGTTCGACCCGGTCATCGCGGCGCTCCGCGAAGTCGCTGAGCGAAGTGCTGGAACACAGCGCCATTTCGATTCCGATCGAGTCCAAGAAGTTCGGCATCAGCGTCGCCATCGTCGCCGATCGGGCGCTCTACAGCACCGCACGTCTTCATTCTGGCGGCGCGCGCGGACCTGCCGTCCGAAGAGCTGCGCCGACGCTTTCCGGCGCAGCTCAAGGTCGGTCCGGTCGAGAAGATTCGGCGATCTGGTGACGCTGCAGCTTCCCGGCGTGCCGGTGCACGCCGTTCCCGTCGCGCCGCGGCAGATCCCCTTTCACGCAGGGTTCGCGTATTTCGAGCTCGATCAGACCAACGAGCTGTGGGAGCAACTCAAGAGCTCCGGCGGCGTGGCGCTGCACATCGCGGGCGAGTTTCCCGGGCTTGGCGATGGAGTTCTGGGCCATCCGCGGCTGATCAGGACTCATCAATGGCGGATAACGACGATCCGTTCGTGCGGCCGGACGCGACGATGCTTCGACCGCGCCCGGGCGCCGGCAAGCGAGGCTGGAACGACCCGGCGCGGTCGCGAGCCGCCGCGCCCGTCAGCGAACGCGGAGCCGATCTCCGACGCGGCGCGCGCCCTGCTCGGCATCGGCCTCAATCCGCTGGTGCAGGCGGCAAGTCCGCTGCTGCTGCTGACCGGCCAGTTGCGCGGCGTCGCGTGACGCCGATGGACGTTCCGGGGCTCCGGCGGCACGCGCTCGACGAGATACGGCGATTCGAGGACCAGGCGCGCTCGGCCGGCGTTCCGAACGAGATCGTGCTGGCCGCGCGCTACGCGTTGTGTGCGGGGCTCGACGAGGCGGTCTTGTCCACGCCGTGGGGCGCTCAGAGCGAGTGGGCACAGCACCCGCTCCTGGTGGCGCTGCACCGGGAGGCGTGGGGCGGAGAGAAGTTCTTCGAGATGCTGGACCGGATCTCGGGGGATCCGGCTCGCCACATCGACTTGATGGAACTGCAATACCTCGGCCTCGCGTTCGGCTTCGCCGGCAAGTACCAGGTGATGGATCGCGGGCACGAGCACCTCGCCAAGGTGCAGCAGCGACCTCTATCGCAAGATCCGGGATCATCGCGGCGCCGCCGAGCCCGAGCTGTCGCTGCGGTGGCGCGGGCTGCGAGGATCGGCGGAATCCGCTCGTTCGGTACGTGCCGTGGTGGGTCGTCGGCGCGGCGTCGCGTCGCGCTCCTCGCGGTCACGTTCACGGTCGTACTACGCCCGCCTGGCGGGCTTCGCCGCTCCGGTGCATGCCGAGCTCGCGAAGGTGGGCCTCGAAGGACTTCTCGCTGCCTCCGCCAGCGGCCGCCCCGTGCGGGGCCGACGCTCAAGCAGTTGCTGGCGGCGGATGAACGGGACGGCACGCTGAGCGTCGAAGAGAACGGCGGCCGGACCACGGTGACGCTGCTCGCGCCCGATCTGTTCGCGTCCGGAAGCGCGGCCGTCAACCCCGCGCAGTTCGGCACGCTGCAGCGTCTGGCGAAGGCGCTTGAACAGCGTTCCGGGCCGCGTGCTGGTCGTCGGCCACACCGACGATCAACCGGTCAGGTCGCTGCGCTACCAGGACAACTTCGAGCTGTCGCGCGAGCGCGCGGTGAGCGTCGTGAAGGTCCTGCAGCCGGCGATCGACAATCAGGGCCAGATTGAGCTGGACCGGCGCCGGCTCTTCGCAGCCCCGCTACACGTCCCGAGTCCGATCCGGAGAACCGCGCGCGAAATCGGCGAGTCGAGATCGTCCACGTGCGTGGAACCTGAGATGAGCCGATCGGCGGTATGCCGCCAACCGTCGACCATGGTTGTTGACCACGCCATGCTGTCATTCATCAAGCGCCGGGCGTTCCTGCTCGTGCTCGGCTTTCTGCTGGTCGCCGTCTTTCATCTGGTACGCCGGTCCGTACTTCGCGTTCGGCTACTATCGCCCGCTCGAGACCGAGTTCGCACGGCTGATCGCGATTGGGCTGGTCGCCGTCCTCTGGGTCGGCGTCGGCGCTGCTGAAGCGGCTGCGCGCGGGCCGCGCGAGCGACAAGCTCGTCGCGGCGGTCCTCAGCCAACCGCAGCCCGAGCAGAGCCGGCCGTCCGCGGAGGTCGTGAAGCTCCGCGAACGGTTCGAAGAGGCCGTGGCGACGCTCAAGCAGCAGCGGCGGAGCGGCCACAGCCTGTACGACTTGCCCTGGTACGTGTTCATCGGCGCGCCCGGCTCCGGCAAGACGACGGCGCTCCTCAATTCGGGGTTGAAGTTTCCGCTGGAGCAGCGGATGGGCAAGGGCGCGCTGCGGGCGTCGGCGGCACCCGCAATTGCGACTGGTGGTTCACCGACGAAGCGGTGTTTCTCGACACGGCCGGACGCTACACCACGCAGGATTCGGATGCGGCGTCCGACAGCGCGGCCTGGGGCGAGTTTCTCGCGCTGTTGCGCAAGTACCGCGAGCCGTCGTCCGGTCAACGGCGTCATCCTCACGATCAGCGCACAGGATCTGCTGCTGCAGGGCGACAGCGGCCGCGAGGCCCAGGTCGAGGCGGCGCGCCGCCGGCTGATCGAGCTCAATCAGGAGCTGCACATCCAGCTGCCGGTGTATCTGATGGTGACCAAGTGCGATCTGGTCGCCGGCTTCACCGAGTACTTCGACGAGCTGACGCAGGAGGGTCGCGCCCAGGTGTGGGGCGTCACGTTCCCGTACGAGCAGACGGTGAACGGCGAGGCCGCGCGAGCGTTCCCGGCGGAGTTCGACGCGTTGATGGGCCGGCTGAACGCCAGGGTGTTCGACGCGCTCGAGGAGGAACGCGACAGCCGACGCCGCACGAGGGTCTTCGCGTTTCCGCAACAGATGGCCGGCCTGCGCGATGTCCTCGGCCAGTTCGTGAGCGAGGTGTTTGCGTCGACCCGTTTCGACCAGCCGATCCTGCTGCGTGGCGTGTACTTCACCAGCGGCACGCAGGACGGCACGCCAATCGATCGACTGCTGGGCGCCATCGGCCGCCGGTTCGGCGTCGCGTCGGAAGCGGTGGCCGCCTCAACCGGGCGAGGCAAGGCGTACTTCGTCGAGCGGCTGCTCAAGGAGGTCTTGATCGGCGAGTCCGGGCTCGCCGGGGTGAACCGGCGTGTCGAGATGCGGAAGGCGGCGCTGCAGCTCGGGGCGTACGCCGCGATGGCGTTGCTGGCCGTGCTGGGCGTCATCGCCCTCTCGGTCAGCTACCGGCGCAACCAGGCGTTTATCGCAGAGGTGGCGACCGATCTTGCGCGGGTCCGTGCCGTGCCGGCAGTCGCCCCGGAGGCGCCCCTCGAGGCGCTGCTTGCCGCGCCTGGACGCCATCCGCGCCGTCGTCGATTCGGCCGATCGATATCGAACAGATACCCCCTGGGCGATGCGGTGGGGCCTCTATCAGGGCGGCTCCGTCGGCAATTCCGCGCGCGACGCCTATCTGCGGGAGCTCGACGGGATCCTGCTGCCGCGGTTCGCGGCGCGCGTGAAGGAACGTCTGGTGGAGTACGCCTCGGAGCCGGAAAAGCTGTACGTCTATCTGAAGGCGTATCTGATGCTGGGCGATCCCAAGCATCTCGACAAGACGCACCTCCAGTTTCTGGCCGATCTCGAATGGAATCGGACGGACGGAGCCGCCCGTGCGACCGGAGCGTCGCCCTCGAAGCACTTCGAGAGCCTGCTCGGCGTACGGGGAGACACTGCGGCCAATCGGCGTGGATCCAGCGCTCGTCGCGCAGGCGCGCAGCACCGTCCGGCGGCCTCGATCCCGCAGATCATGTACGGCCGGCTGAAGCGGAGCCACGATGCGGACGACCGCACGCGGTGTGCGCCTCGACGTCGCAGCGGGCGTGGGCGTCGAGCAGGTGCTCAGACGCAGGAGCGGGGTCAGCCTTTCGGAGCCGGTGCCGGCTCTGTACTCACGAGCCGTCTTCAAGGAAGCCACCGGCCCGGGCATGATCGAGCTGGTCAAGCAGTTTGCCGAAGACGGCTGGGTGTGGGGCGAAGGCGGCTTGCCGGTGGGCAATCCGGTCACCCTCGCGGCCGACGTGACGCAGCTCTACGAGCGCGATTACATCGCCGCCTGGGATGCCATCCTGAACGACCTCGAGCTCGTTCCGTTTTCGACCGTGCCGCAGACCGCCGACGCGCTCGGGATTCTCGCCGGACCGACGTCGCCGCTGCGCGGTCTGCTCAGAGCGGTCGTCGACAATACGTCCCTCGTCGACTCTCCCGACACCGCACCTCCGTCGGGTGCGCTCGTCATCGGCCGGAAAGAAGGTCACCGAAGGGCTCGGGAAACTCCTGAAGCCGGTGCAGGAGGCCCTGGGCCAATCCGGCGTGGCGCCCGGCAGCCTGGTGACGGCTCACTTCCAGGCGATTCACCGGCTTCTGGCCGGGGCACCCGGCAGCGCGCCCATCGACGGCGTTCTGACCGGGATCGGCGAGATTCAGCAGCAGCTCAGAGCGCTCGGTCCGGAGGTGGGAGCGAGCGATCCGCTCGAGGCATTGTCGAACCCCGCCCTTCGCGGCATTCTGCAGGCGCTGCGGCAGGAAGGGGCGACGCTGCCGCCGTCGGTCGGCGGCTTGATCGCCGAGATCGGCGAAAAGACCGAGCGGCAGCGTCGATCGCCGGGGCGACGAGCGACCTCCAGAGCCGTTATCGAACGGCAGGTGCTGACACGAGTGCGTCGCCATTGTCGCCGGCCGCTACCCGTTCAGCGAGGGCAGCTCCAACGACGTGCCGCTCGCCGACTTCGGCCGGTTGTTCGGTTACGGCGGGCGATTCGACACGTTCTTCAACAACAACATGGAGAAGCTGGTGGATACCGCCACGACGCCGTGGACGTGGCGTCCTGGCGCGGTGACCTCATCGCGGCGGCTGCTGGTCCAATTCGAACTGGCGCAACGCATGCGCGAGACGTTCTTCCGCTCCGGGTCGCAGGCGCCGCAGCTCAATTTCACGGTGACGCTGACGCGCGTGGACAGCGACGCCACGCGCGCGGTTCATTCTCGAGATCGACGGTCAACGCTTCGACGATCGGACCGTTCCTGTGCCGAAAAGCCCTGTTGTTTGGCCCGGTCGCGGTTCGGGCATGGCAGCCGCGACGTTCGAGGACTTCGCCGGTACCTGGCCGCCTTCGAGATTCGATGGTCCCTGGGCCTGGTTTCGCCTGATCGATGCCGGGCGCCCGCGGCCCGATGGTGATCTCCGCACGATGCTCAGCTTTCAGGCTGGCGCGTACCAGGCCCGAGTCGCGGTCGAGGCCACCAGCATCCGCAATCCGTTCGCACAGCAGGACTGGCGGCGGTTCAGCTGCGAACCCTGATCGCAGACACCAGTGGAAGTAGGGTTCTTCGGCAAGCTGCCGAGCCACGGCGATTTCCTGCGTCGTCGCACGTCGGACGCGTTCGTGGACGCCTGGGACGCCTGGCTGCAGGAGTGCATCGCGGCGAGCCGCCAGGCGCTCGGCGAGCGGTGGCTCGACGTGTATCTGACGAGCCCGGCCTGGCGCTTCGTCTGCGGTCCGGGAGCGTGCGGTCCCGCACCGGTCATCGGCTTGATGGTGCCGAGCGTCGACCGCGTCGGACGGTATTTCCCGTTGACGCTGGTCGCCGAGCTGCCCGACGGCACGAGTCTCGTGGCCGCCGCGACAGAAACCGCGCCATTTTTCGAAAGCGCCGAGCGGTTGATGATCGACACGCTGGCGGCGGAGCACATCGATTTCGAGCGCTTCGATGCGAGCGTCGTCAGGCTGGGCGACGACCTCGGAGCCGTCCGTGCTCCGCGCCGGGTGGTGCTCGACGCGGCCGCCGCGGCGATCTTGACCGGCGACGGCCAGACGTGCTGGCAGATGCCGATCGGCTCGCCGGAGCAGCTCACGCCGGTGTTCGAGCAGCTGCTGTCGCAGCGCTTGTCGGCGATGTACGACCCGCTGGTGTTGTGGTGGACCGAGGGTTCGGCAATCGTCGAACCGAGTTGCCTGATTGCGAAGGGGCTGCCGCATCCGGACACGTTCGGCGCGTTGCTGGACGGCTCGTGGACCAGGCATTGGTGGCAGCCGCTTGCGGCGCAAGTCGGACCTGGCTTCGAACGAAGAGTCGATCATCGATGGGACCCCGCTGCGCTTCCGATCGGCCGCCGCGACCGACGTCGGCCGGGTGCGCGAGATCAACCAGGACGCATTCGTCGAGCGGCCGGAGATCGGGCTCTGGGCGGTCGCCGACGGGCTTGGCGGGCATCGCGACGGGGACGTCGCGAGCCGGATGGTCTGCGATGCGCTTGCCGACTTCGAGCCGGACCCGAGCTTCGACGACACGATCGACGCCGCCCGCCAGCGCATGTCACGAGGTGAACGAGCACCTGCTCCGCACGTCGACGCGCTCGCTGATGTCGGATCGAAGCGCCAGTACCGTCGTTGTGTTGCTGGTGCGGGGCAGCCGCGGCTGCGATCCTCTGGGCAGGCGACAGTCGCGTCTATCGATGGCGATCGGGCCGGCTGGAGCAGCTGACCCGCGATCACAGCACGGCCGATCGGGGACACCGCAGGCCGAGACGAATCCCACGGGGTGACGCGAGCCGTCGGCGTCGAGCCGACGCTGACGCTCGACCTGCTACGAGGATCAGGTGCTCGCCGGCGATCGATTTCTTCTGTGCTCGGACGGTCTGACACGAACCGTCCCGGACGCCCAGATCCGCCTCTGGATGGACAACGAGGACATCGCCGCCGCCGTCGACGGGCTGATCCGCGCCACGCTGGACGCCGGAGCGCCCGACAATGTCACGGTGGTCATCGCCGAGGCCTGTTCGGATGAGCCGTCAGACCCGCTGGAAGCGATTCGCCTGTGACCGACCTGCTCCACGTAGGACATTCCGCCGGCCCCCGAATGCCGCGATTTCGGCTTTGGACTTTCGCCGGAAATCGGTAGAATGCGACTCCTCATCGTCGAAAGCGCGACTTATATCGTCAGGGAGTGCGACTTGTACGCGGCGTGCAGCGCGTCCGGACCAGGAACGCCCTCGGCCCTTGCTGGTGCACATGGTCGTTGTGAGCTGGCTGACGGCGGCGGGTCGTGGAGAGGCTGGCTATGAGTGCTCGATGGGACAGCCGGGCGCTGCTCGCAGCCGATCACTCCGGATCAGCCATGCGGGGAGAGTCTCGAAGACACGCCAGTTGCTGGCGTCGTTCGATGCCTTTCGGCTGTTCGGTCAGGCCGCTCGACGCCCGCGAGCCGGACGAGTCCGAAGCCGCCGGAGTCGCCGGAATGGCGTGAGATTCGGACCAAGCGCTCGAGGCGCTGGCGAAGAGCAAGGATCTGCGGCTGCTGGCGTACCTGGGAACCGCGGTGCTGAGGACGGATGGTCTGCCAGCATTCTCCGACACGCTGAACGTCGCGTCTCAGTGGCTGGAGACCTACTGGAGCCAGACCTATCCGCTCGTCGACGAGGATGCGATCCTTCGGCGAAACGCGCTGAACTGTTTCGCCGATCCGATGGCCGTGATCGACGGGCTGCGGCGGGTGCCGCTCGTCAGCAGCCGTGCAGCACGGCACGTTCAGCCTGCGCGACATCGACATCGCCACCGGGCAGGTGCCGCCGCGAGACGGGACTCCTCCGCCCGACGAGGACCAGATCAACGCGGCGTTCGCCGCGATGCCGCTCGAGGAGCTGACGGCGCTCCACGACAGCGTGGCCGTCGGGCGTGGCGCGCTGCGGAGCGATCGACGCGACGATGCGCGAGGCGGCAGGCTCGGAGGCGACGCCCAGCTTCGATCCCTTGTCGGCGCAGCTCGCAAAAATGGACCAGGTGCTGCGCGCCCAGCTCGGCGTGCGCGAGGGCGGTACCAGCGCGGCGAGTCCAGAGGGCGGCACGGCGGCGCCCCTCCAGGCAGGGCGGGTGCGGTCGCCATCAAGTCGCGGCAGGATGCCATCCGGGCGTTGGACGCGGTGGCCGACTTCTTCCGGCGAACGGAGCCGTCGAGCCCGATTCCGCTGTTCCTGGAGCGCGCGAAGCGTCTGGTGTCGAAGGATTTTCTCGAGGTGCTGGCCGACATCGCCCCGGAGGCGGTCGCGCAGGCACGGGCGGCAGGCGGGTTGAAAGAGGGCGAGTAGCCGTCAGGTTGCTTCGCCAGGAGGTGGTTCCGTGGCCAAGTCGAGCAGTCAGAAGTTCATCGCGCGCAATCGCGCTCCTCGCGTGCAGATCGAGTACGACGTCGAGCTGTACGGCGCGGAGAAGAAGATTCAGCTGCCCTTCGTCATGGGGGTGCTGGCCGATCTGTCGGGCAAGCCGGCGGAGCCGCTGGCGCCGGTCGCCGATCGCAAGTTTCTCGACATCGACGTCGACAATTTCGACAGTCGCATGAAGGCGCTGAAGCCGCGTGCAGCGTTTGCGGTGCCGAACACACTGACCGGCGAGGGCAACATCAACGTCGAGCTCACCTTCGAGAACATGGACGATTTTTCGCCGGCGGCGGTCGCCCGCAAGGTCGACGCGCTCAACAAGCTCCTCGAAGCCAGAGAACAGCTGGCGAACCTGATTACCTACATGGACGGCAAGACCGGGGCGGAGGAGCTCGTGAGCAAGCTGTTGCAGGATCCGGCGCTCCTGCAGACGCTGGCGACGACCAAGAATCCGCAGGACGAACCTTCGTCATGAATCGCGTGAACCGCCGAGCGGAGAACAGCCATGGCTGACCCCAAATCCCAGCAGGACGCGCAGCCGGAGGTCGGAACCGTTGAAGTGACGGAATTCGATTCTCTGCTGAGGAAAGAATTCAAGCCGAAGACCGACGAGGCCAAGGAAGCCGTCGAGCGAGCGGTCCGGACGCTGGCCGAGCAGGCGCTCTCGCAGACCAAGCTGATCGGCGCCGACGTCGTCAAGTCCATCGAGGCGATCATCGCCCAGCTGGACAAGAAGCTGACCGAGCAGATCAACCTGATCCTGCATCACCCCGACTTCCAGAAGCTCGAAGGCGCCTGGCGCGGGCTGCACTATCTGGTGAACAACACCGAAACCGACGAGATGCTCAAGATCCGCTTCATGAACATCAGCAAGCTGGATCTCGGCAAGACGCTGAAGCGCTACAAGGGCACGGCGTGGGATCAGAGCCCGCTGTTCAAGAAGGTCTACGAGGCGGAATACGGCCAGTTCGGCGGCGAGCCGTTCGGCTGCCTGGTCGGCGACTACTACTTCGACCAGACGCCGCCCGATGCGGAGCTGCTGGGCGAAATGTCCAAGGTCGCCGCCGCGGCGCACACGCCGTTCATCGCCGGCGCCTCGCCGACGGTCATGCAGATGGACAGCTGGCAGGAGCTGGCCAATCCGCGCGACCTCACCAAGATCTTCACCACGCCCGAGTACGCCGGCTGGCGGTCGCTGCGCGAATCGGAGGATGCCCGCTATCTCGGTCTGGCGATGCCGCGCTACCTGTCGCGCCTGCCGTACGGCGCCAAGACCAGCCCCGTCGAGGAGTTCGACTTCGAGGAGGACACGGGCGCGGCCGACCACAGCCGCTACACCTGGGCGAATGCCGCCTACGCGATGGCGGTGAACATCAACCGCTCGTTCAAGCTCTACGGCTGGTGCTCGCGCATCCGCGGCATCGAGTCCGGCGGCTCGGTCGAAGGCCTGCCGACGCACACCTTCCCGACCGACGACGGCGGCGTGGACATGAAGTGTCCGACCGAGATCGCCATCAGCGACCGGCGCGAGGCGGAGCTGGCGAAGAACGGCTTCATGCCGCTCGTCCATCGCAAGAACTCGGATTTCGCCGCGTTCATCGGCGCGCAGTCGCTGCAGAAGCCGTTCGAATACGACGATCCGGACGCGACGGCCAACGCCAATCTGTCGGCGCGGCTGCCGTATCTGTTCGCGTGCTGCCGGTTTGCCCACTACTTGAAGTGCATCGTGCGCGACAAGATCGGCTCCTTCAAGGAGCGGGACGACATGCAGATCTGGCTGCAGAAGTGGATCATGAACTACGTCGACGGCGATCCGGCGCATTCCTCGGAAACGACCAAGGCGCAGAAACCGCTGGCCGCCGCCGAAGTGCAGGTGGAGGAAGTCGAAGGGAACCCGGGCTACTACTCGGCGAAGTTCTTTCTTCGCCCGCACTATCAGCTGGAGGGGCTGACCGTGTCGCTCCGGCTGGTGTCCAAGCTGCCGTCGGCCAAGGCCAGTTGATTGTTCAGGACATCCCTTCAACGGAAACGCATCGTAGGACAGGAGCATCGTTATGGCATCAGACATTTTCGCGAAGATCGGCGACATCAAGGGTGAATCGCTCGACGCCAAGCACAAGGACGAGATCGAAGTGCTCTCGTGGTCCTGGGGAGTTCAGCAGAGCGGCACCATGGCCCACGGCGGCGGCGGCGGTGAGGGCAAGGCGAGCTTCAACGATTTCAACTTCACCCATCACGTCGACAAGGCGTCGCCGGTGCTGTTGAAAGCGTGCGCGACCGGCGAGCACATCAAGGAAGCGACGATCACGGTGCGCAAGGCCGGCAAGGGCCAGCAGGAGTTCCTGATCATCAAGATGACCGACATCCTCATCACCAGCGTCAACCCGAGCGGTTCCGGCGATGCGGCCGCCACGGCGGAGAGCGTCGCGCTGCAGTGCGCCAAGGTCGATCTGGAATACAAGCCGCAGAAGGCGGACGGATCGCTGGATGCCGGCCTCCATTTCAAGTACGACATCAAGGGCAACAAGGAAGGGTAGCCGCGACGCGGTGCTCGCACGGCTCGTCCGGTCGTGCGAGCGGCGACACGCAGTCGGACATACAGGCAGAAAGCTGACGAACGTGACCTCGAATGCCCGTGAGCGGCGGCGCCGGCGACATGTTCCTGATGGTCAAGGGCGCCAAGCATGGCCTGATCAAAGGGGAATCGCAGGACGATCAGCACAAGGGCGAGATCGAGGTCTTGAGCTGGTCGTGGGGGATGCAGGCGAAGGCCGAGCATCGGCGGCGGCACCGCGACCGGGAAGGCCACGATCAACGATCTGAGAATCGTGAAGCGGGTCGACAGCGCCTCGACGGCCTTGATGCTGGCGCTGCGGACGAACGAGCCGATCCAGAAGGCCGTGCTGACGCTGCGGAAGGCGGGCAAGAGCCAGCTCGAATACCTGAAGATCACGATCGAGCAGGGGCGCGTGATCTCGCTCACCATCGACGGCGGCGAGACGACCGGCAGCCCGGACGTCGTCGAGAGAGTGAGTTTCTCGTTCAACAAGATCGAGGTCGAGTACGTGCCTCAAGGGAAGGACGGACTGCCGCAGGGCGGCATGACGTTCGCGGACCAATGGAGCGACCAGACCTAGCCGGGGCCGGTCCTTCCAGACGTTTCTCTCAGGATGTCACGCCATGAGCCTCGCCGATGTCGCCGAACAGAGTCTGAAGGGCGGCGATCCTGTCGCCGCGCTGGCTCAGTTGCAGGAGCAGGTGCGCGCCAAACCGGCTGATCCGAAGCTGCGCATCTTCCTGTTTCAGCTGCTCTGCGTGCTCGGCCAGTGGGAGCGCGCGCTCAACCAGCTGAACGTCGCCTCCGGCCTCGACCCGGAGGCGCTGGCCATGGCGCAGACCTACGGCGACGCGGTGCGCTGCGAGGCGGTCCGCGACGACGTGTTCGACGGGAAGAAATCGCCGATGATCTTCGGCCAGCCCGACCAGTGGCTGGCGCTGCTGATCGAGTCGCTGCTCGTCGCGGGCCGCGGCGAGCGCGAGCGATCGCAGGAGCTGCGCTCCAGGGCCTTCGACGAGGCACCGGCATCGCAGGGCGACATCGACGGACGGCCGTTCTCCTGGATCGCCGACGCCGATTCCCGTCTCGGCCCGGTGCTCGAAGCGGTCATCAACGGCCGCTACTACTGGGTGCCCTTCTCCCGTCTGACCAAGATCCAGATCGAACCGCCGGAGGACCTGCGCGACATGGTCTGGATGCCGGCGCACCTGCAGTTCGAGAATGGCGGCGAGTCGGTGGCGCTGATTCCGACCCGATATCCCGGCTCGGAGACGGCCGGCGGACGGCCTGATCGCGCTGGCGCGGAAGACCGTGTGGGAGGAGATGGCTCCGGACGCGCACCGCGGTCTCGGTCAGCGCATCCTCGCCACCGACACCGACGACGTGCCCCTCATGGAGGTCCGCACGATCTCGCTCACCGGCAGCGCGGAGGAGACGACGGATCTCGCCGCCGATCATGGCTGATCAACTCCTGCCCCAGGATCGGCTGCAGCCGGCGCTGCTGGATCGTCTCACCGACGACGAACCGGACAAGAAGCAGGAGCCTCGCGAGGCGCGCGTCCTGTCGAAGAGCCGCCTGCGGCAGTCGGTCCTGCGCGATCTCGCCTGGCTGTTCAACGCCACGCGGCTCGAAGCGGTCGACCGATCTGGCGAAGGCGCCGCACGTGCGCCGGTCGGTGTTGAATTTCGGGCTGCCGGCGCTGTCCGGGAAGGACGGCCTCCTCGCTCGACGTGACCGACCTCGCCCGCGCCATCCGCGAGGCCATCCTGACCTTCGAGCCGCGCATCCTGCCGGCGACGCTGCAGATCAGGACGCTGCTCGAGGCCGGCGACCTCGATCATCACAACGTCATCGGCGTCGAGATTCACGGCCAGCTCTGGGCGCAGCCGGTGCCGCTCGAGTTCCTGGTCCGCACCGAGTTCGATCTGGAAACCGGGAAGGTGCAGATCGCCGATCTCGCTCCCGCCGCGGGTGGCGTGAATGGATCCGCGCCTCCTTCAGTACTACAACCTCGAGCTGCAGCACCTGCGCGAGACGGGCGCCGAGTTCGCCGCAGCAGTTTCCGAAGATTGCGGCCCGGCTCGGGATGCACGGGCTGGAGGTGGCCGATCCCTACGTGGAGCGGCTGCTCGAAGGCGTCGGGTTTCTGGCGGCGCGCGTGCAGCTCAAGCTCGACGCCGAGTTCCCGCGCTTCACGCAGGCGCTGCTCGAGATCGTCTATCCGCACTACCTGGCGCCGACGCCGTCGATGCTGGTCGCGCAGCTCACGCCCGATCCGAACGATCCGAACCTGGCCGGCGGCCCCACGGTGCCGCGCGGCAGCACGCTGTCGGGCCTGCTGGCCGCCGACGATGCCACGGCGTGTGAGTTTCGCACCGCGCACGACGTGACGCTGTGGCCGGTCGAGATCGTGTCGGCGAGCTACTTCTCCTTCGCGCCCGATCTGCCGCTCAACACGCTGCCGATCGCGCAGCGCATCAAGGGCGGCGTGCGGATCCGGCTGAAGACGACCGGCGGGCCTGAAGTTCGCGCAGACGGCGATCGACCGGCTGTGCTTCTATCTGACCGGCCGCGACGACGTGGCGAACAAGCTGTACGAGCTGTGCCTGGCGAGCCGGCCTCGGCGCGCTGGTGCTGCCGTCGAAGAGCGCGCACGCGGTGGCACGAGTTTCTTCCGGCGGCGTCGATCCAGCCGGTCGGCTTCAGCCGACGCCGAGGCGCTGCTGCCGGTGACGCTGCGCTCGTTTCAGGGCTACCGGCTGCTGCAGGAGTATTTTGCGTTCCCGCAGCGCTTTCGCTTCTTCGAGCTGACCGGGCTCGCGCGGGCGCTCAAGCGGGTCGATGCGGACCAGGTCGAGCTCGTGATTCTGCTCGGCCGCGGCGAGCCGACGCTCGAGAGCGTCGTCGATGGCTCGAACCTGGCGCTGTTCTGCACGCCGGCCGTCAATCTGTTCCACAAGCGCGCCGATCGCATCCACGTCAGCGACAGCGCGCACGAGTATCACGTCGTGCCGGACCGGACCAGGCCGCTCGATTTCGAGGTCTACGAGGTGACCGAGCGTCGTCGGCCACGGCATCGGCACCGACAGCGAACAGCAGTTTCTGCCGTTCTACTCGGCGTACAGCACCGACGAGGAGCATCAGCAGTCCGCCTACTTCACGACGCGCCGCGAGCCGCGGCTGGTGTCGCCGACGCGCGAAGCGCCGCGGCTCCCGCTCGAGCTACATCGGGACCGAGGTCTTTCTGTCGCTCGTCGATCCGGCGCAGGCGCCGTTCAGCGGCGACCTGCGCCAGCTCTCGATCCAGGCGCTGTGCACCAATCGGGATCTCGTGCTGCAGATGCCGGTCGGCATCGGGACGAGCGACCTGTCGCTGGACGTCGCCGCTCCGCGTGGCGAGCATCCGCGTGATCAGCGGTCCCAGCCGTCCGTACGCGCCGCTGGCCGACGGCGCCGTGTCCTGGCGCGCCATCAGCCATCTGTCGCTCAACTATCTGTCGCTCGTGCAGTCGACGCCGGAGGAAGGGGCCGCCGCGCTGCGCGATCTGCTCGAGCTGTACGCGGCGAGCGCCGACGTGAGCGCCAGGCGGCAGATCGAGGGGATCCGGTCGGTGCGCGTGGGACGCGTCGTGCGCCGGCTGCGCGCGCCGGGTCCGCTCGCCTTCGGCCGCGGCCTCGAGATCACCGTGCACGGTCGACGAGCTGGCGTTCGAGGGCGCCAGCGCGTTCCTGCTCGGATCGGTGCTCGATCGATATTTCGCGCGTCACGTGTCGATCAACTCGTTCACGGAAACCGTGCTGCGGTCCGAGAACCGCGGGGAAATCAACCGATGGGGGCAGCAATGGGGCGCGAGACCGACGCTCTAGCGTTCTTCGCGGCCCTGGCGGCGGCGCCGTACCGCTACGACTTCTACCAGACGCTGCGCCGGCTGGAGTGTCTGTACGACGGGAAGCCGCGTTGGGGACAAGCGCTGCGTCCGGTCGACGAGCCGGTGCGGCTGGGACAGGATCCCGATCTGTCGTTTGCGCCCGCGCCGCTGGCGTCGTTCGAGGCCGACGGCGGCGGGCCGCCGCGGCTCCAGGTGAGGCTGTTCGGCCTGTTCGGGCCCAACGGACCGCTGCCGCTCCACCTCACGGAATACGCGCGCGAGCGGCTGCGGCATGCCGGCGATCCGACGCTCAGCCGGTTTCTCGACATCTTCCATCATCGGTTCCTCGCGCTCTTCTACCGGGCCTGGGCCCAGGCGCAGCCGCACGTCAACCGCGATCGCCCGAAGGAGGATCGCTTTACGGTCTACGTCGGCGCGTTCCTCGGGCATGTCGCCGGCGGCGTTTCGCGATCGCGACGCGCTGCCGGACCTGGCCAAGTTCTTTCACGTCGGCGCGCTCATCCGGCAGGTGCGGAACGCCGAAGGGCTGACGCACATTCTCCAGCATTTTTTCCGCGTGCCGGTGCAGATCGAGGAGTTCGTCGGCCACTGGCTGTCCCTGAGCGCCGGCGAGCGGACGTCCCTGTCGCCGAGGGCGCGACGCTCGGCTCCGGCGCCGTGCTCGGCGGCCGCGTGTGGGACCGCCAGCACAAGTTCCGGATTCATCTCGGCCCGCTGACGCTCGCCCAGTACGAGAGCTTTCTGCCGGGCGGCGCGCCGCTCAGAAAGCTGGTCGACTGGGTCCGGATGTATCTCTGCTTCGAGCTCGATTGGGACGTTCGCCTGCTGCTGAAGCACGAACGAGGTCCCGCCGCTGACGCTCGGCGGCGGCCAGCGACTGGGCTGGACGACCTGGCTCGGCCGCCGGCGGACGCGACACGCACGCCGACGATCTGTGCCTGGACGCGGAAGCGTTCGTCGATCGCGAAGGAGCGCGCGCCGCATGAGTGAGATCAGCCGCTCGGCGTTGTTCGGCAAGCTCAACAGCCTCGCGTACAAGGCGATCGAGGGCGCGACGGTGTTCTGCAAGCTGCGCGGCAATCCGTACGTCGAGCTGGTGCACTGGATCCAGCAGATTCTGCAGACGCCAGACTCCGACCTGCATCGCATCGTCAGGCACTTCGAGCTCGATCCGTCGCGGCTGGCCAAGGACGTCACCGAGGCGCTCGATCGGCTGCCGCGCGGCGCGACCTCGATCTCGGATCTTTCGTCGCACGTCGAGAATGCGGTCGAGCGCGGCTGGGTCTACGCGACGCTGATGTTCGGCGAGCCGCGCGTCCGCACCGGTCATCTCGTCGTCGGCATGCTGAAGACGCCGTCGCTGCGGAATGCCTTGATCGGCATCTCGCGCCAGTTCGAGCACGTCAAGGCGGACACGCTGACCGAGGATTTCGCGCGGATCGTCAACGGCTCGCCCGAGGACAAGCTCGGCGCGACCGACGGCTCGTCGCTGGCGGCGCCGGGCGAAGCCAGCGACGCCATGGCGCCGGCGCAGATGGGCAAGCAGGAGGCGCTCAAGCGATTTGCGACGAACCTGACCGAGAAGGCGCGCAAGGGCGAGATCGATCCGGTGAGCGGCCGCGACGAGGAGATCCGGCAGATCATCGACATCCTGATGCGCCGCCGGCAGAACAATCCGATTCTGACCGGCGAGGCGGGCGTCGGGAAGACCGCGGTGGTCGAAGGGCTTCGCGCTGCGGCTGGCGCGAGGCGACGTGCCGCCGCCGCTGCAGAACGTGTCGCTGTACACGCTCGATATCGGACTGCTGCAGGCCGGCGCGAGCATGAAGGGCGAGTTCGAGAACCGGCTGCGGCAGGTGATCGACGAAGTGCAGGCGTCGCCCAAGCCGATCATCCTGTTCGTGGACGAGGCGCACACGCTGATCGGCGCGGGCGGCGCGGCGGGCACGGGCGACGCCGCGAACCTGCTGAAGCCGGCGCTGGCGCGCGGCACGTTGCGCACGATCGCCGCGACGACGTGGGGTGAATACAAGAAGTACATCGAGAAGGACCCCGCGCTCACGCGGCGCTTCCAGGTCGTGAAGGTCGAGGAGCCGAGCGAGGACAAGGCGATCCTGATGGTCCGCGGCGTCGCGTCCGTCCTCGAGAAGCATCACCGGGTGCAGGTGCTCGACGAGGCGCTCGAAGCGGCCGTGCGGCTGTCGCATCGCTACATCCCGGGCGGCAGCTGCCCGACAAGGCGGTCAGCCTGCTCGATACCGCGTGCGCGCGCGTGGCCATCAGCCAGCACGGCGTGCCGCCGCAGCTCGAGGACTGCCGGCGGACGATCGAGGCCCTGCAGACCGAGCTGGAGATCATCGGCCGCGAGGAAACCGTCGGCATCAACGCGGACGAGCGCCGGAAGGCCGCGGAAGAGAAGCTCGCGTCGAGCGAGCAGCTCCGCGCGTCGCTGGAGGAGCGGTGGAACGCCGAGCGCGAGCTGGTGGAGCGCGTCCTGGGGATTCGCGCGAAGCTCCGGCAAGGGAAGCGAGCCGGTGGAAGGCACGGGCAGCAAGCTGGAGCAGGCCGCGGAGGCGCAGAAGACCGCCGCCGCCGCGCCGGCCGCCGAAACGGTGACGCCGGAAGAACGACAGCGACTGCTCGGCGAGCTGGCCGATCTCCAGGCGAAGCTGTCGGCGCTGCAGGGCGAGTCGCCGCTCATCCTGCCGAGCGTCGACGAGCAGGCGGTCGGATCCGTCGTGCAGGACTGGACCGGCGTGCCGGTCGGCCGCATGGTGAAGAACGAGATCGAGACGGTGCTGAACCTGGCGGAGACGCTCAACCAGCGGGTGATCGGCCAGCGTCACGCGCTCGAGATGATCGCGAAGCGCATCCAGACGTCGCGCGCGAAGCTCGACAACCCGAACAAGCCGATCGGCGTCTTCATGCTGTGCGGTCCGTCGGGCGTCGGCAAGACCGAAACCGCGTTGACGCTGGCCGAGGCGCTGTACGGCGGCGAGCAGAACGTCATCACGATCAACATGAGCGAGTTCCAGGAGGCGCACACCGTCTCGACGCTCAAGGGTTCGCCGCCCGGCTACGTCGGATACGGCGAGGGCGGCGTGCTGACCGAAGCGGTGCGGCGCCGTCCCTACAGCGTGGTGCTGCTGGACGAGGTCGAGAAGGCGCACTCGGACGTGCACGAGCTGTTCTTCCAGGTCTTCGACAAGGGCTGGATGGAAGACGGCGAAGGCCGGCGCATCGACTTCAGGAACACGATCATCCTGCTGACGTCGAACGTCGGCACCGATCTGATCATGAGCATGTGCAAGGACCCCGAGCTGATGCCGGAGCCCGAGGGCATTGCCAAGGGACTGCGCGAGCCGCTGTTGAAGAAGTTCCCGGCCGCGCTGCTCGGGCGGCTGGTCGTGATTCCGTATTACCCGTTGAGCGACGCGATGCTGTCGAACATCGTCCGCCTGCAGCTCGGGCGGATCGCGAAGCGGGTGGTCGAGCATCACAAGATTCCGTTCAACTACGACGACGACGCCGTGAAGCTGATCGTCAGCCGGTGCACCGAGGTCGAGAGCGGCGGGCGGATGATCGACGCCATTCTCACGAACACCGTGCTGCCGGCGATCAGCCGCGAGTTCCTGACGCGGACGATGGCCGGGGCGGCGCTGAACGGCGTGCGTCTGGCCGTGGCCGACGGCGATTTTGCGTATCGATTCGAGTAGGACGGGTTTCAGGACTCAGCGCGCCGAGTGCGCGGTTGATACACAGCATGGAGCAGTCGCCGACAAAGGACCGCGCCGTCAGCCTGGACGAGGCGATCTCGATCGCGATCCGGCTGCAGCAGAACGAGCAGTGGGCGGCTGCGGACGACATCTATCGCAGGATCCTCGAGGTCGCGCCCGACTATCCCGACGCGCTGCACTTTTCCGGCGTGCTCGCGCATCAGCAGGGGCGAGAGCGACGAGGCCGTCGCGCTGATCGAGCGGAGCCTGGAGCTCGAGCCCGATCGGGCGGACTGGCACAGCAATCTGGGCATCGTCCTGCGGGATCGCCTCAGGCTGGACGAGGCGATCGCCGCGTTTCAGCGCGCGATTGCGCTCGATCCGAATCACGCCAACGCGCACAGCAATCTCGGCGTCCTCCTGAGGGCGCAGGGCAAGCCGGTCGAAGCGGAAGCGGCCTATCGGGCCGCCATTCGCGTCAATCCCGAGCACTCGACGCGTACACCAACCTCGGCATCCTGCTGAACGGCCAGAAGCGGACGCACGAAGCGGTCGTCTGCTTCTGCAAGGTCATCACGCTCAGGCCGAAGCACCCCGAAGCGCGGCGACTGCTGGCGCTGGCGCACTGCACGCTCGGCGAGGTCGACAAGGCGGTGGAGATCTTCGAGGAATGGCTCAAGGAGGAGCCGGACCATCCGATCGCGCTGCACATGCTCGCGGCGTGCTCCGGCCGCGACGTCCCGGCGCGGGCGTCGGACGGGTTCGTCGAAAAGACCTTCGACAGCTTCGCCGCCAGCTTCGACTCCAAGCTCGCGAAGCTGTCGTACCGCGCCCCGGCGCTGGTCGCGGCGATGCTGGCGGACTCGGGTGTCGAGGCGTCGAAGAGCCTCGACGTGCTCGATGCCGGCTGCGGCACCGGGCTTGTGCGGACCGCTCGTCGCGCCGTATGCGCGCCGGCTGGTCGGGGTCGACCTGTCCGCGCGCATGCTGGCTCAGGCCGAGGCGAGGAACGTCTACGACGAGCTGTTCAAGGTCGAGCTGACCGCCTACCTGCGCGACTACCCCGGGGCGTTCGACGTGATTGTGTCGGCCGACACCCTCGTGTATTTCGGACCGCTGGAGGACGTCGTCGCGGCGGCGGCGGACGCGCTGCGTCCCGGCGGACGGCTCATCTTCACCGTGGAGCAATTGATCGACGCCGGGTCCGATGCGGGCTATCGCCATCAGCCAGCACGGCCGCTACTGCCACTCGCGCGAGTACGTCGAGCGCGTGCTGGCGGACGCGAATCTGCGGCCGGAGATCGTGCCGGCGGAGCTGCGTCTCGAAGCCGGCGATCCGGTCGCGGGGCTGGTGGTGCGGGCGACGAAACCGACGGATGCAGGAATGAACCATGCCTAGAGTCGATGGAAATCGCCACGCCGCTCGGCGACGACGTGCTGCTGTTCCACGGCATGCACGCGCGCGAGGAGATGGGCCGGCTGGGCGAGTACCAGCTCGATCTGCTCAGCCTCGAAGAAGGACATCAACCTCGACGACATTCTCGGCAAGAACGTGACCGTGAAGCTCGCGCTGCCCGACGACAGCACGCGCTACTTCAACGGCTTCGTGACGCGCTTTTCGGCAGGGCGGCGAGCTACGGCCGCTATCACCGCTATTTCGCGGTCGTCCGCCCGTGGCTCTGGTTTCTGACGCGGACGACCGACTGCCGGATCTTCCAGGAGATGACCGTGCCGGACATCGTCAAGAAGGTGTTCGGCGATCGAGCCGACGGCCGATTTCAAGTTCGAGCTGACGGGCACCTACCGGAAGTGGACCTACTGCGTGCAGTACCGGGAGACCGACTTCAACTTCGTCAGCCGGCTGATGGAGGAGGAAGGCATCTCCTACTACGTCAAGCACACGGACGGCCACAACACGGTGGTGCTCACCGATTCCACGGGCAAGCACACGGCGACTCCCGGCTACGAAACGATCCCGTTCATCTCTCCCGAGCAGGTCGTGAGGCCGGAGCTCGAGCACATCAGCAGCTGGGACTTCTCGCGCGAGATCCAGCCGGGCGTCTACGTGCACGACGACTACGATCTCGAGCGGCCGAGCGTCGAGCTGCAAGACGCGGAAGGTGCTGCCGCGCAGCTACGCGCCGAGCGACTACGAGGTCTACGACTATCCCGGGCACTATCTGCAGAAGGCGGACGGCGAGCAGTACGCGGCGGTGCGCATCGACGAGCTCGGCAGCCAGTTCGAGACCGCGCAGGCGGTCACCAACGCCAAGGGGATCTGCGGTCGGATCGCTGTTCACGCTCGAGGACTGCCCGCGCGAGGATCAGAACCGCGAGCACCTGATTCTGGCGGCGAGCTACGACCTGGAGTTCAGCGACTACGAAGCGATGCCGGAGGGCGCCGGCACGAGCTACCGGTGCAGCTTCGTCGCGATGTCGAGCCAGCAGCAGTTCCGGCCGAGGCGCGCCACGCCCAAGCCGTTCGTGCAGGGGCCGCAGACCGCGGTGGTCGTCGGCCCGGCCGGCGACGAGATCTACACCGACAAGTACGGGCGCGTGAAGGTGCAGTTCCACTGGGATCGGTACGGCAAGAAGGACGAGAACAGCTCGTGCTGGATCCGCGTGTCGCAGCCGTGGGCCGGCAAGGGCTGGGGCTCGGTCTCGACGCCGCGCATCGGCCAGGAGGTGATCGTCGATTTCCTCGAAGGCGATCCCGATCAGCCGATCATCACCGGCCGCGTGCTACAACGCCGAGAACCAGCCGCCGTTCGGGTTCCCGGCGGGCGCGGTGCTGAGCGGGGTCAAGTCGAACACGCACAAGGGCAGCGGCAACAACGAGCTGTCGATGGACGACACGGCCGGGAAGGAGAAGGTCATCATCCACGGCCAGTACAACATGGACACGACAGTCGAGAACAATCAGACCAATTCGGTTGGCGTGGATCAGTCGAACAGCGTGGGTTCGAATCAGAAGGAGGATGTCGGCGCCAAACGAGAGATCAGCATCGGCGCCGACGACAAGGTGACGATCGGAGCGAACCGCGAAACCTCCATCGGCGCCAAGCACACGGTGTCGGTCGGTGGCGACGAGAAGGTGACTGTCAGCGGCAGCCGCGACGCGACAGTGGCAGGCAAGGAAGACGTGTCGATCAGCGGCAAGAGCAGCCTGCAGGTCGGGGCCAGCCGCACGGAAACAATAGCCGGCCCTCACACGATCGTGAATCCGCGGATGACAATCACGTCGGCCACACAGTTCACCGTTGCCGCCGGGGCGAACTTCACCGCAACGTCCCCCAAGGTCAACCTCCTGGCTGGTTCGACGTTCCTCGCGAACTCGGGCGGCAAGATGGACGTGAAATCGGCCGCAGGGCTCACCCAGCAATCGGGCGCGGCGATGAACATCAACGCCGGCGCGGCCCTCAACGCTCAATCGAAGGCCGCGATGAACCTGAAGTCGGGCGCCGCTTTAAAGGCACAGGCTGGTGGGGCGATGAACCTCAAAGCGGGGGGCACGATTACTGGAAAGGGATCGTCCATCAAGTTGAACTCGCCCACCAACATCAAGGGCACGACCCTTACCGTCAAATGAAGGGTTTCACCCGCGACGACGTCATTGCGGCCTACCGTGCCGGAGCTCCACTCGATGGGCACATCCTGACCGATATTGTGCTGCGGAGCACCTCGCTACGCGGACTGAGGATGCGGGATACGGTCTGGCACCAGGTCGATCTGGCAGGGGCCGACCTGTCGGCGACGGATCTGTCTGGCGCTCGGTTTGTCGGGTGCAATCTACAGGGCGCGGTCCTTCAGCGTGCAACCCTGAAAGGGTGCCAGCTGCAGGAATGTGCGTGCGCCGCGACGAAATGGGAAGACGCGAGCCTCCGCGGTACGACGTTGGTCGGCTGTGCCTTCGACGATGCAGCTTTCACGAAGCTGCACCTCGAACAGTGTCATTGGTTGTCGTGCAGTTGTCAGGGTGCACAGTTCTCCGACAGCACGTTCATAGACGCCGTCTTCGAGGCGACGACGCTCGGTGACGTGCAGTTCGAACGATGCGCCATGCGTGGCGTGCGATTCGCGGACTGCGCGTTTCCCGGTACCTCGTTCGCAACGGTGCATCTGGACAGCAGTCGCTTCGACGGGTGCGCGTTCGACTCCGCCGGTTTTCGGCTTTGTACGGCGACGAGCTGCGCGTTCGGAGACTGCCGGTTTGCCGAAGCCGATTTGTCAGGGCTTCACGGAGAGACTTCCACATTTTCCGGTTCCAGCTTCGTCGCCGTGAGAGCGCTGCCACAGGATCTCAGGGGAAACGTGTTTGGCGGCGTCGATCTCACCGGAGTTGATCTCTCAGGAAAAAACCTCGAGGGCGTGGATCTATCCGAGGCGGACCTGACGGAAGCGAGGCTCAACGGCGCGAACATGGAGGGGACCAACCTCTCGCCGCGTGCCTTGCTCGTGTTGACCTTTCGGATGCGAACTGCCGTCAGGCGATGATGGCAGACGCCAACCTGGATGGCGCGGTGCTCAGCAGCACGGACCTGAGCGGGGCGGTACTGGCGAACTCGACCCTTCCGATCTCCCGCCTCGCAGACGCGCTTCTGGTCGGAAGCGATCTCTCAGGAACTGATATGACGGGGGCGAAGCTGGTCGATCACGACCTGTCGGGGTGCCAGTTTGCCGGAGCCGTCGTGACGGACGCGGACCTGTCTGGAACCGACCTGAGGGATGCCGATTTCACAGACGCCAAGCTGCGAGGTGTGAATTGTTTCCGCGCGAAGTTTCGCGACGCGATCTTGTCCGGCGCAGATTGCACGAAGGCGAACTTTGCTGAGGCCCACTTCGCAAGCAGTTATCTGGACGGCGCTCTGTTAGCCGACGCCAACTTGCAGCAGGCGACGTTCGTGGAGACCGTCTTGGACGGTGTCGACCTGCGGACCGCCGCTTTTGGGAAGACCAGCTTTGAATCGTGCAGCGTGTCGGATGGCCGGCTGGATGGCGCGGATGTATCCGACTGCAGTTTTCTGGA
The DNA here is from genome assembly GCA_963745495.1 of uncultured Acidobacteriota bacterium. GTDB lineage: Bacteria > Acidobacteriota > Vicinamibacteria > Vicinamibacterales > CAVVIG01 > CAVUXJ01. The sequence goes on from CAVUXJ010000004.1 coordinate 315,027, forward strand.
TAGTGATTTTTCGAGATGCAGCCTCGTCGGAGCTGTGCTGGACAGGGCGTCGTTGGCGGGTTGCGACTTCACGGGGGCTATGCTCACGGATGCGCACTTGAACAACGTGAAGGCACCCGCTGCGCGTTTCGTTGGTTGTCGGGCCGAACGTGCGATATTTCGCCAGGCCGAGTTGCCGTCCGCGCAATTTATCGAGTCTCGTCTGGATGGAGCGGATTTTTCCGGCGCGGACCTTCGGCAAGCGATCTTCAGCGGAGCCGTCGCACGGCGCGCGCGATTCCGCGGATGTCGGCTCGACTACGCGCAAATCACGCATGCGAACATCGACCAGGCCGACTTCAGCGACGGTAATTTGTCGTGGACGGACTTCCACGGCACGCAGGGAACGCAGGTGAACTGGACCGGCGCCAGGCTCGATGATGTCCGCCCTGTCGATCCTGACCGCCTCGCAGCCGAGCAATGGAAAGCAGGAGAGCCCCCCACATGGAGTTCGTGAATGAAAGTGGGCTGGAGGCGGCCTGGATCGTCGGCAAGATCAATCCACCGCGCTTCTCACTCACTGCCATTGTCAAAGGTACGTTTCTCTTACGGCCTGGCGAAACGGCGATGCTCGCCGAAGAACAGCTCCCGCTGACGGGAGACAAGTTCGAGGCCGACGACCTGTCCAAGCCTCTGCGCTACCCCGCGGATTTCGCGCCGTTCAAACCGCGTGCGGACGCGTTGCTCGTCGGGACCTGCCACGTGCCGGAAGGCAACCCCCTGACAGTCGCGCGAGTGACCTTTCAGATCGGGCCGCGGGCGAAGTCGCTAGTCGTGTACGGTGATCGTGAGTGGACGGCCGGGGGCCTCGCGACGGATCCCGCGCCGTTTACTGTCCTTCCACTGTCGTGGGAACGAGCGTACGGCGGCGCGGCGTTCGAGCGAAACCCTTTGGGCAGGGGCTTCGAACTATCGGTTGGCGGGGCTGCAATCGACGGGCATCCACTACCCAACGTCGAATTCTCCGGCCGTCCATTGCGGTTGCCGGCCGACAGGGTGGAGCCTGCCGGATTCAATCCTATTCCTGACAGCTGGCCCCAGCGGGCGCAGAAGTTCGGAACCTTCGACGATCGATACCTGAAGGAGCGGTGGCCATGGGCACCCGGGAATATTGACTGGGGCTTTTTCAACGCTGCGCCGGTGGACCAGCAGATCGAAGGGTACCTCCGTGGCGATGAAGAGTTGTACATGGAGAATCTTCATCCGACGACGCAGCACTACAGAAGCCGCCTGCCAGGGCTTCGAGTGCGCTGCTTCCTGAACGAGTTGGTTCGGGACCGCTACGGGTTGCGCGAAATCCCGATGCGCCTGGACACGTCGTGGGTCGACATGGATGCTGAGACGCTGGTGCTGGTCTGGCGCGGCGTTGTCGACCTGCGCAGCCGTAACCTCATCGGGATCGAGCATTTCTTCGTGCTCACGGAGCCTCTGGAGCGGTTGCCTAACAACGTGAAGCAGTGTGCGCAGCTTCTGGAGGGGGCGCTCGCACGCCGCGAAATGCAGGACGACGAGCTCGAGGCAGAGGAACCGGAGGAGCTCGTGGACGCGGACGAAGCCCAGGACCAAGATGAAGAGCCCGCAGCGGAGTCGGCGTCTGCGTCACCCGCCGGTGATGGTGCAACCCTGAGCAGCGATGCGGCCTCTGACGCCGACCCTTCCAGCGATGCCGAGGCAAGTCTACCCGACGCAACTCCACCCGACGACGAGCCTTTGAACGCAACGCCACTGGACGAAGCGCCGCTCACGGCGGAACGCGTGCGGGAACTGGCTGCCCAGCACGCGAGCTTCGCCGGCTGCGACCTGAGCGGTCTCGCGCTGGCCGGTGTCGACCTCAGAGGTCTGGATTTGCGGGAAGCGATACTGGTGAACGCGACCCTCGTGGGCGCGAATCTCTCCGGGGCCGACCTGACCGGATCTGTTCTCACCGGCGCGAACCTGCGAGGCGCCACCTGTACGGAAACAATCTTCGCCGCAGCCGACCTCACCGAAACGTGGTGGACCGGGGCCGATCTTTCCGCCGCGGTCCTCGTGGGCGCGAATCTCGACGAAGGCGAGGCTGCGGCTGGCCCGGATGGCTGGCGTGAAAGCGGCGGAAGCCGTCTTCGTCGAGGCGGACCTATCGGACGCGATGTTAGTCGGCGCGAACCTCAGCGCGGCTGACTTGTCCGACGCCTGCCTCCACCGAACCGATTTTTCACGGGCCAATCTGTCGGAGGCTGCCCTCGAGAACGCGTGGGGCCGGCATGTCAGGGCATCGGCGCCACATTGATGAAGGTTCGCGGCGCAGAGGCGCTGATGTGCCAGGCCGACTTCCGGGACAGCGCCGGCGACGAGTCGGTCTGGGAATCCGCTCAACTCTTCGGTGCGAGGTTCAGCGGCTCGAGACTGAATGGCGCGGAGTTCTCGGGTGCGTATCTCGCCAATACGCCCGTTCGACGCGTCGGAGTTGAAGGGCGCTCGTTTGAACGAAGCGAAACTCCGCGGTGCGCAGATGCGCCGGTGCAATTTTCTTGAGGCATCGTTGGACGAAGCCGACCTGACGGACGCAACCTTCAGAGAGTCGAATCTTTTCGGAGCCACGCTCGTGGACGCGGTGCGCGACGGAACGCGCTTCACCGGTGCGAATCTGCGTCGGATCAAGAGCAGGGAGGACGCACAGACGATCGTCGAGCCGTCAGGATACCTGGGGTCGGCCAGAGTGCTGGCGGCCGGCGACATCAGGTCATGTTCAGGTCGCGATGGCAGGCGACGGCGTCATGTGGGCGCGGATGGCGATGGCCGTGCCCTACAAGCCCGAGCCAGGAGACGAGGTGCTGGTGATTTGCAACGAACCGCCCCATGCGTATGTCATTGGTGTTCTGCAGGGTCACGGCACAACGACGCTGCAGGTCCCCGCCGACCTGCGCTTCGAGGCCCCGCGAGGCGAGGTGCACATTCTCGCCGGCAAGGCCATCCAGATGCGGAGCGACAGTGGCGCTGGAGCTGGATGCGCCGCGCGGACGTTCCGATTCGTCTCGGCTGAACCTGCTGGTCACGACGCTCGTGCAGCGCCTGACCAACGCGTTCACCTGGGCAACAGGCCTCGTTCAGTGCAAGAGCGGGCGGTTGCGCGGATCGCCGAGGAAAGCTGGTTCGTGCGCGCGGGGCGCGCCCACGTGAGAACGACAGATAACATCCATATCACCGGAAAGACCCTTCACCTGGGGTGAGCCATGTTCGAGGTTGCGAGCAACGTCTTCCGGCGGTCAGTGCCTTACCACGGGGCCGACCGATTTCTGCAAGACGCCGACTCCGGGCGGCCCGGTACCGATGCCGTACCCGAACATCGCGAAGACCGGCGACGGCCGGGGTTCGACGAAGGTGAAGGTCAAGTGCAAGCAGGCGCTGCGAAAGGGAGACAAGATCTTGATGTCTTCCGGCGACGAGGTGGGCGTGGCGATGGGCGCCGTTTCCAGCAAGATCAAGGGCCCCGCCGAGTTCATGTTGGGGTCGCCGTTCGTCAAGGTCGAGGGCAAGATGTGGGCCCATCACACGGTGCCGATGAAACAAAACGATGGGAATACGGTGGGCGTCCACATGGCCCCGTGTTGATGGTCGACCCTGACGTGAAACGGACCGACAGTGGTCGTTAAAACGAAACCCGCTGCCAAGTCAGCCCGCGGATCGGCGGCTGCAAAGAAGGCGAAGGCTCGCAAGAAGAAAGCCGGAGGGGGGCGCCGGCCCAAGAAGCGCAAGGCTCCGAAGAAGCCGAGGAAGCAGAAGAAGAAGCACAAGTGTGGTGATAGCGGCAGCTATGGCCACATGAAAGATAACTACAAGGCCGATGGGAAAGAACGCGACCACGTTCCGTCGTGCGCAGCTCTCATCCACAATGCCAGGAACAATGTACTCCCCAGGGGCACAGAGCTCTGCCCCGCCCAGGAAAACGCCATCGTGCGAGCTGCGTCGGCCTGCGTCATTCCGAAACCCGTTCACGACAACTACAGTCCCACCCACTCGCACAAGAACAACGTAAAAGACCCCCGTACAGGCAGGACACGAGCCCAAAGAGATGGCAACAACAAGAAGAAGGCCGCGAAACGAGATACGGACGCCATCAAGAAAGGCTTGAAAGACAAGAAGGCGAGCAAGCGGTGCCAGAAGAAGTACGCCGCCTGGGCCGAGAAAATCAAGGAACGGGATCAGAGCTGGTACGAAGGAATGATTAAGAAGGCGGTAAACAAGGCAACGTGAGGAATCGAGCGGAGCTGTGGTGACATGAGCGGCAATGAATTCATCACATTACTCGGATTGACCTGGGACGATGACGAGGTGCAGCGATTTCTCGCGAAGTATGGCCTTGCGAAGAAGAAACCGAAGCTCAGCCCGTACAGCGGCGCCGGTTATCTTACGAACAAGAGGTTGGGCTTGGACATTACGTTCAGGGATGAGCAGGATGTCCCGGTGAAGTCAAAGGACTACGACGAGGGCACCCTTGTCCTGACGAACATCCGCATGTACGGTGAAGGAAGCACCCAGGGGTATGAACCGTTCGACGGCGAATTTCCCCATGGACTGAAAGGGAATTTCGGACTGAAGGAAGTCCAGGCTCGCCTCGGCAAACCCGCAGAGGCGAAGAAAGACGTCGCAATGGCGCGGTGGGACCTCAAGGGTCACGCGGTGTTCATCAACTTCGATAAGGACCATAAGCTGATCCGTTCGGCTGCGGTTCAGTTGCCGGTGGCCGCCAAGTAAGCCGTGTCATTCATCTTTGTGAAGGATTAGCGTGGCTGTGGATGCCGATCGACTTCTTCCTCTGTTGGGCCGCCGGAGCGACGAGCCGGAGGTGGAGGCCGCCTTCGTCGAATTGCGAACACGCCGGCGGCCGGAGCTGGATCCGGAGGATCCCGACGCGCTTCGCGACTGGGTCCTGGTGCGACGGCAAGGGGTTGAGCTGGGGTTCATCGACGAGGCGTACTTCAACGCAGACAAGGAATGGAAACGTCGCCGGGAATTGACCGCGTTGCTCTTGTATCAGGTGTATTTCTACACGGCGGACGCGGAGCTACAAATAACGCAGTTCACGGGCAGGCTGCCATTTGGTCTCGAATGGTCGGACGATCGAAAGGAAGTGAGGCGGAAGCTTCAATCGTATGAACCGTTCCGTCGCTCGTACCGGCGGGATGCGTGGCAGCTGCCGCAGTTCGCGATATCGGTCACCTACAAGAACGCAAACCGGGCCGTGGACAGCGTCATATGTCAGAGCGACCTCAAGCCATGGCCTGAAGAGGGCCGGGCGCAACCTGCCCTGTCGGTAAGGGGACTGGGTCGAGATCCTGGGGCTTCCGGCAACCTCGGCTGACCTCCGCCGGCGGATTCAACCGCTCGACCTCGCTAACAGAATCGCGGACGATGAGGATGACGAGGAGGTCAACTTCCGATACGAGTGCGGAGTGGAGCTGGTGTTTACGGAGGCGAGCAATTTGAAAGGTGCTTACCGGACGCGGCTGGGACGAAGAGTCCGGACACTCTCGTGCTTGGTGCCGTTCGGTTCTTTCGTTCGCGGGGCCTTGACGCCAGGCAATGGACTGGGGAGTTGCCGTTCGGGCTGGCGTTCGACGACAGCCAGCGCGCCGCGCAGGTCGAAGATCCGGCGCAAACCTGACGAGCATAAAGACGAGGGTTTGGACGGGTACCTCGAGTGGCGCTTTCCGGAGTACAGCCTTCATGTTCTATACGACAACATGAAGAATCGCCTGCTTCGGATTACGATCATGGCTCCCGGGTTCGATTAGTTGCGTGGCCCGGACCTATGAGGATCTCCGAGGCGCAATACTACGAGCTCATCGACGCAGTCGTTCGAGAGGGTGACCCCACACTCATCGTTGCACCTCTCTCGAGCACACCGGCCGAGGTGCCGGCCGGCTGGGCGCAACTCCTGACTTCTCCCGATCCCCGCGCCGCCATCGCCACACTGTGGCGGCCGGTGGCGGATCGTGTCCCTCGTATCTACCGCGGCTTGCAGGAGCGGCTCCACGGCGTCGGCTTGTTGCGTACCGACGAAATACCAGCAAGCCTGCTCTACTTCTTCAGCGACGGCGACGAATGGATTCCTTTCCGGGGACGTCCGCCGCTCGAGGAACGCGCGCTCCGACGGAGCCCCCTGCCCAAGGAATTTCTCGAGTTCTACCGAATCCATGACGGCTGGGTTCACCACCATTCCGAAGACAGCGGGCCGCTGCCGAGCGCTGGATGGTCTCCCGTGTCGACGTTGTGGAGCGAGGTCGTCTGGAAAGTGCCCCCGGGCGAAGAATCGTACGAGACGGCGATCGCCGTGTACCGCGACAGCGACGATTTCGCGCTCGCGTACGACACGTCCGCTTCGCCCGCGTTGCCCTTGCGATGTTATGGCGACGGCACCGTGGACGTGCTGTTGGACATGTGGGCGGCCGTCGACCGTGAGATTGGTGAGCTTCTCGAAGAGCTCGACTGGAGCGCGACTGCGAGCGGACGACGCGGCCGCTTTCGCGCGGATGCGTCGAGCACACATGTCTCTCGCTACCAGGAACTGATCGCACGGGCGGCCGAGTGTCACACGCTTGCCGCGCACCTGGGTGGCGGTAGCGCCGACGAGCAAGCTGCTGATCTTCTCCTGAATTGCGCGCGCCTTGAGAGGGAAGGCGCCGGCGACCGCGACAAGATCGTCGGTTACTACGGTCAGGCGCTGCGGCACTGGTGCGCGAGCATCGATCTGAGGTGGCGATGCAGGCCCGGAAGAGGTGCTGGACTGGTTCGGCGTCGCTCACGCATTGGGCGATGCACCAACCGCCCACTTCATAGCGGCTCTACCGACCTCGATCTGGGCCGACGACTCACCAGAGGCATTACAGGCCCGCACGCTGTTCTGTCTGTACCTCGGGGATGTCGAGAACGCGTCAGCGTTTGTCGAGGAGCTCCTGGGTGTGACCTTCGACGGCGAGTCGGCGCCTGAACCAGAGGCCGAGATCACCGCCTCGCTGCTCCAGGGGCTGAGCCAGAAGGATGCTGCGGCATACGCGCGGTGGCGGAAGCGAGCGGTTGACGAGCTCTGTGAGGGCAGCACGAATCAGAGGGCATTGCTTCCCTGGACTCTGAGACTGCGCGGCTTTGATGCAGTGGCTTCAAGACTCGGAATCGAAGGTCGTTCCTCGTCTCATGGGATTCCCACGAAACTGGCTCCACCTGATTCGTAACATTGCCCAAAACGGGGGTATCGCGATGGGAAATGGCAAGTCACCGTCCGGCATCGACCTCGACACGCCGGGCCCGATCGACGACGGGACATTGGCGCGTATCGGGTCGCCTGAGCCGGGGCCGATCGGGCTCGACTCGAAAGGCGGCGACGCGAAGCAGAGCCAGCCGAGCATGGCCGATCGGATCGTGAGCTACGCGCGCCGGAAGCGCGGCGAGCGCGTCGGCGACGGCGAATGCTACACGCTGGTCAATCGCGCGCTGAGCGCCGCGAACGCCAAGACCGCCAGGGACTACGGCCCGGTCTCGCCTGACGCAGATTACATCTGGGGAACATCGGTCGCACTGACCGAGCTGCAGCCGGGCGACGTGATTCAGTTCCGCGACTACACGTTCAAGCGGGTGGACGTCACCGACGATGACTCTGGCACGACGACTGACGAGCAGGAGGGAGACCGCCCGCACCACACCGCCATCGTCCAGAGCGTGGACGGCAACGGCGCGGTCACGGTCTGGGAGCAGAACGCCCCCGATGGCTCTCCGGTCACGCGCACGCAACTGTTCTTCACCTCCCGAAGGACCACGAGCGGCAACCGCACCACGACGATCACGGTGCGGGGAACGTTCTGGTTTTACCGTCCCGAGGCTCGCTGACCACGCGGGCTGGAGGTCGAGCGAAGAAGCCCATTGATGATGGGCGGCGGCAGGCAATCGATCGGGCTAGACGAGCTCAGGCGCCTGCTGACGTGCAATCTCGAGCAGGCGGCCCTTCAAGGGATCGCCCAGCGCGGCGATGTCCTCGACCTTGACGACCTCCTCGAAGACGTCCATCCCGGTCAACTCGGCGCTCTCGATCATGACCGCGTCGGAGGGACGCTCCGTCGTGATCCCGATTCCAATGCGGGTGATCGGGAGCTCGCCGAACTGCGGGGACTTGCTGGTGGTCAACGGAAAGTGCAGCGCCTCGAACACCTGCATCAGCCCCGGCTCGCTCTTGGTGGCCAGATGCATGACCAGATAGTTGAGCACGAACCGCTGAAGCTCCTCGACCGATCGCGCCTTGGCGTCCAGCAGCTCCTGCAGACGGGTGGGCGGAAAGTCGGTGTAGGTCAGCACCCACGTCAGCGGGCATCGCACCTTGATCCTTCTGCGTGTCCGCGCCCGACTGCGCGACATGGTAGTAGTCGAGCGGCGTGATCTCGAGGCCGACGCTGGTAAAGCTCAACGGAGGGGCCAGCTCGCGCGCGAGGTTGTATGGTCTGGCCGTCGCCACCGTTTCGTAGAGCGCCTGCAGATCGCCGAAGGCCTTGTCCGATTTGCGGCTCGGTTCCTTCGGGCCGCCTTGCACGTAGTCTCCGAGCACCGCCTTCGGCCGCAAGAGCGGTGTCAGCGTCTTCAGGTACTCCGTCATCTGCACTCGCACGGCGTCGGTGATGGCGCGAGTCAGTTTCCTGAGCACCAGGAGCGACTGCACGTTGTCGCGTCCGTTCATGTGTGAAGGCTCCATAGGGGGTAGCGTGCCACCCGGGGAGGGCACCGTGCTTCAAAGACCCGGCACAGACTATCGGCCGGCTGGCAGGCTTGTCAACGCACGCAGCCGGAACCGGAGGACCGGCTCCGTGCGGCGGCCTCCCAGTGTCGCGACTGTAACGCGGGCGGCCTTTGGCGCACTATATTCAGATCCCGACGTGCTAGGATTCTTGAAATTCCTGTCAATGCTGCCCCTTCCGTCCCGGATCAGCCGTTACGACATCAAGAGCCTCATCGGGACCGGGGGCATGGGCACCCTGTATCTTGCCAGGGACACCAACCCGAACACGAACCGGCTCGTCGCCCTCAAGCTCCTCAATGCCAACCTGGACTCCGGCGACCTTCGAGAGCGATTCGCCCGTGAGGCCCGCGCCCTTGCCGCGCTGAACCACCCCAACATCGTCAACATCTACGACTCGGGCGAGTTCCAGGGTTCGCCGTTCATCGTGATGGAGTACGTCCGGGGCGAGACGCTCTCAGAGAAGATCAAGCGAAAGGCTCCGCTGTCGCTCGGACAGAAGCTCAAGCTGATGGGAGAGCTGTGCGCGGGACTCGGACATGCCCACGAGGCGGGCATGATCCACCGCGACATCAAGCCGGCCAATCTGATGGTCGATCAGCACGGCCGGCTGAAGGTTCTCGACTTCGGCATCGCCCGCGTCTCGGAAGGCAGCTTTACGCGAGCGGGCCTGCAGGTCACTCAGTTCAACGTGCGGATCGGCACGCCCGGTTACATGTCTCCGGAACAGATAGAGACCGGCGAAATCGACCGGCGCAGCGACATTTTTGCCGTTGGCGCGGTGTTCTACGAGCTGCTCTCGAACAGTGAAGCGTTTTCGGGCGCCAGCACGCGACAGATCGAAAACAAGGTACTGCAGGCGCAGCCTGCTCCTCTCACGTCGCTCGTTCCCGGCCTCGATCCAGAGATTGCCGCCATCGTCGCCCGCGCGCTGGAGAAAGATCCCGCCAGACGGTATCAGGATGCCGCGGCGATGGAGGAAGCGCTCGAGCAGCAACTGTGGCGTCTGGGCCGCCAGGACACTCCTGCACCGACTGAGCGTCCGACGCCACCGCCGCAGAGCGCCGGACGCAAGTCCCGAGACTCACGAGCGGACGTGGCGTTTCAGCGCTCGGCTGCATTCTATCGAGAGGGGGCGGTCGAGGCCGCCCGGCGGTTCGCGATTGAAGCGCTCGCCGAAGATCCGAATCACGAAGGCGCTTACACGTTCCTTGAACGGCTTGAACGCCAGGAACCGGATCGGTGGCCGATCCCGCGACCGTCGCTCCCCCCGCCGGCGCCGGGGACCGAGCTCAGAACAGCTATGGAGCCGCCCGCGCGGCAGCTGACGCCGGTGCCGCCAACCATCGTCAGCCCGCGCAGGGATTCTGGCGGCGTCTTCTTCGGCGAAGCGATCGCGGGAACCAAGGCGATGGCGACGAGCTATGGAGCCGCCACCGCAAGGCCGCGCTGGTCGCGGCCGTCGTCGCCGTCGCCGCCGGCATTGCGCTCGTCGTCATGCGCCTGCTCGGTGGCCCGGTGGTTTCCGGCCAGTTGCTCACCATTACGAAGCCGACCGGGGGGACGATTACCAGCCGCGGCATCAACTGCGGCACGACGGGGTCTGACTGCTCGACCACGCTTCCGAGTGGTGAGCCCGTCGAGCTCCAGACCCACGCTGATGCGGGATTCATGTTCACCGGCTACACCGGCGACTGTCTCTCGACCGGCCGAACCCTCATGACATCGCCGAGAACCTGCGGCGGAACGTTTGCTCCCCTTCCTGATGTGCCTGCACAGGTGCCTCGTCTGCTGACCGTCACTCGGCCGAAGGGCGGCACGATTTTGAGTGCCGGCATTCAGTGCGGCACGCTCGGCTCTGATTGTTCCGCGACCCACCCGGACGGAGAACAGGTCACGCTGTACGCGCGGGCAGACGAGGGCTTCACCTTCCAGGGCTTCACGGGGGAATGCGGCGCGAAGGGCCAGCTGCTCATGAGCGCTCCCCGCACGTGCGGCGCGACGTTCGCCCCCCGAGCCGTCCTCGACGCCGCCCAACAGCGCCCCGCAAGTCCCGCAGCTCCGGGTCCGGGGCGGCCGCCATCCGGAGGAGGGCGGGACGACGCGAGTCCGCCCCCTCCGGAGAACTTTACGTCTGCTCCCGCGCCTCCTTCCGAGCCGGCTGGCTCGGGCTGCCGCTGCCGGCGGCGGTTTTGAACGACCAACTAGGTTTCCCCGGTGCGACGCCTGCGCCGGCACCCCCGATTGCGCCGGAGGTCGTCGTGAAGACCAACGTCGACAGACTTCTCAAGGAGTACTGCTCCGCCTATGAGCAGCTCGACGTGCCGGGTATCATGCGAGTGTTCCCGACGGCGCCAGCCGCCGGGCTGAGGGACCAGTTCAGACAGTACAAGACGGCGGGGTGCGCGTTGATGGGGGCTCCGGAGTTCGTCTCGATGGACCCGCAGGCTGGGATTGCGACGGTTGAAGTTGGCGTCAAGCTGACGGCGGAACTGAAGGTCGGGAGCGCGAAACCGCAGGAGACCATCGCCGTCGTGAGGGTGGTCCGGCCGGAGCCGAGAGGCCTGTGGCATATCGATAGCATGAGGTTTCGGCCTAAGAAATAGACTTTTCGATACCTTCCCGTTGGGCTACCCCAACTATGGTAAGGTCGGCACCCCCGGACTCGCTGGCAGGAGGATAGCGTGCCGACGCGCGGACGCTTCGCAGACAAGCTCAAACGCTCGGCCCATCTCGGCATCGCCCTCCTTCAGGCCACAGCCAGCCGTCCCGCCGCACCGCTCAAGTTGAACTTCTGCCTGACGTACTGGTGTCAGTACAAGTGCAAGACGTGCAACATCTGGCAGCGCAAGCCCGAAGACGAACTGACAACCGATGAAGTGATGGCGATCGTCCGCGAGAATCCGAACATCACGTGGGCGGACCTCACCGGAGGGGAGATTTTCCTCAGACCGGACATCGACGACATTCTCGAGGCTGTCGTCACCGGCTGGCGGCGGCTTGCGTTTCTGCATTTTCCGACCAACGGGTTTCTCACCGATCGCATCGTGGCGGGCGTCGAGCGGATCGCGGGCCGGGGCCCGGCGAACACCGTCATCACGGTCAGCCTGGACGGCGACGAGCAGACCAACGACGAGATCCGTGGAATCAAGGGAGGTTTCAGGCGTCAGATCGAGACGTTCAACGCGCTCCGGCGTATTCCGGGAGTAGCCACGGTCTTCGGGGTGACGGTGTCGGCCTACAATCTCGGCCGATTCACTCAGACCTTCGACGCATGCGCCAGCGAATGTCCGGGTCTCACCATCGATGACGTCCATCTGAATATCGCGCAGACGTCCGGGCACTACTACGGCAACGACGGATTGGACGCGATGCGGCCGGATCCGGTGAAGGTTCGCGCGGAGCTGAACGAGTATCGCCGGTTGAGAGGCCGCCCGCGCTCAGCCAAGAGGGCTTCTCGAGAACGTCTATCTCGGATATCTGGACAACTTCCTCCTCACCGGGAAGACGCCCATGCCGTGCCACTCGCTCCGCGCGAGCTGCTTCATCGACCCGTGGGGAGTGGTCTATCCCTGCATCACCTATTCAAGGCCAATCGGCCGGCTGCGAGACACGGGCATGCGTCTGGATCCGATCTGGAATGCCGTCGAGACCACGGACGTGCAGCGCGAGATCTGGAAGGGACAGTGCCCCCAGTGCTGGACTGCGTGCGAGGCCTACCAGAGCATCCTCGGCAATGTCCTCGCGGGGCGCTGCCCGAGCCAGCGCCTGATGGGCCCACGCCGACTCGCGCGGGATCCGCGACCAGCCGAGGCCTGTCCGGTGAACGTCGTCTGCTTCACGGACTCGGTGATTCGGGCCCACCTGGACAAGGCTGTGGCCCATCATGTGGCGACCGACGTGTCGGTGGTGATCGCCGCGAAGCAGGAGGCTCCGAGCATCGCCGACATCATCGACCGGACGCGCCGCTATGCCACCGAGATTGTCGTCGTCGATGGACACTCGACCGACGGCACGCCCGAGCTCGCGCAGCGAAGCGGCGCGCGCGTGCTCGTGGACGGCGGTCGCGGAAAAGGCGAGGCCATCCGTCGCGCCATCCCGCACATCCGGACACCCATCACCGTCTTCATGGATGCGGACGGATCGCACGACCCTGAAGACATCCCGCTGCTGGTCGAGCCGATTCTTGCCGGCCGGGCCGACCACGTCTCCGCGTCGAGACTCCGAGGGGGATCGAGCGAGTTGCACGGCGGGTTCGACGAGTTCTTCCGCCTGACCGGCAGCTCGTTCATCACCGCGTGCATCAACTGGCGCTTCAACTGCCGATTGAGCGAAAGCCAGAACGGCTTCCGCGCGATCCGGACGTCCGTTCTCCGTCAGCTCGACCTGCGCGAGGATCTCACCACGATCGAGCAGGAGATGATCATCAAGACGCTGCGCCGCGGCTTTCGGATGACCGAAGTGCCCAGCCACGAGCATCCCCGGCGTCACGGATCGTCTCACATTCGCGTCTGGCGCTGTGCTCCGCGCTATGTGCTGTCGCTGGTCAAATATCTGTTCTTCTGACGTCCTGTTCCATCGCGAAGCGTATATACCGTGAACGTACTTGGCATCTGGGACGGCCACGATTCTGGCGCGGCGCTTCTGCAGGACGGCCGTCTGCGATTTGCCGTGAACGAGGAGCGGTTGACCCGTCGAAAGCTCGAGGTGCGCTTTCCAACGCGGTCCATCGAGGCGTGCCTCGCGTACGCAGCTCTCGAGCCTGGGCAGATTGACGTCGTCGCGGCATCGACCGCCGATCCAGCCAAGGCGCTCGGCCGCTGGTGGCCCGGAAGCAAGGAACGGTACTACGCGGTGCGTCGCCGCAAGGCCCGACCCGGGCCCCTTTCGGTCCTCACTCGCGCGCTGAAGTACCGCATGACCGAATGGTCGCCGGGGCCTGTTTCGAAGACCCTCAGCCTTGTCGCGCTTCGCCGGACTCTCCGTTCGCACGCCCTTGGTGACGCCGAGCTCAGGCTGTTCGATCACCACGAGGCCCATGCGGCAGGCGCCGCATGGGCCGCAGACTTCGCGCCATGCGCCGTGGTGACGATCGATGGGTTGGGCGACGGACTCTCCGCCACCATTTCGTCGTTTCACGCCGGTCGCTTGACCCGCGTGGCCCGGTCACCTGCCCGCAGCTCGCTCGGCGTCTTCTTCGAGCATGTGACGAACCTCCTCAACATGCGCGAGCTGGAAGACGAGGGCAAAGTCATGGCGCTCGCGGACTATGCCGCGCCGATTGCCGACGAGGACAACCCGCTCTTGTCGTGTGTGCGCGTTCGCGACGGCGTCATCGCCACCGAACGGGCCGGCCATGCGCTCAGACGGGAGCTGGCGCGAATCCACTGGCGATATTCCAATGAGCAGTTCGCCTATCTCGCGCAGCGCGTCGTGGAACAGACATGCGCTGCGCTCGCGCGGGACGCCGTTCGTCTCACGGGCCTTCGGCGGGTCGCGTTGGCCGGCGGGGTGGTGTCCAATGTGAAGGCCACGCGGCGTATCCGCCTGCTGCCGGAAGTGGAGGACGTCTACGTCTTCCCGCACATGGGCGACGGCGGCCTTGCGGTCGGGGCCGCGATTCTCGCCGCGGCGCAGTCGGGAGAGCCGATCGACGTCGACTTCGGTCGCCTCGACCTGGGACCTGATTACGACACGACGGCGATTCAGGCCGCGCTCCGCAATGCCGGTTTCGCGACCGCGACGATCGCGAACCTCGCCGGTCGCGTGGCCGACATGCTCGAAGAAGGGCGCATCGTGATGTGGTTTCAAGGACGCATGGAGTATGGCCCGCGCGCGCTGGGCCATCGCAGCGTCCTCGCGCGTCCGGATCGTCCCGAGTTGCGAGATCGCCTGAATCTCGCGCTCAAGCGGCGTGTCTGGTACCAGCCCTTCTGCCCGAGCATGCTCGAGAGCGAGGGCCGACGGGTGCTCGCCGACTGGACCGGCGGTCGCAACGACTCGATGACGATGGCGTACGAGGTGTCGAGCCGTTACCGCAGTCACCTGTCGGGGGTGATGAGTATCGACGGCACATGCCGCCCACAGCTTGTGGCAGACGATGCGTCCGGGGAGTTTGCAGAACTGCTGCGGGAAGCGCGCCGGCGGTGGGGCATCGGCGCCGTGCTCAACACCAGCTTCAACATCCACGGCGAGCCGCTCGTCTGCTCTCCTGTGGAGGCGATCGATGTGTTCGTCCGATCGGGTGCGGACGCACTGGCCATCGGCCCATTTCTCGTCGAGCGTTCGGTCGCGGCTTCTACGGTAGCCTCGGGCGTCCCGCTCGGAGCGCGCGCGTGACGCACGCGGCATGCGGGTCTCCGACTTGTTCGCGGCGGCGAGCTCCTCGCCCTCACCGCTGCCTGGCTCCTGGCGATCGGCGCACTGCTGATGTGGGTGTTGAGACACCACCGGCGGCATGCTTCGTGAGCAGCTGAAGAGCATCCAGTTCTGGTCGCTCGAAGCCTGCGTGATCCTGGGCCTCGCGCTCGGCGCCGTCGTCGCCCGCGATCACCTCAAGCGTCTGGGCCGGCGCGATCGACTGCGGATGGCCGGCCTGTCGGCGTTGGCCTTGGCGCTCACGCTGTTTGTCGCGCCGCGCACGAACCGCATCTACTACGACGAGCAAATCTATCAAAGCATCGGACAGAACCTCGCGGATCTGAAATTGGCTCAAATGTGCAATGACGGCACGGTTGAGTATGGCCGTCTGCAGTGCTGGAGTGGCGAGTACAACAAGCAGCCGTACGCATACCCGCACCTGCTGAGCCTGGCGTACCGGGCGTTCGGCGTCAGGCCTGCCGCGGCTTTCGCGGTCAATGCGGTCGTGATGGCGATGACCGTCAGCATGGTGTACCTGCTCGCGCTCATGCTGTTCGACGATCGGCATCGCCGCGTTCTATGCCGGACTGCTCGTCGCTCTGATACCCGAGCAGCTCGTATGGTCCGCGACCGCCGCGGTCGAACCTTCGGCCTCTCTGGCCTGCGTCGCCGCGATGGCCGCCAGCATGCACTTCATTCGATCGAGAAGCACGGTGGCGCTTGGCGGTCGCGGCGGTGTCGGCTGCGTATGCGATTCAGTTTCGACCCGAATCGCTGCTGGTTCTTCCAATCATCGGGTTGTTGCTGTGGCATCACGCGCGAGACGAATTCAGACGCGCCAGATTGTGGTGGCTCGGCCTCTTGTTCGTGGCGCTCGTGGCGCCCCACGTCGGCCACCTGTTCGCCGTCAGAAATGAAGGTTGGGGGGCCGCCGATGCGCCGCTGTCGCTTGGGCTACATCGCGGCGAACCTTCGGGTGAACGGGCGATTCTACCTGGGAGACGAGCGTTTTCCGTTCATCTTCACGCTGCTCGCCCTCGCCGGTCTGTTCGGCCGCCGGTTCGCCACCGAGCGCGCTGGCGCTGCTCGCATATTTCGTGCTCTTCTTCGCGATCGATCTCTTGTTCTATGCGGGCAGCTACAACTACGGTGCCGATGTCCGGTATTCCCTCATGACCTATCCGCCCCTTGCCATCCTCGGCGGACTCGGTCTCGCGCGGATCGTCAGATGGGCCCATCGCGTCCACCCTGTCCTGCCCGCGCACGCGGCGGTGATCGCCGCGCTCGCGTTCCAGTTTCTGTGGTACACCCCGATCGTCCGTGCGACGACGGAGGAAGCGTGGGCGGCAAGAGCCGACGTCCGGTTTGCGAGATCGTTCGTTCCGTCTCTACCGCGCAACTCGTACGTGCTGACGCACAATCCCGGAATGTTCCACGTGTGGGGGATCAATGCCGGGCAGATGTCGCTGATTGTGTCGAACCCCAGCTACTTGGGCTATCTGACCAATCGCTATGCGGGCGGAGTCTACGTGCACTGGAATTTCTGGTGCAACGTTCAGGATCCCGTTCAGCGGGAGTTCTGCCGGCACGCGCTCGAGAAGAGTCCGGCGGAGATGGTCCGCGAGTACCGCGAACGCGATCAGCGCTACGCCATGTACCGTCTGGAGAGCGACGGCTTCACAGAATCACGACGCAGGCTCGAAGTAGGAGGAAGTAGGGCTTGACTTCGAGTACAGGCGGTGCGACTATCATGCGCAGACTCCGCAGGGATCCCGAGATGCCCACATTGACGCCCATTGTTTTCAAGAGTCGGACGCGGCGGTTTCGATCTCGCGAGCGAGTGATGAGGATCACGCGCAGTCGCAAGTGTTCTCGGCGCCGTGCTTTCGCTTGCGTGGAGCGCGGCCGCATCGGCGCAAGTGGCCGGGCCGGCGGTCACTCAGAGCGTGGGACTGTCTCTCGCGGAGACGCTGACGCAGTTGACGAGTCCGGTCGGCGGCGCCCCGGTGGGTGAAGCGCTCGGCCTGGCCACGGCGCTCGAAGTGGCGACCACACCGTTCGGCACATCATCGGGTGGGTTCGTCTTCAAGCTCGATCCCAGCACCGGACTCCAGGTTCGGACCGCGACCACATTCGGGCCATCGTTCGCGGAAAGGGCGCTGACATCGGGCGAGGGCAAAGTCAGCGTCGGCGTGAATTTCATTTCCGCCAAGTACAAGAAGTTGGGCGACCTTTCGCTCGACAACATGCAACTCGGCTCCGTGCAGGCCGGGTCGCCGGCGGTGGCCCGCGTGGGGACGACCAGCCTCGCGATCTCCTCCGAGACGCTCGTGATCTCCGGAACGATTGGCGTCACCGACAAGGTCGACATCGGAGTCGCCGTGCCGATGGTGCGGGTGAAAGTGGACGGTGTCTCGACGCTGGTCAATGGCGCAGGCGATGTGGTGCTGTCCGCAGCGGGCAGCGGGACGTCCTCCGGCCTCGGCGACATCGCGGCCGTCTTGAAGTACCGGCTGCTCGCCTTTGGCGAAGGCCCCCCCGATCCGGGAGGCCTCGCGGTGCTCGCCACGATGAGGCTCCCGACGGGAGACCGCGAGAATCTACGCGGCCTTGGTGTCTCGCGCACGTTGGTTTCTCTTGTGTTTTCGAGTGGGCGAGGACGCATCCGCCCGCACGTCAACGGCGGGTTCGAGTGGTGGAATGAAGGTGTCGACGTCATAACGAACTTCGAGAAGAATCCGTCCACCGTCACGGCCAGGCACCAGGTTCAATATGCGGGCGGCGTGGAATTCGAGGCCGCGCCGAAGCTCACGTTGCTCGTCGACCTGCTGGGGCGGCACATACTCGGGGCGGGGAAGATCGGCTTTCAAACGACGGTCCCGCCACCGAACCCGCAGGGCGTGACCTCGTTCGAATCTGCGGTGGCGCTGCCGGAAGGCATTCAGAAGATCACGCTCGTGCCGGGCCTGAAGGTGAATCTCAAGGGCAGCCTCCTTCTCTCGCTGAACGCTCTGACGGCGCTCTACGACACAGGTCTCCACTCGCGCGTCACCCCGGTCGTTGGACTCGATCTGACGTTTTAGGCAGAACCCTATAGTGGCAATACCTCCATGGACTCCAGCCGCGGCGCGATGTGAGAATGCAAGGACATGCGTAAACTCGCACTGACCGTGCTTCTGGCCGCGATGTGCATCGCGTGCGAAAGCGAGACCCCCCTGGGTCCTGGTACCGTCAAGGTCACCCAAAGCACCTCCACGACGACGTCGACGACGACCTCGACGATCCCTCCAAGCACCACGGCAGACTTTCATCTTCTCTCCGCTCACACCTGCCGCCCTCGAGGTCGTCAGTTTCAACGCGTTCGGTTCGACCCCGGCTCCGGGACGAACGATCGTCAGCTACAGCTGGGACTTCGGAGACGGCCAGAAGAAGATTGGCCAGTCGGTGACCCACGATTTCTTCCCGCAAGGCCTGTATATCGTCACGCTGACGGTGACGGACAGCGCCGGCGAGACGGCGAGCGTGTCCAAGCCGATCGGTGCCGGGGTTCCGCTGCCATCAACCACCACGACTTCGATTTCGACGAACACGGCCGTACGTTATGTGAGCGCCAGTACAGCCCCCGATATTCCCGCTGACCTGTCATTGTTCTTCCAGCTGCTTGCCGGTCAAAGCGTGCTGCCTCCGGTAGGGGCCAGCGTGCCAAGTCTCAGGGGGCTGGGCGATTTCAAGTTCGTCCCACTCGCGGATTCCAAGTACAGCGTGCAGGGGTTCTACTCCCAGCGGAATGGCGTGACGGGCACGATCTCGGGCGAGCTGGTGGGAACGTTGACGCCTGCGCCCAGCGGGACATTCACAGGGACACTGACGTCGACGCTGAATGGATGCACGGCGACACGACCCTTCTCGGGACCCTTATCGAGTGGGTCTCTCCAGTGGAAGGCCATGGCTCCCGCGACCGGCGGCTGTCAGCCCGACCCATTGGCTTTTTCGTCCATGGACCTCGTGAAATCCGACGCCCCGCCTCCGTTACCCCCGACGACGACGACCGACGACCTCGTCGACAACGACCTCGTCGACAACGACGACCTCGGTGCTGTGCAACTACTCGCTGAACCCGGTCAGTGTGACGCTTCCGCCTCGAGGACCCGAATGGGACGGCTGGGTCTGCCTTTCAGACCAGCACTGTCGGGATCACGACTGCGGCCGGCTGTAGCTGGAACATGCAGACCTCGACCCCGTGGATCACGCTGGTGTCGCCGACGGTAGGGAGTGGGCCGGCGACAGTTTCTTTCCAGGTCGCGAACAATACCGACGCGCTGCGTCGTGTCGGGTCAGTCGTCATCGCGGGCATCACCTTCCTGGTCACTCAGGAGGCTGCGGTGAGCAGGTCGACCACCTCATCGACCACCTCATCGACCACCTACGAGCACCTGCAACGACCACCTCAACCTCAACGACCACGCTCCCGACTACCACGAGTTCAGTGTCGACAACCACAACACATTCTCACCATCCTGTGATCGTCCGCGCAGGTTTCGGCGGAGGGCTGCTATCATCCCGAGGTGGACTCGATGTGCTTCAGCTATCGCACCGACTCTATCGAACGAGAAGACCATCACCGCCCGACAGGCCGAAGCTGCCCGCGCCGGCTACGGTACGCAATAGACCCTGAAGTCACGGCGACGCTGCGGGTTTCGCTCTCCCTTGATCTCCTTCACCAGTTTCCAGTCATGAGGCGCTTCACCGGTTTCTAGGACGTTGCGCGCGAAGACAGGCAAGGTCGATTCCACGTACTCGGCGAGCAGTTCCACACCCCGGCTCCCCCCGAGCATGACGCACCCGTGTCGGACGTGGTCGCGGGTGGTCCCCGAATCGAGGACGCGAAGATTGGGACGCCCGATACCGCGTGAAGATCTTCAGGTGCAAGACCGCCCAGAGATCCCCAAAGAACACCTTGTCCGGAGTCGAGTGCACAAGGTCGGCGACTGCCCGCAGGTCGTACAGTCCGGCGCGGTAGTGGTCTCGGGTCCGCGTGATGGCTGCAACAGAAGTGGCGAACAAGACCAGCATCAACAGCACTGAAGCCATCTGACTCGTACGACCGATGGCGCACAGAAAATACGCCGCAACAACCACGAAGGGCGCCGTCAGCATCAGGAGGAATCGCTGCTGCTTGAACACCATCATGTATTGCACGGTCGCGATGCGGCCAGTCGACCGAGAGCCGGAGCGGCCCGAACTCCAGATAGAGAAAAAGCCCGATCGCCAATGTCAGGAGCAGCAGATTTCGTCGGCGAATGAGACTGAAGAGGGCCGCCGCGAAGAAAAGGAAGAAGAAGAAGCCGAATTGGTTTGTCGGCCCATCATCCAGCAGGAGGACATTTCGAACGAGCTCGAGCGGGGCGCCGTTGGTATATCTGACTTGGAGCCATCCCCAGCGGACGCTCGAGACAGACTCGTGCAGGTACTTGTATTGAGACGCACCACTTTGAATGTGATAGCTGAGAAGGGGATCGCCCGTGCTTCGGTAGTAGAGAAGTGCCTCGACGCTGAAGATCGCCAGAAAACCGCCGAGAATCCACACAGGCGCGCGCCAGCTCGCCTTCCGAAAGACCGCCAGCAGCGTCCCGCAGCCCAGGAGCGCGATCAAGAACAGGAGACCGCGCCCGTTCGCCAGATAGGCGCCGGCGGCCGCCGCTCCCTGACAGAGCGTAAAGCGCCGCGATTGCGCCAGCGCGAGGCCTCAACGAGCAGCAGCAAGGCGACGGATGAAAAGAGACCCAGCTGCACGTCGGACAGTATTCGCGTGCCGTTGATGACTTCGAGGGGATAGAACGCGCAGAGGAGGGCGGCGACTAGTCCGACCGTTCGACCGTGCAGGACGAAGCCAAGCCGATACGCCACCAGCACCGACAGTATGGAGCACAGCCCCGCCCACAGGGCCGCCGCCACTTCTCCGGGACCGAACAGGGCGAAGCTCGCCGCGATCGGATACGTGACCATCGGACGGACATGGAATTGATCGATCGGGTTCGCGAGAAAGTCCTCCGGGAGGCCGCGGAAGCGTTCGAGGTACCGTGGCCCATCGGTGAACAACGCGAAGGCGTTCCCATAGTAGATTCCATCGTCCTGCGGATCGCCCGACACGAGACCGACAAAAAACACCGCCCGCAGCAGGATCGCCAGCAGCAGAATCGATCCCATCAAGGCAGTCGTTGGGATTGTCGAAAGCCGTTTCGACATAGGCGGCAAGGATACCGCAGATGAAAGCACCGCCTCGTATCGCCACCCGCAAACGGTCTGCTGGAATCAGAACGTCGAGCGGATTAGCATAGGGATGGCGCGGGGTCGGTGATGACCCGTACGAGTCTCGACCATGCCTGAGTTCCACGTCTCCCATGGTTCCGGCACTGTGCGTTCGCACAGCGGATGGACGTACGTTTCGCTTTACTCGGACGTTCCACATCGGACGTGACCGCGACTGCGAAGTGCGCATCGAAGACGTCCAGGTGAGCCGGAAGCATCTCGTCGTGTTGTTCGGCAACGGCCGCTGGGAGATCCGCGACCTGCAAAGCAGCAACGGGATGTTTCTCGACGGCCAGCGTACGACGGCGGTCTCGTCGACGAAGGCGTGACAATCAGGCTGGGGGTGGATGGTCCGCTGGTGGCGTTCGAAGTGGAGCGGCCGGCGTCGGTGACGAATCGTGGCGTGATGCCGGCGCAATCGAGCACGGGGGCCGGCGGCGAGACACGGATCATCGCCGACTATGCCGAGCGCTACTTCGGGTCGCGGGGAAGCCAAGAGGAGGTGGGCGGACGCACTCGCATGATTCGGAAGGCGTTCCAGGACGTCCAGAAGAAGCAACGGCGGAAGTACGGCTGGGTCGTTGCCGTGGCGGTGCTGGCCACGGTGGTGGCCGGCGGGTACGCGTACTACGGGCATCGGCAGATAAGCCGACAGCGGGCTGTCGCCGAGGAGCTCTTCTACGCGATGAAGTCGCTGGACGTCGATATGGCGAACATGGAGCAGGTGGTCGCGGCGTCCGGCAACGCAGCAGAGCCAGGAACTAGCTCAAGCAGTACGTGGAACGCCGTCGACAGATGGAAAGCACCTACGACAGGTTTCTTGCTGGCTCGAACGTGTACGACCGGAGCCTGACCGAGCAGGAGCGTCTGATTTTGCGGGTGACGCGCGCCTTCGGCGAATGCGAGATCGCGGCGCCACAAGAGTATCTGGCGGAGGTGTCCAGCTATATCCGCAAGTGGCAGGGATCCGGGCGCTTTGCGCGAGCGGTGACCCTTGGTCAGCAGATGGGCTATACCAAGACGATTGCGCAGGAGTTCGTGCGGCAGAACCTGCCGCCTCAGTTCGTGTATCTCGCCATGCAGGAAAGTGACTTCGACCCCTTTACGAGTGGTCCACCCACGTCGTTTGGTATCGCCAAGGGCATGTGGCAGTTCATCCCCGAGACCGGCGCCAGATACGGGTTGACGATCGGGCCGCTGGCCAACGTCCGAAAGCCCGACCCTGCTGACGATCGGCACAACTGGCAGAAGGCGACTGTGGCGGCGACGCGGTACATCAAGGACATCTACTCGACCGATGCGCAAGCGTCCGGACTGCTCGTGATGGCGTCGTACAACTGGGGCGAGCGACGGGTCATCAATCTCCTCCGGAGCATGCCTGCCAACCCGAAGGATCGAAATTTCTGGAAGGTGCTCGCGAGATATCGTGGCCAGTTGCCGAAGGAAACGTACGACTACGTGTTCTATATCGTGTCGGCCGCCGTAATCGGAGAAAATCCTCGACTCTTCGGCTTTTCGTTCGACAGTCCACTCGCGACCGCCGATCTGGCTGGTCGAAGCCGGCCATAACGTGCGCCCCTGCAGGGGCTACCGCTTTCTTTTACCTCTCCGATAAAGCTTGTGGCATAGCTTCGTTAAAAGTTTGTATAATCAAAACCAATATTTTGACCACTAAGATGTCGAGCTGGACGGAGGAGGGTTCTTGCTTTTCCTGACCGCATTCCTCGTCGCCATGCTCGCCACGGGACGGCTCTCGGCGCAACCGGCACCGCCGCGTCCGACTCACCCGCTCCAGGTTCGGTCTCGTCGCCGGCGCTGTCGAGGAGCTCGAGCGACGCCTTCGGGAACTCGCGGCGCGGGTGAAGGAACTGGAATCCGCCGACGGCAGCAAGGCACCGCAAGACAGCGGCTGCAGATGGGAAATCCAGCGTCGCCGCACCGGGGCAGGCCCCGGAAGCGCCCGCGCCTCCGCGCGACGAACCGTCGACCGTATCGCAGACGGGCCCCATTTCCGGCTACATGGATTTCCACCTCAACCGGCCCGAACACCAGGATCCGCTGCTCGACTTTCACCGCTTCGTGCTGCTGTTCAACCACAGCTTCACCGACCGCATCCGGTTCATCGGTGAGCTCGAGCTCGAGCACGCGCTGGTCGAAGGCCTTGAAGAATCCGGCGAGCTGGAGCTGGAACAGGCGTACCTGGACTTCCGGGTGAACCGGGCGTTCAACCTGCGCGCGGGACTGCTGCTCGCGCCAGTGGGGATCATCAACGAGCGCCACGAACCCCCGTCCTTTCACGGCGTCGAGCGGCCGTTCGTCGACACGTTCATCATTCCGACGACGTGGTTCGACGCCGGCGCCGGTATTCACGGCACGTTCGGCGCGGCGTGGCACTATCGCGCGTACGTGATGGCGCCGCTCGACGCGACCCGCATCACGGCCGAAGACGGACTCAGCCGAGGCGCGCCAAAAGGGGTTCTTGTCGAACGTTCGCAATATCGCGACGACCGCACGGCTCGAATACGGCGGGCTTCCCGGGCTCACGCTCGGCACGAGCTTCTGGCGGGGCGAAAGCGGCTTCAACTTCCCCCGGGAGGGCGCCCGCGTGGGCGTCGTCGAATTCGACGGCCGGTACCACACGGGTCCAATCGCGATCCGAGGCGAGTTCGCGCAGGTCTTCATCGACGGCGCCGATGAGCTGAACGATCTGCTGCAGCGAAGCACCGGCGTGAACCCGAACATCGCGCAGCAGATGCGCGGCTTCTACATCGAGCCGTCGTGGCGGCCGCTGCCGAAGTTGCCGTTCGATACCGCCGTGTTCGTGCGTTACGAGAACTTCGACACGCAGTTCCGCATGCCGCCTGGTGTGCTGCCGCTGAAGCAGTTCGATCGCGCCGCCTGGGTCGTCGGCGCGTCGTATTTCCCCGATCCCGACATCGCGCTCAAGATCGACTACTCGGTGATCCAGGAACCAGAGCTCGCTGTTCAGCAGCGTCGACAGCCTGAATGTCGGGCTCGGATGGTGGTTCTGATGGCTAGGGCACCAGGCTCGTCCGCCGCAGCTCGCTCGCGGGTGCCGTGCTCCTCGTGATCCTCGCCGCGCCTTCCGGCTCCTCGCAGGACCGCCGGGTGATACGGTTGACGGCTGAGCGCTTCACGTTCAGCCCCTCACAGGTCAAGGTCACACGGGGAACCGTTGATCGAGTTCCGCCTGCGGAGCGATGATACGAACCACGGGTTCAGGATCGTCGGATCGGACGAGAACCTGATCATTCCGAAGCGCGGCCGTGGTGAGGCCACGTTGATCTTCAAAGCCGACACGCCTGGCCGATACACCTTCGAATGCTCGAAGATGTGCGGCGCGGGGCACAGCTTCATGCGTGGCGAGATCATCGTCGAAGACCAGGGCAGCCGCAGTGAAGCGACCCGTGGCGTTGGCCGCCGGTGTGTGCATCGCGGCGATTTGCGTCGAGGTCGCCGGCCAGTCGGTCCGGCCGCTGCCCGGCGATCCGCTGCCGGGAATCACCAGCGGCGACTTCGAGGAGTTTCGGCTGGGCCTCGAGGATTTCACGGAAGTCGAGACGGCGAAGACGGGCTCGGCCCGGCGTTCAACGGCTCGAGCTGCGCTGTTTGCCATAGCGTTCCATCGATTGGCGGCGCCGGCGTGGTCGCCGAGGTCCGGGCGGCCCGCCGCGACGAGCGCGGCGAATTTGTCGAGCTCGTCCCGACGTCAGGGTCGCTGTTCCAGATCTTCTCGATTCCCACGCACACGTGTCAGCCGATCATTCCTCCAGAGGCGAACGTGATCTCCCGACGCGTGCCCATCCCGTTGTTTGGCGCGGGCCTCGTCGAAGCGATCCCCGACGAAACGCTTCTCGCGCTCGACGATCCCGGCGATCGCGACCGCGACGGGATCAGCGGGAGAGCGGCCGTCATCACCGACATCGCCACCGGCCGACGCCGCGTCGGACGGTTCGGATGGAAGGCCCAACACGCGACGCTCCTGGCGTTCGGCGCCGACGCCTACCGGAACGAGATGGGGATTACGAACGATCTGTTTCCGACAGAGCTCGCATTCGGCATCACCCGGAGCAGATGACGCTGTGCGACCGGATTCCCGATCCGGAAGACCGCCCGGATCGGCGAACGAGGCGGCGCGGGATCGACAACTTCGAAGCGTTCATGAAATTTCTCGCGCCAGCCGGACGGGGGGCGATCGACGACACCGTGCGCGCGGGCGAGATGTTGTTTGGCGCCGTTGGCTGCGGGTCCTGCCATGTGCCGTCGCTTCAGACCGGACCCGACGCGAACCCGTTGTTCCATCACAAGGTGGTGCCGCTGTTCTCTGATCTGCTGCTGCACGACGTGGGGACCGGCGACGGTATCCGTCAGGAAGCCGCCGAGCCGCAGGAGTTCCGGACGCCCGCCCTGTGGGGCCTGAGGCTTCGGCGTCCGCTGCTGCATGACGGCACCGCGGCCACCATTGAGGACGCCGTTGGGGCGCACGGAAACGAGGCGGCGTCGGCTCGCGCGTCGGTTCATCGCGCTCTCGCCAACTCAGCGCGCGGCGCTGCTTGCGTTCTTGAAATCACTCTGAGCCGGCCGCCCAAAGGCCCGCTTATTTTGCGAGCGGACCCGGCCGGACCTGGAACTTCACCACCTTCGGCCGCGAGCCCTTGCCGCCTTCCTGGTGCCAGGGCGTGTACATCGAGTAGCTCGACCAGAGCCCGCGGCCCTTCCAGCCGGCTTTCGGATCGTCGATCCGTCCGGCCGCGTGTCGAGAGTGGAATCCCAACGGGTAAGGCACGCGCAAGGTCAATGTCTTCATCTGACCGTTCTGCGGCATGATGACCCAGAACGAGTCCGCGTTGACGTCGCCGGCCAGCAACACGTCCTTCCCGAGACCGAGCGCGTCGTGGTGATCGATGTTGCCCAGGTACAGCATGTCCGTGCTGAGCTCCGGCTCCCCTTTGAACGTGGGGCCGGGCTTCTTGTGCACGGTCCACCCTTCCGGGCACTGCTGACCGGTGGCCGTCGGTCCGTTCAGGACCTTGCACTTGCGGCGGTCGAAGCTGAAGATCTCGTGGACGCCCCGCCAGTTCTGCCAGACCACGCCGTGGCTGTCGATGGCCACGCCTCCCGAATACGGCAACGGTATCGTCGACGGCGGCGGCACATAGACCTCGGCCTTGCACGACATCGGCGGGTTGGCCCCGCGCTCGATGCGCACGAGCGTCTTGTCCTCGTGACCGATTCCCGAGCACCACACGGCCCCGTCGGTCGGGCTGATGCCAATCGAGTAACAGCCGAATTCGATCCGGTGGTCCTTCTTGGGATCGATCGGCTCATTGGGCTCGGTCCAGCCGGTGGAGATCTTGCCGTCGCCGTTGGTGTCCACGACGCCGGGGCACCATGCCTGCGAGGCGGCGGCGTCGTGGGTCTTGTCGAACGTCACCGTGTCGACCCAGCCGATGGCATCGTCCTGGCCGAAGACGAGCGCGTCTTTGTCGTCGAACAGGTTATGGTCCGCGGCAAAACAGGTGTCGATCATCGTGAACTGTTTCGTCTTCGGGTCGTACAGCTGGACCTGCCTGTTGCTCGGGCCCGGCATCGGGAAGTACTTCGCGAACTTGTTCGTCGCGCCGTCCTTGCAGAACGCCGGCTGTTGCTGTGGAGCGCGATTCCGTGCCGTGACCCACACGCGTCCCTTGGCGTCCATCGCCACGCTGCGGGGGTCCGCTTGGCGTTGCCAGATCTTCTCGTCCCCCCACGTCGGAGAGCGCGGCGTGTTGGCATCGAGCACAGGCCCGTTCGACGGAATCTTGATCTCCGTCGTCGAGTTCTCCTGCGGATCGAGCACCGCGAGAATGTCGGACGTCTGCATGGCCCCGTAGATCAGCCCGTTCGCGTTCACCGTTGGAGAGCGCTCGTCGGTGCCAGCCGCATCGCTCCGTCGGCTGGTCGGCAGGGCCCAGTCCCACATCGAGATCACGAGGTTGCGCTCGACACCGGCGGGACGCGGCGGCGCTTCGGGATAGGCGCCGGCGGCAATCCGATCGGTCCAATCGGCGAACGCCTTGCGCTGCGCCCCGAGGCGCTTGAAGAGGCCGCCCATGTTCGCGCCGTTGGGTCCCATCGCGGTGTGGCGATCCCAGGCTTCAAGGCTCGAGGCAAACGTGCCAACGCCCTTCGTCAATTCACGAGTCGCACGGTTGCCCACTTGATGGCATGAGAAGCACGCCTTGGTTTCCAGGGCCACGTGATCGGCCGGAGTGTTCTCCCTTGGGGATTTCCAGCAGGCCCAGCCAGTAGCTTGCCGGATAGACCTGCGCGGCGGCGCGGCCGTCGGGCGCCACCACCGCTTTGAGGTCGAGTTGCTGCCCCGGCTTGGCGGTGACCCGCGCCGAGTCCACCAACCCGTACCCGCGGACGAAGACCTGGTAGCCTGCTCTCGGCAGATCCGGCAGGACGTAGCGTCCCTGGTCGTCGGTGACCACGATTCTCACGAACTTCGTCGGCAGCTCCGTGGTTTCCGCGACCACCCACACACCGGCCTCTGGACCTTTCGCGCTCGTGACGACGCCGCCGATGTCATCGGAATCGATGGCGACCGTGGCACCGCTCTTCTGCTGCGCGTTCACCCAGGTGAGTGACGCCGCCAGCGCAGCGATGGCCAAGAAACCAACTTCCGGATTCACACGCAACTTCATGTGCTCCTCCAATGCGCTTGCTTATACACCCGAACGCGTCTGGCCGGCTCACTAAAAAGGACCGCCTTTCCGAACGTCCGTGCATCGACTCCGGGCCGCACTGAAAGGAGGCGAAAGTTGGTGCAGGGGACCGTCTCTGGCGCCTTTCGGAGAGGGACGTTCGCCCTGCACGGAGACTGGCTGACGCGTTCAGTCGACGGCGGTTTGTGCTATCGTCCGGCCCACTCCGTCCATCGCCTGCGTCAGAGGAGGATTCAGATGGCTTGGATTCGTCGAAATATTCGGTGGATCATGATCGCGTCTGGCGTGCTGACGACCACGATGTTGCAGGCAGTGTGTCGCACCCGAGGCCGCGCTTCGGTCGACGTTCGGCGAATCACTGAGCGGTCCGCTGGCCGGGATCGTGGTACGCAACTGGGGCGTGCTGATTGCGCTCATCGGCGGGATGCTGATTTACGGGGCGTTCAATCCGCCGGTACGTCCCCTCGTCTTGATCGTCGCCAGCATCAGCAAGGCGGTGTTCATCGGCCTCGTGCTCACCCTCGGTCAACACTATCTTGGGCGGGTGGGCCTGTTCGTGCTCGTGGATTCGCTGATGATCGTGCTGTTCGCCTGGTACTTGGTGGCGATGCGCACCGTCTCGGCCAACTCGCGCCCGTTCGCGGCGAAGGTATCCGTGTAGCTGGCGGCGCCACGCACACGGTTGTCGTTGCAGTCCCCGTGCTTCGGCGTGTGACTGGCACACCGGGTTCGGCGCCTGCCCTCAGCGAGGACGTGGCGCAACGTTCATCGCTCGACCGCGCACGAGGTGAGCGCCCTCGAGCTCATCAGGACATTCTGCCTGTCGAGCTGTCCGCGTACGGGCTCGGATTATGCAGCCTGCCGCCGTCGGAGGACGTAGATGAGAAAAATGATCGTGACATGCCTGATCGCCCTTTCGCTGGGCGCTGGAATAGACGTCGCAGCGCAGTCCGGCGCCAAGGAAGAGACCAAGAAAGCAGGGGAGTCAGCCAAGGAAGCCGGCGAGGATACCGCGGACGCAGCGAAGCACGCGGGGAAAGCGACGGCAAAGGCGACCAAGACAGGTGCAAAGAAGGTGAAGAAGGCCGTGACCGGTGATGCGCACGCAACCTGCGTAGACGGTACGCGGCAGGCTGGAACGACTGAAGCTGCCGCAGCCGCCGCCTGCTCTCACCATGGCGGCGTTGCCAGGCACTAATCGAACGGAATCGAGGAATCGCGCGAATCGTGCTGGCCCGTCAGCAGGCTTCTTCGTCGGGTCGTCGCGGTTGATGTGAACATTCATCGAACGCCTGATCGTCGGGGCATGAAGTGCTCGATGCCGGGCGGGGCAATATCGGGGCGGCGCTCAGCGCGCGTGAGCGCCGCGTTTCGTTGCCGGGCCGATCGCTCGCCTTACGACTCACTTCAGCCTACAAGTCGCGATCGCTGGACGAGGAGTGAGAGTAATTGATAACGATTGGAGCCGGCGCGCGGACTTGAACCGCGGACCTGCTGATTACGAATCAGCTGCTCTACCAACTGAGCTACGCCGGCCAGGCGGTGGGACGCTGAAACCGTCATTCTAACAGAGACGGCAACGCGATCTCCGCACCGCGCGCGGGTGAGGTGACGCGACGTCGGGCGGGCGATCCGTAGCAGAACAGTTCGCCGTCGCCCATCGCTCAGGCTGAAGGCCGCTCAGATCACGACGCGCCAGAAATCGCCGGTTCGGGCTGCGGATGCCCGGAATGACGGGGCCTGGGATGCAGTCCCGAGCGAGGACGCTCCGGCTCAGCTATGAGAGGAACGCCCCACTATATTGGTCATCGGTGACCGGCTCGAGCCATTCGGTCGTGACGTTGACGTTGAGAGCCAGATGCACGCCGCGCGCGCCGGGCACGGCGCCGTGCCAATGTTTCTCGCCCGCTGGAATCACGACGGCATCTCCTCCCTCGACATCCTGCGGCGGCTCTCCCCAACGCTGCACGCGAATGGCGCCTTCGACGATGAGGAGCCACTGCGGACCCGAGTGAATGTGCCAGTTCGTTCGCGAGCCGGATTCGAACTCGACGCGATAGACGTGGACCGCGGCGCCTTCGCTGTCCGAGGCGAGCAGCTTCGTCCGCGCGGGGCCGACGAAAGAACTCGTGTCGGCGGGACGTGACGCGGTATCGACGCCCCGAAAGATTTTCATGATTCGCTGCCCTTGAATTCGCCGCCCATCATATGTGCGGGTGTGAGTTGTTGCGGCCGACAGCGGGGGCCGTGTATAATACATACCTGAACTATATGGCAGCTCCGAGTGGCGGCCTCTTCGCGCTTCTCCATGCCGCAGGATCGGCAGAGGGCTTTGTGGAATCGAAGCTGGCAGCCGTCGGGCTGTCGATTCCGAAGCTGGCGGCGCTGAACCGCCTGGTCGAAGCGGGCGATTCATTGCCCCTAGGGCAGTTGGCCGAGCGACTCGCCTGTGTGAAGTCGAACGTGACGCAGCTCGTCGATCGCCTTGAAACCGATGGCCTGGTCGCGCGCGCGCCGGATCCGAACGATCGCCGATCGCGTCTTGCGGTTCTCACCGCGGAAGGACGTCGCGCGTACGAGAAGGGGTCGCTCGTGCAGGGCGAGGCCGAGCGCCAATTGTTCGATGCGCTGTCTGGCGACGATTCGGTCCGGCTCGCGGACATCCTTGGCAAGTTGGATCGGGCGCGCGGCTGACTTTTTTTGGCCATGTAGTGCATGTATGTATCGTCGATGGATGAAAAGGAGAGAGCGATGAAGAAGAACATGTTGCGCTGTGGGTTCTGCAGATCGCCGTCGCCGCGGTGTTCGTCGTCTCCGCGCGTGCCCAAGCTGGCCGGCGTGCCGATGATGGTCCAGATGTTCGACGCCCTCGGATTCGGACAATGGTTCCGTTACTGTCACCGCCGTGCTGGAGCTTGGCGGCGCGGTCCTGCTGCTCGTGCCGGCGCTGGCGGGCATCGGCGCCCTCGTGCTCGCGATCGTCATGGTCGGTGCGATCCTCGCGCACACGCTGGTTCTCGGCGGCAGCGCGGTGCCGGCGATCGTGCTGCTCGCGGCGACGCTCACGATCGCCTGGTTCCGGCGCGCACAGGCTCCCTCGCTCGTGCGGGTCTGACCGACGGGCAGCCACTGTCCCGTCGGCCGAATGGATCAGCTGAATTGCCTCGGTTGCGGGGCTGGGCTACGATTGCTGGTTCAGACCTTCAGCAATTAGCGCACAGAGCCGTAACCGAGGATGCCCGACACCGCTCCACGCGAGGCTGCCGCCGATCTCGTCGTTCGCGGCGCGCGCACGCACAACCTCAAGAACATCGATCTGACGCTGCCGATCGGCAAGCTGATCATCGTGACCGGCGTCAGCGGATCGGGAAAGTCGTCGCTCGCCTTCGACACGATCTACGCGGAAGGCCAGCGGCGGTACGTCGAGTCGCTGTCGGCCTACGCGCGGCAGTTTCTCGAGCGGATGGAGAAGCCCGACGTCGATCGCATCGACGGCATCGCGCCGGCCATCGCCATCCGCCAGAAGAACAGCATCAGGAATCCGCGCTCGACGGTCGGAACGACGACCGAGATCCACGACTACATGCGGCTGCTGTTCGCGCGCGTCGGCCGGACGTTCTGCCGGAACTGCGGCCGCGAGGTGGTACGCGAGACGGCCGAAGTCGTGGCCCGCCAGCTCGGCGAATTGCCCGCGGGCACCCGGCTGCTCCTCGGGTTCGATCTCCCGGTCGTCGAGACCGACTCCGCTGGCGATTCTGGACGCCCGACCCGAGGTCGACGAGTTGAGCGAAGCGGAGGGCGACGACGCCGCCGAGCCGGCGCCGCTCGACATCGGTGGAACAGACGCGCCCGACGCCCGCACCGGACGCCGGCCCGCGGCCGCCGATGCGGCCAGCGCGGCGTCGGCCGTGGCCGCCAGCATCGAGACGCTGCGGCGCAAGGGTTTCGGCCGGCTGCTCGTCGCCGATCGGGCGGTGACGTTCGACGAGATCGACGCGGCCGCGCTCGCCGGCCGTTCGACGCTGCAGGTCGTCGTCGATCGTGCGTGCGCAGGCTGGGCGGCGACGCGAGCGAGACGCGGCAGCGGCTCACCGATTCGATCGAGACGGCGTATCGCGAAGGCGGCGGCGCGGCGTGGGCGATCGAGGTGCCGGCCCTGCGGCAGTCGCGCAGGAGCCGGTTCCGCGCCGCCGGCGCCGATCGCTCACCGGTTCTCCGAGCGCTTCGAGTGCCGGGACGTGCGGGATCGCGTACGAGGATCCGCAGCCGCGGCTCTTCTCGTTCAACAACCCGTTCGGCGCGTGCCCGACCTGCCACGGCTTCGGCAACATCATCGAGCTCGACATGAATCTGGTCGTGCCGGACACGTCGAAGTCGATCGCGCAGAACGCGATCGAGCCGTGGAGCAAGCCGCACTATCGGACCGCAGCTGGCCGCAGCTGAAGCGGGTCGCGCGCAAGCACAAGATCCGCCTCGACGTGCCGTGGGCCGATCTGACCGAGGACGAGAAGCACTTCGTCGTCGAAGGCGCGGCTCGTCGAAGGACGACGACTACGCAGGGCATCCGCGGCTTCTTCCGCTGGCTCGAGCGGAAGAAATACAAGGTCCACGTGCGCGTGTTCCTCAGCCGGTACCGCGGCTATCTGACGTGTCCGGACTGCGGCGGCGCGCGCCTCCGGCGCGAAGCGCGCGACGTGCGCGTCTCCGGGCAGACGATCGATCGGGTGTCGTCGCTGACCGTTCACGAGGCGCAGCGCTTCCTCTCCGACGCTGGAACTGACCGAGAAGGAAACGGCGATCGCCGAGAAGGTCCTCAAGGAGATCCGGCGGCGGCTGTCGTTTCTGAGCGACGTCGGACTCGACTATCTGACGCTCGACCGGCTGTCGTCGACGCTGTCCGGCGGCGAGGCGCAGCGCATCAACCTCGCGACCTCGCTCGGTTCCGCGCTGGTCGGCACGCTGTATGTGCTCGACGAGCCGTCCATCGGCCTGCACTCGCGCGACAACCTGCGGCTGATCGACATCCTGCGGCAGCTCCGCGATCAGGGCAACACGGTGCTCGTCGTCGAGCACGACGCCGACATGATCAGGGTCGCCGATCACATCGTCGATCTCGGGCTGGGCGCCGGCGAGCAGGGCGGGCGCGTCGTGTTCTCGGGCACGCTCGACGGCCTGATGCAGGAGCCGCGCTCGCTGACCTCGAAGTATCTGCGCCAGGAACTGGCGATTCCCGTGCCGACGACGCGGCGGCGGGGAACGGGCCAGAAGATCCGGCTCCTCGGCGCGAGCGAGCACAACCTGAAGGACGTCGACGTCAGCATTCCGCTGAACGTGCTGACCTGCGTGACCGGCGTCAGCGGCTCCGGCAAGTCGACGCTCGTGCACGACGTGCTGTACGCCGCGATCAAGCGCGCCAAGGGCGGCTGGGAGAAGCCGCGTCGGCGCGTTTCGGAAAGCTCGAAGGCACCGAGCTCATCACCGACGCGGTGCTCGTCGATCAGGCGCCGATCGGACGGACGCCGCGGTCGAATCCGGTGACGTATCTGAAGGCGTTCGATCCGATCCGCGAGCTGTTTGCCGCCACCAAGGACGCGCGCGCGCGCGGGCTGACGGCGAGCCACTTCTCGTTCAACGTGCCGGGCGGCCGCTGCGAAGCGTGCCAGGGCGAAGGCGAGTGCGCGTCGAGATGCAGTTCCTCGCCGACGTGTTCGTGCCGTGCGATCAGTGCGACGGCAAGCGGTTCAAGCCGCAGGTGCTCGAGGTCCGCTATCGCGGCCGCACCATCCACCAGGTGCTCGATCTGACGGTGCGCGAGGCGCTCACCTTCTTCAGCAGCTCGCCGAAGGTGCTCCGCCGGCTGCAGGTGCTCGACGAGATCGGGCTGGGCTATCTGCGGCTCGGCCAGCCGGCGACGACGCTGTCAGGGGGCGAGGCGCAGCGGATCAAGATTGCCGCGCACCTGTCGTCGCATGGCGGCGAACGGTTGCTCTACATTCTCGACGAGCCGACGACCGGCCTGCACTTCGACGACATCGCGAAGCTGCTGACGGCCTTCCGGAAGCTGCTCGAGGCGGGCAACACGCTGCTCGTCATCGAGCACAATCTCGACGTGATCAAGACCGCGGACTACATCATCGATCTCGGCCCCGAAGGCGGCGAAGGCGGCGGGATGGTGGTGGCGACCGGGACGCCGGAACAGGTCGCGCAGATCGAGGCGTCGCACACGGGCCGCTATCTTCGCGCGACGCTCGCCGAAGGGCGGTCTCATGCGTACGCTGCGGGACGGTAGGGCGCAGAGGGCAGGAGGGGCGGGAAGGGCGGGAAGGGCAGGAAGGGCAGGAGGGGCAGGAAGGGCGGGCAGTGGCGCAGCTGCAAGCTGGCGAGCGAGCTGACAGCTGATAGCTAGATATCGTGAAGCTCCCTCGTGCTTTCTACGATCGGCCGACGCTCGACGTCGCGCGCGATCTCCTCGGCAAGGTTCTCGTGCATCGGCGGCGCGGCGTCGTCACCAGCGGCGTCATCGTCGAGGTCGAAGCGTACATTGGCGAGTCCGATCCCGCCTGTCATGCGGCGCCGGGGCCGACCCGGCGCAACGAGCCGCTGTACGGTCCTCCCGGCCATGCGTACGTCTATCTGAATTACGGCATTCACTGCCTGGTGAACGTCGTGACCGAGTCGGCGGGCTCTCCCGCGGCGGTGCTCGTGCGCGCGCTCGATCCGCGGGACGGCATCTCGATCATGCGGCGCCGGCGCGCCGGTGCGATCAAGGGCCGTCCGCGCGCCGTCGAGCTTCCGGACCGACGAGCTGTGCCGCGGGCCCGGCAATCTGACGAGGGCGATGGGCATCACCCTCGCGCGAGAACCGGCTGGATCTTCTGGCCGATCGGCTGTTCGTCGAGGATCATCGGCTGCCGGCCGGCCCGATCGCGTGGGGACCCCGTATCGGGATCAGCGTCGGGACCGAGCAACCGTGGCGAGCGTTCCTCGACGGCCATCCGGCGGTGTCGGCTCAATCGAATCGTTCACCCCGGAGGCGGCCGGGGTAGGTTCCGCGCCGTTCGCTTCCGTCGGGTTCCGGGTTTCGGGCTTGACCGCAAGCCCAGAAGAGAGTACTAGTTAGAGTGTTGTGTCGAGCTGGATGTCGGCCGGTCGCTGTTGTTGTTGCGTGGTATCCGTGAGCCGCCGCGCCAGCCGTTCAGGTCCGTTGCTGTCGAGCATTATCAGCTAACCGATTCTCCGTTCCTGAACGACCTGCAGCCCGGGAGGCTCACCTCTTCCGGGCTTTTTTTGTGTGCGCGGCTGACGTACGGTAGGCACGGCGTAAATGACTGATCTCCTCCCTCTTTTCGTGAACCTGAGCGGCCGCCGTGTCGTGCTGGTCGGCGGCGGTCCGGTCGCCGGCGCGAAGCTCGACGCAGCTTCTCGCGGCAGGCGCGGACGTGCACGTCGTCGCTCCGGAGATTCACGAGGACATCGTCAAGGCGGCGGTCGCCATCTCGCGGCGTCAGTTCGTGCCCGCCGACCTGGACGGGGCATGGCTGGTGGTTGCGGCCGCGACGCCGGACGTGAATCGGAGCGTGGCCGCAGCCGCCGAGGGGCGCCAGCTGTTCGTGAACGCGGTGGACGATCCGGCGAATGCGACGGCGTTTCTGAGCGGTGTGGTCCGCCGTGACGGCGTGACGCTGGCGATTTCGACGAGCGGCGATGCGCCGGGGCTGACGGCGCTGTTGCGCGAGGCGCTCGATGCCGTTCTTCCGCGCGATCTCGGCGCCTGGGTGCACGAGGCGCGCCGGCAGCGGGCCGCCTGGAAAGAAGACGGCGTGCCCATGTCGAAGCGGCGCCCGTTGCTGCTCGAGGCGCTGAACAGGCTGTACCGATCACCGCGGAGCCGCGGAGCACGAGAGCCCGGTGCACTCTGCGGTCTGCGAGCTCTGCGGCGATCGCGTGCGGTGATCGCATGGTCGAGGCGGGAGGGTTCGTGGCAGTGATGGGACACGTCTCGCTCGTCGGCGCGGGCCCGGGCGATCCGGCACTCCTGACGCGCAAGGCGGTCGATGCGCCTGCGCGCCGCGGATCTGGTGCTGTACGACGCGCTCGTCGACGAGCGCGTGCTTCGGCTGGCCCGCCGCGCGCAGCGGTTCTTCGTCGGCAAGCGCGCCGGGACGCCATGCGTTGTCGCAGACCGCGATTCACGCGGTGATGATTCGGGCCGCGAAGCGCGGCCGGCGCGTCGTCCGGCTGAAGGGCGGCGATCCGTTCGTGTTCGGCCGCGGCGGCGAAGAGGCGCTCGCGCTCGACGCGGCGGGCGTGCCGTTCGACATCGTGCCCGGCGTCACGCAGCGCCGTGGCGGCGCCGGCTCTGGCCGGCATTCCGGTGACGCATCGAGGCCTCGCGTCGGCCTTCCTGGTCGTCAGCGGCCACGACGAGGACGCCTTCGCCGCGTCGATCGGCCAGCTGCGCGCCGAACGGCCTCACGCTGGTCGTGCTCATGGGCGCTCGGACGCCGCGCCGCGCTCGCCGCGCGCTTGATCGATCGCGGCTGGTCGCGCGAGACGCCGGCGGCGATCGTGGCCGACGCGTCGCTGCCGCAGCAGCAGGTCTGGCGCGGCACGCTGGACGATCTGGCGTCGGATCGCGCGCGACTCGAGGGCGACGGCCCCGCGACGATCGTGATCGGCGCCGTGGCGGCGCTGGCGCTGATCACCGTCGATGCACAGCGTGGCGACGGCGGAGAGGGCGCGCAGGCGCTCGTAACCAGGATACGCGACATGTCTTCAAGCGACAACACCAGCACACACGGCCGCACGCGCCTCTCGTTCGCCAGCGTGGCCGACATCGACGAATTCGTCGCGACGCTCGAGCGCTACGAGCGCGGCGAGCTGACGCCCGACCAGTGGCGCGCGTTCCGTCTCGTGCGCGGCACGTACGGGCAGCGGCAGACCGCCGACGCGCAGATGCTGCGCGTCAAGGTGCCGCAGGGCATCCTGACGAGCGATCAGCTCGCGGCGCTCGCCGACGTCGGCGAGCGCTATTCGCGGCGCTTCGGCCACATCACCACGCGCCAGAACATCCAGTTCCATTTCGTCAAGCTGCACGACGTCGAGCCGGCGATGCGGCGCCTCGCCGAGGCGGGGCTGACGACGCGCGAGGCGTGCGGCAATTCGGTGCGCAACATCACGGCGTGCCCGTACGCGGGCGTCGCGGCCGACGGAGCGGTTCGACGTCACGCCGTACGCCGAAGCGTTGACGCGGTTCTTCCTGCGCCATCGGCTCAGCTCCACGCTGCCGCGCAAGTTCAAGATCGCCTTCGAAGGCTGCGCGCGAGGATCACGTCGCGACGGCGATCCACGACCTCGGATTCTTCGCCGCGCTGGGTCGCCGGACGGCGACGCGGGGCTTCCGGGTCGTCGCCGGCGGCGGCACCGCCATCATGTGCAAGTCGGCCGGCATCCTGCACGAATTCATCCCGGCCGTCGGAGCTCCTCCGCGTCGCCGAAGCGGTCCTGCGCGTGTTCCACCGGCTCGGCGACTACCAGCACAAGCAGCGCAACCGGATGAAGTTCATGATCAAGGAGCTCGGGTGGGACCGGTGGCGGCAGGAGTACGAGCTCGAGCTGGCGGCCTGCCGCGGCGAGAGCGGGCCGCCGCTTCTGACGATCGAGCCGCCGGCCGCCGAATCGCCGCTCGAATGGCGCAAGGATGCGCCGCCGTCGCCGTCGCTGATCGCCGCGCGCGTGGCGGCGGCGCCGCCGCGCGGTCCCGGGCATCACGCCGGAGCTCGTGCCGATCTACCACGCCGCGCGACGAAGCGTACGTGCGGTGGCGCGCCACGAACGTCCGCCCGCAGAAGCAGTTCGGCTACATGATGGCGACCGCGACCGTGCCGCTGGGCGATCTCACGAGCGAACAGATGCGCGTGATCGGCGAGCTGGCGCGCGCGTACGGCGATGGCACCGTCCGCGTCACGCTCGAGCAGGATCTGGTCTTCCGATGGGTGCCTGTCGGCGACGTCCGCGAGCTCTATCGGCGGCTGTCGGCCGCGGGCCTCGGGCTGGCCGAGGCGTCGACCATCGCCGACGTCACGAGCTGCCCCGGGCGCCGAGTCGTGCCGGCTCGCCGTCACGCAGTCGCGCGGTCTGGGCCGGCTGCTCGAGGACCACCTGCGCGCGCGTCCCGATCTCATCGCCGCCGCGGATGCGCGCGCGCATCAAGATCAGCGGCTGCCCGAACGGCTGCGGCCAGCACCACGTCGCGACGATCGGATTCCAGGGCAGCGTGCGACGCGTGGGCGGGCGCGCGGTGCCGCAGTACTTCGTGATGGTCGGCGGCGGCACGACCGAGCACGGCGCCAGTTTCGCGCGGACCGCCGCCAAGATTCCGGCCCGTCGCATCCCCGAAGCGCCTCGAGCGGCTGATTGCGCTTCTACCAGCGCGAGCGGACCGACGGCGAGTCGGCGCCCGCGTTCTTCCAGCGCGATCGATCTGGCCCGCGTCTCCAGCGAGCTGCGAGGATCTGCAGCACTTCACCGAGGCCGACGCCGTGCCGCTCGACTTCGTCGATCTCGCCGAAACCGGCGAGTACACGCCGGAGGTCATGGACGGGGAGTGCTCAGCGTAGCGACGTTCCAGTCGACAGTTCAGCAGTGAGTTCACAGCTGTCAGCGGCTGCCGTCGCAGCTGATGGCCCTGAACGGCCGAGAGCTGATAGCTACCCATATCTACCAATGTAGATATGTCGATAAAAGCTCTTGCGGACCGATTTCGGCCGTCTGGTATATTCCGGACCGAGGACGGCTGCCACGTTCTTATCAAGAGTGGCTGAGGGACAGGCCCGACGACGCCACGGCAACCCCGGGACCCCAAGGGGCGCGGTGAGGTGCCAATTCCTGCCCGGCGGTCCGGCTGAAGCCGGACACTACGACTGCCATTCGGCTCGTCGTAGTGTCCGCCTTCAGGCGGACCGTGACCGGGGAAGATGAGAAAGGACTTTGGGTCTCAACTCGTTTCAAACCTCCGGCAACAGCCCCGGCGCGCCACGCTGCCTGGTCGGCATCCTCGGTTTTGGCACCGTCGGGTCGGCCATCGCCCGGCGGCTCACCGGCCCCGATTCGATTCCCAGCCTCGAGCTCACGCACATCTGCGACCGGCGGGCGCGCGACAAGCGCGCCCGGCAGCCCGAATCCTCCGACGAACCGCATCGTCTGGACCGACACGTTCGACGACCTGCTCGCCAGCGACGTCGAGATCATCGTCGAAGCGATTGGCGGGGCCGGGCCGGCCGTCGACTACGTCCGCGCCGCGCTCCTCGCGGGGAAGTCCGTCGTCACCGCGAACAAGGATGTCATCGCGCACCACGGCCCGGCGCTGCTCCTGCTCGCGGAGCGGCAGGGCCGGCAGCTGCGGTACGAGGCGGCCGTCGGCGGCGCGATGCCGATTGTGCGCGCGCTCGGCGACGGACTCGGCGGCGAACGCGTGACGCGCATCGAAGCGATTCTGAACGGCACCAGCAACGCCGTGCTCTCCCAGATGGAAGCGCATCGGGTGCTCGATCGACGAGGCGATCGCCGATGCGTGCGCGCGCGGCTTCGCCGAGTCGGATCCGTCGGCCGATCTCGGCGGCGTGGACGCAGCGGCGAAGCTGACGATTCTGTGCGCGCTCGGGTTCCGGCTTCGCGTCAGCCCCTCGCAGATCGAGACGCGGACGACGCGCGCGGATTCAGCCGGAGGACTTCCGCGATGCGAGCGTGCGGGGCGGGACCATTCGGCAGATTGCCCACGCCGACTACGACCGGGAGCGGTCGACGCTGACGGCCTGGGTGGCGCCGGTGTTCGTGCCGCGCGCCTCGCTCTTCGCGAGGACGATCGGACCGCAGAACGCGGCCATCGTCACCGGCGCGTATGCCGGGGAGATGACGATTACCGGGACCGGTGCCGGCGGCGAGGCCACCGCCGTGGCCGCGATCGGCGATCTCGTCGCGATCGCGCGCGATCACGCGGCGATCGTTCCCGCCCCGATACTGACGGAACCGAAGGAGATTCGAGGGACTCGTGGACCACAAACTTGCGGAGGCTGTGTGAGCGCGCTTACCGGACTGCAGTGTCATCTCTGCAAGACCATGTTTCCGGCCGAAGCCATCTACGTCTGCGATCGGTGCCTCGGCCCGCTGGAGCCGGTCTACGACTACGCCGTCGATCAAGCTGACCCGGGAGCAGATCGAGCGGCGGCCGAAGAACCTCTGGCGTTATCGGGAGCTGTTGCCGATTACCGGCGAGCCGAAGACCGGTTTTCATTCCGGCTTCACGCCGCTGGTCCGCTGCAGCCGGCTGGCGGAGCGCCTCGGCGTCCGCGAGCTCTACATCAAGGATGATTCCGTCAACCACCCGACGCTGTCCTACAAGGACCGCGTCGTGTCGGTCGCGGCGACGCGCGCCGTGGAGCTCGGGCTCGACGTGCTGGCCTGCGCGTCGACCGGCAATCTCGCCAACAGCGTGTCGGCGCACGCCGCGCGTCTCGGGCTGGAGTGTTGCGTGTTCATCCCCGACAACCTCGAGGCGGGGAAGGTGC
Source organism: uncultured Acidobacteriota bacterium (assembly GCA_963745495.1). Taxonomy (GTDB): domain Bacteria; phylum Acidobacteriota; class Vicinamibacteria; order Vicinamibacterales; family CAVVIG01; genus CAVUXJ01. Next base: position 355,790 of record CAVUXJ010000004.1, read on the forward strand.
TCGGGTCCGCGATCTTCGGTCCGACCATTCTCGCGATTGCCGGAAACTACGACGATGTCAACCGGTTGTGCACGCAGGTGGCGGATCGGTTCGGCTGGGGGTTCGTGAACATCAACCTGCGGTCGTACTACGCGGAGGGCGCGAAGACGTACGGGTTCGAGATCGCCGAGCAGCTTGGCTGGCGATTTCCACAGCACGTCGTCTCACCGGTTGCGGGCGGCACGCTGCTCCCGCGCATCGCGCGCGGCTTTCGCGAGCTCGTGACCGTGGGGCTCGTCGAAGGCGAGCTCCCGCGCATTCACGCCGCGCAGGCGGCCGGCTGCGCGCCGGTCGTCCACGCGCTCGACACCGGGGCGGATCATACGGAACCGGTCCGGCCCAACACGATTGCGAAATCGATCGCCATCGGCAATCCGGCCGACGGCCATCAGGTGCTGCAGACCGTGCGCGAGACCGGCGGAACGGGCACGGCCGTGACCGACGATCAGATCGTGGACGCCATCCGGCTGCTCGCCGAGACCGAGGGCATCTTCACCGAACCGGCGGGCGGCACGACACTCGGCGGCGCGATCGATCTGATTCAGCGTGGTGTCATCGGTCCCGACGAGTCCGTGGTCGTGTGCGTGACCGGCAACGGCTACAAGACCGCAGAAGTGCTGACCGGTCAGCTGACCGAGCCCGTGCGTCTCAGCCGCTCGTTCAAGGAGTTCGAGGCCTGGTGGGAGAGCCGGCAGGCGTTGGCATAGCACGCCAGTCTCAAGGCTCAAGGTCTCGAAGGGCTCAAGTGCGGACCTTTGGCAGGCCTGAAGGCCTGCACGACGTCTGACTTTGAAACGTGCTCTAAGGCCAAAATCTCACAATCCGCAATCTGCAATCTGCAATTCAATCTGAAATCTGCAATCTGCAATCTGCAAAATGATCATGGATGCCGACGAACAGGCGATTCGGTTGCTGATCGCGACCTGGCTGCAGGCGACTGCGGCAGACGATCTGGCACGTGTCCTCGACTTGATGGCCGACGATGTCGTGTTTCTCAGCGCTGGAAGACCGCCGATGGTTGGAAAGGACGCCTTCGCGGCGGCGGCCCGCGCCAGGCAAGGGCACGCACGAGTAGATAGCCGTGCGGACATTCGAGAGATTCGCATCGTTGGCGGCTGGGCGTACTGCTGGAATCAGTTGACCGTCACGCTCACTCCTGTCGGCGGGGGAACGCCGACCCAGCTGGGTGGCCCGGCCTTGTCGATCTTGATGAAGAAGTCAGATGGGCAGTGGGTGATCGCCCGTGACGCCAATATGATTGCGCCAGTCACACCGTCAGGCGGATGATCGGCCCCTTGTACGAGGCTTGAAGGTGAGTGGAGTTGAACGTGACCCCCATCGATCCCGCCGTCGACATCGGACACGTGCACCTCAAGGTTGCCGATCTGGATCGCGCCTTGACGTTTTATTGCGACGTCCTCGGGTTTGAGCTGACGGCGACGCTATGGGCCGGGGGCCGCATTCGTCGGCGCGGGCGGCTATCACCATCACATCGCGCTGAACACGTGGGAAAGCCTGGGGGGATCGCCCCCGCCCCCTGGAAGCACGGGGTTGTACCACACGGCTATCAGGTATCCCACGCGCGCGACGCTGGCCGACGCCCTCGGGCGGCTCGAGCGGGCCGGTATTCCTCTACAGGGCGCCGCCGATCACGGAGTCAGCGAGTCGCTCTATCTGACGGACCCCGACCAGAACGGCGTCGAGCTGTACTGCGATCGGCCGCGAAGCGAATGGCCGCGCGGACCTGCGCGGCGAGATTGTGATGTATACGCGGCCATTGGACTTGGAGGGGCTGCTTGCCGCCGCGGTTGACGCCAGGTAGCGTGAAACATGGGTTAATATCGCTGTGGAACCAGTCGTGGCCGGGCAAGCTCGAGCAAGGGGAGGGTTGGCGTGAGGACGTTCATTGCATTGAGTGCGGCATTCATTTTTGCGACCACGGTCTTCCCGGCGGAGCAGACCTGGTCCGGCGAAATCGCCGACTCGGCGTGCGGTCTGATGCATCCGGAGGATCCTGACGCCGCGGGTGGCGGCAAGGCCGGCCCACCGGACGCTCGCGAGTGCACGCTCGCCTGTATCAGGGGCGGCTCGAAGTATGTGTTCGTCTCGAACGGAACGGTCTATCAGATCGCCGATCAGAAGGATCCGGCGCTCCAGACCCATGCGGGTCACATGGTGAAGCTCACCGGCGAGATGAAGGACACCACCATCACGGTCTCGAAGATCGAGACGCCCTAGAATCGAGCGTCGTAGATCTGGGCAGCGCGGGAGTGGCGATGAGCAAGGTCAGCCGGGTCGTCCTCGTCAGCGCCGTGGCGCTTGCCGCGGCCGGGCTCCGGACGTTCACCCTGCGCCAGGCCGTGGCCGCGGCCCAGAGCGTGTCGCCCGCGTCGGATTCAGCGTGGGCGCTCGCCCACTATGACCACAGGCCACGACAAGGCGGTCTCGTGCTGATGAACGGGGACACGCACTTCGAGGTTGTTCTCGATACGACGGGCAGCTACAGCGTGTACTTCAGCAGCGGTGTACGAACTCCGTTGCCGGCAACGATCGCCTCGGAGGTCAGAATCGCCGTGATTCCGAACGGCCGTTCGCGCGAAACGATTGCCATGGAGCCGGACCCGACGAACTCGCATTGGGTTGGGAGGGGCACGCCGATCGACGATGCCGACGCCATCGTCCGGGTGGGCTACACCGCCGATGCGACGCCCTACTGGATTGATGTGCCGGCCTCGGCATGGATCAGCCTCACGGCTCCGCGCTCGCAATAGCGCGCGCCGCACCCCGCTCGCCCGCCGCGGTTCGCCCGACTGTCATCCACAGCACCCAGAAAGCGGCCAGCGCGATGATGACCCCTATCGCCCAGTTCACCAGCATGCAGCGCCGGAATACTCGCCGGCCATTGAAATGGATACCGGCTCAGGAGCGTGCCGCGATCGACCATCCAATGCCACGCGATATGGCCGGCCACCAGCGATAGGAGGAACGCCGCTGCGCGGTCGCCCAGCAGGCGGACCAGGAGAGCGACCGCGGGGACAAGGATCAGGAGCACGACAATCTGTCCGGCCGCCACGCCCGCGCCGAACGCGATCAGCGACGTCATCGCGTGGGCGCCGGCAAACTGCAGCGCCGGCCGAAGACCGAACGAGAAATGAAATCCGAGCAGCAGTCCGAATCCGAAGGCGATCATCCAGCGCCAGCGGACGCCAGCCCCCATCGCGTTTTCGATCGCCATATAGATGATGGAGGTCGCGATCAGCAACGCCGATGAGCGGCTGGAACCATAGCGTATCCAACGACAGGTTCGAGGACGGACTCAGCGTGATCGCTTCGGCTACCGCGAATGCCGTCACGACGGGCACGAGCGCACGCCATCGCCGCAGCGGAATCGCCAGCGCGAGCAGGAAGAGCCAATAGTCCTGTCCATAAAGGATTCGATGAAACCCGGTCTTGACGAACCGCGCGGCCGCTTGGTACCACGCGGGGTCGAGTCTGATGAGATCCGGATTCCCTGTGAATTCGAACGTGTGCATGCTGCCATCAGGAGGCAGGAACCGCAGCGACGTCGTCGTGCTGAGCGCGAGGCTGCTCAGATTCGAGTGGATCGAGAACTGGGACCGATCGGATTGAATGGGGTACTCGAGCAACACGTCGAGCAGGCCCTGGTTCCAGATGAAATCCACGTTGTTGGTCAGTCGGGGGCCCTGGACGTGGGCCAGGGCTTGTTCGTACGAGGCGAATGAGCCGTCGAAGGCGAGCGAGGCGCGAACGTCGACGATCCGCGGGGCCGGGAGCGAGACGGTTGTTTTCGTACGCCTCGAGGTTGTTGACGAGCCACAACCCCGCCGCGTCGTTGAGCACACGGTCGGCCCGGTCGAGATCCACGAAGTCCTGCGAGGTGCCTCGCGTCGGGTACTCGAGATCCACCATGGTCTGGAGGGGCACCCGCACGAGCAGCCGGAGCCGTTGACCCTCGGGCTTCAGGATCAACTCGATTTTCGCGTCGTTCGGGATGACATGCGCGCGGGCGCAGGCGGGCAGTCCGAGCAGCGCCGGCAGGGTCAGAATCGCGGCGAGGCGCCAGATCGGGATACGATCACGTTTTACCGACAAAAGCCCCCTCGAGGCTGGGAGACGAGCCCACATTCACAGAATAGCCGTGGGTCATACCACCGGCCAAGAAAAAGTTGAGAGCCGCGGCGAAGGCACGTCAATGTGGAGTACACTTTCAGATCGCAAATCACGGGCGGTTCCGGAGGAGCAGATTATGAGGTCGAGGCGGAGCACTCTTCGAATTGGAGCGACATTTCTGGCCGCGGTCGGCGTTTTCGGGTTGAATCGGGGCGGGCATGAAACCCGTCGCCGCGCAGTCGCGGACTGGCGGGCAGGTGCCGAGGTTCGAAGTGGATCGGCTGTGGCCCAAACCGTTGCCGAAGATGTGGATCCTCGGGTCCGTCAACGGCGTCGCGGTTGATGCTCAAGACCACATCTGGGTGACGCACGGGGGCGTGGGTTCGCTGCAAAACAACGAAAAGGGACCGGAGCTCAAGCCGCCACAGAGCACGTGCTGCTTCGCCGCGCCGCAGGTGCTCGAGTTCGATGCGGCGGGCAACCTGCTCAGCGAGTGGGGCGGAGCCGGGCAGGGCTACAACTGGCCGCTGGTCCCGCACGGCATTGCCGTCGATTCGAAGGGCAACGTCATCATCGGCGGGTCTCAGGCTGGTCACGTCGAGGGGCGTCCGGATCCGCCTCCGCCGGCGGGACGGGGCGGAGCAAAGCCGCCGCCGAAGCCGGTTCCGCTGCCTCCGCAGGATGCGCACGCGATCAAGTTCACGCGCACTGGCCAGTTCGTGTGGCAATTTGGAAAGCCGGCGACGGTCGAGGACAACAACGGCACGACAACGCTCAGCCGGCCGGTGGGATTCGATGTCGATGAGGCGGCGAACGAGATTTACATCGCCGACGGCCTCGGCAATCGCCGGGTCGTCGTCGTCGACGCGGGCACTGGCGCGTACAAGCGCCACTGGGGTGCCTACGGCGGCAAGCCCGATGAGACGGCGCCGCCGCCCTACAATCCGAACCCCGCGTCCAACGCGCCGCTGCCCCGGCAGTTCCAGAATGTCAGTTGCGTGAAGTTGTCGAAAGACGGGATGGTCTATGTCTGCGACCGTGGGGGCAACCGCATCCAGGTGTTCCAGAAGGACGGTAAGTTCGTGAAAGAAGCCATCGTCTCGCCGGCGACGATGGGCGACGGGTCGGTGTGGGATCTCGCCTTCTCGAGGGACCCGCAACAGCAGTTCGTCTACGTCGCCGACGGGCAGGACAAGAAGATCCTCGTGCTGCGGCGCGACACGCTGGACGTCGTGTCGAGCTTCGGCCAGGGCGGGCGCCTCCCGGGCACCTTCTACGCCGTGGGCAGCATTGCGGTCGATTCGAAGGGCAACGTGTATACTGGCGAGACCTCCGAAGGCAAGCGCGTGCAGAAGTTCATTTATAAGGGACTGGGACCGGCCTCGACCCAGTAGATGTGGGGATCCTCGGAGGGCTCGTTGGAGGAGAACGCTTATGAAAAACGCGCGTAATCTGGTGATTGGCGTCACGCTGTTCGTCCTGCTGGTCGCGCTCGGCGCCGTGCGCCATTCGCTCGAGGCGGGTGTCGCCGCTCAAGGAAATGGAAACGGCAAGGGCAATACCGTCACGGTGCCCCGGTACGAAGTGGACCCGACGTTCCCGAAGCCGATGCCGAATGGCTGGTACCAGGGGATGACAATCGGGGCGACGGTCGATGCCCAGGATCACATCTGGGTGATTCATCGGCCCGACTCGCTCTCACCGGGCGAAAACGCCGCGCTCTTGAGGACAGGAGCGTGCTGCGCCAAGGCGCCCCCGGTCCTCGAGTTCGATCAGGCCGGCAACCTCCTGCGCCACTGGGGCGGCCCCGGTGAGGGCTACGACTGGCCGAAGAACAACCACGGGATCATGGTCGATCCCAAGGGGAACTTCTGGCTCGGCGGCAACAGCAACCGCGATGGGCAGGTGCTGAAATTCTCGGCGGACGGCAAGTTCCTGGGCTCGTTCGGCCGCAAGGCTGCTGCCGACAGCGCCGACGTGTCGAAGTACGGCGGCGTCGCGACCATGAGCTTCGACCCGACGACCAACGAGGCGTATCGTCGCCGACGGGTACTACAACCACCGCGTGGTCGTCGCCGACATCGACACCATGAAGATCAAGCGGTACTGGGGCGCCTACGGCAACAAGCCCGACGATGCCGACATGGGCAACTACAACCCCGACGCGCCGCCCCTGCAGCAGTTCCGCCTGCCTGTGCACTGCGCGGCATTCGCGGCGACCGAGAAGCTGGTGTATGTCTGCGATCGCCGCAACGATCGCATTCAGGTGTTCAGCACCGACGGCAAGTTCATCAAGGAAAAGATCATCGCGCAGAGGACCCTCGGCAACGGATCGGTATGGGAAATTGCCTTTTCGAGGGACCCGCAGCAGAAGTTCATGTTCGTCACCGACGGTGCGAACATGAAGGTCTGGATTCTCGATCGCGCGTCGATGGAGATCCTCACGAGCTTCGGTACCGGTGGAAAGCAACCGGGTCAGTTCTACGCGGTGCACAGCATCGTGCTCGACTCGAAGAGCAACATCTACACGACCGAGACCTTCGACGGGAGACGGCTGCAGCGATTCCTGTACAAGGGGATGCAGACGATCGAGAAGGGCAAGGATCAGCTGACTGTCTGGCCGAGGTCGGCGACCTCGACGAACTAAGCCAGAGGCGGTTCGATTCGTTCCGTGCTTCAAACCGGTCCGGTTGCACTCGGTTGCACCGGACCGGTCTTCTTTTCTCGGCTCGCCCGCCTGAAATCCAAATCTGCAATCTGCCAGTCTGAAATCCGCAATCTGAGGCTCCAGCTTGTGTATCATCGGAGCCACGGCATCGGTTCCAGCGGTGGAGGCAGGCATGAAGGGCATCGTCCCAGGACTTCTTTTGGTGGTCGTCGCCACGCTGCAGCCGCGACTGCTCGCGGCGCAGGACCCGAACGATCCACTGCTGAACATGCAGGCGATAGCCCAGGCGCTGGGCGTTCAGTGCTCGTATTGCCACGTGCGGCAAACCGACAACTCCACGGACTTCCAGGCCGACACGAACCCGAAGAAGGCCATCGCGCGCCAGATGATCGCGATGACGCGCGAGATCAACGCACGAGTGCAGGCCGCATCGGGAAAGGCAGCCGGCCAGGCCACGAACGTCCATTGCCTCACCTGCCACCGCGGTACCCCTGTTCCACAGAAACTGAGCGACATCATGTTGAGGACACTCAGGGACAAGGGGCCCGCCGCGGCGGTCGCCGAGTACAAGGAGCTGAGACAGAAGTTCTACGCGCGGGACACGTATGATTTTTCAGAGACCGACCTGCTGAATCTTGCGCAGCGGCTCGCGGACGCGCGGCCCGACGATGCGATTGCGCTGATGATGATGAACCTGGAGTTCAATCCGAAGTCCGCGCGGAGTTATATCGTGCTGTCTCGCGCGTACGTCCGGAAACGCGACACCGATATGGCCATCGTGCAGCTGAAGAAGGCGCTGGAGATCGAACCGGAGAATGGAATCGTGAAGGGGTACCTGTCCCAGCTGGAACCAAACCCGAATCGCCCCTAGCACAGGTCGGATTACTGATGGCGAAATACGCCGCCTCGATCGGTCTGGTCTGTCTGGGGCTGATCGCGCCCATTCGGGCCGCCGCGCCGTCCCACGTCGACATCACCTGGATGTCCATCTCGAACACCTACTTCGAGCTCGGGCCGCTTCGCATCCTCGCGGATGGTTACTTCACGCGGCTGCCAGAGAGCGCGTTCTCCGGCGGTGGCGGTGGCCTCGCCAAGACGAGCCAGGCGTTCAAGCCGGATGTCTCCGCGGTGACGCGCGTCTTCAAAGCCCTCGGCGGGCCCTCGAGCGTCAACGTCCTGCTGACCGGCCATAGCCATTTCGATCATTCGTTCGACACGGCGACGTGGTCGACCCTGACGGGCGCCCGGATCATCGGCTCGAAAACCACGTGCTTCCAGGCGCTGGCCGAGAACGTTCCGAAGGCACGATGCCTGCCGGTGAACGGCGGCGAAGCGATCGCGCTGGCGGATGGCGTCACGATGCGCGTTGTGCGCTGGAACCATAGCGGCGACCCGCAGAAGAATCCGGAGCAGCACGATCCCGTCGAGCTTCGGGCGGTCCCGCGGCCCGATCCGAAAACGGGCGGCCTGCGCGGTGGCGTGGCGGAAGACTTTCCCAATGGGGGCGGCAATCGCGCGTATCTCTTCGTTGTCGATGGTCCGGAGGGGCGTTTCAGCTGGTTCTGGCAGAACTCCGCAAGCGCCGTGGATCTTCATGTGCCGATCGTCGTGGACGGCACGAATTACGGGGCGCCGATCGAGAATCTGAAGACGGCGATCAAGGCGGCGGGACTCCAGTCAGTCGACTTGTGGATGGGGACCGGCGGGGCCGCCATCGCACAGCTCGTGCTTCCTGTGCTCAAGCCGAAGGCCTACCTGCCGATTCACTGGGACGGCTTATGGGGTTCGTTCCAGGCGGGCGCCCCGAAGTATTCGGATCCGGCTCTCGAGGCGCTGCTCTCGGCATCCACGGTTCAGTTCGTCAGGCCGGCGCAGTACATGGACAAGTGGCGTCTCGATCGTCAAGGTGTCCGGGCTGTGCCGAATGTGGCCATCAAGCAGGCTCTGGGCTTTTAGACACCGTACTGCGCCTTCCTACTCTCCCTTGTTGAGTCAGCTTCCTGCCAAACGACAACGTGACCGCCGAACAGGGGAGCAATAACTAGACTCTGCGGCCTCAGCGGTTTGCGTTCGAGATCGTTCGGCCACTTTCTGCCTGGCCGTCGCCCGAAATGTTCGTCTGGAAATCTGCGCATACGGCCGAGCTGGCGGAATTGGTGCTCGTGTTGCACATGTCTTCGGCCGGAGGTTCGCGTATGCGTTGGTCACCTGGAGACCGGGGAAACATCGAAGACGCGCGGGGAAGCTCGGGAATGCGTGTCGGCTCGATCGGTATCGGGGGATTTCTCGTCCTCCTGCTTCTGAGTTGGGCCACCGGGACCGACTTTCTGTCCCTCCTGGGGGGTGGGGGCGGCACATCCCCGGGTTCGGTCGCGACCACGGGCGAGCTGCGCACAACGCCCGAGGAAGAGCGGCTCGTGGATTTCGTGGATGCCGTTGCCAAGGACACGCAGGACACGTGGGCACAGCTGCTCGGCGGGCGTTATCAGCACACGCAGGTGGTGCTGTTTCGAGACGGAATTGAATCGGCCTGCGGACTCGCGCAATCGGCGACCGGCCCGTTCTATTGCCCCACCGATCACAAGGTGTATCTCGATCTCGGATTCTTCAATGAGCTGTCGCGGCGGTTCGGCGCCCCGGGCGATTTTGCCGAGGCATACGTGATCGCGCACGAGTTCGGCCATCACGTGCAAAACCTGCTGGGGACCGCCGCGCGCGTGCAACAGGATCCGCGGCCTGGCGCGGGGAGCGCCTCGGTGGCTCTCGAGCTGCAGGCCGACTGCTACGCCGGCGTCTGGGGGCATGAAGCATCCAAGAGCGGACGGTTCCAGGCCGGGCACGTGGAGCTCGAACCGGGCGATGCCGAGGAGGCCTTGCGCGCGGCTGGGGCCATTGGCGACGATCGTCTGCAGCGCATGGCGAGCGGCCGCGTCGCGCCCGAGCGCTTCACGCACGGCAGCTCGGCGCAGCGCATGGAGTGGTTCAGGCGCGGGCTGTCTTCCGGCGATCCGCGCCAGTGCGACACGTTCGCGCGGACGACCCAATAACCCGGCGCGATTCTTGGTCAGGAGCGGATCGAGAACATGCCGGGAACGACCTCGAGGAGGACCGGGGCTGTGGTCTGGCTGGCCATCGCCCTCCTGACATCGGCCTGGCTCATCGCCGGCGGTGTCGGGCGGCCGTCGGATACATTCGCCCCGCCGCATGCCGACGAACCCTGGCCAGCCGATCCGTCGCAGGCGCGGCAGCTCCGCGACGCCGCGCTCCAGCACGCTGAGGTGTGGCGGATCCCCGAGGGTGCCGACCTGTCTGCAAACCCTCCCGATCCGACGGGAGTCTTGTCGCAGAAGCGCGTCGAGTGCCGGTTTCTTGCGCGCGGGGCCGACGGCACGAGCCCGAAATTCGATTGCCTCCTCAGGAACGGCGACATCGTCAAGGTGAAATACGGCCGGAATCCGGAGGTGCATGCGGAAGCCGCGGCCAGCCGCCTGCTGACCGCCCTGGGATTCGGCGCCGACAGCAACTATCTCATCGAACATCTCCGGTGCTATGGATGCCCGCGCTTTCCCTTCCAGACAACGATCCTGCTGGGCTTCGCCGGCATCGGCGACTTGCTGGAGCGTACGGGCGAGCATCTGTATACGGATTTCAACTGGGTCGCGGTCGAGCGCCGCTTCGGCGGGCGTCCGATTATCGGGGGCGATCAGAAAGGCTGGGAGTGGTCCGAGCTTCCCAAGGATGCAACGCCAGGGGCGAGCCGCGCCGAGCTCGACGCGCTCCGGCTGATGGCCGTCTTTCTCGCGCACTGGGACAACAAGGCGTCGAACCAACGGCTCGTCTGTCTCTCCGAACAGGACGGCGACTCGCACAAGCCCTGCCCGCAACCTTTCGCAATCATCCAGGATCTCGGCTCGACCTTCGGGCCGCACAAGGTGGATCTGAGCGGCTGGCGGGGGGTTCCTATCTGGTCCAATCCGAGCCAATGTCTCGTCAGCTTGAAGGGCCTGCCGTATGACGGCGCGACGTTCGACGACACGCGAATCTCCGAGGCCGGCCGCGTCCACCTGGCGCAGTATCTGAGCGCTCTCACGCCTTCTCGAGTCGAAGGACTATTCCGAGGCGCGCGCTTCTCCGAATACGAGCACGGTCGTTGGCTGGGGTTTGGCCTCGACGACGCCGCCGGCTGGGTCGCGACGTTTCGCGAGAAGGTGCGCCAGATTGTCGAGCGGGACCCTTGCCCGGCCTGACTCTGGATCTGGTTATCTGTTATCTGGTCAATGAATCAATCAATAACCAGATGACCAGAGTAACCAGATGATGTTCAGGCCGTCTTGCGGTCGTCGCGCGGGAGAAGGGCCTCAGACGGAGAGACCAGAACGCCGGCTCGCCGCCGCCGATACATCACGAGGAGCGCCACGGCGACGATCAGAAGCCCCGCCCGTTGCAGCCAGCTGCCGATGACGTTCACGCTCGCAGACGGTGCGGGCAGGCGGATCCCGTCGTATCGCAGGACGGGATTGAGATACAGGAGCGCGCGCGGCGATTCGATGACCGTGCGGATGTACGTATCGTCGCCGGCGAAGGTGTACGACGCGCTCATCGCGTTCTTCACTGTCTTGCGGATGATCCCGTCCTGACCGACGAAGTTGAACGTCGACGGTTCGCCGGCGCACGTGACGAGAAGGGTGCCGTCGCTGAATTCGATTCCAGCCAGAACGGTTTGAACCCCTGAAGTGGTGTCGCTGGTGCGCGAGACGGCGTACGTCCGGCCCGCGCGTAGTGCGTCGACAACATCGCGCGTGGACGGGGACGCCGCGTCGATCATGTTCCACGCCATCGCGGTCCGGGCCTGATCGGCAAGGTCGTGCGTGTCGTCGTTGGCGAGCGCCCAGACGGCGTGACCACTCGAAAGCGCCGCGTCCCAGGAATCCTCGGATCGATGCGGGCCGTTCACGATTTCCAAGAGCTGGTAGCCTCCCAGCCGCCGCAGATCGTCGGTGGAGTAACCATCCCGGGACGGTGGATGGTTGAGCGCCACCAGGTCGGCGGTTCGACCCACCCGATCGATGACCAGCTGGCGGTTGCTGAGCGTTTGCCACAACGGGAAATCAAACCAGTCCACGCGGCGCGCCCCGATGGCGAGCTGATGGCGTTTCATGACGTTGTAGCCGTGCTCGTACAGCGGAATCGTCGGGACGTCTTTCAGCGCGGTGATGCTGTGGTAGTCGGAGACACCGGCGACGCTGTACCCCATCGCGCGATACGCCCGCACGACCTCGTCAGCTGATTGATTGCCGTTGGTCAAGCCCCACCACTGCCGGCTGTGGGCGTGCAGGTTCGCGCGCTGCCAGGTGCCACGCAGGTTAGAGTACGGGTTCAGAAAAGCCGAGCCCGCGAATGGGACGGGATCCGGGAACCGGTAGAGCGGAGCGTACGCGTATGGCAGCGCGATCGCGATCGCGAGAGCGACGAGGGCCTGCTTCAAGTCGGGATGATTTTATCAGCAAGCACATTTCCGGAGGAAACCAGGGCGCCGGGCCCTCGGGGTCGGGTGGACTCTCGAACTCGTGCCTCCGCGGGGCCACACTGGTATCGACGCGGTGATCGGCCGATAAGTGGGGTTTAGGGCTCGTCCTGGCGTCGGATTTCGGGAATGCTTGGGGTGTCCGGAGCGGCGGGAAATCGTGACGGAGTGACGCGATGCATGCGCTGATTGCAGACGACGATCGGATGGCGCGGGAAGTGCTGGCCAAGACCCTCAAGCGCATGGGGTTCGACGTGACGGCCGTGGCCGACGGCGCCCAGGCGTGGAAGCACCTGGAAGGCGTCGAGGTGCCGACCTTCGCGATCCTCGACTGGATGATGCCGTTGATGGACGGCCCGGAAGTGCTGCGCCGCGTACGCCGGGAGCGGCCGCTGGCGAACCTGTACCTGATCCTGCTCACGGCGCTCGAGAGCCGCCGCGACGTGGTGGCCGGCCTCGACGCCGGCGCCGACGACTACATCATCAAGCCCTTCGATCCCGAAGAGCTCCGGGCGCGCGTCAATGTCGGCGTCCGGGTGCTGACGCTGCAGGAGCGGCTCACGGATCGCGTGGCGGAACTGCAGGCGGCCTTGTCGAACGTGAAGCAGCTCCGCGGCCTGCTGCCGATCTGCAGTTACTGCAAGCGCATTCGCGGCGACGATCGGTACTGGCTCCAGGTCGAAGCGTACATCGCCGACCACTCCGACGCGCAGTTCAGCCACGGGATCTGCCCGACGTGCTACGTCGACATGGAGAAGCAGATCGAGTCGTATGCCAAAGATCGCCGCGCGTCCGACGGGGGTCGCGGCCGACCCCCGGGCTCCCACGACGCATGAGGATCGTCCGGTGGTTCCGCAGGCTGTCCATCGCGTGGAGAATCAACGCGATCGTGATGTTCATCGGCGGGATGTCGATGGTGGTGGCGTTCGGCGTGTTCATCACCTACGACGCGTGGCTCGCACGTAGCACGCTCTCGCGCGATCTCGCCGCTCTGGCAGAACTGGCGGCGGTCAACAGCGCCGCCGCCGTCGCGCGCGGCGACGTCGAGGAGGCGACCACGGCGCTCAGGGCGCTGGCCGTGGATCGGGATGTCGCCGCCGCGGGGATCGTCCTGCCGGATGGCCGTGTGTTCGCCGGCTTCGAGCGCGATCCGGCCGCCCTCGAGCGCCACCGGTCATGGATCTCATCACTGCCCGCCTGGCCTCTCCTCTCGGGACGCCCGCTTCGCGTCTCGCATCCCGTGATGGATCGCGGTGCCACGGTCGCCACGGTGTGGGTGGCCGCGGACACCGATCGCGCACGGGCGCGCGCGGTCGCGCTCGCGCGCGTTCTGGCCATCGTCCTCTTCGCGACGTTCTGGCTCGCCCTCGCGCTGTCGATGCGATTCCAGCGAGTGATCTCGCGGCCGATCCAGGATCTGACCGCTCTCGCGCGCGCGGTGACCGACGAGCACCGCTATGACCTTCGCGGGCACACGTCGAGCGACGATGAGCTGGGGCAGCTGGTTGGCGGCATCAACGAGATGATGGACCAGATCGACCGGCGCGATCGGCAATTGCAGTTGCAGCAGCTGGACCTCGAAGGCGCCGTCGACGCCCGCACCGCCGAGCTGAGGGGCGTCAACGAGGAGCTCGTCGGGGCGCGCGATCGGGCGATGGAAGCGAGCCGCGCCAAGAGCGAGTTCCTCGCCAACATGAGCCACGAGATCCGCACGCCGATGAACGGCATCATCGGCATGACGGAGCTCGCCCTCGACACGCGATCTCACGGCGGAGCAGCGCGACTACCTCGGGACCGTCAAGTCACTCGGCCGAGTCGCTGCTGACGGTGATCAACGACATCCTCGACTTCTCGAAGATCGAGGCGGGCAAGCTGGAGCTCGAGGCGATCGCCGTTCTCGCTCGCGCGACGCTTGTCGGCGACACGCTGAAGCCGCTCGCGCATGCGGGCCGCAGCAGAAGGGCCTCGAGCTGATCTGTCGACGTCGCCGCCCGACGTGCCGGCAGCGCTCGTCGGCGATCCGGACCGGCTGCGGCAGATCGTCGATCAACCTGGTCGGCAACGCGATCAAGTTCACCGAGCGGGGCCATGTGGCGGTCGCGGTCTCGGTCGAGGACCGGAGCGGCGAGACGGCGTCGGCCTCCACTTCACGGTCACCGACACCGGCATCGGCATCCCCGCGGAGAAGCAGGCGACGATCTTCGAAGCCGTTCCACCAGGCGGACGGCTCGACGACGCGCCGGTTCGGCGGCACGGGTCTGGGACTGACGATCTCGCCGAGCCCTGGCGCAATTGATGGGCGGCCGTCTCTGGGTCGAGAGCGAGGCCGGGCAGCGGCAGCACGTTCCACTTCACGGCCTCGTTCGGCGTCGGCGAGCTGCCACAGGCCGAGCACCCGGATACGTTCCTCGCTGCAGCTGCCCGTGCTGGTCGTCGACGACAACGCGACCAATCGCCGCATCCTCGTCGAGTCGCTCGACCAGGTGGCAGATGAAGCCGACGGCGGTGGAAGGCGGCCGCGAGGCGCTCGAGGCGCTGCTGGCAGCCGCACGAGCGGGGACATCCCTTCGCCCTGGTCCTGCTCGACGCGAACATGCCGGACCTCGACGGCTTCGACGTCGCCGAGCGCATCCGGCAGCAGCCAGACGCTGGCCGGGGCGACGATCATGATGCTCACCTCGTCGGGCCAGTACGGCGATCGCCTCGCGCTGCCGCGAGCTTGGGCGTCGCCGCGCTACCTGACGAAGCCGATCACGCAGTCCGATCTGCTCGAGGCGATCTACGCGTGCGCTGGAGCGCGTCGGCGCGCCGACGCGTCCACGTCGCCTGGCCGCGGCCCGGCTCGTTGCGCGCCGCAGTCTTCGCGTGCTGCTCGCCGAGGACAACCTGGTCAATCAGCAGGTGGCCGTCGGCCTGCTCAGCAGGCGCGGGCACACGGTCGATCGTGGCGAAGAACGGCCGAGAAGCGATCGAGCGCATCGAGCGCGAAGCCTTCGACGTGGTGCTGATGGACGTGCAGATGCCCGAGATGGACGGCTTCGAGGCGACCGAAGCCATCCGCGCGCGCGAACGGGCGACCGGCGCCCACGTGCCGATCGTCGCGATGACGGCCCACGCCATGCAGGGCGATCGCGAGCGAGTGCCTCGCCGCCGGCATGGACGATTACCTCTCCAAGCCGGCGGAATCCCAGGCGCTCTTTGCTGTGATCGAAAACGATTCGAGCACCC